>NZ_JBIAVV010000015.1:0-295954 GCF_042894765.1 Streptomyces sp. NPDC001507
CCTCGGCGGGAGCGAGGTCGAAGAGGTAGGGCGGGTTGGCGGTGGCCTCGACGAAGGCCTGGGCGGCGGGTTCGAGAACCGGAGTGACGGGCGTGAAGGCTTCGGACATGCGAGTCTCCTGGGATTGCGTGTGGCACACCGGACGTTCCGGCGCCGCCGCGGTTCACGGTAGGAGCGGTGTCCGCCGGGCAGTTGCCCCCGAGCGCACGCCCATCCACCCCGCAGCGCACGCACGGACCGCTCCCGGCCCGCGCCTCTGCCGCGGAAGGCGCTTATGTTCGCCCGGGCAATGGCCGGCGAAACACCGTCCGCCGAGCACAGCACGCATTAGCAGCGCACGGTTTCCCCGACGAAAATATTTCCCGTCGCGCCGCTTTGACTTTCACTCAGCAGCACGTCAGGCGCCGGACCGGCATACGGCACGACCACACCGCACCGGCCTGCACGATGGTGCAAGATTTTTTCACTCCCGCCTCGGCATGATTGGCACTCCGGCCGGGCAGGACAGGGAGGCGATAACCTTCAAATGGAAATTCCCGTACCCTCCGACGAATAGACAACCGCTCCATTACCGAGGAATGCGCGACAATTAACCTCATCGCCATCCGAAGTTCATTGACAGTGAGGTTCCGGAGTCAATTCCAGCCCCGCGGCACGATAGGAATGGGCACATTGGAAGACATGAAGAGGCCGGATGTGAAAATCGTCCGCTGGCCGGCCGAGTCGGGCAAACTGACACGTTTCCGCATGCAGGGGCTGCCCTGCCTCATCGTGGTGGCGCGGGGCGCACAGGTACCGGAACTGACGGGCACCCACGAGGACTGGGTACGACACCCTGCGGAAACATGGGAACTGCAGGCGAGGGTGGCATCCTTACGCAACAAGGCCATGTCCCGCAGCACCGCTCCCGTGGTGGACGAGGACGGGCTGCTGCGCTACGGAAGTGAGATCCTGCCGCTCACGGTGTCCGAGGCGGAAGTGTTCCGCGGACTCCTGCACCGCCGGCCGGGCATCGCCAGCAGGACCGAACTCGCGGAACGGCTCCTGTACGCCAACCGCTCGGCCAGCCAGAACGCCCTCGATCTGCACATCATGCGGCTCAGGCGAAAAGTGCATTCCATAGGGCTGACCATAGAGACAGTACGGGGGCGCGGTTTCCTGCTGAAGGCCCGCGCCTGAACAGCGGTCCCAGGAATCCGGTGCGCCTGATGACAGGCCCCAGCGGAAGACGCACTCAGCGCCATTCATCGTGGCGGAATCCGGAATTTCCGCGACGCCAAAAGGAGGACGCTCCTGTGACGCCAGGTGCCGGAAGCGGGCGGCCGCGATGAGCGACAGCACGGACGTCCCGATCTTCGTTGCCCTGAGGGCGAGTGAGCCACTGCTCGAACACGCCGTCAGGGCGTATCTCGAGTCCTGTCCGCACTTCAAGCTCGTACCCAAGGAGGTACTGCCCGGTGCTGACGTGTCCGTCCTGCTGGTGGACATGATGGACGACGACTGGCTGAAGGTGCTCAGGCACGACGCCCAGCGCACCGCCGATGTGCCCGTGCCCCTTGTGGTGATGGCCGATCAGATCACCGAGACACAGCTCATGCTGGCCGTCGAGTACGGGCTGACCCGGTTCGTCCACCGGAGCAGTTCGAGCCTGGAGGAACTGGTGGAGGCGATCGTCGAGGCGAGCGCCGGGAACTGCCATGTCCCGGATGATCTCGTGAGCCATCTCATCAGCGAACTCGGGCGGCTGAAGCGGCGGCAAAACGTGACAACGTCAGCCCGTGAGACGGGTACGTCGGTGCGGGAGACGGAGGTGCTGCGCATGTTGGCCGAGGGCATGAACAGCGTCGAGATAGCCCAGGCCATGAGCTACTCCGAGCGTACCGTCAAAGGGGTGATCCAGGACGTGATGAAGCGCTGGAAGGTCCGGAACCGCACAGAGGCCGTGGCCTACGCGATCAGGGCGGGCATCATCTGAACCGCGGCACCGGAGCGGCCGCCCGGCCCGCCTGGTGGGCGAGGCCGGACGGCGCGGGGCCGACGAGCGTCTTGTGGAGCGCCCGGCCGGCCTTGGCTGCTCGCACCGCCGGGTGGGCGACATCGAGCGGTCCGGAGGCGACGTCAGTGCGTCGTTGACGTCGTGGACGTGGTGCCGGGCCGGTGCAGCTGGGCGGCGAGAGAGACCAGGAGCGCCTCGTCCGCGTAGCGGCCGCCCAGCAGCACGCCGATCGGCAGCCCCTCCGCGTTCCGGGTCAGCGGGACCGTGATCGAGGGCATGCCGGTGAGGTTGTAGACCGTGGTGTACGGCATGAACGCGGTCATCCGGGCGAACTCGGCCGCAGGGTCCTCGTCGTTGCGCAACTCCCCGATGAGCGCCGGTGGTTCGGCCAGTGCCGGGGACAGGATCACGTCGTAGGCGGCGAAGAGCAGGTCGGTGAGCATCTGCCCGAGACCCCGGAAGGTGGAAAGCGCCGTGGCGTACTCCCGCGCCGACACCCCGGCCGCGGTCCGCCGGAGCCAGGCCGTGAAGGGCATCAGTTCGCCCTCGCGCCCGGGCTCCACCTCGTACGAGGCCGCCTCCACCGACCAGACCCGGGTGAACGCCGCCACGATGTCCGGGTCGGGGGGCATCTCCACGGCCTCGACCTCATGGCCGAGCGCGGCGAGGGCCGCCGTGGCGCTGTCGAGGGCGGCCGCGCAGTCGGGGTGCAGCACCGCGTCGGGCACCATCGGGTCCCTCAGCACCACGCACCGCAGCGGCCGGGGGTCACGGCGGGCGTGCTCGAGCAGCGTCACGCCGTCCGGATGCGGCGGCGCGGTGTACACGTCGCCCGGCATCCGTCCCGCCATCACGTCGACCAGCGCCGCCGCGTCGGCCACCGTACGGGCCAGGGCGCCGTGCACCGAGAGGCCGGTCACGTCGGGGCGCAGCGGACCGTTGCTGATCCGGCCCCGGCTCGGCTTCAGTCCCACCAGGCCGCAGACGGAGGACGGGATACGGACCGAGCCGCCGGCGTCGGTGCCGTGCGCGAGCGGGGCGAGGCCGGCCGCGACGGCCGCCGCCGCGCCCCCGCTGGAGCCGCCGGGCGAGTGCCCGGGACTCAGCGGATGACGGGTCGGCGGCCCGAGGCGGTTCTCGGTGTAGCAGGGCAGCCCGAACTCGGCGGTGTTGGTCTTGCCGAGCATGACCGTGCCGGCCTCCCGCAGCCGGGTGACGACATGGTCGTCGGCGTCGCTGACATGGTCCGCGAACACCGCCGAGCCCCAGGTGCAGCGGACGTCCTCGACCTGGGCGAGGTCCTTGACCGGGACCGGCACACCGTGCAGCACGCTCAGCCGGGTGCCGTCCCGGCGTGCCGCCACGGCCTCCCGCTCGGCCCGCCGCGCCTGGGACCGGGCGAGTTCCGCCGTGACGGTGAGGTAGGCGCCCAGTTCGCCGTCCAGTTCGGCGATCCGGCCGAGGTAGTGGTCGGCCAGCTCCACGGGCGACAGCTCGCCCCGGGCGACGGCGCCCGCTTGCGCGAGCGCCGTCATCTCATGCAGGTCGGACATCGCGTCAGGCCCCCTTGGCGCCACGGGCCAGCCTGAGCAGACCCGGCGCCAGGGCGGCCAGCGCGGCGGCCCTGCGCACCCGGGTGAGCAGCTGCTGCCCGGGCGAGCGGACCTGCTGGTGCACGTCGATGAAGACCTCCGGGCGGACGGTCTCCCCGGCGAGCAGCTTCACCACCATGTGGGAGGTGAGCGCGCCGAACATCATGGCGACATAGGTGACCTGGGGGAAACTGTAGTCCGGCCGTCCCAGGTTGGCCCGGACCTCGACGAGCATCTCCACCGGCACGTAGCGCAGCGGCACGGCCCGCAGCAGCAGCTGCCAGGAGGTGAGTCGGTCCAGGTCGGCCTCGGCGATGGCGCCGTCGAACGGCTCCCTGACGTGCCGGTAGTCGTAGCAGCGAACGTACTGGGCGCCGGCGATGTCCCAGCCCGTGACGAGCGGCAGCCGTCGCTCGGCGGCGAGCCGGTGGAGCAGGTGCTTGGCCCGCCAGCCGTCCATGGTGGTCACGTCGACGCCGTCCACGATGACGTCGCACTCCTCGACCAGCGTCCGCGCCGTGTCCTCGGTGACGCCCTCCGGGAAGACCTTGACCCTGGCGTACGGGTTGATGGCCGCCACCCGCTCACCGGCGACCGTGGCCTTGTTGCGGTCGACGTCGGTGACCGCCGCGCTCTGCCGGTTGAGGTTGTTCACCTCGTACGTGCCCGGGTCGGCCAGCACGAAGGAGAGCACCCCCAGCCGGGCGAGCGGCTCGACGGCGGCCCCGCCGATCGACCCGCAGCCGGCGACGAGCACGGTCGAGCCGCGCAGCACGGCCTGCTCGGCGGGGCCGACCACTCCCCTGTTGCGGGTGGTCAGTTCGGCGTAGAAGTCCGCCGCCTCGGGGATCGTGCCGGCCCGTCCCGCCGCCTCGGCCGCTTCGGCCGCTTCGGCCTCGAGTCCGCTCATCTACGACGCCTCCTTCATCCGTCGTGCTCCCGACCGGCGGGCGGTCATGGCCGCCACCAGCTGCGGGAGGGTCATCGCGTCCGGGCCGCCGGCCAGGTAGCCGTCGATGAGGGCCACATAGTCGGCGAGGTCGTCGTGGACCGGTGCCACGAAGGGCACGGCGTTGACGTCCTGCTGGTAGATCGGGGCCATGAGGTCCGTCTCGGGCAGCCGGGGCGAGGTGCCCCGCAGGACCTGGAGCGGGAAGCCCATGAGCCGGAAGTGCCGGACCGCCACCTTCTCCTTGGCGTCGCCGAGCAGGACACGCATCCGGTTCGCGGACGCGGCCTCGGCGACGACCGTGCCGAGGCTCGCCAGCAGCCGCCAGGAGACCCGTTCGGTCCGGGGCTCGGGCGGCAGGTCGAGGTTGCGCAGGAACCGCTTGATCTCGAAAGCCTGGTGGGTGCCCAGGCCGTCACCGGCGAACTGGCCGAGCAGGTCGATCCCGTGGGCCACCTCGGTGGAGAACCGGCGGCGGCCGGGGTCGTCCAGCGGCCGGGAGACCTGGTCCTGGGAGCAGCCCAGGCTGATGTAGCCGTCGATCCGGCCGGTGCGGGTGCACAGGCTGACGGTGTGGATGTTCTGCACCCCTTCCGGGTGCCGGACCGTCTCCCGGAAGACCGCGCGCTCGTACATGAGGCTCGGGGACATCCAGCCCAGCCTCAGGTACTGCACGAGCCGGAAGCCCATGATCCCGTTGAGGTAGCGCACCGGGAGCTGGTCGTCCGTGACGCTGAGAGTGATCAGCTCGTCCACCGGGTCGTGGGCGACGTGGAGCGGTTCGCCGACGATGTGCTCGGGCAGGCCCCGGTAGTCCAGGGAGGAGTGGAGGCGGCAGATGTCCGAGACGTACCGTTCCCGTGCCTGTACCTGGTCCGTCACGTCCGGTCCTCGTCGTAGAGGCTCTCGGTGACGGCGAGGGCGAGCACCTCCGGCGTGCCCTCGTAGATCCGCGCCCCGTAGGCGTCGCGCAGCCGCTTCTCCATGCCGAACGAGCGGACGTACCCGCGGGCACCCGTGAGCGACATGGCGAGGTCGGCGACGTCGATCGCGACCCGGTCGGCGAAGAGCTTGGCGGCGGCCGGCTCGTACTGCGGGGCGGGCAGTTCGTTGTCCACCTTGTGGGCGGCCTTCAGGTACAGCAGCCGGGCCGCGTCGATCTTCGCGGCCATCTCGGCGAGCTTGGCCGCGGTGAACTGGTGCTCGCGCAGCGGCCGTCCGCCCTGGACCCGGGTGTCGCACCACTCCAGCGCCTGCTCGAAGGCGCCCCGGGCGACACCGACCGAGATGCCGGCGACGGAGGCGCGGGCCATGTTGGACTGCGCCATGTTGATGGCCATGCCGTCGCCCTCCTCGCCGATCATGTTCTCGGCGGGGATCCGGACGTCGCGGAACTCCAGTTCGCTGCCCAGGCAGAGCCGGTAGCCCATCTTGTCGGCCACCGGTCCGCGGACCACGCCGGGCAGGTCGAGCGGGACCATGAAGGAGGTCAGGCCGGTGGCGCCGGGTTCGCCCTCCATGTTGGCGAACACCGAGGCGAACGTGGCGACCTGAGCGTTGGTGATGAAGCGCTTCTTGCCGTTGAGGACGTAGTGGTCGCCGTCACGGCGGGCGGTCATCACGTCGCGGGCGTGGACGGCGTTGGCGGGGATGATGAGGTCGCAGCCCGCCTC
Organism: Streptomyces sp. NPDC001507; assembly: GCF_042894765.1. Classification (NCBI taxonomy): domain Bacteria; kingdom Bacillati; phylum Actinomycetota; class Actinomycetes; order Kitasatosporales; family Streptomycetaceae; genus Streptomyces; species Streptomyces sp. NPDC001507. The sequence continues at coordinate 6,211 of NZ_JBIAVV010000015.1, forward strand.
CTCCTCGGTGACCGCGTTGCAGGCGAGGACCGGGGAGTCCCCGGAGAACATGGGCAGGAAGCGGGCCTGGAGCCGCGGGTCGCCGGAGAGCAGCACCGGGCACTGGCCGAGCATGGCGGCACCGAAGATCAGGGCGGTGCCGGCGCAGACGGACGCCACCTCCTCCAGGGCGACCGCGCAGCCGATCATGCCGAGTCCGAGACCGCCGTAGTCCTTGGGCACGGCGACCCGGGTGAGGCCGAGGGCGTGGCCCTGGGCCACCATGTCCCAGTCGAAGTCGTCGGCGGGGGCCGCGTCGAGGTCGGTCACGCGGGGCGCGACGACCTCGCGGGCGAATTCCCGTACCTGGAGGCGGAGTTTCTCCACCTCGCCGGGAAGGACGTCGAAATTGAGCTCGATCGCGTCGTGGTTCGTCATGTCTCTCCGAAACTCCGAAATCCCGAAACCCGGAAGGAAATACCCGGGGGTACGTACCAGGGGAACACCGAAGCGCCACGGCCCGCGGCCCTGGGGCCGTGCGGCTCTTCGGGTGATGCGGTTTTTCGCTCCTGCCGCCCCGCGGTCGTGCGGACCGTCAGCGGGTCGTCAGACCGGAAGTCCCTCTTTGGCGGCCAGCTCCGGGTAGCGGTCGAAGGCGGGCCGCAGGATCGGGACGAGCTCCAGCACCCGGGCGACCTTGCCGCGGATGCGCACCCGGCCGGTGGCGATGGCGGTCGGCATCATGAGCTTGCCGAGCCACAGCTGGTGGGCGGTGTCGCTGGACATCTTGATCCGAATCGTGGCCTCTTCGGGGGCCTCGGCCCCGAGCCGCAGCGCGTCCGCGGAGACGTGCACGACGCATTCCGGGTTGGCCTGCGTGATCAGAATGGACATGTCGCCGGCGCGCAGCTGCGAAGTGAACTGCTCGTCCTTGAGCAGGATCTCGAAGAGGGTGCCGAACACCCGCTCGGCGGCCTCGGTCGACTCGAATACGGCCATGATTTCCTCTCCCGAAACAATGCCCTGCGGTGGTTCACCGCAAGGGCGTTGACCGCATCCTAGGAATTCTGGACAACTGCCCGGGGCGTATCGACAGGGCGGTAAAAGGGAGCGGAAGGACGCCTGAAAGAAAGTTGTCCTGTCATTTCGCGGACCAGCACCTCAACGGCCGTTCCCGGCTGCCGGGTTGCGGTGGACTCCCGGCCCGGGGCCTCCGGCCACTGCTGGGCGTCGGGCGCGCGGGTGTCGTAGATTGGGTGAATGGCAGGCGACCGTTCCCGTCCCTCCCAGGAGTGTCTCGTCTTCGGCCCGCTGGAGAATGAGATCATGGAGGTGCTCTGGCAGGCTCGCGGACCGATGACGGTCCGCGAGGTACTCGGCACGCTCAACACCGGCCGCTCGACGCCGCTGGCGTACACCACGGTCATGACCGTGCTGAGCCGTCTCACCGAGAAGGGCGCGGCCGATCGAGCCAAGGCGGGCCGGGGGTACGCGTACTGTCCCGTCGTCACGGACGAGGCGGCGATGGCCGTCCGCGAGGTCATCCGCGACTTCGGGGTGAGCGCGGTGGGCCACTTCCTCGACGAGATCCGAAGCGTCCCCGATCTGCGCGAACGCTTCGAGAAGCTGATGCAGGAGGGCCCCGGCCGCTGAGCCGGCCGTCCCGGCCGCGTCACGTCAACGCGCCGTCTTTCAGAACCACTTCACGTGCCCCGGCCTCTTCAGTGCCGCGAACTACTATGCTGGCGTAGTAGATTCAGGGGCGACGCCGAGCGGTGCGTCATGCCCCTTCGAGCAGGAGGTGCGCATGAACGCGGCATTGCCCGCAGGGGGTCCGGTACCCCGCCGTGGACTGATCATGACGGTCCTCGGCTGCTGTTTCCTGATGGTGATGATGGACAACACCATCCTGAACGTCGCCCTCCAGACGATCCAGGAGGACGTCGGCGCCACCAACGCCGAACTCCAGTGGGCGCTCGACTCCTACATCCTGTTCTACGCGGCCCTCATGTTCTCCTCGGGCATCCTCGCGGACGCCTTCGGCCGTCGCCGGGTGCTGGTGATCGGGCTGGTCGCCTTCGCCGTGGCCTCCGCGCTGGCCGGCTTCGCCGACAGCGCCCAGGAACTCATCTTCTGGCGTGCGGTGATGGGTGTGGCGGGCTCGGTCGTGCCACCGGCCACACTCGCGGTGATCAACGACATCTTCGCCCCGGAGGAGCGTGGCAAGGCGATCGGCATCTGGTCGGCGCTGGGCGGCACGTCCATCGCCTTCGGCCCGATCGCCGGCGGCTTCCTCCTCGAACACTTCTGGTGGGGCTCGGTCTTCCTGATCAACGTGCCCATCGCCGCCGTCTGCGCCGTGCTCCTCCTGCTCGTCCTCGCCGAGTCCCGGGCCGCGAACCGGCCACGGATCGACATCGTCGGCGTCCTGCTGTCCGTCGCGGGCATCGGCGCCCTGGTCTACGGCGTGATCCGGGGCGGTGAGACGAACCGGTGGACCAGCGCCGAGGTACTGGGCACGCTGGCCGGCGGAGTGCTCCTGCTCGCGCTGCTCGTCGTGTTCGAGAGCCGGACCACCGCGCCGGCGCTGGACGTGAAGCTGTTCCGGAACAAGAACTTCGCCGCCGGCACCGCGAGTCTCGCCCTGTCCTTCTTCGCCCTGACCGGCGGCACCTTCCTGATGGTCTTCTACGTCCAGGCCATCCGCGGTCACAGTCCGCTCGGGCTGGGCGTCATCCTGCTCCCGGTGGCCGTGGGCGCCGTGGTCTCGGGCGTCCTGAGCAACCCGATGGCCATGCGGTTCGGCCCGAAGGCCGTGGTGACGACGGGACTTGTGCTGCTCGCCCTCTCCTTCACCGGCCAGGCGGGCATCGGCGCCGACACGGCGATGTGGTGGTACGAGATCCTGCTGGGCGTCTCCGGCTTCGGCCTCGGCCTGGTCATGGGGACGACGACCACCACCACGATGGCCGTGGTCGCACCGGACCAGGCCGCCATCGGCGCGGGCGTCAACAACACACTGCGGCAGATCGGAGCGGCACTCGGCGTGGCCGTCCTCGGTTCGGTGCTGTCCGTCCAGTACCGCAACGAACTGGGCTCGGCCGTCGACGTGCTCCCGGCGCCCGTACGGGACGCCGCCTCGGAGTCCCTGGGCGGCACCGCGGCCGCGGTCCGCGAACTCCAGAGCTCCGGCACACTGCCCGCCGACGCCCGGCAGCAGCTCCCCGGCCTGCTCGCCAAGGCGCAGGACGCGTATCTCTCGGCCATGCATGTGAGCTTCGCGGTGGGCGCGGGGGCGCTGGTGGTGGCCGCGGTGGTGGCGCTGGTGTGGCTGCCCGCGCGCATCGGGCCCGCCAAGGAGAGGGGCGCGGAGAGGGAGGCAGCGGCGCGGCGGGACGCGACGGACACCTCCGTCGAACCGGCGCGCTAGGCGCTTCGGGCACCACGGGCCTCGGAGAGACCGGCGAGTCACCGTGGGCGGTGCGGCCCGTTGCCGGGTGCTGCACCGTCGAGGCTGGTCGCGCAGTTCCTCCCCCGGCCTTCGGCCGGGGGTACCCCCAGCGCCCCTTCGAGGGCGCTGGGGCGCCGCCGCGGCCGCGACGGAGTCCCCCGGGTTCTCGGTTTCACTCGAACCCGGGGGACTCCGTCGTTTCGCCCGAAGCCGGGGGACTCCGTCGTGGCGGAGCCGCACACGGACACATCGCCGTGCCCGAGGCTCCGCACCGGCCGGCTCGCGGAGGGCACGGAGCCGCTGACCTGCCCGGCGGTGATCTTCGGTGCACAGGATGCGGGCGGTGCCGGCGAGGCGTGGACGGCCGTGCGCTGCGGGGCCGGTGCGAGTGCGCGCACGGGACACACCGCGGCCGGGAGCGGACCTAGCGTGACGGCTCGGTGGTCACGCTTCGCCTCTGATTCGACGGTGGACACGGACCCCGGCATCGCAATTCCCATCCCGGAAGGTGTCCCGCAAGCGTGTCCTCCATGCCGGTCGGCGGTCTGGTTCCCCAGGCCGTCGACGATCCCGCGGAGCTCGTCGTCCGCAACGCGAAAATCCACACCGGTGACCCGAGCCGTCCGCATGCGGGCGCGATCGCCGTCCGGGACGGCGTGGTCGCGGTCGTCGGCGACGACAGGGACGTGGCCCCGCACATCGGCCCGGCCACCAAGGTCGTGGACGCGCTCGGGCGGCGGGTGATCCCGGGCCTCAACGACGCCCACCTGCACGTGATCCGCGGCGGCCTCAACTACGTGCTGGAGCTGCGCTGGGACGGGGTGCCCACGCTGCGCCAGGGCCTGGCGATGCTCCGCGAGCAGGCCGCCCGGACCCCGAAGGGCCAGTGGGTGCGGGTGGTGGGCGGCTGGTCGGCGGAGCAGTTCGCGGAACGGCGGCTGCCGACCGTCGCCGAGCTGAACGCGGCCGCCCCGGACACCCCGGTCTTCGTGCTGCACCTGTACCAGTCGGCGGTCCTCAACCGGGCGGCGCTGAAGGCCGCCGGTTTCGACAAGGACACCCCCGACCCGCGGGGCGGCCAGATCGTGCGCGGCCGGGACGGGGAGCCGACGGGCATGCTGCTGGCCGCGCCCAGCGCCCTCGTCCTCTACTCGACGCTGGCCAAGGCGCCGGTGCTGGACGAGGCGCACCGGAAGTCCTCGACCCGGCATTTCCTGCGCGAGCTGAACCGGTTCGGTCTGACGTCGGCGATCGACGCCGCCGGCGGCTTCCAGAGCTTCCCCGAGAACTACAGCACGGTCATCGAGCTGGCCGAGGCCGGTGAGCTGTCGCTGCGGATCGCCTACCACCTCTTCCCGCAGACCGCGGGCCAGGAGGTGGCCGACCTCACCCGCTGGATCGAGATGGCGGACTACGGCGACGGCGACGAGTGGCTGCGTCTCAACGGCGCGGGCGAGAACCTCACCTGGGCGGCAGCCGACTTCGAGAACTTCAGCCAGCCGCGCCCCGAACACGAGGGCTATGAGCAGGAGTTCGAGAAGGCGGTGCGTCTTCTCATGGAGAACGGCTGGGGGTTCCGGCTGCACGCCACGTACGACGAGACGATCCGCCGGGATCTCGCGGTCTTCGAGAAGCTGGCCGCCGAGGGTCTCTTCCCGGCCGGGAACCGGTGGTTGTTCGACCACGCGGAGACTGTGTCGGCCGAGAGCCTGGACCGCGTGGCCGCGCTCGGCGGGGCGATGTCCGTGCAGAACCGGCTGTCCTTCCAGGGCGAGGCCTTCCTGCGCCGCTACGGCCCCGGTGCCGCGGCCGACGCCCCGCCGATCCGGGAGATGCTGGACCGCGGGCTGACCGTGGCCGCCGGCACCGACGCCACCCGGGTCTCCACCTACAACCCGTGGGTCGCCCTGCACTGGCTGATCAGCGGCCGCAACGTCGGCGGCCTCGTGCTCCGTCCCCCGTCCAACCGGGTCGACCGGCAGACCGCCCTGCGCATGTTCACCCTGGCCGGCGCCGAGCTGACGGGCGAGGAGGAGGTCAAGGGCGTCCTGCGCCCGGGCTGCTACGCGGACCTCGCGATCCTCTCCGACGACTTCTTCACCGTGCCCGAACCGGAGATCGCCCGCATCGAGTCGCTGCTCACGGTCACCGGCGGCCGGATCGTCTACGCCGCCGGCGATTACGAGGGCCTCGACGAGGAGCTGCCGCCCGTCGCCCCCGACTGGAGCCCGGTGGCGCACTTCGGCGGCTACCAGCCCACGGGCGTACGCCAGGCCCACGCCCTGACCGAGGCAGCAGCAGAGTCCGGCCTCCACCGCGAGTGGCGAATACGCCGCGGCCTACTACAGGAAACCGACGGCCCCTTCCCGACAGACCCCTGCTTCGGAGCGCCCCTTTAGGGGCGCGAGGAACTGCGCGACCAGCCCACACACACCCGCGCCCGTCCGACACCCCTTCCCGCCACCCCACTGGGCACTTTCACCCCCGTGACCACAAAGGAAAGGCACCCAAATGCCCGACACCACCACCGTCACCGCCACCCCCGGCCCCGACCTCCTCACCCCCGACAACTGCGCGGTCCTGTTCGTGGACCACCAGCCGCAGATGTTCTTCGGCACCGGCAGCGGCGACCGCACCGCAATCGTCAACTCCACCCTGGGCCTCGCCAAGGCCGCCAATGCGTTCGGCGTACCGGTCGTGCTGAGCACGGTCGCCGCCGAGTCGTTCTCCGGCCCGATCATGCCGCAGCTCGCGGACGTCTTCCCGGACCAGAAGATCATCGACCGCTCCACGATGAACGCCTGGGAGGACGAGGCGTTCGTCGAGGCCGTCAAGGCGACCGGCCGCAAGAAGCTCGTCATAGCCGGTCTGTGGACCGAGGTGTGCGTGGTCCTGCCGGCGCTCTCCGCGATCGCCCAGGGGTACGAGGTCTACGTGGTCGCCGACGCGTCCGGCGGTGTCACCCCGCAGGCCCACGAGCACGCCGTGCAGCGCATGGTCCAGGCCGGCGCCGCGCCGGTCACCTGGGTCCAGGTGCTCCTGGAGCTCCAGCGCGACTGGGCCCGTACCGAGACGTACGAGGCGGTCACGGATGTGGTGAAGGAGCACGGCGGTGCCTACGGCCTCGGCCTGGTCTACGCCCAGTCCATGATCGGCGCGCACGCGGCCGGCTGACCGGGCGTCACTCACCAAGTCACGAACAGGCGGGAACGGGCAGGAAGACATGGATGATGCTGGGCTGCTGATCCTCCGGCTGCTGGCGGGGCTCCTCATCGCCGGCCACGGAGTGCAGAAGGTGAGCTTCCACCTCGGAGGCAAGGGCTTGGCGGGCGGGACGGAGGAGTTCCGGCACGACGGCTTCCGCGGCGGCCTGCTCACCGCGGTCGTCGCGGGCGGCAGCCAGATCGGCGCCGGCCTGTTCCTGGCCGCCGGGCTGCTCACCCCGCTGGCCGCGATGGCCGCGATGGGCGTGATGACGGTCGCCGGGACGGTCAAGTGGCCCAAGGGCCTGTGGGTGCAGAACGACGGGTACGAGTATCCCCTGGTCCTCGTCGTCATCTCGGTGGCCCTGTCCCTCACCGGGCCCGGCCGGTGGTCCGTCGACCACGCACTGGGCCTCACCCCGTGGCCGCTGTGGCTCGTCGTCGCGGCGATCGTGACCGGCCCCACGAGCGGCCTGCTCACCCGTGCGGTGCTGCATCGCACCCCTACCGTCGCAGTGGAAGGAGCATCCCGTGCGCAGGCTGCTGACTGACGCGCTCCACACCCTGGTACCGCCCCGGGACGACCGGCACGGCCCGCTGCCTCCCCTGCTGCTGACGCTGACGGTGGTCACCGGGCTGGTGGACGCGGTGAGTTACCTGTCCCTCGGGCACGTCTTCGTCGCCAACATGACCGGCAACGTGGTGTTCCTCGGCTTCGCGCTGGCGGGCGCCGCGAACCTGTCCGCGCTCGCCTCGGTCGTCGCGCTGGCCGCGTTCCTGGCCGGGGCGCTGGCCGGCGGGCGGCTGGGCACCCGGTTCGCCGCCCACCGCGGGAACCTGCTGAAGACGGCGACGGCCGTGCAGAGCGTGCTGGTCGCCGCCACGGTGGTGGCCGCCGCGGTCGGCGGCGGCCGGGTCGGCACCGGGGTGCAGTACACGCTGATCGTGTTCCTCGGGCTCGCCATGGGCCTGCAGAACGCGGTCGCCCGGCGCCTCGGCGTCCCCGACATGACCACGACCGTGCTGACGCTGACCCTGACGGGCCTGGCCGCGGACTCCGGTCCGGCGGGCGGTGCCGCACCCCGGCCCGGCCGGCGGGTCCTGTCCGTCCTGGCCATGCTGCTCGGCGCGCTCGTGGGAACCGCGCTCCTGCTCCACGGCCATCTGGTGCTCACCCTGGGCCTCGCCCTGCTGCTCCTGTTCGTCACCTCCCTGACGACGCACCGCCTGGCCGGCGGCGACCCCGCCTGGACCCGGTCGGGAGCGGCATGACGACCGACACGGCCGCCGAGTCGCCGTGGGCGCCCCTCGCGGCCCGGGTGTTCCGGGCGCTGTGGATCGCCCAGCTGGTCTCCAACGTCGGCAGCTGGATGCAGACGGTCGGCGCCCAGTGGCTGCTGGTCGGGGACAGCGCCGCGCTGGTGACCCTCGTACAGACCGCGTCCAGCCTGCCCGTCGTCCTGCTCGCGCTGCCCTCCGGGGTGGTCGCCGACCGGTTCGACCGGCGGGCGGTGCTGGTGACCGCGCAGTTCGCGATGCTCGCGGTGTCCGGGGCGCTGGCGGTGCTCGCGTTCCTGGACGCGCTGTCGCCGACTGCCCTGCTGCTCCTGACCTTCCTGCTGGGCTGCGGCACCGCGCTGATGGGCCCGGCCTGGCAGGCGATCCAGCCGGAGCTGGTGGAGCGGGAGCGGCTCGGTCAGGCGGCGGCGCTGGGCGCGGTGAACATGAACCTGGCCCGTGCCGTCGGTCCGGCGCTCGGCGGCGCGGTGGTCGCGGCGGCGGGCGCGGGCTGGGTCTTCGCCTTCAACGCGGCGTCCTACCTGGGCATCGCGGCCGTCCTGCTGCTGTGGCGGCGCCCGGCCGCGGCCGCCGTCCCGCCCGCCGGGAACGAAGGGCTGCTGGCTGCCCTGTACGCCGGCCGCCGCTACGTCTGGAACGCGCCCGGCGTCCGCCGGATCCTGCTGCGCACGCTCCTGTTCATCCCGGGCGGCGCCGCCCTGTGGGCCCTGCTGCCGCTGACCGCCAGCCGCTCCCTGGGCCTCGGTTCGGGCGGTTACGGACTGCTCCTCGGGGCGGTGGGCGGCGGCGCGGTCGGCGGCGCCTTCCTCCTCCCCCGGGCCCGTCGCCTGCTCGGCGCCAACGGCACCCTCGCGGCCGGCGCCCTGGTGTTCGCCGCGGTGCTCGCGGTGCTGGCCGTGGTCCACGTGCCGTGGCTGGTCGCGCTCGCCCTGCTGCCCGCGGGCCTCGCCTGGATCGCCGTACTCTCCACGCTCAACGCGGCTGTGCAGACCCGGCTGCCGGGCTGGGTCAGGGCCCGCGGCCTCGCCGTGTACCTCCTGGTCTTCCAGGGCGGGCAGGCGCTGGCGGCGCCCCTGTGGGGTGCGGTGGCCGACTGGCTCGGGCTGAGCGCCTGCCTGCTGCTCGCCGGCGGCGCGATGCTGCTGAGCGCGGCCAGCGTCCGGCGATGGCCGCTGCGGGACGCCGAGGGCATCGACCCGGCGCCCTCCGACCACTGGCCGGCGCCTCCCCTGGTGTTCGAACCCGGGGAGGCCGACGGCCCGGTCCTGGTCTCCGTCGCCTACCGGGTCCCGGCGGAGCGGCGGGCCGATTTCACGGACCGGATGCACCGGGTGGCCCGTTCCCGGCGCCGTACCGGGGCCCTGTCCTGGGGCCTCTACCAGGACGGCCACGACCCGGAGCGCTTCGTCGAGAACTACCTGGTCTCCTCCTGGGCGGAGCACCAGGCCCAGCACCACGTGCGGCTGACGGCCACCGACCGCCGGTTCGAGAAGGAGGCCCGCGCGCTGCTCACCCCGGGCACCGCGCCCGAGGTGACCCATGCGTTCGACACCTCGGGCGGACCGGCGGTGCTGCCGGGCTGATCCCTCAGGGGCGGGGGATGTTGCGGAGGTTGGCCCGCGCGAGGTGGGCCATGCGGCCGACTCCGCCGCTCAGCACCGTCCGGCTCGCGGAGAGCGCGAAGCCGCTGATCTGCTCGGCGGTGATCTTCGGCGGGACGGCCAGGGCGGCGGGGTCGGTGACGACGTCGACGAGCGCGGGCCCGTCATGGGCGAAGGCCTCGCGGAGTGCGCCGCGCACGTCGGCGGGCTTCTCGACCCGGATGCCCCGCGCTCCGGCGGCGGTGGCGATGGCCGCGTAGTCGGTGTGCGGGTAGCTCGTGGCGTGCGGGGGCAGGCCGTCGACCATCATCTCCAGGTCGACCATGCCGAGCGAGGAGTTGTTGAAGACGACGACCTTCACCGGCAGTCCGTACTGCACGAGGGTGAGGAAGTCGCCCATCAGCATGGAGAATCCGCCGTCGCCGGAGAGCGAGACGACCTGCCGGCCGCGGTCCAGGAACTGGGCGCCGATCGCCTGCGGCAGCGCGTTGGCCATCGAGCCGTGCACGAACGAGCCGAGAATGCGGCGGCGGCCGTTCGGCGTCAGGTAACGCGCCGCCCACACACAGCACATGCCGGTGTCCACGGTGAACACGGCGTCGTCGGCGGCCTCTTCGTCGAGGACCGCGGCCACGTACTCGGGGTGGATCGGGGTCTGCTTCTCGACGTCGCGGGTGTAGGCGTTCACGGCGCCTTCGAGGGCGTGGGCGTGCCGCTCCAGCATCCGGTCGAGGAACCGGCGCGAGGTCTTCTCCCGCACCGCGGGCGTCAGGCACCGCAGGGTCTCGCCCACGTCGCCCCAGACCGCGAGGTCGAGCTGGGTGCGGCGGCCGAGCCGCTCAGGCTGGACGTCGACCTGGACCGTGCGGACATGGCGGGGCAGGAACTCGGTGTACGGGAAGTCCGTGCCGAGGAGGACCAGCAGGTCGGCCTCGTGCATCGCCTCGTGGGCGGCGCCGTAGCCGAGCAGTCCGCTCATACCGACGTCGTAGGGGTTGTCGTACTGGATGTGCTCCTTGCCGCGCAGCGCGTGCCCGACCGGGGCCTTGACCTTCTCCGCGAAGGCCATCACCTCGGCGTGGGAGCCGGCGACGCCCCGGCCGCAGAAGACCGTCACGCGTTCCGCGGCGTCCACGAGCTCGGTGAGCCGGGCGAGTTCGCGGTCGCCCGGGCGGATGGCGGGCAGGTCCAGGGGCAGGGTGAGTTCGGGGGCCGCGTCCGGGGTGGCCTCGGCGGCGGTGTCGCCGGAGAGGGCCACGACCGAGACGCCGCGGCGGCCGACGGCGTGCTGGATCGCCGTCTGGACCACGCGGGGCATCTGGTGCGGGGAGGAGATCAGCTCCGAGTAGTGGCTGCACTCGGCGAACAGCCGGTCGGGGTGGGTCTCCTGGAAGTAGCCGGTGCCGATCTGCCCGCTGGGTATCTGGGCGGCGAGCGCGAGCACCGGCGCCATCGAGCGGTGGGCGTCGTAGAGGCCGTTGATCAGGTGCAGGTTGCCGGGGCCGCAGGAGCCGGCGCAGGCGGCGAGGCGGCCGGTGAGCTGGGCCTCCGCGCCGGCCGCGAACGCCGCGACCTCCTCGTGGCGGACCTGGATCCACTCCACCGCGTCATGCCGTCTGACCGCGTCGACGACCGGGTTCAGACTGTCCCCGACCACCCCGTAGATACGGCGCACGCCCGCGCGCGCCAGGAGGTCGACGTACTGTTCCGCGATGGTCTGCCTGGCCATGCCACTCCTTCGCCGTCGGCGGCACGGCGGGGGCCGCCGCGCCGCCGGTCACGGTAACGGCCCGGAGCGAACCGGAGTTGACCATCAGCGCACCGGATCGTCTCCGGCAGCGCATGTCACGGCCGGTCGAGCTCGCCGCGCAGCCAGTGCAGTACGTCGGGGGTCACCGGGTCGGCGAGGTCGGCGAATTCCTCGTGCCTCTGGAGGAACTTGGCCACGTACTTGCACACCGGGACGACGCGTTTCCCGCCGGCCCGGACGTCGGTGAGCGCCTCCTCGACCAGCCGGCCAGCCAGGCCCTGTCCCGCGAAGGTGTCGTCGACCTCGGTGTGGTAGAAGACCCGCTGGTCACCGTGGTCGCGGTAGGCGGTGAGGCCGGCGCGCCCGCCGTCGACCAGGATCTCGTAGCGATGGTGTGCGTCGTCGTGCACGACGACCGGGGCGGCCGGGGGCCGGCTCATCGGGTTCCTTTCGGTGGGGTGTGACGATACCGGTGGGAAGGGGACGGCGACGGCGATCTCCCGTCGAGATGACTGACATCCCGAACCATCGCCGGGACAGGGGAAGCATGACGGGTCCCGGAGCGCTTGTGCATGACGAGAGCAACACCTCCGGTGAGGAAGGTCCCGTGTCCCAGATGTCGTCGTCCGAAATACGCTCCCCGCGCCGGGAGGCCGCCGCCGACGCCGCCCACGGGGTGCCCGGCTGGCTGATCGCGCTGTTCGCCGTCGCCTCCGGCATGACGGTCGCGAACCTGTACTACGCCCAGCCCCTGCTGTCCGAGCTGCGCGGCGTCTTCCACATCAGCGAGGCCACCGCCGGTCTGCTGATCACGCTCACCCAGGTCGGCTACGTGATCGGCATGATCTTCCTGGTGCCGCTCGGCGACCGGCTGGAGAAGCGGAGCCTGATCACCGCGCTCCTGACGGTCACCACGCTCGCCCTGGTGGCGGCCGGTCTCGCGACCGGGTTCCCGATGCTGCTGGTCGCCTCGCTGGTCAGCGGGGCCACCTCCGTGGTGGCGCAGATCCTCGTCCCGTTCGCCGCGAGCCTGGCGCCCGACCACGCCCGGGGCCGGGTGGTGGGCCGGGTGATGAGCGGCCTGCTCACCGGCATCCTGCTGTCGCGGACGCTCAGCAGCCTGGTCTCCAGTGTGGCCGGCTGGCGGGTCGTCTACCTCGGCTCGGCCGTCCTGATGGCCCTGCTGGGCGTGGCCCTGCGGCTGGCCCTCCCCCAGCACGCGCCGACCACCTCCCAGCCGTACCGCCACGTGCTGCGCTCCACGGCGGCGCTGGTGCGCACGCACCCGGCGCTGGTGCGCCGGGGCCTCTACCAGGCCGCGATGTTCGGTGCCTTCAGCGCTTTCTGGACCACCGTCTCCTACGTCCTGACCGGGCCCGGCTTCCGCTACTCGGCCGTCGGGGTCGGGGTGTTCGCGCTGGTCGGTGCGGCCGGTGCGGCCGTCGCCCCGTTCGCCGGGCACTGGGCCGACCGCGGGCTGACCCGCCGGATGACCGGTGCCGCGTTCGGCCTCGCCGCGGTGGCCTTCGCGATCGCCGGGTTCGGACAGCACAGCGTCGTCCTGATCGGGCTCGCGGCCGTCGCCCTCGACATGGCCGTGCAGACCAGCCTGATCCTCGGCCAGCACACCGTCTACCAACTCGATCCCCTCGCCCGGGCGCGCCTGAACAGCGCCTTCATCGCGATCTTCTTCATCGGCGGCGCCCTCGGCTCCCAGCTCGGCTCGATCGCCTACCGGTCCGGCGGCTGGAGCGCGGTCAGCGTGTTCGGGGCCGTCCTGCCGGTGCTGGGCCTGCTGTACTGGCTCACCGAACGCCGGACCGGCGCGGTGCGCTCAGCGTAGGGCGCCGAGGGCCGCTTCCATCGCGCGGTGGAAGGTCGGGTACGTGTAGATCATGTGGCGCAGCCGCTCGACCGGGACCTCGGCGTGGACGGCGACGTTGAGCCCGTACAGCAGCTCGCCGCCGGCCGGTCCCGCCGAGGTCGCGCCGACCAGGACACCCCGGTCGGCGTCCTCGACCAGCTTGAGGAAACCCTCGCCTCCCGGCCCGTGGATCCAGCCGCGGGTCGAGGAGGCGTTCGGCAGTACGGCGGTCCGCACCCGCAGCCCCCCGTCGCGGGCCTGCCGCTCGGTCAGCCCCACGGCCGCGATCTCGGGGTCGGTGAAGGTGACCCGGGGCAGCGCCCGGTAGTCGGCGTCGGGGCCGGGCCTGCCGAGGATGTCCTGGACGGCGATCTGCGCCTGGTACATGGACACGTGGGTGAAGGCGCCCCGGCCGGTGATGTCGCCGACCGCCCACAGACCGTCCGCGGCCCGCATCTGCCCGTCGGTGGGGACGGCGCGGGCGGTGGGGTCGAGCCCGGCCTCCTCGACGCCCAGTCCGGCGAGGTCGCTGTACCGTCCGGTGGCCACGAGCAGCCGCTCGGCCCGGCGCGGCTCGGCCTCGCCCTCCAGCCACACGGTGAACGCGTTGCCGTCATGAACGACCCGGCCGGCCCGCGCTCCCGTGAGGACGGTCACCCCGTCGGCGCGCAAGGCCTCGGCGGCGAGCTCTCCCGCCTCCGGTTCCTCCTGGGCCAGCAGCCGCGCCTGCCCCTCGACGACGGTGACCCGGCAGCCGAACCGGGCGAAGACCTGGGCGACCTCGGCGCCGATCGCGCCGCCGCCCAGCACCAGCATCGACGCCGGTAGCTCCTTGGCGGACATGGCGTCGCGGTTGGTCCAGTAGGGCGTGCCCGCGAGACCCGGCACCGGGGGTATGCGGGGACGGCTGCCGGTGGCCAGCACGACACCCCGGCGGGCCTCGAACTCCCGTCCGTCGACGGTCACCCGGCGCGGCCCCGTGAGCCGGCCCCGGCCGCGGACCAGGCGACCGCCCTTGGCCGCGAGCCGGTCGGCGGCGACCCTGTCGTTCCAGTCGTCGGTTGCCTCGTGCCGGATCCGCCCGGCGACCGGCCCCCAGTCCGCGGCCACCTCGGCCCGCCCGGCCAGGGCGGACACGCGCCGGGCCTCGGCAAGGGCGTTCCCGGCCCGGATCATCATCTTGCTGGGCACGCACCCCCAGTACGGGCACTCGCCGCCGACCAGCTCCGCCTCGACGCCGACCACGTCGAGTCCCGCCTCGGCGAGTGTGCCCGCCAGGTACTCCCCGCCCGGTCCGAGGCCGACGACGACCACGTCCACCTGCTCGTTCATGTGCCCCTCGCTCCCTACGACTGCCGGTCTCCGACGGTAGGGCGCCGCGGCCGCCGGTCCGCGTCCGTGCGTGCACGGCGGCCGGTCCCTGAGCGCACCGGGTGCGCTCAGGGGTGGCGGTCCGGGCGCTCCGGGGCAACGCCTCCCCCGCCGCCGCGCCTAGCGTCGCTCGTGTATCCAGCCGCACCGGACATCCGCCAGGAGGCGCACCGTGACCACCAGCTCCGAGCCCGGGAAGACCCTGCAGCACAGTCAGCCGTGGCTGCACCAGAAGGGCGAGGTCATCCAGGAGTTCGGGACCGTCAAGCAGTTCCCGCTCGGCCTCTCGTACGAGGCGCGCATGTACTCCTGCCAGCGCCTGAACCGGGTCCTGGCGGACACGCAGATCCTGTACGGCCTCTACAAGAAGCACCACTGGCTGCTGCGCGGCGCGACCTTCTACCAGCTGCACCTGCTGCTGGACAAGCACGCGGGCGAACAGCTGGCCCTCGTGGACACGCTCGCCGAGCGGGTGCAGACCCTGGGCGGGGTCGCGGTGGGCGACCCGCGGCACGTCGCCGAGATCACCTCCGTCCCGCGTCCGCCGGACGGCGTCGAGGAGGTCCCGGCGATGCTCTCGCGGCTTCTGGCGGCCCACGAGACGATCCTGGTCGACGCGCACGACGCGGCCGCCCGGGCCGCCGGTTCGGGCGACGACGGCACCAACGACCTGCTGGTCTCGCAGGTGATCCGCACCGGGGAGCTGCAGGCCTGGTTCCTGGCGGAACACCTGGTCGACACTCCCCTGGTCCGCGCCTGAGAGAGCCCGGGAGCAGCGGAGGCCTGCCTAGGATGCGGCGGAGATCCCCGCCGTACCGAGGCGGGCGCCGTGCCACCGGGAGCGGATCATGGACCTGCGGCAGATGGAAGTCGTGGTCGCCGTGGCGGACGCGGGCGGGTTCACGGCGGCCGCGCGGCGGCTGCACGTGGTCCAGTCCGCCGTCTCCGGCACGGTCCGCGCCCTGGAGCGCGAGCTGGGCACCCCGCTGTTCACCCGGACCACGCACCGCGTCGGGCTCACCCCGGCCGGCGAGGCGTTCGTCCCGGCGGCCCGGCAGGCCCTGCGCGCCGCCGAGCTGGCCCGCGAGGCGGTCGACGCGGCGAAGGGCGAGCTGCGCGGCCGGGTGACGGTCGGCACCATGCAGGGGGTCTGGGCGAACCTGCACCACGCGCTGACCGCGCTGCGGGCCGAACATCCGCGGGTGGTGGTCCAGTTGCGGCAGGCGGCGGTCACCGACATCCGGCAGGCGCTGCGCGAGGGCACGGTGGACCTGGCGGTGGTGGCGCTGGACCGCCAGCAGCAGCGCGGTCTGGTGACCAGGCTGCTGGCCCGCGAGGAGATGGTCCTGGTGGCCTCGCCCCGCCGCAGTCTCACCACGAACGGCGCCGAGGGCACGGTTCACCTGGCCGACATCGCCGAGCTGCCGCAGGTGGAGTTCACCCCCGGCTGGGCGATCCGGGACGCGGCCGACCGCGCGTTCCGGGCGGCTGGCGTCGAACGCGCCACGACCTTCGAGGTCAACGACATCGTGGCCGCCTCCGAACTGGTCCGGGCCGACCTCGGCGTCTGCATCATGCCACCGACCATCGCCCACCGTTTCCCGGACCTGACCACCTACCGGTTCGCCCGGCACGCGCCGAGCTGGAAGGTGATGGTGGTACGGCCACCGGGCGAGCCCCCGGCGGCCGTCGCGGCGCTGCTGCGCCACATCACCTGACCGAGCCCCACGGCCGAACCGCGGACCGGGCAGCCGCCGTTCGCCCTGGCGCTCTGCGGCGCGACGCCGTGCGCCACGTGGCATCTGCCCGGGGCGGTGGGTGCCTACGGTCGGGGCCGCGCGGCTTCGCGGCGTCCCCGACGCCGCCCGTCGTCCCGCTGACCCGACCCGATCGAGGACATCCCATGAGCTCCCCCCAGGCACCTTCCAGCGAGACCGCGTTCGACCCCGAGCGGTTCCTCGTCGTCCCCGCCCGGACCTTCGACGACCTGGTCGTCGGCGAGGTGTTCCGCGCCCCCGGCCGGACTCTGACCGACGCCCACGCGGCGGCGTTCCAGACCGTGTCCGCCGACAACCACCCGGTCCACTACGACGCCGAGTGGGCCCGGCGGCACGGCCACAGTGCCCCCGTGGTGCACGGCCTGCAGGTCCTCGCCTTCACCGCACCGGGCGCGACCCTGTTCCCGCACGTCATCGGTGAGGTGTTCGTCAGGTTCACGGAGCTGTCCTGCACCTTCACCGGCGAGGTCCACTCGGGCGACACCCTCTATCCCGCCCTGACCGTCACCGCGCTCGAACCCGCCGGGGACGGCACCGGGGTCGTCACCACGGCGGCCACCGTCCACAACCAGCGGGGCGAACTCGTCCTGTCCGGGCAGCACAAGTACCTGCTGCGCCGGTAGGGCCCCGGAACAGGCGTGGGCGCGGGGACGGAAACCGTCCCCGCGCCCACGTGCAGGTCGCCTCAGAAGTCCTCGGAGTCGGGGATCACGTGCATCGCGGCCTCCTCCGCCGACGCCCCGGCGCCGTCCAGGCCCCGGTCGGAGGCGAACAGGTCGGAGTCGGTGACCTCGTGCGCGCCCTCGTCGGGTGCGAGGAGCCGTCCGGCGCGGTCGTCGCCGACCTCGTCGTCGAGGAGTTCACCGTCCGTGTCCCAGGCGTCGCCGAGGTCGTCGCCGTCCGGGACACCGAGGTCCGGCACCTCCTCGGCGAGGCGCTCGTCCAGGGTCTCCCCGCGCTGCCCCTCCGCCGCCGTCACCCCGGTGTGCTCGACGGCCCAGGGCCGCTCCGGCGGCGAGTAGCCCTCGTCCAGGGCCTCCTCGCCGGCCCGGTAGTCCAGGGTGTCCGAGGCGTCCAGCAGACCGGCGTCGTCCTGCACCTCCGAACCGTCCGGCTGGTAGACCTCGTCACCCATCGCCTCGTCGGTCATACGCGCTCCATCGTCACTCGGGCCGTCAGTTCGATCCGGCCGTCAACCGGAAAGGGTAGGAGGTCGTGGTCGCGGTCGGGCAGCGCGATCACGAAAGCGGCGGCCGGAAGGGCCGCGCGGACGGCGCCCAGGACCCGGCGGGCGGTGGCCCGGTCGAGTCCCGCGGTCGGCTCGTCCAGCAGCAGGACCGGCGGATCCCGCAGCACGGCCCGCGCGAGGGCGAGCCGACGGCGCTGGCCCTGGGAGAGCCGGCCGCCGTTCGGGCCCACCGGGAGGTCCGGCGGGATGTCGTCCAGGGCGACCAGGGCCAGCACCTCGGCGAGCCGTTCCGGGTCCGCGTCCGGGTCGGCCAGCCGCAGGTTCTCGGCGACGGTCGCGTCGGCGAGCCAGTCCTCGGCCTCGACGAGGGTCAGCTCCCGCGGGGTCGCGCGGCCCGCCAGACGGCCCAGAAGCGTGGTCTTTCCGCTGCCGTTGGGGCCGGTCACCAGGGTGGTGGTGCCCGGCTCGGTCTCGAAGGCCGCGGCTGTCCCGTCGGCATCCGGGGCGGGCACGGCGTCCAGCGGGGCCAGCCGCCGGGCCGCGGCACCCGCCCGGCCGTACGCCGGCAGGATCCTCGGCAGCTGCTCGACGAGCTCGAATCCGGCGGCGACCAGCAGGACCTCACCGATCGCGGCGGACACGGACTGCGCCGTCGCCGCGAGGTCCAGGGCGAGGACCAGGACGAGGCACTGGCCGAGCGCGCCCAGCAGACGGAGCGCCGACTGCCCCGTGCGCAGGACCCGTCGGGTGTCCTCGTCGGCACGGTGGGCCCGCTCCAGCGCCGCCGCGATCCGGGCCCTGGCCGGTGTCACGGCGTCCAGGCAGATCAGTTCGGGCAACGCGTCCCGAGCGCCGAGGAGTTCGGTCCGTACGACCGCCTGTTCGCGCGCCGACCGCCGTACCGCGTCCTGCGCGCGCCGGTGTGTGGCCACGGCGGTCACGGCGGCGAGCAGGAACACGAGGAGTTCCGCCGCGCCCAGCCGGGCATCGGCGTGCCACAGCAGCCCGGTCACGACCGCCGCCGTCACCGCGGTGCTCGCCAGCGGGGCGAGGACGTCGGCGGGGAGCGCGCCGACGGTCGTGACGTCGTCCGTGAGGCGGCTCAGCAGGGCCCCGTCCCGCAGGGCGCGCAGCCGCCGCGCCGGCAGGGCCGCGGCGCCGCGCACCAGCCGGGCCCGGAGCGCCACCGTGGCGTCGAGCAGGACCCGGTGGCTGACCAGGCGCTCCGCGTAGCGCAGCCCGGTGCGGGAGAGGGCGAGAACGCGGACGGCGCCGGACGGGTACAGCCACGACCAGGTGGTGTCGGCCCGTACCGTGACCAGGGCGCAGGCCGTGAGGAACCAGCCGGACACGCCGAGCAGGGTCGCGGCGGACAGTTCGGCCGCCGCGGCGAGGAGCAGTCCGCACAGCAGGTCTCGCCGTCGGACCGCCCTTCTCAGCAGTCGCAGGGTCATACCAACCTTCCCTGGTCCAGGGTGAGCACGCGGTCCCCGAGGGGGAGCAGGACCGGACTGTGGGTGGCCAGCAGGACGGTCCGGTGCCGGGCCAGGCGGCTCAGCGCGTCCGCGACGGCCGCCTCGGCACCGGGGTCGAGATGAGCCGTCGGTTCGTCCAGGAAGAGCAGCGGCGCGTCCCGCAACAGGGCGCGTACGAAGACCAGTTGCTGCGCCTGGCCGGAGGAGAGCCCGAAGCCGCGGTCGCCGACGGGGGTGTCGAGTCCGTCGGGCAGTGCGGTGAGCAGGCCGGCAAAGCCCAACTCCGTGAAAGCGGCCACGAGTTCCGGGTCATCGGCGGCCGGGCGGGCGAGCCGGAGGTTCTCACGGACGGTCCCGGGGAGCAGGAAACCCGGCTGGCCGACCCAGGCCACGTGCGCGGGAGCCGCCGGGTCGGGCCCGTGCAGGGCACTGCCCAGGTCGGGCACCAGCAGGCCCGCGGCAACGGACAGCAGTGTGGACTTCCCGGCGCCGCTGGGGCCGGTCAGCACGACGAACTCTCCGGCCCGGACGTCGAGTTCGACCCGGTCCAGCGCGGGCCGCGCCCGTCCGGCATGGACCACGGACACCTCGCACAGGCGGACGGGCAGCGGCGCGGCACCGCGGGCGGCCGGCCGGCGCCGGGAGTCGGGGACCGCACCCCGCATGGCCCCGGCGATCAGGTCGGCCGCGGCCGCCGCCTGGGCGCGGGCGTGGTAGCCGCGGGCCAGTTCGCGGGCGGGCGCGAAGTAGGCGGGGGTGAGGGTGAGGACGAACAGGGCGGTGGCCAGGCTCATGTGGTCGGGTACGCCGGGCAGCCGCAGGTAGTCCAGGAGCACCAGGCCGCAGTAGGTGGCGACGACCGCGAGGGTGCCCGTGACGAGCAGCTCCACCCAGGCGGTGGAGAGGAACGCCACCCGCAGCACGAGGGTGGTGCGGCGGGCGAGTTCCTCGTCGTCCCGGCGCAGGGCCCGCGCCGCCTCCTCCTGCGCGCCGAGCCCGACCAGGGTGGGCAGTCCGCGCAGCTGGTCGAGGAGCCGGGCGTGCAGGGTGCGGACGGCACCGAGCTGGGCCTGTACGGCCGCCTTCGTGCCCATCCCGACGACCTTGAGGTTGGCCGGCAGCAGTGGGGTGGCCAGCACCAGCAGGAGGGCCACGAACCAGCTGCGCAGGGCGATGGCGGCGAGGACGGCACCGCTGCCGATCAGCATGGCGCGGCGGGCCGGGACGTAGTCGGTGAGCCAGTCGTCGAGGCGGGCCACCTCGGCGTCGAGGGCCTCGGCGTAGGCGACATCGGCCAGTCCGCCGCGCGGCGCCCGCCCCGGCAGGGCCGCACGCAGGACGCGGGCGCGCAGCGCGGACCGGACCCGGGCGGCGCCCGTCGCCGCCGCTCGGTCGGCCGCGGCCAGCAGCGCGGCGCGCAGCGCCAGGCCGCCGGCCACGACCCCAGCGGCCGGTGCGACGGCCGCCGGGGCGGTGTGCAGGTGCTGGGCGGCGAGCCCCCGCCCGGCGGCCCAGCCGAGGCCGGCCGCCCAGGTGACGGTGCCGAGCTGGGCGAGGCCGCGCAGGGTGCCCGCCCGGCGCAGCTCCGGTTCGCCGATCCGCGCCCAGGCCCGCAGCCGGCGCGTCGAGGCCCGCTCGCCGGTGCCGTGGCCGTCCTCGTCGGCGAGCGCCGCCACCAGGGCCGCGGTGTCGCTCACGGGCGCTCGCCGCCGGGCAGGGCGCCCGGCAGGTCACCGGGAGGACGGCCGGGCAGGTCGTACTCCCCCAGCCGCCCGGCCCGGCGGTCGCCGAGGATCCAGGCGACGAGCGCGGTACCGGACAGCAGGGCGACGCCGAGCGGATCGACCCACGTGGACTCGCCGCCGAAGATGTCCTGGGAGACCGCCGCCAGCAGGACGCCGAGCAGGGTCAGCAGTGTCCGGCGGACGAGGACGACGACCCTGGACTCGGGCCGGGGCGGGAAGGGCTCGGCCGTTCCGTCGTCCGGCAGGGCCGCGGCCGGCGCCTGCCGCGCGGGCTCCCGGAACTTCCCCCGGAAGACCCACCAGGCGTAGATGTTGTAGGCCAGTACGAACGGCATGCACAGCCCGACCCCGACCACCAGGAACACCTGCGAGCCGTGCGGGCTGGACGCCTCGTGCAGGGTCAGGGACGGCGGTACGACGACCGGTACGGTCGCCGCCACCAGCGCCAGCAGTCCCGCGGCCTCGGCGCCCAGCACCGCCGCGAACGGCCGCCAGTCCGGCCGCCGTCCGAAGCCGTACCAGGCGACCGCGCCGCAGCCCGCGGCGGCGGCCGCGGCGAGCCAGAAGAGCGTGGCGCGCAGGGGCTGTTCGAAGTGGAAGTGCTGCGGGTCGGCCACCTCCAGGCCGAAGCCGAGGAACAGCGCGGCCACGACGGTCGCGCCGAGCAGCGGACGGCCGAGCCGCCCCGCCCACGCATGCGCCGTGCCCTCCGTCTTGTCCTGGAGCCAGGCGGCGCCCGCCAGCAGGTACACGCAGACCAGGCCGAGGGCGCACAGCACGCTGTAGGGGGTGAGCCAGGCGAGCGCGTCGCCGGTGAAGTGGCCGTCTCGCTGCGGGAGTCCGGACAGGACCGCGCCGATCACCAGGCCCTGGCAGAGGGTCACGGCGAGGGAGGCCCCGCCGAAGAGGAGTCCCCAGCCGTGCCGGTAGGTGCCGGACGCGCTCTGGAACTCCAGGCCCATGCCGCGCAGGATCACCGCGAAGAGCATGGCGATCAGCGGCGGGTACACCCCGGGCAGGACGGTCGCGTACGCCCCGGGCAGCCCGGCCCACAGGGTCACGCCGGCCAGGATGAGCCAGCTCTCGTTGGCGTCCCAGGCGGTGGCGATGAGTTCGTTGTACTCGCGGCGGCGCCGCTCGTCGCGGTCGAGGAGGCTCAGCATGCCGACGCCGAGGTCGTAGCCGTCCAGGACGACGTAGGCCCCGAGCGAGAGCAGGACCAGGGCGTAGGTCAGGTACTCAGGCAACGGAGGCCTCCGGAGCGGGGGTGCGCAGGTCCGTGACCGGTTCCGGACCGGCCTTGACGGTGCGGACGATGTAGCGGATCCAGATGGTGAGCAGGGTCGCGTAGAGGAGGACGAACCCGGTGAGGCTGAGGGCCGCCTCGGTGAGGCTCAGGTGGGAGACGGCTTCGGCGGTGCGCAGCTTGCCGTAGACCACCCAGGGCTGGCGGCCGGTCTCGGCGGTGATCCAGCCGCCGGTGATGGCGATGACCCCGGCGGGGGTCATCCACACCAGCCAGCGCAGGAAGCGCGGCGAGCTGAACAGGCGGCCGCGCAGGCGCAGCACGAGCCCGGCGAAGGCGGTGGCGAACATGGCGAGGGCGGTGAAGTACATGGCCCGGAAGCCGTAGAAGGCGCTCCACATGTTGGGGCGTTCGTCGGGCGGGGTCTGCAGCAGCCCCGGCACCTTGGCCTGGCCGGTCAGGTCGTGGCCGATGACGGCGCCGAGGTGGGGTATCTCGATGCGGAAGTCGTTCTTCCCCTTGTCGGTGTCGGGGATGACGACGAGGTTGTAGCCGTTGTTGTCGGTCTTCCAGTTGCCCTCGAACGCCTGGAGCTTGGCGGGCTGGTGGCCGCCCATGAAGACGGCGGTGGCGTCACCGACGTACAGCTGGACGGGCATCAGGATCGAGAGGACGCCCAGGACCACGGACAGGGTGCGGCGGGCGAACGGCAGCGCGGACGCCCGGCGTTTGACCAGGTACCAGGCGCTGATGCCGGCGACGAACCAGGAGGCGGAGATCAGGACGGCGATCAGCATGTGCGGGAAGCGGTAGCTGAAGGCCGGGTTGAGGAGCACCTGCCACCAGTCGGTGACGTGGAACTGCCCGTCCGCCTCGGTGTAGCCGGCCGGGTCCTGCATCCAGCTGTTGGCGGAGAGGATCCAGGTGGTGGAGAGCAGGGTGCCCGCGGCGACCATCCAGGAGGCCAGCGCCATGGTGCGGGGCTTCACCCGCCCGTCGCCGTACAGCATGATCCCGATGAAACCGGCCTCCAGGAAGAAGGCGGTGATCACCTCCATGCCGATGGTGACGCCGATGACCGGTCCGACGGCGTGGGCGTAGATGCCCCAGTTGAGGCCGAACTCGAAGGTCATCACGGTGCCGGCGACCACGCCGAGGCCGAAGCCGACGGCGAAGATCTTCTTCCAGAAGCGGAAGATCTGCAGGTAGAGCGGGTTGCCGGTGCGGACGTACACGGTGTACGCGACCGCGAGCAGCAGGGACAGCCCGACGGTGAGCGCCGGGAACGTCATGTGGAAGATCGCCGTGATCGCGAACTGCCAGCGCGACAGCTCCACGACGGAGGACGAGGCCATGAGGGGTCTCCAGGGATTCGGTCAGCGGGTGCTGCTGCCCTGGTGCAGTTCGGCGACGTAACCGCCGGGGAACTGCACCATCGCGGTGTCACGGCCCTTGCCGTCGTACGGGCCCCACAGGACCCGCGCGCCCGCCGCCTCGGCCTTGTGCAGGGTGGCCGTGAGGTCCTCGACCGCGTAGCCGGTGGTCTCCCGTCCGAACGGGTAGGGCAGATGGCCGTCGGTGACGCTGACGACCGTGTTGCCGAACGGGGAGGTGAGGGCGATCCGGCGGTAGGCCTTCCCGGGCAGGCCGAGGTCGCCGCCGTCCGCCGTACGGTCGTCGGCGACGATCCGGCCGCCGGTGAACCGCAGGTAGGAGCGGAGGAAGGCGGACGCCGAGTCCGGCGTGAGGTAGACGCGGTTGTCGGGCACGGACTTCAGGGCCGGGTACGACGGGGCCTTGGTGTGCCAGTAGAGCTGGGCGTTGATCCCGCCCGGGAACTGGACGACCGCGTCCTTCCCGATCGGGTCGTCGAACGGCGCCACGACGACGTTCGCGCCGCTCTGCCGGGCCAGCCGGACGCCCCGGTCGAAGTCGCTCATGAGCCAGCCGGTGCGTTCGCTGCCGAACGGGTACGGCACCGGGGTCCTGAAGTCGAATACGGACAGGGTGCCGACGGGCGAGAGCACCAGTTCCGACTCGGTCTCGCTGGGGGTCGGGGTGACGTCCGTGACGACCTTCGTGGTGTGGGTGCCGCCGAAGGTGGCCACCCAGCTGTCGACGAACGCGTCCTCCTGGCCGGGGGTGACGTACACGTGGGTGGTGTCGTACTGGGGGCCGACCGCGGTGGTCGAGGCCCGGACCGCGGTGCCGCTCCGGGCCGAGGACGGGGCACCGGACCCCACCACGCTCAGCGCCACCAGCAGCGCGGGGAGAGTCCATGCCATCGCTTTGCGCTTCATGCGTGTTTCCTTTCTGCCGAAACCCGGTGCTCCGGACGGTAGGCGGGGAGGACGGGGGCGACCGTTCCGAGAGCGCCCGGGGTGCGGTCCCTCAGGGAACAGCCGCGGTGTCAGTCCGCCTGGACCGCGCCCGCCGCCCGCCGCCACTGCGCCGGCGACATCCCGTACCTCTCGCGGAACGCCCGGCTGAAGTGGGAGGGGCTGGTGAAGCCCCAGCGGGCGGCCACCGCGGCGATCGACCGGTGGGCGGCGCCGGGCAGGGCCAGCTCCGCGTGGGCCGCTTCGAGGCGGCGGGCCCGGATCCAGGCACCCACGGTGGTGCCCTGGCGCTGGAAGAGCCGGTGCAGGTAGCGCAGGGAGATGGCGTGCTGGTCGGCGATGTCCTGCGGGGCGAGTCCGGGTTCGCCGAGCCGGTCCCGGACGGACGCGGTGATCCGCTCCCACAGGGCCGATTCGGGCGGCCCGCCGATCCGCTCCAGGGCCACGGTCGCGAGGATCTCCACGACGGTCCGGGCGAGTTGCTCGCGCCGGGCCGCGGTCACCCGGGTGACCTCGTCGACGAGTCCGTCGAGCAGCGGCAGCAGCAGGGCCGCCGCGCCCCCTTCGGCCTCGTCCACCGTCGTGGCCGTCAGGGCGTGCAGCTGCCGTTCCTCCAGGCGCAGCAGGGCGCGGGGCACCATGAGGATCCGGGCCCGCTGCGGCTCGGGGAGCACGATCCGGAACGGCCGCCGCGCGTCGTGGAAGGCCAGGCCGCCGGGGTGGAGTTCGGCCGTGCGGCCGTCCTGGAGCAGCAGGGCGGTACCGGCCAGCTGGCGGCGGACCAGGACGTGGGTGCGGGGATCGGCGGCGGCCGTACGGGCGCCGCGCAGGATCGTGCCGGGGCCGAAGTCCTCGGTGGCGATCTGGAGGGCGCCGAGCCGTTCGGCGGCCAGTTCGCCGGTCCACGGGCGATCCCGGTCGACGGTGACCTCGACGTCCACGAAGGTCCGGGACAGGACGCGCTGCCAGGCGTCGAGGCGGTCGCCGGGGGCCAGGTCACGGGTGGTGCAGGACACGGCCGTCAGCACGGCGGGCCGTCCGTCCGCACCAGGTCCAGCCAGTCCGTCGGGGACAGCCCGAAGGAGCTGCGGAAGGCCTTGCCGAACCCGGCCGCGCTGGTGAACCCCCAGCGCCGGGCGACCTGGCCCAGGCTGACCGAACCCGCCGGGCGCGCGGCGAGTTCCCGGCGGCACTCGCGCAGCCGCTGGTCGCGGATCCACTGGCAGACGGTGGTGCCCTCGGCCTGGAAGAGCCGGTGCAGGTAGCGCACCGAGATGCCGTGCACGCGGGCGATGACGGCCGGGGTCAGCGTGGGGTCCGACAGGTGCCAGCGGATGTACGTCCTGATGCGCAGCAGCAGCACGCCGTCTGCGCCGGGCAGGTCGTCGGGGTCCGCCCCGAGCCGGTCCGCCGCCGTGGCCGCCACCAGGTCGACGACGCTCTCGGCCAGCCTCTCGGCCGTCGGCGTCGAGTACGAGGCCGAGGTGTCCGCCAGCCGTTCCAGCAGCGGCCCGAGCAGCGCGGGGAGTCCCTCGCGCGGATGGATCGCGCGGCCGGTGAGCTGTCGTACGTCGGCCTCCGCGAGCTCCAGCAGCGGACGCGGCACTGCGAAGATCTTGAGCCGGAAGCGGTCCGGGAAGGTGGTGCGGAACGGGCGCAGGGTCTCGAAGAAGGCGAGGTCGCCGGAGCGCAACTCGGTGGTGCGGCCGTCCTGTTCGACCCGGGCGCGGCCGGTGCTCTGGACGGCCACGAAGATCTCCCGGCCGTCGCCGCGGGCGATGAAGCGCGGCGCCCGGTGGACCCGGCCGGGGTCGGCCTCCACCGTGGTGATCCGCAGGTCCCCGAGGCGGTCGGTGCGCAGGGTGGCGTCGTAGGTGCCGCCCTCGGTGGCGATGTCCATCCCCACCAGGGTGTCGAACACGGCGTCGTGCCAGTACTCCAGGCTCTCCTCCGGGGGAACCGAGCGCGTGGTGAGCACTCTGCCCCGTTCACTCGTCGCGCCGGTCGGAAGCCGGCGTCTCTCCTCGCTGGAGCCGATCGCGGTTGCCATGCCGTCAGCCTCGCCGGGCGACCGGTACCGGCGCATCAGTCGGCCGACTGGTCGTCGCCCGGTGCGGGGTCCGTCACCGCAGACGGGCACGCAGAAAGGCACAACCGGTCAGCAACGCCGCCCGGGTGGGCGCGCTGCCGGCGAGGGCGTGCAGCGCCACGAAGTCGTGGATGGTCCCGAGGAACCGCACGGACAGGGCGTCGACGCCCGCCGCGGACAGCCGGCGTGCGTACTGCTCGCCCTCGTCCCGGGCCACGTCCGCCTCCGCGGTGACGACCAGGGCCGGCGGCAGCCCGGCCAGTTCGTCCGGGCGCGCCCGCAGCGGAGCGGCGGTGGGCTCGCGCCGGTGCGCCGGGTTGGGGACGTACCGCTGCCAGTAGGCGCGCAGCGCGCGGCGGGTGAGCAGGTAGCCGGTGGCGAACCGGTGCTGCGAGGGGCTGTCGCAGCGGTCGTCGGTGAGCGGGTAGTAGAGCAGCTGCGCGCTGATCCGCGGCCCGTGCCTGGTCTTCGCCAGCATGGTCACGGCGGCCGCCAGCGTGGCACCCGCGCAGTCGCCGGCCACCGCCAGCCGGCCGGGGTCCAGTGCGAGCGCGTCGGCCTGGGTGGCCGCCCAGGTCAGCAGGGCGTAGCACTCCTCCAGCGCCACCGGGTAGCGGGCCTCGGGGGCGCGGCTGTACTCGGGGACGAGGGCGCACACACCGGCGCCGGTGACGAGTTCGCTGATGAGCCGGGCGTGGGTCTGGGCGTCGCCGAGCGCCCACCGGCCGCCGTGCAGGTACAGCAGAGCCGGGAGCGGGCCCCGGGCCCCGGCCGGGCGTACGGTCCAGAAGCCGAGCAGCCGCGCCGGGCCGACGGGCGCCACGTGGAAGACCGCGTCCACGGCGAAGTCCTCGAACCGGTCGGCCTGGGTCTCCCGCAGCGCCTGCCGTGCCGCGTCCGGGCCGAGGTCGTCGAGGGCGGGCGGCACGGCGGCGGCGGTGACCAGGCGCTGCACCACGGGGTCGAGGACGACGGCGGTCCCCGGTCCTGCGGATGTCATGGGCGTTCCTCCGGACGGCCCTCGGGTGCCCTCACCGGCCCTGTACCAGGTCACGGAGCTGATGGCGGCTGCTGATGCCGAGCTTGGGATACACGTTGTACAGGTGCGAGCCGACGGTACGCGGCGACAGGAAGAGCCGCTCGCCGATCTCACGGTTCGACAGGCCGCGCGCGGCCAGCTGGGCGATCTGCCGCTGCTGTGCGGTCAGTTGCTCCAGCAGACCCGCGTCCGCGGGGGCGGGGGCCGCGCCGCTCGCGCGCAGTTCGCTGCCGGCGGCGGCCGCGAGGGCGCCGGCGCCGAGGCGTTCGGCGGTCTCCAGGACCGTGGTCAGCTGCTGGCGCGCCTCCAGGGTACGACGGCAACGGCGCAGCCAGATCGCGTAGTTGAGGCGGACGTGGGCGCACTCCCAGGGCCAGCGGTTCGCCCCGTGGTTGACGAGCGCGAGCTGGAAGTGCTGCTCGGTCTCGCAGTCCCGGCCGACCAGGGCGGTGGCGTGGTGCAGGAGCAGCGTCATCCTGGTGCTCGGGCGGTCCCCCTGCTCGGCCCTGACCCGTTCCAGGACCGGCAGTGCCTCCGCCGACCGTCCGGTGCGCTGGGCGCTGACGGCGAGTTCGGCGACGGCCCGCGCGGACAGGAAGGGGTGCAGGGACGAGCCGTCGGCGGTGAACAGGCCCCTGAACTGGCGCCAGGCGTCCTCCATGTCGCCGCGCGTGACGGAGGCGAGTCCGCGGGCGCGCAGCAGCCGGGCATGGGTGGCCCGGTTCTCGTCCAGGCAGACGGCCCGCCACACGGAGGGGGTGAACCAGGGCTCCGGCGGGAGGCTGCCACGCAGCGCCCGTACGGTCAGCGCCTGGGTCTCCAGGTCGGCCCGCAGGCGCGGCAGGCGCAGCACCGCGGCCTCCGTGAGGGCGTCCTCGACCACGCTCCCGGCCTCGGCGAGCCGCCCGGTGGCCAGCAGGGTGTCCACCAGCGGGAGCACCGACCAGCCGCGCAGCCCGAAGGCGCGGGCGCCGCGCAGCCGCTCGTCGGCCGTCCGCGACTGTCCCAGGTCCACGTCCGCCTCGTCGGCCTGGTGGGCGACGGCGGCGAGGACCGTGTGCGCGGCCGGGGCGTCGGGCGGCGCACTGTGCGTCGCGCCGCGGCTCGCCGGTGCGCCGGTGGCGGAGCGCGGCCGGGCGACCGCGGTGACCAGCGCGGCCATGGCCTGCCGGGTGTGCGGGGTGTCCAGCCGGGCCAGCGGCCCGGTCGTCGCGGGGCGCCACCGCCCTGATGCCCGGGCCCGCCGGGCCCGGTCGAGCAGCGCGGGCAGGGCCGCCGTGTGCTCCGGCAGCCCGGACTGGGCGGCGATGCCCGCCGCCAGCCCGGCGAGGGCGAGCGCGAGGGACCGGTCGACGGCGGGAAAGTGCTCCGAGGCGTCGGCCAGCAGCTCGAAGGCCTCGCGCTGGGCCGACTCGTGGGAGAGCGCGGAGGCCAGCGCGCCGGCCGCGGCGCAGCCGAACTCCGGCCCGGCCCCTTCCTGGACGAGCCGTTCGTACAGCTCGCGGACCCAGCCGGGGTCGCCCGCCACGTGGGCCGCGGTCAGGGCCTCGGCCAGCCGGCGGGCGCGTTCCGGCGCCCGTGGGCTGAGCCGGGCCGCCTGTTCCAGGGCGCGGGCGGCCTCCACCGCGTCCCCGCGTCGCCAGGCGGAGACCTCCAGGGAGGCGGCGACGAACGCGTTGGCGCCCACGGTGGCGGCGGCCAGGTGCCAAGCCCTGACCTCGGGTTGCGCGGCGACCCTGGCGAGCTGCCGGTGAGCCTGCTGACGCTCTCCGGCCGGGCGCAGGACGTAGGCGGCCGAGCGGGCCAGCGGATGCCCGAAGTCGAACCGGTCCTCGGCCAGCGCGATCAGCCCGGCCGCCTCCGCAGGCGCCCACACCGCCAGGTCTCCGGTGCCGAGGGCCGCCATGACCGCGGCAACGGTCCCGCCGGGGCCCGCGGCCGCCGCGTACAGCAGGGCCCGTCGGGTCTCGGCGGGCAGCGCGTCGACCCGTGCGCCGAAGACGTGCGTGTGCCGCACCGAGGTGGCGGGTCCCGGCGCACCGCGGCCCAGTTCCACGAGGGCCAGCGGGTTGCCCTCGGCCTCGGCGAGGATCTCCAGCCGGTGCCGGCCGTTGGGCGCCGCCGGCTGCCGGTCGAGCAGGGCCGCGGCCGACATGGCGTCGAGCGGGCCCAGCCACAGGCGTTCGGTGCCGGGCGGCGGAGCGGGCAGGGCCGCCTCGTGGCGTGCGGCGAGCAGCACCGTCAGCGCGCGGCCGGCCAGCTGCCGGACCGCGGCGAACAGCGCCTCCGGGAAGGCGCGGCCGCACAGGTCGGCGTCGTCCACGCACACCAGCACCGGACCGGCACCGGCGAGCCGGTCCAGCAGGGCGGTCAGCGCCGCGTGCAGCTCGGCCTCGTCCGCCGCCGGATCGTCCGCGTGCGGTACGGCCGTCAGCAGCCGTTGCCGAGCGGCGGGCAGCGCGGTCAGTTCGTCGCGCACGGACGGCGTCAGCAACTGGTGCAGGCAGGCGTGCGCGTGCCGCGGGTCCTCGGCCCAGCCCTGCGCGGCCAGCACCAGCACGCCCTCGGCGGTGGCCCGGTCCCGGACCTGCCGGAGCAGTGCCGTTCGCCCGGACCCCTCCGCGCCGAGGAGCAGCAGGGTCTGCGGCGTGCCGGGCTCGCGCGTCGCGCACCGCAGGATCCGCGCGGTCTCACCGTCCCGGCCCAGTACGGCGCTCTCGTCGCCGGTCGTGGACCGCTGGGGTGGGTGGACCGTCATGCACGTACTCCCCGGATGGTGCGCGTTCTCCCTGGCCGGAGCCATCGTCGCGGAGAGCGGGCAGGCGCGCTTCTGTCACCTGACCAGTCATCGGCGTCCGCGTCCGGCCGGTGCGCGCGAGCCCGTGGTTCCCGCCCTGCCGCCGGCCGCTGGCAGGATTGCCGTACCAGCGCCTCGGCGACCTCGATGACAAGGACGGTTCATGCACGCCGGTACCGACCACCCCTTTGACCAGGACATCCTGGGCCGGGCCGCCGAGCTGGGCCGTATCGACCGGCTGCTGGAGGCGGTGGACGGCGGCGGCTCGCAGGTGCTGGTGCTGACCGGGGAGCCGGGGGCGGGCAAGAGCACCCTCGTGGACCGGGCGGCCGAGCGGGGCCGGGACCGGGGCCTCGGGATCCTGCGGGTACGCGGCAGCGAGGGCGAGGCGGGTCTCGGTCTGTCGGGCGTGCACCAGCTGCTGCATCCGCTGCTGCCCGGCGAGGGTCTGCCCGCGGCGCACCGGGAGGTGCTGGACCGCGCCTTCGGGCCGGAGGCGGCGGAGTACCAGCTGAAACTCGATCAGCTGTCCCTGTGCGTCGGCGTGCTCGGGCTCATCACCGAGGCCGCCGCGCGCCGGCCGCTGCTCCTGCTGGTGGACGACGCCCAGTGGCTGGACCTCGGCTCGGTGGACGTCCTGGCCTTCCTCGCCCGGCGGCTGGAGGGCAGGCCGGTGGTGCTGCTGCTCGCCGCCCGCGAGAACGGCGTACCGGCCCGCTTCGACCGGGCCTTCCCGCAGATCACGCTGGGCCCGCTGAGCCGTTCCGCGGCCGGGCAGTTGCTGGACGCGCAGCCGGATCCGCCGCGCGGCAAGGCACGGGCCGAGATCCTCCGGCAGGCGGGCGGCAACCCGCTGGCCCTGATCGAGCTGCCCCGCGCGCTGGCCCGGGGCCGGACCGGGGACACGGGGGCCGGCGGGGCCGGGGGCGCCACGCTGCCGCTCACCGCGCGCCTGGAGAACCTGTTCGCCGCCGACCTGCCCGGCCTGCCCGAGCCCACCCGGGCGGCCCTGCTCCTGGTGGCCGCGGCCGGCCCGGCCCGGCTGACGGACCTCATGCGGGCCGCCCCCGGGCTGGACGTCGTGGCGGCGCTGGACCCCGCGGAGCGGGCCGGGCTGGTGCGGGTGGCGGACGGCGCGGTGCTGCCGCGGCACCCGCTGGTGCGCTCGGCCGTCTACCACGCGGCCTCCTTCCAGGAGCGCCGGCAGGCCCATCTCGCCCTCGCCGCCGCGCTGGCCGGGGAGCCGGACCGCCGGGCCTGGCAGCTGGCCGCCGCGGCGACGGGCCAGGACGCGGAGGTCGCCGACGCCCTGGCGGAGACCGCCGAGCGGGCCCGGGGCCGGGGCGGCTACGCGGCGGCCGCGACCGCGCTGGAACGCGCCGCGGAGCTGACCCCGGCGCCCGACCTGCGGGCCCGGCGCCTGCTGGCGGCCGCGCAGGCGGCGATGTTCGCCGGTCATCCGCAGTGGGTCGGCGAGCTGAGCGGCCGGGTCGGCGGGCTGACCGGGGATCCGCGACTGCGTGCCGAGGCCTCGCTGCTGGGCGGCTGGGCCCTCGGGGTGACCCTCCGTCACGAGGACGCGCTGGCACTTCTGTTGGGGGTCGCCGAGGCCACCGCCGCCTCGGCTCCGGACCTGGCACTCGGCGCGCTGAGCACCGCCGCCACCTCCGTCTACAACTCCGGCGCGCCCCGTCATCGCGCCGAACTGGAGCGGATCAGCAACCTGATCGACGGGGACGACGACCCGGCCGGCCGCCTCTGGACCCTGGCGGTCGTCGACCCCGTTCACGAACGGCCGCTGCTGGCACGGCACCTGGCGGCGGGGCTGACCGCCCTGGCGCGGGAGGAGTCGCTCGGCAACCTCACGGCGCTGGGCGGCGCGACCTGGATCCTGGACGAGACCGAGCAGGCCGTCCGCGTCCTCGGACTGACCATGGACCTCCTGCGGCGGGCCGGCAGCGCGGGCACCAACGCGACCGTGACCCAGGCGCTCGCCCTCGCCCTGTTCGAGAACGGCTCGTGGGCGGCGGCCGAGGACGCGGCGCACGAGGCGTTCTGGATGGCGACGGAGGCGGGGGCGGACAACGTGACCGTGGGCTCCGGCCTCCTGCGGGCCACCCTGCGCGCGCTCCGGGGCGACCCCGCGGCCGCCAGGTCCGAGGCGGCGCTGGCCGTACGGGGGGTGGACCTGCGCAGGTCGCTCAGTCTTCAGGTCCGCCACCGGCACGCCATGGGCATGGCGGCGTTCGCCGCCGGCGACCACGCGGACGCCTACGAGCAGTTGCGGGCGACCTTCACCCGGGACTTCCGGCCGGCCCCCGTCCACTACCACGCCTCGCTCTACTACCTGGGCGACCTGGCGGCCGCGGCGGTGCGCGCGGGGCGGGCGGACGACGCGCGCACGGTGGCCGACGCCGTGCGGCAGGACCTGAAACCCGACCCGTCCCCGCGGCTGGCCGCCGTACTGCACCGGGCCACCGCCCTGCTGACCGACACCGACGACGCCGAACAGCACTTCCGCGCCGCCCTCGACGACCCGGCCACCGACTGCTGGCCGTTCGAGAAGGCCCTCGCCCATCTCGACTTCGGTGAGTGGCTGCGCCGGCGCCGGCGCAGCGCCGAGGGCCGCCCGCACCTGAGCGCGGCCCTGGAGTGCTTCCAGCGCCTGGACGCCCGCCCGTGGACCGAGCGCGCGACGGCGGAGCTCCGGGCGGCCGGCGCGGCGACCGGCCCTGCCCCCGTCGGTGAACTCACCCCGCAGGAACGCCAGATCGCCGAACTGGCCGCCCAGGGCCTGACCAACCGCGACATCGCGGCCCGCCTCTACCTCTCCCCCCGTACGGTCGGCTACCACCTGCACAAGATCTTCCCCAAGCTCGGCATCACGGCCAGGGCCCAGCTCCGGGACGCCCTCACGCAGGAGGACCAGGGCTGACCTACCGCTTCCGGGAACCCGCGGAGGGCCGGTCGCACAGGGCGTCGTCGATGAGTGCGCCCGTGGCGCGGTTGAGGACGGCGAGGTCCGGGGGCGCGGTCGTGGTGGTGAGGGAGACGGTCACCGCGCGCCTGCCGTCGGCGCTCACCGCGGGGCGGGTGTTGACGCCCGCCCCGTCGCCCTCGTGGGTGTAGTAGTAACCGCCGCAGGAGAGCGGGATCCTGCGCAGCCCGAGGCCGTAGGTGCCCGCGGGCACCTCGGCGACGTCCTCCGGGTCGTCGGTCCGCTCGACGGTCTGCCGCATCTCGCGCCACTGCCCGGCGGGGAGCAGCCGGCCACCGGCCAGGGCGCGGAAGAAGGTGTTCAGGTCGGCGGCGGTGCTCACCACGCCGGAGTCGGCGGTGTGCTGGAAGCTGTGCTCGGTGACGTCGAGGCGCCCGCCGTCCGCGGTGGTCAGGTACGCACGCACGTAGGGCTCCGGCAGATACGGGTCGAGTCCGGGGACGGAGGTGTTCCGCAGTCCCAGCTTCGCGATCACCCGGTGCGCGACCAGGTCCTGCCAGCTCGCGCCGCCGGCCTTCTCGGCGATCATTCCGGCGACCAGGTAGTTGGTGTTGGAGTACGCCCACCGGGTGGCCCCGCCGGGCCGCGGCACGAACAGCGGCCGGTGCCTCATCGCCACCGCCACCAGGTCGGCGGCCGGGGTGGTGTCGTAGCGGTCCTCGTCGAAGTGGTTGATCAGCCGGTCCTGGATCTCGGGGTCGTCGACGTAGTCGTACAGGCCGCTGGTCTGGCGGAGCAGGTCGCGGACGGTGATGCGGCTGCCGTCGTTGCCGTTGCCGTCGACCACCCCCGGCAGCCAGTGCTCGACGGTGTCGTCCAGCGACAACCGCTTCTCCGCGGCGAGTTGGAGGACCACGGTGGCCGTGAACGTCTTCGTCGTGCTCGCGACGCGGAAGTGCGCGTTCCACGGGACCGGTTGCGAGGAGCCGGCGGCCCGGGTGCCGATGCGCGCCATGAGCGGCGGCCCGTCCGCCCGGTCGACCCTGGCGAGCACGTTCACGTCTCCTCCCCCGGCCTGCCGTACGGCCGCGAGGTCCTGCCGGAGGGCGGCCACGCCGTAGGGGTGCGGCGCGGCCGGGTGGTGTCCGGCGGATCGGGCGGTCGCGGTCATGGGTGAGGCCAGGGCGAGCAGCGCTGCGGCGGGCAGGGCGGCCGCGGCCCTCTTCGACGACGGCATCTGCATGTTCGAATCCCCCGTTGCTTCTGGTGTCCCGGTCGGTGACGACCACCAGCCAACCGGAACGGGGAGCGCGGGGGGATGGGACCTCCCACCGGATGAGGGGTGTACGTAACCCCCCTGCCGAGCAGGGGCACCGAACCGGAGAAAGCTTCTCCACTTCATGCTACGGTGAGCGCACGGCGAAACGGAGATTCAATCTCCGTATCATTCGCCATTCGAGATCGCCGACCGGCGGGAGAAGGCACGATGCATGGACACGATGTGACCGCGGACCACGGCCGGGGAGAGCGGCGGCGGCCACGGCGCCCGGGGCGGACCGCCGCCCTGGCGGTGGTCGCCCTCATGGCCGGAGCCGGTCTGGCCGGCTGCGGGAACGACGGCTCCTCGGCCGCCTCGTCCCCCACGCCGGCATCGGCTTCGGCCTCCGCCTGCCCGACATCCACGTCCTCCGCGGCGGGAGCGGGAGCGGGCCAGGGCGGCGGCACGACGTCGGGACAGCCGGGGGGCGGTACCACGAAACTCGTCCAGGCAACGACGATCAAGAAGACCGACAACAGCACCAGCACGGTCATCGACCCGGCCGGCCCGGCGATCACCTGTGACACGTCGGCGGTCACCACCACCGACGACATCACCTACTCCTCACCCACCACGCACGGCGTCAGGACCGACCTGAAGCTGGACATCCAGGTGCCGAAGACCTCGGGCAAGAAGCCCCTGGTCGTCTATGTCACCGGCGGCGGCTGGGTGCTGGCGGACCGCACCGGCAACCTGGACCAGCGCACGTACGTCGCCGACCAGGGCTACGTGGTCGCCAGTGTCCAGTACCGCACCACGACCGGCGGCGCCACCTACAAGGACGCCCTCGCCGACGTGAAGTCCGCCATCCGGTACCTGCGGGCAAACGCCGACACCTATGGCATCGACACCGACCGCGTCTTCGTGTGGGGCCAGTCGGCGGGCGGATACCTGGCCGCCATGACCGGCGTCACCAGCGGCGACAAGGCGTACGACGTCGGCGACCACCTCGACCGGAGCAGCGCGGTACAGGGTGTCGTGGACGAGTTCGGCCCCGCCGACCTCTCCCGGCTGGCCGCCGACTACGACCAGGCCGCCAAGGACTTCAACTACGCCGCGGGCAACGCCGCCGCGCAGTGGGTCTACGGCCCCGGAACCACCAGGTCCGTCGCGCAGTACACCGGCCAGGTGGCCGCCGCCGACCCGGCCACCCACATCACCTCCGCGACACCGCCCTTCCTCCTGATGCACGGCACGGCCGACCCGTTGGTCTCCCCCAGCCAGACGCTGAACCTCTTCACCGCCCTCAGGAAGAAGGGCGTCGACGCCGAACGCGTGGTGCTCACCGGAGCCGGCCACGGGGACCTCAGCGTCGCGGGCCTCACCGGTTCCTCGCCGGGCGCCGCGTCCAGCACCTCGCCGGGCGCCTCCGCACCCGACAGCGCCTCGAAGCCCTGGTCCACCGAGAAGACGATGAGCCGCATCACCGGCTTCCTGCCAGGCCACAGCTCCTGACCCTCGCGCCAACCCGACGCCCTCGGCTCGGACGTCACGCGTCGTGCCCCTCCTTAGGGCCTTGTACCTCAGGGCTCTCCCGCGAGCGGCTGTGCGTGGCGTCAGCGTGCGAACTTTTCGATGGCCGCCGGGGTGACGGGGGTGAAGAAGTTGACGAGGTTGCCGTCGGGGTCACGGAAGAGCAGCGCACGGTTGCCCCAGGGCATCGTGGTGGGCTTGGTGACGAAGTCGGTGACGAAGCCGGTCAGTCTGTCGTAGACGCTGTCCACGTCGTCGACGAGGAACTCGGTGATCACGCTGTGGTTGTCCGCCGGGCGGGCAGAACCCGGGGCGAACAGCGGGACGGTGCGGGTGCTGCCGATCGCGAGGGTGGCGCCCGCGGTCTTGAGTTCGGCGAAGTCTTCGTTGGCCCACGTCGCCTGCGCCCCTGTGGCGCGCTCGTAGAACTCGACGAGGCGCGCTACGTCGCCGGTGATGATGCGGATCGAGATGAAATCCATGGGAATCTCCTTGGGCTGCGCCGGGGTGGATACGTCGCAGGTTAGAAGAGATAGTGGACAGAATTGGTCCTGTATTCGCCCCAGGTTGCGAACGTTGCGCGGCCAAGGCGGGGCTGCTCTCCTACACGCGTGGGCTGACCTACGAGCTGAAGAACCGGGGCATCCGCGTCAACGGGCTGAGCCCGGGTCCGACCGTCACCAACGCGTTCGCCCCCCTCGGCCTCGAACGCCAGGCCGCCCTCTACGAGGATCTCCGGCGGACCGTGCCTCTCCACCGCCTGGGAACCGCCACGGAGTTGGCGAAGGCGGCCGTGTACCTCGCCTCGGATGAGTCTGCTTACACCGCGGGCACGATGCTGCGGGTTCGCGGTGCGCCTGCTGAACGCCACCGACGGGCTCGCCCCTGCCTCACCCAGGCCTGGGACGGATCCGCCGCCTACAGCCGTCGGTGCGTGGCGTCACATCACCGCGTCTGTCTCCAGCGGCCCGGCGGTGATGCGCAGTGTCCGGATGCGAACCGGTTCTTCCTGGTCGAGGTAGAAGATGTGCATGAACGGGGCGCGCACCACCTGGTCCGGTTGGGACTTCCTGGCCATGGTCGCTTCGCCGCGCAGCAGGCGCACTCCGTCGCCCGCGGTCCAGAACTCCACGACCTCGTGGCTGATGTTCAGTGGCGCGTCGATCTTGACGAAGAATTCCTTGATGGCCTCGACGCCGTGGATGTGCGCGGTGCCGAAGAACATGTCCGTGTCCTCGGTCAGGGGCGCGAAGCCCTCAGCGAACTCCAGGGTGTCGATGGCGTCCATGAACTTCAGGACCCAGCCGGGCACGGCCGTCGCTTGTGCTGTGTCTGCCATGGTGATGTTCTCCTGATCAGGCTGCGGCGGGCGGGGCGGCGAGGTGGGCCGTGTGCTGGAGCACACGGAAGGTGCTCCCCTCGATGGTGGTCTCGAATTGAAAGTAGTCGGAACAGCCCCGTACGGGTGATCCGCCGGGCACGCTGCCCAGCCCGCGGGGCGGCCCGTCGCCAGTCAAGTGGTTGAGGCTTCCGCCGTACCCCGCAGGGAGGCACCCTCGATGTCCGGCTTCGACAGCCAGGTTCCCTACTGGGATGCCGCGGCGGCCACGAAGACGTTCACCCACCCGCTCCATGTGCCCTGGCTCGACGGGCTCGGCAGGCACGCGGCGATCCTCGACTACGGATGCGGCTACGGCCGCGTCGTGGAGGAGCTCGCACAGCTCGGCTTCGACGGCCTCACGGGCGCCGACATCTCGCCGGAGATGATCAAGCGGGCCCGCCGCCTGCATCCCTCCATGCGCTTCGCGGCCCTGGAGGCACCACCGCACTCGCCCTACCCGGACGCGGGCTTCGACGCGGTCCTGCTCTTCGCCGTCCTGACCTGCGTCCCCGGCGACGAAGCCCAACGCCGGTTGATCGCCGAGCTGAACCGTGTCCTGAAGCCCGGCGGGATCCTCTACATCAGCGACCTGCTGCTGCAGGACGACGAACGCAACCGCGCCCGCTACCGCCGCTGTGCCCATCAGCACGGCGCCTACGGCGTGTTCCAAACCGCCGACGGCGCCATCTGCCGCCATCACTCCCGCGAGTGGCTCACCACCCTGCTGGCCGGGTTCGAGCCCCTCGCCACCCGGACCATCACGGTGGCCACCATGAACGGGCATGAATCAACGGCAATCCAGATACTCACCCGCAAGCCCACCGCGGCATGAGCGGTCCGCAACGGCCCACGTGTGATGGCCGCAGGGCGTGATCAGTGAGCGGGCGCGATGGGCTGTTCGGACCAGATGGTCTTGTGGTTCTGGCCGTGGCGGCAGCCCCAGCGCTCGGCGAGCTGGGCGACGAGGAACAGGCCGCGTCCACCCTCGTCGGTGGTGCGTGCGCGGCGCAGACGGGGCCCGGCGCTGCTGGAGTCGGTGACCTCGCAGACCAGAACGTGGTGGCGGATCAGCCGCAGCTCGGCCGGCGGACGACCGTAGCGGATCGCGTTGGTGACCAGTTCGCTGACGATGAGTTCGGTGGGAAAGAGAAGGTCGTCCAACCCCCACGCGGTGAGTTGGCGGGCCGCCCATGCCCGCGCGCCCGAGACGGCGGCCGGATCAGCCGGTATCTGCCGGCGAGCGGTGTCCTTGGCCGGTACGGCGCGGGTACGTGCAAGCAGCAGGGTCGCGTCGTCACGCGGCGCCTCGTCCACCAGCTTGGCGAGGATGGCCCTGCCGGTTACGTCCAGAGCGCGGTCCGGACGGCAGGAGGTGGCGAGCGCATCGGTCAGCAGCTGAAGCCCGTCGCCGCGGTCGTGCGCGCCTTGGTGGACCAGGCCGTCGGTGTAGAGCGCGAGGACGCTGCCCGGTTCGAGGTCGATGGTGGTTGTCTCGTACGGCATGCCGCAGACCGCGAGGGGTGGCCCCGGCATGATGTCGACGCCTTCGGCCCGTCCGTCGGGCCGTACGAGCACGGGCGGCGGGTGCCCGGCACTGGCCATGGCGCAGCGTCGTGTGACCGGGTCGTAGACCGCGTACAGGCAGGTGGCGCCCATGACGTCGTGGTCGCCTGGCGGTGCCTCCGCCGCGAGGCGCTGAACCAGGTCGGCGATCCGGGTGAGCAACTCGTCCGGCTCCAGTTCCAGGTCGGCGAGGGTCTGGATGGCGGCGCGCAGACGGCCCATGGTGGCACTGGCGGGGATACCGTGGCCGATCACGTCTCCGGCGACGAGGGCCAGGCGGAGCGAGGGCAGCGG
Source organism: Streptomyces sp. NPDC001507 (assembly GCF_042894765.1). Lineage (NCBI taxonomy): Bacteria > Bacillati > Actinomycetota > Actinomycetes > Kitasatosporales > Streptomycetaceae > Streptomyces > Streptomyces sp. NPDC001507. The sequence goes on from NZ_JBIAVV010000015.1 coordinate 45,393, forward strand.
TATGGCGTCGTACCAGTCACCCCTGGTGCCGGCTCCACGGCCTGTGGGCAGGTAGGTGCCGGCGGTCTCGGCTGCCGGCGTGTCGGTCGTGGCCGGCGGAAGGAGTCTTTGCTGCAGGGCCATGGCCGCTCTGTGCTCGCGCATGTGGCGGCGGGCGTTGTCGATGGCGAGTGCTCCCCGTGAGGCGATCTGCCTCATGAGGTCGACCTCGTCGGCGGTGAACGGTTCGGACGGGCCGGTGCGCCAGACCACGATCGCGCCGAGGGTGAGACCGCGGGCGTGCAGCGGTGCCACCATCACCGCGCGGGTGTCGTGCGGGAGGAGTTGCCCGGCCGGCTGCGGGCCCCCGAGCAGGGTGATGAAGTCGTCCCGGCTGTAGACGACCGTCTCGCCGTGCTGGAAGCGGCGCAGCAGGGGGTGGTCGGTCAGGGGTGGGACGGGGTTGCCGCGCCGGATACCGGGCGGCCAGACCGCGGTGGCCGGCGCCAGGGCCGCGTTGCTCAGATGCAGGTCTCCTCCGCCCAGCCGTGCGACGGGTTCGTCACCGTCGAGGACCGCCTGCGCGAGGTCTACCGCGGCGCAGTCCCCGAAGGCCGGCAGGAGGACGTCCGCGAGCTCCTGCGCGGTCCGCACGACGTCCAGGGAGCCTCCCACGCGTTCGGCGACCTCACGGGAAAGGTCCAGCTGCCGACGGGCACGCAGTTGGTCGGTGTCGTCCGTGTAGAGGGCTGCGACCCCCGCGGGACGTCCTCGGGCGTCCTGCAGTCGGAACGCGGACAGCGACAGCGCGTGTCGTGGTACCGGATGGTGCCGCCAACTCACGTGCATGTTCCTGCCGAGCACCGGGACGCCTGTTTCGAGGACGTGGCGCAGGACCGCCTCGATGCTCTCGGCGTCCTCGGCGCGCAGCACGTCGGCCAGCCGGGTTCCCGGCTGCACGGGACGGCCTTCGAGCGCGTTCGGCGTGGCGTTCGTCTGCACGGTGGTGAGCTCCGTGTCGTGCAGAGCGAGCGTGATCCGGTTCTGTGCGTACAGGGCGCGCAGGAGCGCAGCGCCGTGCTGGTGGTCGACGAGGTGAGGGACGGGGGTCGCGAGCACGAGGAAGTCCGCCGAGCCGCTCACCCGCGTGGTCCGGAACGCGACGTCGATCGTGGTGCCGCACCGGTGACGCAGCCGTACCCGGCCGGTCGCCGGCACCTGTGCGGCCGCGAGCGGGTCGTGCGGTGGATCGGCCACGAGCTCCTGCACGGGGCGGCCGTGGACCTCGTCGGCGCAGAACCCGGTCAGCTCCTGTGCCGTGCCGGTCCACCCCACCACGGTGCCTCGAGCGTCGAGCACGGCTGCGGCCGGACCGTCGAAGGCGGGCGGTCGGCCGCACTGGCCGGCGCCGCAGATACTCATCCCCCCTCGGGAGGTGGCTGCCGGGCAGGCGTCTTCCATATGTGATACGTCCATGTATTCCGGTTCCAATACGAGGGTCCGCGGCTATGGGCGAGGGGGATCCTGGTGCGGCTGCCGGCGCTCAGAGAGCGCCGGCTGCGGATGGCAGGTCCTGTTCGGCCCAGACGACCTTGCCGTCCGCTGCCGAGCGGGAGCCCCACCTGCGCGACAGCCGCGCGACCAGGTAGAGGCCACGGCCGCGCTCGTCGAGCGTGCGGGGATGGCGTGGGCGTGGCTGCCCGGTGCTGGTGTCGGAGACTTCGCATGTCAGCACCCGGTGCTGGATGAGCCGTAGGCGGCTCGGGCCGTCTCCGTGGCGGATCGCGTTGGCGACCAGTTCGCTGACGATCGACTCCACGGGCGTCACGAGCGGCTCCAGCCCCCACTCTCTGAGCTGACGGGCGGCCAGGCGCCGGGCTGTCGGGACGGTGACGAGTTCCTTCGGCAGGTCCCAGGAGGCGACCTGGACGGGTTGCAGTGCGCGCGTGCGCGCAAGGAGCAAGGTGACGTCGTCGGCCGCTGTCTGAGTCGGCAAGGTCCTCATCGCCCGCGAGCACAGGTCCTCCAGGGAGGCACCGGGCTGTGCCAGGGCGGCACCCAGGCGCCGCAGGCCGACGTCGATGTCCTCGTCGCGGGACTCCACCAGACCGTCGGAGAAGAAGGCGAGGACACTTCCCTCGGCCAGTTCCAGTTCCACGGACTCGAACGGCACGAGGCCGAGACCGAGTCCGAGCGGGGCTCCCGCGGGCAGGTCGGGAACGGTGACCTTGCCCTGCGCGTCGACGATCAGGGGCGGGGGATGCCCGGCCCGCGCCATCGTGCACCGTCGGGTGACCGGGTCGTAGACGGCGTACAGACAGGTGGCACCCACTACTGCGGGCACCGGGTCGGAAACGTCGGCGTCGTCGTCGTTCAGTCGCACGACCGTGTCGTCGAGGTGCGCCAGCAGTTCGTCGGGGGGGCAGGTCGAGGTCCGCGAGCGTGCGCACGGCGGTGCGCAGCCTGCCCATGGTCGCCGCGGCATTGATGCCGTGTCCCACCACGTCGCCGACGACGAGCGCGACCCGGGCGCCGGACAGTTCGATCACGTCGAACCAGTCACCCCCCACGCCGTGGTCCATGTCGGCCGGCACATAACGCGAGGCGACCTCGACGGCAGCACCGCCCCGCACCCCATGAGGGAGCAGGTCGCGTTGCAGAGTGAGGGCGGCGGTGCGCTCGCGCGCGTACTGCAGCGCGTTGTCCAGGCACAGCGCGGCCCGGGTGACCAGTTCCTCGGCGAGGAGCAGGTCGTCCTCCTGGAACGGCGTCTGTTCCAGAGAGCGGCCGAACAGCGCCAGTCCCAGGACGCAGCGCCGCGCGCGGATGGGGACGACCATCAGGGAGTGGACGCCGCTGTCGCGTACCTTCTGCGCCCGCACCGGATCGTGGTCGACCCAGGGGCCCGCACGGGTGTCCAGCACCGGCTCCAGGTACGACCGGCCCGTGCGAATGGCGGCGGCGAACGGAGACTCCGGGTGGGGGTGGACCACCTCTTCGCGCACCCACGGCAACTCCAGGAGACCCAGGTCGACGGAGGCCAGACCGGCGCGGCGCAGCAGCTGCGGGCGGCCGCTGGTCGGACCGGTCCGTGCCGACGGCTCGACGATGAACGGAACCGACTCCACCAGATCGACGAGGGCGTGGTCGGCCAGCAGGGGCACCGCGAGCTCTGCCAGTTCCTGCCCGGTCCTCATCACGTCGAGGGTGCTTCCGATGTGCGTGCCGGCCTCGCTGAGGATGGCGAGGCGCTCCCGCGCCCGCCGGTTCCCGGTGACGTCCACGGTCATGGAGCACACGCCCAGTGGCGTGCCGTCAGCGCCCTGGAGGCAGAAGAACGAGGCCGAGAACGCGTGCTCACGGGGCCGGTCCGCAGACGGCCACGCACGGTACTCGTGCACCGTGGTGGTGCCGCTCTCCAGAACCTGCCGCATCACCACTTCGAGCGCTTCGGCCTCGACGGCGGGCAGCGAGCCCTTCAGACCGCGCCCGAAGCGTCGGTGACGAGGAACGCCGTCGTGACGCTCCATGGCGTCGTTCACCCACACACAGCGCAACTGCGGGTCATAGACGACGATGCCGATCGGCGCACGGGCAAGGAGCGACTCCCTCACCGGTCCGCTGCTGGTTGCCCCCGAGGACAGGGAGCCTATGTCGGTCACGGACACCAGCCACCGGGTGCCGGCGTCCTGCCCCCGCAGCAGCGAGACCCGCAGCGTCATCCGGAGCGTGTGGCCGTCGCGGTGGCGTATCGCCGCGGTGCCGGACCAGCCACCCCGCGCACGGCACTGCTCGGCGAACGCCGAAGCCCTCCGGGCGTCCTCGGGAGGCGGCAGCACGTGTGCGGCGGACCGGCCCACCACCTCCCCGGCCGGGTAGCCGACGAGCTGCTGGGCGGCATGCGTCCACCCCACCACGGTGCCCTCGGCATCGAGCATCGCTATCGCGGCGTCGGGCATCTCGCGGGGGCTCACCTGCTCGGCGAGGAGGGTGTGATCAGTGTCGGTCATCGCGGTCCGTCCCATCGGTGCGGAGGTAGGAGACATCGGCGCTTCGGCCGTGCGGCCCTGTGTGCAGCCGTGGTGAACGGCGATGTCCCGGTGAGCGGCACACGGTGCGGTATGTGTCAGGATTAGAGCGATATGTCCACTTCTGATGAAATCATCAGATGTAATGGCTTGGACGTCAAGACCCTCATACATGACTAAATAATCAGAACCGCTGACTGCAGTTCACGGGGCTTCGGCGGTCGGCGAGACGGGCGCCGAGCGGTCCGGGGGGAACTCGGTGTGGCGGCCGGGAACGGCTCGCCCGAGGCTCAGACCCCCCGCCGGACGGTCCGGCCCGGCGGTCGTCCGGCGGGCCCGGCGCCGCGACCACGTCGGGGGACCCACACCCGCAGTGCCCGAGGACTGATGCGGCACCGCACGGGAGTAGGCAGGCCGACGGCTTCGCCGTCCAGCCCGGCGGGGAGGGCCGGGACGTCGGCGTGGACGACGACGTCGTCGGGCGTGGCGAGGCGGGTGAAGCCGTGCGGTTGCCCGCTGCGCAGCCTCGTGGCCGTCTCGGCGGGTGTCTCCGCCCTGACGGCCAGTACTCCCAGGAGACCCGAGTCGAGGCGCGCCCGTCTGCCCGGCCCGGCCGGGTCGTCCACTTGGTAGGGGTTGTTGCTCACCAGCACGGCATCCGGCCCGTCAACGGTGAGCAGCCCGGTGCGGACCACCAGCTCGGGGCCCTCGTGGCGGGCCAGGAACTCCGGAAGGATGCGCACCGCCGTGCCGAGCTTGTCGTCCCGATAAGCCGGGTCCTGCACCAGGGCGGCATAGGCACCGAACGAGACGTTGTTGACGAACGCCCGCTCGCCTGCGTATCCCAGATCCACCCACAGCTCGACGCCGTCCGTGAGGGCCTCCAGCGCGGCCGAAGGGTCCTCACGGTCCAGGCCGAGATCCATGGCGAAGTGGTTGCGGGTACCCGCCGGAATGACCAGAAAGGGCAGAGCGCTGTCCGCGGCCACCTCGGCGACGAGCGCCTGTGTACCGTCTCCGCCGGCCACGCCCAGCAGATCCGCACCCTCGTCCACCGCGCGTCGGGCGATCGTCGCCAGGTCCTGGGTCAGGGAATGATCGATCAGGAACACCTGGGCTCCGAGCGCGCGGGCGCGTTCCGCGATCCCGAACCGGCTCGCCTTCCCTCCCCCCGAACGTGGATTCACGATCAGAAAGGGCCGCCGCGCGCCGGTCGTCGGCCGCGGCGCGTTCTCGCTCACGGCGCGCGCCCGGAAGCCGCATGCACCAGCCGAGCGCATCTCACCGGCGACAGCGGGCCTGCCGCGTTCACGGCCGCCGCCGAGGGCTCCGTCCCCCACCTGGCCGACGGTCCCGCGATTGCGCCGGCGGTCACCGCCACCATGACACTTCCTTCGACAGTTACGGCCTACGGCCTACGGCCTCCGCTTGCGGCTCGGCCTGGGGATCCGCACCTTGGGACACGGCGGTGCCAGGCACGAGCCACGCAAGCGCGCTCACGATCCGGCTCCGCCGGTCAGTGCTGAGGGTGCGGACGAGCGTGGAACAGGGAACGCCGCTGGGGGACCGCGCCGGCAGCCAGATGGCCGATCTCGACGCGTGTCCTGATGGCACGGACGACTTCGGTCAGGCCGACGACGATGGCCATGACGCCCACCACGAGCGTGAGGGTCGCGACGGAGGCGAACGGCATGACGATCATCACGATGCCGGCCATGGTGCCGATGATGCCGAAGGCCACGTGCCAGCCGCGCGCCGGCATCGTCTCGTCGGAGGCCGCCGCGACCGTCTCCAAGGTGCCCCGAAGCAGCCAGCTGAAGCCGATCCACAGGGCGAGCAGAAAGATCGACTCCAGGGGGCCCCGGAAGCAGACCAGTCCCAACAGGACGGAGGCCGCGCCGGTGATGAAGTGGAGTACGCGAAGATGCCGGGCGACGTGGGTGCCGAAGGCTGCGGCGAGTTGGAAGACACCGGTGGCCAGCAGGTAGACACCGAAGAGAATGCCGACGACGCGCAGCGTCTCGCCCGGCCAGACCAGGGCGATCACGCCCAGGGCGACGGTGGCGAGGCCCATGGTGAGCAGGATCTGCCAGCCCGCGTTCGCCAGGGCGGCGATGCCTTCGGCCGCTGGACCCTCTCGTGGCTCGGTGCCACGTGGCGGAACGGAACCGGTGGAATCCGAAGGAGATGTCATGGCACCTACCTCCTTCTGTGAGCAGCGTGGTCACGTCACTACATGTCCATCGTCACCCGATCGGCCGCATGTCGCTCGCCGGAGAGGACAGGGAGCCGTGGCGCTGAGGTGTTCCGGGAGCCGAGGTGCGTCTCCGCAGGACCGCACGTTGCCGGTGGTCCAGGCCCCGTCGTGGTGGTCCGTTCGGGTTGACGACGGCATTCACGCATGAGGGGTGATGACGGCGCGTCCTTGGATCCTGCCGTCGTGCAGGAGCTGGTATGCCTCGTTGGCGCGTTGCAGGGGGAAGTGCTCGACCAGCATCCTGATTTTGCCCTGCTGGGCGAGGGTGATCACTTCCATCAGTTCGGTGAGGGAGCCCCAGTAGGGGGAGGCGACCGAGCACTCGTGCGGGGGGCTGGAGAAGTCGACGGGCAGGGCTCCGCCGCCGAGGCCGACGATGGTCAGGTGGCCGAGCACCCTGGCCACCTGCGCAGCCATCCGCAGGGTCGGGTCCGCGCCGACCATGTCCAGCACGAGCTGGGCGCCCTGCCGCGCCGTCATGTCCTGGATGCGGGTGATCGCCTCGTCGCCCGAGAGCAGGGCCTCGTCGGCGCCCATGCGCTTGGCGGTCTCCAGCTTGCCGGCGTCGGTGTCCACGGCGACGACGGTGGTCGCCGCGCTGAGCGCGCGCAGGATCTGGATGGTCATCTGGCCCAGGCCGCCCGCCCCGATCACGACGGCGGTCGAGCCAGGTCCCAGCAGGTGCAGCGACCGTTTGACGGCGTGATAGCTGGTCAGTCCGGCGTCGCTGAGCGGGGCGGCCTGGCGGGGATCGAGGGCGCCGAGCGGAATCAGGTAGCGTGCCGCCGGGACCAGCAGGTACTCGGCCATGCCGCCGTCGTGACCACCGCCCAGGCCCGGTCCCTGACCACGGAGGTTCTGGCAGTAGTTCTCCTGGCCCTGACGGCAGTTGGCGCAGCTGCCGCAGCCCCAGGAGCCGTAGACGATCACCGGGTCTCCAGGCTGGACTCCGCTGACGCCCGGCCCCAGCCGTTCCACCCATCCCGCGTTCTCATGGCCGAGCGTGAAGGGCGGGTTCGAAAAGCCGGGCAGCGGTGCGGGGGACTGCATGATGTGCAGATCGGAGTGGCAGGCACCGGCACCCGCGACCTTGAGCAGGATCTGCCCCGGTCCGGGCTCGGGTACCGGCACCTCGCGCAGCTCGGGCGGCTGCCGCCAGTCGACGAGTTGAAAAGCTCGCACAGCGATCCCCTCAGGCACGCACTGGTCAGTCGCGGATGCCGTCGACGTCGACGAGGACGTGGCGCGGGCCGCGGAAGATCTGGTTGTGCCGGTACGGCGGCGGGTCCTCGACCAGCCGGGGGTTCTGCACCCGGCGGACGAACTCGCCCACCGCGACCTGGACCTCGAGCCGCGCGAGCGGAGCGCCGAAGCAGAAGTGGATGCCCTGACTGAACCCGAGGTGCTGGTTGTCGCGACGCTCGAGATCGAGTTCGTCGGGGTCGGCGAACCGCTCCGGGTCGCGGTTCGCCGAGCCGTAGGCCAGGAAGATCGGCGCCCCCTTCGGGATGGTGGTGCCGGCGATGTCGATGTCCTCCACGGCGGATCGGGTGTGCCAGAACTGGACCGACGACTCGAAGCGCAGCAGTTCCTCCACCGCGGGCACGATCAGCTCGGGCCTGCGGCGCAGCTTTTCCAGCGCGTCGGGGTGCCGCAGCAGGGTGAGCACGCTGTGGGCGATGAGATTGACCGTGGTTTCGTGTCCCGCGAAGATCAGGAGCAGGGCGTTGCTCGTGAGGACGCCCTTGGACATCGGTCCTTCCGGGCTGTCGTCGTGCACCATGGCCGAGAGCATGCCGGGGCCGGGCTCCCGCGCGTACCGGTCGAGCAGATCGGCTGCGAACTGCCCGAATTCCTGCACGGCCCGCCGTCCCCCGGCCTGTCGGCTCTGGATCTCCTCGGAGCCGGCCTCGGGACCGAAGTCCAGGGCGTCCAGGGCCGTTTCGACCCAGTGGTGGAAGCGCGGCTCGTCCTCCAGCGGCACGCCCAGCACCTTGCAGATCACCGTGACCGGCAGGGGGTAGGCGAAGTCGTCGACGGCGTCGATCCGGTTCTTGCCCCTCATGTCGTCCAGCAGTCCGTCGACGATGCGGCGGATGTCGGGCTGCAGGTCGGTGATCAGGTGAGGCGCGTGGGGCGGGCCGACGAAGTGCGGCATCATCAGCCGGCGGTCCCGGTCGTGCTCGGGGGGATCACAGGTGATGATGTTCGGCTCGGTCAGCACCGCCCTGATCGGTTCGGCCGCCGGATCCGCCGAGCCCTCCGCCGAGCCCTCTTCCAAGGCCGCGGCCGGGCCGGGACGCTTGCGCGGGTCCGAACTGACCCGGGGGTCGTGCAGCAGCGCGACGATCTCCCGGTAGGTGCTGACGACATAGGTGCCGTCCGGCTGCCGCGCGACCGGTTCCTTGCGCAGTTCCTCGTAGAAGGGGTACGGATCGGCGCGGTTGGCATAACGGAGGGCCTGCTGCCAGGGGGTTTCCTCGACCACGAGGCTCCCCTCCTTCTTCCTGTCGGTGCTGTCAGCCCGCGCACGTGACCCGGCGGGCCGGGTCAGTGGTGCCGCGGCCGGAACTCGGCCGTGCGCTCGCTCGGGGCGTGGCCGGTCAGAACGACGTCCGGGATCGCCGTCGGGACCCTCGGGTCCGGGAACTCCGCCGGCACCGGCTTCGTGTCGGGCGGCTGGTCCCAGCCGGGCGGCGGAGGCGGGAACGGACCGGACCGTTCGATCAGCTTCCCGTAGTACTCCAGCCACTTGCCGTGATCGAAGGTCACGGCCGCGACGATGCGCCCCCGGTGACCGTAGGCCGCGGCGAAGCGGCGATCGGCGACGGACCCCTGCGTGATGACGATCTCGTCACCGAAAGGCGGCACACCGACGGACTTGATGTTGACGCCGAACTGACCGGACCAGAAGCCGGGCAGCAGCAGATGCGGGTGGTAGTGGGGCTCCAGGTTGACCATGTTGTGGGCCGCGACCTCGGCGCCCAGCACGGCGTTGTCCCAGTGCTCCATCGCCAGGAACTGGTACTCGTACAGCACATGCGGCGCGCGTGCCACGTCGCCGGCCACGAAGACGCTGTCGGTGACCACGCCGTTGATGTCGAAGGCACGGCCGCCCGCGTCGCACCCGACGCCCCAGAAACCGGCGGCCAGCCCCGAGCCCGCCAGCCATTCCACGTTGCGGATCGACCCGAGCGAGGCCACCACCACGTCGGCGTCGACGACGGCGCCGTCGGACAGCCGCGCACGCCGCACATGCCCTCCGGAGTCACCTTCCAGCGCCGACACGCCCAGGCCGCAGCGCAAATCCACGCCGTGATCGCGCTGCATCTGCGCGGCGATCTCCCCGATGACCCCGCCGAGCGCACCGACCAGCGGCGCCGCACCCCGCTCGACGACGGTCACCGGGATGCCCAGCTCGCGGCAGACGGAGGCCACTTCCGAGCCGATGAACCCGGCGCCGATGACCAGGACCCGCGACGGCGACTCGGCCAGCGCCTTCTGCAGCCGGGCGGCGTCGTCCCGGGAGCGAATCGTGCAGACGCCCTCCAGGGCGGCCTCGTCCGGGTTCGGCCACTGTCGCGCGCGGGTGCCCGTGGCGATCAGCAACCGGTCGTACGGGACCTGCTCGCCGTCGGCCAGGCGCACCTGCTTGGTGACCCGGTCCAGCCCGGTGGCGGCCACCCCGAGCCGCCAGTCCGCATCCACTTCTCGCATGCGGGGCAGCTTGGTGTGGTCGGCCGGCACCCAGCCTTTGAGTACCTGCTTGGACAGCGGGGGACGGTCGTAGGGCTCGTACGGCTCGTCCCCGATGATGGTCAGAGAACCGGTGAAGCCCTCCTCGCGCAGCGCCTCCGCGGCCCGCAGCCCGGCCAGTGAAGCACCCACGATGACGATCCGGCCGCCGGCCCGGAACTCGCGCACCAGCTCCGCGACCGTCGCCCGCAGCGTCATGACGTCTCGCCCCCCTCGGCCCCGTCCAGCCGATCGATCGCGATCGCCTGCACCGGGCACGCCGCAGCCGCCCGCTCGACCTGAAGGCGCCTCCCGTCGTCGGGGTTCGGCTCATAGGTCAGCGCCTCCTGACCGTTCAACCTGAAGACCTCGTGCGCCAGATACACGCACTGCGCATATCCCTGGCAGCGATTCAGGTCCACGACGATGCGCATGGGCAGACTCCTTCCGTTCTGCCTCCCGCCCACGGCGGCCATCGACCCGGGCAGGCCGTTCGGCCCTGTTCGCTGCGCCGCGGACTTTACGGTGACGCCCGCTCGGCCGTGCGCGGCACAGCCGGCAGAGCGCGATACGTCGACGGCGTCGGCATCAGGGTGGGCCCTGGTCGCCCCTGCCCTAAGAGAATGGTCATCCCGCCTTCCGGCGATCGCAAACCCGCCACTGCGAGCAAGCCGCCTCAGGGCGTATCCAGTGCCGCAAGATCCGCGCTGGTCACCTCGGGTGGGCTGCACGGCGCCGGTGGCACCGCTTCTGCCGCACCCAGGTGCACGGCCGGCACCCGGGACCACGACACCGACTCACCCCGGCACGACTGCGACGGTCTCTTCTGCCGTGACGGCCACTTCCGGGAGGGCTAGGGACACCGGGGCAGGGACCACGACGACCTGAGCCGCGACGACCGGTGAGACGGGCGACGGTCGAGGCCCGTGGGACCGATGCCGTTCCCCTCGGCCCGATTCCGCCGGTGGCAGGGACGAACGCGGTGACCGACGGCCGACGTCCCCGGCGGCCGGCCGACCGCCACTCGTCGTGCGATGTGCCGGTACCGCCCGGCACCCGCGACCCGTCGTACCGCCTCGGCCCCCACCGCCCCGGCCGCGGACTCAACGGCGGCCGGCGGCGAGTCGGCCCTCCAGTCCCGTGATGAGTGTGTCGATCACCAGCCGGAACATGTGGTCCCGATCAGGACCTGACCGGTCCGCGTCTGCGTCCGTGGCCTCGTCCGCGTCGGCAGCGGCACCGGGCGGCTCGAGGCTGGCCCACTGCTGGAGCGAGCCGTTGAGTTCGGCGGCGAGGACGCCGATGACGACGGCGACGATGAGAGCGGCCGTCTCCGAAACCTCCGGGTGCGGCACCCCGGCAGCGGCCACGATGGCGGTGAGCGCGGTCCAGAACGGGTCGTCGGGCTGGATGAAGTCCGGCTGGTGGCTGAACGAGTAGGCCAGCAGCTCGGGGTGACGGTGCGCCAGGGTCCGGAAGTCCGTGGCGAGCAGGCGCATGCGCTCCTGCCAAGGGGCGTTCTCGAGTGTCACGGTGCGGAACTGGGATCCGACCATTCTCGTCACGCCGCGCAGCACGGCTTCCTTGTTGGGCACGTGGTGGTAGAGCGACATCGGGTTCGCGTCGAGCTCGGCGGCGAGTTTGCGCATGGTGAGCGCCTCGACGCCGTCCGCGTCGACGAGCCGCAGGGCGGCAGCGTAGATCCCGGCCTCGGTCAGAGGCACGTCTCTCTTCCTGGTTCCCCGTGGGGGACGCCTCACCGGTTTTTCCATACCACGTACGGTACCAGTTTCGTACGCCGTATGGAAATGACTTGAATCACGGCACCGGCCTGCACGTCACGGGGTTGCGCCAGATTTCCATACGCCGTACGGTTCTAATTCCATACGACGTATGTTTCTGTCCGGCGCCATGGCATCGACCTGCGCAGCGCGCCCTTGCCCATCCCCTCCACGCAGAGGAGCCAGCCATGACCACGCACTCCGCGAACGACCTTCGCCCCATCCGGTCCCCGCGCGGGATCCCCCTGCTCGGCCACACACCGCAGATCCCCGACACCAACCCGGTGGAGTACTTCAACGAACTGTCCAAGCAGTTCCCCGAGGGCATCTACGGCATGGACATCGCCGGCATCGAGCAGGTCTTCGTCTACGACCCGGACCTGGTGGCCGAGGTGTGCGACGAGACGCGGTTCTTCAAGCAGATCGAGAAGACGCCGCTGAGCCACGTGCGGGACTTCACGGGGGCGGGCCTGTTCACGGCGCACCAGCACGAAGAGGAATGGGCCATGGCCCACCGGATCCTGCTGCCGGCCTTCAGCCAGCGGGCCATGAGGAACTACTTCGGGCAGATGCTGGAGATCGCCCAGAACCTGGTCGGCAAGTGGGAATGCCGGGAGGGCCGGCCGGTCAACATCACCGACGACTACACCCGGCTCACCCTCGACACCATCGCCCTGTCGGGGTTCGGCTACCGGTTCGACTCCTTCGCCGAGGAAGAACTGCACCCGTTCCTCAACGCGCTGCTGGGTGCGCTGGTGGAGTCGCTTCGGCGCTCGCAGGAGCTGCCGGTGATGACGAAGCTCCGCAAGGCGGACGACAGGAAGTACCGCGACAACATCCGGCTGATGCAGAACCTGGTCGAGACCGTGATCAAGGAGCGCCGCGAGGGGAAGGGCACCGGTGAGGAGGACCTGCTGGGCCTGATGCTGGAGGCCACCGACCCGGAGACCGGCATGCTGCTGGCGGACGACAACGTCCGCGACCAGGTGGTGACGTTCCTGATCGCCGGTCACGAGACCACCAGCGGCCTGCTGTCGTTCGCGACGTACTCGCTGATGCGCAACCCCCATGTGCTGGCCCAGGCGTACGCCGAGGTCGACCGGCTGATGCCCGGCGACACGATCCCGGACTACGACACGATCATGCAGCTGGACGTGATCCCGCGGATCCTGGAGGAGACCCTGCGCCTGTGGGCTCCCATCCCGATGATCTCCAAGGCGCCTCTCGACGACACCGTCATCGGCGACCGGTACGCGCTGCGGAAGGGCACCAGGGCCAACCTCCTCATGGGCGCTCTGCACTCCCACCCCAAGGCGTGGGAACGGCCGGAGGAGTTCGACATCGACCGGTGGCTGCCGGAGAACCGCGCCGCGCAGCACCCGCACGCCTACAAGCCGTTCGGCAACGGTGTGCGTGCCTGCATCGGCCGGCAGTTCGCGCTCACCGAGGCCCGCCTGGCGCTTGCGCTGGTGCTGCAGAAGTTCCGGTTCGCCGACACCGGCGACTACAAGATGGACGTACGGGAGGCGCTGACGCGCAAGCCCGGCAACTTCGAGCTGATCGTCCGCCGTCGTCAGGAGCACCAGCGGACCGTCTTCGGCGCCGCGGACCTGCAGACCGGCGACACGCGGGCGCAGACAGCGGTCAGCGGTGTCGGTGTGGACCTCACCGTCGCCTACGGCTCCAGCCTCGGCTCCTGCGAGGACCTGGCGCGCGCCCTCGCCGACCGCGGTGAGCGCTCCGGGTTCGGCACGACGCTGGTGAGCCTGGACGAGCTGGGCGACAACCTGCCCACCGAGGGCCTGCTCGTCGTCGTGGCCGCCAGCTACAACGGCAAGGCCCCGGACAACGCGCAGCGCTTCGACGACCTGCTGGCCGCCGGGCTGCCGGACGGTTCGCTGTCGAACGTGCGGTTCGCGCTGCTGGGCGCAGGCAACACCCAGTGGGTGGCCACCTACCAGGCCTTCCCCAAGCGGATCGAGGAAGGTCTGCTGGCCGCCGGCGCCACCCCCATCGTCGAGCGCGGCACCGCGGACGCCGCCGGTGACTTCGACGGCATGGCCACGCGGTGGACGGACAACCTGTGGGCCACTCTGGCCGAGGAGTACGCCGCCGACACCTCCCGGGCGAGCGGCCCGCGCTACCAGGTCCAGCTGCTCACCGAGTCCGACGTGCGCCCCGCCATCGTCTCCGAGCAGGCGTACCCGCTCACCGTGGTCGCCAACGAAGAGCTCGTGGCCGACGCGACCGGCCTGTGGGACTTCGCCATCGAGCCACCGCGCCCGTCCGCGAAGTCCGTCACCTTCGAGCTGCCCGACGGCGTCACCTACGACACCGGCAACCACCTGGCCGTCTTCGCCAGGAACGAGCCCGCCCTGGTGAACCGCGCGCTGAGGCGACTCGGCGTCGACCACGACCAGGTGCTCCGGCTCGACCAGCCCGCCGGCGGCCGCACCCACCTGCCGGTCGGCACCCCGGTCACCGCCGGCATCCTGCTCACCGACTTCCTGGAACTGCAGGACGTGGCGACCCGCTCCCAGATCCAGGCCCTGGCCGAGCACACCCAGTGCCCGTGGACCCGGCCGCAGCTCCAGGCGTACACCGCGGACACGCAGGAGGCCGAGGAGCGCTACAGCAAGGAGATCCTCGGCAAGCGGGTCTCGGTGCTGGGCCTGCTGGAGCGCTTCGAGGCGGTCGAGCTGCCGCTGGCGGACTTCCTGGAGATGACGGGCCCGATCCGCCCGCGTTTCTACTCCATCTCCTCCGCCCCGTCGGCCAACCCGCGCCATGTGCGCCTGACCGTCGGCCTGCTGGAGGGCCCGGCGCTGTCCGGTGACGGCCAGTACCGCGGCACCTGCTCCTCCTACATCGCGGCCCTGGAACCCGGAGACGTCGTGTACGGCTACGTCCGCGTCCCCTCCCCGACGTTCGCCCCGCCCGCCGACCCCGCCACGCCGCTGATCCTCATCGGCCCCGGCACCGGCATCGCGCCGCTGCGCGGCTTCCTGGAGGAGCGGGCCTGGCAGCACGGGCACGGCACGCAGGTCGGCCTGTCGCAGGTCTTCGTCGGCTGCCGCCACCCGGAGCACGACTACTTCTACCGCCAGGAGATGCAGGACTGGGAGCGGGCCGGGATCGCCCAGGTGCACACCGCCTTCTCCGCGGTGACCGGCCACCCGGCGCGCTTCGTGCAGAACGCGATCGCCCGGGCGGCGGACACGGTGTGGCAGGCCCTCGAGGACGGCGCGTACGTCTACGTCTGCGGCGACGGCCGCCGCATGGCACCCGCCGTCCGCGAGGCACTCGCCGCCATCCACCGCCAGAAGACCGGCAGCGACGACGAGGCCGCCCAGCGGTGGCTCGCCCAGCTGGAGGCGGACGAGCGCTACCAGCAGGACGTCTTCGCCTGACCGTCGCACGCCGCCGAGGCGTGTGCCCCCCAGCCGCCGGGAGGCGTGCGGCACCCCCGCTGCCGGCCGTACGCCTCCCGGCCACCACCAGCCATCCGGACACCACATGGCACCCGCCCCACAGCCGGCGGCCGGTGCCGCTCACCGAAAGCAGATCCTCATGGACACCATGCTCGCCGGACGCTTCCACCTGGACAGCAAGAAGTTCGCCGTGGAAGAGGTCCCCGTCCCGGTACCCGGCCCGGGCGAGGTCCTCATCGAGGTGAAGGCCGCGGGCGTCTGCCTGTCGGACGTCCACCTGATCGACGGCTCCCTCGTCCCCCTGTTCGCCGCCTCCGACACGGTCACCGTCGGCCACGAGGTCTCCGGTGTGGTCCACACGCTCGGCCCCGCCCTCAAGCGCGGCCTGCCCGTCGGCACCCGCGTCACCCTGGAGGCCGGCAAGACCTGCGGCAGGTGCGCCGGATGCGTGCGCCACCGTCCCTGCAGCCGGATGCTGACCGCCGGAATCGACTACGACGGCGGCTGGGCCGAGTACGTCGTCGCCCGCGAGGACACCCTCGTCCCCATCCCGGACAGCCTGCCCTTCGACCAGGCCGCGATCATCCCCGACGCGGTCTCCACCCCCTACGCCGCCGTCGTCGGCACCGCCGGTGTTCGTCCCGCCCAGTCCGTCGGTGTGTGGGGCGTGGGGGGAGTCGGCGCGCACAACGTGCGCCTCGCCCGGCTGGTCGGTGCCGCACCGATCATCGCCGTCGATCCGCTGCCGAGCGCCCGCGAGCGCGCCCTCGCCTTCGGCGCGGACTTCGCCCTGGACCCGGCCGCCCCCGACTTCGCCGACCAGGTCCGCGCGGCCACCGACGGTCGGGGGCTGGACTTCGCCTTCGACTGCGCCGGCGTGCCGGCCGTCCGTGAGCAGGCCGCCTCCGTGCTCGGTCCGGGCGGCTCCCTCATCCTGGTGGGAATCACGCCCAGGCCGCTCACCATCACCGAGGGCCTGACCTTCAACTACCTGCAGAAGCAGGTGCGCGGCCACTACGGCGGCTCTCCCGAGTCCGTCGCGGAGCTGGTGCGGCTGAGCGCGGCCGGCCGCCTCGACCTGGCCCCGTCCATCACGGACCACATCCCGCTCATCGACGCGGCCGACGCGGTCAGCCGTCTCGAGAACAAGATCGGCGACCCGATCCGCCTCATCCTCGTCCCCTGACGCCCGTCAGCAGGACCACGGACCACCCAGGGCGGGGGTGACCGGGCGCCGGTGCGTGAGGGTGCACCGGCGCCCACGGCTTTTCCGCAGCCCTGACTCGTGGAGACGGAACCATGCAGACGACCGATCCCCCGGGCCGCGCTCCGCGGCGCAGCGACGCCCGGTCGAACCGTCGGCGCATTCTCGCGGCCGCGCGGCAGAAACTGCGGGACGACCCCGACGCGAGTCTCGACAGCATCGCCCTGGCGGCCGGCATCGCACGACGTACCTTCTACGGACACTTCTCCAACCGGCGAGCACTGATCGCCGAGTTGACGCAGGAAGCAGCCCAGGCGCTGCAAGAGGCGTTCGCCGCGACCCGTGTCCCAGGTACTGATCCACTGGAGACGATGACGCGGATGGCCCTGGCGGCATGGGCGGTCGGCGACCAGTACCGCATGCTCATCTCACTGGGGCGACGCCACCTGGGAGAGGAGACGATCCGCGCCACCCTGGCACCGGCCCGCGCGGAGGCCGTCGCGGCCATTCGGCGGGGCCAGCACGAAGGCGTGTTCGCCGGCCATGTCCCCGCACCTGTCCTCACCCAGGCGCTGGAGGCGCTGATGCTGGCCCTCGCCGCGGAGAACACCGTCTCCACGTGGGCGGATCCCACGGGTGAGGCTGCGGCGACCGCGTTCCTCGTCGCCGCCGGCGTAGCACCACAGATCGCGTCGCGCCGGGTTCGAAGCGTGTTGCGTGAGCACGTTGTTGCCGTGCCGCGGTGACGACGTGACCGGAGCGCTGCCGGGGCCGTGGACCTGGGTCCGCGCTCAGACGATGTCGGGCAGCGGGCGCCGGGTGACCTCGTGCGCATCGTCCGGGGCAAGGCCCAGCATGCGCAGGACCATCGCGGCCAGGTCGGCGGCGGCCTCGTCGCCGTCGAGGTCGGGGCGGGCCAGCCGCAGCGCCACCAGGGACAGCAGGGTCCCGCCCAGAGCGGACAGCGCCGTGGTCGGGTCGGTGCCGGTGAAGCGGCCCGAGGCGATGCCGCGTTCCAGATCACGAAGCGCTCGCGGGGACAGGCCACGCTCGGAGTGGATGTGGGCCAGGCCGCGGTCGCGCAGGATCCGCATGAGCTCGGGGTGGGAGTCCGCCATCCGGGCGGCGAGCCGGAAACCCGCGGCGACGAGCTCGGCGGGGTCGTCGATGCCTTCCACCAGCTCGTCGATCACCTGGCCGAACTCCTCCAGGGCGTCTGTCACCGCGGCGTCGAACAGCTCCGCCTTGGACTCGAAGTGATTGTAGAACGAGCCGAAGCCGACGTCCGCGCGCTCGGCGATGGCCTGGATGCTGGCGCTGGTGTCCCCGGTCTCCGCGAGAATCTGCCGGGCCGCACGGACCAGCGCCTGACGGGTCTCGGCGCGGCGCCGTTCGAAGCGGTTCCTGGGCGGGGCTGACGTCGGCATACGACGAGTTTAACAACCGTGCCGATGACTGCCACATCACTGATGATTCCATCACTTCTTTGGTCCGCCTCTATTGACGATGAGAGTCGGCAAAGTTGATGATTTCCTCATTACGGCAATGTTGCTTGGAGGACACCATGTCCCACACCCCTGTTGACAGGGCCGATCTCCAGACGCCCCACCGAGATCTCCACAGCGAGCTGGGCGGCCTGCGAGGTGAGCACCCCGGACGCGCGCGGAACCCCGTCATCAAGGTGGCGGACCTGGCCTGGCTGGAGTTCGAGAAGCCGGACCTCGACCGGGCCGAGGTGTTCGCTCGCGACTTCGGATTCGCCGTCGCCGCCCGCACCGAGCGGGAACTGTGGCTGCGCGGCACGTTCGCCGGCGACCCCTGCATGGTCATCCGCCATGGGCCGGCGTCCCGCTTCCTCGGGCCGGCGTTCCGCGCGGCGGAGCGCGCCGATCTCGACCGGCTCGCCCGCGCGACGGGCAGCGACGTCCGGGACGCCGACGCACCCGGCGGCGGACAGGCGGTCACCCTGCTCGATCCCTCCGGCTTCCCGGTCCGGGTCGTGCACGGCGCCGAACAGCTGCCCGCCCTGCCGGGGCAGCAGCCGCTGATCCTCAACACCGGCACCGGGGGCCGCCGTACGAACACCGCCCAGCGCCCGCCCCGCGAGCCGTCCCGTATCCAGCGGCTCGGGCACGTGGTGCTGGAGACGCGCGTGTTCATGCGGGCCCTGGACTGGTACCTGGACACCCTCGGGATGATCGTGTCCGACTTCCTGTTCCTGGACGGGCAGCGCGGGCGCGGGCCGACCATGGCGTTCATCCGCTGCGACCAGGGCAGCAGGCCGGTGGACCACCACACCCTCGCCCTGCACCTGGGGCCCGGCACCGGGTACGTCCACTCCGCCTACCAGGTCACCGACCTCGACGCGATCGCCGCCGGCGGCGAGTACCTGGCCGAGCGCGGCTACCGGCGCAGCTGGGGAATCGGCCGGCACATCCAGGGCAGCCAGCTCTTCGACTACTGGCGCGACCCCGACCGCTTCATGCTGGAGCACTTCGCCGACGGCGACCTGTTCTCCTGCGACCTCGAACCCGGCTGGGCGCCGATGTCGGCGAGCGGCCTCGCGCAGTGGGGGCCGCCCGTCACCCGCGACTTCCTGGGCGCGAGCCCCTCCCCCGCCAAGCTCCGTGAGGTCCTGACCGCCCTTCGCGGCGACAACGAACTCGACCCCGCACGCCTGCTGGGCCTGATGAAAGCGATGAGCTCATGAGCACCAACGTTCTGCACACCCCCGAGGGCTGGTGGGCCGTCCGCGACGAGCGCGCCGTCCGCATCGAGACCAAGGCGGTCACCACCGCCGAACTGATCGCCGACCGCGACGCGGTCCGCGACGCCGCCGCCTGCGACGACAGCGGCACGCCCGTCGCCGACCTGGTGGCACTGCCCCCGGTCACCACCCCTTGCCGGGTGGTGGCACAGATGGTCAACTACCGCAGCCACGCCAAGGATTCGGGCTTCAGCGGCGACATCCCGCCGACCTTCTTCCGCAAGGCGTCGGGCTCGGTCAGCGGTCCGCACGAGCCGATCGTCCGCCCCGCGCACGTGAACTTCCTCGACTACGAGGTGGAACTCGGCCTCGTCATGGGTGCGCGGCTGCCGGTGGGCACCGTCGTCGAGGAGGCGGACCTGCCGTCATACGTCGCCGGGCTCGTCCTGACCAACGACGTCAGCGCCCGCGACGTACAGCTGACCAAGACCCAGTTCTACGAGAGCAAGTCCTACCCGACCTTCACCCCGACCGGTCCCCATCTGGCCCTGCTGGAGCCGGAGGACTTCACCCACCTGCCGAACCTGCGGCTTCGGCTGTCGGTCAACGGGGTGCCGCGCCAGGACCGCACCCTCGCCGACATGATCGTACGACCGGCGCAGGCACTCACCCTGCTCGCCCGCTTCCAGACCCTCGACCCGGGCGACCTGCTGCTCACCGGAACCCCCGGCGGCACCGCCCTGAAGGCCCCGCCCAAGCCCGTCGAGAAGATCGCCGCCCTGCTGCCGCCCGCACTGAAGTGGAAGGCGTTCTTCAGGGGCCAGGCCAAGAACCCCCGCTACCTGCGCCACGGTGACCTCGTCACCGCCACGATCGCCACCCCCGACGGGCGGATCGACCTGGGCGAGCAGCGCACGGCCGTGACGGACGCGAGGTGAGCGCCCCATCCCGGAGGCCTGTGGTCATCATCGGCGCGGGACCCGTGGGAGTCACGGCCGCGCTCCTGCTCGCCCGGTACGGCGTGCGCAGCCTGCTCCTCGAACGCCACAGGGAGGTCTACCCCCTGCCGCGTGCCGTCGTCGTGGACGACGAGATCCGGCGGATCCTGCAGAGCGTCGGGGTCCACGAGGAGTTCGCCGCCCTCGCCCGGCCGGCGCCCGGGTTGCGGCTGCTGGACGCCCGGCGGCGCGTGATCGCCGAGTTCCCGCGGTCCCTGCACGGACACCACGGCTTCCCGCAGACCAGCATGTTCGACCAGCCGGAACTCGAACGGCTGCTGCGCGAAGCCCTGGCCCGCCGCCCCGAGTGCGAGCTGTGGGGCGGAGTGGAGGTGGTGTCCGTCACCCAGGGCGGCGACGCGTCGCCCGCTGCCGCGGGCCCGGTGCGGGTGACCTTCCGCCGCGAGGGCGGCGACGAGGAGGAACATCTGTGGGCCGACGCGGTCCTCGGCTGCGACGGCGCCGGCAGCCTCACCCGCGACGCCATCGGCGCCGTATGGGAGGACCTGCACTTCGAGGAGAGCTGGCGGGTCGTCGACGTGCGCACCAGCCTCCAGGTGCGCACCTGGGAAGGCGCCGAGCAGATCTGCTCCCCCACCCGCCCGGCCACCTTCATGCGCGTCGGCGAGGACCGCTACCGCTGGGAGTTCCGGCAGGCCGGGGGCGAGTCCCTGGACGGCCCGGAAGCGCTGGAGCAACTGCGCGAGCTGGTCGCCCCCTGGGTCGACCTGCCCTCCGACGCCCAGGGGGGCGACGACTTCGAGGTGATCCGGCAGGCTCGGTACACCTTCCGGGCCCGCCTCGCCGACCGGTGGCGCCGGGGACGCGTCTTCCTGCTGGGCGACGCCGCACACCTCACGCCGCCCTTCATCGGGCAGGGCCTGTGCGCGGGCCTGCGCGACGCCCACAACCTCGCGTGGAAACTCGCCCGCGTCCTTCGGCAGGGTGCGGACGACCGGCTGCTGGACACCTACCAGCGGGAGCGCAAGCCGCACGCCCGTCACGTGATCCGTTTGGCGGTCGCCGTCGGCTGGGCCATGACCGGGGGACAGGACCGGGGCGCGGCCATCCGCCGGGCCGTGGTGGGCGCGGCCTGCCGCATCCCCGGCGTGACCGCGGCGGTGAGCCGCGACCTCAGTCCCGCGCTGACCGCGAACCCGCTGGTACGACGCCGCCCCCGGCTGACCGGCCGTTCACTGGCCGGCACCTTCTGCCCGCAGCCCTGGGTGCGGTACGACGGCAGGCGACAGCGCCTCGACGACATCCTCGGGCACTCCTTCGCGGTACTGACCGGCGTGCCGCCCACGGCTCGCATGACGGGCGTGGCCACGGCCCTGGGCGCCGCCGTGCTCCATGTCGACGACCTGGACGACGACGGCACCCTGGCCGCCTGGCTGGCACGCGGCCGGGCCGACGCCGCCCTGCTGCGCCCCGACCACGTCGTACTGGACACCGTCCCCGCCGGTACCGGCACCTTCACCGACGCCACCGCCTGGGCTCCCCTGCTGCACACGGCCCGCCGCCCCGCCGAGGCCCCGACCGCACCCTGACGAGGAACGCCACACCATGACCATCCCGCACGCCACGCCCATCCCGGCGCCCTTCCTTCCGCCCGACCCGCAAGCGGCCGCCGGCAGCCGCATCGCGGACTTCGCCCGCTGGGCCGCCCGGCACCAGGGGGCTGACACGATCCAGGACCCCACCGACTACCAGGCCCTGCACCGCTGGTCCGTCACGGACCTGGAAGGGTTCTGGGCCGCGGTGTGGGAGTACTTCGACATCGACGCCACCGCTCCGTACGAGCGAGTGCTGGCCGAGGAGACCATGCCCGGCGCCCGCTGGTTCCCCGGCGCCACCCTCAACTACGCCCACCACGCACTGCGCAGCCTGCACCCGGACGCACCCGCGATCACCGCGCTGGACGAGACCGGAGCCGGCTACGAGATCACGGGCCGGCAGCTGCGCGCCCAGGTCGCCTCGGTCGCGGCCACCCTGCGCGACCTGGGCGTCGGACCGGGCGACCGGGTGGTCGGCTACCTGCCCAACACCCCCCACGCCGTCATCGCCTTCCTCGCCACGGCCGGCCTGGGCGCCGTGTGGTCGGTGTGCGGCCAGGACTACGCACCCAGGGCCGCCGCCGACCGCTTCGCCCAGCTCGAACCCGTGGTGCTCATCACGGCGGACGGGTACCTCTTCAACGGCACCCGCCACGACCGCCGCACAGCCGCTCTCGAACTGGCCGACGCCCTCCCCACCCTGAAGGCCACGGTTCTCGTGGACCACCTGGGCCTTGCGTGGTCCGCGCCCCGGCCCGCGGGTCCGACGGTTGCCTGGGAGGAGGCGGCCGGCCGCACCGAGCACCTCGGGATCACGCCGGTGCCGTTCGACCACCCGCTGTGGATCGTGTTCTCCTCCGGCACCACCGGCCTGCCCAAAGGCATCGTCCACGGCCACGGCGGCGTCCTGCTCGAACACCTCAAGACACTCGGCCTGCACACGGACCTCGGCCCCGGCGACCGCCTGCTGTGGTACACCACCACGCACTGGATGATGTGGAACCTGGTCGTCTCCACCCTGCTGACCGGCGCCGCCACCTGCACCTACGACGGCAGCCCCGCGCCGGTCGCGCGCCCGGACGTCCTGTGGGAGCTGGCGGCCCGGCACAAGGTCACCGTCTTCGGCACCAGTCCCCAGTACCTGCTGGCCATGGCCAAGCTGGGCATCGAACCCGCCGGGCACGACCTCTCCGCCATCCGCGCCATCGGCTGCACCGGCTCCACCCTGCCCGCCTCCGCCTACCCGTGGGTCCGCGACCACGTCGGCGAGGACGTGCAGCTCGCTTCCACCAGCGGCGGGACCGACGTGGTCTCCGCCTTCGCCGGCAGTGCCCCCACCACCCCCGTCTGGGCAGGCGAGCTGTCCGCGCCCAACCTCGGGGTGGCACTGGCGGCGTACGACGGCGCGGGACGACCGGTCGTCGATCAGGTCGGCGAACTGGTCGTCACCCGCCCGATGCCCTCCATGCCGCTGCGTTTCTGGAACGACCCCGACGGCAGCCGTTACCGCGACGCCTACTTCACCGCCTACCCCGGCGCGTGGCGCCACGGCGACTGGATCACGATCACGGGTCACGGCTCGGTGATCGTCCATGGCCGCTCCGACGCCACCCTCAACCGCAACGGCGTACGCCTGGGCAGTGCCGACATCCACGACGTCGTCGAACGCCTCCCCGAGATCACCGAGGCCCTCGTCATCGGCGCGGAGGAGCCCGACGGCGGCTACTGGATGCCCCTGTTCGTCGTCCCCGCGCCCGGTGTCACGCTGGACGACGCCCTGCGCGAGAAGATCAGCGACGCGATCCGGACCGGCGCCTCTCCCCGCCACGTCCCCGACGAGATCCTCGCCGTACCTGCCATCCCGCACACCAGAACCGGCAAGAAGCTCGAGGTCCCGGTCAAGCGCCTGCTCCAGGGCGCGCCCGCCGAGCAGGTCCTCCATCCCTCGGCGGTCGACAACCCGGACCTCGTCGCCTACTTCGCCGGCTTGGGAGCCGAACGCCGCCAGGCCCGTCACCCGCACGCCGTCAAGACCGTCAAGACCGGCAAGACCGGCAAGGACGCCTCATGAGCCTCTCCCCCGCCCTTGCCTGTCCGGCCGCCCACGCACCCACCGGTGCCGGCTCATGAGCGGCGCTCCTGTGCGCGAGCCCATGCCGGGGCTGGCAGACTGAATCTGTGGATCCGTTGATGACTGCGGCCGATCAGGCCGCGTCCTCATCACTCACAGGCGCCGGCGTGGTGTCGGTCTGCGCATTGGTCTTCACTGTCGCGTCGTTCTGGTGGCTCAACGCCAGGCAAGGACGTCTGAAGACGTGGGAACCCCATGCCTTCGCAGCGATCATCCACTCTTCCACGGCCCGCCTGCGGCTCCCGCTCGTCCTGCACAACACCGGCCCCAAGCCGATAGTCGTACAGGACCTTCTCCTGACCTTCCCCGACGAACCCGCTTCTCACCTGCCGCTGCTGTGGGTGTGCTCACCGTCCCGCCTCCAGCCCGGACCGGACGAGGACGCGAAGCTGCCGGCCGGCTTCGTCGTGCCCGGCAGAGAGGCGCAACAACTCTTCATCGAGTTCGAGGCACCGTTTTCCGGTTTCATGCCGGAAGCGCGTGACTACCAGGTCCAGTTGCAGGCGAGGGTGGGCCACCGCAAGGGGTGGCGCCGCCTGCTGACGTTCACGCTGCGGGCCGCCAACATCACCGATCCGGATCGCTACACCGTCTACAACAACGCACCGATCGAGCTGACGAAGGAAGACCGGAAAAGGGCGGATGCCGCGCTCCTCGAACTGCTGGGAGGACAAGGGGACGACTCCGCCCCGGGCGACGGGAAACCGCGCTCTTCGAACGACGATGACGACGCCGGCACGAACCGCTGACGCAGCACCCGTGATCGGGCCTCGGCGGCATCGAGGCGAGGGCGCCGGAGCGCCGGGGCCCACGCCCGAGCGGCCGTCTCACCTCGCCTGTCTCCGTTGCGGCGGCAGGTGTCGGCGGCAGGTGTCAACGACGAAGGCCGCCAACGGAGTACCCCTCGTGTGTGGAGGGAAAGCAGGTGTGACAAGGCTTACTGCCGGCCCGCCACCGACGCGGCTGGTGGGCTCTCGCCCGACGGTGTGAGGATGTCGTCATGCATGCAGCCCCCGAGCAGAAGGTGCACCTCACCCGCCATGATCAGGTCTTCGTGATCACGGTGCGCGGTGAGACGGACCACGAGGACACAGAGGAGTTCGAGGCGGCCTGGGATGCGGCCGATCAAGCCGCACTGCCCACCACGGCGATCGACCTGTCCCAGGTCACCTTCGCCGACAGCATGCTCCTCAACGCTCTTCTGGACGCCAGGCGCCGACACGTGTCCGGCGGCCGGCAACTCGTTCTCCTCGGCCCCCTTCCCGCAACGGTCAGCCGGCTGCTGACCCTCAGCGGGGCGATCAGCCACTTCACGATCGCTGACACGGGCTCCTCCCTCACCGGCTGAGGCCGGCGTTCATGAAGGAGACGCCAGCGGGTAGGCGGTCTGACGCGCCGACCGCAGGAAGTAATGAAGAGGCACGGCACAACCACGGGATCACGGTTATGGTCACCCCGCTCAGCAAGGAGTCGTCGGACCGCCCGGTGCCCCCGGCGCCGTGGCGGTACAGCTCGGTCTGGGACCGCACCGAAGGCCTGATCGCAGATGCCCGGCACGCCGTGCGCACACTGCTGGCCCAGGCAGGGCACCGCCCCGACCAGCGGTCGAGCCAGGACGCCCAGCTCGTCGTCAGCGAGCTGGTCACCAACGCCGTCCGTCACGCACCCGGCCCGGGCGCTCTCCTGCTGGAGGTCACGCCCGACGGAGCCGAACTGCGGATAACAGTGCGCGACAGCTTCCCTGACCCGCCGCGTCTGCGGTCACCCGATCCCCGGCGCGTCGGCGGACACGGCCTCCGCTTGATCACACGGCTCTGCGACCGGCTGTACACCGTCTATCCGGGTACCGGCAAACAGGTCGTCGCGCACCTCCGCCTGTACCGGTCAGGGGACTGACCGCTCCCGGACCGCCTCAGCGTCCGGCACGAGAACGGCGATGACGCTCGTCGACCATGATCGTGCCGGTCAGGTGGCTCCCGCACCGGTGTAACCGTCGTCCTCCCGCTGCCCGTGCGGGTCCGCGCTGCTTGTCCGCGCGGTGAGGTGGTCCAGCACGTTGGTGAGGTGGAGCATGCGGTCCAGGAAGTCCGGCCGGCGGTCCAGGTGCAGAGTCGCGCCGACGGCGGCGGTCCGGCGGTGGATCATCAGCAGGGCGGACAGGCCCGTGGAGTCGATCCAGGTCAGGTCGCGGAAGTCCAGACGTACGTCGCTGAGCCCGACGGACTCGGCTGTGAGGTGCTGGGCGACCATGTCGACCAGGCCGTCGCTCGTGTCGTAGTCGAGCTCGCCGCCCACCCACACGGTCAGGGTGGTGGACTCGCGGAAGACGGTGACGGTGAATTCGGGGGAAGGCATATCGGTCATACGTGGATGTCGGGGTCGGGGTCGGGGACAGGACGGGTGGGGTCACCGCACAGGGCGGCTCTGCCCGAGCGGAGCAGGTCGACGGTGCGGGGGAACTCGCGCAGCTGGTCGGCAAGGGCCTCGAGGCCGGTCACCACGGAGTGGGCGGGCACGTGCCTGGCTTCGAGGACGTCGGCCGTCCAGCTGAGAAACTCGGTGAAGACGTCGGGGTCGTCGACGTAGAGGGCGGTGGCCAGGAAGTCGATGATGTGGGCGATGTCCTCGGCGGTGCGCTCGCGCTGCGCGTCGGTGTACGCGCCCATGGCCGGGAAGCGGCTTTCGAGGTCGGCCAGGGTCTGCTTGACGAGCCGCGGGCGGGACATGACGACCATCGTGTATTCCTGGTCGGCCAAGTGCGGCAGATCGTCCGCCACCTGACGGATCGTGGCCGGCCCGGGCCGCTCGAGGCGCGCTTGCAGCACGGCGGCCGCCCCGCGGGCGTCGGCCGCCCACTGGTCGGCGCCCAGGGCCCGGGCGTGGCGGCCGTCCCTGCCGAACGCGCGGCCGCCGGCGAGGACGGGGACGCCTATGGCCTGACAGGCGGTGATGGCAGCGTGGGCGGCCGGCAGGTGGGTGGGGATGGAGCCGGACAGCAGGACGGCATCGGGGTCGGTGCGGTGCAGGTGCGCCACCAGATGCGGCGTGGGGGTCTGGGCGCCGAGGTAGTCGACCTGCCAGCCGCGCAGGACGAGGACCTCGGTGACGAGCCGGGCGGGGAAGGCGTGCCATTCACCGTCGATGCAGCTGACCGTCACCCGGCCCTTGCGGGGAGTGCGGGGTTCGCGCGTCGGCCGACGGTGCGCGAGCGAGGCGACGATCCGCTCGTTGATGGCGGTGGCGGCGTGCTCCTGAGCCACGGTGATGCGGTCGGCAGCCCATTCGAGGCCGACCTTTTCCTGGACGGGCGCGATCACGTCCAGCAGCAGCCTCTCCTCGTCCACGCCGTCGGCCGCTGCCTGGTGGACGAGGCCGGCGGCTCTGTGTTCGTCGCCGTCGGCGACTGCCTGCCACAGCCGGTCCGACAGCTGTGCCGTCGCGTCCGAGGGGCTCACGTGTTCCTCCTGCTGCTGCGCGCGCCCGTTCCGTTGAGGACGGTCAAGGGACCTGTCCGGGGGACGCTGACGGCGACAGCGGCCATGTCGTCGTGACGGCCTCCGCCGATCCACTGGGAGGCCAGCATCTGCACCCGTTCCACCACCGCTTCCGCCGGCAGACCCGCGCATTCGGACAGCGCCCGCCGCAAGCGGTGCTCGCCGAAGAACTCGTCGCCCAGCGGGCCGCCGCGGGCTTCGGTGATGCCGTCGGTGTAGAGGAAGCAGGTCTCTCCCGGCGCCAGTGTCGTCTCCACCGTGTGGGCCGTGACCGCCGGCAGGGCACCGACCAGGCTGCCGTGCGTGGCTGCCTCTTCCACCGTGCCGTCGGCGCGAACGATCAGCGGGGGCAGATGTCCGGCGCTGGTCAGCCGGGCCACGGCGCGGGTGCCGCGGCGGCGGACGGAGGCGAGCACCAGGGTGGCGAAGCGGGTGTGGTGGGAGGTGAGCAGGGCGCCGTTGAGCAGGTTGAGCACCCGCTGGTGGTCGTCGGTGAGCGGGAGCAGCGCGTGCAGCGTGTTCCGGATCTTGCCGGTCAGCACCGCCGCGTCCAGCCCCTTGCCCGCGACGTCTCCGAGGACGACGAAGGTGTCCTGGGACGGGTCGGCGCCCGGGTGGACGTCGTAGAAGTCCCCGCCGACGCGCTCGTGGTCCTTCGCGGCACGGTAGCCGCCGGCGTAGTCCACCCCGTGCACGCTGCTCAGCCGAGGGGGCAGCAGTTCACGCATCAGGGTGGCGGTCACGGTGGCCTGTTCGCCGTAGAGGCGGGCGGCGGACAGGGCGGCGCCGGCGCGGGCGGCGAAGAGGCGCGCGAAGACCTCCTCCCCGTCGGTGAAGCACTGCTCGACGCTGGAGCGCAGCAGGACCAGGGCTCCGGCGGGCACCCCGTGGCCGGGGAGCGGAGCGACGATCACGGATCCCACGGGTCCGGCGAACCCGTCCGGGACGACCCAGTCGGGCAGGTCGGCGGGGTCTATCCAGCGGGCCGGTACGGGCGGGAAGCCCTGGAGCGCCTCGGCCAGCCCCGGCACACCGGCGACATCGACCTGCCGCGTGACCTGGCCGGCGGTGCCGCCCCGGTTGGCGTAGGTCAACGGATACCGGCGCCCCTGCGGCGGAGCGACGAGGACGGCGGCGTCGGCGAGGTGTTCCGCGGCCAGGGACGCGGCCACCTCCATGCAGCGGGACACGTTCAGGGTGGACAGCAGTGTGCTGGAGACGTCCGAGAGGATCTCCGTCCGCGTCCGCGCGTCGCTCAGCGCGGTCTCGGCGAGGCGTCGGTCGGTGTCGTCGACCAGCCACCACACCACCTGTCCGGCGCCGGCAGCGGTGGGATGCGCTTCGTAGTGGCGCCCCTTGATCGGTCCGCTCAGCGGACCGGCGGAGCTGTCGCGCGGTGCGCCGCTGATGCGCTGGTGAGCGCCGGCGAGCCAGGCCGGGACGTGCTCGCGCAACCGGTCGCCGCTCGCCGCTCCGGGGAGAAGTGCCCGGGCCGACGCATTGATCTCGACGATGCCGCCGTGCCTGTCGACGACAAGAACGGGGTACGGGGCCTCAGTCCACGTCGCACCGACCAGGTGGCCGGCGTCGGGCGGACGGGCGGAGATACCGGGGGAAGCAGTCACAAACGGAGGCACGCACGGCGCGTACCTCACCACCTTCCTGTCCTGGGAAACAGATGTCTTCCGGCAACAGTCCCGTATCGGGCCCGAGGTTGCAAGCAGGCCAGGCGGCAGCGGCGTTCGCCCGGCGTCGGGACCACTAACCTGGTGAACGGGGCCACGAAACGTCGCTGACGGGTTCGGCGGCCGACATTCCACCGAGGGAACCGGAGGTGACGGCGGTGCTGCGTGTTACCGAGCGGGCCGGAGACCGAGTCGTCGCAGAGCTGCCCGAAGACGTGGATCTCCACAGCACGCCCGGCCTGCGGGCGTTGGGCGACCGCATGATCGACGAAGGCTGCCGGCACCTGACACTTGACTGCTCCCGCACCCTCTACCTGGACTCCACCGGCATCAGCGCGATCGTCGCCTGGTACCAGCGCCTGGACGCCGTCGGCGGCTCACTGGCGCTGTCGGAGGTCAACGAGCACCTGTACTCCCTGCTGACCCGTCTGGGACTGCACACCGCCATCACCATCACTCCTGGCACGGCCGCCAGCGACAAGCAGGGGTCCTGAAGGCTTCCGGCGCACCGGATGCCGGGCCTCGCGGGGCGGGCCGTCGCCGCACACATGCCGCACGACAGAGCGGGTAGCGGGTCCTGGGGCCCACCCAGCACCCGGGGTCGAGCAGCAGAAGGTGAGGGTCCGCCCATGGACGGCACGGACGGTCGCACGGCCCGCTGGTGGGCAGCACTGCGCCGGACACCCGTGGCCGTCTGGAACGACGACGTCATGGACTGGGCCGCCGCCCTGACGTACTACGCGGTCCTGGCGCTGTTCCCGGTTCTGCTGGTGATCCTCTCGATCGTGGGTCTGACCGTTCCCACGGCCAAGCCGGAGGTCATCGACCGGATGTCGCAGGCCGCGCCGGTGGCCTCCCGTGCTCTGCTGCGCAGCTCCCTGCGGCAGATGGCCGGACAGTCGTCGGCGGCATGGACGCTGATCTTCCTCGGCGGGACCGGAGCGCTGTGGTCGGGATCCAGCTATCTGGCCGTCTTCCGCCGGGCGCTGCACGCCATGCACCGGGTCAGTGCGAACCGGCCGGTCTGGCGGACCGCTCCGCGCATCGTCGCCACGGCACTCGTTCTGATCGGCCTGCTCCTCACGTCCGTCCTCGCGCTGTTCCTCACCGGCGCTCTGACCCGCCGCCTGAGCAGGGCGCTGCACCTGGGTACCGGTCCGCAGGCCGCCTGGGACGCTCTGAGGTGGCCCGTCATGGCCGCGGTCGCCGTCGTCCTGGTGCTGGTCCTGTATCGCTCGGGCCCCGAGCCCTCCCGCCCGGTCGGGAAGATGGCGCCCGGCGGGACGTTGGCGGTGGTCCTCCTGCTGGCCGTCTCGCTCGCATTCGCCGTCTACACCTCTCATGTCGGTACGTATCACCGTCTGTACGGGTCGCTGGCCGGCGTCGTCGTCTTCCTGATCTGGCTGTGGCTGTCCAACCTGGCCCTTCTGATCGGCGCTCAGTTCAACGCGGAACTGGCGAAACGAAGTACCGGCCCCGCTTGTCCGGAGTGAGGCCGCCGGGTCCCCGGTCCGCGCGGTCGGCCATGGGCCGGGGCACGGCTACGACCAGGTACGCCCGACGCCGGCGGTACGGCCGGACGCCCCCGTCTTCCAGTCCAGGCGGAGCACGGCGAGGTCGTCGGTGTGGCGGTCCGCGTTGAGCGCCCGGGTGCGGGCGACGAGTTCGTCGAGGTGGGTACCGGGATCGGGCGCGCGCAGGGTGTCGATGATGCGCACCAGGCCGTCCACGCCGAGCCTGGCGCCGGTGGCGTCGGCGAAGCCCTCGATGAGGCCGTCGGTGTAGGCGATGAGCGCGCCCTCGGCGGGCAGGGCCAGTGTGGTGGCGGGCCAGTGGCCCAGTCCGGGTGCGATACCGAGTGCGATGCCGTGGGCGGCGCTGACCTGGCGGGTGCCGTCGGGGGCGGTCATGAGGGGTTCGTGATGCCCGGCCAGGTGCAGGGTGAGCGTGGCGGCCGCCGGGTCCAGGGTGATCAGGGCGCAGGTGGTGAACAGGTCACTGCCCGCGCGCTCGGCGATGTGTATCTGTTCCAGCAGGTGGAGCAGTTCCTGGTCGCGGTGGCCGCCGAGGGTGAGTGCGCGCCAGGCGATGCGGAGGCAGACGCCGAGGGCGGCGGCATCGGGGCCGTGGCCGCTGACGTCGCCGACGACGGCGTGAACCTGGCCGTCGTCGGTCTGGACGACGTCGAGGAAGTCGCCCCCCAGCAACGCCTGGGCCCGCCCGGGGTAGTAGCGGCTGGAGACGGTGACAGCGCCGGTGGACAGCAGTGGTTCGGGCAGCAGCCCGCGTTCCAGGCGTGCGTTCTCCTCCGCGCGCAGGCGGCCGATCTGCAGGGCGGCGTTGGCGCGTTCGGCCTGCTTGCGCTGGACGGCGTAGCGGACGGCCCGCTGCATCAGTTCCGCGTCGACCTTGCCCTTGACCAGGTAGTCCTGGGCGCCGGCGGCCAGGGCGTCGACGCCCGTGCGGGCCTCGTCCAGTCCGGTCAGCACGATGATGGCGGCGTGTGTGTCCGACTGGATCGCGTGCACCGTCTCCACCCCCGCGGCGTCCGGCAGGTGGAGATCGAGCAGGACGCAGTCCACGGGCCCCGATTCCAGCGCCCGGCGCGCGTCGGCGGCCGTGCGGCACCGTGTCACGGAGTGCGGCAGGTCGGTGTCGTGGAGGAGTTCCTCGACCAGGAGGGCGTCCCCGTCGTCGTCCTCCACCAGAAGCAGGGCGTACTGCTCGTCGTGGCCTGCGGCTGGAGCGGTCACGGCTGCGTCTCTCTGTCCGGGGCCGCCGTGGCGGCCGCGAGGGCGGGGAGGGTGAGGACGACGCGGGTGCCGAGCCGGTAGTCCGGGTCGATCCTGATCGTGCCGCCGTGGAATTCCACGATCTTCTTGCACATCGCGAGGCCGATTCCGGTACCCGGGTAGGCGTCCTTGGTGTGCAGCCGCTGGAAGAGGACGAAGACCTTCTCCCGGAACTCCGGCGCGATGCCGATGCCGTTGTCGGTCACCGTGAACTCCCACACCCCCTCGTCGCACACGGCGCCGACGTGGATCCGCGGCGGCCGGTCGGGACTGCGGAACTTGACCGCGTTGGACAGCAGGTTCTGCCACAGCATGCCCAGCTGGGTCCGGTCGCCGACGACGGTGGGCAGGGGGTCGTGGGTGACGGCCGCACCGGTCTCCTCGACGCTCACGCTGAGGTCGTCCAGCGCCCTGGCGAACACGTCGTCCAGGTCCACGGTCTGCTGCTCGTTGTGCACGCGGCCGACCCGGGAGAAGGCAAGCAGGTCGTTGATGAGGATCTGCATGCGGTTGGCACCGTCGACGGCGAAGGCGATGTACTGGTCGGCCTTCGCGTCCAGCTGTCCGCCGTAGCGCCGTTGCAGCAGCTGGGTGAAGCTGGACACCTTGCGCAGGGGCTCCTGCAGGTCGTGGGAGGCGACGTAGGCGAACTGCTCCAGCTCGGTGTTCGACCGCTTCAGGTCCTCGGCCTGCTCGTCCAGCAGCCTGCGGGCCCCTTCGCTGAAGCGCAGCTCCTCCACCAGCCGCAGGCGCATGGAGTCCACGTCGGCAGCCAGTCGGCGCAGGTCGGCGGGGCCGGTACCGACAAGGGAACGGTCGAAACGGCCCTGCGCGACATCGCGCGCGGCCGAGCCCAGCCGGCCGAGCGGGCCGGTGACGCCCCGGCGCAGGGCCTCGAAGACGAGCACCGCGACCAGGACGATGACCACGCCGATGACGGAGAACACCCAGTTCCGCAGGTTCACCGCCTCCCGCAGCTCACGCGTCGCCGCAACCCGATCGTCCTGGAGGCGAGCCTGCTGGCGTGCCATCGCCCGCCGCAGTGCGTCGAAGTCCGCCTTGCCCTCGTCGGCCCGCGCTTCGGCGATCTTCGCGGCCTGCGCGGGGGGAGCCGCCGCGACGGGCCTGCCTATGCGTTTCTGCCAGGCGTCGGCGTCTCTCTCGACCTCGGCCAGGTCGGCGAGCGCCTGAGTGTCGCCGCTGAGCACGGGCCGCAGGAGCTTGAGTGCCGTCTGTTCGTCGGCCACGCCCTGGGTGTAGGGCTGAAGGAAGTCCCGCCGGCCTGACACGCCGTAGCCGCGGATGCCGGTCTCCTGGTTGACCAGAGCCGATTCGAGACGGATGGAGGCGACCAGTGCCGGGGTGCGCCGGTCGACCAGCGAAGCCGTGATCTGCGACGTGCGCCACATGGCCCAGCCGCCCAGGGACCCCAGCACCGCCAGGACGACGAGCGCGCCGGTCACCCCCACGCGCAGCCAGCGGCGGGTCGTCCAACCGGCGAACGCGCCCGGGGAATCCGACGGCTTGCTTCTCATCGTTGTGGCTTCTCTCCTTCGACCGGCCGTCCTCGGCCACGGTGCGGTGGCGGGCGGCAAGCACACTGTACCCGCGAGTCGACAACGTATGTTGTCCGGTGCTGTGCTTGGGCAGTAGGGTGGCGCCATGCCTGATCCGTCTCCCGCTCCCCGCCGCCCGGGCGACGATACGGCCGCGCTCGTGGCCCGGCTGGTGGACGAAGTCACCCGGCGCCTTGCACCGGAGAGCGCCCACCCGCCGGCCGACCTCGCCGACAGTGCCCGCGAGTCCCGCAGATACGCTCTGCTGCGCCTGCGGGTCCTCACGGACGTCAAGCAGGCGGTCCGGCACCTGGAGGACCAGGCCGCGCATGCCGCCGCCGAGAGCGGAGCCGGGTACCCCGAGATCGGCCAGGCGGTCAGCATGAGCCGGCAGGGAGCAAGGCGCCGCTGGCCAGGTCTGCTCACCAACGGCACAACCCACCCGACCCCTCACCCCCCACACCGGAGCACCTGAATCATGGCTGCCGCCGCAACCCGCCCCTACGACGTCCTGCTGGTCGAGGACGACATCGCCGACGCGATGCTCATCCAGGACGCCCTCACCGAACGCGGTGCCCGCAACCTCACCCAGGTCTCCGACGGCGTCGAGGCGCTCGACTACCTGCGCAACCCGGACAACGCGCGCCCCGACCTCATCGTGCTCGACCTGAACATGCCGCGCATGAACGGGCGCGAGTTCCTCGCCGTGGTCAAGGAGGACGCCGAACTCCGCACCATCCCGGTCGTCGTCCTGACCACGTCCGCCGCCCCCGACGACGTCACCGGCGCCTACCACCACCACGCCAACGCCTACGTCACCAAGCCCGTCAACCTCGAGGAGTTCGAGGCGGCCGTCCGCAGCATCGACGCCTTCTACCTCGACATCGCCGTCAAGCCGCCCAGGAAGTAGCACTCGGTCCCGGTCGCGTCGGCTGGTGCTCCTCAGTCGTCGGGGCCGGGGCGGTGCACCGTGACCAGATCGGCCAGGCCCGAGACGGTGAGCACTGGCTCCAGCAGCGCAGTGACGACGAGTTGCAGCCGTTCGGCGTGGGCGAAGAGCACGCTCAGTCCGGCGCTGTCGAGATATTCCACCGCGGTCAGGTCCAGGACGAGCGGACCCGGCTTGCCGACGAGGGCGTCGTCCAGGGAGCCGGCGTTGCTCATGTCGATCTCGCCGCTGACGGTGAGACAGGCGGTACCGTCCGGGTGCCGCCCGGAGGTCAGGGTGAGCGGGGTGGTCATCGGGCGATCCTCATCTGCATGTCGACGGTGGTGCCGGAGGGGCCGGGGGTGATGGTGACGTGCTGCATCATGGCGCGCATGAGGGCCACGCCGCGGCCGCGGTGGGCGTTCTCCTCGGGTTGGGGGACCTTCCACAGGCCGCTGTCGGCGACCGTCAGCCGCACGTCGTCCACGCGTGCTTCGGCGCGGAGCCGCACGGCCTCACCGGGGTTGTGCCGATGGCCGTGTTCGATGGCGTTGGCGCACGCCTCCCCCGCGGCGACCAGGACGTTCTGCACGGTGTTCGGAGGAAGATCGCACCGCGCGAGCCAGTTGCGCAACGCCTTGCGGACCGGCGCCAGTTGAGCCGACTCAGCGGGGAAGGACATCTCCAGCGGCGCCGGATGCCGGTAGAGCAGCAGCGCCACGTCGTCGTCGTAACCGCCGGCCGGTGCGAGCCGTGACATCACCTCGGTGGCCAGGTCGTCGACGGGCATGGCGCGACCGTTCTGCACGGCTTCGCCGGCCTGCTCGATCCCGGCGCTGAGCGGGCGTCTGCGGCGTTCCACGAGTCCGTCGGTGTACAGCAGCAGCGTGGCCCGCGCGGGCAGGGTGTACGCCGCCTCCGGGCGTTTTCTGCCCGGCCGCACGGCCAGGGGCAGGGAACGCCCCTCGTCCAGCAGCCGGGTGGCGCCGTCGGGGTGTGCGACGATGCCCGGCGGGTGTCCGGCGCTGGAGTATGTCAGCTCGCCCGTGCCCGGATCGAGGACCCCGCAGAAGACGGTGGTGCACAGGGCCCCTGGAACACTCGCGGCGAACTGGTCGAGGGCCATCAGCGTCCGGGACGGGCTGGGGTCCTGCAGCATCAGCGCGCGACAGGCGCTGCGCAACTGCCCCATGACGCTGGCCGCCTCCAGGCCCCGCCCGACGCAGTCGCCGACGACGATGCCGATCCGCCCGTCAGCGAGCGCCACGGTGTCGTACCAGTCGCCTCCCACCTCCAGCGGGCGGGTCGCGGGCTCGTAGCGCACGGCGAATCCGGCGGGGAGCCGGGCCGGTCCCAGGATGGCGCGTTGCAGGGCGATCGCGGTCCGGCGGTGCTGGTCGATCTGGTGCGCCCGTACCAGTCCCTGGGTGAGGTGCCCGGCCAGCAGCGAGAGCAGGAACCGGTCCTCGGGGGTGAAGGGCCGGTGTTCGCCCAGATCGATCCACAGGGCCAGGGGACCGTCCGGGTGCTCCAACAGGATCCCGGCACCGCTGTCCCCGGCGACCGGCGTCAGCGGTGCCTGGCGGCGCAGTGCCACGAGCGCGTCCCGGCGCTCGGCGGGCAGGTCCGCCCACCTCGGGTCCGCCTCCGTGGCCGTGAGCACCGGTACGTCGCCGCGCTCGAACAGGGCGGCCACCACGCTCCGCGCGCGCCACAGGGTCCTCAGTTCGGCGAGGGCGCCCGACAGCGCCTCGGGCATACTGGCGGCTCGGGAGAGCGTCGTGCTCAGCGCGGCCAGTGCCGTCTCGCGCCGGACCGCGTAGTGCTCCGCGGTGACGTCACGGAAGGTGCCGACGGTGACCCGGCGCCCGGTGTCGGGGTCCTGGGCCTTGTTGTAGGTGACGGTCACCCACAGGCGGTGACCGTCGCGATGGGTCACAGGAACGGTATGGGAGCCCTGGTCCCGAGCCAGCAGACCGGCGAAGGCGTCCCTGACCCGACGGTGCGCCTCGGGGTCGGTGGCGGCGTCCGGCCACCACGGCTGCGACGGCGTGTACGGCAACTCCTCGGGGCCGTAGCCGAGGATGTCGGTGAAGGCGGTGTTGATCTCCACGACGGCGCCGGACTCGTCGCAGACGAAGAACGCCTCCTGGAGGGAGTCGATGAGCGCTGTCCGCCACCGGACGTGATGGCCGCGCAGCCGGGCCAGTTCGACGTTCGCGCGCACCCGGGCCAGAAGCTCCGCGGCGGCGAAGGGCTTGACCAGGTAGTCGTCGGCACCTGCCCGCAACCCCTCGATCGACGCCTCCTGCCCGGCCCGGGCCGACAGCAGCAGCACCGGCACCGAGGCGGTACGCGGGTCACCGCGCAGCCTCGCCACCAGCTCAAGCCCGTCCAGCCGGGGCATCATCACGTCACTGACCACAAGGTCGTGCATGTCCCGGCGGACGGAGCGGAGGGCTTCCACCCCGTCGGTGACGGTGGTGACCTCGTAACCCGCCTGAACGAGGACGCGGGCGAGGTACTCGCGCATGTCGGCGTTGTCGTCCGCCACCAGCACCCGGGCCCCGGCTGCGGATCCGGAGCCGGTCGCGACGGCGTCCGCCTCGGGCTGCACTCCCGAGCTGCCGCCCGCGGTGCCGGTCCCGCTTTCCGGAAGCCAGCGCAGCGCCTCCTGGACGTACGGGTCGGCGGTGGCCGAGGCCGACGTGCCGCCCGCTTCGGACACCACCGCCTCCGGGGGCAGATGGGCGTTCCCGAGCGGCAGCCGGACGGTGAAGGTGGTGCCTTCTCCTTCCCGGCCGGCGGCCGTGATGGTTCCGCCGTGCAGACCGACGAGCTCCCGCACCAGGGCGAGCCCGATGCCGCTGCCCTCGTTGGAGCGGGAGCGGGCGTTCTCGATGCGGTGGAAACGCTCGAACAGCCGGTGCGTCTCCGGCTCCGGGACACCGATACCGGTGTCGGTGACGGTGACCACGGCATCCGTGCCGCCCCGGCGCACGCGGACACGGACCGAACCGGCGAAGGTGAACTTCAGCGCGTTGCTCAGCAGATTGAGCACCACCTTCTCCCACATGCCGCGGTCGACGTACACCGGTTCCGCCAGGGGCGGGCAGTCCACGTCGAAGGAGAGCCCGGCCTTCTCCATCGCCGAGCGGAAGACGCTGGCCAGCTCCGCGGTGACCTCTGCCAGGTCCACCGGTTCGTAGCGGGCCTGCATGCGGCCGGCCTCGATGCGGGAGAAGTCCAGCAGTGTGTTGACCAGCTTGCCCAGGCGCAGACCGTTGCGGTGGACGACGTCGAGTTCCTGCCGTACGTGCTCCTCGGCGCCGGCGAGCCGGGTCCGCAGTTCCTCGACGGGTCCCATGATCAGGGTCAGCGGGGTCCGGAACTCGTGGCTGATGTTGGAGAAGAAGACGGTCTTGGCCCGGTCCAGTTCGGCCAGTTCCTCGGCCCGCCGCTGCTGCGCCTCGTAGCTCCGGGCGCTGCCGATGCCGGAGGCGATGTGCCCGGCGGTCAGCTCGACGAACCCACGGTAGCCCTCGTCCAGTACGCGGTAGCGGTTGAGGGCAGCCACCAGGAAGCCGTAGGGCACGCTGCCCTGCTGCAGCAGCGGGACCACGAGTGCCTCGACGGGCGGTTCGGGCCAGTCACCGGCAGGCAGGTCGGCGAGGGCGTCGCCTGCTAGTGGTACCAGGGCCGTCTCCCCCGCCGCCGGCGCCGCGACGGGCCACGTGCTGCCGGGGTCTTCGATCCGGAGGGCGGCCGGCGCGGCCGGATGGCCGGCGGGAATGCCGGTCGAGCCGGCCAGCCGTGCGGTGGATCCGTCGAAGAGGTACGTGAGGGTGAAGGGCAGATCCTTCCGGTTGCGGCCCAGTTGGCGGTCGGTGAAGGCCAGCACCTCCTGCTCGGTGCGGATCACGCTCGGGTCCGAGCCCAGCTCGCGCAAGGTGGCCATGCGCCGCTCGCCGATCACCCGGTCGGTGTCCTCGCTGACCACGCACAGCATGCCCACGACGGCGCCGGCGTCGTCGCGCAGCGGGCTGTAGGAGAAGGTGTGGTACGTCTCCTCGCTGTACCCGGAACGCTCGAGGAACAGCAGGAGGCCTTCGTCCCAGGTGGCCTCGCCGGTGGTGAGCACAGCTTCGATGCGCGGGCCGATGTCGTCCCAGATCTCCGCCCACACCTCGTTCGCGGGCCGTCCCAGGGCCCATGGGTACTTGCGGCCGAGCGTGTCACGCCGGTACGCGGCGTTGCAGAAGAAGGTCAGCTGCTCGCCCCAGGCCATCCACATGGGGAACCGGGAGGACAGCAGAATGCTGACGGCCGTCTGCAGGCTCTGCGGCCAGTTCCGAGGCGGGCCAAGGGGGGTGGCCGCCCAGTCCACCTCCGCCAGGTCCCGGCCCACCTCGTGGTCGGCGGCGAACACCTCGCCGTCTCCCACCGCCGGCTGCGGCCTGCGTCCGGCCGCCTGATCAGCATGCTCCACGCGGTACCCGTTCCCCTCATGCCGGCCCTTCACCGGGCCTCACCGTCGCCGAACGCGTACGCGAACCGCTTCTGACCACGCGCCAGTACCCCCCTGCCCGCGAAACCGCCGCCGACGCTGGCGCCGACGGCCGCACTCTCCGCCGTCGAGGACGGCGCGCCACGCGGAGCCGGATCGGCGCCTTCCGCTCCCATGTCTGAACTGGGCGGACCAGGGAAGCCGTGCTGGGGCAAGCCCCCCGTACTCCACCGAGAACCGAGGTGAACCATGGCGCAGGATCTGACCCCGAAGTACACGGTGCCCGGCATCGAGCGCGAGGCGGCAGGCCGGCTGATCGGACTGCTCCGGCTCCGCCTGCACGCCCTCAACGATCTGCACCTGACGCTCAAGCACGTGCACTGGAACGTGGTCGGGCCGCACTTCATCGCCGTGCACGAGATGATCGACCCGCAGGTGGACCGGGTCCGGGACATGGCCGACGACGTGGCGGAACGCATCGCCGCGCTCGGCGGCGTCGCGCAGGGGACACCAGGAGCCCTGGTCGACGAGCGCACCTGGGACGACTACTCCATCGGCCGCGCCGACGCGATCGCCCATCTCGGCGCGCTCGACCTCGTCTACACCGGAGTGATCGAGGCCGTCCGCGCCGCGATCAAGGAAGCGGGCGACATCGACACCGCCACCGAGGACCTGCTGATCGAGCAGCTGCGCGACCTGGAACAGTTCCAGTGGTTCGTGCGGGCCCACCTGGAGAGCGTGGGCGGCACACTCGCCACCGGACGGGCCCGGACCGAGAAGGAGGCCGCGGCCAAGGCTGCCGAGCTCGGCTGAGCGGACCCACCCGTACGCCTTGCGGCTGTTGGGGGAACTACCGCGGCGCCGTTGCGTCTGCAGTGCCCGGTCGTGACAGGCAGGGCCTGGTGTTCCTGCGCGTGACCGGCTGTGAAGCCGACGGGGCCGGCCGGGCTCCGCCTGCGCCGCAGGCACCGCACCACCGACCGTGCGTGAACCGCCCTTGGGGCTTGGTTCAGGAGGCTCGGCCCCCGGTGGCGTCCGGGAGGCGGATGGCCAACAGGGCGACGTCGTCGTCGTTGTCGTGGGGCCGGGCGCGGTGGAGCAGCTGGTCGGCGAAGGAGCCCAGGTCGCGGTGGGCCAGAGAGGCGGCGTGCCGGCGCAGGTTCTCCATCCCCTCGTCCAGTGGCTGTCTGCGGGATTCGATCAGGCCGTCCGTGTAGAAGACGAGTGTCGAAGCCGCGGGGAGAGTGACGCGGGCCTCGGAACGTGGCCGGGGCGAAGGCACGCCGAGGAGGAGTCCGTTGGCCTCGGTGAGGTAGCGCGTCAGGCCGTCACGGCCGACGAGCAGCGGCGGCGGGTGACCGGCGCTGCTCCACCGCAGCTGCCAGGCGCCGGCCGCGTCGACCGCCAGCCGGGCCAGGATCACGGTCGCCATGCGGACGTCCGTGATCTGCATCATGGCTTCGTTGAGATGCTCGACGATGCCGTGCGTCGGCCGGTCCTGCGACCAGGTGAACGCGCGGATCATGTTGCGCAGTTGCGCCATGCCCGCCGCCGCTTCGAGGTCGTGACCGACCACGTCACCGATGAC
The DNA here is from genome assembly GCF_042894765.1 of Streptomyces sp. NPDC001507. Lineage (NCBI taxonomy): Bacteria > Bacillati > Actinomycetota > Actinomycetes > Kitasatosporales > Streptomycetaceae > Streptomyces > Streptomyces sp. NPDC001507. The sequence goes on from NZ_JBIAVV010000015.1 coordinate 85,750, forward strand.
GAGTGCGGTGTCACCGCCGGGAAGGTGGAACGCGTCGTACCAGTCGCCACCGACGTAGGAGGCATCCGGGGCGGAGAGATAACGGGCGGTCATGCCGACACCCGGCAGATGCGGCAGCTGGGGCAGCAGATAACGCTGCATGGTCTCGGCGACCTGGCGCTGGCGCTGGTAGTGGCGCGCGTTCTCCAGCGCCAGGCCGATGCGCCGGGCGATGTCCTCCAGCAGGGCCAGGTCGTGCGTGGTGAAAGCCACACCGTCGTCGGAGCGGCCGAGCGTGATCGCGCCCAGCACCTCCCATGGCCCCCGGATCGGGGCGATCACCGCGGTCTTGATCCCCGTCACCCGGAACAGCTTGCGCTGCTCGACGGCGATACCGCTGTCCGGTTCGGCCTCGTAGGTCTGCGGGCCGGCGAGGTTGGAGGCCACTCCTCGCAGGGCTCTGGACAGAGGCATGGGGGATGCGTCGGAAACCGGAGGCATCGGTCCCTGCAGGTCTGCACGCACGGTGAGGCCCTCGGTATCGGCATGGACCACCAGATACCGCGACACATCACCACTGTCCGTGATCAGGTCGATGACGGCCCAGTCCGCCAGACGAGGCAGCACCAGGGCGACCACCCGGTGCAGCGCCTCGTCCACGTCGTTGTTGGAGATGAGCTGGGCTGTGGTGTCGGCGAGCAGGGCCAGCCGTTCCAGCTCCGACAGGACCCGGCCGGGCCTCGGCGACGGGATCGGCCGCACCGGGTCGGCTATGGCATCGGTCATGACCGCTCCTTGTCGAGCCGTGCAACGCGGCGCAGAACGGGGCAGTCAGGGTCCCGCCAGCACGCTCACCCGCTGTGAGCGGACAACGTTCCCGGGCGGATGACGGCGAACACCCGGCTCCCTGCGATGCCGGGCGATGTGCTGCGGTCGGTGCGTGACGATATGAGAACTACCTGGTGAGCTGCTGTTTCCCCAACAACCGACCGAACAGCGGCAGCAAAAGGCCGCAGCGACATTTGTAGCACAGGCGTTCCTGTGACTACCGCGTCACGCAGCCGCGCCCGCCACGGCCTCAGTCCCTGCAGGGCTGAGCGGCGTCAGTCCGCGTCGGCGATGAAGCCGAGCAGCGCGGTGGCTACGGCTTCGGGTTGCTCGTCGGGGATGTAGTGACCGGCGTCGGGCACGACCACTCCGGTGATGTTGTCGGCCCATGGGCGCATGGAGGCTGCCATGTCCGGGATGGAGCCGTGACTGCTGGAGATTCCGAGGATGGGCACGGTGAGGCGCTGCCGGTTCAGGGCTTGGTGGTTCCTGCGCGCCGACTCGGCGGCGTCTCGGTAGTAGGCGAGGGAGGCGCGGAGGCCGCCGTCGGCGGCGAGGGCCGCTGCGTAGTGGTCGAGGTCGGTGTCGTCGAACACGTCAGGAGAGAGGGCCTTCGTTTTCAGGAACCAGCCGACATAGTCGCGTTCGCGGCCGGCGAGCAGGGTCTCGGGCAGGTCGGGCACGAGATGGAACGCGAAATGCCAGGTCTTCCACGCCCGGGCCGGGTCGGTGGGAATGGATTCCGGGAGGGTGACACCGGGGATTCCGGCGTCGAGCAGGGCGACCCCACGCAGCCGGCTCTCGTGGTTGAGGGCGAGCGAGAAGGCGACCCAGGCGCCGATGTCGTGGGCGGCCAGCCAGTAGGCCGACACTCCGAGTGCCTTTACGGCGGCATGGACGTGGGCGGCGACCGTGTGCGTGTCGTAGCTGCCCTGCGGGCGCTCGGAGTGGCCCTGGCCCGGCAGGTCGATCGCGATGACGCGGAACCGGTCGGCGAGACCGGGCATGACCTTTCGCCAGGCCTGCCAGGTCTGCGGGAACCCGGCGAGCAGGACGACAGCCGGGCCTGCCGGCCGGCCGCCTTCGACGGCATGGAGGCGGACGCCGTCCGCGTCGACCCAGCGGTGCGTGAACCCGTCCAGGCCGTGCAGCGGCAGGCCGCGAACGGGGTTGGCTTCGGAGACCTGACCGATGGGGGTCGCAGGCTCAGTCACGGGAATCCTCCATGGGTGACGGGTTTACCGGTTCGGTGCTGCGCACCAGGGCCACGCCCACGACGGCGATGGCGACGGCGTGAACAGTGAGGCCGTGGCGCATGGCGATCCCGGCAGCCGCCCAGGCGACCGGCAGGCCTGTCCCGGTGCTCCGCCGCAGGAGCCGCGGTCATGATCATGCCTGCGAACCTAGCACATCTTGAACTATTCAGTTCAAGATAGAATGGCGTGCAGCACAGCCCATGGACATGGACACACCGGCAAGGAAGTGCCACGTGGCAGGTAAGAAGCAGTTCGACATGGACGCGGCCCTCGACGCCGCGATGATCCAGTTCTGGCGCGCCGGCTACGCCGACACCTCGGTGGACGACCTGTCACGGGCAACCGGCCTGAACCGCAGCTCCATCTACTCCTCGCTCGGCGACAAGGACACGCTCTTCCTGCGCTGCCTGGATCGCTACGCCACGCGCTACGGCGACAAGTACGACGCCGCCCTGTCGTGTGCAGCCTCTGAACCCCTGGCGGCTGTTCGTGCGTTCTTCGACGTCACCCTCGAGCGCATCGCCGATCCCGAACTACCCGACGGATGCCTGATTGCCCAGTCGGCCATGGCGATTCCGGTGCTGAGCCCGGCCGTCGCGGCACACGCCAAGGAGGCGCTCGGCCTCCAGCGGCTGCGCCTGCGCACCGCGCTGCGGGCCGGGCGACTGACCGACCGGGACGCCGACGCCTTCGCCGAACACACGGCCGCCGTGAACCAGTCTCTCGCCGTCATGAGCAGAGCCGGGGCGAGTCCGGCGCAGCTGCTGGCCATAGTGGGCGTGACCGTTGGCGCGCTCTCGCAAGCGCTGCGCGCAACCGTTTAGAGGAGCAGGGGCCGGCCGGCTGACCGACGGGTTCCTCCGGGATGCCGGACCGCCGTCGAAGACGGAGCCCGGCTTGTTGCGCGCAGGTGGCCGGGCCCCGTGTTTTCCGTCATACCGAGCGGACACTCGCAGCAGGGGAAGGAAGGAAAAGGCACAAACCGGCAGACGTGCCGGCCCGAGAGATGAGCCGTCATGATCATGCAGGCGGGGAACCCGGCTGCGAGCCGCCCGAAGAGGGCCAGGTCAGGGCGCCGTGCGCAGGAACGGAACATCGCATGGGCGTGCGAGCAGCGCCCTGTGAGGACAGGGAGGCACTTCCATGCCGACACCACTGATATCCCGGAAGCCCGAATCCCTGCACGGCCTGTCCGCCGTGGTCACCGGCGGCTCCCGAGGTCTGGGCCTGCTCATCGCCGACGAGCTGATGGACCGCGGCTGCCACGTCACGCTCGTCGCGCGGGACGCTGCCGAACTGGAGCGGGCCGACGGGCTGCTCCGGCAGCGGCATCCGCAAGGCTCCGTCCGCACCCACGTGGCCGACGTGCGGGAGAAAGAGGCCCTCGCCGACCTTTTCCACCGGACGGCGGCGGCCGACGGGGGCGTGGACGTGGTCGTCGCCAACGCCGGCATCATCCAGGTCGCGCCTGCCGAGACCGCCGGCGCGGCCGGATTCGACGACGCGATGGGCACGGTCTTCCACGGCGCGCTCAACACCAGCCTCGAAGCACTCCCCTACCTGCGCGAGAGCCGGGCCGGCGGAAGGCTGGCCCTGATCGGCTCGGTGGGCGGTCTGCTCGCCGTGCCGCACCTGCTGCCGTACTCGTGCGCCAAAGCCGCCGTGGGAGCCCTGGCCGAAGGACTGTACGCGGAGGCGGCGCGCGACGGCGTTTCCGTGACCGCCGTACATCCGGGTCTGATGCGCACCGGCTCGCATCTGCACGCCGTGTTCGGCGGTGACCGACGACGCGAGTTCGCCTGGTTCTCCGCTCTCGCCGGCACCCCGCTGCTGTCGATGGACGCACGCCGCGCGGCCGACCGCATCGTCACGGCCATCCAGCGGCGCCGTCTCCGCCTCGTGCTCACCCCCGCCGCCCGCGTCGCCGACAAGGCCCACGGCCTCGCCCCGGCGCTCACCGCACGGCTCAGCCACGCGACGGCCGCGCTGCTGCCGGCCGCGGAGGACGAACCGGACCTGCGTCCCGGCATCGACGTCGAACCGGCAGCCCCGCGCACACTCGGGGAACGCCTGCGCTCCGTGGGCAGCGCGCTGAACGACCGCGCCGCCCGCGCCTACAACGAACGCCGCCACACCGCCGTTGAAGGACACCAGCACTGACCCCCACCGAAAACTCCGGCGCCACCCTCCCGATCAGGAACCGGCGGCGCCGGGACCCGGACGAGACGTTTGTTCGTATCCGATCGGAGCACACGATGAGCTGACCCAGCCCTTGTCGAGGAAACGGAGACGCACCATGGGAATCATCGCGTGGATCATCATCGGCCTGCTCGCCGGCGCCATCGCCAAGGCCTTGATGCCGGGCAAGGACCCCGGCGGCATCATCGTCACCATGCTCATCGGCATCGTCGGCGGTCTGCTCGGCGGCTGGCTCGGCAAGGTGATCTTCGGTGTCGACTCCATCGACGGGTTCTTCGACCTCTCCACCTGGATCGCCGCGATCGTCGGCTCCCTGATTCTGCTCGTCCTCTACCGCCTCGTCACCGGTAACCGGCACTCGCACCGCCACGCCTGAACCGCCGAAGGCACATGTCCACGCCGCTGACGGCTCCCGCCCCGGTCCGCCGGACGGGAGCCGTCAGCATGTACGGCGCACCAGGGCCGACGGGGCCGAGCGTAGGAGCGTCGGGCCGAGGGCTTCCTTCCGGGCGTCTGTCACCGGGCCCGCGCGCCGAGTGCAGATTCACGCACCCGCCAGGCAATCGTCAGGCCGACGGGCGGAGATCGATCCGGGCGGTGACCCGTTTGCCGGCCGCCTCCGGCAGAACGGTGAGCTCGGCCGCAACAGCCTTCACGATCTCCAGGCCGTGCCGGCCCACCCGGTACGGATCCGCCTGTTCGGCCACCGGTTTTTCTGGATGGCTGTCCCACACCTCCACCTCCACCGCAGCTTCCGCCCGGCGCAGCCGCAACAGAATGGGGCCGGGTGCGTACTTGCAGGCGTTGGTGACCAACTCGCTCACCACGAGCTGAGCCAGGTCCAGGATGCGCTCCGACACCGTCGAATCACCGCCGGCGGCTGCGAACCGGGTGAGAAAGACGGCAGTTCGGTGACGGGCCTCGGCGATGCAGGAAAGGTCTCCCGACAGTGCGATGGTCTCCTCGACCGCCGCAGACATCGGTCCCTGGCAACACTCGCACTCCGGGTCCCCGCCCATCCGTCCTGCCACTCCCGCCTCAGTCGTACGCCATCCTCCCGGGCGCCTGTCCCGCAGGCACAACGTGTACCTGTGGCAGGGCCATCCGGGGGTACTACCAGTACCATGCGTGAGCAGATCCTCGTCGAGGAAGTGCTACAGGGCGGCACCGACACATGCTGAGGGGCTGTGACGGACAACGACAACTGGCGCCTTTCGCTCACCTGCAGCCATACCGGTGGCGTCAGGGTGCTCACGGCCTGCGGCGAGATCGATCTCGACAGCGCTCCCCAGCTCCTGGATGCCCTGACCGCCGATGGCGCTGCCGCTCCGCTGACGGTGCTGGATCTCAGCGACGTCACCTTCATGGACTCCAGCGGCATCAATGCCCTCATCGCCGCTCATCACGCCGCACGGCGCCATGGCGGCCAACTGCGACTCGCGGCCCCGAGCCCCAACGTCGCCGAGATCTTCGGCATCGTCGGCCTCCCCGGGGTCATCCCCTGCCACCCCACCCTGCGCGACGCCCTGGACGCCTGCCCCCGACAGCCGGATGAACCGGACGCACGGGACGTGGCTGATGCCCGCCACAACCGCGGCGGGCATCAGAACGGCACTTCGTAGAGAGTCAGCTGGTCGTGAGCATGCCCTCACGCAGCCGGGCCAGGCACCGGGACAGCAGCCGGGAGACGTGCATCTGCGACACGCCCAGGCGCTCGCCGATCTGGGCCTGGGTGAGCTCCTCCACGAACCGCATGTGAAGGAGCTTGCGGTCACGCTCGTCGAGTTCGGCAATCATGGGGGCGAGGGCGTGGAAGTCCTCCACCAGTTCCAGCGCCGCGTCCTCGGTACCTATGAAGTCCTGCAGGGCGCTCTCACCGTCCTCGCTGCCGCTGATCGCGGCGTCCAGGGAGGAGGAGTTGTAACCGTTGGCGGCCAAGCGGGCCTCGACGACCTCCTCTTCGGACAGGCTCATCAGCTCCGCCAGTTCCTTGACCGTCGGGTCACGGTCGAGCCGGGTACGCAACTCCTCCGTGGCCTGGGCGAGCTGGACGCGGGCCTCCTGGAGCCGACGCGGCACATGCACGGCCCAGGTCGTGTCGCGGAAGAAGCGCTTGATCTCGCCGACGATGTAGGGGATGGCGAAGGACGTGAACTCCGCCTCCCTGGACAGCTCGAACCGGTCGATCGCCTTGATCAGGCCGATCATGCCCACCTGGACGATGTCCTCCATCTCCTCCGGCCCACGGCTACGGAACCGGCCGGCCGCGTAGCGGACCAGGGACATGTTCATCTCGATGAGCGTGTTGCGGGCGTAGCTGTACTCCGGCGTGCCCTCCTCCAGGACGGCCAGCTGTCGGAAGAACAGCTTCGACAGCTCGCGAGCGTCCTTGGGTGCCATCCGGGAAGGATCTGCGACCTCCGGCAACTCGGCCGTCCGCGTCTGTGCTGCCAGCGTGCTGGGTGCCATGCCGACTCTCCTCCCACGATCGATAAAACCACTGCCGGCCTGCCGGAATGGCCCGCCGACGGAGCGCGTACCCCGCCGTCTCGCGTTCACTCCTGCTGCCTGGGCGAACCAGCGGATCGAGCCGAGACGGCGCCGTGGACATCGCCAGGTTCACCTTCACAACAGACCTGACGGAGTCGGTAGTTGAGCGAAGCCAGGTCGTACGAGCCGAACGCCCTGCCGCGGGACTCGGTCAAAATCAGCGTGTGCCTGGACAGCGGGCCTGGGAACTCGCCTGGGTGTGGAGCGCCCAGGAAGCATGGTCAAGGCCGCCGGCCGCGGACTGTCCGGCCGGCCCAGGCCCATCGACGTACCGCCCGGCCGTCGGCAGGGCCGGTGGCGCGACTACCGGTGGATGGATCACACGGCCATGGCGAGCGCCGTCGTGTGGCTCCGCACCAAGGACAGCGAGCCCATGCTCCACCGGCGCCGGCAGCACGTCCTGCGCCCATGACGAACACGACGAACACCGCGCGCCGGACCGGTGCAGCGCCGGCCATCCCCGTGTACCTGACGGCGGCCGTCCTCGCCCGCACCGCTGACGAGGGCGCCCGGGTCGCGCTCGTCATGCTGGCCACCCAGCGTGCCGGCAGCCCCGCGCTCGGCGGCGCGCTGGTGGCGGCCCTGATGATTCCGCACGTGGCCGCCGCGCCCGTGGCCGGCGCTCTGGCCGACTCGGTACGGCGGCGCCGGCTCTTCCACGGCGGTGCCGTGACGCTCTACGGTGCCGCGCTCGCCGCCCTCGCCGTGCTGGTGGGCAGGGTCTACGACCTTGTAGCGCTGCTGCCGGCCGTGGCCGCCGGCTGTGTCGCCCCCCTGCTCACCGGCGGACTCACCAGCCTGCTGGGCGAATTGCTCAGCAAAGAGCAGCTGACCAGGGCGTTCAGCGCGGACGCCGTCTCCTACAACCTGGCGGGCATCTGCGGTCCCGCCGTGGCGGCGGCCCTGGGCACTGCGGTGGGTGCGGGCACCGCCCTCGCCACCCTGGGGGCCGGGGCGATGACGGGCGGAATGCTGCTGTTCTCGCTCCGGCTGCGCCCGCGGCCCGGCGGCCGGAAACCGGCGGGACGGCTGCGGCCGACCGAACTGCTGCAGGGAGCCGCCGAGTTGGCACGCAATCACCGACTGAGGTCGGTCACCTGGGCCAGCGGTGTCGGTCAGCTGGGCGTCGGAGCACTGCCCGTCGTGACCGTGCTGCTGGCCGCCAAGTACCACGCGTCCTGGGCGACCGGCGGTCTGATGACCGCGTTCGCCGCCGGCGCCCTGGCCGGCTCCCTGAGCTACGCGTACCGGCCGGTGGGCCAAAGGCACCCGGAGCACGTCGTCCTCTGGGGGCTGTTGATCACCGGTGTTCCACTGGCCATGGTGCCCCTGACCCGGCACGCCGTCCCGGCGGCCGTCCTGTTCGCCATGGCCGGTTTCTGTACCGGCCCGCTGTTCAGCGCGTTGCTGGCCAGCCGCGAACGGTACGCCCCGGCGGCCGTGCGCACCCAGATCTTCACCCTGGGTGCCGGGCTCAAGAGCACGTTCGCGGCCGCCGGTGCGGCCGCGGCCGGAGCCCTCAACGGGCTGGGGTCTGCCGCTCTGCTGCTGGGAACTGCCGCCTGCCAGGTCGTCGCCGCGGTGCTGGGCCTCGCCCTCCTGGCCGGCCACCGTCCGGCGCCGGCAGATCCGGAAACCGACCCGGCCCAAGCCCTCCCGCACGCTTCGGACCGCGGGGCTCCCTGACGCGTCCGCGCAACACCACGACCCCCGCGCACCACGACCCGAGTCACACCGTGCGCCTCCTCCTCGAAGCGGTCGCCGGCGCCGTCGGCCTCTGTGCCAACGCCCCCTGCCTCGCGGAAAGCTGCTCGGGGGCATGCCGTCAGCCGCCGACGTCGCCGCCCAGGTCACGACGACCGACGGCTCGGCGAAGCGCGCCCCGAAAGACGGAATCCTCTGCTGCGGAAACAGGACCGGCGCGGCACGCCCCGGCACGCCGATGGCCGGGCCCGTCCCGGTGACGCCGGCGAACGGACGTGCCCGTGTACGTGGTCAGGCGGACCCCGCCTCGGACAGAGCGGTCTCCAACGCCTGCCGGATGTCCTCGGACAGCTCCTGGGCGGCGGGCCAGGCGACGATCTGGTCCGCGACCTCCCGGAGTTTGATGTTCGTTTTCTGGGAGACCGTCCGCAACACTGCGAATCCCTGGTCGGGGTGAAGACCGCCAAGGGATATGACCACGCCGATGGCCTGGTCGATCACCGCATGCGAGACAACGGCTTCCTGAAGCTGGCCGATCTCCCGCTGCAACTGACCGATCTTCCGAGCGAGCTCTTCCGGCCCGGAGACGTCGGCGTCGAACGGTGCGAGGTCCTCCTGGTCGTGCTCCGTCATGTTCCTCTCCTGGCAGGCCGACCCGGGGACCTGGTGGCGCTGGTCAGCGGGTTCTCTCTTGCTTGATACGTCACGTCGTTCCTGCGGTGGGCCGGGAGGCCGAGCCAGGGCCCGGGGCGGACAGCGACGGCGGTCGTCGCTGTCCGCCCCGAGCACGCTCGGCACTGATCACGCGGCAGGGGTGAGTTCGGCGCGTCCGAACAACAGCGCGTAGCCGGAAGGGAGTTGGCGCAGGATGCGGGTGATCAGGTCGGGGCCTGCACAGGCAGCGACGGCGGCGAAGACGGATCCGGTGTCCCAGCGGGTGGTGGCCTGCGAGGCGCCGGTACGGGTGGCGAGGTCCTTGACGAACGCCCAGCCGGTGAGCGGCTGGGTGTCGGGGATCTGGGCGGTGAGGATGCGTGCGGCCTCGAAGGGCAGGCGGGCGGCCAGTTCGACGCGTTCGTCGCCGGTCAACTGGCGTCCCAGTCCTGCGAGGACCAGGCGGACGGCTTCCTCGGCCTTCTCGCGGGTGGGGTAGGCGCCGTCGTAGCGGACCTTCTCCAGCAGCTGCTCGTACGCCCTGTCGCAGGGCTGCGGGAACGGTGCGGGTCGGTCGGACATCACTGCGGTGGTTGCCTTTCTGTCACCGGGGTCGTGGTGGCCGTCGTGCGGTCACCGGTGGGTGGGTGGTCGGTTGGGCCTGGGGCGGCCCAAGAGCAGGTCGCAGCCGGAGGGGGCTGGAGCGGGATCTGGTTCGTGCACGGTGTGGGCCTCGTGCACGGTGCCGTACTCGCCGCGTTCCTTCACGCCGCCGAGGAACGCATCCCGTCGCACCGGTACGTCGGACGCCGGTCTCCCTCGGTCCCAGGAGGACGCGGAGGACGGGCAAGAGGGGCGAACAGGTACCCGTCCTCCGCCGCGTCAGAGCCCTCGCCGGTCCGGCTCAGCCGGAGATCTCCTTGCGGTCGGCCCCGGGCCCGACACCGACGGCGATCTTGCGGGGCTTGGCGCGCTCGGCGATCGGGATGCGCAGGGTGAGCACGCCCGCGTCGTAGTCGGCCTGGATGTGCTCGGTGTCCAGCGTGTCGGCGAGCACGATCTGGCGGGAGAAGACGCCCAGCGGCCGTTCCGACAGGTCCATCTGCACGTCGTCGGCCTTCGCCACGGGCCGGCGCTCGGCCTTGACGGTCAGCATGTTCCGTTCGACGTCGATGTCGATCGCGTCCGCGCTGACGCCGGGGATGTCGAAGGCCACCACGTACTGGTCACCCTCGCGATGGGCGTCCATCGGCATCGGGGACGGCCGCGACCAGGTGCCGGGGCCCATCAGCTGCTGCGCCAGCCGGTCCAGCTCACGGAAGGGGTCGGTGCGCATCAACATCGGAAAACACCTCCAGAAGGTTCGGGCAGTGACTGCCAATGCGCCTCACGGAAACTGTTGTAGCATGTCATCCAATGGATGACAAACATGGTGTCGTCCGAAGGACGACAACCCGAGGGAGGTGCCCATGAACACGGCCGACCAGTCGGCTTCACCCAGCGCCGACGCGCACAGCCCGGCGTCGTTCCTCGCCGCCGCGGCGGCTCTGGAGGCCATAGACCAAGCCCTGAGTACCGCCCAGCACGAGGACCTCCACGCTCCCGGCACTCCCGAGGTCGGCACGGACCAGGCCCTCGCCTCCCTCCTTCTGCTGCGGCAGGTACGCGAGCGGCTCGCCGGCTGGGAGACCGGCCTGATCGAGACCGCCCGCGACGCCGGAGCCAGCTGGGCCGACCTCGCCCACCCCCTCGGCGTAGCCAGCCGCCAGGCCGCCGAACGCCGCTACCTGCGCGGCCGTCCCGGCCCGGCCGGAACCACCGGCGAACAGCGCGTCCAGGCCACCCGCGAACGCCGCGCCGCCGAACGCACCACCGCCACCTGGGCCCGCCGCAACGCAGCCGACCTGCGCCGCATCGCCGGCCAGATCACCGCCCTCACCGACCTCCCGGACGCGGCTCGCCTCCCGCTCGGCAGGCTCCACGCGGCCCTCGCCCAGGACGACCCCGCCGAGCTCATCCGCCCCCTCGGCGACACGCGTCCCCACCTGACCGGCACCCACCCCGACCTCGCAGCCCAACTCGACACCCTCACACCTCCCTGACCTGCCCCGTCACTCCAGGCGTACCTGGGACCGGGCATTCCGGCCGGCCGAAGAGCCGAGCCCCTCGGCTCGTTCACCCTGTCGACGGTCTCGCGCCGGCGGGCCTGGCGGCGAAGCCGGTCACGGATGACGCCGACGTCCCCCGGTTGCGGCCCAGCGCGGGACGAAGCCGTCGTTCGTCCGCCAGGGCGCGAAGCCGGCAGATGCGGGGCGCCCATTGATGCCGCTGTCGACGCCGTGGCGGACGCCGTCGACGTTCTCCCGACGCGGCTGCTTCCGGGGATGCCGTGTGCTCCCGCGGACCGGGGAGTGTGGTCCCGCGGACCGGGGAGTGTGGTCCCGGGGACCGGGGACGGGACGCGTCGGGAGGTTGCGCGGGTTCCACGCGCTGGCGCCTCCTGTCCCCGGCACGGCGCCCCTACCCCGATATCCCGGCGTGACTCGTGGAGCCGCGACACGCGCGAAGGACGCGAAGGACCCGTCCGGGTGTCGAACGGGTCCTTCGGCAACATGCTGGGCCGCTCAGGTCACCATCGGTACCAGCGACCCCGGCCGCCCCCCGTGGTGGTGGACCTCATCACGAAGCCGAGGAGCCACACGACCAGCACGACCACCGCGACCCACCAGAGGACCTTCAGGGCGAAGCCCGCACCGAACAGAATGAGCGCCAGAAGCAGGACCAGAAGCAGGGGAACCATAATTATCAACCTCCTGCGCCCCGATTGCCCTGCGGTCATCCATTCATTCGCGGTTGTTGCCTTGTTTATGGAGGGGAACTCGGGGCACGCCCCTGGCACTTACCGGTTGCGGTCTGCCCCGTCGGTGCGGGCGGGGCCGCTGGTGGGCCCGGGGTGTTCGGTGGCGGCCCAGGTGGCGAGGAGTTGCAGGGCGTCGTGGTCGGGGGTGCCGGGGGCGGCGCTGTACGCGGTGAGGGTGAGGCCCGGTTGTGCCGGTAGTTCCATGGCGTCGAAGTCGAGGGCGAGGGTGCCGACGGCGGGGTGGTGGAAGGCTTTGCGGCCGGTGTGGTGGAGGCGGACGTTGTGTTTGGCCCACGCGGCGCGGAACTCCTCGCTGCGGGTGACGAGTTCGCCGATCAGCCCGGTCAGTTCGGTGTCGTGCGGGGCGCGGCCGGCCTCGGTGCGCAGTAGGGCGACGGTGGTGTTCACGGACTCTTCCCAGCGGGGGAAGAATGCGCGGCCGGCGGGGTGGAGGAACTGGGCGCGGGCGATGTTGCTGGTCCGGGCGGCGGGGTCGGGGAAGAGCGGGGCGTAGAGGGCGCGGCCGAGGCGGTTGGTGGCGAGGATGTCGAGGCGGCCGTTGCGGATGAAGGCCGGGGAGTCGGTCATGGACGCCAGGACGCGCAGGACGCTGTCCGGCAGCGGGCCGCGGGTGCGCTTGGCGCGGCGGGCCGGACGGTTGGCGGCGGCGCGGGCGAGGTCGAAGAGGTGGGCGCGTTCGGCGTCGTCGAGCTGGAGGGCGTTCGCGACGGCGTCGAGGACTTCCTCCGAGGCACCGGCGAGACGGCCGCGTTCGAGGCGGACGTAGTAGTCGATGCTGACGCCGGCGAGCAGGGCGACTTCCTCACGGCGCAGGCCGGGCACGCGCCGGTTGCCGCCGTAGGCGGGCAGCCCGCCCTGCCGCGGGGAGATCTTGGCGCGACGGGAGGCCAGGAACTCGCGGATGTCGCTCTCGGTGCTCATGCATCCCACGCTAGGCCGGACGGCGCAGACGTGGGGGGTCCTGTCAGTACCTGTAACCGCAGACCCTTCTCCACCTGGTTGACCTGCAGTTTCCTCGATATCGGCGGCCGTCGGCGCCGCCGGGAACCGGCTCGGACGCAGGTACGGCGGCTGCCGTGGGACCCGCGCCGACAGGCCGTGGAACCGGGCCGGTCCCCCCCGATCCTCAAGGAGTTGTCCCTGATGCCGAAGCAGTCCGCACCCCAGGAGCTGGCCTGGATCGCCCCGAAGCTGGTCGAGGTCACCGACGAGGTCCTCTTCGGTGACGTGTGGGAACGGCCCGGGCTGTCGCCGCGCGACCGCAGCCTGGTGACCGTGAGCGTGCTGGCCGCCCTGTACCGGAGCGAGCAGCTCGGCTACCACCTGGGCGTCGCCCTGGACAACGGGCTGAGGGTGGAGGAGCTGTCCGAGGCGATCACGCACCTGGCCTTCTACGCGGGCTGACCCAACGCCATGACCGCGATCACCCAGCTCAAGAAGATCGCCGACCAGCGCACAGCCCGGCCTGCCGTCTGACCGACCGCACCGAAGGAGAAGAGCGATGGAGATCGTCAAGCGGCCCGCGACCATGAAGCTGCCCGATGCCTGGTTCACCGGCGACGCGTGGGCGGACGTGATCTACCGGGGCGAGGGGGCTTCCCGGGCCAGGGCGAACATGGTCCGCTTCGCGCCCGGCGCCCGTACCGCATGGCACAGCCACGGCCTGGGCCAGGCCCTGTACATCGTCGAGGGCATCGCCCTGATCCAGTCCCGCGGCGGGCAGCTCGTCGAGGCTCACCCCGGCGAGGTCGTCTGGACCCCGGCTGGCGAGGAGCACTGGCACGGCGCCGCCCCCGACCGGTTCATGGCCCACATCGCCCTGTGGGAGACCGACGACGTCGACTGGCTCGACCACGTCACCGGCGCCGAGTACAGCGGCCCGCGCCTCCTGGCACGGGACCTCGCCTGAACCACTCCACCGATCACTGCACAGATCACTGCACCGAATCACCGCACCGAATCACTGAAGCGAATCACGCACCGAAGGAACAACCATCATGCTCGGAGCCGTCATCCACGCTCCCGGGGACGTCCGCGTCGAGGAGCGCGACGCCCCGAAGATCATCCACCCGACCGACGCGGTCATCCGCACCGTCGCCACCTGCGTGTGCGGCTCGGACCTGTGGGACTACCGCGGCATCAACCCGGTCACCGCCCCCACCCCGATGGGACACGAGTACGTCGGCGTCGTCGAGGAGGTCGGCGACCAGGTCACCCTCATCAAGCCCGGCGAGTTCGTCATCGGCTCGTTCTTCGCCTCGGACAACACCTGCGAGATCTGCCGGGCCGGTTACCAGTCCTCCTGCGTGCACCGCGAATACGTCGGTGCCGGCGGAGCCCAGGCCGAACGGCTGCGGGTCCCCTTCGCGGACGGCACCCTGGTCGCCACCCCCGACCCGCCCTCCGAGGACCTGATCCCGAGCCTGCTCGCCGCCTCCGACGTGCTCGGCACCGGCTGGTTCGGCTCGGTCGCCGCCGAGGCCGGCCCCGGCAGGACCGTCGCCGTGGTCGGCGACGGCGCGGTCGGCCTGCTCGCCGTCCTGGCCGCCCGGCAGCTGGGCGCGGAACGGATCATCGCGATGAGCCGCCACGAGGACCGGCAGAAACTCGCGGTGGAGTTCGGCGCGACCGACATCGTCACCGAACGCGGCGACGAGGGCGTGGCCAAGGTCAAGGAGCTCACCGGCGGGCTCGGCGCGCACTCGGTCGTCGAGGCGGTCGGCACCCAGGAGTCGATGATGCAGGCCATCCGCTCCACCCGCCCCGGCGGGCACGTCGGCCACGTCGGCGTCGCCCACGGCGTGCAGCTGCCCGGCGAGGAGCTGTTCTACTCCCACGTCCACCTGCACGGCGGCCCGGCCCCGGTCCGCCGCTTCCTGCCCCAGCTGATCGACCTCATCCTCAACCGGACCATCGACCCCGGCAAGGTCTTCGACCTCACCCTCCCCCTCGACCAGGCCGCCGACGCCTACAAGGCCATGGACGAACGCCGCGCCATCAAGGCCCTGCTCCGCCCCTGACCCGGCGACGCCACCGCGTTCTCCTTGCTCCGTCGTCAGCCTGCACCCAGCCGGAGTCCCAAGCCCTGGCCGGTTCCTGTCTCGGCAGCGAGGTACGCCTCGGGCAGATGGACATCCCCGGCCACGTCCTGCCGGCCGGAGGCCGTCCGCACCGAGGTGTCGATGCCCTCGAGTGAGCGGCATAAATCCCTGCCGGCGCCGCGCGGATGCCGTACGGTGGAGACACCGACGCGGGGTGGAGCAGCTCGGTAGCTCGCTGGGCTCATAACCCAGAGGTCGCGTGGTTCAAATCCCGCCCCCGCTACCAACATCCGGCCCCCGGCGACCTTTCGTCGCCGGGGGCCGGCGTCGTTCGGCAGCAGGGCTCCAGGTCGTACGCCGTCGCCAGACGTATCCGGGTGCCTTCGCACCACAACGTCGCCGGTGTGGACCAGCGCCAAGGCGAAGCGAGAGATCACGGCTTCAGCGCCACGGCTCCCAACTGGGGTACGACCGTGGGCTCTACGCCGGGCTCCGGCCGCCACCGCGAGCAGGACACAAGGCCGGGCTCCAGGAGCGTGAGCCCGTCGAAGTACTGGGCGACCTCCTCGCTGCTGCGAGCGGTGACCGGCGGTTTGGCATTGGCGTTCCAGAACTCCATCGCCTCGAGCTGGAGGTCGCCGCCGAGTTCGGGCTCCGTGGTGGGATGGGTCAGTACGAGGAAGCTGCCGGGGGACAGCGCCTCCACGAGCCGACGTGCGATGGCCCGCGCCTCGTCACCGTCAAGGACGAAGTTGAGGATGCCGAGCAGCATGAGTGCGGTGGGCTTGGTGAAGTCGAGTGTCCGTCCGGCGATGCGCAGAATGGTGTCCGGGTCGTGCACGTCGGCGTCGATGTAGTCGGTGGCGCCTTCCGGAGCACTGGCCAGCAGGGCACGGGCGTGCGCGAGCACGATGGGGTCATTGTCGACGTACACGATCCGTGACTCGGGGGCGATCCGCTGGGCGATCTCGTGGGTGTTCTCCAACGCCGGCAGGCCGGTGCCGATGTCGAGGAACTGACGGATGCCGTGCTCCTGTGCCAGACAGCGCACGGCGCGGCCGAGGAACGCCCGGTCGGCGCGCGCGATGTCGCGGATGACGGGGATCATTCCGGCGACGTGATCGCCTACCTGCTGGTCGACCTCGTAGTTGTCCTTGCCGCCCTGCCAGTAGTTCCACACGCGAGCGTTGTGCGCCGTCGCGGTGTCGAGTCGCTGCACTGCGGCGGTGGCGCTCTTGTTCTCGCTCACGTCTTCCTCTCCTCACACGCCCAAGGACCGCGTGAATCAGGGCACTTGCGGTCCCGGCTGCGCTACGGCACATCCGTGGGCGTCATTCTGCCGCACACCACCGCCGTCGCGTCCCGGAACAGGTGGGACGGAGAAAACCCGGGTCTACGGGCTCTGCTCGCGGCTGCCACCACTCGGGTCGGTCCGCCCCCGCCGGATGTATTGACGTGAGAGCCTCAGCCCTGCGCAAACCAGATCGGCCCGGGTCCGGCTTCGTGGGGCATCTCGTCGGGCAGCTGCACTTCAATGGCCAAGGACCCCGGCCGACGTGTCGGGGTCCTTGGTGTGGTGCTGGTCGGTCGGCGTAGGGGCCGCACCCGGCGTCCTTGTCAGGCTGGGGTTTCCGACTGCGACTGGCCGCCTTGGGCGCGCAGTTGCTCGTTGATGCGCTGAGCTTCTTCGAGCTGGTCCTCGAGGATGACGATGCGGCACGCGGCCTCTACGGCGGTGCCCTGGTCGACGAGTTCGCGGGCGCGGGCGGCGATGCGCAGCTGGTAGCGGGAGTAGCGGCGGTGGCCGCCTTCGGAGCGCAAGGGAGTGATCAGGCGGTGTTCGCCGAGGGCGCGGAGGAAGGCTGGGGTGGTGCCGAGCATCTCGGCGGCCCGGCCCATGGTGTAGGCGGGATAGTCGTCGTCGTCGAGGGAGTCGGCGGGCCGGGTACTGCGAGGGGGCATAGACCTCTTCTTTCGGGGATGCGTCGGGGGGCCCGGGTGCCGTACTGGCACCCGGGCCCCGAGCTTTCAACACCATCTACCGGCCGACTGTGTCGGCCTTCTTTTTCCGCAGGTTCCGCCTGGGAGGGCTGGGCTGCGGGGATCGCGGATGCGTGACCGGGGACCACCTTCCAATCCGGGGCCTTGCGGTACCCGGGCGGACTCGTTCCTCGCCCGGGCGATCCTGATGGCGTTCTGCTCCTTACCTTCGGCTACTCGGTCGTACTGCTGGATAACGCGGGTGCTGCTCGCGGCCCCTTCGGGCCGCGTCCTGCTTGACCTGCATGCACGGCAGTTCCTGTCTGCCGTGCCCACTTCGACTTCCTGGGTACAAGAGAAACGGTAGCCCTGTGAATGGCGAATGTCTACCTCAGACAAGACAGATTTCCTCCGTGGTTCAGGCGAGGAGTTCTGCCTTGAGTACACCTGCACGACTGCTGCACGGCTGTGTCGCGGTGCGGGCGCCCGGGAGACTCGGGCCGAAGGCGTGGAGCGGGCGGTGACAGTCACCGTCGCGGTGACCACCGTGACCCTCGCGGGGTGTCCCTCGCCGTGCGTGACCTTTCGGGATGAGCGTCCGTGAGCTGTTCGGGGAGCCGGTGGTGCGGTGCCGACGCGCCGCGGGCGGCCTGCTTCCGTCAAGCAGTAGGAGGACGAGACGGGCGGGCGAACCGCTCGCCCACAGCGGCCGCCAGGCGTCGGCAGTCCCCTGCGCCTCCGCAGCCCGCGGTTCCTGTGAAGCCTGCAGGACCGCCCATCCGGCTGACCGCACTCCCAGTGGTGCAGCCGCCAAGTGCCCGTGCGCCGCGTACGCAGACGGCAGGCCGTCCGAAACCGCAGGCCGCTTCCGCCCCCGACCCCAGGCCGTAGGCGCATTGCGCCTGCCGCTGTCCGCTGTATGACCGGCTCTCGTACCGGCCGCAGACTTCCGTCCACCCGCCCCCAGCGCGGCAGGGTGGTCCACTGGATGCACCGACTAGGCCATGGTGGGATGCACTCACTCCCGGCATGTCGCCCGCCAGTCCGGTCAACGACTCTCCCTCCGCCCCACGGCGACCATCGACCGGACATGCAGCCGCGGTCATGAAGCCATGGGGCGGTTTCTCAAGTGTCGCTGAGCGGCTGGGCCCAGCGGGGCCCGCCCATCACCCGCGATTTCCTGGGCGCCAACCCCTCCCCCGTCAAGCTCCGCGAGGTCATGACCGCCCTGCGCGACGGCAACGGACTCGCCCCCGCCCAGAGACCAAGGCGGTCACCACCGCCGAACTGCTCGCAGACCGGGCCGCCGTCCGGGATGCCGCCGCCTCCGGCGAGAGCGGCACGCCTGTCGCCGGCCTGGTGGCGCCGCGCTGCCCCCGGTCACCGTCTGGGCCTTCCGCGCCAAGTCCGTGAACGCTCTTCGCGCCCGCTGTCGCCGTCGCTCGGAGAGCTGGATGGCCGGTAAATATAATCTGCCGCATGTCGAAGCCTGACGAGCTGCTCGTTGATGTCGCCGCCCTGGTGGAGTCCGGGCAGAGCAACCAGATGTCCCTGACCGTGGTCACCGGTGGTGCTGTCATCACCGGTCGGCTGGCTCCCGAAGCAGTGTGGAGGCAGAGGGTGTCGGATGTGTTGGCGGATTCCGCCCGCTTGGGGGAGTTCTCGGCCGTCTTCGACACCCCCGCGAAGAAGGACGGGCCCCCCGCTCATCTGCACTTCCACGTCGCCCGGATCCTGCAGGGCACGGTCGGCATCCCGGAGACAGGCGGGATGTACCGCGTGGCGATCGCCGACGTCAGCGCCTGGACCATGGGTGACTTCAGCTATTCCGACTGAGCGCCCACTGCGGCGGGCCGGGCGGCCGTAAGCACCGGAACGGGCCGGCCCGCCGGAACGGCGTGGCGCAGGCGAGCCGAGGCGACTGCCGCCCTTCCCTGCGTCGGCCGCCCTCACGGACGCGGGCGGAGCGGCCGTTCGTACATTGCGGTTCATGTGGAGCCTTCCTTGATATGGCACATATCAAGGAATTCCCGCAAGCGATGAGCAGCACGGAATTGCAAGTGCGGGCCAGCGTCAAAGCAAATCCGGCTGACGGGAATCCGCGCGGGCGGAGACCCTTGAAATAGGTGACGCACGCAGGGGGACGTCGAATCCGGGCGTTGTCTGCGGTGCAGCTCTTCAGGATGCGCCCGCGTCTCCGAAGGAGGAGTAGCGTGCGGTGGGACGGGTTTTCCCGAGCCGTCCCACGGTGAAACCGCTCCGGGAAATGGGTACAGCCGGGGCCCGCACCCCAAGGATGCGGGCCCCGGCTGCAACTGTGCGTCAGCGTCAGGCCGGAACGATGTTCTCGGCCGTCGGGCCCTTCTGGCCCTGCGCGATGTCGAAGCTCACCTTCTGGCCTTCGAGCAGCTCACGGAAGCCTTGGGCGGCGATGTTCGAGTAGTGGGCGAACACGTCAGCGCCGCCGCCGTCCTGCTCGATGAAGCCGAATCCCTTTTCCGCGTTGAACCACTTCACGGTACCGGTGGCCATGTCATGTCTCCTTTGGGGCAGTACATCGGAATCCACACCGTGCGGACGCCGTGTCGCCGCGATGATTACCCCGCCCGGAAAATGACCGGAAATACAAAAGCGCTCCACCCGGCAGGAGCCGACTGGGGGCACTTGAAGTTTTGGGAACCACAACTGCAACGGAGATGGACAGTAGCACACCGCTACGGCCTGTGTCGGTCAAGTAATTCCTCTCCGCCCGTCGCGGCAAAAACTCTCACTGCATCGTCCCCCAAACCCTCACGGCATGGTCCGTCAAATTCTCACCTCAAGAGCACAGATATTGACTCACTCGCAGTGCAACGTTCCACAGGACGAGCAGAGTCGTCAGCCGCTACCTGAGCTCCCGGGCGCCATGACGTGTGCGGCCGTCCGGAAGATCGCCTCAACGCACGCGGCGGACGATCCGCCGCCACCCCACCGGCCGGCCGTCGCGGGTTTTCAGGCCTCGCGCTCGTCGGAGTGTCATCGCCGTGCACATGGCGACTCCCACCGCCGCTGGGGAGGCGAAGCGGGGTGCCCCTACGAGACCCTGACGGCGTCCTCCGATGCAGCGCCTCCCCCAGGGCTGGCCGCGGTCGGTGTGGGCACCTCCTCACTCGGCGGCCACCGTCGCCTGCCACGCGCCCGGGCGTTTGCCTGTGGCCTTGTGGAAGAACACCGAGAAGTTGGATGCGTCGGGGAAGCCGAGCATGTCGGCGCAGCGGGCGGCGGTGAGGCGGTCGTGTGCGAGGAGCCGTTTGGCTTCCAGGGTGATCCGTTCGACGATGTACGCCTTCGCGGTGCGGCCGGTGGCCTGCTGCACCGCTCGTGAGAGGGTGCGGGGCGCGTATCCCAGCGCACGGGCGTAGTAGCCGGCGTCGTGGTGTTGCCGGAAGTGCGCTTCGACGCTGGAGCGGAACAACCGGAACACCGGAGGGGTGAGCCGTGCTTCGGCGTGCGGTGGGTGCAGTCGGGTGATGAGCGCGGAGAGCAGGATTTCGGGAAGCTCCGTCCGGGAGTCATTGGGTGGGGCGGATGCTTCGAGGAGGAGATGGCTGCGCGCCGTGTCGACGAAGAGCCAGTCGGCGTCGGGGATGCTCCAGTGGGCGGCCGGGTCAGGGGAGGCGACCAGTTCTCGGGTCGCATGGGTGACCGGCGCGGTCGGCACGAACAGCACGAGGTGCCCTGCCACGTCGGCGATGTCGCCCCACCGGTGCACGGCGCCGGGTGGAATCCACACCGCGGAACGATCTTGGAGCGGGTGGCGGCGGAAATCGACGGTGACTGAGCCGGGTCCGGCGTCGATGACGGCAAGGACGTGGAAGTCGGCGCGCTGCGTGCCGCCGTCGTTCAGCTCGCGAAGACGGCCGAACGTCATCGTCTCGACCGAGGCGGCGCGGCGTCCCGCGGGCTGGTAGGTCATTTGCCGGATCAAACTCACGTGTCCAGTTTTCACCATCGGGCGACCAGTCAGGCCGATGCCCCGTCCGGGTGCAGAAGTTTCAATGAATGCACAGAGCGATCGCTCAGAGCATCGACCGGAAGAGCCATCATGAACACGACGCAGCAGACGCTACTGCCCACTTACGACCATCGACCGGGGACCGGACCGACTCTGGTGTTCCTGCACTATTGGGGCGGTTCCGCCCGCACCTGGGACCTCGTCGTCGACCACCTGGCGGGCCGTGACGTGCTCACGGTCGACTTCCGCGGGTGGAGCCGGTCGAGCGCTCTGCCCGGTCCCTACACGCTCGGTCAGCTCGCCGACGACACGCTCGCCGTGCTCGCGGATGCGGGGGTCACCGACTACGTCCTGGTGGGGCATTCGATGGGCGGCAAGGTCGCACAGCTGGTCGCGGCCACCCGGCCCGCCGGCCTGCGCGGCATGGTTCTCGTCGGCTCCGGCCCGGCGAAGCCTGCCGCACAGGTCACTCCCGAGTACCAGGAAGCCCTGTCGCACGCCTACGACTCCGCCGAGTCCGTGGCCGGGGCACGGGATCACGTCCTCACCGCGACCGAGCTGCCCGCGTCGGTCAAGGCGCAGATCGTGACCGACTCGCGGACCGTCACCGACGCCGCCCGCACCGAGTGGCCGCTGCACGGCATCGCGCAGGACATCACCGAACACACGCGCATGGTCAGCGTGCCCGTTCTCGTCGTCGCCGGAGAACACGACCAGGTGGAGCCCGTCGGCTTGCTCCGCGACAACCTGGTGCCCTACCTCTCCCACCCCGACTTCGTGGTGATCCACCACACCGGTCACCTGATCCCGCTGGAAGCCCCGGCCGACCTCGCCGACGCCATCACCGCATTCGCGCCGGCAGCCTGACCGTCCCCGCAGCCCGACGACGGGCTGCGCCCCTGATCACCCGCCCCACAGGGCCGGGACAGGCCCTGCCGCGCTGCACCGCACCCGACAGATTGCTTGTACGCCGGCCGCAAAGCGGCCGGCACCGCATCGTGGACGACCCGAGCCGGCCGCCCGGGGTTCCGGGGCAACGCGGTGATCGTGCACCGTGTCGAGCGGTGTGTCGCAACCGACGGGGCGCGGTGGCCCTTCGCCCTGCGCGTGGCGAGCTGACCTCCGGCCGCTTACCGCGCCGGCGGCGGAGACCGTCGCCCGGTCACTGGTCGCCTTGTGTGTCAGGGGCGGGTTTCCCAGATGGCGGCGATCGTGGGCGCAGTCCGGTCCTGGTCGGGTGATCGGCGTACCTGTATCTGCCCCGCGGACCCCCACAGCGCGTCCGGCTCGTCCGGCGGCAGCCTCACTGACCAGCCGTCAGAACGAGCGTCGATCGAGCGTCAAGACCACGTGCCCAGACGCGAGGCCGGGCCGTCCGAGCCGGATCAGCTGCCTTCGCATGACGGGTGGAACACCAGGTCAGCGGCGGCTGAGGAGGTTGCGGTGAGTCTCCACATCGTGCACCCACCGAAACAGGTCGATGCGACCTGCCCGGTTCCTGCGAGATCAGGAAAACCGCAGGTCAGATGGCCTTTGCTGCGGGCTCAAGAATCGCAACGCACTCCACGTGATGCGTCATCGGAAACAGATCGAACGCCCGCAGCGTCCGTACCCGGTACCCCCCGTCCCGGAAGTACGCCAGGTCGCGGGCGAGGGCCGCCGGGTCGCAGGCTACGTAGGCGATGCGGCGGGCGCCGAGGGACGACAGGTGGGCCACCGTCTGGCGGCCCGCGCCCGCGCGGGGCGGGTCGAGGACGATGAGGTCGACCTCCGTGATGCCGGTGCGCGGCAGGACCGACTCGACCTTGCCCTGCTCGACGCGGACCCGGGGGAAGTCGGCCAGGTTGTGGCGGGCGTCCTCCACCGCGCGCTTGCCGGACTCGATGCCGAGGACCGCGCCCTTCTCGCCGAGGCGGTCGGCGAGGGCGCCGGCGAAGAGGCCGACGCCGCAGTAGAGGTCCAGCGCCATCTCGCCCTTGCGCGGGAGGAGGCCCTGCATGACCGCTGTGACCAGGGTGTCCGCCGCCTTCGGGTGGACCTGCCAGAAGCCGCCGCTGCCGACCCGGTGGGTGCGGCCGTCGGCGCGTTCGCGGACGAAGGCGCGGCCGTGGACGCGGTGGATGCCGCCGTCGTGCTCGTCGACCCGCATGACCGAGACCGGGCGGTCGAGTTCGACGAGGGGGAGGCGGGCGCCCGGGCGCGGCTCCAGGATGACCATGCGGTCCTGGGAGCCGGTCGCGGCGATCGCCTCCACCGCGGCCATGCCCGACCAGTCACGCTCCTCGATGCCCAGCTCGCTGACGCCCGGCGCCGCGATCATGCAGTGCTCGATCGGCTCCACCTCGTGCGAGCGGTGCCGGCGCAGTCCGGCGTTGCCGTCGGCGTCGACGGCGTACTGCACGCGGGTCCGCCACTGCGGCACCTCGCCCGCCGGCAGCTTGTCGCCCTCGGCGGGCATCACCGTGCCGTCCCAGCCGGCCTCCTCGGGAGTGAGACCCGCGAGCCGCTGGAGCTGTTCGGCGATCACCTCGCCCTTGAGGCGGCGCTGGGCGCCCGGCTTTGCGTGCTGCCAGTCGCAGCCGCCGCAGCGTCCGGGGCCGGCGTAGGGGCAGGGGGCCGGCACCCGGTCCTTGGAGGCGTCCAGGATGTCCACCGCGTCCGCGCGCAGGAAGCGGGCGCCTTCCTCGCCCTCGGTCACCTTGGCCACGACCCGCTCGCCGGGCAGCGCGTGCCGGACGAACAGCACCTGGCCCTCGGCGGTCCTGGCGATGCAGTGCCCGCCGTGCGCGACCGGGCCGACCTCGACCTCGTACTCCGTCCCCACCAGCGACTTCTTCGGTTCTGCCTGCATGGCGGGGTGACTCCAGATCAAGGGGGAGGGAAACGGCCCGGGCGGGGGCCGACGACAGCCCACCAGTCTACGGGGTCGCCGGCACTCCCCGGTCCCGCCCGGCCTCCGCCGTGCCCTGCCCCGCCCGGCCTCCGCCGTGCCCCTGCCCCGCTCAGCCTCCGCTGTGCTCCTTGGGCCGGTGCTCCGCGGGACCGCGCCGGACCGCGCCGGGCGCGTTCCACTCCTGCCGCTTGCGGGCCCGGTTCCTGGCCGCCTCCGAGGACGCCAGCTGGTAGGGCACCGACGTCACCATCACGCCGGGCGTGAACAGCAGCCGGCCCTTGAGCCGCAGCGCGCTCTGGTTGTGCAGGATGTGCTCGTACCAGTGGCCGACGACGTACTCCGGGATGATCACGGAGACCGCGTCCCGCGGCGACTGGGCGCGCAGGCCCTTGACGTACTCGATGATCGGCCGGGTGATCTCGCGGTACGGCGAGTCGAGGACCTTCAGCGGTACGTCTATCCCGCGCCGCTCCCATTCCTCGCGCAGCGCCTTGGTCTCGGCCGGGTCGACGTTGACGGTGAGCGCCTCCAGGGTGTCCGAGCGCATCAGCTTGGCGTAGGCGAGGGCGCGGAGGGTCGGGCGGTGGATCTTCGAGATCAGCACCACCGAGTGGACCCGGGACGGTCGTACCAGGTCGTCGTCGGGCTCCTCGGGGGCCGAGATCTCCTCGGAGACGCGGTCGTAGTGCTTACGGATCGCGGTCATCGTGGCGTAGAAGATGCACATGCCGAGCAGCGCCACCCAGGCGCCGTGGGTGAACTTCGTGACCAGGACGACGACCAGCACCAGGCCGGTGAAGAAGGCACCGAACGCGTTGATCGCGCGGGAGCGGATCATGTGGCTGCGCTTGGCCGGGTCCTTCTCCACCGCCAGGTGGCGGTTCCAGTGCCGGACCATGCCGGTCTGGCTGAGCGTGAAGGAGACGAACACGCCGACGATGTACAGCTGGATCAGCCGGGTCGAGTCAGCGCCGTAGATGACCGTGAGGAGGGCGGCTGCACCGGCAAGCAGCACGATGCCGTTGGAGAAGGCGAGGCGGTCGCCGCGGGTGTGCAGCTGGCGCGGCAGGTAGCGGTCCTGGGCGAGGATCGAGCCGAGGAGCGGGAAACCGTTGTACGCGGTGTTCGCGGCCAGGAAGAGGACGAGGGCGGTGGCCGCGGCGAGCACGACGAACAGGAAGCTGCCCTTGCCGAAGACGGCCTCGGCGACCTGGGAGATCACCGGGTTCTGGACGTAGCCGGAGCCGATCGCGACGCCGTTGTGGAGCAGGTCGGTGGCCGGGTTCTCGGCCATGCGGACCTTGGTGACCATGGCCAGCGCGATGATCCCGCAGAACATGGTGACGGCCAGCAGGCCCATCATGGCCAGCGTGGTCGCCGCGTTCTTCGACTTCGGCTTGCGGAAGGCCGGGACGCCGTTGGAGATGGCCTCGACACCGGTGAGCGCGGCACAGCCGGAGGAGAAGGCCCGCAGGAGGAGGAAGACGAGGGCGAAGCCGGCCAGGCCCTGGTGTTCCGCCCTGATGTGGTAGTCCGCGGTCGGGGCGCGCATCGTGTCGCCGAGGACCAGCCCCCGGAACGCACCCCACGCGATCATGATGAAGACGCCGCCGACGAACACGTACGTCGGGATCGCGAAGAGCTTGCCGGACTCCTTCACGCCGCGCAGGTTCATCAGCGTCAGCAGCACGATCACGGTGACCGCGCAGAGCACCTTGTGCTCGACCACGAAGGGGACCGCGGAGCCGAGGTTCTCGATGCCGGAGGCGATGGAGACGGCGACGGTGAGGACGTAGTCGACGAGCAGCGCGCTCGCGACGGTCAGGCCCGCCTTGGGGCCGAGGTTGGTGGTGGCGACCTCGTAGTCGCCGCCGCCGCTCGGGTAGGCGTGCACGTTCTGCCGGTAGGAGGCGACCACCGTGAACATCAGCACGACGACCGCGACCGCGATCCAGGGGCTGAAGTGGTACGCCGACACGCCCGCGATGGACAGGACCAGCAGGACCTCCCCCGGCGCGTAGGCGACGGAGGACAGCGGGTCGGATGCGAAGACGGGGAGGGCGATGCGCTTCGGCAGGAGCGTTTCGCCCAGCCGGTCACTGCGCAGAGCGCGCCCGATCAGAATCCGTTTGGGCACGTCGGTCAGTTTGGACACGAGAGAGGATCGTAGGCCTTCCACCTGCCAGGTCTCCAGCCGCAGTACGGGATCTGCCTCCCGAGTGAAAAAGGTGACGGCTGGAACTGCGGATTCCGCAGCTTACGCCCGATCCGTGCCTAGATGGCAGATCCCGCCTGTCTTCGCACCTCGGAGGTCCCATGCCCGCGACCGCAGAGCTGATCGGCGCCACGGTCACCCTCCTCGGCCTCGGAATCCTCACCGCCTGGAGCGTGCGCAGCATCACTCGGCGATGAGCGCGGCACAGGGGTGCCCGGCCGGGACGGTGCGTGTGTAGCTTGGGCCTCGGTCTGAGAACCTGATGGGGCTGAGCAGTAACTTTTGAACACCGGAAGGACGGTCGTGCACATCGTCATCATGGGCTGCGGCAGAGTGGGTTCCGCTCTCGCCCAGACCCTGGAGCAACAGGGGCACACGGTCGCCGTGATCGACCAGGACCCCACCGCCTTCCGCAGGCTGGGCCCCGGATTCGGGGGCCGCAGGGTCACCGGAGTCGGCTTCGACCAGGACACCCTGCGCGAGGCGGGCATCGAGGAGGCCGGTGCCTTCGCCGCCGTCTCCAGCGGCGACAACTCGAACATCATCTCCGCGCGCGTAGCCCGCGAGATGTTCGGGGTGGAGAACGTCGCCGCCCGGATCTACGACCCCCGGCGCGCCGAGGTCTACCAGCGCCTCGGCATCCCGACCGTCGCCACGGTCCGCTGGACCGCCGACCAGATGCTGCGCCGGCTGCTGCCCTCGGGCGCCGAGCCGCTGTGGCGCGACCCCACCGGCGGGGTCCAGCTCGCCGAGGTGCACGCCTCCCCGAAGTGGGTGGGGCACAAGATCAGCAGGCTCCAGGAGGAGACCGGGGTCCGGGTCGCGTTCCTGACCCGGCTGGGCGAGGCGATGCTGCCGACCTCGCAGACGGTCCTCCAGGAGGGCGACCTGGTGCACGTGATGATGCGGACGGACGACGTCGACAAGGTCGAGGCCGCCTTCGCGGGGGGTCCGGAAGAGGAGGGCGGTCACTGATGAGGGTCGCCATTGCCGGGGCCGGTGCCGTCGGCCGCTCCATCGCGGGCGAGCTGCTGGAGAACGGCCACGAGGTGCTGCTGATCGACAAGGCCCCGACCGCCATCTCGGTGGAGCGGGTCCCGCAGGCGGAGTGGCTGCTGGCCGACGCCTGCGAGATCACCTCCCTCGACGAGGCGGCGCTGCAGCGCTGCAACGTCGTGATCGCCGCGACCGGCGACGACAAGGTGAACCTGGTCGTCTCGCTGCTCGCGAAGACGGAGTACGGCGTGCCGCGCGTCGTCGCACGGGTCAACAACCCGAAGAACGAGTGGCTGTTCAACGAGGCCTGGGGCGTGGACGTCGCCGTCTCGACGCCGCGCCTGATGTCGGCGCTGGTGGAGGAGGCGGTGTCGGTCGGCGACCTGGTCCGGCTGCTGCGCTTCAGCCACGGCGACGCGAACCTGGTCGAGCTGACGCTGCCCGAGGAGTCGGCGCTGGCCGGCACCCAGGTCGGCGACGTGGAGTGGCCCGAGGACACCTCGCTGGTCACGATCATCCGCGGCACCCGGGTCCTCACCCCGTCCAAGGAGGACTCCCTGGAAGCCGGCGACGAGCTGCTGTTCGTGGCGGCCCAGGCCCGCGAGGAGCAGCTGGAGGACCTGCTGTCGGTACGGCGCGAGGACAGCTGACGCAGCTGACGCGGACAAGAACGAACCCGCCCACCTCTCGACTCACCGAGTCGGGTGGTGGGCGGGCGAGGTCTCGGGGGTCCGGGGGCGGAGCCCCGGGGGACGGTCACCCCTCGCGGCGGTGCCGCGCACCCGCGGCCTCAGCCGCGGTCTGCTTTTCCTCGGCCGCCTTCTCCGCCGCCTCCATCTCCGCGAACACGTCGATCGGCGCCGGTGCCTTCGCCAGGAAGACCCAGGTGAGCCAGACCGCGAGCAGGAACGGCGGGATCTTGAGGGCGACCAGGACCCAGCCGAGCTGGGCGGTGTTGGCCCACCAGTACAGCGGGAAGAGGATCGCGCACTTGGCGAGCAGGATCAGGCCCCACGCCCAGCTGGCCTTGGCGTACGCCTTCTTGCGGCCGGGGTTGCGGGTGCGCCAGGAGAGGTTCTCCTTGAAGACCGGGCCGAGGATCAGGCCGATCAGCGGGACCCCGCACAGGGTCGTGACGATGTACGCCAGCGCCAGGCCCAGGGTGTAGAGCATGCCGGGGAGGTAGAAGTCCTTGGCGTTGCCGGTCATCATCGCGAAGACGACACCGAAGGCGACCCCGAAGACACCGCTGAAGGCGTGCTTGACGGTGTCCCGCATGGCGAGGCGGACCACGACCAGCACCACGGAGACCGCGAGGGCGGCGATCGCCGACCAGTGCAGGTCCTTGTTGACGGTGAAGATCGTGACGAAGAGCAGGCCGGGCAGGACCGTCTCGACCATGCCCCGGACACCGCCGAACGCCTCGAAGAGCGCGGCCTCGGTCACCGCCCGCGCGTCTTGCTGCGGGGCGTCCTCCGCCTGCGTTTCTTCGGTCGGCTTGTCGAGCGACGTCACCGGCTACTCCCTACCGAGGGGTCTCAGTTCGTACTTGGGATTGAACAGCACCCGGCGGCCCCGGCTCAGCGAGATCCGGCCCGATGCGATCAGCCTGCGTCCCGGTTCTATGCCGACGATGGAACGCCTGCCGAGCCACACCACGTCCAGCGCGGCCGAGCCGTCGAACAGCTCGGCCTCCAGGGCCGGGACTCCGGCGCGCGGCCGCAGGGTGACCGTGCGCAAGGTACCAGTTACGGTGACGATCTGCCGGTCGTGGCAGTCGCCGATCCGGATGCAGCCCGCGGTGTCGGCGTCCTCGCGCAGCTCCTCCGACTCCAGGTCCTCCTGGGACGTGGAGAGCCGGTCGAGCATGCGCCGGAACCGGCCGGCCGGCTTCTCGGAACGAGGAACAGCACTCATGTGTGAAGCGTACCGGGGCACACCGACACCGCCGTAGTCCAGCTCACTTCGCGATCCGCCTCACTCTCCGAACCGCCCCGATCCGTCCTGTCTCTCGAACCGGTACCCCATCCCGGGTTCCGTGATGAAGTGCTTCGGGTGCGAGGGATCCGCCTCCAGCTTCCTGCGCAGCTGTGCCATGTACACGCGCAGGTAGTTGGTCTCCGTCCCGTACGACGGCCCCCACACCTCCTGCAGCAGCTGCTTCTGGCTGACCAGGCGGCCGGTGTTGCGGACCAGCACCTCCAGGAGGTGCCACTCGGTCGGGGTGAGCCGGACGTCCCGGCCCGCCCGGTTTACCTTCTTCGCGGCCAGGTCGACGGTGAACCCCTCGGTCTCCACCAGGACGTCGTCCTCGCCGCCCCCGGCGACGGGCTCGGCCCGGCGTACCGCGGCCCGCAGCCGGGCCAGCAGCTCGTCCATGCCGAAGGGCTTGGTGACGTAGTCGTCGGCGCCCGCGTCGAGCGCCTCGACCTTCTCGTCGGAGGAGTGCCGGGCGGAGAGGACCAGGATCGGCACCCGGGTCCAGCCGCGCAGCCCCTTGATCACCTCGACGCCGTCCATGTCGGGCAGGCCGAGGTCGAGGACGACCACGTCGGGGTGGCGGGAGGCGGCCAGTTCGAGGGCGGTACGGCCGTCGGGGGCCGCGTCGACCTCGTACTTGCGCGCCTTGAGGTTGATCACGAGGGCGCGCACGATCTGCGGCTCGTCGTCGACCACGAGCACACGGGTCATGAGGCCTGCCTTTCCGGTTCTGCCAGGGGTTCTGCCACGGCCTGCGCCGCTGCGGTGACCGATCCTGCCGCGCGGAGGCTGAGGACCATGGTGAGCCCGCCGCCGGGCGTGTCCTCCGCGTTCAGGGTGCCGCCCATCGCCTCCGCGAAGCCCCGGGCGACCGCGAGCCCGAGCCCGACCCCGGCGCCGCGCGGAGCGTCACCGTAGCGCTGGAAGGGCTCGAATATGCGCTCCTTGGCCTCGTCGGGCACACCGGGCCCGCGGTCCACGATCCGCACCTCCACCCGGTCCGCGATGGCGCTGGCGGAGACCAGCACGGGCCGGTCGGGCGGGCTGTACTTGACGGCGTTCTCGACCAGGTTGGCCACCGACCGCTCCAGGAGCCCGGCGTCGGCCTCGACCATCGGCAGGGTCTCGGGGACGTCCAGGTCCACGCTGCCGTCCGGCACGCCGACCAGCGCCATCGGGACCACCTCGTCGAGGTCGGTCTCGTGGACGATCGGGGTGACGGTGCCGGTCTGCAGGCGGGACATGTCGAGCAGGTTGCCGACGAGGTGGTCAAGGCGGTCGGCGCCCTCCTCGATGCCTTCGAGGAGCTCGGCCCGGTCCTCCTCGGACCAGTCCACGTCGTCCGAGCGCAGCGAGGTGACCGCAGCCTTGATGCCGGCCAGCGGGGTGCGCAGGTCGTGGCTGACGGCGGCGAGCAGGGCGGTACGGATCCGGTTGCCCTCGGCGAGCGTGCGGGCCTGCTCGGCCTCCTCCTGGAGGCGCCTGCGGTCCAGGACGACGACCGCCTGGGCGGCGAAGGCGGCCAGCACCCGGCGGTCCTCGGCGGGCAGCACCCGGCCGGTCAGCGCGAGGGCCATGTGGTCGCCTATGGGCATGTCGACGTCGCCGTCCTCGGGCCGCTCCAGGGCGGGTCCGAAGCCGGCGCGCCCGGCGCAGCTCCACGGCTCGACGTCGCTCGCCCGCTCCAGGAGGGCGGCGGACTCCATGCCGAAGGTCTCGCGAACCCGCTCAAGGAGCTCTTCCAGGCTCGTCTCCCCTCTCAGCACGTTGCCGGCGAGGAAGGAGAGGATCTCCGACTCGGCGCGCAGCCGGGCCGCCTGGTGGGTGCGGCGGGCCGCGAGGTCCACGACCGAGGCGACGGACAGCGCGACCCCGAAGAAGATCACGATGGCCACGATGTTCTTCGGGTCGGCGATGGTCAGCCGGTGCAGGGGCGGGGTGTAGAAGTAGTTCAGCAGCAGCGACCCGAAGGCCGCCGAGGCGAGCGCCGGGAAGAGCCCGCCGAGCAGCGCGGCCGCGACCGTGAGGGTCAGGAACAGCAGCATGTCGTTGGCGAGGCCGAGGTCGACGGTGTTGAGCAGCACCGCCATGACGGCCGGGCCGGCCAGTCCGACCAGCCAGCCCGCGATGATCCGGCCGCGGCCGAGCCGGGCGCCCCGGGCCACCGGCAGTCCGCGGCCTTTGCCGGCCTCGCCGTGGGTGACGATGTGGACGTCCAGGTCGGGTCCCGACTCGCGGGCGACGGTGGCGCCGACGCCGGGTCCGAGGACGTACTGCCAGGCCTTGCGGCGGGAGGAGCCGAGGACGATCTGGGTGGCGTTGACGCCGCGTGCGAAGTCGAGCAGGGCCGCGGGGATGTCCTCGCCGACGACGTGGTGGAAGGTGCCGCCCAGGTCCTCGACCAGGGTGCGCTGGACGGCGAGTTCCTTCGGGGAGGCGGACGTCAGGCCGTCGCTTCGGGAGATGTAGACGGCGAGCACCTCGCCGCCCGCGCCCTTCTCGGCGAGCCGTGCGGCCCGTCGGATCAGGGTCCGCCCCTCCGGTCCGCCGGTGAGCCCGACGACGATCCGCTCCCGGGAGCCCCAGATCGCCGAGACCTGGTGCTCGTTGCGGTACTGCTTCAGGTACTCGTCGACCCGGTCGGCCACCCACAGCAGGGCCAGTTCGCGCAGGGCGGTGAGGTTGCCCGGCCGGAAGTAGTTGGACAGGGCCGCGTCGACCTTGTCGGACTTGTAGATGTTGCCGTGCGCCATGCGCCGGCGCAGCGCCTGGGGCGACATGTCGACCAGCTCTATCTGGTCCGCGCGCCGTACCACCTCGTCGGGCACCGTCTCGCGCTGGCGCACGCCGGTGATGGACTCGACGACGTCGCCGAGCGATTCGAGGTGCTGAATGTTGACGGTCGAGATCACGTCGATCCCGGCGGCCAGCAGTTCTTCCACGTCCTGCCAGCGCTTGGCGTTGCGGGAGCCGGGGACGTTGGTGTGGGCGAGCTCGTCCACCAGGGCGACGGCGGGGGCCCGGCGCAGTACGGCGTCCACGTCCATCTCCGTGAACACGGCGCCCCGGTAGTCCAGTTCCCTGCGCCGGATCTGCTCCAGGCCGTGCAGCATCACCTCGGTGCGCTGCCGTTCGTGGTGCTCGACGAAGGCGACCACGCAGTCGGTGCCCCGCTCCACCCGCCGGTGCGCCTCGGAGAGCATGGCGTAGGTCTTGCCCACGCCCGGTGCCGCACCGAGATAGATCCGAAGCTTGCCGCGTGCCATGGTCCTATTGTCTTCCTGCAACTGCCGTCAACGCAGCGTCGACCTTACGGCCAACAATCCCGGCGAATGGTGCAGGGGGCCCGGCAGCGGGCATCTTTGACGCAACCCTGATGGGCGCCGGTGCCGCGGCTCCGGCGCCCGTACCGGCGGCTCAGTTGGGGTTGTCGCCGTGGGTGAGGGTCTCCCAGGCCACGAAGAGATTGTTGGTGCCTGCGGGGCGGTTGTTCTGGGTGAGCGTCTGGGTGTTGGTCATGGCGATGCCGAGGCGGTTGTGGAGCGCGTTGTAGCCGACCTCGGTGACGGGCCCGAGCCCCAGGTTCAGGGAGCCGCCGCAGAGCCAGCTGGGGACGGCGGTGCCCAGCTGGTACTTGGCCTGGAAGCCGAGCGCCTGCCGCAGCCGCTCGCCGACGTCCGTGCCGTACAGGTCCTGGCCCTGGATCCGGCTGGTCTCGGCGACGTGCGAGATCGCGGAGATGCCGTACCCGGTGTGGGTGAAGTCCCGGCAGGTCTCCTGGGTGAGGCCGGTGACGAAGGTGGACTGGCCCTGCCAGTAGGAGACGATCTTCGCGGTGGTGTCCAGGTTCTGACTGGGCACCGTCTTCGGCACCGACCCGTCGGAGGCCAGGTAGACGTAGGCGGCGGTGCGGGTGCGGAACTTCGCCATGGCCGTGTCGTACGAGGTCTTGTCCTCCAGGAAGACGGAGATGCCGACGGCGGCCTCCATCATCGACAGCTCCCAGTTGCCGTTGGAGTTGGAGCCCTTGATCACGGTGGGGAGGTAGACGTTGCGCAGCATGGTGGCGAAGCGGGCCTCGTTCGTCCAGGTGCCGGTGTACGTGTACCTGATGATCTCGGCGGCCTTGGGCCAGGAGGAGCCGGCCCAGCCCGTCTGGAGTGGCGCGTTGCTGTTGGTGTGACTGGTGATGGTGGCCGACCAGGCGTCCATGATCTGGATGGCCTTCTGGGCGTAGCGCGCGTCCTTGGTGATGTACCAGGCGAGGGCGTCGGTGTAGGCGGCGATCGCGTCCTCGCGCTCGTCGGTGCAGCCGTAGTTGGGGTTCGAGTACGAGCCGCACTCGACCGTGGCCCAGGGTGTGGGGGTGCGGTTCAGGTCGGCGTACTTGCTCGCCATCATCTGGTCGTAGGCCGCCTTCCAGGGCTGGGCGCCGGCCAGCACCTCGGTGCGGGCGAAGTCCAGCTGGGCCTTGGAGACGGTGACCCCGGGGTGCACGAAGGTGCTCGGGGCGGAGTGGGCGGCGGGGGCCGCGAAGACGCCAAGGAGCAGGGCTCCCACGGCCGCGAGCAGGGGGATGCGACGCACAGCGACTCCGTTCTCGTATGTTCACGTAGGTGAACCTGGAGCGCCTCTGTGAACATAGGCGTTGACCCGAGACCGTAGGTACGGACCAGACTTCCGTCAAGGTGTGAAGTAAGCGGCAGCCGTTCACACCGCGGCATCCGCGCATGTGAAAGGGCCGCACCCCGGGTGCGGGGTACGGCCCTGTCGCTCTCGGCTCCGCTAGCGGACCTCGGTGATCTCCGGTCCGCGCTGGAGCTGGCCCATGCCGCCGGAGAAGCGCGAGGACTCCTCCTGCTGGACGCCCTCGGGGACCATCTGGGCGTCGTTGGGCAGCTTCAGGACGATCGGGTCGCGGGGCGCCATCGGGCCCTCGCCGCGGACCACGACGGTGTCCCGGAAGATCTGCTCCAGGAGGCCGGCCGCCTGCGGCTGCACCGCACCCTGCCCGGAGATCACCCCGCGCAGGAACCAGCGCGGACCGTCCACGCCGACGAACCGCACGACCTGGAAGCCGCCCGTGCCGTCCGGCAGCTGCACCGGCACCTGGGCGCGCAGCTCCCAGCCCAGCGGACCCTCGACCTCGTCGACGATGCCGCCCTGCTGGGTGATGCCGGTCGCGATCTCCTCGCGGACCTCACCCCAGATGCCCTCGCGCTTGGGGGCGGCGAAGGCCTGCAGCTGGATGGCGCTGTCGCGCAGTACGACGGTCGCCGCGACGATCGCGTCGCCCGCGACCTCGACCCGGAGCTCCATGCCGTCCACGCCGGGCACGAACAGACCGCCCAGGTCCACCCGGCCCTCGCCGGGCTCGCGCACCTCAGTGTCGTCCCACGGCCCGTCGGGCCGGGGCTCCGGCTCCAGACGAACGCGCTCGCGCTCGCCCTCCGCTTCCTCGTCCGCCTCGGTGTCGACGCTGTCGACGACCTGCTCGGCCTCGCCGGCCGCGTCCTCGGCGGCACCCTTCTTGTTGCGACGTCCGAACACGTCACTGTCCTTCCCGGTCGGATACGACCGAAGCGTATCGATTCCCACCCGTCCGACCGCCCTCGGCGGCCTGACCGCTTGTGCCGCTCACATCGCCCACCGCGGCATGACCGCCGGTGGACCCGAAGCCCCCCTCGGCCCGCGCCGAGCCGGGAAGTTCCGCCACCTCGTGGAAGCGGACCCTCTCGACCTGCTGGACGACCAGTTGGGCGATCCGGTCGAAGCGCTCGAACCGCACCGCCTCGCGCGGGTCGAGATTCACCACGATCACCTTGATCTCCCCACGGTACCCGGCATCAATCGTCCCCGGGGCGTTCACGAGGGCCACACCGCACCGGGCGGCGAGCCCCGAACGAGGGTGCACGAAGGCCGCGTACCCCTCCGGGAGGGCGATCGACACCCCCGTGGGCAGTACGGCCCGTTCCCCGGGCCTCAGCTCGCACGCCTCGGTGGTGCGCAGATCGGCTCCCGCGTCACCCGGGTGCTCGTACGCCGGAAGCGGTACGTCAGGGTCGACGCGGCGGACGAGGACGCCGAGCGGGGCCACCGAGCGGGCCGGGGTCAGGAATTCTGCAGGGTTCACGGATTCACCTCGAAGGCGCGGGCGCGCCGGGCCTGGTCCGGGTCCTTCATGGCGGCCTGGATCTCTTCCGTGCGGCCGTGGTCGACGAAGTGTTCGACCGGGACCTCGACGAAGAGGGCGTCGGCACGGACGGCGACGGGGCCCGTGGGGCCGTCCACGCGTCCGGTGGCGGTCGAGTAGATCTTCCGGCCGGCCACGGCGACCACCTCGGCCGCCAGGTGGAGCGTGGTGCCCACGGGGACGGGCCGTACGAAGTCGGTCTCCAGCCGTCCCGTCACGGCGATCTTCCGCAGCAGCCAGTTGAGCGAGCCCAGCGTCTCGTCCAGTGCGGTGGCGAGCACCCCGCCGTGCGCGAGGCCCGGGGCGCCCTGGTGGGCGGGGCGCACGGTGAACTCGGCGGTGAGGGAGACGCCCTCGCCGGCCCGTACCTCCAGGTGCAGCCCGTGGGACTGGGACTGCCCGTGCCCACAGCCGAAACAGTGTTCGTAGTGTGCACCGATGAGCTCGCCGGGCGCGGGCGCGTCGGGGTGCCGCTCCGGTTTCCGGGCACTGGCAGGAGGCTGAAGAGCTGCGGAACTACCACTCACAGCCGCAGACCTTACCCGCGCGTCCAGTGAATCCGGACACCGTGCCAAGCTTGGCTCCATGCAGCTCTCCGCCACACCGTACGAAGAACGCCTCACCGCTCCCCGGTCCTGGTGGTTCATCAGCTTCCTGGTCGGCGTCTCGTTCGCCCTGATCCTGCTGCCGTTCGGCACCCTGCCGATGCTGGGCGGCCTGGTCGGCGGCACCGCCGCGGCAGCGGTGGTGGCCAGTTCGTACGGCTCGCCGCGGATCCGGGTCGTCGGTGACTCGCTGATCGCGGGCGAGGCGAAGATCCCCGTGTCTGCCCTGGGCCCGGCGGAGATCCTGGAGCCGGACGAGGCGCGCGCCTGGCGCACGTACAAGGCGGACGTGCGCGCCTTCCTGCTGCTGCGCTCCTACATCCCGCGGGCCCTCCGGGTGGAGGTCACGGACCCGGAAGACCCGACCCCGTACCTGTACCTGTCGACCCGGGAGCCGGAGGCCCTGGCGGCGGCGATCGAGGCGGCGAAGAGCAGCACGAAGGCGTAGGCGCGCCAGGCGCGCCGCCGGGGTGCCGCGATCCTGCCGAGCCGCAACGGGCTTCGCCGGACCCGCTCCGCGGCCCGCTGAGACCGGTCGGCCTGGTCAGCCGCCGAAGTCCTCCGGCAGTTCGGCGATCGGCAGCGGCTCAGCCGGCTTCTCCAGCGGCGGCAGCTCCGGCAGTTCCTCCCAGGGCACCTGGATCTTCCTCAGGTCCGCCCGGATCCGCGCGGCGAGCTTTCTGGTGTCCCGGCGGTTCATGACCGCCCCCACCGCGGCGCCCACCATGAACGGCATCAGGTTGGGCAGGTCGCGCACCATCCGCTTCATGATCTGCTGGCGCAGCTCGCGCTTCATCTGCCCGCCGAGGGCGTTGTTGAACGTCGACGGCTTCATCACGTCGATCCCGCGCTCCCCCGACCAGGAGGACAGATACGCGGTGCTGCGGGCCTTCAGGTTCCCCGGCGGCCGCACGCCGTACACCTCGTGGAGCTCGGCGATCATCTTCAGCTCGATCGCCGCGACCCCGGTGATCTCCGCGGCCAGCTCGGTCGGCATCGCCGGCGGCACCGGCAGCATCGCCGCCGCCCCGACCCCGGCCCCGACCGCCGAGGTCGCGCCCGCCGCGCCCGCCACCAGCTTGTCGGCGAGCTGTTCGGGCCCGAGGTCCGGGAACTGCCGGCGCAGGGTCTCGAGGTCCCGTACGGGGACACGAGGGGCGATCTCGATGATCCGGTCCGCGAGGTACGCCAGCCCCGCTTTCGCGCGGCTGCCGCCCTTACGGGCCCCTTCCCGGGCCATGTCCACGGCCCTGTCCCGGATGGCCGCGGCCCTCCCCCGCTCTCGACTTCGCTCGAGCGGGGGGACCCCCACCCGTGCGACGGGCGCGGGGCTGTCCGCCGGTGCCGGGAGGTCACCCCGGCCGGCCGCCGGTTCGAGCGAGGCTCCCGCGCCGGGAGAGCCCCGCTCGTCATCACGCGCGCGTGGGCCGCCGGACGGCCCAGAGTCCGCTCCCGGGAGCGGGAAGCGGCGCTTCCGAGGTGGGGTCGAGCCAGTCATGCCCGACCCGCCCTCAGTCGCAGTCGCGGCAGATCGGCTGACCGTTCTTCTCCCGGGCCAGCTGGCTGCGGTGGTGCACCAGGAAGCAGCTCATGCAGGTGAACTCGTCCTGCTGCTTGGGCAGCACCCGGACGGCCAGCTCCTCGTTCGAGAGGTCCGCGCCGGGCAGCTCCAGGCCTTCG
The DNA here is from genome assembly GCF_042894765.1 of Streptomyces sp. NPDC001507. Taxonomy (NCBI): domain Bacteria; kingdom Bacillati; phylum Actinomycetota; class Actinomycetes; order Kitasatosporales; family Streptomycetaceae; genus Streptomyces; species Streptomyces sp. NPDC001507. The sequence goes on from NZ_JBIAVV010000015.1 coordinate 123,378, forward strand.
GCAGCCTCGAACTCGTCGACGTCCACCGAGGACGTTGACTTGTCGTTCCGCCTGGCCTTCAGCTCTTCAAGGCTGTCCGAGTCGACGTCGTCGTCGGTCTTGCGTGGAGTGTCGTAATCGGTTGCCATGTCGCTCTCCCCCTCTGGGTGTCTGCGGTGTCTCCAGCGCACGTAACGCGTGAGAGGCCGGACTTGTGCCCGACCCGAGGCGGAGATTTTGCCTCACATCAAGGTCTGTTACTCAATCGACACCCAACCGGATCCCTCGAGAGTGATCGGGTTGAATGGCGATGGGGACCGTACACGGTCCTGTCGAGGCACTTCAAAGGCGCCTCACCCTGTACTTCCCGTGATCAAGACCCCTGAAAACAGGGATTTTCCCGGCTTTATTCCCCTGCCCATGATCACGGACAGTAGATGGCCGGAAATCCGCCCTTGTGATCGATCACACAGAGGGGAATGTGCCACGCCGCTGGAAATTTCAGCGCAAAGCGAACACCCCCCGCGTGTGTCGCGATCTTGTAACGGCGTCAGACCGGCAACGTGACCCGCATCACGAGTCCACCGCCCTCCCGGGGCTGGGCCACGATGTGCCCGCCGTGCGCCCGCGCCACGGACCGCACGATGGACAGGCCGAGGCCCACCCCCTTGTCACTGCCCGTCCGCTCGGTACGGAGCCGCCTGAAGGGCTCGAAGAGGTTGTCGATCTCGTACGCCGGGACCACCGGCCCGGTGTTCGCGACGTACAGCACCGCCTGCCCGTGCTGGATCTCGGTGTTGACCTCGACCCAGCCGTCCTCGGGCACGTTGTAGCGCACCGCGTTCTGCAGCAGGTTCAGGGCAATCCGCTCCAAGAGCACGCCGTTGCCCTGGACCACGGCCGGTTTCTGTACGCCCCGGACCGTCACGCCCTTGGCCTCCGCCTCGGCGCGCACCTGGTCGACGGCCTGGGAGGCCACCTCGGCCAGGTCGACCGGTTTGCGCTCGACGATCTGGTTGTCGCTGCGGGCGAGCAGCAGCAGGCCCTCCACGAGCTGCTCGCTGCGCTCGTTGGTGGCCAGCAGCGTCTTGCCGAGCTGCTGCAGCTCCACGGGTGCGCCGGGGTCCGAGAGGTGCACCTCCAGGAGCGTGCGGTTGATCGCCAGGGGTGTGCGCAGCTCGTGCGAGGCGTTGCCGACGAAGCGCTGCTGGGCGGTGAAGGCCCGCTGCAGCCGCTCCAGCATGTCGTCGAAGGTGTCCGCGAGCTCCTTGAGCTCGTCGTCCGGGCCGTCCAGCTCGATCCGGCGGGACAGGTCCGAGCCGGCCACCGCTCGGGCGGTGCGGGTGATCCGGCCGAGCGGGGAGAGCACCCGGCCGGCCATCGCGTAGCCGAACGCGAAGGCGATCACCGCCAGGCCCAGCAGGGCGAGGAGCGAGCGGCTGAGCAGGTTGTCCAGGGCCGCCTGGCGCTGGCGGTCCACGCACTGGGCGATCGCGGCGTTGAAGTCCGAGATCTGCAGGTTGTTGGTCCCGGTGATCGCCGGGCAGTTGTCGCTGGAGACCCGGATGTTCGTGCCATCGATGATCTTGAAGAATGGCTGGTTGCCGGTGCTGATGGCCTGGGCGGCCAGCAGGTAGATGATCGAGAGCAGCAGGATGCCGGCGATCAGGAACATGCCGCCGTACAGCAGCGTGAGCCGTATCCGGATGGTCGGGCGCAGCCACGGCAGGACCGGCTGCGGCCTTCTCGGGTCCCAGGTGGGCTTGGGTGGTGCCTGTGGGGGTGCGGGGGTGGTGGCCACGGTCATCAGATCCGGTAACCCGAGCCGGGGACGGTGACGATCACCGGGGGCTCGCCCAGCTTGCGGCGCAGGGTCATCACGGTCACGCGCACGACGTTGGTGAAGGGGTCGGTGTTCTCGTCCCACGCCTTCTCCAGGAGCTGCTCGGCGGAGACCACCGCGCCCTCGCTGCGCATCAGCACCTCCAGCACCGCGAACTCCTTCGGCGCGAGCTGGACCTCCTTGCCGTCGCGGAAGACCTCGCGGCGGTTCGGGTCCAGCTTGATGCCGGCGCGCTCCAGGACGGGGGGCAGCGGCACGCTGGTACGGCGGCCCAGGGCGCGTACGCGCGCGATGAGCTCGCTGAAGGCGAAGGGCTTGGGGAGGTAGTCGTCGGCGCCGATCTCCAGGCCCTCGACGCGGTCGCTGACGTCACCGGAGGCGGTCAGCATCAGCACGCGGGTGGGCATGCCGAGTTCGACGATCTTGCGGCAGACGTCGTCGCCGTGCACGAGGGGGAGGTCGCGGTCGAGGACGACCACGTCGTAGTCGTTGACGCCGATGCGCTCCAGGGCGGCCGCACCGTCGTACACGACGTCGACGGCCATGGCCTCCCGGCGCAGTCCGGTGGCCACCGCATCGGCGAGCAGTTGCTCGTCCTCGACGACGAGTACGCGCACGTCGCTTGTCCTTCCTCTGTCCACCCGCGTAGCGCGCACCGGCGCACCCGGGCAGGGGTCTCCATGGGATGTGTGACCTCCATCCTGCCCTTTTCGGCCATAAGTCGGCAGTAAGACAGGGGCCCGGGCAGCCGGATCCGAGGCGGCCGGGCGGGAATGCGGGATTTTCTCCTGCGGTTGAGGTTTCCACGGAGAGGAGCGGGGGGAGGACGGCATGTACACCCCGCGATCACGCTCTGCATGTGCCGCAGCACCATGCGGTACGTACACCGCCGCTACAGCAGAGTGGACGATGGGGGTGTCCGGCGCCGTCGCCGCCCAGCAGGGCAGCGCTGGGCACCCGCGAGAGACGTGATCGCCCCTTCCGAACGGCACACCCCCGTGCCACCGACCCACGACCCAGGACGAGGGGGCGCAGCATGGACGCATTCACCGCAGGACTTCTGCAGCGCATAAAGGCGACCGAGTCCGACATCACCCGGGCTCGTGACGAGGGTGACGACTTCCTCGTCGAAGTGGAACAGGCCGAGCTCGACGACCTGCGCCGCCTCGCAGCCGAACACGGTGTGGAAGTCGGCGCGACCAGCGTCTGACAGTCCCGCAGCACAGCACCACGAGAACAGGGCCCCGGCGAATCCAGCGCCGGGGCCCTGCTCTTGCCTGATCCCTTCCCCCGCATCGGCGTTCGATTCCTGCCGACCGCCAAGCCCCGAGATCTTTTTCCCGTGCCCGAGAGGTCCGGGCACGGGACCTCTCGGGCACGGGTCATCCGGACTCCCGGACCCTTGCGACACCGATGCCCAGAACTCTGAGCGCTCCGCTGGAGGTGCCGCGCGACGCGCTTCGGTCGACCGCGGCACCGTCGTGGCTGATCGCGCAGTTCCCCGCGCCCCTACGGGGCGCGAACCACCCAGCGGACTTCGCCGGACCCGCTCAGCAAGCCCGATGTCCGGAATCCTCTCCCGCCCGCCGCCGCGGCGGGCGGGGGGGATTCAGTCGTGCCAGGCTCCGAAGTCCTCCAGGAGGCGCTGGAGGGGCTCGAAGACGCCGGGGGTGCCGGCGACCGTCAGGGAGCGTGCGGGGCGTTCTCCGGGGCGGCCGCCGGTCAGGGCGCCGGCCTCACGGGCGATGAGGTCGCCCGCTCCCCAGTCCCAGGCGTTGAGGCCGCGCTCGTAGTAGCCGTCCAGCCGGCCGCAGGCCAGGTCGCACAGGTCGATCGCGGCCGACCCGCTGCGCCGGATGTCACGGAGCAGCGGGATCAGCCGGGCCGCGACCTCGGCCTGGTGGGTGCGGACGGCGGTGACGTAGTTGAAACCGGTCGACACCAGCGCCTGGTCCAGCGGCGGCGCCGGGCGGCAGCGCAGCTCCCGCTCGCCCTCCCACGCCCCGGTCGCCCACGCCCCGCCGCCGCGCACCGCGTGGTACGTCTCGCCGCGCATCGGGGCCGCCACGACGCCGACCACGGTCTCCCCGTCCTGCTCGGCGGCGATGGAGACCGCCCAGGTCGGCAGCCCGTACAGGTAGTTCACCGTGCCGTCGAGCGGGTCGATCACCCAGCGGACGCCGCTCGTGCCCTCCGTCGACGCGCCCTCCTCGCCGAGGAAGCCGTCGTCGGGGCGGTGGCCGGCGATCAGGTCGGTGATCAGTTTCTCCGCCGCGATGTCCATCTCGGTCACCACGTCGATCGGACTGGACTTGGTCCGGGCCACGGCGAGGTCGGCCGGCCGTCCGTCCCGCAGCAGCTCGCCCGCGCGGGCGGCCGCCTCCCGGGCGAGGTCCAGCAGGTCCGTGTGCAGGGCGTCGGTCACGGGGTTCCTCACGCGTAGGGGCTGTCGGCACCGGCCGCGGCCGGGCGGGGGGCGCGGGCCGGGCAGCAGCCGACCGGGCAGACGTTGTGGCTCGCGCCGAGCGCGCCCAGGGCGCACGGCGTGACCTCCCGCCCGCTCTCCGCGGCGGCGCGCTCCAGGACCAGGTCGCGGATCGCGGCGGCGAACCGTGGGTCGTCCCCGACGGTCGCGGACCGCCGTACCGGCAGGCCCAGCTCCCCGGCCTTGGCCGTGGCCTCCGTGTCGAGGTCGTAGAGGACCTCCATGTGGTCGGAGACGAACCCGATGGGGGCCATGACGACAGCCGGGACGCCGGCGCCGTGCAGCGCCTCCAGGTGGTCGCAGATGTCCGGCTCCAGCCACGGGATGTGCGGGGCGCCGGAGCGGGACTGGTAGACGAGCCGCCAGGGGTGGTCGACGCCGGTGCGCTCCCGGACCGCGTCGGCGATCAGCTCGGCCACGTCCAGGTGCTCCTCGACGTACGCGCCGCCCTCGCCGTGCGTCTCGACCGGGCCCGAGGTGTCGGCGGACGCGGTCGGGATGGAGTGGGTGGTGAAGGCGATGTGAGCGCCCGCGCGGACGTCCTCGGGGAGGTCGGCGAGGGATGCCAGCACTCCGTCGATCATCGGATCGAGGAAGCCGGGGTGGTTGAAGTAGTGCCGCAGCTTGTCGACCCTGGGGAGTTCGAGGCCCTCGGCCGCCAGCTCGGCGAGCGAGTCCGCGAGGTTCTCGCGGTACTGGCGGCAGCCCGAGTAGGAGGCGTAGGCGCTGGTGGCGAGCACCAGGATGCGGCGGCGGCCGTCGGCGACCATCTCGCGCAGGGTGTCCGTCAGGTACGGCGCCCAGTTCCGGTTGCCCCAGTAGATCGGCAGGTCCAGGCCGTGCTCGGCGAAGTCCTTGCGCAGGGCGTCCAGCAGGGCGCGGTTCTGGTCGTTGATCGGGCTGACCCCGCCGAACAGGAAGTAGTGCTGCCCGACTTCCTTGAGACGTTCCTTCGGGATACCGCGCCCGCGCGTCACGTTCTCCAGGAACGGGACCACGTCGTCCGGGCCTTCCGGGCCGCCGAAGGAGAGCAGGAGCAGGGCGTCGTAGGGGGTGGCATCGAGCGCGTCTGACATGTGCCGATCCTGCCACCCGGCACTGACGGCCCGGAAACAGGAGCGTGAAGAGTCGGATTCGGGAGGTTTATCCCCGGTGCCGGGCGGGTGCAGGACGGCAGTCCCACTCGTAAGCTGTATCAGCCGCCATCACGCCTTACTCGCACATCTGCCGGAGAGCCCCGTGCCCAGCCCCTACCGCGCCCTGTTCGCCGCCCCCGGCAGCAAGGGCTTCTCCGCCGCGGGCTTCGTCGGCCGGATGCCGCTGTCGATGATGGGCATCGGCGTGGTCACGATGATCTCCCAGCTCAGCGGGCGGTACGGGCTCGCGGGCGCACTGTCGGCCACCATGGCGCTGTCCGCCGCCGCGCTCGGGCCGCAGGTGTCCCGGCTGGTCGACCGGCACGGCCAGCGCCGCGTCCTGCGCCCCGCGACCCTGCTCGCGCTCGCCGCGGCGGCCGGGCTGCTGCTCGCCGCGCACTACGAGGGGCCGGACTGGGTGCTGTTCCTGTGCGCCGCGGGAATCGGCGCGGTGCCGAGCCTGGGCGCGATGATCCGGGCCCGCTGGGCCGCCCTCTACCGGGGCACCCCGCAGCTGCACACCGCCTACTCGTTCGAGTCCGTCGTCGACGAGGTGTGCTTCATCTTCGGGCCGATCCTCTCCATCGGCCTGTCCACGACCTGGTTCCCGGAGGCGGGCCCGCTGCTGGCCGCCTGCTTCCTCGCCGCCGGTGTCTTCTGGCTGACCGCCCAGCGGGCCACCGAACCCGAGCCGCACCCGCGCGACCACCACGGCGGCGGTTCGGCGCTGCGCGCGCCCGGCCTCCAGGTGCTGGTGGCGACCTTCGTGGCCACCGGAGCGATCTTCGGGGCGGTCGACGTGGTGACCGTCGCCTTCGCCGACGAACAGGGCCACAAGGCCGCCTCCAGCGTCGTCCTGGCGCTGTACGCGGCGGGCTCCTGCGTGGCCGGCGCGGTCTTCGGTCTCATGCGGTTCGCGGGGAGACCGGAACGCAGGTGGCTGCTGGGCATATGCGCGATGGCCGTGAGTATGATCCCCCTCCTACTGGTCGGAAACTTGCCGCTTCTGGCCGTGGCGCTGTTCGTTGCGGGCCTGTCCATCGCACCGACGATGATCACGACGATGTCCCTCATCGAAAAGCACGTACCTCGCGCGAAACTCACCGAGGGCATGACCTGGGTGAGCACCGGCCTCGCGGTCGGGGTGGCGCTCGGCTCCTCGGTCGCCGGCTGGGTGATCGACGCGGCCGGCGCCCGTGCCGGGTACGGGGTTCCGGCCGTGTCCGGTGCCGTCGCGGTCGCGGTCGGTTTCCTCGGGTACCGCCGGCTCAGCAGGCCGGTCACGGGTCGGGGAGGCACCGTTGAGCAGTACAGCGAGCGGGAAGAACGGCACGTGGCGTAACTGGGGAGGGAATGTCACCGTCCGCCCCGCGCGGGAGGTCGTGCCCGCCTCCGTGGACGAACTGGCGGCGGCCGTACGGCAGGCGGCGGAGGACGGCCTGAAGGTGAAGGCGGTCGGCAGCGGCCACTCCTTCACCGCGATCGCCGCGACCGACGGTGTCTCGGTCCGCCCCCAGCTGTTGACCGGCATACGCGACATCGACCGCAAGGCCATGACCGTCACGGTCGAGGCCGGTACGCCGCTCAAGCGACTCAACGTGGCCCTGGCCCGTGAGGGCCTGTCGCTGACCAACATGGGCGACATCATGGAGCAGACGGTCTCCGGGGCCACCAGCACCGGCACCCACGGCACCGGGCGCGAGTCGGCGTCGCTCGCCGCGCAGATCAGGGAACTGGAACTGGTCACCGCGGACGGCTCGGTGCTGACCTGCTCGGAGAAGGAGAACCCGGAGGTGTTCGCGGCCGCGCGGGTCGGGCTCGGCGCGCTGGGCATCGTCACCGCGATCACGTTCGCGGTGGAGCCGGTCTTCCTGCTCACCGCGCGCGAGGAGCCGATGCCCCTGGACCGCGTGCTGGCCGAGTTCGACCAGCTCCGGACCGAGAACGAGCACTTCGAGTTCTACTGGTTCCCGCACACCGGCAACACCAACACCAAGCGCAACAACCGCAGCGCCGGCCCGCCGCAGCCGGTGGGGCAGCTGGCCGGCTGGTTCGAGGACGAGTTCCTCTCCAACGGGGTCTTCCACGCCGCGCAGTTGCTCGGCCGCGCGGTACCCGCCGTCGTCCCGACGGTCGCCCGGATCTCCAGTACGGCGCTGTCCGCGCGGTCGTACACGGACATTCCCTACAAGGTCTTCACATCCCCGCGCCGGGTGCGGTTCGTGGAGATGGAGTACGCGGTGCCCCGCGAGGCGCTGGTGGACACGCTGCGGGAACTCAAGGCGATGGTCGACCGTTCCGGTCTCAGGGTGAACTTCCCGGTCGAGGTCCGCACCGCCCCCGCCGACGACATCGCCCTGTCCACCGCCTCCGCCCGGGACAGCGCCTACGTCGCCGTGCACATGTTCCGGGGCACGCCGTACCAGGCGTACTTCACCGCCGCCGAGCGCATCTTCACCGCGCACGAGGGCCGTCCGCACTGGGGCAAGGTGCACACCCGGGACGCGGACTACTTCGCCGGGGTCTACCCGCGCTTCGGTGAGTTCACCGCGCTGCGGGACCAGCTCGATCCGGACCGGCTGTTCCAGAACGACTATCTGCGGAGGGTTCTGGGCCCGTAGCCGTGGCGCCGCCGGCGGAGTCGCCGGGCGTGGGGGCCGCGCTCGGCTGCCCGCTCGCGGACCCGCTCGGTGCCGGTGCCGCGGTCTCCGTGTTCGGCGGGGCGGGGGGCGCCGCCGAGGAGGAAGCCGGCGACGGGGTGGGCGAAGCGGCCGTACCGTCGCCGGAGCCCGAAGAGCCCGCGGGTCCCGGGGAGTCCGTGGCGCCGGAGGAGCCGGAGTCGCCGGAGGCGCCGGAGGTGCCGGCCGACCCGGAGGACGTGGTGCTGCGGGTGACCGCGCCGCTGACCGTCGTGCCGTGGCCGCCGCTGAAGCTGGTGCCGGCGACCAGTTCCCAGGCCGTGATGCCGGCCATGGTCACCCCGAACACCAGAGCGGCCGCGACCAGCGGGCGACGCCAGGTCCGCACCCGGGCACGGTAGACGGTGCCCTCGTTGAACTCGCCCGAGGCCGGGGGAGCTTGCTCCCGGGGGCGCTGGGTTCTGGGCCCGGTCACCGTCGCGTCGCGGAACTGTTCGCCGGTGCGCCGGAAGAAGTGCTGGAACACCGAGCCGCCGCAGGTGGCGACCACACTGACGACTCCGGCGCCCAGGATCGTCCCGTACACCCCGAAGTAGGACGCCAGTTTGGCGGCCACCACCGCGGCCACCGCGCTGCCCGCGACCTGGGGCACGTTGAGATCGATCCGCTTCGAACTTCTCTTCACCTCCTCCCCCGTACTGGTCTCGTCACCGGAACCGGGCCTTTCACGCATTACCGAACCTTGCCTGCCTTTCCCGCACTTGTTCGATCGACTGCATGAGAAAGGGACGTACGGACGAAACCATTAGTTCCGTTTCTGAGGATTGCGTGAAGTATGCCACGTTCAAGATCGCCCGATACGGGTAAACAACGGCCGGGGAGCGGTTGTTGCCAGAAGTTGGGCGGCGCGCCAATCCACGCACGTGGTCCGAATGGAGTACTGTTGCGAGCCCTGGGTCCGGTCTCCCGCCAGGGCGTCCGAGGCCTTGCAGGACCGCCGGGAGGGGGCTAGTTGCACAGGGTGACGGAGTTGGTCACTTAGCGTTGCGAATAGGTAACCGTGCCATAACGGCGGTGCAGGGCCCGTGCCCGACACGCCGGGCAACTCGGCAAGGTTGTGGCAGGCTGCACCCGGGCAGGCCACACTCGACTAGCGGAAGCAGCGACGCACGTGACGTCGGCAGGCACCACCCGGGAGGTCCCCATGCCCGAACTGCGTGTCGTGGCCGTCTCCAATGACGGCACACGGCTGGTGCTCAAGGCTGCCGACTCAACGGAGTACACCCTTCCGATCGACGAACGGCTCCGTGCCGCCGTACGCGGCGACCGGCCCCGGCTCGGACAGATCGAGATCGAGGTCGAGAGCCATCTCCGGCCACGGGACATCCAGGCGCGGATACGAGCGGGCGCGACGGCGGAAGAGGTCGCGCAGCTCGCCGGGATCCCCGTCGACCGGGTGCGGCGCTTCGAGGGTCCGGTACTGGCCGAGCGCGCCTTCATGGCCGAGCGGGCCCGCAAGACACCGGTCCGCCGGCCCGGCGAGAACTCCGGGCCACTGCTCGGCGAGGCCGTGCAGGAGCGGCTGGTGCTGCGCGGTGCCGAGAAGGACACCGTGCAGTGGGACTCCTGGCGCCGCGACGACGGCACCTGGGAGGTCCTGCTCGTCTACCGGGTCGCGGGCGAACCGCACTCGGCGAGCTGGACCTACGACCCGCCGCGGCGGCTCGTCCAGGCGGTCGACGACGAGGCGCGCTCGCTGATCGGCGAGTCCGAGGACCTCGCCGTACCGGAGCCCAGCTTTCCGTTCGTGCCGCGCATCGCGCGGCTGCCGCGGGACCGGCCGCTGGACCGTTCCGGCGACCGGGACCGCGAGCGGCCGAGCCTGCCCGCCCAGTCGTCCGACCCGGTCGAGGAGACGATCGGCGAACGGGACTCGCTGACCAGCCTGCTGGAGGCGGTACCGAGCTTCCGGGGCGACATGGTGGTCCCGGAGCGCCCGGTGGAGGTCCCGGAGGAACCCGCTCCGGAACCGGCCGCGGAGGAGCCCCCGGCCCCCGCCGCCTCGGCCGGCTCCGCCTATGCGGACGTCCTCATGCCGCGCTCCGTCGGCAGCCACCGGGACCGGCTGATCGGTGCCACCGACCGCCAGGCCGAGGCCGACGGCGTCCGCCCCGGCCGCCGTGCCGCCGTGCCGAGCTGGGACGAGATCGTCTTCGGGACGCGGCGCAAGAAGCAGGAGTAAGAGGCTGAAAGGAAGGAGGGGGGCACGCGCGCGTGCCCCCCTCCTTCCCGTTGCGCTACTGCGGGTCGGGGCCGACCGCCACCGGACGGGACGGGTCGGCGGACCACTCCGACCAGGAACCGACGTACAGCGCGGCCTCGATGCCCGCGACGGCCAGCGCCAGCACCTCGTGGGCACCGGAGACGCCCGAGCCGCAGTACACGCCCACCTCGGCGCCCGCCGAGGCGCCCAGGCCCTTGAACCGGTCCCGGAGCACGGCGGCGGGCAGGAAACGGCCGTCCGGGCCGACGTTCTCGGTGGTCGGCGCCGACACGGCGCCCGGGATGTGGCCGCCGACCCGGTCGATCGGCTCCACGTCACCCCGGTACCGCTCCCCCGCACGGGCGTCGAACAGCACACCCGAGCGGGCCAGCGCCGCCGCCCCGTCCGCGTCGAGCAACTGCCCGGCCCCCGGGGCCGGTTCGAAGTCACCCTCGGCCGGCTCGGGCACGTCAGCCGAAAGAGCGCCGGTCCAGGACGGCAACCCGCCGTCGAGGACCCGCACGTCCGGGTGACCCGTCCAGCGCAGCAGCCACCAGGCGCGGGCCGCCGCCCAGCCCTGCCCGCCGTCGTACACCACGACCGGCCGGCCCGCCGACACCCCCGCACGGCGCATCGCCGCGCCGAAGACGGCCAGGTCGGGCAGCGGATGACGGCCGTTCACGCCGGGCGGCGAGGCGAGTTCGCCGTCCAGGTGCACGTAGACGGCGCCCGGCAGATGCCCGGCCGCGTAGGCCGCCCGGCCGTCGAAGGGCGGGGTGCCGGGCGGGGTCAGCTGCCAGCGGACGTCCAGCAGGACGGGCGGGTTCGGCCCGGTCAGGCCGTCGGCGAGTTCGCTTGCGGTGATGATGGCTTCCATGGCCCCATCCTTACGCCAGGGGTGGCCGCATCGTCCAGGTACGACTACTCTGCTCGGCCGGACAGGCTCGATCACCGGGCGTACGGGATCGGGCACATGCTGTACAGCTGATGGCCACCCGACGGCAATCGGCCGGAAACGGGCGAGAAACGGCAGACCAGGCATCCTCGCGGCAAAGCCGCCCCACGGCCGTGGACGCAGGACGCCACGGAGGGTGCGAGCATCGGCACGGTGCGTGCCCGCGGCTGCGGCACAGCCGGTCCGGACAGCGGAAGCGACACGGCCACCGCGAGGGGCCGAGGAGAGAGTGACGATGACCGAGGTACGGGGAGCGGCCGGCCCGAACGGCGACACGCACGCTCGGCGCGCGCCCGGCACCCCCTGCTGGGTGAGTCTGATGGTGCACGGCTTGACCGCGACAGAGGAGTTCTACGGAGCCTTGTTCGGCTGGGAGTTCGAGCCCGGCCCGCAGCAGCTCGGCCCTTATGTCCGGGCGCTGCTCGGCGGGCGGGAGGTCGCGGGCATCGGGCAGCTGCCGCCGGACCTGCATCTGCCGATCGCGTGGACGCCGTACTTCGCCTCGGACGACGTGGACCTGACGGCCGAGACGGCCCGGCTGTGCGGCGGCACGGTGGGCGTCGGCCCGCTGGACGCCGCCGAGGCCGGCCGGATGGCCATCGCCTCCGACCCCTCGGGCGCGGTGTTCGGCATCTGGCAGGGATCGGCCCATCTCGTCACGGCCCTGACCGGTGTCCCGGGCACACCGGTCTGGGACGAGCTGCTCACCTTCGAGACGTCGAGCGTCGCCAAGTTCTACGCGGCGGTGTTCGGTTACGAGGAGGAGCCGGTGGTCTCCGCCGGCTTCGACTACGTGACCCTGCACGTCGGGGGCCGCCCGGTGGCCGGCATCCACGGAGTCGGCCTCTCGCTGCCCCGGGGCCGGGGGCCGCACTGGCTGACGTACTTCGAGGTGGCCGACACGGACGTGACCCTGCGGGAGGTCGCCGAGCTCGGCGGGCAGGTGCTGAAGCCGGCCCGGGACAGCGCGCACGGGCGGGTCGCGACGGTGGCCGACCCGGAGGGCGCGGTCTTCTCGGTGGTCCAGAGCCCGCGTTGAGCCGCCGCCGGTGCGGGACGGCGCGCGTCCGCCCGTCCCGCACCGCGGACGCGCGGGACCGGAACGCAGGGGTGGTCGTCCGCCGGATCAGGTGGTGACGCCGCCGTCGACGACGAGGTCGTGGCCGACGACGAAGCTCGACTCGTCGGACGCCAGCCACAGCACCGCGTTGACGATCTCGTCCGTGGTCGCGACGCGGGCGATCGGAACCGTCGTGGCAAGCCGGGCCGCGCGATCGGCGTCGGTCTCGCCGGGGCGCAGCGACATGCCGGTGTCCGTGGCGCCGGGGCTCACCGCGTTGATGCGCACGTTGTCCTTGATGTGGTCCAGGGCGGCGACCCGGGTGAGGGTGCTCACGGCGGCCTTGGACGCGGCGTAGGCGGCCATGCCGGGGCGGCGCCCGTGGTATCCGATGTTGGACGCGGTGTTGACGATGACACCGCCGCCGTGCGCCCGCATGTGCCGGATCTCCGGCTGCATGCTGAGCAGGACACCGTTCAGGTTGACGTCCAGCACGGACTGCCACGCCGACAGGTCCAGGTCGGCGACCGGGGCGGGCCTGCCGAAGACGCCCGCGTTGTTGTGCGCGACGTGCAGTCCGCCGTGGCGGTCCACCGTGGTGCGCACCAGGCGTTCCATGTCCTCGGGCCGGGTGACGTCGGCGACGACAGCGGCGGCCGTGCCGCCGTCCGCTGCGACGAGCCGCACCGTCTCCTCGATGGACTCCGGCCGGGCCCCGGCGGCGACCACGGTGGCACCCTCACGGGCGAAGGCCCTGGCGCTGGCCCGGCCGATGCCGGCTCCGGCCCCGGTGACGACGACGACCTTGTCCTTGAAACGGGCGGTCATGGAGGCTGCTCCTTTGCGCGAGGCCGGGATCAGGCGGCCGGAATCAGGCGGCCGGAATCAGTCGGAGGTCACCGGCAGGACGTCCGGCGAGAGCGCGCCGGCGTGGGCGGCAGCGCTCGTCACACGGCGGCGGTGGTGACGTCGGCACAGCACCTCGTAGCCGACCTCCGCCGCGGGACTGCTCACGTCACCGACGACGACCTGTTCGCCTTCCACCACCATCTCGCCGCCCACCGTGCGGGCGTTGTGCGTGGCACGCGCCCCGCACCAGCACATCGCCTCCACCTGGAGCGTCTCAAGGCGGTCCGCCAGTTCGATCAGCCGCCGCGAGCCGGGGAAGAGCTTCGTGCGGAAGTCGGTGGTGATGCCGAAGGAGAAGACGTCCAGGCCCAGGTCGTCCACGACCCGCGCCAGTTGGTCGATCTGCTCCGGCTCCAGGAACTGCGCCTCGTCGACGATCAGGTAGTCGACCCTGCCGCCCTGCGAGATCCGGTCGACGACGTGGGCGTACAGATCCATGCCCGGCACCGCCTCGACCGCGTCGGTCACCAGACCGAGCCGCGACGAGAGCTTCCCCTCCCCCGCCCGGTCGTCCCGGGTGAAGATCAGACCCTGCAGCCCCCTCGCCGACCGGTTGTGCGCGATCTGCAGCGCCAGCGTCGACTTCCCGCAGTCCATCGTTCCGGAGAAGAACACCAGCTCGGGCATGGGGAGTTGAACACCTTTCGGTCAGTGGTGGGGGCAGGGCGGGGGCAGGGTGTCAGGAGCGTACTTCGAGCAGCGGCACGAGCTGCTCGGCGGGGGTCATCGAGCCGTGGTTGCCGACCATGGCCGACTCCTTGGGCTCCCGCTCCGAGGCGATGATCAGGACGTCGTCGTGCGCGGCCGCGACCACGTCGCCGATCCGGTCGTACACCCGCTCCTCGAACCGGTCCGGCGGGCCGAACCAGCCGGCCGCGATCGCCTCGTCCCGGGAGGCCACCCAGAACTGCTCGCCGAGCACCTCGCGCCAGCAGGTCAGGACGTCGTTCGCGGCGCCGGGCACCGCGTAGACGTGCCGGGCCCGTCCCTCGCCGCCGAGCAGGGCGACGCCTGCCTTGAGCTCCCAGTCCTCGTCGAAGTCGATGCGGTGCTCTTCGTCGAACGGGATGTCGACCATGCCGTGGTCGGCGGTGACGTACAGCGCGCTGCGCGCCGGGAGTTGCTCGGCGAGCCGCTGCACGAGCCGGTCGACGTGCATGAGCTGGCCGCGCCAGGTGTCGGAGTCCACGCCGTAGCGGTGCCCGGCGCCGTCCAGTTCGGCGTAGTACGTGTAGACCAGGGCGCGGTCGGCGGCGGCGAGCTGCTCCGCCGCGAGGTCCATCCGCTCCTCGCCGGTCAGCCGCCCGTGAAACGTTCCGCCGCTGAGCGCGACCTTGGTGAGCGGGGTGTGCTCGAAATGCGGGGAGGACACCTGGGCGGCGTGCACGCCGGCGTGCTGGGCGAGCTGGAAGACGGTGGGGTACGGCTGCCAGGCGGCCGGGTCGGTCCAGGGCTGCCAGCGCAGCTGGTTCATCAGCTCCTGGGTCTGCGGGTTGCGGACCGTGTAGCCGGGCAGGCCGTGCGCGCCCGGCGGCAGGCCGGTGCCGACGGAGGCGAGGGAAGTCGCGGTGGTCGCCGGGTAGCCGGCGGTGAGGGGCCGTCCGGTGCCGCCGCGCGAGCTGCCGAGCAGCGAGGTCAGGAAGGGCGCCTCGTCCGGGTGGGCCCTGATCTGCTCCCATCCCAGACCGTCGATCAGGAAGACGCAGTTGCGGTCGGCGGGCGTCAGCTCCGTGATCGACGCGGTCATTCCGGGTACGGCCATGCCCGCGGCCAGGGTGGGCAGCAGGTCGGCGAGGGAACCGCTGCCGTACTCGGGCAGCGGCGCGGATCCGAGGGCGAGAGGTTCGGGATGGTCCCAGGCGGCGTACGCCATCAGCGGGTGACGTCCGCGGTCGCCTCGGAGATGGCCTGCGCGAAGGCGAGCGCCTGGCGCACCGTCTCCGGGCCGTCCCCGGCCTCGCTGACCCGCAGACTGAGGTCGTCCGCCGTGGAGTTGCCGGTGTAGCCGTGGTCCGCCTCGCAGTTGGGGTCGCCGCAGGCGGCGGGCTCCAGGTCGATGCGGGAGACGGCGCCCCAGCCGATGGTCAGCACGATCTCGCGGGGCAGGGTGCCCGGTGTGTACTGCTCCGGGTTGGCCACGACCCGGCTCACCACCACCGACGAGATCCGGCCGAGCTTAACCGACTCGGTGGAGGTGGTCGCGTACGGCGTCGGGGAGGTGCTGTCGGCGGCCTGCTCGTCGGTGTGGCTGACGATGAAGCGGTTGCCGGTGAGGACGAGCACGGTGACGTGCCGCCGCACCTCGTTCTGGTCGAACGTCGTCTCCTGGTGGACCAGGTACGACCGGATCGGCTCGCCGCCGATGGCGGCCTCCACCGCCTCGGCCACGAGGGCCGGGTAGTAGCCGCTGCGCTCGATCGCGACACGCAGCCCCTGGGTCGTCGTACTGGTCTTGGCCATGGCGTCCATCCTAATCCGTGGGCAGGGGGACCCGGGCCAGTCGTGCGCGGTCGCGTCCGGCGCCACGGCGGTCGCCCGCGGCGCCGTCGAACGGCGACGGGGCGTGCGGGCGTTCGTCCCGGAGGGCCGGCGGATCAGTAGGCGGGCAGGGTGCGCGGGCCCAGATCGTCGCGGGCGGGAGGCGGGGCGAGACGCACGGTTGCGCCCAGCACGCTCACGCCCTGCGGGGCGACCACGACCGGCTCCAGGGTGACCGCGACGACCTCGGGGTGGTCGTCCACCAGCCGGGAGACCCTGAGCAGCAGCTCCTCCAGAGCGGGCGTGTCGACGGGGGCCGAGCCGCGCCAGCCGAACAGCAGGGGTGCCGTCCGGATCGAGCGCACCAGTGAGGTGGCGTCCCGGTCGGTGACCGGAACCAGCCGGTGCGCCATGTCCCCGAGCAGCTGCGAGGCGGCCCCGGCGAGGCCGAAGGACACCACGGCTCCGGCGGCCGGGTCGATCACGGCCCGGACGACTGTGTCCACGCCCCGGGGCGCCATCCGCTGCACCACCGGCCGCAGCTCCTCGGGCGCCCCGAACAGCTCGCTCAACTCGTCGTACGCCCGCCGCAGTTGCTCCTCGTCCGCCAGGTCGAGCCGGACACCGCCCAGGTCGGCGCGGTGCCGCAGGTGGGGGGCGGTGGCCTTGAGGGCGACGGGGTAGCCGAGGGCGCGGGCGGCGTCGGCGGCGGCATCGGGGGTGGGGGCGGGCAGGGCGCGGTGCACGTCGATGCCGTACCTGCCGAGGAGCCGGCAGGTCTCCTCGGCGCCGATGGTGAGCCCCTCGCCGCGTTCGAGCAGCCCGCCGATCAGCTCGGCGGCGCCCCGCTCGTCGATGTCGTCGTACTCGGGCACCTTCCCGGGCTCGGCGGCCTCCCGCTGCCACTGCGCGTACTTCACGGCCTCGGCGAGCGCCCGAACGGCCCGCTCGGCGGCGGGGTAGGCGGGGATGAGGCGGGAGTGGGGGTGGGGGGTCCGGGAGGCCTCGGGGATCTCGGCGGCGAAGCGCTTCGGAGACCGCGGCAGCGTGACCGACGGTGCCACCACTCCTGTGGGGCCCCCGGCCTCCGCGGCGGGCAGGCGTTCCGCGGCTCCCGCGGCAGGCAGGCGTTCCCCCGCTCCCGCGGCTCCCGCGCCTTCCACGGTGGGCAGGCTTCCCCCCGCTTGCGCGGCTTCCGCGGCTCCCGCGGTGGGCAGGCGTTCCCCCGCTTGCGCGGCTTCCGCGGTGGGCAGGCGTTCCGCAGGGCGGAACGGGTGGGCACCGCCACCAGTGCCGGGTGCCGTCGCACCAGCCGAAGGTGCGGTACGGCCCGCGGCCGAAAGCGCCTCCGCCAGCCCCCCGAGCTCCACGTGCACCACCAGCACCGGCTTCCCCGGAACCTCTTCGGCCGCCGAGCGCAGCGCGTCCGCCAGCTCCGCGTCCCCGACCGCCCCCTCACCGATCGTCGGGATGGCCGTGACGACCACCGCGTCGCACGAGTCGTCGGCCAGCGCCCGCGACAGCGCCTGGTGGAAGTCCGCGGCACTCGCCCGCGTCGTCAGGTCCTGCGGCCGGGCCGGCCGCAGCCCCTCCGCGAGGCACCGGTCGTAGGTCAGCAGCCCGAGCGACTCCGAGTTGCCGAGGATCGCCACCCGCGGCCCCGCAGGCAGCGGCTGCCGGGCGAGCAGCAGCCCCGCGTCGACCAGTTCGGTGATCGTGTCGACGCGGATCACCCCGGCCTGCCTGAGCAGCGCGGACACCGTGGCGTGCGGCAGCCGCGTCGCCCGGACCGCGTGGCCCGGCGGCGCCTGCCCCGCGCCCTGCACCACGACGAGCGGCTTCGCCGCCCCCGTCCGCCGCGCGAGGCGGGTGAACTTGCGCGGGTTGCCGATGGACTCCAGGTACATGAGGACGACGTCGGTCTCGGGGTCGTCGTACCAGTACTGGAGGACGTCGTTGCCGGAGACGTCCGCGCGGTTGCCGGAGGAGACGAAGGTGGAGACGCCGGTGGTGCCGGTGACGCCGCCGCCGCGCCGGTGCAGCCGGGAGAGCAGGGCGATGCCGATGGCGCCGGACTGGGCGAACAGGCCGATGCGGCCGGGGCGGGGCATCTCGGGTGCGAGGGAGGCGTTCAGCCGGATGCCGTCCGCGGTGTTGATGATCCCGAAGGCGTTGGGGCCGATGATGCGCATGCCGTAGGTGCGGGCCTGCCGGACGAGGGCGCGCTGGCGCTCGCGGCCGTCGGGACCGCTCTCCGCGTAGCCCGCGGCGAGGACGACGAGTCCCTGGACGCCGTGCTCGCCGCACTCGGTGACGACGTCGGGGACGTGCTCGGCGGGTACCGCGACCACCGCGAGGTCGACGGGCCCGTCGATGTCCCGCACGGAGCGGTGTGCCGGCACCCCGTCGACCTCCTTCAGGTCGTCGGGGAAGGCCCGGTTCACGGCGTGCAGGCGGCCGGTGAAGCCGGCGTCCCGCAGATTGCCGAGGACGCTGCGGCCGACCCCGCCGGGCGTGCGGCCGACGCCGATCACGGCCACGGACCCCGGTGCCAGCAGCCGTCGTACCGAACGGGCCTCCGCGCGCTGCTCGCGGGCGCGCTGCACGGCGAGGGAGCGGTCGGTGGGCTCCAGGTCGAACTCCAGGCGGACGACACCGTCCTCGAAGCTGCGCTTCTGGGTGTAGCCGGCGTCCATGAACACCTTGATCATCTTGGTGTTGGCGGGCAGCACCTCGGCGGCGAAGCGGCGGATCCCGCGCTCACGCGCGACGGCCGCGATGTGCTCGAGCAGGGCGGAGGCGACGCCCCGGCCCTGGTGGGCGTCCTGGACGAGGAAGGCGACCTCGGCCTCGTCGGCGGGCGCGGAGGCGGGCGTCCCGCCCGGGCCAATGCGGTCATAGCGTACGGTTGCGATGAACTCGCCGCCGATGGTGGCCGCGAGCCCCACCCTGTCCACAAAGTCGTGGTGCGTGAAGCGGTGGACGTCCTTGGCGGAGAGCCTGGGGTAGGGCGCGAAGAAGCGGTAGTACTTCGACTCGTCCGAGACCTGCTCGTAGAAGCTGACCAGGCGCTCGGCGTCATCGACGGTGATGGGCCGGACGCGCGCGGTACCCCCGTCGCGCAGCACCACGTCAGCCTCCCAGTGGGACGGGTACTCGTGCCGGTCCTGCGGGTCCGCCGGGGTCTGCATGGGCCCCAGAGTACGGCTCGCGTCCGACAACGGCGCGAGGCAGTCTGTGGAGGACGGACGTCGGACCGAGGCCGCGGTCCGGCGACCCGACCCGGAGGGGCACACGCCCCCTCCGGGCACGCTTCACGATATGGGAAACTGGTCTAGACAACCCTGAACACCGAAGGGCAGCATCACATGGCTGAGCGCCGCGTCAACGTCGGCTGGGCCGAGGGCCTCCACGCCCGCCCCGCTTCCATCTTCGTCCGGGCCGCCACGGCCGCAGGCATCCCGGTGACGATCGCCAAGGCCGACGGCAACCCCGTCAACGCGGCCTCCATGCTGGCTGTCCTGGGGCTGGGCGCCCAGGGCGGCGAGGAGATCGTCCTCGCCTCCGACGCCGAGGGCGCGGACGCCGCGCTCGACCGCCTGGCCAAGCTGGTCGCCGAGGGTCTCGAAGAGCTCCCCGAGACCGTCTGAGCGACCTGCGCCCGCACGTCCGGGGCCGCGCCACCCCCACAGGGGTCGGCGCGGCCTCGCCGTTTCCCCGCCGCCCATACGGAACCCGCACCCGGCTTTACGACGATCCCGCCCGGGAGTTCACGGAAACCCGGCACCCGACTTTACCGCGGGCATACGAAACGAGCGCGCCCGTTAATTCCCGGCGCGCTTGAATTCGGGCAGCGAAAATACGCCCCGCCGAATAACACCTCTTTGTATACGGCGCGCGTGTTAATGCCGCAGGCCCGACATGTTTACGGGATGTTGCGAAGTCCTCACACCGTTCGCCCGTTCGGTGGCGCCGGGAAATCGCAGCCGGTGGGAGACCGTCGAGCGTTCGGTGTGCAGGGCCGTGATCGCCCGGGCACGGTCGCCGTCCCCCCGCGCCACCGCGTCCACGATGGCGCCGTGCTCCGTCCAGGACTCCACGGGGTTGGCGGGCGTCTCCACGGTGTACATCCAGGCGATCTTGTGACGCAGCTGGGTGAGCGTCGAGGTCAGGGCGTGGCTGCCGGAGGCCTGCGCGAGCGTCTCGTGGAACCAGCCGCCCAGGGAGCGCAGATCCTCGCTGTTGCCCCGCCGGGCCCGCTCCTGCCCCAGCCTGACCAGTCCGCGCAGCACCTTGAGGTGGGCCTCGGTGCGGCGCTGGGCGGCCCGGGAGGCGCCGAGCGGCTCCAGGAGCATGCGCATCTCCAGCAGGTCGGCGGCCTCCTGCTCGGTCGGTTCGGCCACGCACGCGCCCGCGTGCCGGCGCGTCACCACGAAGCCCTCGGCCTCCAGGGTGCGCAGGGCCTCACGGACGGGGACGCGCGAGACCCCGTAACGACGGGCCAGGAGTTCCTCGGTGAGCCGGCTGCCCCGCTCGTAGACACCCGCGACGATGTCGTCCCGGATCGCCGTGCATACCGAGTGCGCCGGAATACGCATGTCCGACCTCCGCCTTAATCCCCGTGAAACGCCGCCGAGTGGCGCTCGTTCCGTGACTCTATTGCAATGAGCCGGAATTTCCGAAGGGGGGCCGGAATCCAGGGATATATTTTGGACAGCAGCGGCACGAAAACGACGAAAGCCCCGGCGCACGGGCCGGGGCTGCGGAACTTCTCACGAGTTGTTGTCGCACGGTGGTCGGCTGCGGGCGCGTCGTGGCCGGTCGCGCAGTTCCCCGCGCCCCTGAAGGGGCGCTGCCCGTGACGCCCCTGAAAGGGGCGCGGGGAACTGCGCGAGCAACCCCCACGCACCCGCACCCGGCCGAGGCCACGTCGGCCTCAGCGCAGCCGTCCGGCTCCCTCAGACGTTCACGCCGTGCTTGCGGAGGTAGGCGACCGGGTCGACGTCGGAGCCGTACTCGGGGGTCGTACGGGCCTCGAAGTGGAGGTGGGGGCCGGTCGTGTTGCCGGTCGCGCCGGAGAGCCCGATCTGCTGGCCCGGCGTGACCTGCTGCCCCACCGAGACGCCGATGGACGAGAGGTGGCCGTACTGGGTGTACATGCCGTCGGCCATCTTGATGACGATCTCGTTGCCGTACGCCCCGCCCCAGCCGGTGGAGACGACCGTGCCGGTGCCGACCGCGTGCACGACCGTACCGCTCGCTGCGTGGAAGTCGATGCCGGTGTGGGCACCGGAGGACCACAGGGAGCCGCCGGTCTTGTAGCCGGTGGAGACGTAGGAGCCGCTGATCGGCGCGACGAAGGTGTTGAGGCGCTTGCGCTCGGCCTCGCGGGCGGCGCGCGCCTTGGCAGCACGCTCCTTCTTGGCCTGCTCCGCGGCCTTCTTCCGGGCGGCCTCCTCGGCCGCCTTGCGCTCGGCGACCGCCTTCTGGGCGACGGCCTGGGCGTCGATCTGCTCGGCGACGGAGTCGCTGATCGTGATGACCGGGGTGAGGCCGGTCTGCTCCACGGAGTTCTCGGCGGCGACCGCCGGGGCTGCGGAGACGGTGCCGATGACACCCGTGGTGGTGAGGGCCGCGATGCCGGCGGCCTGCGCGGTGGTGCGCTTCACCCGGCCGGGACGACGGTGCTTCCCGGAGGCGCACATGAACGCCATGTAGAGGCTGGTCCTTTCCTTCCCTCTCGCCTACCGGGTTAGCTGACGGGTTCGGAGCAGGAAGGTCTCCTACGGACCCCCTCGCGACATGCGCGGGCGCCCGATTCACCCCAGGGACTGCGTGGGTCCCCGGCTCCCCTGGCTCGCGCCGTACGGGGACTCGGCGATGGCTGTCCGGTGCCGCGGACGCGGCGCGATGCCTGACGGACAGCCCGGAAGAACCTACGAGGGCCCACCTTCAATGCTCAAACGGATCACGGTTTTTGTCGCACATCCCACAGGGCAGACAGGCAACCTCCGCCCCAATTCGGACATTCCAGAGCCCTGGTGACCGGGTGGTCACCAGGGCTCCGCACGCGCGTGCCGCTACTCGGCGGCGACGACCGTGACTTCGCCGATCCCGAGGGCCTCCACGGGCTCCTTGATCTGCGCCGCGTCCCCGACGAGGACCGTCACCAGGCGGTCCACCGGGAAGGCGTTCACGACCGCCGCGGTGGCCTCCACGGTGCCGGTGGCGGCCAGTTGGCGGTACAGCGTGGCCTGGAAGTCGTCGGGCAGGTACTGCTCGACCTGATCGGCCAGGGTGCCCGCGACGGCCGCCGCCGTCTCGTACTTGAGCGGCGCCACCCCGACGAGGTTCTGCACGGCCACGTCGCGCTCGGCGTCCGTGAGGCCCCCGGCGGCGAGCGTGCGCAGCACCGTCCACAGGTCCGACAGGGCCGGGCCGGTGTTCGGGGTGTCCACGGAGCCGCTGATGGCGAGCATCGAGGCGCCGGTGCCGTCGGGGGCGGACCGCAGGACCTGCCCGAAGGAACGGACGCCGTAGGTGTAGCCCTTCTCCTCGCGCAGGACGCGGTCCAGGCGGGAGGTGAGGGTGCCGCCCAGGCAGTAGGTGCCGAGCACCTGGGCGGGCCAGACCCGGTCGTGCCGGTCGGGGCCGACGCGGCCGATGAGCAGCTGGGTCTGGACGGCGCCGGGGCGGTCCACGATGACGACCCGGCCGGTGTCGTCGGCCGTCACCGCCGGGACCGGGCGGGGCTGCGCGGTGGAGCCGCGCCAGGCGCCCAGGGTCTCGCCGAGCAGCTCGTCCAGGTCGATGCCGGTCAGGTCGCCGACGACGACCGCCGTGGCCGTGGCGGGGCGCACGTGCCGGTCGTAGAAGGCACGGACGGCGGCCGCGTCGATCTTCTCGACGGTGTCCTCGGTGCCCTGGCGCGGCCGGGACATCCGCGCGGTCGACGGGAACAGCTCCTTGTAGAGCTCCTTGGCGGCGCGGCGGCTGGGGTTGGCCAGCTCGTGCGGGATCTCGTCGAGGCGGTTGCGGACCAGCCGCTCGACCTCGCTCTCGGCGAAGGCGGGCGCCCGCAGGGCGTCGGAGAGCAGCCCGAGGCCCTTGGCGAGCCGGGAGGCCGGGACCTCCAGGCTGATCCGGACGCCGGGGTGGTCGGCGTGCGCGTCGAGGGTGGCCCCGGCCCGCTCGAGCTCGGCGGCGTACTCCTCGGCGGAGTGCTTGTCGGTGCCCTCGGAGAAGGCGCGCGCCATGATCGTGGCGACGCCGTCCAGGCCGGCCGGCTCGGCGTCCAGGGGCGCGTCCAGGAGCACCTCGACGGCGACGACCTGCTGACCGGGGCGGTGGCAGTGCAGCACGGTCAGGCCGTTGTCCAGGGTGCCGCGGTCGGGTGCCGGGAAGGCCCAGGGCTTGGCCTCGCCGGGCTGCGGCTGGGGGTGGAAGTCCATGGTGGCGAGCTCGGTCACTTGGCCGTCTCCTCGTTCTCGTTGCCGGCCTCTACGGTCGCTTCCTGCTCCGGGTCCTCGCCGCGCCCCGCCTCCTGGGTGTGCTCCGCGGACTCCGCGGACAGCGGCTCGTAGACGAGCACCGCGCGGTTGTCGGGCCGCAGACGGGCCTTGGCGACCTCCTGGACCTCTTCCGGGGTGATCTGGAGGACGCGCTGGACGGCGGTCAGGGCGAGCTGCGGGTCGCCGAACAGGACGGCGAAGCGGCACAGTTCGTCCGCGCGGCCCGCGACGGTGCCGAGCCGGTCCAGCCACTCGCGCTCCAACTGGGCCTGGGCGCGCTCCATCTCCTCGGGCGTCGGGCCCTGTTCGGCGAACCGGGCGAGCTCCTCGTCGATGGCGGCCTCGATGACCGGCACCTCGACGTCACCGGAGGTCTTCACGTCCAGCCAGCCGAGCGAGGGCGCACCGGCGAGCCGCAGCAGGCCGAAGCCGGCCGCGACGGCCGTACGGTCGCGCCGGACCAGGCGGTTGTAGAGGCGGGAGGACTCGCCGCCGCCGAGGACGGTGAGGGCCAGGTCGGCCGCGTCGGACGCGCGCGTGCCGTCCTCCGGGAGCCGGTAGGCGGCCATCAGCGCCCGCGCGGGCACCTCCTCGACGACGACCTCGCGCAGCTGCTCGCCGATGACCTCGGGCAGCGAGCCGTCGCGCGGGGTGGGCTTGCCGTCGTGCGCCGGGATGGAACCGAAGTACTTCTCGATCCAGGCGAGGGTCTGCTCCGGGTCGATGTCGCCGACCACGGAGAGCACCGCGTTGTTGGGCGCGTAGTAGGTGCGGAAGAACGCGCGGGCGTCCTCCAGGGTGGCCGCGTCCAGGTCGGCCATCGAGCCGATCGGCGTGTGGTGGTACGGGTGGCCCTCCGGGTAGGCGAGCGCGGTCAGCTTCTCGAAGGCCGTGCCGTAGGGGACGTTGTCGTAGCGCTGGCGGCGCTCGTTCTTGACGACGTCCCGCTGGTTCTCCATCGACTCGTCGTCCAGGGCCGCGAGCAGCGAGCCCATGCGGTCGGCCTCCAGCCAGAGGGCGAGCTCCAGCTGGTGGGCGGGCATGGTCTCGAAGTAGTTGGTGCGCTCGAAGCTCGTGGTGCCGTTGAGCGAGCCGCCGGCGCCCTGGACGAGCTCGAAGTGGCCGTTGCCCTTCACCTGGGCGGAGCCCTGGAACATCAGGTGCTCGAAAAGGTGAGCCAGGCCGGTACGCCCCTTGACTTCGTGCCGGGAGCCGACGTCGTACCAGAGGCAGACCGCCGCGACCGGGGTCAGGTGGTCCTCGGAGAGCACCACGCGCAGACCGTTGGCCAAGCGGTGCTCGGTCGCTGCCAGGCCCCCGGAGCCTGTCTCGGCCGTGGTCGTGTGACCCATGGGCATGTACGTCCCTTCGCTCGCGGAAGCGGTCCCGAACCGCGGTTTTTCTACCGGTCCTGCCACTGTATGCAAGCGTGCGGGGGCCGGGCGAAGTTCCCGCCCGACGTACGCCCACAGCGGATCGCGCGGGTGGATCGCGTAGCCTGCGTCCGACCCGCCTCGAATATCTCCGGGCCGCGCTCCGGGCGGCCTCCGGGCACCGGGGCGGGCCGCGGAGACCGGGTCCTGGCCCGGGTTGTCAGTGCCGCGGTCCACAATGGTCCGCGTCAGATCCCGTTCACGCATGAGCAAGGAGCCGGCAGCGATGGCCCGCCGCAGCACGAAGACCCCGCCGCCCGACGACTCGTTCGAGGAGAGAATCCTCGACATCGACGTCGTGGACGAGATGCGCGGCTCCTACCTCGAGTACGCGTACTCGGTCATCTACTCGCGCGCCCTGCCGGACGCCCGCGACGGCCTCAAGCCGGTGCACCGCCGGATCGTCTACCAGATGAACGAGATGGGTGTGCGCCCCGACCGCGCCTACGTGAAGTGCGCGCGTGTGGTCGGCGAGGTGATGGGCAAGCTGCACCCGCACGGCGACTCGTCGATCTACGACGCGCTGGTGCGCATGGCCCAGCCGTTCTCGATGCGGGTCCCGCTGGTCGACGGCCACGGCAACTTCGGCTCGCTGGGCAACGACGACCCGCCGGCCGCCATGCGGTACACCGAGTGCCGGATGGCCGAGGCGACCAGCCTGATGACCGAGTCGATCGACGAGGACACGGTCGACTTCGCGCCCAACTACGACGGCCAGGAGCAGGAGCCGGTGGCGCTGCCCGCCGCGTTCCCGAACCTGCTGGTGAACGGCTCGTCGGGGATCGCCGTCGGCATGGCGACGAACATGCCGCCGCACAACCTCGGCGAGGTCATCGCGGCCGCCCGGCACCTGATCCGCTACCCGAACGCGGACCTGGACGCGCTGATGAAGCACGTCCCCGGCCCCGACCTGCCCACCGGCGGCCGGATCGTCGGCCTGGAGGGGGTCCGGGACGCCTACGAGACGGGCCGCGGCACCTTCAAGATCCGGGCCACGGTGGCGGTGGAGACGGTGACGGCCCGCCGCAAGGGCCTGGTCATCACCGAACTGCCCTTCACGGTCGGCCCCGAGAAGGTCATCGCCAAGATCAAGGACCTGGTCAACGCCAAGAAGCTGCAGGGCATCGCCGACGTCAAGGACCTCACCGACCGCGAGCACGGGCTGCGCCTGGTCGTCGAGATCAAGAACGGCTTCGTGCCGGAGGCGGTCCTGGAGCAGCTCTACAAGCTGACGCCGATGGAGGAGTCCTTCGGCATCAACAACGTGGCCCTGGTGGACGGCCAGCCGCTCACCCTCGGCCTCAAGGAGCTGCTCGAGGTCTACCTGGACCACCGCTTCGACGTGGTCCGCCGGCGCAGCGAGTTCCGCCGCGGCAAGCGTCGCGACCGCCTGCACCTGGTGGAGGGTCTGCTCACCGCCCTCGTCGACATCGACGAGGTCATCCGGCTGATCCGCTCCAGCGAGAACAGCGCGCAGGCCAAGGAGCGCCTGATGGAGCGCTTCTCGCTGTCGGAGATCCAGACGCAGTACATCCTGGACACGCCCCTGCGCCGTCTGACCAAGTACGACCGCATCGAGCTGGAGTCGGAGAAGGAGAGGCTCACCGCGGAGATCGCCGAGCTGACCCGGATCCTGGACTCGGACGCGGAGCTGCGCAAGCTGGTCTCGGCCGAACTGGCCGCGGTGGCCAAGAAGTTCGGCACCGAACGGCGCACCGTCCTGCTGGAGGCCTCGGGCGCCCCGGCGGCCGTGGTGGACCTCCAGGTGGCCGACGACCCGTGCCGGGTGCTGCTGTCCTCGACGGGCCTGCTCGCCCGCACCATGAACGGCGAGCCGTTCCCGGCGGACGCCGACGGCAAGCGCGCCAAGCACGACGTCATCGTCTCGGCGGTCCCCGCGACCGCGCGCGGTGAGATCGGCGCGGTCACCTCGACGGGCCGGCTGCTGCGCGTCAACGTCGTCGACCTCCCCCAGCTCCCGGAGACGGCGACCGCCCCGAACCTGGCCGGCGGCGCCCCGCTCTCCGAGTTCCTCTCGCTGGAGGACGGCGAGACGGTGGTCTGCCTGACCACCCTGGACGAGTCCTCGCCGGGTCTCGCCCTCGGCACCGAGCAGGGCGTGGTCAAGCGCGTGGTCCCCGACTACCCGTCCAACAAGGACGAGTTGGAGGTCATCACCCTCAAGGAGGGCGACCGGATCGTCGGCGCGATGGAGCTGCGCACCGGCGAGGAGGACCTGGTCTTCATCACGGACGACGCGCAACTGCTGCGCTACCAGGCCTCCCAGGTGCGCCCGCAGGGCCGTCCGGCGGGCGGTATGGCGGGCATCAAGCTCACCGAGGGCGCGAAGGTCATCTCCTTCACCGCCGTCGACCCGGCGGCCGACGCGGTGGTCTTCACGGTGGCCGGCTCGCGCGGCACCCTCGACGACTCGGTGCAGACGACGGCCAAGCTGACGCCGTTCGACCAGTACCCCCGCAAGGGCCGGGCCACCGGCGGCGTGCGCTGCCAGCGGTTCCTGAAGGGCGAGGACTGCCTGTCCTTCGCCTGGGCGGGCCCGGTCCCGGCGAAGGCGGCGCAGAAGAACGGCACCCCGGTCGACCTCCCGGAGATCGACCCGCGCCGCGACGGCTCCGGCGTGTCGCTGGCGAAGACGGTGTGGGTGGTGGCGGGCCCGGTCTAGGCCTCGTACCCGTCTCCGTCGGGGCCGTCCGTCAGGCCCTGGACGTAGCGCAGGACGCCCCACATGCCGTGTTCGTCGGCGTGTGGGGCGTCGTTCGTGCACGCCTCCAGCTCCTTGCGGAGCGCGGTCGCGTCGACGCCGGAGCCGATCAGCACGAGCTGCGTGAGCCGTTCCTCGCCGCGCCCCCGGGCCTCCGGGTAGAACCGCAGGAACCGGCCCACGGCATGCACGGCGTACCGGTTGCCCGGGTCGTACGGCCCGAAGTCGACGTACCCCTTGATCCGGTAGAGCCCCTCGGGACGGCTGTCGAGGAAGGCCATCAGCCGACGGGGGTCGAGGGGCAGCGCGGTGGCGAAGGACAGGGTGTCGTAGGCGGCGTGCAGATGCCCCTCGTGCTCACCGCCGTCGGCGTGGCCGTCGTGGTGGTCGTGCAGGTCGTCGAAGGACAGCTGTCCGACGCGCTCGGTGCTGGGCCGGCAGTCGAACAGGAACTCGGGGTCGACACGGCCGTAGGTCGCGGGGACGACGGCGGCCCCGCGGTCGCTGAGCGACCGGACCAGCCCGAGGACGCGCTCGCCGCCCTCCGCGGCCCGGTCGAGCTTGTTGACGACGACCAGGTCGGCGAGGGCGAGGTGCCGGTCGATCTCGGGGTGCTTGGCGCGGGTGTCGTCGAACTCGGCGGCGTCGACGACCTCGACGAGGCCGCCGTAGACGATGCCGGGGTGCTCGCTGGCGAGCAGCATCCGGACGAGTTCCTCGGGTTCGGCGAGACCGCTGGCCTCGATGACGACGACGTCGACTCCGGTGCCGGGCCCCGCGAGCCGCTCCAGGTAGACGTCCAGTTCACTGGCGTCGACGGCGCAGCACAGGCACCCGTTGCCGAGCGAGACGGTCGAGTCGCCGAGGGCGCCGGCCACGGCCATCGCGTCGATCTCGATGGCCCCGAAGTCGTTGACGATCGCCCCGATCCGGCTGCCTCCGCTGCGGTGCAGCAGGTGGTTGAGGAGCGTGGTCTTCCCGGACCCCAGGAATCCGGCGAGGACGACGACCGGGATCTGCCGGGGGGTGGGGTGGTGCTCCAACGGGGGCCTCTTTCGCGCGGGCGGAGGTGGCGGGCCGGTCCAGGATAGGAAATCCCGCAGGCCCGGACACCGCGCCCCGGTCCGGCTACACGGCGACGCCGGCCACCTCCGGTTTCGGCCCCAGGCCGCTCCTCCAGCACCGCGCCCGGTTCGTCAACCCAGGTTCACCCGTAGGGATTGCTGCCGGGCCACGACGTGCCATGGCCCGTGTGCCTGCCGTAGCGTTCTGGTACTGCGCCTGCCGGGGAAGCGCGGTAGGCCGTACCGGGGAGAGGACGGCGTCGGGGTGGTCGGAGATGAACGGGAGCGGCGCGCTGGTGCGGGGCCGGCCGACCGTGTCCTCCAGGCGGCCGCGAAAGCGGCACCCGCGGCGCCCCGGCATCCGGGCCTCCGCCCCGCCGTCAGGCACCCCTGAGGCGGGCTCGGTCCTGCGGTGCGGCGGGTCAGAACGACAGGACGCGAACGAGCAGGTGCCGGGCGGAAGGCGACCATCGCCGTTCCTCTCGGCGCGGCCGGCCCCGCACCCGTTCCGGGCAGTGACAGGCTGCGCCTTCGCCCTGATAATTTCAGCAACGCGGTTATCACCTTGGTGACGACGTCAAGTCGTTCCGCAGGTAGGGTCGTTGGCAGCTCTCCAGGAGGTTGGGCGTGACTGATCCCCGTTCCAGCAGCGACGCACCGGCGGCCGTTCGTGAGATGCGCGGACGTCGGCTGCAGTGCGTGCGGCTCGCGTCGTCTGGCCTGGGACACGGGATACGAAGCGCTTGTGCGGCGGAGCGGACTGCGGGCCGTCCACCGCGACGAGCCTGCTCGTCGGCGATCGTTCCGCCGTGGCCGCAAAGTGACGGGCGGTGAACGGCAGGGACTGCAGCGGGGCCCATTCCTGGCCTGCGGGCTGAAGACATACACGCACGAAGGGGAGAACATGACCACCAGCCAGGCCGGCCGAGAACTCGACACGAGCAAGGCGCACTCGGCCCGGATGTACGACTACTTCCTGGGCGGGAAGGACCACTTCGAGATAGACAAGGAAGCGGCCCTGGTCGCCGCCACCGCCCACCCCGGCATCTACGTGACAGCCCGCGAGAACCGGGCGTTCATGCACCGTGCCACCCGTGTCCTGGCGCAGGAGCACGGCATCCGCCAGTGGCTCGACATCGGCACGGGCATCCCGACCGAACCGAACCTGCACCAGGTCGCCCAGTCCGTCGCGACCGACGCCCGCGTCGTGTACGCCGACAACGACCCCCTCGTCCTGAAGTACGCCGAACGCCTCATGCGCAGCACGAAGCAGGGACGTACGGCCTATGTCGAGGCCGACGTCAGAGACCCCGACGCGCTGATGAGCGCCGTACAGGACGCGGACGTCCTGGACTTCGACCAGCCCATCGCGCTCTCCCTCAACGCGCTCATGCACTTCATCACCGACCCGCACGACCCGTACGCCATCATCCGCCGGCTGCTCGACCCGCTTCCGGCCGGCAGCGCCCTCGCAATGAACCACTGCACGCCCGACTTCGATCCCGATACCTGGAACAAGGTCGCGGACGTCTACACCAAGTCCGGGGCACCCGTGCAGTTCCGTTCCCACAGCGACGTACGCCGTTTCTTCGACGGACTCGACCTGATCGAGCCCGGCATCGTGTGCTGCCACCGCTGGCGTCCTGCCAAACCGGCCGACGGTACGGAGCCCACGGACGCGCAGATCAGTCTGCTGGCGGGCGTAGGTATCAAGCGCTAGTGCTGGATTCCTCAAACGGTGTAGACGTACTGGCGGCGTAGGAGGCGGGTTGGCGGTGTAGGTCTGCCCCTGTCCAGGGCCGAGCCCGCGCGTTGAGCCGGGCTGTTGCCAGACGAGTGAGGCGGGCGGCTTGGTCGATCTCGGACGGTCCGGCGAAGGATTGGCCCGCGATGGCGGCCGCAGGCCAGGCGGGCGACGCCTCGGCCGCCGAGATCCTCGTGGCCGGCATCCGTGTTGCGCGAAGCGGGCCCGGAAGACAGAGGACTCGACCCGATGCGGTGCCGGCGGACCGCGCGTACTCATCCCGCGCGATCCGAGGTCACCTTCGCCGGCGTGGAATCCGAGCCGTCATCCCCAGCCGTCCGACCGGACCGGCCACCGCTTGCGTCGAGGCCGCGCCTGCGGCCGCCCACCGGCCTTCGACGCCGAGGCCTACGGCGATGCAGCGCGGTCGAGCGATGCATCAACCAGCTGAAGCAGTGGCGCGGCCTGGCCATGCGAACGGACGAACTCGCCGTCGCCTACCTGTTCCCAGCCGGGGGTGTTCCACCGGGCGCTGTGAGCCAGGCGGCGCAGCGCCCAGCCCATGCCGTTGACCACGGCAAGCCCGGCGTCCGGGTGGGCGGCCTGAGCCTGTTCGCGCTGCTGGTCCACGCGGTGAGCAGGTCGAGGATCCCGGCGGCGCACTTGCGCCCGGCCGGGCAGCCAATCTCCTACACCTCAGCCAGACGCCGGACCAGGAAGCCGGCGAAGCCCGCGTCACGCTCGCTCTCCCAAGGTCGTCTGCCCCCGCCCGGCGCGCTCACTGGTTGCTGAACGCCGAGTCGAAGGACGCCTTCGGCAGCGGCCACAGGGCGGAGCGGATCCGGCCGACGGCCTCTGCCGCGCCGTGCAGCCGGTCCATGCCCGCGTCCTCCCACTCCACCGAGACGGGCCCGTCGTAGCCGATGGCGGCCAGGGCGCGGAAGGCGTCCTCCCAGGGCATGTCCCCGTGGCCGACGGAGACGAAGTCCCAGCGCCGGCGCGGGTCGCCCCAGGGCAGGTGGGAGCCGAGGATCCCGGCGCGCCCCGACGGCGGCCGCAGGCGGGTGTCCTTGCAGTCGACGTGGTAGATGCGGTCGGCGAAGTCCGTGATGAAGCCGACGGGGTCGACGCCCTGCCAGATCATGTGCGAGGGGTCCCAGTTGAAGCCGAAGGCCGGGCGGCGGCCGATCGCTTCGAGGGTGCGCTCGCTGGTCCAGTAGTCGTAGGCGATCTCGGACGGGTGGACCTCGTGGGCGAAGCGCACGCCCTCGGCGTCGAAGACGTCGAGGATCGGGTTCCAGCGGCGCGCGAAGTCCTCGTACCCCTCGTCGATCACCGCCTGGGAGACCGGCGGGAACATCGCCACGTACTTCCAGATCTTCGATCCGGTGAACCCGACGACGGTGTCTGCGCCGAGCCTGCGGGCGACGCGGGCGGCGCGCTTCATGTCCTCGGCCGCGCGCTGCCGTACGCCCTCCGGGTCGCCGTCGCCCCAGACCTCCGGGCGCAGGATCGCCTGGTGGCGGAAGTCGATCGGGTCGTCGCAGACGGCCTGGCCGCCGAGGTGGTGGGAGATCGCCCAGACCTTCAGCCCGTGGCGCTCCAGGATCGCCTGCCGGTGGGGCAGGTAGTCGGGGTCGGCCTCGGCGCGGGCCAGGTCCAGATGGTCGCCGGAGGCCGCGATCTCCAGTCCGTCGTAGCCCCACTCGCTCGCCAGCCGCGCCACCTCCTCGAACGGCAGATCCGCCCACTGACCGGTGAAGAGGGTGACCGGCTGCCTGGCCGGTTCCCGGCTCTCTGCCTGGCTCTGGTTCATGTGCGGCCTCCTTGGCGTTCCCGCCACTTTAGCTTACGGTGAGCAAAAGTCGACCTTGCGGGAGTCATCGCTCTCCGCTTTTTCGATCTGTTCACGCGTTAGCTCCGGTAGCTCCGTCAGCTCCTGGGAGAGAGAAGAGGTGCGTGTCATGCGTGTCGGTGTCATCGGTACCGGTTTCATGGGGGCCGTGCACACCCGGTCCGCGCTCGTAGCCGGCGGCGACGTGGTGGGCGTGGTCGGGTCGACGCCGGAGAAGGGCCGGCGCGCCGCCGCGGAGTTCCGGGCCGGGCAGGGCTTCGGCTCGGTCGAGGAGCTGCTGCGGCACGGGGTCGACGTCCTGCACGTGTGCACGCCCAACGCCACGCACGCCGGGTTCTGCCGCGCGGCCCTCGCCGCCGGGGTGCCGGTCGTCTGCGAGAAGCCGCTGGCCACCGACGCCGCGACCGCACGCGAGCTCACCGAACTGGCGGCGGAGCGCGGGCTCGTCACCGCCGTGCCCTTCGTCTACCGCTACTACGCGTCCGTACGGGAGGCGCGCGAGCGGATCCGGCGGCCCGGTCACCGGCCGCCCTGGCTGATCCACGGCAGCTATCTGCAGGACTGGCTCGCCGGCACCGAGGCCACCAACTGGCGGGTCGACCCGGCGGACGGCGGTGCCACGCGCGCGTTCGGGGACATCGGGGTCCACTGGTGCGATCTCGCCGAGTTCGTGACCGGGCAGCGGATCACCCGGGTGAACGCGTCCTTCGCCCGCGCGGTCCCGGTGCGACCGGGGGCCGACGGCACCCCGCGCCCGGTCGAGACCGAGGACGGCGCGGTCGTCCTCCTCGAAACCGACGCCGGCGCGATCGGATCGGTGGTGGTCAGCCAGGTCTCCGCCGGGTACAAGAACGCGCTGTCGTTCTCCTTCGACGGCCCGGACGCCAGCTACGCGTTCCGCCAGGAGACCCCCGAGTCGCTGTGGATCGGCGGCCGGACCGCCAACGAGGTGCTGCTGCGCGACCCGAACCGGCCCGGCGCCCCCACCGGGCGGGCGGCCGGTCTGCCGGCCGGGCATCCGCAGGGTTACTACGAGGCCTTCGCCGACTTCGTGGCCGACGCCTACGCGGCGGTCCGCGGCGAACGGGTCACCGGGATGCCGTCCTTCGCGGACGGACTGCGCGCGGCGGAGCTCGCCGAGGCGGTCGTCGACTCGGCGCGCGGCGGCGGCTGGGTCGACGTACCGGCCGCGGGCAGCTGAGCCGCTACCGCGCCCCCGCCAGCGGCACGTCGAGGGGAAGCGGCCCGGTGAGGTCGCCGGTACGGGCGCGGATCCCGCGCGGGCTGCCCTGCCGGAGCCACTGGTCGAGCAGGTCCGGGTGCAGCAGCTCGTCCACGGCCAGGGTCGCCGCTCCGACGACTCCCTCGGCGCGGCCGAGGTCGACCCGGGCGATGACGAGTTCGTCGGTGGCCAGCGGCAGGGAGCGTCTGGCCACGACCTCGGCGACGGGGTCCCGGAACACGTCGCCGGCCTGCGCCAGCACTCCGGCGAGGTAGACGGTCGAGGGGTTGAAGACGCTGACGAGCGTCGCCAGTTGCCCGCCGACCAGCTCGCCCGCCCTGGTGACGAGCTCGGTGCTGACCCGGTCGCCGGCCCGGCAGCCGTCGAGCACGTCGGTGACGGCCAGCGGCGCGTCCCGGCGCTCCAGCCGCTCCAGGCGCTCGGCCAGGAAGGGGCTGCGCCCCTCCAGGGCCGCGGCGCGGGCGTCACGGCTGAGGGCCCAGCCGCCCGCGAAGGCTTCGAGGCACCCGAACTTGCCGCACCGGCACCGGTGCCGGGACTCCTCGGCGACGATGGTGTGCCCGAGGTCGCCGGCCGCGCCGCGCGCTCCCCGGTGCAGCCGGCCCCTGGACATCAGCCCCAGGCCGATGCCGGTGCTCGCCTTGACCAGCAGGATGTTGTCACCGGCGGTCGCCCGGGTCCGGCTCCAGGCACCGAGCGCCATCAGGTTGGCGTCGTTGTCGACCCAGGCCGGCACGTCGTAGTGCGCCTCGAGCCGGTCCCGGAGCGGGAAGCCGTGCCAGCCGGCCATGATGGGCGGCCGCACCGGCGTCCCGCGCGCGAAGTCGACCGGCCCGGGGACGCCCACGCACACCCCCCACAGGCGCTCCCGCAGCTCCGGGCTCAGCAGCCGCTCCGCCGTCCCGACCAGCGTGGCCAGGGATGCCTCGGGGCCCGACTCGATGTCCCACGGCACGCGTCGGTCGGCGAGCGGGGTCCCGTCGAGGTCGGTCACCGCGGCGTGCAGGTGGGTGGCGCCGAACACCGCGCCGAGGACGGCACCGCGGCCGGACGCGATCCGCAGGATGCGGGAGGGCCGTCCGCCGGTGGAGGGGGCCGGCTCGCCCTCGGCCACCAGGCCGACCCGGACCGCGTGGTCCACCCGCTGCGTGATGATCGTCCGGCCCAGCCCGGTCTGCCGGCCGAGGTCCGGCCTGGTCACGGCCGCTCCGCTCCTGATCAGACCCAGGACCAGGGAGAGGGTACGGGTGTGGTCGGTCATGCAGTGAGCTTATGGTCCTGGCGACCGCTGCCGTCACCGGCGGCGGCGCGACCACTGCCTGCTGGACCTGCTGTGGCGGCACCGGCGGGGCGAACTCCAGGTCAGCGTCGCCATGGTGATCTCCAACCACCCCGACACCGCGGAGGAGGTACGCGGCTTCGGCGTGCCCTTCTTCCACGTGCCGTCCGCGGGCCCGGACAAGTCGGCGGCCGAACACCTGCGACTGCTCCAGGACGACGTGGACTTCGTCGTGCTGGCCCGCTACATGCAGATCCTCTCCGGCGACTTCATCGAACGGGTCGGGGTGCCGATCATCAACATCCACCACTCCTTCCTGCCCGCCTTCATCGGCACGGGCCCCTACGCCCAGGCCAAGGAACGGGGCGTCAAGCTCGTCGGCGCGACCGCGCACTACGTCACCGAGGACCTCGACGAGGGCCCGATCATCGAACAGGACGTCGTGCGCGTCACCCATGCCGACACCGCCGCCGACCTCCGGCGCCGGGGCGCCGACGTCGAGCGTGCGGTCCTCTCGCGGGCCGTGCTGTGGCACGCCGAGGACCGTGTCGTCCGGCACGCCAACCACACCATCGTCTTCGCCTGAGCCACTCGATCCCTGTCAACCCAGGGCCACCGTCAACCCTGAGCCACTCGACCCCTGTCAACATTGATCGAGTCAACCCGTGCCGAAGCGGCTACGGTGACGCCCATGCGCGATCAACACCCCGCTCCCGGCAGTCCCGCGCGGCGGCTGAGCACCAGGGAGACAGCCGAACTGCTCGGCGTGAAGCCCGAGACCGTGTACGCATACGTGAGCCGGGGTCAGCTCAGCAGCAGACGCGAGCCCGGGGGCCGCGCCAGCACCTTCGACGCCGGGGAGGTGGCGGCGCTCGCCCGGCGCAACAGGCGGGAGGCCGCCGGGAGTCCGGGCTCCGGCGGCGACCTGTCGGTGCGCACCAGGATCACGCTGATCGACCAGGACCGGTACTTCTTCCGGGGCGTCGACGCCACCGAGCTCGCCGCGCACCACTCCTACGAGGAGGTGGCCGAGTGGCTGTGGACGGGCCGCATGACCCGGGGCACGGCCTTCACCGCCCCGGAGGCCCCCGTCGCGGCCGCCCGCCGGGCCGTCGACGCGCTGCCCGAGCACACCTCGCCCACCGACCGGCTGCGGGTGGCCACGATCGCCGCGGCCGCCGAGGACCCGCTGCGCTTCGACCTGTCCGAGGAGTCCGTCCTCGGCGCCGCGCGCGTACTGATCCCCACGCTCGTCGCCGCCCTCCCGGTGCGGCGCCGGCCGGGGCACGACGACGGTCCACTGGCGCACCGCCTGTGGCGCCGGCTGACCGGCATCGACCCCGGCGACGCGGAGCTGCGCGTTCTGGACACCGCGCTCGCGCTGCTCGTCGACCACGACCTGGCCGCCTCCACCCTCGCCGTCCGGGTCGCCGCCTCCGCTCGTGCGCACGCGTACGCGGCCGTGTCGGCAGGGCTCGGCGTGCTCGAAGGCCCCTTGCACGGCGCCTCCAGCGGCCTCGCCCACCGGATGCTGCTCGACGTCCTCGACCAGGGCACCGCGGTCACGGTGATCGCGGACGAACTCCGCGCGGGCCGCCGCATCCCCGGCCTCGGCCACCGCCTCTACCAGGGCGAGGACCCACGCGCGCGTGCGCTGTTCGCACTCCTCGAGGACGTCCCCCGTGCGGAGCCCGCCCTGCTCGCGGCCCGGGACATCGTCGCCACGACCGCCCGGCACACCCCGCTGCACGCCAACGTCGACCTGGCGCTCGCCGTGCTCACGGCCTCCTGCGGGATGCCGGCCACGGCGGGCGAGACGATCTTCGCCGTCGCCCGGACGGCGGGCTGGATCGCCCACGCCCTGGAGGAGTACGGGGAACGCCCGCTGCGCATGCGCCCCAGCGGCCACTACGTCGGCCCGAAGCCGCCGCAGCCCCTGCCGGAATAGCCCCACTGGAGGCGTGCGGGGGCGAGGCCGGAACTCACCCGGGCCGAAGTCAGGTTAGGCTCACCTCTGTGATTAGGTGCGCAACCGTGTCCCGGATGCTCGACGAGCCCGTTTCGGGCACCGCGGCCACCGCGACGACGTGGCTGCTGCTGGAACAACCCGGCCCGTGGGGTCCCAAGGCGCTCACCTCGAGCCACCTGGACCCCGCGCTGGGCCGCGCCCTGGAGGCGGCCGCCGAGGGAACCGGCGTACGGGTCGCGCTCATCCGCCGCCCCGGCCGCCACGCCGACCCCGGCGTCCCCGCCGTACGCCAGGTGTACGTCGCCCACACGGTCCCCGGCAACGTCTGGCTGCACAGCGCCACCACCCGCGATCCGGCCCGCCTGCTCGACCTCGACCTCGCCGCGCTCGGCGCGGGCGACCACCGTTCGTTCGGCGCGGCCCTCGGCGGCCGGCCGCACCCGGGCAGTCCGCTCGCGCTCGTCTGCACCAACGGCAGGCGCGACCGCTGCTGTGCCCTGCTGGGCCGCCCGCTCGCCGCCGAGCTGGCCACGTCCGGAGTGGAGGGCATCTGGGAGGTCACCCATCTGGGTGGTCATCGTTTCTCCCCGACGGTGCTCGTCCTGCCGTACGGCTACGCCTACGGCCGCGCCGAGGCCCATGCCGTCAAGGAGGTCCTGCACGGCATCCACGAGGGCCGCGTGGTGCTGGACGGGTGCCGCGGCTGCTCCGCCTGGGAACGGCCCGGCCAGGCGGCCGAACTGGCGGTGCGCGAGGCGGCGGGCGAGTACACGGCCGGCGCGCTGAGTGTCGTGGGGACCGAGGGCGCGGCCCCGCGCTGGGAGGTCACGGTCGCCCACACCGACGGCCGCCGCTGGCGGGTGGGCGTGGTCCAGGGCGCCTCGCTGCCGCCGCGCCCGGAGAGCTGCGGGGTGTCGGTGCTGGGGGCGCCGGCCCGGATGGACGTGGTGTCGCTGCGGGAGCTGCGGAGGGCCACGGCCCTGGCGAGCTGACCCGGACTTTCCCAAGAACTGGTCAAGAGATCCACGCCACACCCCCTTAGCACGGCGTATCCGCGCACGTACCGTCGTGGGTATGAGCCCCACGCCCCCCGTGCGCCGTCTGCGCCCCCGGCTGCCCCGGAAGGTGTTCTCCCAGGTCCTGTTGATGCAGCTGGCGATCGCCGCGGGGGTCGCGGTGCTCGCCACCGGGCTCTTCCTGGCGCCGCTGAGCAAGCAGCTGGACCAGGAGGCGATGCGCAGGGCCCTGGCGATCGCCCAGACCACGGCGCAGGACCCGCAGATCGCGGAGGGCGTGCTGACCACCACGCCGACCGCGAACGGGCCCGTGCAGAAGGAGGCGGAACGGATCCGGTTGGCCACCAACGCCGAGTACATCGTGGTGATGGACCACGGCGGATTCCGCTGGTCGCACACCACTCCCTCGGAGATCGGCCGGCATGTGTCGACCTCCCCCAAGGAGGCGCTGGACGGCAACGAGGTCATGCAGATCGACAACGGCACCCTCGGCCGCTCCGCGCGCGGCAAGGTGCCGCTGTACGACGCGGAGCACCGCATCATCGGGGCGGTCTCCGTCGGCATCGCGTACGACAGCGTGCGGGCCCGGCTGCTCAGTACGATCCCCGGGCTGTTCGCCTATGCCGGCGGCGCCCTCGCGGCCGGCGCCCTGGCCGCCTGGCTGATCTCCCGGCGGGTCCAGCGGCAGACCCGCGACCTGGCCTTCTCCGACATCTCGGCGCTGCTCGCGGAGCGCGAGGCGATGCTGCACGGCATCCGGGAGGGCGTCGTCGCCCTCGACCGCGGCGGCCGCATCCGCCTGCTGAACGACGAGGCGCGGCGGCTCCTGGGCATCGGTGACGAGGCCGTCGGCCGCTCCCCCGACGAGGCGCTCGGCGCCGGCCGTACGACCGACGTCCTGGCCGGCCGGGTCACCGGCACGGACCTGCTCACCGTGCGCGGCCAGCGGGTCCTGGTCGCCAACCGCATGCCCACCGACGACGGCGGTGCGGTGGCCACCCTGCGCGACCGCACCGAGCTGGAGCAGCTCGGCCGCGAACTCGACTCCACGCGGGGCCTGATCGACGCCCTGCGCGCCCAGGACCACGAGCACGCCAACCGCATGCACACCCTGCTCGGGCTGCTGGAACTGGAGATGTACGACGACGCCGTGGAGTTCGTCGGCGAGGTGGTCGGCGACCACCGGGTCACCGCCGAGCAGGTCACGGAGAAGATCCAGGACCCGCTGCTGGCCGCCCTGCTGGTCGGCAAGGCGACCGTCGCGGCCGAGCGCGGGGTCGCCCTGTGGGTGTCGGACCGTACCTGGCTGCCGGACCGGCTGATCGACCCCAGGGGCCTGGTCACGGTCGTGGGCAACCTGGTGGACAACGCGCTGGACGCGGTCGCCGGCACCCCGCACGCGCGCGTGGAGGTCGAGTTGTGCGCGGAGGGCCGTGCGGTGGTCCTCAGGGTGCGTGACACGGGGCCCGGGATCCCGGCGGAACAGCGGGAGTTGGTCTTCACGGAGGGCTGGTCCACCAAGAAGCCGCCCGCGCACGGCAAGCGCGGCATAGGGCTCTCCCTGGTGCGCCGGCTCGCCGAACGGCAGGGCGGTACCGCGGCCGTGGGCGGACCGGAGGGCGGTGGCGCTCAGTTCACGGTCGTGCTCCCCGAGGCGCTGACCGAGCCGGAACTGGAGCCGGCGCCGGCGTTCGGGTCGGCGCTCACCGCGGCCGAGGAGGAGGCGCGAT
This sequence comes from Streptomyces sp. NPDC001507, assembly GCF_042894765.1. Lineage (NCBI taxonomy): Bacteria > Bacillati > Actinomycetota > Actinomycetes > Kitasatosporales > Streptomycetaceae > Streptomyces > Streptomyces sp. NPDC001507. Next base: position 162,691 of record NZ_JBIAVV010000015.1, read on the forward strand.
GATCGAGGTCCTGGTCGTGGACGACGACACCCGAGTCGCCCGGGTCAACGCCGCCTACGTCGGCAAGGTGCCCGGCTTCCATGTGGCCGGTGAGGCCCACAACGCGGCGGAGGCCCTGCGCCTGTTGGAGACGCTGCCCCGCCTCGACCTGGTCCTCATGGACCACTACCTGCCCGACGACACGGGCCTCGCGGTGGTCCAGGAGATGCGCCGGCGCGGCCACCATACCGACGTGATCATGGTGACGGCGGCCCGGGACGTGTCGACCGTGCAGGCGGCGATGCGCCATGGCGCCCTGCAGTACCTGGTCAAGCCGTTCGCGTTCGCCGGGCTGCGCGCCAAGCTGGAGGCCTACGCGCAGCTGCGGCGCACCCTGGACGGCGGCGGCGAGGCCGAACAGGCCGAGGTGGACCGCATCTTCGGCGCCCTGTCCGCGCCGTCCGAACCGGGGCTGCCCAAGGGTCACTCCCCCACCACCGCCGAACTGGTGCGCCAGTCGCTGATGAGCGCCGAGGGCCCGCTGTCGGCCCAGGAGATCGCCGAGCGGACGGGGGTGAGCCGGCAGACCGCCCAGCGCTATCTGAAGCTCCTGGAACGCACCGGACGGGCCCGGCTGACCCTCAAGTACGGCGACGCGGGCCGCCCCGAACACCGTTACGTGTGGGCGACCCGCGGCTGAGGCGTGTTGCCTGACCGCCTACTTGGCCGCCTCGACGAACTCCGTGGTGTACGTCTTGCTCAGGTCGACATCGGCGTTCTGGATGTTCGTGTTGAACGCCTTGAGCACCTTCTCCACTGTCTCCGGGCCGTTCTCGGGCATGACCCCGTCGTCGGTGAACATCGGCAGCGTGCTCTTGATGGACTGCGTGTAGAGGGCCTTGTCGCCCTGCGCGTAGTCGGCGGGCATCTTGGCCGCGATCTCGGCGGCGCTGTGCGTGGACATCCACTTGAGCGTCTTGACGAATGCATTGACCAGCTTCTGGACGGTGTCCTTGTGACTGTTGACCCAGTCCGTCTGCATGTACAGGCTCGACGACGGGTACGGCCCGCCGAGCGCCTTCTGGGATCCTTCCGGCGTCCGCATGTCCACCAGGACCTTGCCCGCCTTCTTGTCCAGGATCGTCGCGACGGTCGGGTCGGTCGTCATGCCGCCGTCGATGGAGCCCTGCTGGAGCGCCGAGATGAAGGTCGCGCCCGCTCCGACGGCGACCGGTGAGAAGTCGCTGACCTTCACCCCGTTCTTGACGGCGAGGTACTTGGTGAGGAAGTCGGTCGACGAGCCGAGGCTGGTGATGCCGAGCTTCTTGCCCTTGAAGTCCTTGGGCGAGGTGATGTCCCCGGCCGCCTTGGTGGAGACGACCTCCACCTCGCCGGGAGCGTGCGAGAACTGCACGACGGACTCCACGGCCTTGCCCTTGGTCTGCAGGTCCAGCGTGTGGTCGTAGAAGCCGACCGTCCCCTGCACCTGCCCGGCGACGAGCGCCGTCTCGGCCTGGACGCCGGCCGGCTCGGTCAGCAGTTCCACGTTCAGGCCCTCGGCGTCGAAGTAACCCAGCCGCTGGGTGAGCATGGCGGGCATGTAGATGACCTTGTCCAGGCCGCCGACCATGATCTTGACCTTCGTGCCCTTGCCGGAGCCGGTGGAGGCCGTGCTCGCCGCGTCGTTGGCGCAGGCGGTGAGGGAGGAGAGGGCGAGCAGGCCGGCGGCGGCCAGGGTGCTGTATCTGGCGGACTTGCGCATGTGGTTCACGTCCTTGTGAGAGGGCGGTGCGGGGAGAAGCAGAGAAGGCAGGAGTGGGCGGTCAGCTGTCGGAGTCCGACGGCCTCCACCGGAAGATGCGGCGCTCGGCGAAGGTGAGCAGCCCTTCGGCGGCGAGCGCGACGACGGCGAGGATGACCATCGCGGCATACACACCGGCCGCGTTGAAGGTGCCCTGCGACTGTGCGACGAGCAGGCCGATGCCCTTGGTGGCGCCGATGTACTCGCCGACGATGGCGCCGATCAGGGCGAAGCCGAAGCTGACGTGGAGGCTGGTGAAGATCCACGAGGTGGCCGACGGAATGACGACCTGGAGGGTCACCCTGCGGTCGCTCGCGCCGAGGATCCGGGCGTTGGCGACCAGGTTGCGGTCGACCTCGCGGGCGCCCTGGAAGGCGTTGAAGAACACCGGGAAGAACACCAGCACGACGGCCGAGGCGACCTTGGAGGACGCGCCGAGCCCGAACCAGATCACGAAGATCGGGGCGAGCACGATCCTGGGGATCGAGTTGAGCACCTTGATGTATGGACCAAGGACATCGGCCAGGAAAGCGATCCGCCCGAGCGCGATACCGAAGACCACACCGGCGACGACACCGATGACCCAGCCGAGCAGCGCCTCGTAGAGCGTGTACCAGATCTGCTCGCCCAGGGGGCCGAGGGCGGTGCCGTGGGTCACCCAGGTCCAGATCTGGTCCCAGATCTTCGACGGCATCGAGAAGTTGAACGGATCGATGACCTTGGCCCGGGACAGGGCCTCCCACAGGCCGAGGACGGCCACCAGGAGCAGCACGCGCACGGCGAACACGATCGCCCTGCGTCTGCGGGCGGCCTGGGCCCGCGACTTGGCGCGGTCCGGGCCGGCCTTGACCGTGTCGACGACCGGTGTGCTGAGCGTCTCAGGCGACATTGGCGGCACCCCTCTCGCGGGTGATGCGGACCTCTTCGCCGAGCGACTCCCAGATCTCGCGGTAGATCTCGATGAACCGCGGCTCCAGACGCACCGACTCGACCTTGCGGGGACGGGGCAGGTCGATCTCGAAGACCTGCTTGACGGTCGCGGGCCCGGCGGTCATGACGACGACCTTGTCGGCCAGCGCGATGGACTCCTCCAGGTCGTGGGTGACGAAGACGACCGAGGCGCCGGTGCCCTCCCACAGGTCGAGGAGTTCGTCCGACATCAGGGCCCGGGTCTGCACGTCGAGCGCGGAGAACGGCTCGTCCATGAGCAGGATCTCGGGGTCGTTGACGAAGGTCGCGGCGAGCGCCACGCGCTTGCGCTGGCCGCCGGAGAGCTGGTGCGGATAACGGTCCTCGAAGGCGGCGAGCCCGACCTTGGCCAGCCAGGCGCGGGCCTTCTCCTTGGCTTCCGCCTTGGGCACGCCCCGGAAGCGGGGCCCTGCCATCACGTTGGACAGCACCGTCCGCCAGGGGAAGGTGGCGTCCTGCTGGAAGACGAAGCCGACCTTGTCGCCGACGCCGGCGACCGGCTCACCGGCCACCAGCACCTCGCCCTCACTGGGCTCCTCCAGGCCGCTGACCAGGGTCAGCGTAGTGGACTTGCCGCAACCCGTCGGCCCCACGACGGCCACGAACTCCCCACGCCCGACGGTGAGGTCGAGGTCGCGGACGGCCGTGTGCAGACCCCCCGACGGGGTCTTGAAGATCTTGCTAGCGCCCCGCAGCTCGATGGCGGGGCTGGTGTCTGCGCTCATGGGCCGGGACGGTAGGTGCGACCCGGACCACCGCAGCAGTCTTCTGGCCGCAAGCCGTTCTTTTGCTCGCAAGCATCTGTTGTGCTCTTTTTGCTCGCGCTACAACTGCGGAGCCGAAACACGGGCTTAACGCTCGCCGGCCTTGAAGGAGAGGCCTGATGATTGACGTCCTGGTGGTCGACGACGACTTCCGCGTCGCTGAGATAAACGCAAAGTACGTGGGGAAGGTTCCCGGCTTCCGGGTGGCCGCCCGCGCGCACAGCGCCGCCCAGGCGCTGGCCGCCGTGAACCGCGGCGCCATCGACCTGGTCCTGCTGGACCACTACCTGCCGGACCAGACCGGCCTCGAACTCGTCCACCGCATGCGCGAACAGGGCCACGGCACCGACGTCATCATGATCACGGCGGCCAGCGACGTGACCACCGTCCAGAAGGCGATGCGCCTGGGCGCCCTGCACTACCTGGTCAAGCCGTTCACCTTCGCCGCCCTGCGCACCCGCCTGGACTCCTACGCCGCCCTGCGCCGCACCGTCGACCGGGTCGGCGGCCGGGGACTGACGGGCCAGGAGCAGGTCGACCGCATCTTCGGCGCCCTGCGCACCTCACCGGCGCCCTCCGCGCCCGGCCTGCCCAGCGGCCACTCCGAGCCCACCACGGACCTCATCTGCGGCGTCCTGCACCGAGCCGACCATCCGCTCTCCGCCCACGAGGTCGCCGCCGAGACCGGCCTCAGCCGCTCCACCGCCCAGCGCTACCTCCGCCACCTGGAACAGGCCGGCCGCCTCCGCCTCTCCCTGAAGTACGGCGACACGGGCCGCCCGGAGCACCGCTACGCCTGGGTGGCGCCGTAGCCGTTCCGGGTGGCCCTAGACGGCCCCCGCCCCCGTCAGCGACCGCACCTCGGTCTCCGCGTGCCGGGCCTCGTCCGGGACCTCGTCAGAGGTGACCGTGCCGAGCCAGCCGGCCAGGAAGCCGAGGGGGATGGAGACGATGCCCGGGTTCTGCAACGGGAAGTACTGGAAGTCCACCCCCGGGAACAGCGCCCCAGGGCTGCCGGACACCACCGGTGACAGCACGACCAGCGCCAGCGCGGGCACGAGCCCGCCGTATACGGCCCACACCGCGCCGCGTGTCGTGAAGTTCCGCCAGAACAGCGAGTAGAGCAACGCCGGCAGGTTCGCCGAGGCCGCCACCGCGAAGGCGAGGCCCACCAGGAAGGCGACGTTCATGTCCCGGGCCAGCAGGCCGAGGGCGATCGCCACGACACCGATGCCGACCGCCGCCGTGCGCGCCACCGTGACCTCGCTGCGCTGCCTGGCGTGCGGCCTGCGCAGGGAGGCGTAGAGGTCATGGGCGACGGACGCCGAGGACGCGAGGGTGATCCCCGCGACCACGGCGAGAATCGTCGCGAAGGCAACGGCGGCGACAATCGCGAACAGAACCGTTCCGCCTGTGGAACCCGCGCCGCCGCCCAGGTCGAGCGCCAGCAGCGGAACCGCCGTGTTCCCCGACGCGTTCGACGAGCGCACCGCGTCCGGCCCGACCAGGGCCGCCGCCCCGAAGCCGAGCACGATCGTCATCAGGTAGAAACTCCCGATCAGCCCGATCGACCAGACCGCCGAGCGCCGCGCCGCCCGCGCGGTCGGCACCGTGTAGAAGCGGGACAGGATGTGCGGCAGACCCCCCGTGCCCAGTACCAGCGCCAGCCCCAGGCTGATGAAGTCCAGCCGCGCGCTCCAGTTCCCGCCGTACCTGAGTCCCGGCGCCAGGAACGACTTCCCGTGCCCGCTGCGGTCGGCGGCCGTGAGCAGCAGCCGGTCGACGTCACCGTGGAAGCGCAGCAGCACCAGCACGGTCAGCGCCACCGTCCCGCTCAGCAGCAGCACCGCCTTCACGATCTGGATCCAGGTGGTGGCCCGCATCCCGCCCAGCGAAACGTAGATCACCATCAGCGCGCCGACCCCGATGACCGTCCACGCCTGCGCCGCCTCGCTGGTCCGCCCCAGCAGCAGCGCGACCAGACTGCCCGCCCCGACCATTTGCGCCACCAAATAGAGAACGGACACGGTGACCGACGACGTTCCCACCGCGATCCGCACCGGCCGCTCGCGCATCCGCGCCGCGACCACGTCGGCCAGGGTGAACCTCCCGCAGTTCCGCACCAGTTCGGCCACCAGAAACAGCACGACAAGCCACGCGACCAGGAACCCGACCACATACAGGAGCCCGTCGTAGCCGAACAGCGCGATGAGCCCGGTCACGCCGAGGAAGGAGGCCGCCGACATGTAGTCACCCGCGATGGCAAAACCATTCTCCATCGGGGAGAAGAGCCGACCGCCGGCATAGAACTCCTCCGCCGAACCGTGCCGCTTCCGGCTCACCCACGTCGTGATCCCGAGCGTCACGGCGACGAAAGCGCTGAACAGCAGCAGCGCCAGCGTCTGGTGCTGACCCGTCATGACGCACCGCCCTGGACGCCCCGGGTCAGCTCCTGGGTGTCCCAGCGCAGTTCCAGCGCGGCACGGTCCCTGCGCAACCGCGCGTGCCGGGCGTAGGCCCAGGTGAGCAGGAACGTGGTGAGGAACTGCCCGAGCCCCGCCACCATTGCCACGTTCACCGCGCCGGCGACGGGCCGCGCCATCAGCCCGGGCGCCGTCGTCGCGGCCACCACGTACCCCACGTACCAGGTCAGGAAGACGGCGACCCCGGGCACCACGAATCTGCGGTACCGGCTGCGCACCTCCTGGAAGGCCGCACTGCGCTGCACCTCCAGATAGACGTCACGGGCGCGAACAGCCGCCCCGTCCCGCTCCGTTCGCGCCCCGGGTACGGCCGGCGGCGGCTCCCCGGTGCCGTCCCGCTCACCCCAGCCGGAGGCCAGTGCGTCGTACCAGGGGTCCTCGTACCCGGCTTCCCGGGAGGCCGTGCCGTACTCGCCCTGGTCCTCGTGCCGCCCGGCCGAACTGTCGGAGCCGCCCCCGCCGTCGCGGCGACGCCCGTTGCTTGACTGCATGCCCAAGGATGGACAGATCGGGAAGATCCCCGACTCTTCTTCCCCGGGCTCTTCACCCCATCAGGTGACTCAATCCGCTGGTGGCCGCACCAGTCCCTTCCCATAGGCGTAACGCACCGCCTGCGCCCGGTCCTTGAGCCCCGTCTTGGCGAACAGGTTGTTGATGTGTGTCTTCACGGTCGCGGTGGAGACGTGCAGTTTCCGGGCGATCTCCTGGTTGGTGAACCCCTCCGCGATCAGCACGAGGACCTCGGTCTCGCGCGCGGTCAGCCCGTCGGGCGCCTCGGTGGCCACGGGTGCCGGTTCAGGCTGCGACAGCCGCTCCAGCAGTCGCCGCTGGATGCTCGGCGACAGCCCCGCATCCCCCGACAGCACGCTCTCCACGGCTCGCACGATCTCGTCCCCGCCCGCGTCCTTGGTCAGGTACCCACGGGCGCCGGCCCGCAGCGCCGGGAACAGTGACTCGTCGTCCGCGAACGTCGTCAGCACCACCACCTGGGTCCCGGGGTACTCCGACCGGATCCGCCGGGTCGCCTCCACGCCGTCGCAGCGCGGCATCCTCAGGTCCATCAGCACCACGTCCGGAGAGAGTTCCGCGACCAGCCGGACCGCCTCCTCCCCGTCACCCGCCGCTCCGACGACCTCCACGCCGGGCAGCAGCCCGAGGAGCATCACGATCCCCTCCCTGACCACCGTCTGGTCGTCGGCGACCACGACCCGTGCGGGCTTCTTCTCCCCCTCCGTCTCCGTCATACGGGCACCCTCAACCTCACCTCGAACCCCTCGTCGTCACGCCCTGCCTCCAGCGACCCGCCCAGCAGCTCGGCCCGCTCCCGCATACCCAGCAGACCGTACCCGGCGCCGGCGCCGCTGAGCTCGCCGGGACGACCGCCCGAGTCCCGTACGTTCAGTGCCACTTCGTGCTCGCTGTAGTCCAGCCGGACCTGGACCTTGGCGCCGTGGGCGTGCTTGCGCACGTTCGTCAGCGCCTCCTGGGCGACGCGCCGTACAGTCTGGGACGCCTCCGCGGGCAGAGATCTGCGTTCACCGGTCACGGTGACCTCGGCGCCGTCGGTCGAGCCGACGAGTTCGGTCAGGAAGTCCTCCAGCGGGGTGAGCTCACCGCGCAGGGCGGACAGGGCCTGGCGGGTCTCTGCCAGCCCGTCGCGGGCCATTCCCCGGGCTGCCACCACCCGTTCGAGGATCTGATCCCGGTCGGCTCCGCGCTCGATCAGCAACCGCGCGGCCTCCAGGTGCACCATCTGCGCCGAAAGGCTGTGGGCCAGCACGTCGTGGATCTCCCGTGCGATCCTCGCCCGCTCCGCCAGCGCCGCAGACTCGGCCTCCGCCGCTCTCGCGGCACGCTCCTGCGCGAGCAGCCGCTGGGCGCTGCCCCGGGCCTCGGCGTCGAGTCGCATGACATAGCCGGCGAGAGCCATTCCGACGACGGTGGCCGCGGTGGTCAGCCATACGTCGTTGTTGAACGCGGAGTACGAGGCCAGGGCCACCGCGGCGACGGGCAGAGCGATCGCGACCGGCAGCCGCTCCAGGGCGGAGATGCCGCAGCCGCACCAGATCACGAGGGCCGGCCCCCGGAAGCCTGTGGTCTCCGCCACCACCGCGATGGCAAGGAGGACGCTGATGACCGCCAGGGAGGGCACAAGCCTGTGGGCATAAGTGGTCCGGAAGAAACCCCAGGAGACCACAGCGGTCACGACTACCCCCGCCACGGCCGCGGCCGCCCCCCAGCCGTGGACGTGCGACTGGGTGAAGGCGCTCCACAGCAGCAGGGCGAGCACGAGCAGTCGCACGCCCCAGGCGAGGGACCGCCGGGGCCGGGAGAGCCCCTCCCGGCTCAGCGCCTCTCGCGAGGGCCAGCGTGTCCAGGCGTTCTCCGTCACACGCCTTCCTTCCTGGTGACCCGGGCCATTCCGTCACCGTACGCCCGGGCAGGGCCGCTCGCGGAGGCTGCGGCGGGGAGCGACTGGGAGCGCCAGACGAGGATGCCGGCCCGCACCAGCAGGGTGACCGCCAGTCCGAGCATGAGGACCGCACTGTCCTGGTGGACGCCGACCACGGCTCCGAGGGCGTACAGCCCGACACGCACGGCTATGCCGCCGAACCAGACGATTGCGCTGGCCTTGGTGCTCTTGGTCCACACGACGCCGTCGGCTTCCCGCCACACCCGCGTGGTCCAGGCCCAGGCGGCACCCATCACCAGTCCCACCAGCAGTTCCGTGCCGAGCAGCGCGGCGGAGGCGGTGCGGTGGTGGGCGTCGAGTATGCCGGGTTCACGCAGCGCGACGACCGCGAGGATCACAGGCACCAGCCACCAGCGCCTGCCTGTGTCGATCGGACGGGCGCGGAACTGGCGCGCGATCACCACGACGACGACGGCCACGATCAGCAACGCGTTGACGAGCCCGGACATCAAAGCCTCCGTGAACGGGAAGGGGCGGCGCCGGGAGCGGGAGCTGCCGACGCCTTCGACGCTACGGAAATGCGCAGGTCAGCAGATCGGAGCGAGGGTGGATCACGGGTGGATTCCAGCGAACGGGATCCCTCCACCCCCGGGTGGAGAACTCCTCGCGGGCCACAGGGGCGGCCGACCGGGCGCAGGCGGGCCGGGGGGGTGGACCCCGCGGGCGGGGCTCGATGGGTGTGGATGGCCGACGAGGAGATCTCGTGAAACGTCCGGTGGGCACAGGCAACGCGCAGAACAGCCGACCAGCAGTCAGCTCGACGCGACGCGATGTCCGGTCCCCCGCAGGCACTGCGCAGCAAAGCTGACACCCAGCATCACGAGCACCGCAAGCGGTCCGCGGGCGGTGAGCGAGCGGTCAGCGGGCGGTTCGCGAGCGCTTCGGTTCCGTCAGCACGCCGAGCGCTTCACGAAACCGCCGCCGGACGCCGCCTCGGAGCAACCGGCGGGCCCGGCACACCGCAGTCGACGGGCTTCGCGTGGAAACGGAATCAGGAAGCGCGACAGCGACGGGCCCGCGCTCTCCGCCGGACCCCCCCGGGCAAGCCGCGCCTAGGCCGACGGACGCCTCACACTTGAGCCGGTCACGCCCCGGAAGGACGCAGCAGGTACCCCGGCAGACACCCTGCGCAGAGCGTCACCCGACGCAGGCCACCCTCGGCGTCCGACCGGACCCCGGCCGGACAGCCGACACCGGGCGTCCCGGCCGGACCGGGCAGGCCCACCGTACGGCGAACACCCACCGCGCCCCGGACCGCGCCCGCGGCCCACCGCGCCTCGGCCCACCGCCTCAGGGCCGCAGCAGGCACCCCGGCAGCCGCCCCACGCAGACCGTCGCCCGCCGACGCCGGCGTCCCAGCCGGACCGGACAGGCCGACCGGACGGCGAACACCCGCCGCCCCGGCCCAGCGCGCCTCGGCCCACCGCGTCAGGGGCCTCCGGTCGCTTCTTCGGCTGCGGCCCAGCGCAGCGGCTACGCGTCGATCCGTGACCTGTCCAGCGTCGCCGCCGAGCCGGAGATGAACTCCTTGCGGGGAGCCACGTCGTTGCCCATCAGAAGGTCGAAGACCTGTTCGGCCGCCTCCAGGTCGGAGAGGTTGATGCGGCGCAGGGTGCGGTGACGCGGGTCCATCGTCGTCTCGGCCAGCTGGTCGGCGTCCATCTCGCCGAGACCCTTGTAGCGCTGGATGGAGTCCTTGTACCGGATGCCCTTGCTCTGGAACTCCATGAGCTTGTCGCGCAGCTCGCGGTCCGAGTACGTGTACACGTACTTGTCCTGTCCCTTCTTGGGCTGCACGATCTCGATGCGGTGCAGCGGCGGCACCGCGGCGAAGACCCGGCCGGCCTCGACCATGGGCCGCATGTAGCGCTGGAACAGCGTCAGCAGCAGGCAGCGGATGTGCGAGCCGTCGACGTCGGCGTCGGTCATCATGATGATCTTGCCGTAGCGGGCCGCGTCGATGTCGAAGGTGCGGCCGGAACCCGCCCCTATGACCTGGATGATCGCCCCGCACTCGGCGTTCTTCAGCATGTCCGTCACCGAGGACCGCTGGACGTTGAGGATCTTGCCGCGGATCGGCAGCAGGGCCTGGAACTCGGAGTTCCGGGCGAGCTTCGCCGTGCCGAGCGCGGAGTCTCCCTCGACGATGAACAGTTCGCTGCGCTCGACGTCGTCACTGCGGCAGTCGGCGAGCTTGGCGGGCAGGGACGAGGACTCCAGAGCCGTCTTGCGGCGCTGCGCGTCCTTGTGCTGACGGGCCGCGATGCGGGTCCGCGCGGCGGCGACCACCTTCTCCATGACCACGCGGGCCTGGGCGGCGGCATCGCGCTTGGTTGAGGTGAGGAACGCCTTCAGTTCCTTGGAGATCACGCTGTTCACGATCCGGCGGGCGGCCGAGGTGCCGAGGACCTCCTTGGTCTGGCCCTCGAACTGCGGCTCGGCGAGCCGGACGGTGACGACGGCGGTGAGGCCCTCCAGGGCGTCGTCCTTGACGATGTCGTCCTCGGCGACGCGCAGCAGCTTCTTGGCCCGCAGGGCCTCGTTGAGGGTCTCGCGGACGGCCTGCTCGAAGCCGGCCACATGGGTGCCGCCCTTGGGCGTGGCGATGATGTTGACGAACGACCTGAGGTTCTGGTCGTAGCCGGTGCCCCAGCGCAGCGCCACGTCGACGCCGAGTTCGCGGGTGACCTCGGTGGGGGTCATCTGGCCGTGTTCGTCCAGGACCGGGACGGTCTCCTTGAAGGTGCCCTGCCCGGAGAAACGGAGGACGTCGCAGACCGGCTTGTCGGTGGCCAGGTACTCGCAGAACTCGCTGATGCCGCCGTCGAAGCGGAACGACTCCTCGCCCTTGCTGCCGCCCTCGCCGAGGCCGTATTCGTCACGGACGACGATGGTCAGACCGGGCACCAGGAACGCGGTCTGGCGAGCCCGCTGGTGCAGCGTGTCCAGGGAGAGCTTGGCGTCCTTGAGGAAGATCTGGCGGTCCGCCCAGTAGCGCACGCGCGTGCCGCTGCGGGTCTTGGGCACCCGCTTGGTCTTGCGCAGCCCGCTCCCGGCCTCGAACTTGCCGTCCGGCCCTGCGCCGGTGAAGACCCCCGGCACACCACGGCGGAAGCTGATGGCGTGCACGCTGCCGCCGCGGTCGACCTCGACGTCGAGACGCGCGGAGAGCGCGTTGACCACGGAGGCGCCGACGCCGTGCAGACCGCCGGAGGCCGCGTAGGAGCCACCGCCGAACTTGCCGCCGGCGTGCAGCTTGGTCATGACGACCTCGACGCCGGACAGGCCCGTCTTGGGCTCGACGTCGACGGGGATGCCGCGGCCGTTGTCCCGGACCTCGACGGAGCCGTCGTCGTGGAGGATGACGTCGATGTGGTCGCAGTACCCACCGAGGGCCTCGTCCACGGCGTTGTCGATGATCTCCCACAGGCAGTGCATCAGACCGCGGCTGTCGGTCGAGCCGATGTACATGCCGGGGCGCTTGCGCACGGCTTCGAGGCCCTCAAGGACGAGCAGGTGCCGCGCGGTGTAGTTGGAACCGTCCCGGTCTGCTCCTGCCAGCAGCGCTGTGGACGGCACGGACGTATCGGCGGTCACGCGGTTCGCTCCTCGCTGAATTTCAATGGAGCCCCTTTGGGGTAAGGGGCCGGCTTCGGTCGCCGCTCAGAGGGTACCGAGGCCTGGTAGAGCCGTTGTAACGCCACCCTCGTCATGAACTCACACTAGTCCAGCGTCGCATGCGTGTTCGATCCCTCGATGGAGTGAAGTACATATCACGTTCCCTTCGAGGCATGAACCATTTAGGCTCCGGGCACGTCCTCACAAACAACCGGCAACCCGGCCGGGAGGATGAGACCGATGAATCGCGCGAACCCGTAAGCACCTAAGACGACGCAATACGGCACATTCGCCGCCAACCGGCAGCAGACGGCCACCTCGAAAGATTTTTTTCGAGGAGAAGCCCCGAGCGGGAACGTTTTCGGGCTGGTTGGATGTTGACCCTGGTACGACAGCTCGTCGAGCTAGAGAAGAGGCGACGTGACTACTGTTCTGACCCCCGCGAGCCACCTGACGGCCGCCGATCGCTGCGACCGCTGCGGCGCCCAGGCATACCTGCGCGTCGTGCTGCTCAGCGGCGGAGAACTGCTCTTCTGCGCCCACCACGGTCGCAAGTTCGAGCCGGAACTCAAGAAGATCGCCGCTGAGATACAGGACGAGACGGAACGGCTGACCTCCGCTCCTGCCACCGCCTCCGAAGATGAGCGCTGACCTCTCGCATCCACGACGAGCCAGCTCCGGCAAAGGCCGGTGAAGGGCGGCCGCTCCTCAGGGAGCGGCCGCCCTCGTCGTATCCGCGTCAAGGCCCTCAGGAGCGCCCGTGAGGCCCTCGCGCACCCCTGAGAGCACCTCCGGGACCAAGTGCCCGTACGACCTCCGAGACGCGCGTGTAGACGCCGGGGCTGTCCGGTCGCCCGCAGCCGCTCCCCCATGACACGAGCCCGATCAGCTTGCCCTTGGCGACCAGCGGCCCGCCACTGTCGCCCTGGCAGGCGTCGGGGCCGCCCCCGGTCTCGCCTGCGCACACCATCGAGTCGGACCGGTAGGTGCCGTCGGGACCACCGGGATAGGCCCGCTCGCATGTCCCGTCCGGCAGCACGTGGAGCCGCGCCGCGTAGAGCCGACGTGAGTAGTCGCCGCCGCCCGTGATGTCGCCCCAGCCAGAGACCAGGGCACTGGTGCCGGGCGCGTAGGCGGTGTCCCCCCGGGGGGCCATCGCGATGACCGCGCGGGCCGGCAAGGGCTCGGCAAGCGTGAGGACGGCGAAGTCACCGGTGTTCGCGTCGGGGTCGTAGTCCGGATTGATCCGGGCCGCGGTCACCGGGATCTCCTTGCCCTGTGCGGCGAGCAGATCCGTGCGGCCCGCGATGACCTTGAGGTCGCGGACCGGGTCGGACGGCCCGCCGATGACCTCGTCGGCCAGGCAGTGGGCCGCGGTCAGCACGGTGGTCCGGCCGATCGCCACCCCGCCGCAGAACTGACCGGCCCGCGTACCTCCGAACCGGTCACGGCTGGACAGCGCGACCGTCCAGGGGGCCTGGGAGACGTCGACGGGGAAGCCGCCGACCACGACGCTGTCGGCAGTGGCGGGAGACGTGGTGGCCAGCGGTATGGCCGTGCTGACGGCCGCCAGGATCAGCGGCCGGATCAGGGCCGGGGCAACAGGACGGCGCATGCACGCTCCTCACTCTGGGTGGGACTGGGACACCCAGAGTCATCCAGTGCACCGCACCCCGCAGCACGAAGGCCCGGCCTCCGCGGTGGGAGGCCGGGCCTTCGACGCCGTACGAACGCGACCTAGTCGAGGTAGTCGCGCAGCACCTGGGACCGCGACGGGTGGCGCAGCTTCGACATGGTCTTGGACTCGATCTGGCGGATGCGCTCACGCGTGACGCCGTACACCTTGCCGATCTCGTCGAGGGTCTTCGGCTGACCGTCGGTGAGACCGAACCGCATGGAGACGACACCGGCCTCGCGCTCGGACAGGGTGTCCAGCACCGAGTGCAGCTGCTCCTGGAGGAGCGTGAAGCTGACGGCGTCGGCCGGGACGACGGCCTCGGAGTCCTCGATGAGGTCGCCGAACTCGCTGTCGCCGTCCTCGCCCAGCGGGGTGTGCAGGGAGATGGGCTCACGGCCGTACTTCTGGACCTCGATGACCTTCTCCGGGGTCATGTCGAGTTCCTTGGCCAGCTCCTCCGGGGTGGGCTCGCGGCCCAGGTCCTGGAGCATCTGGCGCTGCACGCGCGCGAGCTTGTTGATGACCTCGACCATGTGCACCGGGATACGGATGGTGCGGGCCTGGTCGGCCATGGCGCGGGTGATCGCCTGCCGGATCCACCAGGTGGCGTACGTGGAGAACTTGTAGCCCTTGGTGTAGTCGAACTTCTCGACCGCGCGGATCAGACCGAGGTTGCCCTCCTGGATGAGGTCCAGGAAGAGCATGCCGCGGCCGGTGTAGCGCTTGGCCAGGGAGACCACCAGACGGAGGTTGGCCTCCAGGAGGTGGTTCTTGGCGCGGCGGCCGTCCTCGGCGATGATCTCCAGCTCGCGCTTGAGCTTGGGGGCCAGCTTGTCGGCGTTGGCCAGCTTGTCCTCGGCGAACAGGCCGGCCTCGATGCGCTTGGCGAGTTCGACCTCCTGCTCGGCGTTGAGCAGGGGGACCTTGCCGATCTGCTTGAGGTAGTCCTTGACCGGGTCGGCGGTGGCACCGGCCGCGGCGACCTGCTGCGCCGGCGCGTCGTCCTCGTCCTCGTCGGACAGGACGAAGCCCGCGCTCTCGGTGCCCTCCGGCTCCTCGGCGCCCGCCTTGGCCTCCTCGAGGACCTCTTCCTCGAGGATCTCGGCGTCGTCCTTCTTGGCGGCGGTCTTCTTGGCCACCGTCTTCTTGGCGGCGGCGGTCGCGGTCTTCTTCGCGGCCGTCTTCTTGGCGGCGGGGGCGGCCTTCTTGGCAACGGCCTTCTTCACGGGCGCCGCCTCCTCGGCCGGGTCGTCGGCGACGGCGGCGGGCGCCACGGCAGGGGCGGCCGTGGCGGTGGCCTTCCTGGTGGTCACCGTCTTCGCCGCGACCGTCTTGGTGGCGGTGCGCTTGGCCGGACTCTTCGCTGCGACGCTCTTACGGGTGCGCTTGGGCTCCGCGGCACTGACCATCAGCGTCACACCCTCTTCCTCAAGGATCTGGTTGAGGCTGCGCAGTACGTTCTTCCACTGAGTGGCCGGAATCTGGTCAGCTTCGAAGGCCCGACGCACATCGTCGCCGGCGATCTGCCCCTCAGCCTTTCCCCGCTCAATGAGAGCCATGACAGAGACGGACTCGGCGATCTCCGGCGGGAGCGTACGGGATGTGCTGGCCGACACGAACAACCTCTCGGAACGTTGGAAAACGGCTTCCGGCCCCGTCCGGGACGGACTGGAGCCGACCGCCGGCTTGGGGATGGGCCGACGGCGCGGGCGAGGGCCGGGGAAGATTCACAGCGCCATGAATGGCGTCCGTATTCCCTCCGCGGCTGTCACCTCTTAGGTCATCGCGTTGTTCGCAAGAGCGTTACGCCCAATCTACGTGGCCCGAGTCACACCCCGTAAGTGCTCAAAAACGGTCAGACATGGGCATAGGTAGTCGTTGATGATCTCTCCGGGCCGTTCGGACCACTTCGGAGCCCGCCGCACGGCCGCCGCGCAACAGGTCCGGTCGTACGCCGCCGGACCCGTCGCGCCACCGGCCACCGCGCCCGGACCGCGCCCGGCCCGGCCGCACCGCCGGGCCCCGCCGGAGCCCTGAAGGATCCGGCGGGGTCCGGCGGCGGCCGACGGAAGCGGGTTCCCGAACCGACGGCGCCCCGACAACGCGGGGCTGGCCGAGCGCACCGCTCTCGACGCGGGTCAGTGCTCGCGCGGAGCAGGCACCACGCGCTCCACCTCGGGGTGGACGGTCAGCAGCTGACGCATCGCCGACTCGGCCGCGGTGCCGTCGCCGGTGCCGAGCGCGTCGACGATCCGCGCGTGCTGGGCCAGGGACGTCTCGTTCGGCCGCTCACAGCCGGTGACCGGGCCGCCGGACACCTGGAGGGCCGCCGACACGATGCCGGACAGGTGCTCCAGCATGCGGTTGCCGGCGATCTGGATGAGCAGCGAGTGGAACTCGGCGTCGGCGCGCGAGAAGGTCAGCGCGTCACCCTGCGCCATGGCGTGGCTCATGATCTCGACCATGTCGCAGAGCCGCTGCTGGACGTCCTCGCGCCCGTGCCCGGCGGCGAGGCGGGCGGCGAGCGGCTCGATCGTCCAGCGCAGCTCGCTGAGCTCGCGGCGCTGGTCGTCGCGCTGCGGCCCGAAGGCCCGCCACTCGATGATGTCCGGGTCGAGGAGGTTCCAGTCGCTGACGGGACGTACCCGTGTGCCGACGTTCGGGCGGGCACTGACCAGGCCCTTGGCCTCCAGGACCCGGAGGGACTCACGGACGACGGTGCGGGAGACCTCGAAACGCTGGCCGATCTCCTCGGGAACCAGGGGGCGGTCCGCGCCCAGGTCGCCCGAGACGATCATCTGACCCAGCTGTTGGACGAGTTGACCGTGCAGTCCGCGGCCACGGCTGCCCGCGGCGCGCCGGCCCACACGGCCCAGCTCCGGATCCGCGCCCTCCCAGGCGGGCGTGCCGACCCGATCGGTGACGGGGACCTCCACGTACGGGTAGCGGTCGAGTTCGCCCGGGCCGACCAGACCAGAGTCTGCGGAGCGGGCGGCGGTCATCATGGTGTGCGCAAGGGTACTCACGGATCCTTTGTCGGCGCTGCCTCCAACTCCCTTGAGGTCTTTGGTGAAAAGCACACGAAAGGGTGATCGCTCACCCCATCGCAATTGACGCCTTATCGGAAAGAAATGGCCGATCTGCGGGGAGTTGTGCGCACGGCGGGATCGCAAGCGCCCGGTCCCCGGTCATCGGGCCCTGGTCCGCAGGGTGCTGAACAGATACGCGCAGACCAGTGCCGCCAGCGACAACGCCAGTGCGGCGCCCACAGGTTGGGCCAGCACCCGGGCCGCGCCGACCAGATACCGCTCTCCCCCGAAGGGCCACTTCAGCAGGAACGTCTCCCGCATCCGCATCGGGAATCCGGCGGCCATCCGTACTCCCGTCCCCTGCACAGCCCTGTGTACGACGGGGACGACGAGCACGGGCACGGCGAGCACCGCGGCGAGACCGGCCGTGGTGGACCGGAAGACACCGGCCGCCAGTACGCCGGCCCAGGCGCAGCCGACGACCAGTGCGAACCAACTCGCGGTCAGGGAGATCCAGTCGGCGGGAACCTGTGCGAGCTCCCGTCCGTAGACGAGGTAGAGCACTTCGGCGTCACAGCCAAGGGTGAGGAACGAGAGCAGGACCGCGGTCGCTCCGGAGACCAGCAGTTTCGCGGTGAGCAGCCCCAGTCGGCGCGGCACCGTGCCACGGTCCGAGGCCAGCGCGGGGTGACGGAACTCGTCTCCGAAGGCCAGGGCCCCGAGCAGTCCCGCGCCGAGCGCCGCCGGAGGCAGCGGCAGCTCCCGCGGCCAGGCGGCGAACAGCCGGGCCTGCGGGGTGTGTCCCACCCGGGCCAGCAGTACGGCGCTGAGGGCGGACACCAGCAGCACGGCACCGCAGGTGAGGAAGCCGGTGCCGATGCCGGCGGCCCGGCGCAGTTCGTAGCGCAGGGGGCGGAGCGGGCTGGGGGCGGGGCGGACGGAGATGGGGGGCGGAAGCGGGGAGAGAAGGTCCGGCTCGCCATCGGCGCCGTCGCGGCGCGCGGGGGCGACCGGCGGCGGGACGGACTCCTCGCCGGTCGCCGGAGCCTTGCGGGGTTCCGGCTGCGGGTGCTCGGCGGGCCGTTGGACGGCGGAGGTTTCGGCGGCTCCCGCGGGGATGCAGGGCCGGGTTGCAGGAGCGTCCGCGGTTGCGGCGCGGATCGGCAGCTCATCGCTGACTGCCTCGGCGGGCCCCACGTCCGTCGGGAGCCGGTCCGCAGGTGCATCGGCGGACACCGCGCAGGGCGTCGACCGGGCCGCGGCGGCCGCGACTCGGGCCGACGGGCGGGCGGTCGGGGCTTGGCCGGACACCGGAGGGCTCGGCGACTGGGCGGACGTGGCGGCCGGTGGCTGGGCGGGCACGGCGGGCGCTGTCCGGGTCGTCCCGGCGTGCCCGGAGGTCCCCGCCGAGCCGACGGAGCCGACGGATCCGACGGGGGCCGACGGTTTGCCGGTCGAGGGGGCGGCCGAGGCAGCGGTCGACGGCTCGGCCGTCGCCGGAGCGGGCAACTCGCCCGCGGCTCGCACAAGGGTGTCACGCTCCGTGTCCGCAGTCGTCGGCAGAGACGTGACGGGCAGGTGGCCGGCGCGGCCCGCGACGGTACTGCAGGACTGGGATTCAGCCGCGTCGCAGGGTTCCGTTGCGGCCGTCGGCCGGCTCCGGCCCTGCTCCTGGTCGGGGGTGCGCGGCTGCTGCGCAAGGCCCGGGGCGACCGCGGGCTGCGGGCCGCCCAGCTCCGCCCTCGGCTGCGGTGCGACCGCGGGCGTGTCCGCGTCCCTGCGCAGGTCCGCGTGCGGCGCGTCCTGCCGACCGGCGGCAGGCACCTCCGCGGCCGGCTGCGGATGCGCCGGCCGGTCACCGTGCACCGCGGCCTGCTCCCCGGCACTCTCGGCATCTCGCCGATCGCCCGCAGGCCACCCCTCCTCGGCCGCGGCCGGTTCAACGGGGTCCGGCTCCGGCCGCTCCGTCCGCGGCGCCGCTCCCGCCTCGGACCCCTCCTCCGCCTGGGGCTCAGCCCCGGCGCCCGCCCCCATGTCACCGGTCTCGTCGGCGAGTTGGTGGACCAGGATGCCGTGGCGGAAGGCGGTCTCGCCGACCTCGGCTGTCGAACTGCCGTACACGGAGAGGCGGTTGCCGCCTTCCTCCACGACCTCCACCGAGCGGTGTGCGGTGCGGGCCTCCTTGCTGAGGGCGGCGGCGAGCCGGGCGGCATGGGGGCTGCGGACGGCCACGCGCGGGCGGAGCCGGGTGCGGGCGAACTCGCCGGCCTCCTGGTCCGCGACGAGCCTGCCGGTCTCCAGGGTGACGACGCGGTCGGCGGCGCGGGCGGCCTCCTTGGGGTCGGCGGTGGTGAACAGAACCGTGCCGCCCTGCCCCGCGTGCGCCCGGAGCATGCGGTGCAGCCAGAGGGCTTCACGGGTGGGGAGGCCGTCCGCGGGTTCGTCCAGGACGAGGGTGTGCGGATCGGTAAGGAGGGCGCAGGCCAGGCCGAGCCGGCGGTCCATGCCGTGCGACAGCGTGCCGAGGCGCTCCTCACGCAGGCTGACGAGCCCGACCGCTTCGAGCACCTCGTCGGCGCGCCGGGCGGGCACCCCGGCCGCCGCGCACAGCATGCGCAGATGACCGCGGACCGAGCGGGACGGATGACCGGGGACGTCGCCGAGGACCACGCCGACCTCGCGCGCGGGGTGGGCGATGCGGTGCAGGGGGCGACCCCTGAAGTAGGTGAGGCCGCGGCCCTGTTGAAGTTCGAGCATCAGTCTGAGCGTCGTGGTCTTGCCCGCTCCTGCCCCGCCCAGGAGGGCGGTGACGCGGCCCGCGCTCGCTTCGAAGGTCACGTCGTCGACGGCGGGCGGGTGCGCCTTGCGGGGGGTGCTGGTCAGTCCGAAGGCCTGGATCACCTTAGGGAAGATAGCGCGGAATGACCGTTTTTCCGGGTATAGAAGGTTTTAACCTCGCCCAAGTTCGCGCTGTCGGACGGTCACACCTCGGGCCGGAGCATCGGCGGGTTGAGCAGAGTGGCCCCGCCGGCCCGGAAAAGCTGGGCCGGACGACCGCCCTGGCGGGTGGTCGTACCCCCGGTGGGGACGAGGAAGCCGGGGGTTCCGGTCACCTTGCGGTGGAAGTTCCGCGGGTCGAGTGCCACCCCCCACACCGCCTCGTAGACCCGGCGCAGCTCGCCGACCGTGAACTCGGGCGGGCAGAACGCGGTGGCCAGGGACGAGTACTCGATCTTGGACCGGGCCCGTTCCACCCCGTCGGACAGGATCTGGGCGTGGTCGAAGGCGAGCGGCGCGACGGACTCGCCGTCCCGGCCGTAGCCGCCCTGCGCGAGCAGCTCCTCCACCGGCGCCCAGCGGGCGTTGCTGGCGTCGCCGCCCGCGCGCGGTGCGGGGAGGTCCGGGGCGAGGGCGAGGTGGGCGACACTGACCACACGCATCCGCGGGTCGCGCTTGGGATCACCGTAGGTCGCCAGCTGCTCCAGGTGGGCTCCGCCCTCCTGCGCGGGGGCGTCGGGGCCGTGGGCCCGCAGCCCTGTCTCCTCGGCGAGTTCCCGCGCCGCCGCCTGCGAAAGGTCCTCGTCGGCCCGCACGAAGCCGCCCGGCAGCGCCCAGCGCCCCTGGAACGGCGACTCGCCTCTGCGCACCGCCAACGCACACAGGGCATGTCGGCGCACGGTCAGCACGACCAGGTCCACGGTGACGGCGAACGGCGGAAAGGCTGACGGGTCGTAGGGCATGCGGTGATCATAGTCGTCTGCCTGACGATAAACACTCCCTTCGGTACTCACTCCGACGGCTGATCCACTTCGCTCCGGTATGCGCCTCCGGTATGCGCCTCCGTTCCTTCCGGCACACGTTCGTGACCCGGTCGTCCTTTCGCCACGGCCGTGACGCCGGACATGGTCGGGCTTCTCCCGCCAGGAGCTCACACCCCCAGCTGCAGGCCGTCCGCGGCCTGCTCGACCATGGCCAGACCGAGCCGGCTGACCCGCACCGAGAAGGGAGCACCGGCCACTCGCAGCCCGGTCAGGCCGAGCTCGCCCAGGGGGGCGCTGTGGACCGGGCGGAGGGTGACGGTACCTGCCGGGGCGTCGGGACGGATGCCGGCAAGGGTGCTGAGGAGCAGGACCCCGGCCGCGGCGGCCGTGGCCGCCGGACGGCAGGCCGCGGGATGCGGAAGGGGCGCACTTCCCTCGCAGCGCTGCTCTCCGGCGAACATCTCCGGCAACCGGTGACCGAAGTGCTCGGACGCCGCGAGCAGGCCACGCAGCAGCCCGCCCGCCTCCTTCTCGTAGCCCGCGGCGGCCAGCCCGGCGACGGCGAGCGCCGTCTCCTGGACCCGGACGGCGCCGGAGCGATGTCCGAACGGACTGTGCCCGGCCTCCTTCGCGCCCAGGCCACGCAGCCCCCATCCCGAGTCCATGGCCGGTCCGCCGAGCAGCCGGGCGAGCTGCTCGGTCTGCACCTTGTCGAGCAGGCCGACGGCCAGTTCGCCGGCACCGAGCAGGCCGGTGTCGAGCAGGTGCACGGTGGAGGAGCCCAGGTGGGCCAGGGGCCGGCCGTCCGGGGTCAGGGCCGCCGCAGGACGGCCGCCGCCCCGGTCATCGATCCAGAAGTCAGCGCGGAACGCCTTTCTCAGCTCCGCAGCCCACTGCCGCAGCCCCGCGCTTCCGGGCCGCCCGCAGGCATCGAGGAGGTCGGCACCGAGCAGGGCGGCCCGATGGGCGTGGGCCTGGGTCTCGCCACGCGTGAGGCCGCCGGGCTGCGGGTCGCGGAGGTAGGCATGGTCGCCCACCGTGGTGCGCAGCCAGGCCAGGCAACGCTCGGCGGCGGGCAGCAGTTCCCGCGTCTCCTGTTCCGGGAGCCCCCACCGGCGGGCCTCCGACAGCAGGACGGGGAAGAGAAGGGTGGCCTCCGTCCCCGTGCAGCCCGGCGGCAGGTGTGCCCCGGCGTCGCGGTGCGGGCCGGGGATCATGCCGGTCCGCAGTCCCGGACCGCGGAGCTGGGTGCGTGCCAGGATGCGCAGTGTGCCTGCGGCGAGGCGGGTGCCGAGGGGCAGGGTCATCCGGGCGGCGGCGAGTGCCTCGGCCGGTGCCAGACCACAGCGCCAGGGCGCCCCGGCGGCGAGATAGCTGTCGGAGGGATGTGCGGGATCGCGGAGCAGCAGCGCCTGGAGGTCGTCGATGGCCGCCCTCAGCAAGGCGGTCGCCCTCGGGTCGTCGCCCGTCGCTCTGGCCGGTGCCAGCGGGCTGCTCGCGGCACGTCCCACGGCGCGCAGGTGGCTCGCGCCGTCCGGGCGCACTCGCAGCTCCACGCTCGCCGTTCCGCCCGGCGGCAGCTCGAACTCCCAGCGCAGCAGTCCCGCCGAGGCCAGCGCATCGGACGGTGGCGGGTCCGCCGTGACCGAGGCGTTGCCGGTGGCGGTGGTCCAGCGAAGGCCGGAGTCGTGGACAGTGGCCGGGAGTTCGGGTCCCGGGGCGCCGGAGGCGATGGCGCTCAGGTCTGCCAGGTCCGTACCGAGGGCCGCCTCCAGAGGCAGGCGCATGGGGTGCGGTGCGCAGTTGCGCAAGATGATGCGCTCCGTGCCGTCGGCGTGCCGGATCCGTTCCACGACGACGTCCGGATCCGGGCCGGCCGCCGGGGAGACCCGGAGCGTGCCGACGAAGCGGGCGGAGTCCGCTCCCGTCACCCGGGCCTGCACCGCGAGCGGTTCACGGCCTGCCACGCGGACCTGGCAGCGCGCGAGCAGCCGCCGGCCCGCGCGGTAGAACCCTTCCAGCCCCTGGCCGGTCAGCTGACCGTCTTCAGTGGAGATGGCGAGGCCGGGCAGCGCGACACAGATCAGGGCGGTGTGCGTGGGCGGCAGGCCGCCGGCGCGCCCCGGGCCCTGAGCAGCCAGGCGGGTCGGGGTGGGCCGGGGTGCCCGGCCGCGCGGCTGTCCGGGGCCGAGGCCGCCGTCCGCCGGTGGCGGCCAGGGCGGACCGTCCCGCAGCCGGCGGTTGTCGGTGGCAGTGGAGGGCGGAGTCGGCTGATGCATGGGGAGGCTTCTTCTGTGCGCTGTGCGCCCGTGATGTGCCGGGCGCCGGACGGAGGGCTCCGAAGGGACGGACGGCGGCACGGCCCGTCCAGGCGTTCCGCCACTCAGGTGAACGGTGACGGACTCCTCCTGGTCACGCCTCCGGCTGCCGAAGCCGATCGGATGTCCGTGCGGTGCCGCGTCGTTCACTCCGGCCGACCAGCGCCTGTGGCCGCGTGCATCCCGGGTCCGACGGGCCGATGCGGCACCCGCCGGAGAGCGGGCGGCCGAGGTGCCGCGCGCCGCCTGCGAGGATCCGAGACCAGCGGCCGACATCACCGGCCCAGGCCCGGCTGGCTGCCACCCATGACCGTCCCCCGTTCACCCGTCCCCTCGCTGTTCATTCGTCTCATTCGTCCCCCTCGTTGCGGGCGGTCGCGGGGCGGCCGCCCTCCTGCGCGGCTCGGTCACCTGTCTCACTCCGCTCCGCCTTCTCCGCGGCACGCGTGCGCGTGCGGCCCGGCCCGGCGGCGCCGGGGCGGGTGCGCGCCGAGCGCACCTGTCGCGGCCGGGCTCCGGACGGCCGCGGCCGTCGGTCGCCGGCGGTCTCTCCGAGGCGTGGCGGGCGGCCGCCGCGGGTGCCGGGAACGGCGGCCGACGAGTCGGCGGCGTCGTGGTGCGGCGGACCGTCGTCACCGACCGCTGCGTCCGCAATCGCTGCGGTACCGACCACGGCGGTGCCGACCACTGCGGTGCCGTCCGCTGCGGTGCCGTCCGGCGCCACGCGGCCGACGCGGTCCGTGAGTTCCATCCGTGCCGGGCGCTCCGTGGGTTCCGTAAGCTCCGTGGGTTCCGTGTGCTCCGTGGGTTCCACGCACTCCGCAGGTTCCGTGCGTTCCGTGCGCAGGCAGCGGCGGATCGACTCCGGGTCGATGCCCTCGTTGCAGGCCTGGTGGAGCAGCTTGGCGAAGAGGTAGCCGGGGTCCGCGCCCAGGGCCATCGCGAAGGCTTCCCGTGCCTCCAGGTCGTCACCGGTCGACCAGGCGACCCAGCCCGCCAGCGTGAGAGGAGCGGCGGCGTGTTCGCCGTAGGGGCCGACGCAGCGGCGGGCCAGGGCTCGCCACAGCCGCAGGGCCGGTCCCGCCTCGTCGCCCTCCATCCAGGCGGCCGCGCGGTCGCGGGTCGTGCGGTCCTGCAGTCCGAGAACCAGCGTCGCGGCCTCTTCGTGGGAGAGCAGGGTGTCGTCGCGGGCATCCGCCTGGTGGGTGCCGGACACCGGGGTGGCCGCGGCGAACCGGTCGATGACCCGCCCGGCAAGGGTGAGGGTCTCCTCGGCCACGTCCGCGCGGAACGCGTCATCGAGGATGCGGGGCACCAGTGCCATGCCGGCGCCGTCCAGGGCGATCTCCTGCTCCAGCACGGCGCCGGCCTCCCAGGGCAGCAGCCTGGCCCGCAGTTCGCGCAGGCTGCCTCGGACCTGGATCCCGGCGTAGGTGGCGGCGGCCGCCAGCACCGAGGTGCCGGGCAGGCCCATGGGGGCACCCTCGGGCGGACAGCATTCCTCGGTCGGGCAGCAGTACGACCAGAAGCGGCCGTCCGAGACGCACAGTGCCTCGATCACGGGCACGTCGAGCCGACCGCACTCGACACGCAGCAGCTGGGTCAGGGGCGCGAGCCGGAGCATCACGTCCCGGCCCGATTCGCCGGCCGCCGGTTCCTGGCAGACGTAGGCGACCATCTGCTCGGGCCGGGCTCCCCGGCGCTCGCCGCCGGTCACCAGCCCCTGCGCGAGCTGGCGTGCGGCCGCCTCCCAGTCGTCCTGGTGGGCGGGGATGCCGAGCCGGGCGCGTCCGCCGAAGCGGCCGCGGCCGGCACGGTCGTGGAGCGCCACCAGCACCATGCTGTCCTCGGGGCGGTACCCGAGCAGATAGGGCAGCGCATCGGCCAGTTCGGCCGGGGTGCGCAGGGTGACCTGGGTGTCGTGGGCGGATGGCCCGAGCGGGACCGCGCCTCGGGTGATGTCGCCGTTTTCGGAGGGTCCGGTGGTTTCGCTGTGATTCGTCATGCGCAGACGATCTCGCGGATCCTGTGATTCCGGTTTGGCCTGTGGATAAGTCGAATCAGGGGCACGACAAAGCCGTCTCCGGTATCCACAGGCCCGCCCGGCTGTCGGTCCCGTCCTGTTGTATGGACGCATGGAGCACACGAGCAACGCGGAACTGCGGACCCGGGCGGACGCCGTCCTCGCCCGTCTCGTCGGGGACGGCACGGGCGCCGCCCGGCTGCGCGAGGACCAGTGGCGGGCGATCGAGGCGCTGGTCGCGGACCGGCGCCGCGCCCTGGTCGTCCAGCGCACGGGCTGGGGCAAGTCCGCGGTGTACTTCGTGGCGACCTCGCTGCTGAGAGCCTCCGGCGCGGGACCGACAGTGATCGTCTCCCCGCTGCTCGCGCTCATGCGCAACCAGGTGGAGGCCGCGGCCCGGGCCGGCATCCACGCCCGCACCATCAACTCCTCCAACACGGAGGAATGGGAGTCGATCCAGGCGGAGATCGCGGCCGGCGAGGTCGATGTCCTCCTCGTGTCCCCGGAGCGGCTCAACAATCCGGACTTCCGCGACCAGGTCCTGCCCAGACTCGCCGCGGCGACCGGCCTGCTCGTGGTGGACGAGGCCCACTGCATCTCCGACTGGGGCCACGACTTCCGGCCCGACTACCGGCGGCTGCGCACCATGCTGGCCGACCTGCCGCCGGGCGTGCCGGTGCTGGCGACCACCGCCACGGCCAACGCGCGGGTGACCGCCGACGTGGCCGAGCAGCTGGGCACCGGCGGCACCTCGGACGCGCTCGTGCTGCGCGGCCCGTTGGACCGGGAGAGCCTCAGCCTGAACGTGCTGCGGCTGCCGGACGCCGCGCACCGGATGGCCTGGCTCGCGGACCACCTGGACGACCTGCCGGGTTCGGGCATCGTCTACACGCTCACCGTGGCCGCGGCCGAGGAGGTCACCGCGTTCCTCCGGCAGCGCGGGCACGCCGTGGCGTCGTACACGGGGAAGACGGAGAACGCCGACCGGCAGCAGGCGGAGGACGACCTGCTCGGCAACCGGGTCAAGGCGCTGATCGCCACCTCCGCGCTCGGTATGGGCTTCGACAAGCCTGACCTCGGGTTCGTGGTGCACCTCGGCTCGCCCTCCTCCCCCATCGCCTACTACCAGCAGGTGGGCCGTGCGGGCCGCGGTGTCGAGCACGCCGAGGTGCTGCTGCTGCCGGGCAGGGAGGACGAGGCGATCTGGGACTACTTCGCCTCGCTCGCCTTCCCGTCCGAGGAGTTGGTGCGCCGCACCCTGGACGTTCTCTCCCTGGCCGGCGGTCCCGTGTCGCTGCCCGCGCTGGAGCCGCGGGTGGAACTGCGCCGATCCCGGCTGGAGTCCATGCTGAAGGTCCTCGACGTGGACGGCGCGGTCCGGCGGGTCAAGGGCGGCTGGGTCGCGACCGGGCAGCCGTGGACGTACGACGCCGATCGGTACGCCTGGGTGGCCAGGCAGCGTGAGGCCGAGCAGCAGGCGATGCGCGAGTACGCGGCCACGCCGGAGTGCCGGATGGAGTTTCTGCAGCGCCAACTGGACGACGAGGGCGCGAAACCGTGCGGCCGCTGCGACAACTGCGCGCGGCCCCGCTTCACGGCCGACACCACCTCGGCCGCGCTGGACGCCGCGCGGGTCGACCTGGGCCGCGCGGGCGTCGAGGTGGAGCCCCGCCGGATGTGGCCGACCGGGCTGCCGGCCATCGGAATCGATCTCAAGGGGCGCATTCCGGCCGGTGAACAGGCGTCGGCGGGACGGGCCTTGGGACGGTTGTCGGACATCGGGTGGGGCAATCGGCTACGACCGCTGCTCGCTCCCCAGGCCGCGGACACGCCGGTGCCGGACGATGTCGCCCGCGCCGTGGTGGACGTGCTGGCCGACTGGGCGAAGGGACCCGGCGGCTGGGCTCCGGGCGCGGCCGACCCGCAGCCGCGCCCGGCGGGTGTCGTCACCGTCGCCTCGCGTTCCAGGCCCCGGCTGGTCCACTCCCTGGGCGCGCGCATCGCGGAGGTCGGCCGGATGCCCCTGCTGGGTTCCGTCGAGTACGCGGGCGATGCGCTCCGGGTCTCGCGCAGCAACAGCGCCCAGCGGCTGAAGGCCCTCGACGGTGCCCTGACCGTGCCGCCCGGCCTGGCCGCCGCCCTCGCCGAGGTCCGGGGACCGGTCCTGCTGGTGGACGACTTCACCGAGACCGGCTGGACCCTGGCGGTGGCGGCGCGCCTGCTCCGTAAGTCCGGGGTGCGGGGGGTGTTGCCGCTGGTCCTCGCCGTGCAGGGCTGACCGGCCCGCTGCTGCTCGGATCCGGCGCCGGGTGCGGCGTACGAACGTGCCGTGCTCGAACGTCCCAGGGGTCGCCCGGCATCTCAACGGGTAGGGATATAAGCGACGCACCGCCAGATAACAGTCGGTCGCCCCATTTGCTCGTTGCCGCATCCAAGTTCGACAGCAAGAATTGAGGTCCGCTCCCCGCACGGCTCGTCCGTGATCCGGTTGGGCTTTGCTGCGGTGCGCGCGGCCCCGAATCCGATCTCGCCCGCAGTGTGGGCGCGTAGCCGAAGGGAGGAACGTGACCTTCGGATTCGCTCCGTCCTCGGCGGCATCGTTGTCGCCGTCCGCGTCCGCCGCGTCCGCCAGTCGCCTGCTCGAGCCCGCGGAGTGGGCCGACGCCGGAATACCGCTGCTGCGCAACCCCCGTGAGGTCGTCAGCGGCCTGCACACCCGGCATCGCCCCCGTCCGGGCACCGCAGTCGTCGCCGTTCTCGATCCGGAGGAGCGGCTGTGTGCCAGCGCCTCCTTCGGCCGGCGCTCTGCCCCGGCCGACGGCTGGATGTTCCGCAACGCGCTGCTCGCCCAGTTGCGCCGGGTCATCCCGCACGACCTGCGCCGCCGCACCCCGGTGCGGACCGCCGTACTGCTCTACTGCCGCGAGGGGGACGCGCGTTGGACGGAGGAGGATGGTGCCTGGATGTGGGGACTGCGGGACGCCTGCACTCTCCACGGGCTGCGCTGCGGGGCGTACATCACGCTGACGCACGACGGCTGGCAGGTGCTCGGCGAGGGTCGTGGCGGCCGGCGTCCCAACGCCGACTCGCCTCCCGAACCCTTCGCCCTGTCCGAGGCCCGGCCCCTGTCGCCGCGTACCGGCGGGGCCGTCTCCGAGGTGCTGCGCCGAGCGGCCGCCCGCTGAACCGCGGCCCCCGCGCGGGAGCGTCGACCCGTCACGTCGCGCCAGGCACGGCGTCCTGACGTCACCTTGCGGAGTACCCTGCGGTCACGCCGCGCCGCGCGCCGGGGCGATCGTTCCGCCGTCCGGTCATCCGAGGGTCCGGCCCGGTGCCCGCGCGCCGGATCCTCCGGTCACCCGGCGGCCACCCCCGCGGCGGGCAGCGGCATCGGCCCCTCGTCCCGGGCACGCCGAAGGCACCACTGTGCGCATCACCGCCGTGGCCCCTTCGGTACCGCCGGAGCCCCAGAGGTGCCGGAGGCAACTCAGACGCCTGCCCCCAGCACCGAGTTGATGTGCTGCGGGTCGCCGCAGACGATCAGCAGGGCGCCGGCCCGGGAGAGGGCCAGTGGCAGCGCGGTGGCGGCGGCGGTGTCGGGGCCGCCGTTGACGGCGACGACGACCACGGAGCGGGTCACGGCACGGGAGGCGACGGCGGCGTCCGCGTAGAAGACGTCGTCGCCCGCGTCGTGCTGGGCCCAGTAGGAGGCTTCGCCGAAGGACAGCTCGTGCTCGGCCCACGGATGCTGCGCGCCGGTGGTGATCACCAGCACGTCGCCGGGGGCGCGACCCGATTCGAGGAGCAGGTCCACTGCTTCCTCGGCCGCGTCGAGAGCGCTCTCGACCGTGGCCGGGATCAGCTGGATCTGCGGGGCCGCCGCTGCCGCGGCGGGTACGGCCGGGCCGGACTGGCCTGGCTTGGCCACGTCACGCGACGTGCGCTGCACCGGCGGCGTGGGCCGCAGAGGGCCGGGACGACCGGGACGCGACGGGGCCGCGGGGCGGGGGCCGGGTACGGGACGAGGGGTCGGCGCGGTACGGCCACTGGCCGGAGTGGCGCGGGGACCCTGGGCACTCTCGTGAATCTGAGGCTCCTCGGGAATGAGAGGCATGAGCTGATATTTATCAAACGTTGGTGCAGGTCACGTGAACCGGGTGGCACAACTGTGCGACCGGAAGGTCAGAAATCGAAGCCGAGCTGACCCTCGATCTCCGGAACGCTTCCCTCCGCCCAGCTGCGGACCTTCTTGAGGTGCCGCCACTGGGGCAGCGCATCAAGATACGCCCACGACAACCGGTGGTACGGGGTGGGGCCCCGCACCTCCAGTGCGGCCTTGTGCACGGGCGACGGGTACCCGGCGTTGTCCGCAAATCCGAAGTCTGCATGGTCGATACCCAGTTCGGCCATCATTTTGTCGCGCTGAACTTTGGCGATCACCGAGGCGGCGGCCACGGCCACACACGATCGGTCACCCTTGATGACCGTGCGCACCCGCCACGGAGTACCGAGGTAGTCGTGCTTCCCGTCGAGGATGACCGCGTCGGGACGGACCGGCAAGGTCTCCAGGGCCCGGAACGCCGCTAGTCGCAGTGCGGCTGTCATCCCGAGGTCGTCGATCTCCTCCGGCGAGGCGTGCCCCAGGGCGTAGGCCGTAACCCACCCCCGCAGCGCCTCCGCAAGTTCCGTACGCCGCCTGACGGTCAGCAGCTTGGAGTCGGTGAGGCCGTCGGGCGGTCGGCGAAGGCCGGTGACCGCGGCACAGACGGTGACGGGCCCGGCCCACGCACCGCGCCCCACCTCGTCGACACCGGCAATGACCTTGGCTCCGGTCGTGGCGCGAAGGGAGCGCTCGACGGTGTGAGTAGGCGGTTCGTACGGCATGGCGCCCTTAGCGTACGCCGCACTGATCCCCGAGCGACACCCCGGCCTCCCGGATCGTGCCGGGGACCGCCCAAGGCGCGGCTCACGCCCCGTGCGACAGCAGCAGCGGAAGCATGAACCGGTCGATCATCTCCTCGATCTCCTGGTCGTTCCATTCGCTTCCGGAAATCTTGTTTCGGTACATCATCATCGCCGGAATGGCGTCCAGGACATAGCCGTTGGCCGCGTCGGCGCGCACCTCGCCCCGCTCGATCCCGCGGGTGACGATGTCGCCGATCAACTGGATCGTCGGCCCCACCACCCCGTCGAAAATCACACCATGGAACCGCTCGACCTGCAGCGGATCGCATTCGTGAATCACAGACCGCAGCGCGAAGCCGGGACGCGAGAACATCGCGTCCCGGGCCTGACGGCACAGGGCCAACAGGTCCTCCCGCACACTGCCGAGGTCGGGGGCCTCCTCCAGACGTGGCAGGCCGGCCTGCAGCGCGTCGGCGACCAGTTCCTCCTTGGAGGGCCAGCGACGGTAGACCGCCGCTTTCCCGGTCTGAGCACCGGCGGCGACGCCCTCCATGGTGAGGCCGTTCCAGCCGACTGTGCTGAGCTGCTCCAGGGCGGCGTCCAGGATCGCGCGTTCGAGGACCGCGCCGCGCCGACGAGGGGAGGCCGCCTGGGGGGCAGCGGCAGTCCAGCGCGAGGTAACCATCTGATGTTTCTCCAGCGAGCGAAGGGAAGCGGGAATTCCGGAGCGGGGGACGCGGCGCGCGACGGCAAGGGGGACGCGGCACGCGACGCGCAGTTAAGTGAACGCTTGCGTTCTCTACCGGGGACTCACTACCGTTGACGCGACAGTGAACGCTGGCGTTCACTAACACCTTCGTGGGGGATCCATAGTGACAACCTCTCAACTGATACCGGACCAGAAACCGGGTGCGGCCCGTCGGCAGGGGCGCCCCGGCATCGCGCTCACCGTGATTGCGGCCTGCCAGCTCATGGTGGTACTCGACGCGACGATTGTGAACATCGCGCTCCCGCACATTCAAGAGGCGCTCAAGTTCAGCACCACGGACCTCACGTGGGTGGTCAGCGCCTACACGCTCACCTTCGGCGGCCTGCTGCTCCTCGGCGCACGGGCCGGCGACATCCTCGGCCGGCGCCGGGTGTTCATGACCGGCATCCTGCTGTTCACCTTCGCCTCGCTCCTCGGCGGTCTCGCCCAGGAACCCTGGCAGCTCCTGGCGGCCCGCGCCCTCCAGGGTGTCGGTGGCGCGATCGCGTCGCCGACCTCGCTGGCACTGATCACCACGACGTTTCCCGAAGGTCCGGAGCGAAACCGGGCGTTCGGCGTGTTCGCCGCCGTCTCCGCGGGCGGCGGGGCCATCGGTCTGCTGGCCGGCGGCATGCTCACCGACTGGCTCGACTGGCGCTGGGTGCTCTTCGTCAACGTGCCGATCGGGCTGCTGATCGCCGTCCTCACCCCGCAGTACATCAACGAGTCCCAGCGGCACCCCGGACGCTTCGACATCTCGGGGGCACTGACCTCCACCCTCGGCATGGCCGCCCTGGTCTACGGCTTCATCCGGGCCTCGGAGGACGGCTGGCGCGACGGTCTGACACTCGGCTCGTTCGCCGCCGCGGTGGTCCTGCTGCTGGCCTTCGTCTTCATCGAGACGCGAGCGAAGGAACCCATCACGCCGCTGCGGATGTTCGCCGACCGCAACCGCTCCGGCACCTACGTGATCATGCTCAGCCTCGCCGCCGCGATGTTCGGCATGTTCTTCTACATCGTGCTGTTCGTGCAGAACGTGCTGGGCTACAGCCCGATCAGGGCCGGTCTGGCCTTCCTGCCCGTGACGGCGGCCATCGCCGTCGGCGCGGGGCTCTCGCAGCGGTTCCTGCCCGTCCTGGGCCCGAAGCCGTTCATGATGGCCGGTTCGGCGCTCGTGGTCGTCGGACTCACCTGGCAGACCTTCATCAAGCCCGACAGCTCCTATCTCGGCGGAATCCTCGGACCCATGCTGGTCTTCGGCTTCGGCATGGGGCTGAACTTCGTGACGGCGACCGTCACCGCGGTCTCCGGTGTCTCCCAGCACGAGGCCGGTGCGGCTTCCGGGCTGCTCAACGCCATGCAGCAGGTGGGCGGTTCGCTGGGGCTGTCCATTCTGACCACGGTGTTCGGCTCGGCCAGCAAGGACGAGGCGAAGAAGCAGCTGCCGAAGTTCCTCGCCGGGGGTTCGCCGCAACAGAAGGGCGAGTTCGCCAAGACCCATCAGCTGCCGGCGCCGTGGGGGAACGAAGTGCTCGCGCACGGCATCTCGACCGCGTTCATCCCCGCCGCCGTCATGGCCGGACTCGGGCTCCTCACCGCCTGGCTGGTGATCAAGGTCCGCAAGAGCGACCTCGACGCCCTCGCCGGCACGGCCGGCCCGGGGATGGGCTGACCTCACCGGGTCCGCAAGGAGCCGCGGACGGCCGGACCTCCACCGGGGAACAGACGGCAGAGAGCGAGGTCCGGCCTCCCGCATCACGGCCACTCGCATCACGGCCTTCCGCATCCCGGCCGTCCGCATCACGACCATCGGCGCCGCGATCATCAGCACGGCGCACACCATCGGAAGTGCCGACCCGACCCACCCCCACCGACACCTCCCCGCGACTACGCCTCCCACCCGCCTCCCGGCACATGCGCCGGTGGGGCGGCTGTAGGGAAAACGCCTGATGGTCACGTAGAGTTCCCATCGGGTACGGAGAGTTTCCTATACGGACGGCGGCATTCGACTTGGGCCGCAGACGTCGGAGCCGGACCCCGCAGACGTCGGGGCCGGACCCCGCTTCCTACCGACGAGGCTCTGCGCTGACGCACTTCGACAGCCCTCGTCCAGCCAGTCCGCCACAAGACAGCGGCGCCCCGGCCTCGTCACACGTCTCCGACGCCTTCGTCGCGTCCGGGGCGGCGCGGCCTCGCGACTCTTGGCACGAGTCGGCTCCGAGGAGTCACCGAACCACGTGGGAGCCGCACACGCGCCGCACATCGATCCGCACGTCGGCTTGCACAACGGTCCACACAGGCTCTGCCCCCGGCCTCAGCCGGTCACCGGCCGACGCCGGTCCCCGCCCCCGTCGGCACCCATTCCGGCAGCGCCTCCGTCCGCTCCGTCCATGCGGTCGGCGGCGCTCCCGCCCTGCCGCCCGCGAGCACGCCGCCCACGATGGCGCAGGTGGTGTCCACGTCGCCGCCCACCTGGGCGGTCGCCCAGAACGCCGTCTCGTAGTCGCCGAGGGCACGAGCCGCCGACCAGAGGGCGAAGGGGACGGTGTCATGGGCGGTCGTACGGCGTCCGCAGCCCAGGACGGCCGCGACGGTGCCCGCGTCGGCGTAGTCGAGCATGTCGCGGGCGCGCCGCAGGCCCTGGCCGACGGCGCTCTTGGGGACCAGGGCGACGACCCCGTCGAGGAGTGCCTCGGGGGTCGGCGGGCCGCCGGGCGCGGCTGCCAGGGCCGCTGCGGCCGCCACGGCCATGGCGCCGGCCACGGCCTCCCGGTGCTGGTGGGTGGGGTAGGCGGAGATCTCGGCCTGGTGCGTGGCCTGCTCAGGATCGTCCGCGTACCAGGCACCCAGGGGTGCGATCCGCATCGCCGCGCCGTTGCCCCACGATCCGCGCCCGTCGAAGAGCCCGGCGGCCAGCTCGCGCCAGTCGCCGCCCTCCCGGACGAGGCGCAGCAAGCGGTTGACGGCAGGGCCGTAGCCCCGGTCGAAGTCATGGTGCGCGGCGAAGGAGTGGGCCAGTGCGTCCTGGTCGACGCGGTGGTGGGCGGCCAGGACGGCGACGACGGAACAGGCCATCTCGGTGTCGTCGGTCCACTGCCAGGGGGCCGGAGGCAGCTCCCGGCGCTTCAGCAGCGGGTAGTTCACCGGCACGAAGAACTGCGAGCCCAGCGCGTCGCCGACCGCGAGTCCGCGCAGGCTGGCCAGGGCGCGCTCCAGGCGCCCCGGGATCGGGGAATCAGAGGAGGAGGTCATCGCGGCCAGCCTAGCCGCTCATCCAGTAGGGCTCCGGGTCCCGCCAGCGGTCGAACGGCTGGTTGAGCGTGTACTTGCCGTCGTCCCCGAGAACGAGCATCCGCATCTCGGCGTTCCCAGGGTTGGAGAGCGACTCGAACTCCGCGACCGTCCAGTGGAACCAGCGCATGCAGAACAGCCGCATCGCCAGGCCATGGGTCACCAGGAGCACGTTGGGCGGGTGGTCCGGCGCCTCGAAGCTGCGGAACAGACTCTCCAGGAAGCCGCCGACACGATCGTAGACGTCGGCCCCCGACTCACCCTGGGGGAAGCGGAAGAAGAAGTGCCCGTACGCGTCCCGGTACGTCTTCTGCAGCCGTACGTCGTCGCGGTCCTGCCAGTTTCCCCAGTCCTGCTCTCGCAGCCTGGGCTCCTCGCGCACGCGTATGAGATCCGGGTCGAGGTGGAAGGCGCGGAGGGTCTCGTGCGTACGGCGGTACGGGGAGACGTACACGCTGACGCGCTCCTGGCCGAAGATCTCCCGGACGCGCTTTCCGGTCTCTTCGGCCTGCCGCCAGCCCCGCTCGGTGAGGGCCAGCGCGTGGTCGGGTTCCCGCTCGTACACGGAGTCGTCGACATTGCCGGTTGACTCGCCGTGCCGGACAAGGACGATGCGCCGTGGTCGTGCCATGCCAAAACCCTAGATCGAGTGACGAAAAATCGAGCACTCGGATGGGCCCCATACAGCGCAGGTCACACAAATCGAGGGTTGGATATTCAAACGATCCAGCTCGGTTCGAGCTCCACGATGTCACCCGTAAGGGCGGCGATGTCGGCCTCCGTCTGGGCCCGCAGCGCCAGCCGCTCCACCCGTTCGGTGCGGTACTTGCCGTGCTCGGCGGCCGACCGCCACATCGAGAGGATCATGAACTCGTGCTCCGGCGCCTCCGCGAACATGCCGCGGATCATGCCGGGCGAGCCTGCCATCGCCGGGTTCCAGACCTTCTCCTGCATCAGCGTGAAGTGCTCGACGCGCTCCTCGTGCACCCGGCAGAAGGCCACCCGGACCAGGTCGCTGTCGGTGAAGCGGGGTTCGAAACCGGTCTTCACGTCGAACCGGTACTCGAAAAGTTTGACCTGTTGATCCTTGTACGTGCCGGACTGCGACGCGGCCAGGCGGTCGTGCGAACGCGCCATGAAGGAGTCGTAGAAGGCACGGCTCTCCCAGAAGGCGAAGATGTGCGCCACTCCAGGCCGCTGCCGACTCCAGCCCCCGCCCTGTCCCCGAAATCCCGGCTCCCCCGGAAGCCCCGCCCATTTCCGCTGCCCCCGCTCGAAGCCCCGGCGGTCAACCACGGTGCAGCGAATCCACTTGACCAGCACCGCGCCATCGTAAGGCCACAGGGCGTGGCGTCGGTCACGCTCCGGCTGAGATCACCCGCGCATGCGCCCCCGCGCGCGTGGCACGATGGACAAAGAGCCTTGGCAAACCATCAGTTGGGGTAGTGACCTCTAGGGGGAAGGGGACGCGTGGTGAGCGGTTTCAGCAAGGCGCTCCGCAAGGTCGAGGTCGCGGTGAAGTGGGATCCCAGCCCTTCCGGGCAGCCGCCCACCGATCTCGACGTCGTCGCCGGGACGTTCACGACGGCCGACCCGTACGGAGCTCCGGCCTATCTGGTGCACTTCGACAGCCGTTCGCCCGACGGCACGATTTTCCTCAACCGGGACAGCCAGGACGGCAAGGGCTTCGGCTGGGACGAGGTGATGACGCTCGAACTGGACCGGCTCGACGGCCGGTACGCGCGCGTGGTCGTCGGCGTGGTCATCCAGCAGCGGGCCGCGCACCGGACGTTCGTGAACGTCCTGAACCCGGCCGTCCGTGTCCGTGAGGGCTACAACGTGCTGGCCGAGGACGACTTCGGCTCGGTCCTCGGGGCGACGGCGGCCACTGTGGCGGAGTTCGTGCGGGACGGGTCCGGCGACTGGGGTTTCCGGCCGGGGCTGCACGGGTTCGAGGACGATCCGGTGGTCTTCAGCCGGGAGATGGGCGGACTCGGCCGCCCCTGACGGCGGTCGGCCGACCGCCGGGACAGGTGAACGGTAAGGGGCGCCGGCCACGGCCGGCGCCCCTTACTTCACGTCACATCGACTCGTCAGCTGCAGCCGCTGGTCGAGCCGCAGCCCTCGCAGATGTAGCAGGAACCGGCCCGCTGCATCTTCGTACCGCAGGAGAAGCAGAGCGGGGCGTCGGCCTGGATGCCCAGCTGCATCTCCACCAGTTCGGCGCTGGTGTGCGCCTGCTTCGGGGCGGGCTTGGCCACCTCGATCTTGGGCGCGGCGACGGCCTTCAGCTCCTGGGCGCGCGGCGCCGACTGGGCCAGCCCCTCGACGTCGACGTCGTCATCGTCGATGGACGGCTCGTACGAACCGGTCTCCAGGTGCCGCTGGCGCTCCTCGGCGGAGTGGATGCCGAGCGCGGAGCGCGTCTCGAACGGCAGGAAGTCGAGCGCCAGGCGGCGGAAGATGTAGTCGACGATCGACTGCGCCATCCGCACGTCCGGGTCGTCCGTCATGCCGGCCGGCTCGAAGCGCATGTTGGTGAACTTCGAGACGTACGTCTCCAGCGGGACGCCGTACTGGAGGCCGACGGAGACCGCGATGGAGAAGGCGTCCATCATGCCGGCGAGGGTCGAGCCCTGCTTGGACATCTTCAGGAAGACCTCGCCCAGGCCGTCGTCCGGGTAGGAGTTGGCCGTCATGTAGCCCTCGGCACCGCCGACGGTGAAGGACGTGGTGATGCCGGGACGACCCTTCGGGAGGCGCTTGCGGACCGGGCGGTACTCGATGACCTTCTCGACCGTCTCGCGGATGGTCGCCTCGGCCTTCTCCGTGACCTCGGCCTTCTCCTTCTCCTTGGTCTTGGCGGAGAGCGGCTGGCCGACCTTGCAGTTGTCACGGTAGATCGCGAGCGCCTTGACGCCGAGCTTCCAGGCCTCGAAGTAGATCTCCTCGACCTCCTCGACGGTCGCCGACTCCGGCATGTTGACCGTCTTGGAGATGGCGCCGGAGATCCACGGCTGGATCGCGGCCATCATGCGGACGTGGCCCATCGGGGAGATGGCGCGCTCGCCCATGGCGCAGTCGAACACTTCGTAGTGCTCGTGCTTGAGGCCGGGAGCGTCGATCACGTTGCCGTTCTCGGCGATGTGGGCGACGATCGCCTCGATCTGCTCCTCCTGGTAGCCCAGGCGGCGCAGGGCCTGCGGGACCGTGCCGTTGACGATCTGCATCGAGCCGCCGCCGACCAGCTTCTTGAACTTCACCAGGGCGAGGTCGGGCTCGACGCCGGTGGTGTCGCAGGACATGGCCAGACCGATGGTGCCGGTCGGGGCGAGGACGGACGCCTGGGAGTTACGGAAACCGTTCTTCTCGCCGAGACGCACGACGTCCTGCCAGGCCTCCGTGGCGGCCGCCCAGACCGGGGTGTCCAGGTCGTCCATGCGGACGGCGACGGTGTTGGCGTCGGCGTGCTGGCGCATGACCCGGTTGTGGGCGTCGGCGTTGCGGGCGTAGCCGTCGTACGGGCCGACGACCGCGGCGAGTTCGGCGGAGCGCTTGTAGGCGGTGCCGGTCATCAGGGAGGTGATGGCACCGGCCAGCGCACGGCCGCCGTCGGAGTCGTAGGCGTGACCGGTCGCCATCAGCAGGGCGCCGAGGTTGGCGTAGCCGATGCCGAGCTGGCGGAAGGCGCGGGTGTTCTCGCCGATCTTCTGGGTCGGGAAGTCCGCGAAGCAGATGGAGATGTCCATCGCGGTGATGACGAGCTCGACGACCTTCGCGAAGCGCTCGACCTCGAAGGACTGGTGGCCCTTGCCGTCGTCCTTCAGGAACTTCATCAGGTTCAGCGAGGCGAGGTTGCAGGACGTGTTGTCCAGGTGCATGTACTCGCTGCAGGGGTTCGAGCCGTTGATCCGGCCGGACTCCGGGCAGGTGTGCCAGTGGTTGATGGTGTCGTCGTACTGGATGCCCGGGTCGGCACAGGCCCAGGCGGCCTCGGCCATCTTGCGGAACAGGCTCTTGGCCTGGACCTCCTCGATGACCTCGCCGGTCATCCGGGCGCGCAGACCGAACTGGCCGCCCTGCTCGACCGCCTTCATGAACTCGTCGTTCACGCGGACCGAGTTGTTGGCGTTCTGGTACTGGACGGAGGTGATGTCGTCGCCGCCCAGGTCCATGTCGAAGCCCGCGTCGCGGAGGGCGCGGATCTTCTCCTCCTCCTTGACCTTGGTCTCGATGAAGTCCTCGATGTCGGGGTGGTCGACGTCGAGGATGACCATCTTGGCGGCGCGACGGGTGGCGCCGCCGGACTTGATGGTGCCCGCGGAGGCGTCGGCGCCGCGCATGAAGGAGACCGGTCCTGAGGCGTTGCCGCCGGAGGAGAGCAGCTCCTTGGAGGAGCGGATCCGGGAGAGGTTCAGGCCGGCACCGGAGCCGCCCTTGAAGATCATGCCCTCTTCCTTGTACCAGTCGAGGATCGACTCCATGGAGTCGTCGACGGACAGGATGAAGCAGGCCGAGACCTGCTGGGGCTGCGGGGTGCCCACGTTGAACCACACGGGGCTGTTGAAGCTGAAGACCTGGTGCAGGAGGGCGTACGCCAGCTCGTGCTCGAAGATCTCGGCGTCGGCAGGCGAGGCGAAGTACTTGTGGTCCTCGCCGGCCTTCCGGTACGTCTTCACGATGCGGTCGATCAGCTG
Organism: Streptomyces sp. NPDC001507; assembly: GCF_042894765.1. NCBI lineage: Bacteria > Bacillati > Actinomycetota > Actinomycetes > Kitasatosporales > Streptomycetaceae > Streptomyces > Streptomyces sp. NPDC001507. The sequence goes on from NZ_JBIAVV010000015.1 coordinate 201,228, forward strand.
CCTGAGGCCGGTCTCGCGCTGCGGGGTGCCGACGGCACCGCGGAAGTACTTGCTGGTGACGATGTTGACCGCGTTCACCGACCAGAAGTCGGGGAACTCGACGCCACGCTGCTCGAAGTTGACCGAGCCGTCGCGCCAGTTGGTCATGACGACGTCACGGCGCTCCCAGCTCACCTCGTCGTACGGATGCACGCCGGGAGTGGTGTGGATGCGCTCGATACGCAGTCCCTTGGTGGCCTTGGTGCCCTTCGCGCGGGAACTCCGTGCCGGACCGCTCGCCGTCTCTGTCATGCCGCCTCCCTGTACGGGCTAAAACGCCCTGAAATGCCACGATGTTCCCGTGACACACTGTTCTGTTTTCGCATCGCGAGTGCCCTCAGCCGCCACCCGCGACAAGTCCTGGATCGCCGTCCGACAACCGGATCCAGGCCCTCCGCCCGGTTCCGTTCCGTCCGTCAGCCGACGATGTGAACGGGTGCGGGCACCTGCACGCCCCCGCCCGGCCCGTGATCGTCCTCCTGGCCCCCCGCTCCCGCGACTTCGTCGTCCGCGACGGGGTCCTGGGCCGCCCGCCTGAGCTCCGCGATCGCGGCCTCGAAGTCCTCGAGCGAGTCGAACGCCCGGTAGACGGAGGCGAATCGCAGGTAGGCGACCAGATCGAGCTCCTGCAACGGGCCGAGTATGGCCAGCCCCACGTCGTGGGTGGTCAGCTCGGCGCTTCCGGTGGCCCGCACCGCCTCCTCGACCCGCTGGCCGAGCTGGGCGAGTGCGTCCTCGGTGACAGGCCGTCCCTGGCATGCCTTGCGCACGCCGTTGATGACCTTGGTACGGCTGAACGGCTCGGTGACTCCGGACCGCTTGACCACCATGAGCGAGCACGTCTCCACGGTCGTGAAACGACGGGAGCAGTCCGGACACTGGCGGCGCCTGCGGATCGACGTGCCGTCGTCGGTCGTACGACTGTCGACCACGCGGCTGTCGGGGTGCCTGCAGAAGGGGCAGTGCATGATCTCCAACCCTCCTCACAGCAGACTCAATAGCCTCGCTGGGCCACATGGGCCCCTCGAAGCAGCCCCAAGCATAGGCGATCTCAGTGAGAGCGGAGACCCGGGGGACCACAACTTGTGGGCAGCCGTAGCAATCCAACCACTAGATGTGGTGATTGGCAGATACATCACCAGGTTGCGCGTGTCGCACACGTACCGCTACGGCCGATACGGAGATACCGTGGGCGCCGCACGGAGGTCACGTGCGACTCCGGCGCAGATGGGGACGGACATCCCGGTCGGCGGCGGTCCGGATGGCAGACTGGGCACACCCACAAGGCCGTCCCCCGGCGGTGAAGAGTACAACAATGGGCCCTTTTGCCTGCCGGGTATCGCGTGAGCCATACACCCAGACATGCGATCACGTACGGTGAACCGCGTTTTTTCACTCGAACGTGTGTTTGGCGCAACCTTTCGAAAGCAACTACCGTTGTCCAGCAGGGAGACCATCGAGAGGGGCCGACGTGACCACGACCGCAGACAGTGCCACCATCACCGCCCAGGACCGCTCCCAGGGCCGACTCGACCCGGTGCACGCCATGAACGAAGCCGTGAATCCCGAGGGGCACAAGCGTTCCCTGCCGGGCCGACCTCCAGGCATCCGGGCGGACAGCTCGGGCCTTACCGACCGGCAGCGCCGGGTGATCGAGGTGATCCGGGACTCGGTACAGCGGAGGGGCTACCCGCCGTCGATGCGGGAGATCGGTCAGGCCGTCGGCCTGTCCAGCACGTCCTCGGTGGCGCACCAGCTGATGGCACTGGAGCGCAAGGGCTTCCTGCGCCGCGACCCGCACCGCCCGCGTGCGTACGAGGTGCGCGGCTCCGACCAGGCCGTGACCGTGCAGCCCACGGACACCGCCGGCAAGCCCGCGGCGTCGTACGTTCCGCTGGTCGGCCGGATCGCCGCCGGCGGACCGATCCTCGCCGAGGAGTCGGTCGAGGACGTCTTCCCTCTTCCCCGGCAGCTGGTCGGTGACGGCGAGCTGTTCGTGCTCAAGGTCGTCGGTGACTCCATGATCGAGGCCGCGATCTGCGACGGCGACTGGGTCACCGTCCGCCGCCAGCCGGTGGCCGAGAACGGCGACATCGTCGCCGCCATGCTCGACGGCGAGGCCACCGTCAAGCGCTTCAAGCGCGAGGACGGCCACGTCTGGCTCCTCCCCCACAACGCGGCCTACGAGCCGATCCCCGGCGACGACGCGACCATCCTGGGCAAGGTCGTCGCGGTCCTGCGGCGCGTGTGACGCCTGCGGCGGGCGGTCATTCCGCCCGCCCTTCGACCGGGCCCCGGGACCCCTGCGCCGGTTCCGGGGCCCTGCACTGCCCGGACCCCGGCGACCGCCTGCCTGGAATCGCGGGGGGGGGGGGGCGGGGGCGCCGGGGGGGGCCCCCCCCCCAACCCCCCCCCCCCCCCCCCCCCCCGGCGGCCCCCCCCCCCCCCCCCCGGGCCGGGGGGGCGCCCCCCCCCCCCCGCGGCCCCCCCCCCCCCCGCGATCACTCCGCCTCCGCCTCCGCCTGCCGTGCTGCCTCGTCGATGGCGGCCAGCGACCTGCGGACCTGGTTACGGTCCGTGGTGTACCAGAAGTCGGGCAGTGAGGACTTGAGATATCCGCCGTACCGCGCGGTGGCCAGCCGCTGGTCGAGCACGGCGACCACACCGCGGTCCCCGGACGCGCGCACGAGCCGCCCGGCACCCTGGGCCATCAGGAGCGCGGCGTGCGTGGCGGCGACCGCCATGAAGCCGTTGCCGCCGGCGTCCTCGACGGCCTTCTGCCGCGCGCTCATCAGCGGGTCGTCCGGGCGCGGGAACGGGATCTTGTCCATGACGACCAGCTGGCAGCTGGGGCCGGGGACATCGACGCCCTGCCAGAGCGACAGCGTGCCGAAGAGGCAGGTCCTGGGGTCCGCGGCGAAGTTCTTGATCAGTTCACCGAGGGTCTCCTCGCCCTGGAGGAGTACCGGGAACTCGGGAATCCGGACGCGCAGTTCCTCGGCGGCCTGCTGGGCGGCGCGCATCGAGGAGAAGAGGCCGAGGGTGCGGCCGCCCGCGGCCTGGATCAGTTCGGTCAGTTCGTCGAGCATGTCGGCGCGGTCGCCGTCCCGCGCGGGGCGGGACAGATGCTTGGCGACGTAGAGGATGCCCTGTTTCGGATAGTCGAAGGGCGAACCCACGTCGACGCCCTTCCACGGCGGGAGGTCCTCGCCCTCGGTGCCCTCGGGGGCGAGGCCCAGGGACGCGCCGACCCCGTTGAAGTCGCCGCCGAGCTTGAGGGTCGCCGAGGTGAGGACGACCGAGCGGTCCGCGAAGAGCTTCTCCCTGAGCAGGCCGGACACCGACATCGGGGCGACCCGGAGGGAGGCGCCGAAGCGGTCGTGGCGTTCGTACCAGACGACATCCCACTCGGAGCCGTTCACGATCCGCTCCGCCACGTCGTGCACGGTCTCCACGGAGGCCAGTGCCTGCTTGCGGACCGCGTCCTCGTCCTGGACCGACTTGTCGCGGGTGGTACCGAGCGCGGAGATCACGGTGCGGGCGGCGTCCCGGAGCGCCGCCAGGGCATAACCGAGATCCTCCGGAACCTCCTCCAGGCGCCCCGGCAGCGCCAGCTCCATCAGCCGCTCGAAGCCCTCGGCGGCGGTCTGGAGCTGGTCGGCGGCCTTCTCGTCGACCAGCTTGGCGGCGCGCCGGACCGCGCGGTTGACCTGGCCCGGGGTGAGTTCGCCGGTGGCGACGCCGGTGACACGGGAGACCAGTTCGTGCGCCTCGTCCACGATCAGCACCTCGTGCTGCGGGAGCACCGGGGCGCCCTCGATGGCGTCGATCGCGAGCAGGGCGTGATTGGTCACGACCACCTCGGCGAGCTTCGCGCGCTCGCGGGCCATCTCGGCGAAGCACTCGGCGCCGTAGGCGCACTTGGACGCGCCGAGGCACTCCCGGGAGGAGACCGAGACCTGCGCCCAGGCCTTGTCCGAGACACCCGGTGTGAGGTCGTCGCGGTCGCCGTTCTCGGTCTCGTCGGCCCAGTCGCGCAGGCGCAGCAGGTCCTGACCGAGCTTGCTGGTGGGCGCGGCCGCCTCGAACTGGTCGAAGAGGCCCTCCTCCTCGTCCTGCGGCATGCCCTCGTGCAGCCGGTGCAGGCACAGATAGTTCGACCTGCCCTTGAGCATGGCGAACTCCGGGCGCCGGCGCAGCAGCGGGTGCAGGGCGTCGACGGTGCGCGGCAGATCCCGCTCCACGAGCTGTCTCTGCAGGGCGAGGGTCGCCGTCGCGACGACCACCCGCTCTCCGTGGGCGAGCGCGGGCACCAGGTAGCCGAGCGACTTTCCGGTGCCGGTGCCGGCCTGGACCAGCAGATGGGATCCGTCGTCGATCGCTTCGGCGACCGATTCGGCCATGGTCACCTGGCCGGGGCGCTCCGTACCGCCGACGGCTGTGACAGCGGCATGCAGGAGTTCGGGGAGTGAGGGCTTCGTCATAGCGCGACCACCCTACGGCCCGGCACTGACAACCGGGCGATCAAGGCGTGGACAGGGGGTGGGATCAGGCCCGGGGTTCCCGGACCGCCAGGCGAAGGGGCAAGGGCAGGCCGAAGTCCGGAGTGCTCGGAATTCTTTTGGACGGCCGGGAACTCGACCGGTCGCCGCTTCGTACTACATGTGTACACGCAATCACTCAGCGCTACATCAGGTGACGTAGGGACCGGTCCCGGATCATGAGGGCGGCCCGTTTGGCAGGCAGGTCGACCTCGCAGGCGTAGCGGAACCCCGCGTTGAGGAAGGCGGCCACGGAGGGGGTGTTGTGAAGGTCGGGTTCGGCGACGACGCGCGCACAGGCGGGGCGATGGTCGAGCACGAGGTCGGCCACGGCTCTGAGCAGGGCGGACCCCAGTCCCCGTCCCCGGTCGGCGACCTCGCCGACGAGGAGATGAACGCCGGTGTCGTGCGGCCGGGCCGGATAGTGGCGGGCGAGGGGGTCCAGGTCGGCCCGGTAGATCTCCCAATAGCTCATCGGGGTGCCGTCGAGCATGCCCAGGCACGGCACGCTGCGTCCGTCCCCCGCGAGCTGGGCCCGCAGATGGTCCTCCGTCTGCTCCCGTGAGCCGGCCAGCTGCCAGAACGCGGCCACGCCGGGGTCGTTCATCCAGCCGCTGATGATCGGCAGGTCGCGTTCGACCTGGACCGGCAGCAGATGGAAGAGGCCGACCGGGGTCTTGGTGGGGCCCCAGGTGCCGACCTGGTCGAGCAGGTCACGCACGTCGAGCGGGTTCGGGGAGCTGTACGAGCCGGGCGACTCGGGTGTCGTCCCGGCGACGAGGGCGAGGAATTCGTCGGGCAGGCGGAGGTCCAGGGTGTCCTCGCAGTCCCTGTTGTCCTCGGCGGGTCCGGGACGGCCGGGGTGGACCGGGACGGCACCTGTGTCGGCGCTCGCGTCGGTGGGAGGCATGGTGCGCTCCTCTCAGGAGACGAGGTGGGTCATGTTCCTCGGTTGCTGGATGAAAGGCGGTGAGTGAAAGGCGGTGAGTGAAAGGCGGTGAGTGAAAGGCGGTGAGTGAAGGGCGGTGAGTGAAGGGCGGTGGAGGGAGCGGGAGAAGCCGGTGACGGTGTCGGTGCCGGCTGGGTCAGGAATCGGCTGGGTCAGGAAGGCGAGGGTGAGGAGTGGAGGGGGTTGGTGATGGTGACGTAGACGGACTGGCCGTCGACCGGGCCGACGAGTTCGTCGAGGCCGTGCAGCCGGGTCAGCAGGTTGGCCTTGCAGCGCAGGACGGGTGAGTCGAGCAGGAGGCCGGGCAGGGGGCTGCGCAGCCGGGCGGGTCCGGTGGACGCGTCGGTGAGGAACCGGCGGAACGCCGCGAGCAGCAGCCGCTCGTCGGCGAGCCGCTGGGAGCCGAACGCGCCGATCAGGCCGAGCACGTTGTTGATGCCGAGGTAGTAGGCGAGGCGTTCGTCGGTGACCTCGTCGGAGACGAAGGTGTCGCTGTGCTCGCCGATACCGGGCAGCCTGCTGTCGAGGTCGCCGCGTCGGGACTCGCGGAAGTAGTAGCCCTGGTTGTCGCGGTAGCGCCCACCGGCCGGCCAGCCGTCGGCGTCCAGTACGAGAAGGGTGTTCTGCTGGTGCGCCTCCAGGGCGATGCCGGCCTCCCCGTCGAGCCAGAGCAGCGGGCGGACGACCTGCTCCAGGTAGCGCAGGAACCACTCGGCGCTGACCGCACCCACGGGCCGGCCGGTGCGTTCGGCGAGCCGGGAGACCACCCGGGCCAGCCGGGAGCGGTACGGGCGGGGCCTGCCGTTCACCGCCGGGGCGTCGAGGGGCCGGGGCGTGACCAGCCCGGCGACGCAGGACACGTCGTCGCTGGGGGTGAACGGGTTGTGCCGGACCACCACGTCGAGTCCTGGTACGGGCCGGCCGTCCAGGCTGTCGACGGCCAGCCAGGCCGGGTCGCGCACGATGTCGAAGCCGGGGTGGGCCGCCTGCCACTGCTTTGCGAGGCCGGTGCGCAGCAGGCGGTGCACCTCGACACCCCGGTGGAGTTCCTTGCGGAGGTTCTCCCGGCGGGAGTTGGTGATGCGCAGACCGAGCGACAGCTTGAGCATGGCGGGGGCACCGGTGCGGTGGACGGTTCGTACGGAGGAGGTGGGATGCCAGGGGGCGCCGAGCGGGCCCAGGTCGCGCAGGAGCCCTGCGTCGAGGAGGGCGGCGGTCTCCTCGCGGTGCCCGATCTCGCGGGCCTGCCAGGGGTGCAGGGGCAGGGCGGCGGCGCAGCCGTGGGGCAGGGGCAGAGCGGCTCCGGCCAGGCGTTCCATGAGGTGCGGTGCGGGGACGGGACGGCCTCGCTCGGTCCAGGCGGAGTCGGTGACGAGCAGGGAGGAGGCGACCGCGATCCAGTGCAGGGGGAAGGAGCCGCGCAACTCCGGTGAGTAGAGCCGGGCCTCGGACTCCGTCAGGCCCTCGCGGCTCTTCGGGGTCGGGTGCAGCGGGTGCCCGAGGAGGAGTGCCTGCTCGGCCGCGAGGAAGCGGTCGGGGCTGTCGGCGGGGTGGGCGCGCCGGTCCGCGATGAAGGTGACGGTGCGACGCAGGGAGTCGGCGACCCGGGCCACGAGGTCGCCGCCGTCGGGGGTGGCGGCCTGGGGGAGGGTGTGGCCGGTGCTGCCTTCGGCAAGACCGGTGCTGCACCCGGCCCGGTCGGTCGTGCCGGCTGGTCCCGTGGTCGTCTCGCGGGTGAGCAGGGCGGCGAGGGTGACCGCGTCGACGGTGGGGGCGGTGTCGGGAGCGCCGGCCAGGCGGGGTGCCCCGAAGCGGTGCCAGCCGGTCGGGGACCAGTGGCGGACCGGGGTGACCAGTGCGGTACCGCTGGCGGGGAGGGGGACGCGGAGGGTGCCGGTGTCGGGCGCGGGCAGGTTGGTCTCGCGTACCCAGCAGCGGAGCAGGTTCTCCACGGCGGCGGCCTGACCGGCGATGTGCGGGTCGGGGTGTTCGAGGAGGTCTCCCGTGTCGTCGCGTGGCCGCTCGGGCTGGGAGGTACGGCCTCGTTGCGGGGGGACCGACTCGGCGAGCGGAACGGGGCGTCCCTGTGGGCCCTGGTCTCCGTTGTCGTCGGGCGCGGGGGTGGCGTTCAAGGAGGGTTCCTCGGGGCTCGGGCGGTGCGGTGTTCGGCGTGGTGCCGGTGAACCGGGCTGGTGGGGTGGTGAGTCGAGTGCGGGGTGTCCTGATGAGAGGGGTGCGGATGATGTGCGGTGGCTCGTTTCGTGGGGTGGTCGGTTCGCTCCGCAGTCATCGGCCGGACGGTTCGTACGGGGTGCGCCGGCCGGTCGGGCCGCTGTCGACGGGTCGGCGACCGGCAGGTCCCGTCCAGATGATCCGGGCGTTCCGGATCATCTGGACGGCCCGGACGCTCGGAGCGGTCCGGCTGGTCCGAGCGGTCGGGACGGTCTCGGCGGTCCTGGCCGCCCCGGCCGTGCGGGCGATCCCGGCGACGGGCTCCCTGCGGACGGTTCGGTCGGCGGGTCCGTGCCGGGTGCGCCGAGCGACCTGGGCCTCCCCGGTGCGCCGGCCAGCCTTCGCCGTCCCGGTACGCCGACCGGCCTTCGCCTTGCCGGTGCGCCGGTCAGTCGTCCGGTTCCCTGCGGCCCTCGGGACGTCGGCGCCTGGCAACATGACCGTGAGCGGCCGGGTCGCGGGCCACGGCCGTCACCGCGTCGGCGAGGCGGTCCAGCACGGCGTCCGCCTGCTCGTCGGTGATGGTCAGTGGCGGCAGCAGTCGTACGACACCGGCGTGGCGGCCGCCGAGTTCGACGATCAGGCCGCGTTCCAGGCAGGCGCGCTGCACGGCCGAGGCCAGTTCGGGAGCGGCGGGACTCGGCCCGTGCCGGGGTGCGCCGTCCCACCCGGTCTGCGCAGCGCTCTCCGCACCGCTCCGCGCCGCGGCGACGGCGTCACGGCCCCCTTGCGCCCCCGTCTCCCTCCCGTGGTCGTCCGTCTCCCCCGGGTGCCCCTCGCCCTCCGGGTCCACCAGCTCCACCCCGATCATCAGCCCCCGCCCCCGCACGTCTCCCACGCACGCGAAGTCGTCCTGGAGTCGCCGCAGTCGGGAGAGCATCCGGGCGCCGAGCAGGCCTGCTCGTTCGGCGAGGGCGTTCTCTCGGACGTGGGCGAGGGTGGCGGTGCCGGCGGCCATGGCGAGCTGGTTGCCGCGGAAGGTGCCGGCGTGGGCGCCGGGCTCCCAGACGTCGAGGTCGTCGCGGTAGACGACGACGGCGAGGGGGAGGCTGCCGCCGATGGCCTTGGACAGGACCATCACATCGGGGGTGACGCCGCTGTGCTCGACGGCCCAGAAGGCGCCGGTCCTGCCCACCCCGGTCTGGATCTCGTCGGCGATCAGGGGGACGGACCGCTCGGCGGTGAGCCGGCGCATCCGGCGGAGCCAGTCGTCCGGCGCCGGGATCACCCCGCCCTCGCCCTGCACGGGTTCGAGGATCATCCCGGCGGGGAGCGGAACGCCGGACTTGGGGTCGTCGAGGACGGTCTCGGTCCAGCGGGCGGCGAGTTCGGCGCCGCGGGGGCCGCCGACGCCGAACGGGCAACGGTAGTCCTGGGGATAGGGCAGCCGGGCCACGCGGACGTCGCCGGCTCCGCCGGAGGCGGCCAGGGCGCCGGAGGTCATCCCGTGGTAGGCGCCGGTGAAAGCGAGGATGCCGGTGCGGCCGGTCGCGGCCCGGACGAGTTTGAAGGCGGCTTCGACGGCGTCCGTGCCGGCGGGCCCGCAGAACTGGACGCGGGCGTGGTCGGCGAGGCCGGGCGGCAAGGTCCGGAACAGTTCGGTGATGAAGGCGTCCTTGACGGGGGTCGCCAGGTCGAGGACGGAGAGCGGGGCACCGGAGTCGAGGACCTTGCGGATCGCTTCCAGTACGACGGGGTGGTTGTGGCCGAGGGCCAGGGTGCCGGCGCCGGAGAGGCAGTCCAGGTAACGCCGCCCGTCGGCACCTTCGATGGTGAGGCCGCGGGCCCGCACCGGCACGATGGGCAGGGCGCGCGCGTAGGTACGTGCCCGCGACTCACGCGCCGACTGGCGCCTCAGGATCCCCTCCTGTGCCGCGCGCGCTCCCCCGAACGTCTCCCCGGTCACCGGCTCCGTCACGGCCACGGCTCGCTGTCCTCCCCGCTGTCCAGAGGCGACTTGCTCGGCGGGCACCGGGCACAGGCAGCCGGACCCCCACCGCTACAACCCCGGACCGGCCGACGGGTTACGGGTCGTCTCAAGATCCTTGCCATGACCTTGCCGTGACCTTGCCGTGGACGGCACGGCCGGGGTCCGACCCGCCGGGCAGGAACGCTCCCTCCGACCCCGACCCCGACCCCGACCCCGGACCACTCCTGCGGCACGCACGACACCCGCTGCTCGCGACGCGTCGATCCACCCGAGAACTGCGGTTGCCTCGCCGGTGAGGCCCGTAGCAGAACCGTTGCCCGGCCATCGGGAGCGCCGCACAGCGAGCGCATAGTGTGTGCCGCTGAAGTTCCTTACCAACGGGGGGAGTCACCACCATGCGATCCATCCGGCCGCCGTTCGCCCGTCGAGGTGGAGGGGGCGCGCCCCGTGCGGTGGCGGCCGTCGCCCTCGCCTCGGCGCTGGCGCTGACCGCCACCGCCTGCGGCGGCTCCGGCGACGACAACGCCGGTGGCCCGGCGTCCGCGTCCGCTACGGCCGACACCGGTGACGGCAAGATCAAGATTCCGGACGACATCAGGAACAAGCTCAAAGAGCACGGGATCGACATCGACAAGTGGAAGCACGGGGCCTGGAAGAACTGGAACAAGGACGACTGGCTGCGCGAGGCCAACGACTTCATCAACCCCATCATCAAGGGCCTGTGGGACCCGGACCGGATGCGCGACGCCAACGATCCCGACAAGGACAAGGGAGTCGACGACAACGACCTCTCGGGTGACCAGGGGGTCACCGACCCCACGCCGGAGCCGGTCCAGGCGCAGGCGGTGCGGCCGGCCTACCACGCGAGCGCGGCCACGGCCGGGAAGGTCTTCTTCGACTCCCCCGAGGGCACGATGGTCTGTTCGGCGACGGTCGTCGAGGACCCGGCGCACCCGGGCAAGTCCAACCTGGTGTGGACGGCGGGACACTGTGTGCACGCCGGCAAGAACGGCGGCTGGTACCGCAACATCGCGTTCGTGCCGTCGTACAACGACAGGGGGCTGACCGGTTCGGCGCTCACGACGGCGACCCGTTCGGAGGTCGCGCCGTACGGGGTCTGGTGGGGTGACGGGGCGCAGACCTCGCAGCAGTGGATCGACCAGGGCGGCGAGACGGGCGGCGACGGTGCGTCGTACGACTACGCCGTGATCCATGTGACGCCCGAGCAGGGAAGTGGCGGCAAGTCGCTCGAGGAGACGGTCGGTTCTGCGTTGCCGGTGAACTTCGACGCACCCGCGGTGCCGAAGGTGTCGAGCATCACCGCCACGGGGTATCCGGCGGCGAAGCCGTACGACGGGTCGCTGCTGTACCGGTGCGCCGACAAGCCCGGGCGGCTGTCGGTGGACGCGTCGGCGCCGACGATGTACCGGATCGGGTGCACGATGACCGGCGGGGCGTCGGGTGGTGGCTGGGTGGAGACGGGCGCCGACGGCAAGCCGGCGCTGGTGTCCAACACGTCGATCGGGCCGGTGAGTTCGGGGTGGCTGGCGGGGCCACGGTTCGGTGCTGTGGCCAAGGGGGTTTATGAGGGGGTCAGTAAGGAGTTTGCTGATCAGTGAGGTGGGCGGATTTCGCCCTCGCGCCGTGGTGCAGTAGGTGCGTGGGCGGGTGGCTCGCCGTCGTGGTTGATCGCGCCCACGCGGCGAAGCCGCATATCGACAACAGCCCCGCGACCCCAGGTGAGTAAAGGCCCGCCCCCTTGAGAAGGGGGCGGGCCTTTCGCTCATGAACTGTCACGCAGCCGGAGCCGGGACGTACGGTGCCAGGTCCGCCGCCAGTTCCTCGTGGACGCGGACCTTGAGGAGGGTGCCCTCGGCGGTGTGCTCCTCCGAGAGGACCTCGCCCTCGTTGTGGGCGCGGGCCACCAGCTTGCCGTGGGTGTACGGGACCAGGGCCTCGATCTCGACCGACGGGCGGGGCAGCTCGTTGTCGATGAGGGCGAGGAGTTCCTGGATGCCCTGGCCGGTGCGGGCCGAGACCGCGAGGGCGCGCTTCTCGTTGCGCAGCAGGCGCTGGAGAACCAGCGGGTCGGCCGCGTCGGCCTTGTTGATCACGACGATCTCGGGTACGTCGGTGGCGCCGACGTCCCTGATCACCTCGCGCACGGCGGCCAGCTGCTCCTCCGGTACCGGGTGCGCGCCGTCGACCACGTGGAGGATCAGGTCGGCGTCGCCGACCTCCTCCATGGTGGAGCGGAACGCCTCGACGAGGTGGTGGGGCAGGTGACGGACGAAGCCGACGGTGTCCGCCAGGGTGTAGAGGCGGCCACTGGGCGTCTCCGCGCGGCGGACGGTGGGGTCCAGGGTCGCGAACAGGGCGTTCTCGACCAGGACACCGGCACCGGTGAGGCGGTTGAGCAGGGAGGACTTGCCGGCGTTGGTGTAGCCCGCGATGGCGACGGACGGCACCTTGTTGCGGCGGCGCTCCTGGCGCTTGATCTCGCGGCCGGTCTTCATCTCCGCGATCTCCCGGCGCATCTTCGCCATCTTCTCGCGGATCCGCCGCCGGTCCGTCTCGATCTTGGTCTCACCGGGACCACGGGTGGCGAGGCCGCCGCCCTTGCCGCCGCCCATCTGGCGGGACAGCGACTGACCCCAGCCGCGCAGCCGCGGCAGCATGTACTGCATCTGCGCGAGCGAGACCTGCGCCTTGCCCTCGCGGGACTTGGCGTGCTGGGCGAAGATGTCCAGGATCAGGGCGGTCCGGTCGATGACCTTGACCTTGACGACGTCCTCCAGCTGGATCAGCTGGCCGGGGCTGAGCTCACCGTCGCAGATGACGGTGTCGGCGCCGGTCTCGACGACGATGTCGCGCAGCTCCAGGGCCTTGCCGGAGCCGATGTAGGTGGCCGCGTCGGGCTTGTCGCGGCGCTGGATGACGCCGTCGAGGACGAGTGCGCCCGCGGTCTCGGCGAGGGCGGCCAGCTCCGCGAGGGAGTTGTCCGCGTCCTGCACGGTGCCCGAGGTCCACACCCCGACCAGCACGACCCGCTCCAGGCGGAGCTGCCGGTACTCGACCTCGGTGACGTCCTCGAGCTCGGTGGAGAGGCCCACGACGCGGCGCAGGGCCGCGCGCTCGGAGCGGTCGAACTGGTCGCCGTCCCGCTCTCCGTCGATCTCGTGGCTCCAGGCGACGTCCTCTTCCATCAGGGCATCGGCCCGAAGACCGTCGGGGTAGTCCTGCGCGAGGCGCCTGGTGTCCTGGGAAGGGGAAGAAGAGGAGGTCATTGGGTCCTTACGTCGATGGGAGTGCCGAATCCGGCCGTCGACTTCTCAACGTACGAGTACCCCGGGAGATTCCCCGCGACCCGTACCGTGCCGACCTGAGCCGACCTGAGCCGACCTGAGCCCGCCTGCGGTCGGCGCTGCCGGCGCTGCCGGCCTGTGCCGACCCCACGATGGTCGCACGGTACGCCCCGTCCTGGCACCGTGTTATTCGGGGGGCCGCCCCGCGTCACCTCTTGGTCTGCTTCTTCGGGGCCGCGACCTGCTTCCAGTCCGGGTGGCCGGGCATCGGCGGGGTCTTCGCGCCGTAGAGCCAGGCGTCGAAGAAGCCGGTGAGGTCGCGGCCCGCGACCGCGGAGGCGAGGCGGACGAAGTCGGCGGTGGTGGCGGTGGCGTCCCGGTGCCGCTGGACCCAGATCCGCTCCAGGCGCTCGAAGGCGGGCTTGCCGATCTCCTGGCGCAGGGCGTAGAGGGCGAGGGCGGCGCCGTCGTAGATGTTGGGGCGGAAGATGCTGATCTTCTGGCCGGGATCGGGGGCCTTGGGCAGGGCGGGCGGTCCGCCGGCGGCGCGCCAGCGGTCGGAGGCGCCGTACGCGGCCTTCATGCGGTTGATCATGGGCTGGTGGCCCTTCTCCTCCGCGTACAGCTCCTCGTACCAGGTGGCGTGGCCCTCGTTCAGCCAGACGTCGGACCACACGCGCGGGCTCACGCTGTCGCCGAACCACTGGTGGGACAGCTCGTGCACCATGACCGACTCGATGTACCACTTGGGGTACGCGGGTTCGGTGAACAGGTTCTTCTCGAAGAGGGAGAGGGTCTGGGTCTCCAGCTCGAAGCCGGTGGACGCCTGCGCCATGAGCACCCCGTACGTCTCGAACGGGTACGTGCCGACCTTGCTCTCCAGCCAGGCGATCTGGTCCGGGGTCTTGGCCAGCCAGGGTTCGAGCTTCTTGGCGTCGGCGCTCGGGACGACGTCCCGGACGGGCAGTCCGTGCGGTCCCGCCCGGTGCAGCACGGCGGAGCGGCCGATGGAGACCTGGGCCAGCTCGGTGGCCATGGGGTGCAGGGTGCGGTAGGTCCAGGTGGTCCGGCCGCCGGTCCGGACGGAGCCGGTGGGCAGGCCGTTGGCGACGACGGCGTAGCCGTTCGGGGCGGTCACGTGGAAGGTGAACATCGCCTTGTCGGACGGGTGGTCGTTGCACGGGAAGACGAGGTGGGCGGCGTCGGCCTGGTTGGCCATGGCGAGCCCGTCGGTGGTGCGCACCCAGCCGCCGTCCTGGCCCTTGGCGGAGACCGGGTCGCTGGTGTGCTTCACCGTGATCCGCGTCCAGTCGCCCCGGCTCAGCGGCTCGTCCGGCGTGACGACAAGGTCCTCGCCGGCGCTCTCGAAGGCGGCGGGCCGGCCGTCGACCTCGACGGACTCGACCTTGCCGTGCGCGAAGTCGAGGTTGAGGCGGTCGAGGTCGCTGGTGGTCCAGGCGTCGATGGTGGTGACGGCCTGCAGCGGCTTGTCGTTGCTGCCCGGATAGGTGAAGGAGAGGTCGTACGACGCCACGTCGTACCCCGGGTTGCCGAGGTACGGGAAGAGCCGGTCGCCGACGCCGAGCGGGGCCGGCGGGGCGCTCGCGCCGAGGAGGGCGACGGAGACGGCGGAGGCGAGGAGGGCGGCGGCCCGCCGGTGCCGGAGCGGTCGGGTGGCACGCCGTGACGGGCGGGTGCGGAGGGTGAGCGGCATGAACCACCGCTACCAGCACAGCCCGCGCTCACGGCGCCGACGCGCGACCGATCCACTCGAACGAGTAGGTCACTGGTGTTGCGCTCGGCCGACGTCGTACACGCCGGGCACGTTGCGCATCGCGCGCATCAGGGCGGGCAGGTGGGCCGCGTCGGGGAGCTCCACGGTGTACGTGTGCCGGACGCGCTGCTGGCTGGGAGGTTCCACGGTCGCCGAGACGATCTCGGCGCCCTCCTGGGCCATCGCCTCGGTGAGGTCGGCGAGCAGATGGGGCCGGCCGAACGATTCGGCGACCAGGGTGACCCGGCAGCCGTTGCTGTCGCCCCAGCTCACGGCCGTCTCGGGGCGCCCGGTGCTCTTCATGTGCGCCACCGAGGCGCACTCCACGCGGTGCACGGTGACCACTCCCCCGCGCACGGCGAAGCCGGTGACCTCGTCGGGCGGTACCGGGGTGCAGCAGCCGGCGAGCCGTACGGTCGCGTCCGGGCGGTCGGTGACCACGGCACTGGCGGTCCGGGGGGCGGTGCCCGAGGCGGGGAAGTCGGGTACGGGGCGGCTGGGGGCGGGGGCCGGCGGTTCCTCGGTGCTGTCCGGGTGGGCGGCGAGCCAGCGCTGGATGGCGATCCGGGCCGCCGGGGTGTGGGCGTGCTCCAGCCACTCCCGGGAGGGCTCGGAGGCCGGGTCCTGGCCCATCAGGAGCTGGACGGTGTCGCCGTCCGTGAGGACGGTGCTGAGGGTCGCGAGGCGGCCGTTGACGCGGGCGCCGATGCAGGCGTGCGCGTCCTCGCCGTACTGGGCGTAGGCGGCGTCGACGCAGGTGGCGCCCTCGGGGAGGCCGAGGGTGCCGCCGTCGGGGCGGAAGACGGTGATCTCGCGGTCCTGGGCGAGGTCCTCGCGCAGGGTGGACCAGAAGGTGTCGGTGTCCGGGGCCGCCTTCTGCCAGTCGAGGAGGCGGGAGAGCCAGCCGGGCCGGGTGGGGTCGGCGCGCTCGCCGTCGGCCGGGGCGGCCGCGCCGGCGGTCTCGGCAGCGGTCCCGGCCGCGGGGGCGTCGGCGGCCGGGGCGTAGGGGTTGCCGAGGGCGACGACGCCGGCCTCGGCGACCTTGTGCATCTGGTGGGTGCGGATGAGGACTTCGGCGACCTGTCCGTCGGCGCGGGCGACCGCCGTGTGGAGCGACTGGTACAGGTTGAACTTCGGTACCGCGATGAAGTCCTTGAACTCCGAGACCACCGGGGTCATACAGGTGTGCAGTTCGCCGAGTACGGCGTAACAGTCCGCGTCCTCGTTGACCAGCACCAGGAGTCGGCCGAAGTCGGCGCCGCGCAGTTCGCCGCGTTTGCGGCTGACCCGGTGGACTGAGACGAAGTGCCGGGGCCGGATGAGGACTTCGGCAGGGATGTCGGCGTCGCGCAGGACCCCGCGCACCTCCTCGGCGATGCCCGCGAGGGGGTCGTCGGTGCGGGCCGCGTTCTCGGCGATGAGCTCCCGCGTGTGCTCGTACTCCTCGGGGTGCAGGATGGCGAAGACCAGGTCCTCCAGCTCGGTCTTGAGCGCCTGCACGCCGAGCCGTTCGGCGAGCGGGATGAGGACGTCACGGGTGACCTTGGCGATGCGCTCCTGTTTCTCGCGGCGCATCACGCCGAGGGTGCGCATGTTGTGCAGACGGTCGGCGAGCTTGATCGACATCACCCGCACGTCGCTGCCGGTGGCGACGAGCATCTTCCGGAACGTCTCGGGTTCGGCGGCGGCCCCGTAGTCGACCTTCTCGAGCTTCGTCACCCCGTCGACCAGGTAACGGACCTCCTCGCCGAACTGTTCCCGCACCTGATCGAGCGTCACGTCGGTGTCCTCGACGGTGTCGTGGAGCAGAGAGGCCGTCAGGGTCGTGGTCTCGGCACCGAGTTCGGCGAGGATGAGGGTG
This sequence comes from Streptomyces sp. NPDC001507, assembly GCF_042894765.1. Taxonomy (NCBI): domain Bacteria; kingdom Bacillati; phylum Actinomycetota; class Actinomycetes; order Kitasatosporales; family Streptomycetaceae; genus Streptomyces; species Streptomyces sp. NPDC001507. Next base: position 217,859 of record NZ_JBIAVV010000015.1, read on the forward strand.
ACCGCGAGGGGGTGGGTGATGTACGGCTCGCCGCTCTTGCGCATCTGGCCGCGGTGCGAGGACTCGGCCAGCACATAGGCGCGGCGCAGGGGTTCGAGGTCGGCGTCGGGGTAGTGGGCGCGGTGCGCCTCGGCGACGTGGCCGATGGCGTCGGGGAGTCTGCCGCGGGCGGCGTTGCCGAGCAGCGCGGCCCGGCCGAGCCGGCGCAGGTCGATCCGGGGGCGGGCCTTCCTGCGGACCGCCGCCGCGGGCGCTGCGGGACCGGGCGTCGCAGGGTTCGTGGCCTCCGCACTCATGGGCACCTCCGGCTCGTGGACCGGTGGACGGGGCCCCAGGGCATACGAGGCTCAGGGATTGGCGACGTGCCCCCGTCCGTGCCGGTGCTTGATGCTATCGAGCCCATCACCCCCGATTGACCGGCTCCCGCCGAGCGTGAAACGGATCACCCAATCGAGCGACGATTTCGAGGTTTACGATTTTGCGCCACCTGTTCGGGGGGTGGCCGACGTTTCTCGCCAGGAGCGGCAACGCAGGCCGTGGATCCAGGTGTTGGAGGACGGCTCTGACCTCGGTTCCCGACGGGCGGCCGGCTCAGCGGACGGCGTTTTCCAGCCACTCGGTGTCGATCTCGCCCGTGGCGACAATCACTGCGGGGCCCGTCATCTCGATCTCGCCGTCGGGGCGCTCGGTGATGACGAGCCGTCCGCCGGGCACGTCCACGGTGTACGTCGCCGGGGTTCCGGTGACCGAGGGGTCGGCGCCGTCGCGGCGGGCGGCGGCCACGGCGACGGCGCAGGCGCCGGTGCCGCAGGAGCGGGTCTCACCGGAGCCGCGCTCGTGCACGCGCATCGCGACGTGGCGGGGACCGCGGTCGGCGACGAACTCGACGTTGACCCCTTCGGGGTAGGCCGACGGGGGGCTGAAGGGGGGCGGGGTGTAGAGGTCGCCCGCGTCGGCGAGGTCCTCGACGAAGGCGACGGCGTGCGGGTTGCCCATGTTCACGTTCCGCGCGGGCCAGGTGCGGTCGCCGACGCTCACGGTCACGTCGCCCTCGGGGAGGCGGGCGCTGCCCATGCCGACGGTGACGTCTCCGTCCTTCGCGATGTGCACGGTCTTGATGCCGCCGCGGGTGGCGACGGTGAGGTCGCCCTCCGTGACGTGGCCGGCGTGCTGGAGGTAGCGGGCGAAGACGCGGACGCCGTTGCCGCACATCTCGGCGATCGAGCCGTCGCCGTTGCGGTAGTCCATGAACCACTCGGCGTCGGCGGCCATCCCCTTGGCCTCGGGGTGCGCGGCGGACCGTACGACGTGCAGCACGCCGTCGGCGCCGATGCCTGACCGGCGGTCGCACAGGGCGGTCACGGCGGCCGGGGTGAGGTCCAGGGCGTTGTCGGGGTCCGGGACGATCACGAAGTCGTTCTCGGTGCCGTGGCCCTTGAGGAAGGGGATGCTCATTCTTCGAGGGTAAGGGAGGGGGGAGGGGTGGTTCGGAGGTGGTTCGGGTGCGGGGCCGGTGGGGCTGGTCGCGCAGTTCCCCGCGCCCCTTTCGGGGCGCTCCAGTGCGGGGCGTTTCGGGCGGAGGCGTACGTCGGCGCAGGCGTACGCCGGCGCAGGGTTACGTCAGCGCAGGCGTGCCACGCGCCATACCGCCAGGACGACCACGATCGCGACCAGGGCCACGTATCCGAGCACCACGCGCCAGTCGGGCCTGCGGCCCGAGCCCCGTGCCGGGAGGCCGGGCCAGGTGTAACCGACCTTCCTCGCGGCCATCATTCCCCAGCCGGCCGCGCAGGAGCAGATCAGCAGACCCAGCATGGCGATCACCGCGCCGCTGTCGCCGAAGTCGAAGGCCAGCGGGAAGGCGAACATCAGGGAGCCGACCGCGGCCAGGCCGACGATCGGGGCCAGCTGCCACAGGCGCAGGCGCCGCTGCGGGCGGAGCTCGACCTCGACCTCGGGGCCGCTCGCGAACATCTCCTCCGGCTCGGGGCCGTCGGCGGTGACACCGCCGCCCACCGTGTCGTCCGGACCGTCCGGCGAGAGTCGCCCCTCACCCTCGTCGTCGACACCCGGTTCAAGGGCCTCGACGGCGACGTGCTCGGTGTCGTGTGCGGTGTCGCGAGGGCCGGCCTCCATCGCCACGCGCCCTCCCAACCTAGGACTCCACTTGCGATCGAAGCTCGATGATGGCACGGCGCCGGAGGCCCCGATGACCGGTGGCGCATCCCGATGCCATGACGTGATCAGGCTGTGACCGGTCGTTCGACCAACGCCAGGGCCTGCCGGGGAAGTTCTTCGCGGTCCGCTGCGGCCCCACTCAGCCAGTGCACCCGGGGGTCGCGCCTGAACCATGAATCCTGGCGGCGCGCGAAGCGCTTGGTGGCACGGACGGTCTCCGCCCGGGCTTCCGCTTCGGTGCACTCGCCGGCGAGCGCCGCCAGGACCTGCTGGTAGCCGAGGGCGCGCGAGGCCGTGCGTCCCTCGCGCAGCCCGTGCGCCTCCAGTGCGCGCACCTCGGCCACGAGTCCCGCCTCCCACATCCGGTCGACGCGCAGCGCGATGCGCTCGTCGAGTTCGGGACGGGCCACGTCGACGCCGATCTGGACGGTGTCGTAGACCGAGTCGTGGCCGGGCAGGTTGGCGGTGAAGGGGCGCCCGGTGATCTCGATCACCTCCAGTGCGCGGACGATACGACGGCCGTTGCTGGGCAGGATCGCGCGGCCCGCCTCCGGGTCGGCGGCGGACAGCCGGGCGTGCAGGGCGCCGGAACCGCGCAGGGCGAGCTCGTCCTCCAGGCGGGCCCTGACCTGGGGGTCGGTGCCGGGGAACTCCAGGTTGTCGACGGCGCCGCGGACGTACAGCCCGCTGCCGCCGACCAGGATCGGCCAGCGGCCCTCGGCGAGCAGGGCGTCGATACGGGCGCGGGCGAGCCGCTGGTACTCGGCGACGGAGGCGGTGACGGTCACGTCCCAGATGTCGAGCAGGTGGTGCGGGACGCCGGCGCGCTCCCCGGGCGTCAGCTTGGCGGTGCCGATGTCCATCCCCCGGTACAGCTGCATGGAGTCGGCGTTGACGACCTCGCCGCCGAGCCGCTGGGCCAGGAAGACGCCGAGGTCGGACTTTCCGGCCGCGGTGGGGCCGACGACGGCGATGACACGGGGGGCGAGGGGTGCGCTGCTCACCGCACCAGTCTCGCAAACCTCGGAGGCGGGTCTCGAACGAGTTACGTGACGGAGCGTGTCCGGCTTCGTTGCCCGTTGCGAGGTTCCCGCCACCGCCGCCGAGAGGTCGCGACCGGTCCGGCGCAATCGGACGCACCGGGGTCACGCGGGATTTCGCTCGCACGAGTAACGTATGGAGTGGATATGGGCGTTTTTGCACGGTTCTTTGGGAAGAAGCAGAAGGCGTCGGAAGAGCCGAGGACCCCGGAAGAGCCGGAGGTCAGCGCGTCGGCCGGTGCCGAGCCCGAGGGGCCCGGGCCGGAGAACGCCACGGAGGAGGCGGCCGAGGCCGAGGCTGCGCCGAAGGGTTCCGGCGAGGACGACGGCCGGGACACGGACGCGCGGACGGACCCGGAGCGTGCCGGGGCCGCCGCCGACAACACCGAGATCCCCAAGCAGCAGTCCGCCAAGGAGGCCGCCGACAACGAGGCCGGCGAGGGCGCCCGGACATAACGGTCCGCGAGGGGAAGCCATAGGGAAGGTAACCATGGGTCTTTTGGACAATTTGAAGGCCAAGCTCGCCCCGGCCAAGGACAAGGCCTCTCACTTCGCGCAACAGCACGAGGACAAGGTCGACAAGCTCCAGCACGGCATCGACAAGGCCGCGCGGGTCGTCGACGAGAAGACCAAGGGCAAGTACAGCGACAAGATCCAGACGGGTACGGGCAGGGCCAAGGGCGCCATGGACCGGTTCGTGCACCCGGACGCCATGGGCGGTACGACGCCCGGCTCCACCGGCCCGACCGGGCCGGAGGGGCCGCCGCCGGCTTCCTGAGCCGGGCGGGTCCCGGAGAAGATCGGCGGACGGCCGTGAGTCACCCGACTCCCGGCCGTCCGCCGTTCCGGCTGGCGGTCAGCGCGTTCAGGACCAGGTCGCCACGAGGTAGCAGACGCCGTACGGCGCGTCGTCGTAGAGGAGCGCTCCGGCGAGGTCCGCGTCCTCGGCCGCACCGGCGAGGACCTGCCAGGGGGCGCGGCCGGCGGCCTTGAGCTGGTACGCCAGGTCGGCGTCCAGGGCCTTGATCGCCTCGATGTCGGCCGCACCCAGCGCCCGGGCTGCCTCGGCGTCGAAGGGGGCCGCCCGTTCGTCGAGGTAGCCCGGCGCCTTGAGGGTGCGGCAGGCGCTGGCGTCGCCCATGACCAGCATCGCCACGCGGGCGGCCCGGCCGGCGATCTCCCGGCCGGCCTGGACACACCGCTCGGCCTCCAGCGGCTCGCCGACTGCGAGCCCCTCGATGGGGGCGTCGGCCCAGCCGGTACGCTCCAGGAGCCAGGCGCCGACGGCCAGCGAGGGCGGCAGCTCGCGCCCGCCGACCGCCTCCGGACCGCCGCCCAGCCGTACGTCGACCTCGGCCCCGAAGCCCCGGAACGTGCCCTTGCTGCCCTGCGGGAACGGGCCCCGCCCCGGCTGTCCGGCGGGCCCCACCACGACCAGCAGGTCGGGGCGGGCGGCGGCGAGCACCCCGAGCGCGTCGGCGCAGGCGGCACGCGTGGCGTCCAGCTCGGGCGCGGCTCCCGCGGCGACCTCGGGGACGAGGACGGGCGGGCAGGGACAGATCGCTGCTGCGACAAGCATGATCGGCAGCCTACTGCCGGTACACCGGCGCGGGACCGCTGCTCCACGCCAGTTCCGCCAGCCGGTAGAACACCCGCCACGTGGACATCCAGCCGTTGATGTGCACGTAGTACGCGTCCTCGTCCCCCATCCGGAACACCTCGCGGCGCTGCTGGCGCAGGCCCGGGCGGGGCAGGTGGGTGCAGGCGACCTCGTAGAGGGTGGCCCGGGCCTGCTCCGGGGTGCTCTCGAAGCGGGTGACCTCGTCGACCCTGTAGTGCTCCCCGGTCCCGAACTGCACGACAACCACCCAGCGCGCCATGCTCCCCCCGCTCCCGATCGACGAGAGGAGTATGGCGGGTGATCAGTGCGCCGCGCAGCCCCCGGTCGCCGCCGGCAGCGGCTCGGGCACGCCGATCTTGGGCAGCCCCAGCAGCACGCCCGCCGGCTTGGCCGCCTCGGCCGCGTTGCGCTTCTCCCAGGCGTCGCCGGCGCGGGTGCGCCGTACGCCGAGCACCGGGCCCTCGGCGAGGAGGTGGTGCGGCGCGGCGTAGGTGATCTCGACCGTGACGACGTCGCCGGGGCGGACGTCCTGGTCGGGCTTGGTGAAGTGGACCAGGCGGTTGTCCGGGGCACGGCCGGAGAGGCGGTGGGTGGCGCCGTCCTTGCGGCCCTCGCCCTCGGCGACCATCAGGTCGAGCGTGCGGCCGACCTGCTTCTTGTTCTCGTCCCAGGAGATCTCCTCCTGGAGGGCGACGAGACGCTCGTAGCGCGCCTGGACGACCTCCTTGGGGATCTGGTTCTCCATGGTCGCGGCGGGGGTGCCGGGCCGCTTGGAGTACTGGAAGGTGAAGGCCTGCGTGAAGCGGGCCTCGCGCACGGCGTGCATCGTCTGCTCGAAGTCCTCCTCGGTCTCGCCGGGGAAGCCCACGATGATGTCGGTGGTGATCGCCGCGTGCGGGATCGCGGCCCGCACCTTCTCGATGATCCCGAGGTAGCGCTCCTGCCGGTACGAGCGGCGCATCGCCTTAAGGACGGTGTCCGAGCCGGACTGCATCGGCATGTGCAGCTGCGGCATCACGTTCGGGGTCTCGGCCATGGCCGCGATCACGTCGTCGGTGAAGTCACGGGGGTGCGGGGACGTGAACCGCACCCGCTCCAGGCCGTCGATGGTCCCGCAGGCCCGCAGCAGCTTGCTGAAGGCCTCGCGGTCGCCGATGTCGGAGCCGTAGGCGTTGACGTTCTGGCCGAGCAGGGTGATCTCGGAGACGCCCTCGGCGACCAGGGCCTCGATCTCGGCGAGGATGTCGCCGGTGCGCCGGTCCTTCTCCTTGCCGCGCAGGGCCGGGACGATGCAGAAGGTGCAGGTGTTGTTGCAGCCGACGGAGATCGACACCCACGCCGCGTAGGCGCTCTCGCGGCGGGTCGGCAGGGTGGAGGGGAACGCCTCCAGCGACTCCGCGATCTCCACCTGGGCCTCTTCCTGGACCCGGGCGCGCTCCAGCAGGACCGGCAGCTTGCCGATGTTGTGCGTACCGAAGACGACGTCGACCCAGGGCGCCTTCTTCACGATGGTGTCGCGGTCCTTCTGCGCCAGGCACCCGCCGACCGCGATCTGCATGCCGGGACGGGACGCCTTCCTCGGCGCGAGCCGGCCGAGGTTGCCGTAGAGCCGGTTGTCGGCGTTCTCCCGGACCGCGCAGGTGTTGAACACGACCACGTCGGCGTCCCCGTCCGCCCCCTCGGGGGCGCGCACGTACCCGGCGTCCTCCAGCAGCCCGGACAATCGCTCGGAGTCGTGGACGTTCATCTGGCACCCGTAAGTGCGCACTTCGTAGGTCCTGGGTGCCTGAACGTCCACTACCGGGCTCCGGTCGCTGCTGCTGGTCATGGGTCAAGGGTAGGCGGTCCCCGGAGACCGCTGCCCCGGCCCTTCCGGTGTGGCAGCGCCGTCAGGCGAAGGCGAGGATGGGGAAGGTGTCGCGGATGTGGCCGAGGGGGGCGGGGTCCCTCGTGAAGTAGAGCTCGTTGGTCAGCAGGACGGCCCAGCGGCCCTGCTGCGGGGAGAGCCACGCGCCTGCTCCCGGGGAGCCGTGGGGCATCCAGATGTCGTCGGTTTCCGGGACCGGGTGCCAGAACAGGCCGCCGGGGGGTGTGAGGTCGCCGGTGTGGATGCGCAGCGACTCCTGGACCCAGGCGGGGCCGAAGCCGGGTTGTCCGCCGCCGTGTCCCGGCTGGAGCAGGTGGCGGAGGAAGGCCGCGAGGTCGGGCAGTACGGAGAACACCCCGCCCAGTGGGTGTGCCGGTGCGCCGTGGGCGGTGCCTCGCAGGCGGGAGCCCGTGGCGTCGTCCAGCTCGGTCGGCGCGCAGCGGGCGGCCGCTTCGCCGGGCAGGGGGCCGTAGCAGGTGCGTGTCATGTCGAGGGGCTGCCACACGCGGGTGGCCGCGAGGACGTCGAGGCGCCGGCCGGAGAGCTCTTCGGCGAGGCGCCCGAGGACGAGGGCGGCGCGGTCGGTGTACTCCACGGCCTCCCCGGGCGGACGGCGTAGCGCGTCGTGGAATACGCCGTCGCCGGTGTCCAGGTGCTGGTCGGCGCCGAGCGGAACGCCGGCGGTGTGGGTGAGCAGGTGGCGGGCGGTCACCCGGGCCAGGGGGCGGCCGCGCAGCGCGGACCAGAAGTCGCCCAGTTCCTCGTCGAGCCGCAGCGTGCCGTCCTCGACGAGGATTCCGATGGCCGACCACACCGCGAGGACCTGCGTGAGGGCGCCGACGTCGAAGACGGTGTCGTGCCGCATCGGTTCGTCGGGCCGGTCGGGATCGAGGACGCCCGGGGTGCCGATGACCATGTTCGAGCGGTCGCCGACGGCCCAGACGGCGCCGGGGTAGACCTTGTCGCGGACGCCTTCGCCGACGAGCTCGCGGATGCGGTCGATGTCTAGGTCGAGGGCCATGGTCTCCCGATCTGTCCTGGGCTGTGTGGTCTCCCGTCGCTCAGGGTAGTCAGGCGCGTGCGCAGGTCCTGGTTGCGCCACGGGCGGGCCGCGGACGCGGTGTGGCGAGCTGCTGCGCCGAGGCGGTGGGCTCACCGCCGCGGCGGCGGGCGCCCCGCCGACCGGCTGAGGTCGCGCGGCCAACCGGCGGGTTCTCCGTGCCGGCCGCCGGCAGGAAGGTGCCCACGGGGTACGCATCGACCGGACATGCGACGAGCGGAGCGCACGTGATCCGGGTACTGGTGGTCGATGACGAAGCCCTGATCCGCACGGGTTTCACGCACATTCTGGACGCGGCGGACGACATCGAGGTCGTCGCGGCGGTGGCGGGCGGCCAGGCCCTGCACACGGTGCGGGAGCTGCGGCCCGACGTCGTCCTGCTCGACATCCGGATGCCGGACGTGGACGGGCTCACGATCCTGGCCGAGCTCCGCCGCATGCCCGAGGCCCCGGTGGTCGCCATGCTCACCACGTTCGACACCGACGAATACGTGGCGACCGCGCTGCGCTCGGGCGCCGCCGGGTTCCTGCTCAAGGACACCGACCCCGAGCAGCTGCCCCATCTGGTGCGCACCCTGGCCGAGGGCGGGACCGTACTGTCGTCCAAGGTCACCCGCCTGGTGGTGGGCGGCTACCTCGACAACAGCGTGCGCGAGCCCGCCGCGGTCCGGCTCACCGCCCGGCTCACCGAGCGGGAACGTGCCGTGCTCGTCCTCATGGCCGAAGGACTCGCCAACACCGAGATCGGCGAACGGCTGCACCTGAGCACCGGCACCATCAAGGGCCATGTCACCAACGTGCTCGGCAAACTGCGGGTGGGCAGCCGTGTCCAGGCGGCCCTCATCGCCGAGCGCGCGGGCCTGCTCACCCCCTCGCAGGACGAGGGCGTCCGGTGAGCTCCCGGCAGCCGCCGGGCGTGCTCCTCGACATCGGCTTCGTCGCGATCGCGCTGGCGGACGGCTGGGCACACGTCGGGATCCAGGACCAGCCGCCGGCCTACTGCGCGTTGCTCGGTGCCGTCGCCCTGCTGCTGCGGCACCGGCTGCCCCTGACGACCTTCGTCCTCACGCTCCCCACCGCCCTGGTCACCGACGCGGTGGTCGCCCCCATGGCCGCGCTGTACACGCTCTCCTCCCTCAACCGCCACCGGTCCCTGCTGGGCGGCTGCGCGCTGGCCTACGCGATCATCGACTTCCTGCCCTGGCCGTGGTCGTCCCTGGACGCCACCGAGCTGTCCCAGACGAACAACCTGTTCCATCTCAGCTACACGCTGGCCACCGCTGCCGCTCCCGTCTTCCTCGGCCAGCTGGTCCAGGCCCGGCGCGAACTGTCGCTGCGGCTCGCCGACATCTCCGAGGCCCGTGAGCAGGAGCGGCTGCTGACCGCCCAGAGCGTGCTGGCGAAGGAGCGCGCCCAGCTTGCCCGGGAGATGCACGACGTGGTCTCCCACCAGGTCAGCCTCATCGCCGTACAGGCCGGAGCGCTCCAGGTGAGCGGCCGGGACGCCGAGACGAGGCAGGCCGCGGCCACGATCCGCCGGCTGAGCGTGCAGACCCTGGAGGAGCTGCGGCACATGGTCGGGGTGCTGCGGGCCTCCGGCAGCAGGCCGACGGAGCTCACCCCGCAGCCTTCGCTCGCCGACCTGGACCACCTGGTCGAGGCCAGCGGCATCGAGGCGAAGCTGGAGACCGACCTGCCGGAAGAGCTTCCGCCCACGGTGCAGCGCGCCGTCTACCGCACCGTCCAGGAGGCGCTGACCAACGTCCGCAAGCACGCCCCCGGTGCCGCGGCGACCGTCCGCGTCAGGCACCGGGACGGCATCCTGTGCGCCACCGTGGCCAACACCGCCCCCACCCGGCCCGCCGTCGCCCTGCCGAGCGCCCAGAACGGTCTGGTCGGCCTGGCCCAGCGCGCGGAGCTGCTGGGCGGCACGGTCACGTCCGGTCCCACGGCCCAAGGGGGCTACGAGCTCCGCCTCGAACTGCCCGTCGAACGGAACCGGTGACCGGTGGCCGGTGACCGTACCGGTTCGGCCGGGCTGTGGGCAGGTCGTGTGGGGCAGGCCGGCCAGTCGGCGGGGTGGTTCCGGCCACCTGGCGGATGGTCCGGCCGGGGGGCCTGCGCCGACTCTGGAGCACGTGAGGCACCGCGTGGCCCAAGAAGGAGGCCGGTCCCATGTCGATCCACCTGACGCTTCTCTCCGCGCCTGGCGGTGACGCCACTCTGGACCCACTGCTCGGCGACGCCCCCCTGGGCGAGCGCGACCTGCGCCTGGCAGACGCCGCGAGAGCAGTGCTCTCTCTCCATGGGCAGGCTGTCCGGACGCCCTCGACCCGTTGCTCGCAGACCGCCGACGCCATCGGCCTGACGGCGGCACCCGAACCCATGCTCCGCGATCTCGACGTGGGCGCCTGGCGCGGCCGTACCGTCCGTGAGGTCGCCGCGGCCGACCCCGACGGGTTCAGCGCCTGGCTCACGGACCCGGATGCCGCGCCCCACGGCGGAGAATCCGTACGCGGGCTGTGCCGCCGGTCGGCGGACTGGCTGAACAGCGTGGCGCGCGGCTCGGGCCACACGGTGGCGGTCACCGAGGCGGCCGTCGTCCGAGCCGTGCTCATCCGCGCTCTGGCCATGCCGGCGAGAACGTTCTGGCATCTGTCCGTGCCGCCCCTGGACACGGTCCTCCTCACCTGGCGAGGCAGCTACTGGGACGTCCGGTTCGGGCACGGCTCCCTCCCGGAGGCACGGCGACGCCTGCTCTCTCGGCCGACGGCCGTCCGCCTGGACGACGGGGACAGCGGGGACGGCGGGGACGGCGGGGACGGCGGGGACGGCGGGGACGGCGGGAAGAAATGCCGTGAGTCGGGTGCGGGTGCGGCACCGTCGTGGCCGGTCGCACAGTTCCCCGCGCCCCCTCGGGGCGCCGTTCAACCGCAGCGGACTTCGCCGGACCCGCTCAGGGCCTGACCCAGAGGCCCCTGCGGGCCGACTCCGTCAGAAAGTGGCTGGGGGGACCAGGGGAACCGGCGCGGCCTGACCGCCGCCCCGCACCCCGGTCGCCCCCGCACTCCCGTGGCCCGGACGGTACGGTCTCCCGTCCTGGCCACGGAATCTGTCCGAGCCCCTCGAAGGCGGGCCCCGTCAGTACGGCCCGTGGGTCCAGCGGCCGGCCGTCATCGTGGCGTGCACCGGCATCGCGCGCAGCGTGTCCGGGGCCGCCGTCAGCGGATCCACGTCCACGACCACCAGGTCCGCGGGGTCCCCGACCCTGATGAGCCGGCGTCCGCGGGCCGCCGCGGCCAGCGCGTCGGGCAGCGGCAGGCGCTGCTCCGGGTGCCAGGCGGCCCGGTCGTCGTCGGTCCGGGTGACGGCCGACGCGACGGCGAGCCAGGGGTCCAGCGGCGAGACGGGGGCGTCGGAGCCGAACTCCAGCCGCGCCCCGGCGGCCAGCAGGCCGGCGTAGGCGAAGGCGCGTGCGGTGCGTCCGGCCCAGTACCGGTCCGCCACGTCGCGGTCGTCCGTCGCGTGCCGCGGCTGCACCCCTGCCGTGACCCCCAACCCGGCGAAACGCGGCAGGTCCTCGGGGCTCAGCAGCTGCGCATGCTCGATCCGGCCGCGGCAGCGCACCGCCTCGAAGGCGTCCAGGGCGACGGTGTTGGCCCGGTCGCCGATGGCGTGCACGGCCGGTTCGATGCCGTGGGCGGCGGACCGGCGCATGAGCCGTACCAGTTCGTCCGGCGCCGTCTGCTCGATGCCGTGCGAGCCCTCGGTGTTCTCGAGACCCGGGTAGGGGTCCCGGCACAGCGCGGTACGGGTGTTGAGCGAGCCGTCCGTGAAGAGCTTGAGCGGGCCGACCCGCACCAGGCCGCCGGACGCGCCGATCTCGGAGCCGGTGTGCAGCCCGCGCGCGACGGCCGCGTCCAGGTGGCTCGGGTAGACGGCGGCGGACACCCGTACGGCGGGCGGGGCCTGTGCCGAGCGCCGCTCCCAGGCGCCCACGGTGTCGCCGTACTGGAAGTCGATGACCCCGGTGACCCCGCGGGCGGCGGCGGCCCGGCAGGCGTCGGCGATCCAGGCGTCGAGTGTCGCGGCCGGCACGTCGGGCAGGGCCGAGAGGACCTCGTGGCCCTCCGCCTCCCGGATCAGTCCGGTCGGGTGGCCGGCGCGGCCGGCCAGCGCCAGGCAGGCGGAGTTCAGCCACACGGCGTGCAGGTCTGCGCTGACCAGGGCGACCGGCCGGTCCGGCAGGGCCGCGTCGAGAAGCCCCTTGTCCGGGGCGTCGGGCCAGAGGCCGTCCCGGAAGCCGTACCCGAACAGGACCGTTCCCGCGCCTGGCGCCGTACGGCCGTGCGCGCGCACCCGGTCGGCCACCTCGCGCGCGGAGGCGGTGCCGGAGAGGTCGAGCCGACGGCGCGCGCTCGCCCACTCGGCGAGGTGGACATGGGCGTCCCACAGGCCGGGCAGCAGGACGCGCCCGTCCAGGTCGAGGACCCGCTCGCCCGCGACCGGCCCGGCGGGCGGCGCGGCCCCCGGGTCCGGGACCACATGGGTGACCCTGCCGTCCGCCACCCGCACCCCGACCAGTGGTCCGCCCGCCCCCAGCCGCACCCGGCCAAGCGTCAGCGCCGGCCTGCGCGGTGTGCCTGCGACCTCCGTCATCGAGCCTCCGTCCGCCCTCAACAGCGACAGCAAAACAAACCCAGGGTTCCTTACTCGGCTGCGGTCTGTGCCGGACTCCCCTGGACCCGCCGAGTCCTTACGGAGATCTTTCGTGACCTCCTGGCGAGGAAAGGACCTCGCCGCCGGCGACGCAGATCCGGTGTGAGACCGAACCGGGTCCCACGTCACCGCCGGCGGCCGCTGTGCCGCCACGTCAACAGGAGCACAAGGGAAATGACGATGGGCAAGAAGTCGAAGACCGCCGCCGCGGTCGCCGTGACCGTGGCCGCCGCAGCGTCTCTCGCGCTGAGCACCCAAGCCGCGTCGGCCTACTCCGGCGGTGCCCACGGTGCCGTGTTCGTCCAGACGGACGGGGTGAACGGCAACGCCGTGGTGGCCTACAGCCGTTCCGCGGACGGAGAGCTGCGCCAGAGCGGCGTGTACCGGACCGGTGGGCTCGGCGGTGTCCTCGACGGGTCGGCGGTCGACCACCTCGCCTCACAGGGGTCGCTGACGTACGACAGGGCGCACGGCCTGCTCTACGCAGTGAACGCCGGCAGCGGCACGGTCACCGTGTTCGTGGTCCACGGCGACCGGCTGGTGCGCCGTCAGGTCGTCCCGTCGGGAGGCGACTTCCCGGTCGGCGTGGCCGTCCACGGCGACCTGGTGTACGTGCTCAACGCGCTGGGCGGCGGTTCGGTGCAGGGCTTCCGGAACGTGCGCGGCTCCCTGGTGAAGGTGGACGCCTGGCACCGCTCCCTCGGCCTGGACCCGGCCGCCACACCGCAGTTCACGCACACCCCCGGGCAGGTGGCCTTCACCCCGGACGGCCGCGCGCTGGTGGTGACCACGAAGGCCGGCGCGAACACCATAGACGTGTTCCCGGTGGGCCGGTCCGGCATCGCCGCCCGTCCCGTGGTCACCCCGACTCCCGGCGCGGTGCCCTTCGGCTTCACCTTCGACGCCCGCGGGCGGCTGGTGGTGACCGAGGCGGGCACCAACTCGGTCGCCACCTTCCAGGTCCGCGCGGACCTGCGGCTGACCAAGGTCTCCGAGGTGGCGACCGGCCAGGCGGCGACCTGCTGGATCGTCCGCGACGGCGGGCACGTCTACGCCTCCAACGCGGGCAGCGGCACCCTGTCCGGCCTGCGGGTCGGCGCGGACGGCACGCTCACGGCGGTCGGCACCACCGCGACCGGCGCCGGGACGGTGGACGCCGACGTCTCCTCGGACGGCCGGTTCCTGTACGCGCAGACCGGCAAGGAGGGCGGCGTCGACGAGTTCCGCGTCAACCAGGACGGCTCCCTGACCCGGCTCGGTTCGGTCGTCGTCCCCGACGCCGTCGGCGGCGAGGGCATCGCCGCCTCCTGACGGCAGGCTGCTCGCCGCCGCGCCCGGGAACCGGTCAGGTCTCCAGGACGGCGGCGAGCAGCCCCTCGTAGTCCTCGCCGCAGGGTCCGCAGGCGCGCAGGTGCGCGGCGACCCCCGGCCACCGGCGCTCGGGATCGCCTCCGGCCGCCTTCAGGTCCGCGTACACGTGGAGCAGACTCAGGGCCTCCGCACAGCCCACGTCCTGGGGGTCCGTGGTCAGGAACCGCTCCAGCGCCGCCCGTACGGAGAGCCGGTCCGGGTTCGTCATGACCGCCTCCCGGGGATCACGTCCAGGTAGCCGTGGGCCACGAGGTGGTCGCGCAGTCTGCGCCGGGCGTCGAACATCGTCTTGTAGACGGCGTTCCGGCTGCTCCCCAGTTCCAGGGCCAGCGCGTCCAGCGGCACGGCGTCCAGGACCAGCGCCACGAAGACCCTGCGCTGGTGGTCGGTCAGCACCTCGTCCGCCGCCGTGCGCACTGCGGCGGCCAGGGCACGCGCCTCGGACGACTCCGCGGGACCGGCCCCGAGCCGGTCGGGCAGCCGCTCCCAGTCCTCGCCGTCGAGTTCCACCCGCCGTGTGCCCCAGAAGTGACGGCCGGTCTTCGCCGACACCTCGAGGACGACGAACCGGTAGGCCCAGGTGGTGAAGCGGCTCTCCCCCCGGAAGTCACCGATCTTCCGGGTGATGGCCAGGAGGGCGTCCGCCGCGGCCTGGTGGGCGAGGTCGTCGGTCTCGGGGCCGTCGAAGCCGAACCGGGAGCGCCGCTTCGCCAGTTCGCGCTTCGCGATCCGCAGCAGTTCGCCGTGCAGCCGGGCGCACGCCGTCTCGTAGACCGTGCCGGTCGAGGACAGTTCCCGCACCCAGGACGCCGATTCGGGATCGAGGTCACGCGCACCGCCGGCCGGCGTCACGGGCGCGGTCCGCGCGGGCTCGCCCTGTTCGTGTCCGACCGCAGACGCCATGCGCCCCATCGTAGACGCGCCGGTGCCGGCCGCGGGCGGGGGCTCAGGGTCGCGGGTGTCCCGCCACGGTGACGGCCGATGCCACGTCGTCCTCGGCGTGGCCGGCCGAGATCGCCTCGTCCCAGCGCTTCAGCAGCGCCTCGGTGAGCGGCAGTTCCAGCTCCCGGTGGTCGGCGGCGGACAGGGCGAGGGCCGCGTCCTTGCCCGCGTGCCGCAGCGGGAATCCCGGGGCGAAGTCGCGTTCGACCATGGCCCGGCCCTTGGCGGTCGCGTAGGCGGAGCCCAGCGGGCTCTCGGCGAGGGTGTCGAGGACCAGGCCGGGATCCAGCCGGAGGGCGCCGGCCAGGCTGAGTGTCTCGGCCATGCCCTCGACCAGGACCGCGAGCCAGTTGTTGAGCACGATCTTGAAGCGGCTGCCGTCCCCGGGGCGGTCGAACCACAGCGTGCGGCGGCCCAGCTCGTCGAACAACGGCTGTACGCGGGGCCGCAGTGCGGGATCGCCGGAGGCGAGGACGAGCAGCTCGCCGCTGTCCGCGGGCCCGGAGCTCCCGGAGACGGGGGCGTCGACGAAGCCGACGGCCCCTCGCGCGAGTTCCGCCAGCCGCAGGGTCGCGGCGACGCCGACCGTGCTCATCTGGATCCAGACCGCGTCCGGGGCGAGCTCGGCCAGGGCGCCGTCCGCACCGGTCATGGCGCTCTCCACGGCGGCCCCGTCGGTGAGCATGGTGATCAGGTACTCCGCCCGCGCGGCCGCCGCGGCCGGGGAGCCTGCCACCTTCGCACCCCGGCCGGCCAGCGCCCCGGCCTTCTGCCGGGTCCGGTTCCAGACCGTCACGTCGAACCGGGCGCGCAGCAGGCTGCGGGCGATGGGGGCGCCCATGGCACCCGTGCCGAGCACCGCGACCCGCGTCCTGTCCGCCCGCGTCCTTTCCCTCCCCGCGCCGGTCCGCTGGGTCATCACACACTCTCCGGGGTCGGGCCGGCCACCGAGGTGGCCTCCGCCACGATCGCGTCGATGTCCTTGAGGTCGGTCTCGTCGAGCGAGAGGTCCGCCGCGGCGAGGCTGTCCTCGACGTGGTGGGGGCGTCGCGCGCCGACGATCGCGACGTCCACTCCCGGCTGGGCCAGCGTCCACGCGATGGCGAGCTGGCTGACCGTCATGTCGCGGAAGGCGGCGAACTCCTGGAGCGCGCGGACCACCGCGAGGTTGCGCCGGTAGGTCTCGCCGCGGAACACCCCGCTCTTCGCCCGCCAGTCGCCGGCCGGGAAGACGGTCTCCTCGCTGAGGGTGCCGGTCAGCAGGCCGTGCGCGAGCGGGCCGTAGACCAGGACGCCGATGCCGTGACCGCGGGTGTACGGCAGGACGGTGTCCTCGATCTCCCGGCGGAAGAGGTGGTACGGCGGCTGCAGGGTCTCCACCGGCAGGACGCGGGAGAACTCGGCCATCTGCTCGGCGGAGTAGTTGGAGACGCCCACGTGCCGGATCTTGCCGGCCTCGACCAGTTCCCGCAGTGCCCCGGCGGTCTCGGCGAGCGGCACCTTCGGGTCGGGCCAGTGGACCTGGTAGAGGTCGATGCGGTCGACGCCGAGCGCGGTCAGGCTGGCGTCGACGCCCGCGCGCAGGGCGGCGGGGCTCGCGTCCCGGGCGACACCGGTGCCGGTGTCGCGCAGGCCGCCCTTGGTGGCGATCACCAGCTCGTCGCGGTGCTCGCGCAGTTCCGTGCGCAGGGCGTCACCCAGCAGCCGTTCCGAGGCGCCGAATCCGTATCCCTGGGCGGTGTCGAAGAAGTTCACCCCGAGCTCGCGGGCCCGCCGGACGGCCTTCCTGGCGTCCTCCTCGGCGAAGGCACCCCAGTCCCCGCCGAGTTGCCAGGTGCCGAAGGCGATGCGGGAGACCCGCAGCCCGGTCCGTCCCAGTGCAGTGTCACGCATGATGTTCCTCCGTCTGTGATCCGTGTCCGATCCGTCTGTGATCCGTGTCTGATCCGTCTGATCCGTCTGATCCGTGCGTGGTGAGACGTGTGCTGTCGGCCGGTCCGGGGGGGGCCGGGCTCAGGTGACCCTGGCGCCGATCACGTGCCCGATCCCGTAGACGGCCGCGGCGGCGAGGGCGCCCACGAAGAGCTGGCGGGCCCCGGAGACCAGCGGCGACCGGCCGTTGAGCAGACCGATGGCACCGCCGACGGCGAACAGGGCGCTGCCGGCCAGGGCGACGGCGAGCAGCAGGGCGGCCGCTCCCGAGAGGAAGAGGTAGGGCAGCACGGCCATCAGCGCGCCGACGGCGAACGAGGCGAGGCTGGACAGCGCCGCCGACCACGGCGACCCCAACTCGTCCGGGTCCAGTCCGAGTTCCTCGCGGACCATGGTGTCCAGGGCGGTGTCGTGGTCCCGCATGATGGTCGTGGCGACATGCCGGGCGTCGGCCGCGTCCAGCCCCTTGGCCCGGTAGAGCCGGGCGAGCTTCGCCTCCTCCGCGTCCGGATCGGCGCGCAGCTGGTGGGCCGCCACCGCTATCTCCCGCTCGTAGGCCTCGCGCTGGCTGCGCATGGAGATGTACTCGCCGGCCGCCATGGAGAACGCTCCGGCGAGCAGCCCCGCGAGCCCGGCGAACAGGACGGCAAAACCCGGGACGCCGGACCCGGCGAAGCCCATCACCAGGGCCGTGTTCGAGACCAGGCCGTCGTTGACGCCGAACACCGCGGCGCGCAGTGCGCCGGACCGGTCGCCGGGGCGCGACCGGCCGGCACGGTCGGCGCCGCGCCCGCCCGCGTACTCGACGGCCTTCTCGTTCTGCACCGCCGCCGCACCCGCGGGCGCGGTGTACGACAGTTCACCCGATGTCAGCGACATGGCCGGCTCCGATCCTCGATGACGGTTATCGCGCTCGGTGAATACCCCTTCTTCCGTTATTCACCGTCGTACATAGCAACGCCCGAGATGTCCGCCGCTATCCCGCCTAATGGAGAAAGTCACAGATGGGGTTATCTCCGGAAGAGATGGGTCGCCGCGGTGGCGACCGTGCCCGGCGTGACTCCGGTCCGTGGCCGTGATGGCATGTCGGCATGGAGTTGCGGGAGTTGCGGGCGTTCGTCGCGGTGGTGGAGGAGGGCGGGCTGTCGGCCGCCGCCCGGCGGCTGCATGTGAGCCAGCCCGCGCTGTCCCAGACGATCAGCGGGCTGGAGCGGCAGCTGGGGGTGCGGCTGCTGGTGCGCGGGAGCAGCGGCGTGAAGGCCACCGAGGCCGGGACCACACTGCTGGGCGAGGCACGGGCGGTGCTCGCCCGGCACGACCAGGCGGTACGGGCGATGGCCGGGTACGCCGGTCCGGGCGGCGGGGCACTGCGCATCGGGATACCCCTGGAGCTGCCGTCCGGGCTGCTCGACCCGGCGCTGGCCGAGCTCGCCGCGGCGTATCCGGAGACGCGGGTGCAGGCCCGGCACCTGTCCACGGCGGAGCAGCTGGCCGCGTTGCGGGCCGGTGAGCTCGACGTCGGCTTTCTGCGGGAGCGGCCGTCAGGGCCGGAGTTCGACGCGCTGCTCGTCGTGCGGGAGAAGCTCGGCGTGCTGGTCGCCGCCGCGCAGGCCGCCGAGCTCGCCGGACCCGACGGCATCCCGCTCGACGCGCTCGGGACCCTGCGGTGGGTCGGGTTCCCGCGCGCCGGCAGTCCCGCCTGGTACGACGAGCTGACCGCGGTGCTGCGCGGCCACGGCCTGGATCTCGGCCCCGAGCCCCCCGAGGGACAGGCGCTGATCGCCGACGTGAAACTGGCCGCGGTCGCCTCCGGGCAGGCCTTCGCGCTGGCCCCGCCGGGCTGGCAGCAGCCGCTCCCCGAACACGTGACCTGGTCACCACTGGCCGGAACGCCGCTGGTGCGGCGCACCTGGGTGGTGTGGCCGGCCGACTCCCGCCGCCGGGACCTGGGCCGCTTCGTCGCCGCGCTGGACCGGTCGGCGGAGTCGGTGCGGTCGATGCGGTCGATGCGGGAGTAGGGAGCAGGGAGCAGTACGGGCGCGGGCGCCGGCGAGGAACGTCGGCACCCGCGCATCCCCTGGGGGTCAGATCCCCCCTGTGGGTCAGACGGCCGTACGGCCGCCGTCGACCGGAAGGATCGCGCCCTGCACGAAGCTCGCCGCGTCGCTCACCAGGTAGGCGATCGCCTCGGCGATCTCGCGCGCCTCCGCGGGCCTGCCGGCGGGGGCCTGGGCGGCCAGGGCGTCCAGGTCGTCGCCCATGACGGCCGTGCCCTCGGTGCGCGTGGGGCCGGGCTCCACGGCGTTGACGCGCACCCCCTGCGGGCCGAACTCGGCCGCCCAGGACTTGGTCAGCAGGTTGACCGCCGCCTTGCTCGACGAGTACAGCGCCATCCCCGCGAGCCCGTACTCGGCGACCATGGTGCTGACGTTGACGATGGCGCCCTGCCCGCGCTCGGCCATGGCCGGGGCGAGCTCGCCCACCAGGTAGAACGGCGCCTTCACGTTCAGGTCGTAGACGGTGTCCACCTGGTCGGCGGGCGTCTGTGCCGTCGGCCCGAACGGGAAGACGCCGGCGTTGTTGACGAGGATGTCGACGCGGCCGCCGCCCAGCGCGGTGGCCTCGCGGGCCAGGCGCCGTACCGAGTCGGCGTCCCTCAGGTCGGCCGCCAGGAAGTCCGCCTTGCCGCCGCGCTCCCGGACGGCGCCGACCACCCGCTCGCCACGGTCCGCGTCGCGCCCCGCGACCAGGACGTGCGCACCGCGCTCGGCGAGCAGTGCCGCGGTCGCGGCGCCGATACCGCTGGTCGCACCGGTCAGCAGGGCCACACGTCCGGTCAGGTCAGCAGAACTCATGAGGGGTCCTTAAAGTGTGGAAAGTGGGGCGAATCCATCGTCCCGCCACCTCGTCCGTGAGGCGACGGGAGTCCATAGCGGCAGCGGCGTTCCGGGGATTCCGCTCGCCCCATCGGCGGATCCGATGCCCCCTATAAGCGCCCCTTCCGGAGGCGGTGCTCATGGCGGCTCTTCGCCGGCCGTATGGCCGTGGCGCGACCGACCGCACACGTCCCGCGGTTACATGACCCGTACGGCTCGGGGCCCCGGCGGCCCGGAACAGTGCGGACCGGCACCGATCCTCAGGTGAGGCAGCGACGAGCGAACCGAACGCAGAACCGAACGCAGAACCGCACGCGAACACGGGCGCGGCGTCTCAGGCGGCGCCGAACGCGTCCGAGGAGAGCAGCACGTACGACGTGATCGTCCTGGGCGCGGGCCCGGTCGGGTCCGGGGTCAGCGAGCTGCTGCACGCGGCCACCATCGCGGTCGTCGGCGAGGTCCCCCTCACACGCCTCCGGCACGCGATCGCCCCGTTCCCCACGGTCAGCGAGATCTGGGTGTTCCTCGTCGCGGCGTACCGACGGCAGCGGGAGCAGTCGCACGCCTGAGTGGGGCGTGAGCGCCCCGGCAATGGGCGCTGGGGGTACCCGCGGCCGAAGGCTGGGGGAGGAACTGCGCGGCCAGCCGAGACGCGCCGCATCCCCCGACGGCACATCGTCGGCCCACCCGCCGGTGACGGGCCGTCATCTGTGGAAGAGCGCGTTCAGGTCCGTCTGCGAGATCTGGTTGTCGGCGTAGGAGAAGGTCCCCCGCTCCGCCAGCTCCCGGGCCGCGGCGAGCAGTCGGGCGTACATCGCGCGGGCGATGCTGCCGCCCACCGTGACCCGGCGCACGCCGAGTCCGCGGAGGTCGGCCAGCGAGAGGGCGCCGCCCGTCAGGCCCATCACCACGTTCAGCGGGCCGTCGATCTCCCGGACCAGGGTGCCGATCGTCCCGGCGTCGGCCGCGCCCGGCACGAACGCGCAGTCGGCGCCCGCCGCCAGATACGCGTTCGCCCGCCGTACCGCCTCGTCGAGCGGTCCGCCGGTGAGCAGCACGTCGGTGCGGCCGACGAGGACGAACGGCTCGCCGGCCGCGTCGACCGCCTCGCGCGCGGCGCGGATCCGCTCGGCCGCGAGCTCCGGGGCGTACAGCGGCCGGGAGCGGTCGCCGGTGAAGTCCTCAATGTTGCCGCCCGCCGCTCCCGCCGCGAGCGTCATCGCGATCGTCTCGGCCACGGTCCCGGGCGCCTCGCCGAACCCGTCCTCCAGGTCGGCGCTGACCGGGACGCGCACCTCGGCGGCGATCTCCCGGATCCGGTCCACCATCGTCGCGCGGTCGACCCGGCCGCCGCCGTAGTCGTGGTCCGCGCGGCCCAGGGAGAAGGCGATGCCCGCGCTGGTGGTGGCCACGGCCGGGAAACCGGCCGACTCCAGGACGCGGGCGCTCCCCGCGTCCCAGGCGTTGGGGAGCAGGAAGCAGCCCTCCCGGTGCAACTCCACGAAGCGTGCGGCCCGTTCCCGGCGTTGAGTCTCCACGCCGGACATCCTGTCAGCCGGCACTGACAATCGGGCGTCAACGGCCCGCGCCAACGGCTCTGCGTCAGCGGCTTGCGTCAGCGGCTCCCGGCGAGATCCAGGGCGATGTCGGTGATCATGTCCTCCTGGCCGCCGACCAGCTTGCGGCGGCCCACCTCGACCAGGATCGCCCGGGTGTCCAGGCCGTGCCGGCGGGCGGCGGCCTCGGCGTGCCGCAGGAAGCTGGAGTACACGCCGGCGTAGCCGAGGGTGAGGGTCTCGCGGTCCACCCGCACCTCGCGGTCCTGCAGCGGTCGTACGACGTCGTCGGCCGCGTCCATCAGCGGGAAGAGTGCGCAGCCGTGCTCCCAGCCCATCAGGTCGGCGACCGCGACGAACGCCTCCAGGGGGCAGTTGCCGGCCCCGGCGCCCTGCCCGGCCAGGGAGGCGTCGACGCGGGTGACACCGTTCTCGACGGCGACGACCGAGTTGGCCACGCCCAGGCCGAGGTTGTGGTGGGCGTGGATGCCGAGTTCGGTGGCCGGGTCGAGGAGGTCCCGGTAGGCGCGGACACGGTTCCGGACGCCGTCCATGGTCAGCCGGCCGCCGGAGTCGGTGACGTACACGCAGTGCGCGCCGTAGGACTCCATCAGCTTGGCCTGGCGGGCCAGTTCGGCGGGCTCGGCGAGGTGGGACATCATCAGGAAGCCCGCCACGTCCATGCCCAGCTCGCGCGCGGCGGCGATGTGCTGGGCGGAGATGTCGGCCTCCGTGCAGTGGGTGGCGACACGGACCGAGCGGACGCCCAGGGAGTGCGCCTGCTTGAGGTCGTGGAGCGTGCCGATGCCCGGCAGGAGGAGGGTGGTCGGGATGGAGTCCCGTACGGCGTCGACGACCGCCTCGATCCACTCCCAGTCGGTGTGCGCGCCGACGCCGTAGGTGACGCTGGAGCCGGACAGGCCGTCGCCGTGCGCCACTTCGACGGCCCGAACCCCGGCCGCGTCTAGGGCGGCGGCGATGGTGCGGGCCTGGTCGACGGTGTAGCGGTGGCGGACGGCGTGCATGCCGTCCCGCAAGGTGACGTCCTGGACGTACAGACGGGTACCGGTCATCGGGACGCCACCTCCGGGGCACGGTGGGCGGCCATGCGTTCCGCGGTGCGCAGCGCGGCCGAGGTCATGATGTCGAGGTTGCCGGCGTAGGCGGGCAGGTAGTGCGCGGCGCCCTCCACCTCCAGGAACACGGAGACCTTCACCGCGTCGCCGCCGGGGGCCAGGGTGCGCAGCGGGTCGTCGGCGCCCACCCGCTCGAACTGCACCTGCTGCTTGAGGCGGTAGCCGGGGACGTAGGCCTGCACCCGGGCGACCATCTCCGCCACGGAGTCGGCCACGCGCGCGTCGTCGCAGTCGCCGACCAGGCAGTGCACGGTGTCCCGCATGATGAGCGGCGGCTCGGCGGGGTTGAGCACGATGATCGCCTTGCCGCGGGCCGCGCCGCCGACCTTCTCGATGGCGGACGCCGTGGTCTCGGTGAACTCGTCGATGTTGGCGCGGGTGCCGGGTCCGGCGGAGCGGGAGGAGATGGACGCGACGATCTCGCCGTAGTGGACCGGTGTCACGGCGTTGACGGCGGCGACGACCGGGATGGTGGCCTGGCCGCCGCAGGTGACCATGTTGACGTTCGGGGCGTCCAGGTGGGCGTCGCCGTTGACGGGCGGCACGACGTACGGGCCGAGCGCGGCCGGGGTGAGGTCGACGACCGTGCGGCCGAGGGCGCGCAGCACCTCGTCGTGGCGGCGGTGGGCGCCGGCGGAGGTGGCGTCGAAGACGATCGACACGTCCTCGAACCCGTCCAGGCCGACCAGGCCGTCGACGCCCTCGTGGGTGGTGGCCACCTTCAGGCGCCGGGCGCGGGCCAGGCCGTCCGAGTCCGGGTCGATGCCGGCCATGGCGGCGATCTCCAGGCTCTCCGACAGCCGCAGGATCTTGATCATCAGGTCGGTGCCGATGTTCCCGGACCCGATGACGGCGGCCTTCGTGGTCATGCGCCGGCCCCTTCCGTGGTGAAGGCGACCCCGACCGTGCCGAGGCCCTCGATGCGGGCGGTGAACTCGTCGCCCTCGGCGGCGACCGCCATCGGGCCGAGTGCGCCGGTCAGGACGACGTCGCCGGCCCGCAGCGGGTCGCCGAGACCGGCCAGGGTGGCGGCGAGCCAGCGGGCGGCGGTGAGCGGGCTGCCCAGACAGTCCGCGCCGGTGCCCTGCGAGACGGTCTCGCCGTTCCTGGTCAGGGTCATCCGGACCCCGCGCAGGTCGACGCGGTCCAGCGGGACCGGGGTGCCACCGAGGACGAAGAGCCCGCAGGAGGCGTTGTCGGCGACGGTGTCGACGATGGTGATGTCCCAGTCGGCGATCCGGCTGTCCACGATCTCCAGCGCGGGCAGCGCGAAGGCGGTGGCCCGCAGCAGGTCGGCGACGGTCGGGTCGCGGTGGGGCAGGTCGGCGGCGAGCACCAGGGCGACCTCGGCCTCGACCTTGGGCTGGAGCAGCCGCCCGGCCGGGACCGGCTCGCCCTCGCCGACCGCCATGTCGGCGAAGAGGGCCCCGAAGTCGGGCTGCCCGACCCCGAGCTGGCGCTGTACGGCGGGCGAGGTCAGCCCGATCTTGCGGCCGACGAGCCGGCGGCCGGCGGCCACGCCCCGCTCGACGTGCAGCCGTTGCACCGCGTACGCGGTCTCGATGTCGCCCTCGGGGAGCAGGGCGCGGACGGGGGCGCAGGGGGTGCCGGTGCGGGTGGCTTCGTCGAGGACGTCGGCCACCTTGGTGACGAGGTCAGGGCTCATGCCGACAGGTATAGGCGGGTGCCCGGAAACGCGGCAAAATATGTTCCGTGGCACGGAACGGGAGTCCGGGAAACATGCTCGACAAGGCGGTGGCGCTGCTGGACTGCTTCCGCCCGGAGGGCGGTGCGTTCCGCCTGACGGAACTGGCGGCGCGCTCGAAGCTGCCCAAGACCACCGTGTTCCGGCTCTGCGCCGACCTGGTCAGGCTCGGCCTGCTGGAACGGGACGCGGACACCTACCGGCTCGGCGGCGCCCTCTTCGAACTGGGCTCGCTGGTGCCGCGCCGGCACGACCTGCGGGAGGCCGCGCTGCCGTTCCTCCAGGACCTGTTCGAGGCCACCCACGAGACCGTGCACCTCGGCGTGCGCGAGGGCCACGAGGTCGTCTACGTCGAGCGCATCCACGGCCACGACGCCCTGCGGCTGCCGTCCCGGATCGGCGGCCGGCTGCCGCTGACCTGCACCGGGGTCGGCAAGGCCCTGCTGGCGTTCTCGGGCGCCGAACTGGTCGAGGAGGTGCTGGCCGCGCCGCTGCCCCGCCTCACCCCGCACTCGATCACGGACCCCGGCCGGCTGCGCACGGCCGTCGAGCAGGCCCAGGTCGCGGGCCTCGCGTACGAGGAGGAAGAGGCCGCGCCCGGGGTCAGCTGCATCGCGGCCCCCGTCTTCGCCGGTTCCACCGCGGTCGCGGCGCTCTCGGTGGCCGTACCCTGCGGCCGCTTCCGCCCGGCACAGCTGGCCCCCGCAGTACGGACGGCGGCCCTGGGCCTGTCCCGGGCGCTACGCGGCGTCAGGCCCCCGACCGGAACGGCGTGAACACCGCCGTGACCGGTACTTCCCCCGCAGCCCCTAGACGATCTGCCAGGGGTTGGTCTCGTAGCAGTCCACGAGCAGGTCCGTGACGGCCGAGTCGACGACCAGCGCCGTCCCGTCGATGCTCGCGACCGGCACGGCGGGCGAGATCGAGTTGGCCAGGAACGCGGAACACCCCGCGAAGCCGGACGCGCCGTCCACGAAGTCCCCGAGCCGTACCTCACGCCGCTCGGTCGGGATGCCCTTGGCCTCCAGTCCCCGCTGCAGGAGCTGCATCGTGATGCCCGGGAGCATGGCGGCCTCGGGCCAGACGACCCGTTCACGGTCGTAGATGCCGATGTTGGAGAGCGACGCCTCGCTGATCCGGCCATATCGGTCGGTGAACAGCGCGTCGTCGTAGCCGGCGAGCACCGACTGCCGCCGTCGGTGCGTGAGCCCGAACGTCCCGGCGTGCTTGACGTGGGGCAGGTCCCGCTCGTACTCGACCGCCTGCAGTCGTACCGACCCGGTCTGTGCCTCCGCCGGGGCGCTCGTCAGCACGGCCAGGTCAGGTTCGACGGGCTCGCCGCGCACCACGTCACCGAGTCTTCCGGTGAAGGCGACCACCCGGACCGACACCGCTTCCGGGCCTCCGTCGAGGGCGTGCCGCACACAGCCCCGCACCCGTTCGGCGTCCAGCCCTCCGCCGAACAGTTCACGGGCGCTCTCGTCCAGCCGCGTCAGGTGCAGATCCAGTCCCCGGACCGCGCCGCCCCGCACCTGCATCGACGTGAAATGCGCGTAATTGGCCCGCGCGAGCAGCTTCAGATCCTCGCTGTCCGCTTCCGCACCGTTGATCTCCACCCGGTCGATGACGATCCCCCCTCCCGCCGCACGTCCGGCCCCTGGGCCGCATCCCGGCCACCATAGGTGAGTACAAAGCCGGTCCGGAAGCGAGCCGGTTCGGCTGCAGCACCGTCGCCCGACTCGACGCCGATGGCACGGCGTACTGTCGTGCCCGTCCGGCACCCCGCCGTCGCCGGTGCCCGTTGTACGACCGAGGAGGAACTTCCCCTGTGACCTGCCGAGTCGTCCTCGTGGCCCCCGCCATCACCCCCTCGCTGCGGCGGGCCCGATTCGACGACGGCGACTCGATCGAGAGGCCCGGGACGGTGGCGCTGTCCCTGCCGGCCGCGGGCGGGGAGGTCAGCTCGCCGAGTGTGCGCTGCCGGGAGACGGCGGCCGCGCTGGGCCTCGACGCCTCGGTGGAGCCCGAGCTCGCGGGCCTGGACGCGGGGCGCTGGCGGGGGCGGACGCTGGAGGAGGTCGGCACCGCCGAACCCGACGCGCTGCTCCAGTGGCTGACCGACCCGGCCGCCGCGCCGCACGGCGGCGAATCGGTAAGGGAGTTGTGCGCACGGGTCACCGGCTGGCTGGACCGGACGGCCCTGACCGCCGGCAGGACGATCGCCGTGGTGGAGCCGGAGGTGGTGCGGGCCGTGGTGCTGCACACGCTGGGTGCGCCCGAGGCCGCGTTCTGGCGCGTGGACGTCCCGCCGCTGTCGGCGACGGAGATCACGGGCGGGCCCGGACGCTGGAACCTGCGGCTCGGCCAGGCCGGCGGCTAGGTACTGGTCCGGTGGGACGCCGGAAATGCGGTGGAGCGGCGCGCCGCGTCCTGCCTAGGGTCGCGCCATGACCACCCGCACCTTCCGCGTCACCGTCCGCGGCGTCTTCGACGGCCTCAGCGCCGAGCAGCGCGCCGAACTGCTCTCCCGTGCCGCCGAGCACGACGTGCTGCGCGCGGCCTTCACGCCCGAGGGCCACCTCAGTTACGACATCACCGCCCGTCCGGCCTTCACCTTCCGCTTCCAGGACGCCGGGGAGGAAGAGGAGGACATCCGGGCGGCGACCGAACGCGCCGAGGAGGCGGCCGGGGCGTGGCTCACCGAGCGCGGCTACGGCTACAAGAACCTCAGGTCCAGCGCGGAGGACCTCTCCCAGGCGCCCCTGAGCAAGCGGCAGCGCCGGGCGGCCGCGCAGCGGCAGGACTGACCCTGGCTCCAACTCCCGTTCCAGCGCCGCCGGATACCGCCACGGCGGCCTGAAGTCACCGTGGTTCAGGTCACGTCGAGATGTGGGCGGATTGTGGGGAGCCTGTGCCGCGGGCGTGGCATGCTCGGGGGCCACACCGAGTTACCGACCGGTTCTACCCATCGGTAATAAAGATCGGTGTCTCTTCGCCACCCCCACCCTCAGGACTGACCTTGCGCAGACGCACAAGGCTCGGGCATGCCCTCATGCCCGGCTTCGCCATGACCGCCCTCCTCCTCGCCGCCGGCTGCGCCTCGCCGCCGCACCAGGCAGCCGCCGACGGCCGTGCACGGGAGGCCGCCCAGGTCTCCGACGGCTCCAGCGCCGCCGCCCACGCGGACGGCCGGACGCTCGCCGTCGCCGCCGCACCGGCCGCCGCGGCGACCACGGCCGCGGGCTCGACGGGTGCGGGCAGACCGGCACACCGCACCACGCTCACCGTCACCTCATACGACGGCAAGACCCGACGCGCCGTCATATCCGCCGTGAAACAGGGTCGTTCGGCGGGCAAGGGGAAGGCGGGCTCGCCCGCCGTCTCCCCCAGCCCCGCGGCGCCGTCACCGTCACCGTCGGCATCGGCATCGGCATCGGCATCGGCATCGGCATCGGCCCAGCAGGCCGCCGTCGGTGACGTCATCGCCAGCGCCCCCGCGCCCGGCGCCCCGGACGGGCTGCTCGCCAAGGTGACGAAGGTGCTCGGCGAGACCGACGCCGGCACCGAGGTGCAGACCGAGCCCGCGACCCTCGACGCCCTGCTCGGCGACGACACCGCGAAGGGCACCGTGCCCGTCGACCCGGCCGCCTTCGAGGTCGACAAGCTGCTGCCCGACGTCAAGGTCTCCTGGTCCAGGACCGGTGACGTGCACGTCGGCCCCGAGGGCGCCCACGTGCCGCTCGGCAGCCTCCGCCTGGACGTCAGCACGGAGGTGCCGGCCGCCGAGGGTGCGCCCGCCTCCGCCGCGGCCTCGGTCTCCGGCTTCGTCCAGGTCGCCCCGCAGGTCGACTTCGCCTACGGCGGCGCGGGCACCGGCACCGCGCCCGGCTCCGCCTACCTCGGGGTCTCCGGCGACTGGAACTCCGGCTGGGCGGTCAAGGGGCGGGCCGGGGCCACGGCGACCCCGCTGCGCATCCCGTTCGCCAAGCTGCACGCCGACCCCGTCCTCCAGGTCGGCGCGGTCCCCGTCGTCGTCAATCTCGACCTGACCTGCTACCTCCAGGTGAGCGGCGACGGCAGGATCACCGTCGACGTGGAGCAGAACCTGAAGGGCGGCTTCAAGGCGGGCGGCACCTTCGGCACGGCCCAGGGCTGGACGCCGGTCAGCAGCTCGACCATGACGAGCACGCCGATGCGCAGCTCGGTGACCACATCGGGAAGCGTCCGGACCACGCTGGGCGCCGAGGCCTCCGTCGGCCTCTACGGCAGCGTGGGCGTCACCGCCGACCTGGCGCCGTACCTGCGCGGCGAGGCCACCGGCACGGTCACCGCCACCTCGGCGACCCCGGGCGCGGATGCCCAGGGCGCCTGGAACCTGTACGGAGGTGTCGACCTGTCCGGCACCCTCCGCCTCCAGCTGTCGGTCTTCGGCACACCGGTACTGGAGCGGGGCATCCCGCTGGGCACCCTGCACCGCGAGTGGAAGCTGGCGGGCGGCACTTTCTGACCCAGGTCAGTCCGCGCCGCCCGGTATCCAGCCCTGGCCGCGCAGCACCGCCGAGACGTCCGGCGCCCGGTAGTGCTCCCCCTTGAGCACCTTGCCGTCGGCCCGGCGGGCCACCTGCCCGTCGGGCCCCAGCTTGCTCATGTTGGACCGGTGGATCTCGGCGAGCACCTCGTCGAGGTCGATCCCGTGCACCAGCGCGGTGCCGTACGCCACGTAGACCACGTCCGCCAGCTCGTGCGCGAGCCGGTCGAGCGGCCCCTCGACCGCGACCTCGGCGACCTCCGCGGCCTCCTCGGCGAGCAGCTCCCCGCGGTGCGCGGCCAGTTCGGGAGAGACCTCGGTCGGCGTGGTGCGGGCGGCCAGGCCGAAGGCGTGGTGGAACTCCCGGACGAGCCGGGCGGGCGAGGCACCGGGGACGGAACTGGTCATGCGAACGACTCTAATGCCCGCCACCGACAGTCCCGGTCCGACGCCGTGCCCCGGCCCCGGCCCTGGTCCCGAGCCCGGTCCCACCCTGGCCCCGACCCCGGCCCTGGTCAGGACGGTGCCCTGCTGGCAGGATCGCGCGCATGTCCAAGCTGCTCCCCCGTATCGGCAGACGCCGCGCCCTTCAGTGCGCGACCGCCGGCGTCGTCGCGTTCGGCCTGCTGCTGTGGTGGCTGCTGCCGCTCGGTGAGAAGCCGCCGACCGGGACGATCGTCTTCAGCACCGGAACGCTGCGCGGCGTCTACCAGGAGTACGGCGAACGGCTGCGCACCGAGCTGCGCAAGGACATGCCGGGCCTGAAGGTGAAGCTGGTGCAGAGCAACGGGTCGTACGAGAACGTACGGCGGGTGGCGACCGGCCACGCGGACTTCACCATCGCGGCGGCCGACGCGGTGGAGACGTACGAACTGAACGGCGGCCAGGACGCCGGACGGCTGCGCGGGGTGGCCCGGCTCTACGACGACTACGTCCAGCTCGTCGTACCCCGCGACTCGGGCATCACCGGCGTCGCGCAGCTGCGGCACAAGCGGGTGGCGATCGGGCTGCCCAACTCGGGGGTGCGACTGATCGCCGACCGGGTGCTCAGGGCCGCCGGAATGGACCCGGCCAAGGACATCACACCGGTGTCCGACGGCATAGACACCGGCCCGGACCAGCTGCGGGACGGCAAGATCGACGCGTTCTTCTGGTCGGGCGGCCTGCCGACCAAGGGGCTGCTCGACCTGGCGAAGAAGTTCAGCTTCACGTTCGTCCCGATCGGCGAGAGCCTCGTCACCAAGCTGCACACCGAGGGCGCGGCCTCGCTGTACTACCGGGCGACCAACATGCCGGAGTCGGCGTACCCGTCCGTGCAGCAGGGCACGACGGTGCCCACGATCGCGGTGTCCAACGTCCTGATGACCCGCAAGGACATCGACCCGCGGCTCACCGAGTGGGTGACCCGCACGGTCATCAAGAGCCGTGACGACATCGGCAACCACGTCCACTCGGCCCAGCTGGTGGACCTGCGAACGGCGATCTACACGGACCCGCTGCCGCTGCAGGAGGGAGCGCGCCGCTACTACCGCTCGGTGAAGCCCTGAGGCACCCCGTCAGGGGCACGGGGAAGAGCACGATCGGCCCGCCCCCGCCCGCAACTGGAACGCCACCGCACCCACCGCTCTCTCCCTTCCCTCTCTCACCCACCCCGCGGCACAGCCACCGTCACCCGCAACCCCCCCGGCTCATGGTGCTCGTAGGACAGCGAACCCCCGCCCGCCGCCAGCAACGCCCGCGTGATGGACAGCCCCAGCCCCGACCCCTTCACGTTCTGATGCCGCCCGCTCCGCCAGAACCGGTCCCCCACGCGCGCGAGTTCCTCGTCCGTCAACCCCGGCCCCGAGTCGGTCACCACGACCGTGGACACGTCGCCCTCGGCGCGTACGGTCACCTCCACCAGCCCCCCCTCCGGCGTGAACTTCACCGCGTTGTCGATCACCGCGTCCAGCGCGCTGGACAGCGTGACCGGGTCGGCCCACCCGGTGGTCGGTGTGCAGTCCCCGGTCAGCCGGACCCCCTTCGCCGCGGCGGCCGGCGCCCACGCGGCGATCCGCTCCTCGGCCAGCCTGCCGAGGTCGGTCGTCATCAGGTCGGCATCGGCGTGCTCGGCCAGCGCCAGGTCGAGCAGGTCGTCCAGGACCTGCGCGAGCCGCTTGCCCTCGGTGCGGACCGAGGCGATCTCCTCGTTGTCCTCCGGCAGTTCGAGGGCGAGCAGCTCGATGCGCAGCAGCAGCGCGGAGAGGGGGTTGCGCAGCTGGTGGGAGGCGTCGGCGACGAAGGCGCGCTGCTGCTCCAGCACGTCCTCGACGTTGTCCGCCATCTCGTTGAACGCCCGGGCAAGCCGTCTGAGTTCCGGCGGACCGCCGGCCGCCGCGACCCGGGACTTGAGTCGGCCGCTGGCGATCGCGTGCGTGGTGGCGTCGAGCACCCGGACCGGCCGCAGCACCCACCCGGTCAGCCGCAGCGCCGCGCCGACGGCGAGCAGCATCGCCGTGCACTCGCCGGCGCCGATGACCAGCCAGTCGCGCAGGGTGCGGGAACGCATCGGGCCGGTGGGCGAGTCGGTGACCACCACGGCGACGACGTCGCCGTCCCGGATCACCGGTGAGGCCACCACCAGCCGGCTGCGCTGCCACGGCCACACCTGTGCGGGATCGTGGCTGCGGCGGCTGAGCAGGGACTCGTCGAACGCCTCCCGGACCTCGCCGGTCGTCGGCAGCACCCAGTCGTCGGGCGCGTTGGCCATGGAGGACGCGTTCCGGTAGAAGACGCCCGCGCGGATGCCGTAGACGCCGTAGTAGCTGGCGAGTTCGCGGCGGAGGGTCTCCAGGCGGTCGTCCGTGCTCGTGGGGCGTGCGGTGGCGGGCGTGTCGGTCACGAACTGGGCGAGGGCGGCGAACCGCGCGGTGTCGTCGATGCGGTCGACGACGACCTTCTGCTGCTGCGCGGCGGCCGTGCTGACGGCGAGCGGAACGCCGAGCGCGAGCAGCACGGCCGCCATCAGGACGATGAGCAGCGGAAGGAGACGTGTGCGCACCCGTCCCCGCTACGCGGCCGGGGCGACGAGCCGGTAACCCACGCCGCGTACGGTCTCGATGAGCGCGGGCATGCGCAGCTTGGCGCGCAGGGAGGCGACGTGCACCTCCAGGGTGCGGCCGGTCCCCTCCCAGCTGGTGCGCCAGACCTCGCTGATGATCTGCTCCCGGCGGAAGACCACGCCGGGCCGCTGGGCGAGCAGCGCGAGCAGGTCGAACTCCTTGCGGGTGAGCTGGACGACCTTGCCGTCCACGCTGACCTGGCGGGTGGGCAGCTCGATGCGGACGGCGCCGAGCCGCAGCGCGCTGTCGCCGTCGGCGCCGGCCTGGCCGTCCTCGTGGTGGGTGCGCCGGCTGACCGCGTGGATCCGGGCGAGCAGTTCCCCGGTGTCGTACGGCTTCACCACGTAGTCGTCGGCGCCGAGGTTGAGGCCGTGGATGCGGGAGCGGACGTCCGAGCGGGCCGTCACCATGATGACCGGGGTGCTGGTGCGCTTGCGGATCTTGCCGCAGACCTCGTAGCCGTCCTGGTCGGGCAGGCCGAGGTCGAGCAGGACGACGTCGTAGCCGTCGCTCTCGGGGACGAGGGCGCGGAGAGCCTCCTCGCCGCTGCGGGCGTGGGTGACGGAGAACCCGTGCCGGGCCAGGACCGCGGAGAGTGCGGCGGCGACGTGGTTGTCGTCCTCGACGAGCAGCAGTCTCATCCCGGCCCCCTCCGGTTCAGCGGTCGTACGGTCGTGGTTCGTCGTCGGCTTGCCTGCGCAGAACCCACGCGTTGCAGAAAGCGTGCACGCGCGTGCACGAGGAGCAGTCACGCTGATGGACGCCGACGGCGTCAAGTGGGTTCCGGTGGCGCGCGGGTTCCGTTACGCGGCCGATACCCGGGCGGCCGCCGGTGCTACGAGCCGTGTCCGACTGCTACCGGATCGTGATGCTCAGATCTCCCTCAGATGTAATGACGCTGGTCATCCGCGAAAACTACATTCCTCCGCAACCGAGGAGGACGGAGCCCGAAAGCGATGACCGAAGTATCGGTGGCCGAGCAGGACGTGGCCGCGACCGGCGAACTGGTCGTCCTGAAGAGCGTCAACAAGCACTTCGGCGCGTTGCACGTGCTCCAGGACATCGACCTGACGATCGCCCGCGGTGAGGTCGTCGTGGTGATCGGGCCCTCCGGGTCCGGCAAGTCCACGCTGTGCCGCACCATCAACCGTCTGGAGACCATCGACTCCGGATCGATCACCATCGACGGCAGGCCACTGCCCCAGGAGGGCAAGGAGCTGGCCCGGCTGCGCGCCGACGTCGGCATGGTCTTCCAGTCGTTCAATCTCTTCGCCCACAAGACAGTGCTCGAGAACGTGATGCTCGGGCAGGTCAAGGTCCGCAAGGCGGACCGGAAGCAGGCCGAGGAGAAGGCCCGCGCCCTGCTGGACCGGGTCGGCGTGGGCACCCAGGCCGACAAGTACCCCGCGCAGCTCTCCGGCGGCCAGCAGCAGCGCGTCGCCATCGCGCGGGCGCTGGCCATGGACCCGAAGGTCATGCTCTTCGACGAGCCGACCTCGGCCCTCGACCCCGAGATGATCAACGAGGTCCTGGAGGTCATGCAGCAGCTGGCCAGGGACGGCATGACGATGATCGTGGTCACCCACGAGATGGGCTTCGCCCGCTCGGCCGCGAACCGGGTGGTCTTCATGGCCGACGGCCGGATCGTCGAACAGGCCACCCCGGACCAGTTCTTCAGCAACCCGAGCAGCGACCGGGCCAAGGACTTCCTGTCGAAGATCCTGCACCACTGAGGCGCGGCAGACCCCGCTCCCTTTTCACAGAGCTCTTCGCAGACCTCTTCGCAGACCTCTTCACCGAGCTCTTCACAGCCGTCTTCACCACAACGAGGGATGTTCATCATGCAGCTCCGCAAGGTCACCGCCGCCTCGGCCGCCGTGCTCGCGCTCGCCCTGTCCGCCACGGCGTGCGGCAGCGGCAACAAGGACGACAGCGGTTCCTCGGGCGGCGGCAAGATCAAGATCGGCATCAAGTACGACCAGCCCGGTCTCGGCCTCCAGGAGCCCGACGGTTCCTTCTCCGGCTTCGACGTGGACGTGGCCACCTACGTCGCCGGGCAGCTGGGTTACAAGCCGAACCAGATCGAGTTCGTGCAGACCAAGAGCGCCGACCGGGAGAACGCCCTCGCGCGCGGTGACGTGAAGTTCATCGCGGCCACCTACTCGATCACCGACGAGCGCAAGGCGAAGGTGGACTTCGCCGGCCCGTACCTGCTGGCCCACCAGGACCTGCTGGTCAAGTCCGGCTCGGGCATCTCCCAGGGCACGGACCTCAACGGCAAGCGGCTGTGTTCCGTGACCGGTTCGACGTCGGCGCAGAACGTGCAGAAGACGATCGCTCCGAAGGCGAAGCTCAAGGAGGTGAGTTCCTACTCGGAGTGCATCGCCGGTCTGCAGAGCGGTTCCGTGGACGCCCTGACCACCGACGACTCCATCCTCGCCGGCTTCGCCGCCCAGAAGCAGTACAAGGGCCAGTTCCAGCTCGCCGGTCTGAAGCTGAGCAACGAGAACTACGGCATCGGCGTCAAGAAGGGCGACACCGCGACCGTCGACAAGATCAACAAGGCGCTGGAGAAGATGGTCTCCGACGGCTCCTGGGACAAGGCCGTCACCAAGAACTTCGGCCCGGCCAACTACAAGAACGAGCCCGCCCCGAAGATCGGCGTGATCGTCAAGTAAGGCACGGGTCTCACGAGGACCCTCTCGGACGCGCCGCCCGCCACCGCTTCCCCGGCGGCGGCGCGCCACGCCCTCCACGTACGCCACACACCCGGAAGCGCGGGAAATCGTGTTCGACTTTCTTCAAGGCTACGACGTCCTAGGGGCGTTCTGGACGACGGTGGAACTGACCGTCCTCTCCGCCGTCGGCTCGCTGGTCTGGGGCACCCTGCTGGCCGCGATGCGGGTCAGCCCGGTCCCGCTGATGCGCGGGTTCGGCACCGCCTACGTCAACATCGTCCGGAACATCCCCCTGACGGTCATCGTCATCTTCACCTCGCTCGGCCTCGCCGACATCTTCGGCGTGACGCTGGGCGCCTCGGACTTCAAGGTCCAGGGCTTCCGCCTCGCGGTGCTCGGCCTGACCGCCTACACCGCCGCCTTCGTCTGCGAGGCGATCCGCTCCGGCATCAACACGGTGCCCCTCGGACAGGCCGAGGCAGCCCGCGCGATCGGCCTGAACTTCTCGCAGACCCTGCGGCTGATAGTGCTGCCGCAGGCCTTCCGCGCGGTGATCGGCCCGCTGGCCAACGTCCTGATCGCGCTGACGAAGAACACCACGGTGGCGGCCGCGATCGGCGTCGCCGAGGCCGCGGCCCTGATGAAGACCATGATCGAGAACGAGGCCCAGACGCTGGCCATCGGCGCGGTCTTCGCCCTCGGCTTCGTGGTCCTGACCCTCCCGACCGGCCTGTTGCTCGGCTGGCTCGCCAAGCGCCTGGCGGTGAAGCGATGAGCTCCGTCCTGTACGACACCCCCGGGCCCCGCGCCAAGCGGCGCAACGTGGTCCTCTCCGTCGTCTTCGTACTGCTCCTCGCCCTCGCGATCTGGTGGGTCTGGCAGAAGATGGACGACAAGGGCCAGCTCAAGTGGGCCCTGTGGCAGCCGTTCACCACCTCCGAGGCGTGGACCACGTACCTGCTGCCGGGCCTCGGCAACACGCTCAAGGCCGCGGCGCTCGCCATGGTCATCGCCCTCCCGCTGGGCGCGCTCTTCGGCATCGCCCGCATGTCCGACCACGCCTGGGTGCGGATACCGGCCGCCTGGATCGTGGAGTTCTTCCGCGCGATCCCGGTCCTGCTGCTGATGCTGTTCGCCAACGAGTTCTACGTCCGCTCCACCGGCGTCGGCAGCGACGAACGGCCGTTGTACGCGGTCGTCACCGGCCTGGTGCTCTACAACGCCTCGGTGCTCGCCGAGGTCGTACGGGCCGGCGTCCTCGCGCTCCCCAAGGGGCAGACGGAGGCGGCCTACGCGATCGGGCTGCGCAAGGGGCAGACGATGACCGGCATCCTGCTGCCGCAGGCGGTCACCGTGATGCTGCCCGCCATCGTGAGCCAGCTCGTGGTGATCGTGAAGGACACCGCGCTGGGCGGTGTGATGCTGCAGTTCACGGAACTGCTCACGGCACGCGGCACGCTCGCCGCCAACTACGCCAACGTCATCCCCAGCTTCGTCGTCGTCGGCGTCGTCTTCATCCTGCTGAACCTCGTCCTCACCACGTTCGCCTCCTGGCTGGAGAAGCGGCTGCGGCGCAGCAAGCGCGGCACCGGTGCGGTGCTGGGTGCCGAGGACGTCAGCGACCTGAACGCGGCGGAGATCAGCGGTACCTTCGCGACCGGGGCGGGCGGGGCCAACGCCTGACTCCCGGTCAACCCGAACGACGCACACGGAGGCAGCGGCCGCAGGGGCGCTGCCTCCGCCGTTTTCCCGGGCGCCACGGCACCCGCGCGCCCGCCATGCTGACGTGTCACCGGGTGCGCCGCTTGACCGGGTGGCGCCCAGTCTGTTGCATACGTTCTGTGATCGTGCACCCTGCTCCAACAATCTGTTCAACTGTGTCCGTCGGGACGTACGTACGGGCAGGGGGCGCCGCGCCGTGGACCCGGTGATCATCGTCGGAGCGGGGCCCGTCGGGCTCACGCTCGCCCTGGCGCTGGCCCGCCAGGAAGTGCCGTCCGTCGTCCTGGACGAGGGCCCGGGCAAGGACGAGCCGCGCCCGGCGCGCACGGTGGTGCTCCGCGAGGACACCGCCGCCCTGGTGACGCGCCTGTCCGGCACTCCGCTGGAGGACCTGGGCGCCCGCTGGACCGGCTGGCGGTCGATGCGGCGCCGGCAGCTGCTGCGCGAGGTCGTCTTCGACGACGCCGGCGAACCCTCCCCGCTGCACCTCGCCCAGCACGTGCTGACCAACGCCCTGCGCGCCGCGATCGCCGACGAACCGCTGGCCAAGGTCGCCACCGACAGCCGCCTTGACGCCGTCGAGCAGGAGCGCTCCGGCGTCACCGCGCACACCCGGGGCCCCAAGGGCACCTGGTGGCGCGGCAGTTACCTGGTGGGCTGCGACGGCCCCCGCTCGACCGTGCGCAAGCTCGTGGACATCCGCTTCCCGGGCCGTACGGCGGTGGAACGGCACGCGGTCGCCGCGCTGCGCACGGAACTTCCGTGGCCCGGCCAGGCGTTGCTCCATCGGACACCGCCGTGGCGGACGTCCGGGCCCTCGGCCGGGGAGGTGACCGCCCGCCCCCTCCCGGACGGCGTGTGGCGCCTGGACTGGCTGCTGCCGCCCGGCAAGGACCTGGTCACGCCCGAGCTGCTGGTGACCCGGATCCGCGAGACCCTCGCGGGCTGGACGGGCGGCACCACCCCGCCGTACGACCTGCTCGACACCGGCGTCCACACCGTGCACCACCGCCTCGCCCGCAGGTGGCGGGTGGGCCGGGTGTTCGTCGCCGGGGACGCCGCGCACCTGCTCGGCGCGCTCGGGACGCACGGTCTGGACGAGGGCCTGCGCGACGTGGACAACCTCGCCTGGAAGCTGGCCCCGGCCTGGCACCACGGCCCGCACGAGGCGCTGCTCGACAGCTACCAGACCGAGCGGCGCGCGGTGGTCGCCGCCCGGCTGCGCGCCGCCGACCAGGCACTGCCGGTGCTGCGCGGCGGTGGCGGGCTGCGCGGATTCGTCCCCGGCGCGTCCCGGGGGCGCGACGCGCTCCTCACCGAAGGTCACCTGGGGCAGGGTCCGCTCGGTGCGCCGGGGGCGTACGCCGACTCGCCCCTCGCCCCCCGGCACCTGGAGCACGAGATCCCGGTCGGCACCCCGCCGGGGACACCGGTCACCGATGTCCGGGTCACCGCGGAGGACGGCACCTTCGTGCAGCTGCGCTCGCGTCTCGGCCGCGGGGCGCTGCTCGTCGTCCTGATCGCGCCCGGCACGGGGGTCTGGGACCGCAAGCACTGGGTCTCCGCCGGGATCATGCCCCGGCTCGCGGCGGCCGTGACCGCGCTGCCGCACCCCGCCGAGCTGCTGGTCGCCGAGGCCTACCCGGGCGCCCCGGCGCACACGGTGCTGCTCGTGCGCCCCGACGGCCAGCTGGTCACTGCACTCAACGGAGTCCGCCCGGCCGACCTGTACGCGGCGGCCGAGGCGACGCTGGGCGGCAAGGACCGGGAGCAGAGCGAGCAGGCGGAGCAGAGGACGGAGACGGAAGCGCAGACCGGTTCCCCCGCCCGGTGACCGGGCCGTCCACATCGTGACGGTGAGTTGACCGGCCCGCACCGGCATGGTGTACTCCGCATCGTGAACGACACCACTGTGCGCCTGTGGCGGAAGGTCCATGTGGACCTGGTCCGCTATGCGGGCTGCGTGTGTCTTCCGTCCTGCTGACTTCGCATTCCTCTTTCTCTCTCCGGGCGCCGTCTGCGCCCGCTTCTGCGAACCCTCATCAGGATCGGTGCACGTGTCTGCCTCTCTCCCGTCGTCCTCCGTTTCCTCGTCCGCCCCCGCGCCCGGCGCCGCGCCCACCCAGGCGGACCTCCTCGACTTCGTCCGGCGTACGGCTGCCGACGCCGAGCTGATCGCCTCGCTCCCGCTGGACCCGGAGGGCCGCACCTGGGTACGGCTCGACGGCCCCGCCGGCAGCGAGGCCTGGCTGATCGGCTGGCCGCCCGGCTCCGGCACCGGCTGGCACGACCACGCCGAGTCGGTCGGCGCCTTCCTCACCGCCACCGGCGAGCTGAAGGAGTACTCCCTGGCCACCCGGCTGCCCACCGACGGCTGGAAGACCCTGGAACTCTCCGAGGGGGTCGACCGCGAGCGCCGGCTGCCGGCCGGAAAGGGCAGGTCCTTCGGCCGCGACCACGTCCACGAGGTACTCAACGAGTCCACCGAGCACCACGCGGTCTCCGTCCACGCCTACTACCCGCCGCTGCCGCGGATCCGCCGCTACAGCCGCACCGGACAGGTACTGCGCCTGGAGCAGGTCGAGCGCCCCGAGGACTGGCAGTGAGCGGCACGGAACCGGTGGAGGCACGTCCGGTGGGCATCGACGAGCTGCTGGAGCGGGTGCGCGCGGGCTACCGGCGCATCGAGGCGCAGGAAGCGTACGACGCGGCGCACACCGGCGAGGCCCTGCTCGTCGACATCCGCTACGCGGCGCTGCGCGAGCGGGACGGGGTGATACCCGGTGCGCTCGTCATAGAACGCAACGAACTGGAGTGGCGCCTGGACCCGCAGGGCAGCCACAAGACCCCGGAGGCCACCGGCCACGACCTCCAGGTCGTCGTGATCTGCAACGAGGGCTACGCCTCCAGCCTGGCCGCCGCCTCCCTGCACCAGCTGGGCCTGCACCGGGCGACGGACCTGATCGGCGGCTTCCAGGCATGGAAGACGGCAGGCCTGCCGGTCACACCCCCGTCGTCCTAGTCCCTACGGCTCGCCGGTCCCGGTCGGATCCGTACGGCTGTCGATGAGGGCGCCGAGACCGTGGAGCACCCGGCCGAGGCCGGACTCCCAGGCGTGACCGGGGCTGTACGCGGCACCGTGCGCGGTACCCGCCGCCGTGCACGCCGTGCGACACGGGCGCGCCCGGCGGCCGCTGAGGCGATCCGGCGACGGCGTCGCAGAGGGCAGACAGCAGAGGGCAGACAGCAGACGGCAGACGGCACATCGCGGCGCTTCCGGCGGAGCGCCTAGTCCTTCGCCGTCGCCGCCGTCACCGCCGGCACCCGCAGCGCCACCCGTCCGGGAAGGGCCGAAGCCGTCAGGGCGAGCAGACCGGCGGTTGCTACGACCGTCACGTACAGCAGTGGCGTGACGGTCGGCGCGGCGCGGCCCGTCATGCCGACACTGAAGGAGGTCAGTACGGCGAGCGCGATGCCGCTGCCGAGCGCCGTGGCGAGCGTCAGCACGGACAGCACCTCGGTGCGCAGCATGCGCAACACCTGACGGCGGGTGGCGCCGGCCAGCCTGAGCAGCGCGAACTCTCGCACGCGGTCCGCGATCGACATGGCGATCGTGTTGACGACGGCGATGGCGGTGAAGGCGAGGACCAGCCCCATGGCCAGGAAGTTGACCTCGGCGTTGTCCTGCCGGCGGTGGGCCTGGAGCGAGTCGGCGGCGGTCGGCGAAAGAATGTCGAGCCCTGGGAACTCACGCAGCGTAGTCGCGAGTTGTGCTTGTGTACGGGCGGTGCTGACGAGGACGGAGGAGGCGAGCGGGTTGTCCACGTGGTGCGCGACGAGGTCGTGGGCGAAGGTGAGGTCACCGAAGCCCAGACCCCGGGCGTAGACGGCGGCGACGGTGAGCGTGGCGGGCGTGCCGTCGCCGAGGGTGAGTTTCAGGATGCTGCCGGGCCTCAGACGGTGCTGATCGGCGGCGAGTTCGCTGACGGCGACGGTGCGGTCGGTGAGCCCGTCGAGGGAGCCGGCGGTGACCTCGGGGTCCCAGGTGCGGGCGAGGCCCTCGGGGGTTACGCCCTGGGCCGGGTACTTGTCGAGGCCGATGCGGACGGTCGTACGGACCACTTCGGTGACCGTGTCGTGGCGCGCGCGCAACTGCCGTGCCGCCGCAGCCGGTACGCCGGGTCCCCGGGCGGCGACGACCCAGTCGGCGGTGACCCCGGCGCGGGACTGGGCACGGGCGGCGTCGTCGAGGGTGGCCTGGACGAACAGCACGGTGCAGGTCATGCCGATGAGCAGGGTGAGCGGGGTGACGACGGAGGCCATCCGAGCGGCGTTGCCGCGCAGGTTGGCGGTGGCGAGCCGGCCTCCGTGACCGGTGAGCCGCAGCGGGCCGGCGAGCAGCAGTGCGGCCGCCCTGACCAGCAGCGGACCGAGCAGGGCGACGGAGGTGGCGAGGACCACGACGGCGAGGAAGGTGACGGGGGTCGAGGCGGGTTCGGTACGCAGGGAGGTGAGCAGCACGACGAGGACGGCTCCACCGGCGAGCAGCAGCAGACCGGCGGCGATCCTGCCCCGGGCGGGCCGGGCGGGCTCGACGCGGGACTCGGCCAGGGCCTCGGCCGGCCGGATCCGGGTGATGCGCCGCGAGGCGATGCGGGCGGCCGTCCAGGCGCCGGCCAGGGTCGCGGCGAGCGCGGCGAGGGGCGGAACGACTCCGGTGGTGTGCTGAAGCGTGGCGGGTACGGCGCCGAGTGCGACGAACCTGGCGTGCAGCCAGGCGCCCAGCGGCAGGCCGAGGAGTGCGCCGAGCGTGCCGGCGACCACGCCGATGATCAGGGCCTCGCGGCCGAGCACCCGGCGGATCTGTCCCGGCGTGGCGGCGATGGCGCGCAGCAGGGCGAGTTCCCGGTGGCGCTGCTGCACGGTGAGCGCGAAGGTGCCGACCACCACAAGGACCGCCACGAGCAGCGAGGTCCCTCCCATGGCACCGCCCATGCTGACCAGCCGGACCCGGGCGGCGGCCGCGTCCAGGAACTCGGCGGTGCCACGGGCGTCGCCCGTGGAGACCTGGGCCGTGGTGCCGCGCAGTGTCCGCGTCACGGCAAGCTTCAGCCGTTCCGGGTCCGTGCCGTGCGCGGGCAGCACGCCGAACGCGGTGACCTGCCCGGGATGTGCGGCCAGTCTTCGGGCCTCGGCGGCGGAGAAGAAGAGTGCCGTCTGGTGGCGCACGTCGGTGGCCGGGGCGGCGATTCCGGTGATCCGGTAGGCGCGCGGGGTCTGTGTCGACTGCACGGTGAGGGCGTCGCCGGTTCGCAGGTGGGCGCGTGCGGCGAGGTCGCGGTCGACGACCAGGTCGGTGGCGGCCTTCGGGGCCGTACCGGAGACCAGGCGGTACGGAGTGAGCGCGGCGGACTCCCAGGCGTGTCCGTAGGCGCTTCGGCCGCCGGTACCGGTCGGGGTCAACGGCTGGGCCAGGAAGGTCAGTTCGGGCACGACCCGGGCGACACCGGGCGTGCGGGCGAGTCTGGTTTCCAGGCCGGCCGGCAGCCAGGCGCGCTCGGCGATGGGCTTCGCCTTGTGCTTGACCTTGGTCTTGCCGTGCTTGTGCTTGACGGTGGTTCGGTGAACGTACTGGTCGGCGGAGACCACGACGGGGGTTGCCGCGTAGCGCTCGGTGCGGATCGTGCCGCGCAGTCCTGTGTCGAGGAGCGTGCCACAGGCGGAGATCAGCGCGGCCGCACACAGCAGGGCGAGTAAGGCACCGAGAAACCCGGCCTTGCGGGCGCGGACGGTCTTGAGGGCGTAGCGCAGCATCATGGCGTACACGCTCGTCCACGCAGGGCTGTGCGGGCACTGCGGCGGTCCGGCGTCTTGGGGTGGGGTTAACCCCACTCCCCTCAAGACTGTCGTCCCGTCAGAAGTCCCCGCCCTCCAGGAACTCCGTGTCCTCGCCCTCCTCCTCCAGCGCCCGCCGGACGACCCGGAGGGCCATGCCCTCGGAGTAACCCTTGCGGGCGAGCATGCCGGCGAGGCGGCGGATCCGTCTGTCGCGGTCGAGGCCCCGGGTGGAGCGGAGCCTGCGGGCGACGAGTTCGCGGGCCGTCTCCTCCTCCTGCTCGGAGTCGAGCTGGGCGACCGCCTCGTCGATGAGCGCCGAGTCGACGCCCTTGGTGCGCAGTTCCTGGGCGAGCGCGCGCCGGGCCAGTCCCCGGCCGTGGTGCCGGGACTCCACCCAGGCGTCCGCGAACGCGCTGTCGTTGATCAGCCCGACCTCCTCGAACCGGGACAGCACCTCCTCGACGACGTCGTCCGGGATCTCCCGCTTGCGCAGGGCGTCCGCGAGCTGCTTCCGGGTGCGCGGGGTCCCGGTGAGCAGGCGAAGGCAGATCGCCCGCGCCCGCTCAGCCGGGTCCGCTGGAGGTTCCCCCTGCTCGGCCCTCGACGAGGAGGAGGAACCTCCGACCTCACCGGACGGCTCCCCGAAGCCACGCCGGCGCCGCGTCCCGGGCCTCCGCGAGCCACGGCCGGGTGACCCGTGCCCGCGGGGCCTGCCCAGGCCGTCGCCGTACGTGCCGTCCGCCCCGTATCCCCCGTCGGCGCCGCTCGTGCCGTAGGTCTCGTCACCGTCCCCGGCGGAGCCCGGGTCGCCCCCGGTGCCCCTCCCCCGTGGGGCACCGGGGGACGCGTACTCGTGGTCGGCCCAGTCGGTTCGTCGTGTCACGGCGTCAGCTCTTGGCGGTGGCGGCCTTGGGCTTGGTGACCTTGGCGGCGGCCGGGGCGGGCACCGTCTTCGCGGCGTCGTCCGGGGCCGCGGTGGTGGTGACCGCCGCGTCCGCGCCCGGCTCGGCGGCGGGCGTCTCCGGGCGGACACCGACGCCCAGCTTCTCCTTGATCTTCTTCTCGATCTCGTTGGCCAGGTCGGGGTTGTCCTTCAGGAAGTTGCGCGCGTTCTCCTTGCCCTGGCCGAGCTGGTCGCCCTCGTACGTGTACCAGGCGCCGGCCTTGCGGACGAAGCCGTGCTCCACGCCCATGTCGATCAGGCCGCCCTCGCGGCTGATGCCGTGGCCGTAGAGGATGTCGAACTCGGCCTGCTTGAAGGGCGGCGCGACCTTGTTCTTGACGACCTTGCAGCGGGTGCGGTTGCCGACCGCCTCGGTGCCGTCCTTCAGGGTCTCGATGCGGCGGATGTCGATACGCACCGAGGCGTAGAACTTCAGGGCGCGGCCACCGGTCGTGGTCTCCGGGGAGCCGAACATCACGCCGATCTTCTCGCGGAGCTGGTTGATGAAGATCGCGGTGGTCTTGGACTGGTTGAGAGCGCTGGTGATCTTCCGCAGCGCCTGGCTCATCAGGCGGGCCTGGAGACCGACGTGGCTGTCGCCCATCTCGCCCTCGATCT
Source organism: Streptomyces sp. NPDC001507 (assembly GCF_042894765.1). NCBI lineage: Bacteria > Bacillati > Actinomycetota > Actinomycetes > Kitasatosporales > Streptomycetaceae > Streptomyces > Streptomyces sp. NPDC001507. The sequence goes on from NZ_JBIAVV010000015.1 coordinate 261,290, forward strand.
CGGCGCGCGGGACGAGCGCGGCGACGGAGTCGATGACGATGAGGTCGAGGGCACCGGAGCGGACCAGCATGTCCACGATCTCCAGGGCCTGCTCGCCGTTGTCGGGCTGGGAGAGGATCAGGTTGTCGATGTCGACGCCGAGCTTCTTCGCGTACTCGGGGTCGAGGGCGTGCTCCGCGTCCACGAACGCGACCTGGCCGCCGGCCTTCTGGGCGTTGGCCACGGCGTGCAGGGTCAGGGTCGTCTTACCGGAGGACTCCGGTCCGTAGATCTCCACGACGCGGCCGCGCGGCAGGCCACCGACACCGAGGGCGACGTCGAGCGCGGTCGAGCCGGTCGAGATGACCTCGATGGGCTCCATCGACCGCTCGCCCATGCGCATGACCGCGCCCTTGCCGAATTGCCGTTCAATCTGTGCGAGCGCGGCGTCGAGCGCCTTCTCGCGGTCGGTTCCTGCCATGGGTTCCACCCGGTTTGCTTGAGTCGATCGCTTCACGTCAAAGACGCTAACGCCTGCCACTGACAATGCGCCCCGACGCCGGCTCGACCTGTGGACAACTCGGGGACATCTCCGCCGAAACCGTGTCGAACCGCAGCCGGGATCCCCGCCGTGAGCCGTTCCGGAGCCTCCATAAGAATGGATGTTCGATTTTTGTGTCAAGCGCACCACGCGGTACTCCCTCCACATCCCCGCAGGGCGCTCACCCACCGCTCACCCGCTGCCCGTCCCCGCTCCGTCACGGGCTCCGGGCGTACACGGCACGCGTGCCGGAGCGCGCGGCACGCCGGGGGCGGCAGCCGGAAGCGGGACCGCCGGGCGGTGGTCCGCACCACCCGGCGAGGCGTTCACCCGATCGTGAGTTTCCGCCTGCTCGCGCCCGTCGTGCGGCGATGCTCCAAGAGGCGGCCGGGGAGAGCGCCGCCCCTGTGTGCCGTGGGTGGGAGAGCGCATGACACGTGAGACGGGACGACGCGGCCTGGACGAGCAGGCCGTGCTGCTGGCGGCGGGGCTGGCCGACCTGGCCGTGAGCACGGTGGGCACCGCCTTCGGGACGTTACGGGGGCTGCTGCGCCGCTCGGACGCCGGCGCGCTGGCGGCGGAGGCCGAGCACGACCTCACCGCACGGGGGCGCCTGGTCCTGGACCGGTACGCGGCCGTGCCCCCGGCCCACCTGGAGATCCTCGCCCGGCACGCCCTGGCCCGGCACGCTCTGGCCCGGCGGACCGCCGACGATGACTGACCGCTGGGATCCGGCCGCCTTCAAGAGCCGAGTCGACGGCGTGCTGCGCCGGTTCGTCGCCGAGGAGGCCGGCCTGTTCGCGGCGGTCGACCCGCTCCTGGGCCCGGTGGCCGAGCAGCTGGAGGCGGCGGCCGCGGACGGCAAACGGCTGCGGGCGGCGTTCTGCTACTGGGGCTGGCGCGCGGTGGGCCAGCCGGACAGCGACGCGCTGGTGCGGGCGGCGGCCTCCATGGAACTGGTGCACGCCGCCGCCGTCGTCCACGACGACCTCATCGACGACAGCCCCCTGCGGCACGGCCGCCCCACCCCGCACGTCGCCCTGCGTGCCGCCGTACAGGACCGTCCGCGCGCCGACGACACCGCGCGGTCGCTGGCGATGCTCGTGGGCGATCTGCTGATGTCACTGGCCGGGCAGCTGTTCGCGACCTGCGGGCTGCCCGCCGCCTACCTCGCCCGGGCCCGCCCCCTGTGGTCGGTGCTGGCCAGGGAGCTGATCGCGGGCGAGTGCCTGGAGATCCTGCGCACCGGAGCCGGTCCGGACACCACGGCCTCACTGAAGGTGATCCGCTACAAGGCCGCCAAGTACACCGTCGAGCAGCCCCTGTTGATCGGCGGCGCCCTGGCCGGGGCCGGCGAGCGGCTGCGCGAGGGGTACTCCGCGTACGGGCTGCCGCTGGGCGAGGCCTTCCAGCTCCGCGACGACCTGCTCGGCCTGTTCGGGGCACCGGAGCACACCGGCAAGGCCAACGCGGACGACGTGCGCGGGCACCGGCCCACCGCCCTGCTCGCGGAGACCTGGCGCCTCGCCCGTGCCGACGACCGGGAGCGGCTGGGCGCGCTGCTCGGCTGCCGTGATCTGGACGCGGACGGCCTGGACGCGGTCCGCGAGGTGATGTGCCGGCTCGGGGCACCCGACCGGATCGAGCACATGATCGGCGCGCGGGTCACGGAAGCCCTCGACGCCCTCCACAACCTGAATGTGCCGGCCCCCGCCGCCGGCGCCCTGACCTCGCTGGCCCACTCGGCCGCGACCCGGCTGTCCTGAACCCCACGGGTGGCCCGGACCACACCCGCGACGACCCGCGACCACCCCGCGACCTGCGCGACCCGCGATGACAAGGAGCCCTGCCGTGATGCACACCGAGGCCTCGCTGGACACCCTGCGGCACGCCGGTGACGAACTCGCCGACGCCACGGTCGCCGCACTCTTCGAGCGCGGGGAGGTGGGCACGTTCAACACCCTGATGCGCTACGTCTCCACCGCCGGCGCGCCCCTGCCGGACGGGCTGCCCGAGGTCGCACGGGAGTACCTGGAGGCCACCCGGGTACCGCCGTCCTGGGTGGACTGGGGCGAGATGGAGAAGGCCCGGCTGTTCTTCATCGACAACAGCGTGCACATCTCGACCGCGCTCTCCTTCGCCGCCATGCCCGCCTGTTACGTCGTCCCGCGCGTGGCGAAGCTGCTGTCGGCCACCCACGGGCTGAAGTACCCGTCCAAGCGCATGGCGGAGACCGGTCAGTTCACCGTCTACCTCATGCGCCCCGACGCCTTCGAGGCCGGCAGCCGCTTCGTCCCGGCTGCCCAGAAGGTGCGCCTGCTGCACGCCTCGATCCGGCGCCACCTCAAGCGCGAGAACCGCTGGGACACCGAGGCGCTCGGCATGCCGATCTGCCAGGAGGACATGATCGGGGGCCAGATGTTCTTCTCCATGCTGGTCCTCGACAGCCTGCACCGGCTGGGCATCCACCTGTCCACGGAGGGCGCGGAGGCGTACTACTACGCGTGGCGGGTGGTGGGCGCCATGCTCGGCGTCGACCAGGAGGCCGTCCCTGAGACCCTCGAAGAGGCACGCGCCTTCCTCGACCTGTACATGGTCCGGCACATGGGCCCCTCCGAGGAGGGCGCGGTCCTGACCCGGCAGCTCATCGACCTGTACGAGGAGGTCGTTCCCGGCACCTTCTTCGACCCGGTCGTCTCCGCCCTGATCCGCCACCTGGTCGGCGACACCTGCGCCGACTGGCTGGAGGTGCCGCGCACCCGGTGGGACACCGTCGTCAAGGCCGTACCGCACCTCCTCGGCGTCCTGGAGACCGTCGAGGACCGCTCCCCGCTGGGCGCCTGGGCCCTGGACCGCCTCGGGCACCTCACCACCGTTCTGGAACTGTCCTCGCTCACCCGTGGCCGCGTCATGCACTACGCCATCCCCGAGCACCTCAAGAAGGACTACGGCGTCGCGGGCACGGTCCCCCGCACCCGGCGGTGGACCCCGCCGGCCGCCACGGTCTCCTGACCGCCCCGTGCGCCCCTACTCCGCGAGGCGTACGGCGGGTGTCTTCGGCCGGACGACGACCGCGCGGGCGGGCGCCGGGAGGCTGGGCGCATGTCCTCCTCCCTGCAGAGTCCGCCCCGCAGGCCACCGGCGAACCCGCTGGCCGGGATCCTGGCCCGGGTGCGCCCCGCCGAGCGTCTGTGTCACGTGACCGGCGTGCTCCTCGTCCTCTCCGGTCTGGCGCATCTGGGGGTGTTCGCGGTCGACGGCGGCCCCTGGTACGGGCCGGTCTCCTGGCGCAAGCCCGTCACCTTCGGGCTCTCCTTCGGTCTGACGCTGATGGCGGTCACCTGGGTCACCTCCTACCTGAGGGTCGGGGAGCGGCTGCGGACCGTCCTGCTGCTCGTGTTCGCCGCCGACTGCGTGGTCGAGGTCGGCGGGATCACCCTGCAGGCGTGGCGCCGGGTGCCCTCGCACCTCGACATGGAGACGCCCTTCGACACCGCGGTGTCCATGATGCTCGCGGTGGGCGGCGGGGTCCTGGTGGTGCTGCTCACCGTCTTCGCGGTGGCGTCCTTCCGGCACCGGCCGACCGGTCCCGTGGGCATGGCGCTCGCCGTGCGCTCCGGGTTCGCGGTGCTGCTGGTGGCGCTGGCCTCGGGAGCGGCGATGATCGCGCGCGGGGTGGTGCTCGTCCGGACCGGACACCAGGAGGCGGCGTACGACTCGACGGCCCCGCTCAAGCCGCTGCACGCGGTCAGCCTGCACGCGGTGCTGGTCCTGCCGGCCCTGGCCTGGCTGCTGTCGCGCACCGGGTGGAGCCAGCGGACCCGGTGGCGGGTCGTCGCCGCGGCGGTGGGCTGCTACACGGCGGCCGTGGCCGCCGCCGGGGTGTGGGCCGTTCTCACCTACTGATCGCGACTCACCTGGCGACCGCGACGCACCTGGCGACCGCGCAGGCCGTCAGGCCGAGCCCCCCTCGGACTCCGGTTCCTCGGCCGGCCGCTGCCATATCAGGCGCTGCGTCAGGCGCCGCGCGCGCGTGCGCAGCCCGGGGCCGCCCGCGCTCCGCCGGCGGTGCCCCTGCACCCGCGGGTCGTCCGTGACGTCGTACCGCTTCACATAGGCGCTCAGGAACGCCTGGAGCGTGGCGACCGCCGGGATGGCGATCAGTGCGCCGACCGCGCCGAGGAGCGCGGTGCCGGCGATGACCGAGCCGAAGGCGACCGCCGGGTGGATGTCGACCGACTTGGAGGTCAGCTTGGGCTGCAGCATGTAGTTCTCGAACTGCTGGTAGATCACGACGAACACCAGCACCCACACCGCGTACAACGGGTTGACGGTGAACGCGATCAGCATCGGCAGCGCGCCCGCGAGATAGGTGCCGATGGTGGGGATGAACTGCGACACAAGACCGACCCACACGCCCAGCACGGGCGCGTACGGCACGCCGAGGGCCTGCAGCAGGATGTAGTGCGCGATTCCGGAGATCAGCGCCATCACACCGCGCGAGTACAGGTAGCCACCGGTCTTGTCGACGGCGATCTCCCAGGCGCGCAGCACCTCGGCCTGGCGGGCGGGTGGCAGCACGGAGCACAGGGTGCGGCGCAGCCGGGGGCCGTCGGCGGCGAAGTAGAAGGCGAACAGCGTGATCGTCAGCAGCTGGAAGAGGCCGCCGAGCACCTGCCCGGACACGTCGAGCGCACCGGCCGCGCTGTTCTGCGCGTACTTGCGCAGCCAGTCGGAGTGCAGCAGGCCCTCCTGGACGTCGACCCGCTTCACTTCGGTGTGGAAGGTGTGGTTGACCCAGTTGATGACCGAGTCCAGGTAGTCGGGGAAGTCTTCGACGATCTTGATGATCTGCCCGGCCAGCATCGAGCCGAGCAGTGTGATGAACCCCGCGGTGGCGATCGCCAGGCCGAGGAAGACCAGGAAAGTCGCGAAGCCCCGGCGCATGCCGCGGGAGGCCATCCAGCTCACCGCGGGCTCGATGGCGAGCGCCAGGAAGAACGCGATGAGGATGTTGATCAGCAGTCCGGTGAGCTGGTGGAAGGCCCAGCTGCCCAGCTGGAAGGCAGCGACGAGGGCGAGGGCCAGCACCATGGCGCGCGGCAGCCAGCGCGGCATGCGGGCGCCCGGTACCGCGGCGCCGGCGGCCGGTGATCCGGCGCGCGGCGTCGTGTCGGCCGGGGATGCGTCCTGGGCGGTCCGCCCGTCCTCGTCAGTGGATACCACGGTGCAAGTCTCGCCTACGCCACTGACAACACGTGGCCCGTCTCCGATCTTCGCGCACGGTCAGCGCCTCTCCCCCGGAACGTTCATGACCGTGCAGACCACGCGCCACACGTCCTTGGCCTCCCAGCCGGCGTCCAGGGCCTCGTGCACCGTCAGCCCGCCGAGCTCCGTCATCACGTGATCGCGCGCGAAGGTGTCGGCGTACCCGGAACCGAAGTGTTCCGCCATCCGCTGCCAGAAAACCGTCAACCGCATGAAACCAGTATCCCGCCCCTGAGAGTGGGCCCTGCCCGGGAACGCCTGCCGAGACCGCTTTCCGCCCTACGGTCTTGCGCATGGCCGAATCCGGAGCTTCCCCACTCCCCCCTACGCCCCCGGCGCACTCCCCGCTCTTCCGCGCCGAACGGTTCATGTGGCTCACCGCCCGCGTGCTGGAGCAGCGTCTCTTCGCGTACCACTTCCTGAACGGCGGCCCCGACCCGGTGGAGACCGCGCTGGACGCCTACCGCAACGAGGACGGCGGCTACGGACACGCGCTGGAGCCCGATCTGCGCGGCCCGGTGAGCCAGCCGCTGCACGCCGGGCACGCGCTACGCGTCCTGGACGCCATCGGGCGGTGCGGCGGGCAGCGGGTGGAGCGCGTGTGCCGCTATCTGACAGCGGTCTCCACCGCGGACGGGGCGCTGCCGGCGGTCCTTCCCGGCCAGCGCGGCTACCCGGCGGCGCCGTTCCTCCCGGTCGTCGACGACCCTCCCAGTGAGCTCCTCGCCACCGGTCCTGTGGTGGGCCTGCTGCACCGCAACGAGGTCTGGCACGCGTGGCTGTTCCGGGCCACCGACTTCTGCTGGCAGGCGATCGAAGACCTGGAGAAGTCACACCCTTACGAGATCGAGGCCGCGGTCGCCTTCCTGGACACGGTGCCCGACCGCTCGCGCGCGGAGGCGACCGCCGACCGGCTGGGCCGCCTGGTGCGCGAGCAGCGACTGGCCGCGCTGGACCCGGAGCGCCTCGACACGTACCCGGTCGCACCCGGCTACGCCCCGCGCGAGCACCACTTCCCGCACGACTTCGCGAGGTCTCCGGACTCGCTCGCGCGCGCGTGGTTCACCGACGAGGAGATGAGCCGCTCGCTCGACTTCCTCACCGCCGAGCAGGAGGCGGACGGCGGCTGGCCGATCCGCTGGCGCCAGTGGGCACCCGCCGCTGCCCTGGAGGCGCGCCCCGTGGTGACGATCGAGGCCCTCCAGACGCTCGGGGCGTACGGCCGCTTCGTGGGCTGACGGAAGTCTCAGCCGGTCATGGCGCGCAGCCCCGCCGTGACCACCACGGCGACCCCGACGACGACCAGGAAGGGCGCCCGCAGCACCAGCGCCACGGCGGCCGCCCCGAGGCCCGCGGCCCGGGCGTCCAGCACGAGCGCGTGCCCGTCCGCGAACGTCTGCTGGGCCGTGAGAGCGGCGAGCAGGGCCACGGGCAGCAGGGCGGACAGCCGTCGCACCACCGGCCGCTCCAGCAGACCGGCGGGCACCAGCAGACCGGCGAGCTTGACGGCGTAGCAGCCGAGGGCGGTCGCGCCGATCGCGATCCAGAAGTTCACCGGGTCTCCTCGGGTGCCTCGTCGCGGGTACGGTCACGGCCGCAGCGGATGCCGGAGACGAACAGGGCGACCGGCGCCGCCAGCGCGGCCACCAGGACCGGCACCCCGGCCGGCAGCACGGGCAGCAGGCCGAGCCCCAGCAGCACCGCGAGGGCGGCGACCGCGCGATCGGTCGTGGTCTTCAGCATGGGGGCGAGCAGGGCCAGGAAGACGGCGGGTCCGGCCGCGTCCAGGCCCCAGGCGCCGGTGTCCCCGACGGCCTTGGCGCCGAGCGCGCCGAGCAGGGTGGTGAGGTTCCACAGGACGTACAGGCTGAGCCCGGTGACGGTGAAGCCGATCCGGGCGGCGCGCCGCGTCGGCTGGGCCAGGGTGACCGCGGTGGTCTCGTCGATCACCCACTGGGCGGCGAACGGCCGCACCACGCTCGGGAGGGACAGCACCTGGGAGAGACGCAGCCCGTAGAACGCGTTGCGCACCCCGAGGAAGAAGGCGCCGGCCGCCGCGGTGAACGGGTTGCCGCCGGCCGCGAGCGCGCCCACCAGGGCGAACTGGGAGGCGCCGGTGAACACCAGGAGGCTGAGCGCGCAGGTCTGGAGCAGGCCGAGCCCGCTGCCTGCCGAGGTCACCCCGAAGGCGAACCCGGAGAGTCCCACGGCGACCCCGACCCCGAGGGCGTCCCTGACGACGGCGGAGTCCGGCTTGGGCTCACCGTCGCCGCGTATGTCTGCGAGTGCTGTCTGTTGTGCCACTCCCAGGACGCTACGGACGGCCGCGCCGTGCGTCTTGTACGTTCTTGCGCTCGCGCTGGTAGGCGCCCGGCGGGACGCCGACGATCCGGGCGAAGTGCCGGTTGAGGTGCGGCTGGTCGGTGAAGCCCACGGCGACGGCCGCCTCGGCGGGTGCCGTGCCGGCGTCCAGCAGCAGCCGGGCGCGGCGCACCCGGGCGTCGGTCAGCCAGGTGTGCGGCGGCATGCCGTAGGCGTCGCGGAACGCCCGCAGCAGCGCGAAGGGGCTGGTGCCGAGGTCGGTGGCGAGCAGCTCCAGGGTCGGCGGCTCGGCCATCCGCTCCTCCAGCACCGCACGCGCGCGTGCGGCGAGCCGGGCCCCGGCAGTACGGACCTGCCGCTGCGGCAGCGGGCCGCCGTTCAGCCGCAGGAGTCTGGTGACCGCGACGCGCAGCAGGGTGTCGGCGGCGAGCGCGTTGCCCTCGTCGGCGGCGCGCAGCACCCGGTGCACGAGGGCCACGCTGTACGGGTCGTCGAGCACGGGACTGACGAAGCCGGGGGCGCCCCGGATCGCGGTGGTCTCGGCGGCGATGCCCGCCACGAGGTCCGGCGCCGGGTAGACCGCCCCATACCGCCACCCCTCGGGCACCCCGGCCCGCCCGGTGTGCGGGGTGTCCGGGTTGACCAGCGCGAGCGCCCCCGCCCCCGCCGACACGTCGGAGCCGCGGTGGTGGAAGACCTCGACACCGTCCGCGATGGCGGCGATCACGAAGTGCTCGTGGGTGTGCCGCACGAACGTCTTCCTGATGTACCGGGCACGCAGCAGATCGACACCGGGCAACGCCTCGTACCGCCAGTGCCGCGCCCGCTCGTCCGATCCCGCCATGCACCCATTGTCGACCACCCTCAGCCGCCACCCCGCTTCATGACTCCGCGAGGGCAGCGCCCCTGAAAGGGGCGCGGGGAACTGCGCGACAAGCCCCCACCGGCCCGCACTCGAAATGACGCCCGTCCGACTCCCCGAGCCGCTGCCCTCGCCCGACTCCCCGAGCCGCTGCCCTCCCCCCGCTGCCCTCGCCCGCCGTCCTCGCGCAGCCGCCAACGGCGAACCCGCCCCACAGGGGCCACCCGCAACCCGGTCACCCGCACCCGCACCCGCACCCGCACCCGCACCCGCACCCGCACCCGCACCCGCCACGAGCCCGTCACGGGTGTGCGGGTGGGAAACACACACGCCGAAGGCGGAGCCGAGGCCACGGCCCCCGCATCTCCGCAGGTCAGCCCCGTTTGTCAGTGCTCGGGTGCAGGATGGACCCATGGCGAAATCCGCACACCGGGCCCTCGACGGCTTCTCCCCCGCGACCCGCGGCTGGTTCACGGGGGCGTTTTCCGCGCCCACCGCGGCCCAGGCGGGCGCGTGGCAGGCCATCGGCGCGGGCTCGGACGTGCTGGTGGTCGCCCCGACCGGCTCCGGCAAGACGCTGGCCGCCTTCCTCGCCGCCCTGGACCAGCTGACCGCCACGCCAGCCCCGGCCGACCCGAAGAAGCGCTGCCGCGTGCTGTACGTGTCGCCGCTCAAGGCCCTCGCGGTCGACGTCGAGCGGAACCTGCGCAGCCCGCTGACCGGCATCCGCCAGGAGTCCGTGCGCCTGGGCCTGCCCGAGCCGGAGGTGCGGGTCGGTATCCGCTCCGGCGACACCCCGGCCGCCGAGCGCCGCGCCCTGTCCACCCGCCCGCCGGACATCCTGATCACCACCCCGGAGTCCCTGTTCCTGATGCTGACGTCGGCCACGCGCGACGCGCTGACCGGCATCGAGACGGTGATCCTGGACGAGGTGCACGCGGTCGCCGGCACCAAGCGCGGCGCGCACCTCGCGCTCTCACTCGAGCGGCTGGACGAGCTGCTGCCGAAGCCGGCCCGCCGGATCGGCCTGTCGGCGACCGTCCGCCCGGTCGACGAGGTGGCCCGCTATCTCTCCCCGCGCCGCAAGGTGGAGATCGTCCAGCCGAAGTCCGGCAAGGAGTTCGACCTCTCCGTCGTCGTCCCGGTGGAGGACATGGGCGAGCTGGGCGGCTCCCCGGCCACCGACGGCAGCGAGGGCGCGGAGAAGCCGTCGATCTGGCCGCATGTGGAGGAGCGGATCGCCGACCTGGTGCAGGCCCACCGCTCGACGATCGTGTTCGCGAACTCCCGCCGGCTGGCGGAGCGGCTGTGCAACAGGCTCAACGAGATCGCCTACGAGCGGGTGACCGGCGAGCCCCTGGACGAGCACCACTCCCCGGCCGAGCTGATGGGCGGCTCGGGCGCGGCCCACGGCGCCCCGCCGGTCCTCGCCCGTGCGCACCACGGCTCGGTCTCCAAGGAGCAGCGGGCCCTGGTGGAGGAGGACCTGAAGGCGGGCCGGCTCCCCGCCGTGGTGGCCACCTCCAGTCTCGAACTGGGCATCGACATGGGCGCGGTGGACCTGGTCGTCCAGGTCGAGTCCCCGCCGTCCGTCGCCTCCGGTCTCCAGCGCGTCGGCCGCGCGGGACACCAGGTCGGTGCGGTCTCCACCGGCGTGGTCTTCCCCAAGTACCGGGGCGACCTGGTGCAGGCGGCCGTCGTCACCGAACGGATGCGCACCGGCTCCATCGAGTCCCTGAAGGTCCCGGCCAACCCGCTGGACGTCCTCGCTCAGCAGCTCGTTGCGATGACGTCGCTGGACACCTGGCAGGTCGACGACCTGCTCGCCACCGTGCGCCGCGCGGCCCCCTTCGCCTCGCTCCCGGAGTCGGCGTTCACCGCGGTCCTCGACATGCTCGCGGGCCGTTACCCGTCGGACGCGTTCGCCGAGCTGCGCCCGCGCGTGGTCTGGGACCGGGTCGCGGGGACGGTCACGGGCCGCCCCGGCGCCCAGCGGCTCGCCGTCACCTCGGGCGGCACGATCCCCGACCGCGGCCTCTTCGGCGTCTTCCTGGCCGGTGCCGACCCCAAGAAGGGCGGCGGCCGGGTCGGCGAGCTGGACGAGGAGATGGTGTACGAGTCCCGGGTGGGCGATGTCTTCACCCTGGGCACCAGCTCCTGGCGTATCGAGGACATCACCCGCGACCGTGTGCTCGTCTCCCCCGCCCCCGGCGTCCCCGGCCGTCTCCCCTTCTGGAAGGGCGACCAGCTGGGCCGCCCGCTCGAACTGGGCCGTGCGGTCGGCGCGTTCCTGCGCGAGGTCGGCGCGCTTTCCAAGGACGACGCCCGGCTGCGCCTGCTGGCGGCGGGCCTGGACGCGTGGGCGGCGGACAACGTGCTGTCGTACCTGGACGAACAGCGCGAGGCCTGCGGCCATGTCCCCGACGACCGCACGATCGTGGTCGAGCGCTTCCGTGACGAGCTGGGCGACTGGCGGGTCGTCGTCCACTCCCCCTTCGGCGCCCAGGTGCACGCCCCCTGGGCGCTCGCCCTCGGTGCCCGGCTCTCCGAGCGGTACGGCATGGACGCCCAGGTCATGCACGCCGACGACGGCATCGTGCTGCGGCTGCCGGACGCCGACCTGATGGGCCTCGACCTGCTCGACCAGGCCCCGATGAAGGCCGGTACGGAGTACGACGCCGAGCAGGCCCCCGTGGGCGCGGCGGACGTCGCCTTCGACAAGGGCGAGGTCGACCAGATCGTCACCGACCAGGTCGGCGGCTCGGCCCTGTTCGCCTCCCGCTTCCGCGAATGCGCCGCCCGCGCGCTGCTGCTGCCGCGCCGCAACCCCGGCAAGCGCACCCCGCTGTGGCAGCAGCGCCAGCGCGCCGCCCAACTGCTCCAGGTGGCGAGCGAGTTCGGGTCGTTCCCGATCGTCCTGGAAGCCGTCCGCGAGTGCCTCCAGGACGTGTTCGACGTCCCCGGGCTCGTGGAGCTGATGGGCGACCTCGAATCCCGCAAGGTCCGCCTGGTCGAGGTCACCACCCCGGAGCCGTCCCCGTTCGCCCGCTCTCTCCTCTTCGGCTACGTCGCCCAGTTCCTGTACGAGGGTGACTCCCCGCTCGCCGAGCGCCGCGCGGCCGCGCTCTCCCTGGACTCCCGGCTGCTGGCCGAGCTGCTGGGCCAGGCGGAGCTGCGCGAGCTGCTCGACGCGGAGGTGCTGACCGAGCTGGAGCGCGAGCTGCAGTGGCTGGCCGAGGACCGCCGGATCAAGGACCCGGAGGGCGTCGCCGACGTGCTGCGGCTGCTCGGGCCGCTCACGGACGCCGAGTTGGCGGAGCGGGGCGCCGAACCGCAGTGGGCGGCGGAGCTGGCGGGCGCCCGGCGGGCCATCAAGGTCCGGATCGCCGGGGCCGAGCACTGGGCGGCGGTCGAGGACGCGGGCCGGCTGCGCGACGCCCTCGGCACGGCCCTGCCCGTGGGCGTCCCCGAGGCCTTCACCGAGCCGGTGAAGGACCCGCTCGGCGATCTCCTAGCGCGGTTCGCGCGCACCCACGGCCCGTTCACGTCGGCCACCGCGGCGGCCCGCTTCGGGCTCGGGGTGGCGGTCACGGAGGGCGCGTTGCAGCGGCTCGCCGCGGGCGGGCGGGTGGTGCAGGGCGAGTTCCATCCGGCGGGCATCGGCCAGGAGTGGTGCGACGCGGCGGTGCTGCGCAGGCTGCGCCGCCGTTCGCTGGCCGCGCTCCGGCACGAGCTGGAGCCGGTGGCACCGGCCGCGCTCGCCCAGTTCCTGCCGCAGTGGCAGCACATCGGCAAGGGGTACGGGCTGCGCGGCGTGGACGGACTGGTGCGCGCCGTGGAGCAGTTGCAGGGCGCTTCCGTACCGGCGTCGGCCCTGGAGAAGCTGGTCCTGCCGTCCCGGGTGGCGAACTACTCGCCGGCGATGCTCGACGAACTCACCGCGGCCGGCGAGCTCGTGTGGGCCGGCGCGGGTGCCCTGCCCGGCAAGGACGGCTGGGTCTCGCTGTATCTGGCGGACGCGGCCCCCGTGCTGCTCCCGCCGCCGCACCCGTTGGAGCTCACCGCCCTCCACCAGTCCGTGCTCGACGCCCTCTCCGGGGGCTACGGCCTGTTCTTCCGGCAGATCGCCGACCAGGTCCGCGCCACCACCCACCCCGACGCCACCGATCCCCAACTGGCCGACGCCGTCTGGGACCTGGCCTGGTCCGGGCGGCTGACCAACGACACGCTGGCCCCGATGCGCGCCCTGCTCGGCTCGGGCCGTACCGCCGGCTCCACCGCCCACCGCGCCAAGCGCACCGTCCCGCGCGGCCGCTACGGCTCCCTGACGGCCGCCGCCCGCCCCGCCTCCCGCACCGGCCCGCCGACCGTGGCCGGGCGCTGGTCGCTGCTGCCGCAGCGCGAGCCGGACACCACCGTGCGCGCCCACGCCCTGGCCCGCACCCTCCTCGACCGGCACGGTGTGGTGACCCGGGGCGCGGTCGCGGCGGAGGGCGTCGAGGGCGGCTTCTCGGCGGTGTACCGGATCCTGTCGGCGTTCGAGGAGAGCGGCCAGGCGCGCCGGGGTTACGTGGTGGAGGGCCTGGGCGCGGCCCAGTTCGCGATGGACGGCGCGGTCGACCGGCTGCGCGCGGTGTCCAACGCCCGCGAGCGCGGCGAGGCCCTGCCGGGCACCGGCTTCGGAACCGGCGGCGCTTCAGCGCTTTCAGGCCCGGACGGCGGGCACGGCACACCCACCGACTCCCTCGATCCGCTGGGCCCCTTCGACACGGCCGGCTTCCCCGACCTGGACGGCGACTTCACCTGGCCGCCCGAGCCGCCCGCCGCTCCCGGCGACTACGTCTCCCCCAAGGACCTCGCCCCCGCCGACCCGTTCGCCGCCCCCGGCTACGGCGGCCCCCGAGGCGGCAGCCCCGCCAACCCCTACGGCGCGAACCCCTACGCCTACGGCAGCCGCCACACCCGGACCGCTGCGGCCCCCGACCCCAGAGCCGTGGTCCTCGCCGCCGCCGACCCGGCGAACGCCTACGGCGCCGCCCTCCCCTGGCCCGAGCCCCCGACCGGAGCCGGGCACAAACCGGGCCGCAAGGCCGGCTCGCTGGTGGTCCTGGTCGAGGGCGAGCTGACCCTCTACATGGAGCGCGGCGGGAAGACCCTGCTGGCGTGGCCCGCCGCCCCGGACACGGCCGCCACCGACGACACCCGGCTCCGCACGGCGGCGGAGGCCCTCGCGGCCGCCGCCCGCGCGGGCACCCTCGGCACGGTGACGGTGGAGCGCGTCAACGGCGCCTCGGCGCTGACCTCCCCGCTGGGCACCCTCCTGGAGGCGGCGGGTTTCATCGCGACCCCGCGCGGCCTGCGGCTGCGGGCGTGAAGCACGGTGCGCACCTCACCTCCCGCCCCCTCCGTGCCACCCTTGAGCCATGCCCGAAGGTGACACGGTCTGGCTGGCCGCGAGGCGCCTGCACGACGCGCTCGCCGGCCAGGTGCTGACCCGCAGCGACTTCCGGGTGCCCAAGTACGCCACGGTCGACCTCAGCGGCCGTACGGTCCTCGGCACCACGCCGCGCGGCAAGCACCTGCTGACCCGGTTCGAGGGCGGCCTGACCCTGCACACGCACCTGCGGATGGAGGGCGCCTGGAAGGTCTACGGCACCGGTGAGCGCTGGCGGGGCGGTCCCGCACACCAGATCCGGGCGGTGCTCGCCACCGCCGACCGCACGGCCGTCGGGTACCGCCTCCAGGTTCTGGAGTTCCTGCGCACCGGCGAGGAGGAGCGCGCCGTGGGCCACCTCGGTCCCGATCTGCTGGGTCCCGACTGGAACCCCGACCGCGCCCTGGCCAACCTCCTCGCGGACCCCGCCCGCCCGCTCGGCGAGGCCCTGCTCGACCAGCGCAACCTCGCCGGGATCGGCAACATCTACAAGAGCGAGCTCTGCTTCCTGATCGGCGCGACCCCCTGGCTCCCGGTCGGCGCGCTCCCCGCCGACCGCGCCGCGATCCTCCCCGGCCTCGCCCAGCGCCTCCTGGAGGCCAACCGCGACCGCGTGGTCCGCCGGACCACCGGCCTGCGCGACCACGACCTCTACGTCTACGGCCGCGCGCCCCGCCCCTGCCTGCGCTGCCGCACCCCGATCCGCCTCGCCGACCAGGGCGACGGCTCCCGCGAACGCCCCACCTACTGGTGCCCGACCTGCCAGACCGGCCCGGCCCCCGCCCCGGGTTCCCGGCACGCCCACGGAACCAGCCCACGCACGACCAATTGACGACCCGTCAGAAACGCTCGTACCGTCCCTTCATGCCCCTCAAGGCGTACGACCTCACCGGACGCACCGCATTCGTCACCGGCGCCGCCGGCGGCATCGGCCGGGCGTCCGCCGTACTGCTCGCCGAGGCGGGCGCGTCCGTGCACTGTGCCGACCGGGACGCGGACGGCCTGCACGAGACGGCGGCGCTGATCAAGGACGGGGGCGGCACCGCCCGTACCCACACCCTCGACGTCACCGACCGGGAACGGCTCGGGGAGGCCGTGCGGTCCTGCGGGCGGCTGGACGTCATGGCGGCGATCGCCGGGATCATGCACCGCAGCCCGGTGCTGGAGACCAGGGACGGGGACCTCGACCGGGTGCTGGGCGTCAACTTCAAGGGCGTGCTGTACGCCTGCCAGGAGGCGGCCCGGCTGATGCTGGCCGGGCGGAGCGGGGGCAGCATCATCACCATGGCCTCCGGGGCGATCGACACCGGCGGGCCCGGCCTGCTCTGCTACGGCGCGGCCAAGGCGGCCGTGGTCCAGCTGACCAGGACGCTCGCCAGCGAGGTCGGCCGGCAGGGCATCCGCGTCAACGCGGTCGCCCCGGGCTGGACCCGCACTCCCATGACCGACCGCGACGACAGGGCGGAACAGCAGCAGACGGAGGCCCGGATGGCCCGGATGTCGCCGCTGGGCCGGGTCGGCGAGGCCGCGGACGTCGCGCACGCCGTGCTCTACCTGGCGTCCGACGCCTCCTCGTTCACGACGGGCCAGATCCTGCGCCCGAACGGAGGGGTGGCGATGCCCTGGTAGCCCCCGGCGTCCGCCAGGCCGTCCGCCAGCGGGCCGGCCCCAGGGCCCCCGCCGCCCGGCTCCTCGGCACGCAGTTCACCGGCAGCAGGCTCAGTCCCCACCCGCCGGCGGCCACGGTGCCCTCGAGCGCCCCGGCGCCGTCGGCGAAGGTGATCCGCAGCACGGCCCACCACCACACCGCCGCGAACCCCAACGCAACCCCCCAGCGCACTATCCGCCCCACCATGGCCGCCACCTCCAGCCGGACGCTAGAACGCCGCCCGGCCCACTGGGGAGGCGCACCGAGGGCTCACCGATGCAACGGCCGTGGACCGGCATCGGCGTCTGCTACGCGTTCTCCACGAGGGCGCCCCACGCCGCCTCGGGCACGGTCTTCGGGTCCGCGTCGGACAGCGGGCTCTTCACGACGTACATGCGTTGTCTCCGGTCGTCAGCCCCCGGTAAGCGTTCCTCCACCATGACCGGATCGGCGGACACCGGCAAATGGACGCATGCCGTCCACGGACGCACGAAAGCCCCGGCCGCCCCCTCCCAGGTCTCCCCAGGGAGGGGCCCCGGCCGGGGCCTCGCGCACTTCTTCGACGCCGGGTCGGCGCCGCGTCGGTCTATCTCCGCGCAGGGGTCACGCGGCGACCACGTCCACCGCCTCGGCGGGCGCCTTGATGGTCACCCGTTCCGGTGGCACACCCGTCACCGAGACGGTACCCAGCATCGGGCGAACCGGCGTGGGCACGGGCTCGGTGGCCTGGGCGGACTGGGCCAGCTCGGCAAGGGCGAGCTCGTCGCTCACTTCTCGCATGAGCTCGGACATCCGTACGTCCAGCGCGTCGCAGATGGCGGAGAGCAGTTCGGAGGAAGCCTCCTTCTGCCCCCGCTCCACCTCGGAGAGATAGCCGAGTGAGACTCGGGCGGACGAGGAGACTTCGCGCAGAGTACGGCCCTGGCGCTGGCGCTGCCGACGCAGCACGTCACCCAGCAGGCGACGGAGCAGAATCATCGGTGGCTCCCTCCTCGGACCGCGTAGCCGCATCCTTCACGCCCCACCGTACCGCCTCGCGCCGCGGCCGTGCGGGGAGCGATGTCGTGTTCACTCAGGGCTGCAAACATCAAAACCCCCCGTTCTGTTCCGTATCCTGTGCCCGCTCATTCCCAGTCTGTTCGCTCGCAAGCTCCCTCAGAAGCAGTGCGAGTACGCTCCGTACACTCTCTCTACGAATTTCCGCGCGGTCGCCGTTCAACCTCAGGGCCTCCACTTTTCCGCCAGCGGCAGAACCGGAACCAGGGCCGAACGGCCCGTCCACGGCCACGAAGACCGTCCCGACCGGCTGGCCGTCCTGTGGTTCCGGTCCGGCGACTCCGGTGGTCGCGAGGCCCCAGTCGGCACCCAGCACCTTGCGCACTCCGGCGGCCATCTGGGCCGCGACCTGCGGATCCACCGCGCCCCGCTGGGCCAGCAGAGTGGCGTCGACGCCCAGCAGCGCGTGCTTCAGCTCGGTCGCGTAGGCGGTGACCGAGCCCCGGAACGCCTTGGACGCCCCGGGCACCGTGGTGATCTCCGCCGCTACCAGGCCGCCGGTCAGCGACTCGGCGACAGCGAGGGTCTGACCCCTCACCGTCAGTAGTCGCACCAGTTGGGCGGCCGTGGAACTCACGCTTCCGTCTCCTCCAACGCTGCCGCGCGCTCGGCGATTCCCTGCCGCCGCAGCACAATGGCCTGTCTCACATAGTCGAGGCCGGTGACGACGGTCAGGACGACGGCCGCGGCCATCACCCAGAACCTCAGGGTCGCCAGCCACCCCGTCAGTGCCAGCACGTACATCCCTACGGCCACGCCCTGGGTGAGGGTCTTGAGCTTGCCGCCGCGGCTGGCCGGGATCACGCCGTACCGGATGACCACGAAACGCATCAGCGTGATGCCGATTTCCCGGGCGAGGATCACGATCGTCACCCACCAGGGCAGGTCGCCCAGCCCGGACAGGCAGATCAGCGCCGCTCCCATGATCGCCTTGTCGGCGATGGGGTCGGCGATCTTCCCGAAGTCGGTGACGAGGTTGTAGGTGCGGGCCAGATGCCCGTCGAACAGGTCGGTGATCATGGCGATGGCGAAGGCCGCCCAGGCGAGCGAGCGCCACGCCGGGTCGTAGCCGCCGCCGGCCAGCATCAGGGCGACGAAGCCGGGCACCAGGACCAGCCGGAGCATGGTCAGCAGATTGGCGACGTTCCACAGGCTGGCCTGGTTGACGGCGGCAGCGGCGATCTTCCCGCCGCGCACGGGCCGCTCGCCGTCGTGGGAACCGGAGCCGTGGGAACCGGAATCCGGGGCGGCACCGGAGGTGGCGGCGGAGCCCGGGGCGCCGTGCGCGCCGGAGGGGCCGCCCGCGGCGGACGCCGGGACTCCGGTCATCTGCCCGCCTCCTCGCTCCATGCGGGCGAGCCCTGCAGCGGCTCGGCCACCAGGTCGACACCCTCCGTACCGACCACCTTCGCCTCGACCATACGACCGACGCGCAGTCCCGCGCCGCTGGTCAGCAGCACCTGTCCGTCCGTCTCGGGCGCCTGGTGGGCCGCCCGGCCGTGGACGCCGTCCTCGTCGTCCACGGACTCCACGAGGACGTGCACGGTCTCGCCGAGGCGCTCCTCGGCCCGCTGCGAGACGAGTTCCTCGGCAAGCCGGGAGATGTGCGCGAGGCGCTCGTCGACGGCCTCCTCGGGCAGCTTGTTCTCGTAGGTGGCCGCCTCGGTGCCCTCCTCGTCGGAGTAGCCGAAGACACCGATGGCGTCCAGCCGGGCGCCGTTCAGGAAGCGCTCCAGCTCACCGAGATCGGACTCCGACTCACCGGGGAAGCCGACGATGAAGTTGGAGCGGACACCCGCCTGCGGCGCCTTGCTCCGGATGGTGTCGAGCAGCTCCAGGAAGCGGTCGGTGTCGCCGAAGCGGCGCATGGACCGCAGCACCCCCGGCGCGGAGTGCTGGAAGGACAGGTCGAAGTACGGGACGACCTTCGGGGTGGAGGTCAGTACGTCGATCAGGCCGGGGCGCATCTCGGCGGGCTGGAGGTAGCTGACGCGCACCCGTTCGACGCCGTCCACCTCGGCCAGCTCCGGCAGCAGGGACTCCAGGAGACGGATGTCACCCAGGTCCTTGCCGTAGGAGGTGTTGTTCTCGGAGACCAGCATGATCTCCTTCACGCCCTGTTCGGCCAGCCACCGGGTCTCGTTCAGCACGTCGCTCGGGCGGCGTGAGATGAAGGAGCCGCGGAAGGAGGGGATGGCGCAGAAGGAGCAGCGGCGGTCGCAGCCGGAGGCGAGCTTGACCGAGGCGACGGGGGCGCCGTCGAGGCGGCGGCGCAGGGGCGCACGCGGCCCGGAGGCGGGCGCGACGCCGTCGGGGAGGTCGGCGGGGCCGTGCCCCGGGAGCGCCACCGCTGCGGCCGAGTCCTGCCGCTCCGCGGGGCTGATGGGCAGCAGCTTGCGCCGGTCACGCGGGGTGTGCGAGGCGTGGATGCCGCCGTTGAGGATGGTCTGCAGGCGGTCGGAGATGTCGGAGTAGTCGTCGAAGCCCAGCACGCCGTCCGCCTCGGGCAGCGCCTCGGCGAGCTCCTTGCCGTACCGCTCGGCCATGCAGCCCACCGCCACGACGGCCTGGGTTCTGCCGTGCCCCTTGAGGTCGTTTGCCTCCAGGAGGGCGTCGACGGAGTCCTTCTTGGCGGCCTCGACGAATCCACAGGTGTTGACGACGGCGACGTCCGCGTCCGATGCGTCCTCTACGAGCTGCCAGCCGTCCGCCTCCAAACGGCCTGCGAGCTCCTCCGAGTCCACCTCGTTACGGGCGCAGCCGAGAGTGACGAGTGCGACGGTACGGCGTTCAGGCATGGGCTCAAGACTACTTTGTCTCGCTGACAGCCCACGTCGAAGGGGCTGGCCGATCATGGCCAACCCCTTGTGTACGCGCATAATCCGAACGATTATCCGACTTCCGGGTCACCCTTGGTGTACGTCAGGCGCTCCACCGCGCCGGGCCGGAACTGGTCCTCGATCTTCTTTCCGTTGACGTAGAGCTGGATGGCCCCGGCGTCACCGAGGATCAGGTTGATCTTGGAGTTGTCCTGGAAGGTCTTGGACTCGCCCTTCTTCAGGAGCCCGTCGAAGAGCATCCGGCCGTTGTGGTCCTTGGCCGAGATCCAGCTGCGTCCGTTGACCGCGCTGACCTGGACGGTGACCTTGTCCTGGGGCGCGGCGGCGATCGCGCTGTCGGAGGGGCCGGGGGTCTTGTCGGGCTTGCTCTCCTTCGGGGTCGGCGAGACCGGCTTGCTGGTCGACGGGGCGGGGCCCTCGGCGACCGACTGCTTGGCGTCGTCGCCGCCACCGCCCTTGAAGGCGGTGAAGCCGACGAAACCGATCACGACGACGATCGCGGCGACCATGGCCGCCGTCCAGTTGGGTCCGCGACGCTCGGGGCGGATACGTTCCGCCTCGAACAGCGGCGCGGCGGGCGTCGGCGCGGGCCGCCCACCACCGTGGTCCGCCGCGAACTGCGCGAGCAGCGGCTCGGGGTCGAGGCCGACGGCCTTCGCCAGGGTCCGGATGTGCCCGCGGGCGTAGACGTCGCCGCCGCAGGGGGCGAAGTCGTCGGCCTCGATGGCGTGCACGATGGCGATACGGACCCGGGTGCTCCCGCTGATGTCGTCGACGGTCAGCCCGGCGGCGATGCGGGCCTGCTTGAGGGCTCGGCCTACGGAGGGGCGGTTTTCCTCGGACACGTCTGGGAACGGACGCTCGTCTTCAGGGGAGTTGCTGCCGATGGACACGGGGGCGCCTTTCGAGCGTGTAGCCACCTGTGCTGGAGGTTCAGTCTATGGGGGGTGCAAAAGGGTGAGGCAACCGGGCGGTACGACTTTGTACGCCATCGGTATGGCCCGACATCCCGATGACGGGTCAGGTGCGCGCCCCAGAATGGGGTACACACCTTTCCTCTCGCTCAACTTGACGTACGTCAAAGGGAAACGGTTGCCCGACGGTCCCTAACGGGTGGATCACGGTGATGACTCCACCCGGCCCGCAGGCGCCCGTAGCCCTCAGACAGGCCTACCCCTCTAGGTCTACCCCTCGGACTCCCCACGGATCACAGCAAGCACCCCGTCCAGCTCATCAGGTTTTACCAGAACGTCGCGCGCCTTGGACCCCTCGCTCGGCCCGACCACGCCCCGCGACTCCATGAGGTCCATGAGCCGGCCGGCCTTGGCGAAGCCGACGCGCAGCTTGCGCTGGAGCATGGACGTGGAGCCGAACTGGGTGGAGACGACGAGCTCAGCGGCCTGGCAGAGCAGGTCGAGGTCGTCGCCGATGTCCTCGTCGATCTCCTTCTTCTGCTTGCTGCCCACGGTGACGTCGTCCCGGAAGACCGGCGCCATCTGGTCCTTGCAGTGCTGGACGACTGCGGCGACCTCCTCCTCGGTGACGAACGCGCCCTGCATACGGGTCGGCTTGTTCGCCCCCATCGGCAGGAAGAGCCCGTCGCCCTTGCCGATGAGCTTCTCGGCGCCGGGCTGGTCGAGGATGACTCGGCTGTCGGCGAGCGAGGAGGTGGCGAAGGCGAGCCGGGAGGGCACGTTCGCCTTGATGAGACCGGTGACCACGTCGACCGAGGGTCGCTGGGTGGCGAGCACCAGGTGGATGCCGGCCGCCCGCGCGAGCTGCGTGATGCGCACGATCGCGTCCTCGACGTCGCGCGGGGCGACCATCATCAGGTCGGCCAGCTCGTCGACGATCACCAGCAGGTACGGGTACGGCTGCAGCTCCCGCTCGCTGCCCTCGGGGAGCTTGACCTTGCCCTCGCGGATCGCCTTGTTGAAGTCGTCGATGTGCCGGAACCCGAAGGCGGCCAGGTCGTCGTAGCGCAGGTCCATCTCGCGTACGACCCACTGGAGCGCCTCGGCGGCCCGCTTGGGATTGGTGATGATCGGCGTGATCAGGTGCGGGATGCCCTCGTAGGCGGTCAGCTCGACCCGCTTGGGGTCGACCAGGACCATCCGCACGTCCTCCGGGGTCGCCCGCATCATGACCGAGGTGATCAGGCAGTTGATGCAGGACGACTTGCCGGAGCCGGTGGCGCCCGCGACGAGCATGTGCGGCATCTTCGCCAGCGAGTGCATGACGTAGCCGCCCTCGACGTCCTTGCCGAAGGCGACCAGCATCGGGTCGTCGTCCTCGGCGGACTCGGCGAGCCGCAGCACGTCCCCGAGGTTGACCATCTCGCGGTCGGTGTTGGGGATCTCGATGCCGACCGCGGACTTGCCGGGGATCGGGCTGATGATCCGCACGTCCGGGCTGGCGACGGCGTACGCGATGTTCTTGGTGAGCGCGGTGATCCGCTCGACCTTCACGGCGGGGCCGAGCTCGACCTCGTAGCGGGTGACCGTCGGGCCGCGGGTGAAGCCGGTGACGGCGGCGTCGACCTTGAACTCGGAGAAGACGGTGGTGAGCGAGGCGACCACCCGGTCGTTGGCCTCGCTGCGCGCCTTGCCCGGGCCACCGCGGGTGAGAAGGTCCAGAGTCGGCAGCGAGTAGGTGATGTCGCCGGAAAGCTGGAGCTGCTCGGCGCGAGGGGGCAGGTCGCGGGGCTTCTCGGGCGCCGGTTTGGTCAGGTCGGCGACGACCGGCTCGACCTTGAGCCTCTCCTGCTTGGGCCGCGCGGCCGGCACCGGACTCGGGCTCGGCGCCGGCACGGGCGTGGGGGTGGTGTCCTCGCGGTCGCCCACGCTGACGCCCTGGGTGAGGTCGGCGACGAGCGGCGAGGGCGGCATGCCGTGCAGGACGGCGCCGTCGAGCGCGGCCGCGGCGGCCGCCGCGACGTCCACGGCGTCCATCTGGCGGCCCAGCTCGGGCTGGGGCACGGCGGAACGCCGCGGACGGCCCCGGCGCTTGGCGAGGGCCTCCTGCTCGGCGCCGTCGGGGTCGTACTCCTGGGGGGCGCCGGAGCGCCTGCGGGGGCGCGCGGGCAGCGCCTGGCGCCACTGCTCGTCGTAGCGCTCGTCGTCCTCGCCGTACTCCTGGTACCCGTCGTCGGGCTCGGGGTCGTGCAGCAGCCCGAGGCGCGCGCCGAGCGCCCGCAGCCGTTGCGGGACGGCGTTCACCGGGGTCGCGGTGACCACGAGCAGCCCGAAGATCGTGAGCAGCACCAGCAGGGGTACGGCGAGGACCTCGGTCATGGTGTACGTCAGCGGGGTCGCCGCCGCCCAGCCGATGAGGCCGCCGGCGTCCCTTATGCCCTGCATGCCGTCGCTGCGGGCGGGCGAGCCGCAGGCGATGTGCACCTGGCCGAGCACGCCGACGACCAGTGCCGACAGGCCGATCACGATCCGCCCGTTGGCGTCCTGCTGCTCGGGGTGGCGCATGAACCGCACGGCGATCATCGCGAGCAGTATCGGCACCAGCAGGTCGAGGCGGCCGAAGGCGCCGGTCACGAGGATCTCGACCAGGTCGCCGACCGGACCGCGCAGGTCGGCCCAGGTGCCGGCGGCGACGATCAGGGCGATGCCGAGCAGGAGCAGGGCGATGCCGTCCTTGCGGTGGGCCGGGTCCAGGTTCCTGGCTCCCTGTCCTATGCCACGGAAGACGGCGCCGACGGCGTGCGCGACACCGAGCCAGAGGGCGCGCACCAGGCGGTACACGCCCCCGGTGGGGCTGGGCGCCGGCCTGGGTGGCGGCGCGGACTTCTTCGCCGGGGTCCTCTTGGCGGGCGCCTTCTTGGCCGGGGCTTTCTTCGCGGCGGCCTTCTTCGCCGGAGCCTTCGAGGGAGCGGCCTTCTTCGCGGGCTGCTTCTTGGCTGCGGAGGGACGTGAGGCCATGGGTGTGAGGTTACCGGGGGATGCGACAGGGGACACGTGTGCCCACTGCTTCACCCGTTCGTGTCGCCCTTCGCGGGGCGCGGAACTGACGCACGCTCATGGGCAACTGGGTCCGCGGTCGCGGTCAGTTCTGCGAGGGGAGCGACGGCGTGGCGCCGCCGGTGCCCGGCTCGAGGGCGTCGAGCGCCCGGCGCAGGCCGGTGAGTTTGCGCTCCAGGTGGGCCGCCGTGGCCACCGCGGCCGCGTCCGCGGACTCGTCGTCCAGCTGCTTGGACAGCGCCTCCGCCTGCTCCTCTACGGCCGCGAGCCGGGCGGACAGCTCGGCGAGCAGCCCCGCGGACTCCTTGCCGGCGACCGCGCCCTTGCCGCCGCCCTCCAACTGGAGCCGCAGCAGCGCCGCCTGCTCGCGCAGCTGGCAGTTCTTCATGTACAGCTCGACGAACACCGAGACCTTGGCGCGCAGCACCCACGGGTCGAACGGCTTGGAGATGTAGTCCACCGCGCCCGCGGCGTAGCCCCGGAAGGTGTGGTGCGGGCCGTGGTTGATGGCGGTGAGGAAGATGATCGGGATGTCCCGGGTCCGCTCCCGCCGCTTGATGTGCGCCGCGGTCTCGAATCCGTCCATGCCCGGCATCTGGACGTCCAGCAGAATCACCGCGAAGTCGTCCGTGAGCAGTGCCTTGAGTGCTTCCTCCCCGGACGATGCCCGCACCAGTGTCTGATCGAGCGCAGAGAGGATGGCCTCCAGCGCCAGCAGATTCTCCGGCCGGTCATCGACCAGGAGGATCTTGGCCTTCTGCACCATGGCCCGCCCTCCTCGCCCCGGATGTGCACCGGGCGCCGCCCCAGGGGACGACTCCCTTTCGCCGCCCGTCCTTGTGCCGGTCATGGTAGCCGCACCCCGCCTGTCGCCACACCCTGTCACCGCGATGTCACTGTGCACGTAGCAGAAACGCAGCCGGAGACCAGAAGGTTCCCCCAATACCGCACTTCTACACGGGTTCCGCCACCCTGAGTCAGCAACTCCCCGTGCACACGGAACGTTCCCACAACGTTCACATCACACCTGATCGTTCCGGTCACTCCCCGCGCATCCACTGCTCCATCACCGCCAGCAGGTGATCGGGGTCGACCGGCTTGGTGACGTAGTCGGAGGCGCCCGACTCGATGGCCTTCTCCCGGTCGCCCTTCATCGCCTTCGCGGTGAGCGCGATGATCGGCAGCCCGGCGAACTGCGGCATCCGGCGGATCGCATTGGTCGTCGCATAGCCATCCATCTCGGGCATCATGATGTCCATCAGGACGACCGCGACATCGTCGTGCTGTTCCAGGACCTCGATGCCCTCCCGGCCGTTCTCGGCGTACAGCACCGACAGACCGTGCTGCTCCAGGACGCTGGTGAGCGCGAAGACGTTGCGGATGTCGTCGTCGACGATCAGCACCTTCTCCCCGCCGAACCGCATGCCCCGGCGCGGCTGCGGGGACCTCGCCTCCTGCTCGGCGAGCACCGGCCACGCCTCGGCCAACGGAGCCCCCCGGCGGCGGCGCCTGAAGAGCGCCGCGGCGCCGTTCTGGGTCTCCTGGTACGACTTCACCTCGGCCGGCGTCTCGATCTCCACGCCGGACATCTCCAGCGCGAGATGCTGCGAGGCGACCAGGTCCCCGGCCTCCAGCTGGGGCACGGACTGCTGGTAGCCCTGCGGCGGCAGCTCGCTGGGGTGCAGCGGCAGGTACAGCGTGAACGTGGAGCCGCGGCCCGGCTCGCTCTGCGCGTGGATCTCACCGCCCAGCAGCTGCGCGATCTCCCGCGAGATCGAAAGACCGAGGCCCGTACCGCCGTACTTGCGGCTGGTCGTGCCGTCGGCCTGCTTGAACGCCTCGAAGATCACCCGCATCTTGCTGGCCGCGATCCCGATGCCCGTGTCCGTCACCGAGAACGCGATCAGCGGCGCGTCCGGATCGCTGAGCGAACCGGCCTCCAGGAGCTGTTCCCTGATCCCCACCGGGACGTCGCCGCTCGCCGGCCTGATCACCAGCTCCACCGAGCCGGAGTCGGTGAACTTCACCGCGTTGGACAGCAGGTTGCGCAGCACCTGGAGGAGCCGCTGCTCGTCGGTGTGCAGGGTGGCGGGCAGCTCCGGCGAGACCCGCACCGACAGGTCCAGGCCCTTCTCCGCGGTCAGCGGCCGGAAGGTGGCCTCCACGTAGTCCACGAGCTGGACGAGCGCGATACGCGTCGGGGAGACGTCCATCTTGCCCGCCTCGACCTTCGACAGGTCCAGGATGTCGTTGATCAGCTGGAGCAGGTCGGATCCGGCGCCGTGGATGGTCTCGGCGAACTCCACCTGCTTCGGCGACAGATTGCCCTCGGCGTTGTCGGCGAGCAGCTTGGCCAGGATCAGCAGCGAGTTGAGCGGGGTGCGCAGCTCGTGCGACATGTTGGCGAGGAACTCGCTCTTGTAGCGCATGGAGACGGCCAGTTGCTCGGCGCGCTCCTCCAGGACCTGCCGGGCCTCCTCGATCTCGGTGTTCTTCACCTCGATGTCCCGGTTCTGCTGGGCCAGCAGCTCGGCCTTCTCCTCCAGTTCGGCGTTGGACGCCTGGAGGGCCTTCTGCCGGTTCTCCAGCTCGGCCGACCGCTCCTGGAGCTGCTCGGTCAGCTCCTGCGACTGCTTCAGCAGCACCTCGGTCTTGGTGTTCACGGAGATGGTGTTGACGCTGGTCGCGATCATCTCGGCGATCTGGTTGAGGAAGTCCTTCTGGATCTGCGTGAACGGCGTGAAGGACGCCAGCTCGATCACGCCGAGCACCTTGCCCTCGAACAGCACCGGAAGCACGATCACCTGCGCCGGCGGGGCCTCGCCCAGCCCGGAGGAGATCTTCAGGTACCCGGTGGGCGCCTTCTCCACCAGGATCGTCCGCTTCTCCTGCGCGGCCGTCCCGATCAGCGCCTCACCCGGCCGGAACGACGTCGGCATGGAACCCATCGAGTAGCCGTACGACCCGAGCATGCGCAGTTCGTACGCGTCCTCGTTCTCGGCGCTCATGTCCTTGCCGTCGACCAGCGGCATCGCCAGGAAGAACGCGCCGTGCTGCGCGGTCACCACCGGCGTCAGCTCGCTCATGATCAGGGAGGCCACGTCCACCAGGTCGCGGCGGCCCTGCATCAGCGCGGAGATCCGGGCCAGGTTGCCCTTGAGCCAGTCCTGCTCCTGGTTGGCCACCGTGGTGTCGCGCAGGTTGGCGATCATCTTGTTGATGTAGTCCTGGAGTTCCTGGATCTCGCCGGACGCGTCCACGTCGATCTTCAGGTTCAGGTCGCCGCGGGTCACCGCGGTCGCCACGCGCGCGATGGCACGCACCTGCCGGGTCAGGTTCCCGGCCATCTCGTTCACCGACTCGGTGAGGTCACGCCAGGTGCCGTCCACGTCACGCACGCGTGCCTGGCCGCCCAGCGCCCCCTCGGTGCCCACCTCGCGGGCGACCCGGGTGACCTCCTCGGCGAAACTCGACAGCTGGTCGACCATCGTGTTGATCGTCGTCTTGAGTTCGAGGATCTCGCCGCGCGCGTCGATGTCGATCTTCTTGGTCAGGTCGCCCTTCGCGATCGCCGTGGTGACCATCGCGATGTTGCGGACCTGGCCGGTCAGGTTGGACGCCATCTGGTTCACCGACTCGGTGAGGTCCTTCCACGTCCCCGCCACACCCGGCACGTGCGCCTGGCCGCCCAGGATGCCGTCCGTACCCACCTCACGGGCCACCTTGGTGACCTGATCGGCGAACGAACTCAGCGTCTTGACCATCTGGTTGATGGTGTCGGCGAGCTGGGCCACCTCGCCGCTCGCCTCGATGGTGACCTGCCGGGTCAGGTCGCCGTTGGCGACCGCGGCGGACACCTGGGAGATGTTCCGCACCTGCATGGTCAGGTTGTTGGCCATCTGGTTCACGTTGTTGCTCAGGTCCTTCCAGATGCCCGTGACACCCGGAACCCGTGCCTGGCCGCCCAGGATGCCCTCGGTGCCCACCTCACGGGCCACCCGGGTCACCTGCTCGGCAAAGCTGGACAGCTGATCAACCATGGTGTTGACCGTCGTGACGAGCTCAAGGATCTCGCCCTTCGCGTCAACAGTGATCTTCTTCGACAGGTCGCCCTTGGCGACCGCCGTCGTGACCTCGGCGATGTTGCGCACCTGGATGGTCAGGTTGTTCGCCATGAAGTTCACGGACTGGGTGAGGTCCTTCCAGGTGCCCGCCACCCCCTGCACCTCGGCCTGGCCGCCGAGGATGCCCTCGGTGCCCACCTCGCGCGCCACGCGGGTGACCTCCTGGGCGAACGACGACAGCTGGTCGACCATCGTGTTCAGGGTGTTCTTCAGCTCCTGGATCTCACCGCGCGCGTCCACGGTGATCTTCTGGGAGAGGTCGCCGCGGGCCACCGCGGTGGCGACCTGGGCGATGTTGCGCACCTGGGCCGTCAGGTTGCCGGCCATGCCGTTCACGGAGTCCGTCAGGTCCCGCCACACACCGGCCACACCGGGCACCTGCGCCTGACCGCCCAGCCGTCCCTCCGTACCCACCTCGCGGGCCACCTTGGTGACCTGGTCGGCGAACGCGGACAGTTGATCAACCATCGTGTTGATCGTGTTCTTCAGCTCGAGGATCTCGCCGCGCGCGTCGACGTCGATCTTCTGGGACAGGTCGCCCCGCGCCACCGCCGTCGTCACCTGGGCGATCTGCCGCACCTGGGAGGTCAGGTTGCCGGCCATGAAGTTGACGGAGTCCGTCAGCTCCTTCCAGGTGCCCGAGACGCCGTCCACGCGCGCCTGGCCGCCGAGGCGGCCCTCGGTGCCCACGTCCCTGGCCATCCGCGTCACCTGGTCGGCGAAGCTGGAGAGCTGGTCCACCATCGTGTTCACGGTGTTCTTCAGCTTCAGCATCTCGCCGGAGACGTCGACCGTGACCTTCTGCGACAGATCACCGTTGGCCACCGCCGTCGTCACCTGGGCGATGTTGCGGACCTGGCCGGTCAGGTTGCGGAATGCAGTGTTGACGGAGTCGGTCAAGTCTTTCCAGGTACCGGCCGCTCCGGCGACCTGCGCCTGGCCGCCCAGCTCACCCTCGACCCCGATCTCCCGCGCCACCCGGGTGACCTCGGCACCGAACGACGACAGTTGATCAACCATGCCGTTGACGGTGTTCTTCAGCTCCAGCATCTCGCCAGCCACGTCGACCGTGACCTTCTGCGACAGATCACCGTTGGCCACGGCCGTCGTCACGGCGGCGATGTCGCGCACCTGGGTCGTCAGGTTCCGGAACACCGTGTTGACGGAATCCGTCAGGTCCTTCCACGTGCCCGCCGCGCCCGGCACGTTCGCCTGCCCGCCGAGCCGCCCCTCGCCACCGACCTCGTTGGCCACGCGCGTGACCTCGTCCGCGAAGATCCGCAGCGTCTCGGTCATCTGGTTGATCGTCTCGGCGAGCTGCGCTACCTCACCGCGCGCCGGAACGGTGACCTTGCGTGACAGGTCACCGTTGGCGACCGCGGTGGTCACCTCCGAGATCCCGCGCACCTGGGCCGTCAGGTTGCCGGCCATGGTGTTGACGGAGTCGGTGAGCTCCTTCCACGTCCCCGCCACCCCCGGCACGTGCGCCTGACCGCCCAGGATGCCGTCCGTACCCACCTCACGGGCGACCCTGGTCACCTCGGAGGAGAACGCCGACAGCTGGTCCACCATCGTGTTGACGGTTTCCTTCAGCTCCAGCATCTCGCCGGCGACCTGGACCGTGACCTTCCGCGACAGATCACCCTTGGCGACCGCCGTCGTCACCAGCGCGATGTCCCGCACCTGTGCCGTCAACCGGTACGCCATCGTGTTCACCGAGTCCGTGAGGTCCCGCCACGAACCCGACATGCCACGCACGCGTGCCTGACCGCCCAGCTTGCCCTCGGTGCCCACCTCGCTGGCCACCCGCGTGACCTCGTCGGTGAACGTCGACAACTGGTCGACCAGGTTGTTGACGGTCCGCCCGACCTTCAGGAACTCACCGCGCAGCGGATGGCCGGCCCCGTCCGGCGACGGCGACCGCAACTCCATGCGCGGCGACAGGTCGCCCTCGGCCACCGCCGTCAGGACCCGCCCCACCTCGGAGACCGGGCGTACCAGGTCGTCGACGAGGGCATTGGAGTTGTCGATGGCAGCCGCCCAGGAGCCCTCGCAGGTGCCCGTCTCCAGCCGCTCCGTGAGCTTTCCCTCACGTCCGACGACACGCCGCACCCGGGACAGCTCACCCGTGAGGTGGAGATTACGGTCGGCCACCTCGTTGAAGACCGCCGCGATCTCCGACATCACGCCGTCCCCGGACACCGTGAGCCGCTTGCGGAAGTTGCCGTCCCGCATCGCCACGAGCGCCACCAGCAACCGGTTCAGGGAAGCCGTGTCCACCTCGGTGGTCCCGTCACCGCCCCGCTGCCTGCTCAGGGACGGTCCGCCCTTCGCGCGCGCCCTAGTGCTCCGCGCCGCTGCGCCAGACTCCACTGTGTCCCTCCCGCAGGGGTCGACCGTTACTGCTGTGCTCGGACACCGCCGTACTCGGCGTACCGCTTACTCCGGCGTACCAGTTACTGCTGCGTATTTCTGCCGGACGAGATCCAGCCACACCAGGGGCTGCTGCCCGCCCTGCACGCAACGCATTCGGGCTGACCGGACCTTCATCACAAGCTTGCCCAGTGTTTCACCCTCGCCGAACCAGGCCATAACAGTTCGGCAGCTTCGCACATCGTCCGCACACCCTGGGGGCGTAAACACTGGCGACCGGCATCCGCTCGGACGGCGAAGGTAAGTAACCTTGCATGCGGCTGTCCAGCCGCACCGGTCCGTCCGGCCTGGGCGGTGGCACGAGAACGAGCGGGCATTCGGAGGGGCGGCCGCAGACCATGACCACCGGAGTGATCCCCGGGGGACACAACCCGGAGCCACGGCCCACGGGCGAGCGCATGCCGCAGCAGCGCCACCAGCCCGGCCAGGCAAGCCCGCACGTCGAGACCCGGACGGGGAGTTCTGTGATCACCGCGCGCGCGGCCGCCACCTTCGAGCCCCTCGGGCGATCGGTCGCGACCGCCAGGGCCTTCGTCCGCGACACCCTCCAGGGCTGGGGCTTCGCGGACGTCGTCGACGACGCCGTGGTCCTCACCAGCGAACTGGTGACCAACGCCGTGGTACACGCCGGCACCCACGCCGACGTCCTGTGCCTGCGCACGGACGACGGGGTGCGCATCGAGGTCGCCGACCGCTACCCGGAACGCGAGGTGCCGCTCCAGGGCTCCGCCGTCAACATGGGCAGCCCCGACCGCGAAGGCGGCCGCGGACTCCAGCTCTGCGCGGCCCTCGCCGCCCGCTGGGGCGTCGAGTACACGTCCACGCACAAAAATGTCTGGTTCCAGCTGGATCTTCCGGAGCGTCCGGTCGGCACCCGCGCCGCCGGCCCGTCCCTGCCGGCCGACCTGCTGCCCCTGGCCGACGGCAGGGTCCGGGTCGCGGTCGTCCAGATCGACCGCAAGGGCTCCATCTCCGCCTGGAACGAGGACGCCGAGGAGATCTTCGGCCACAGCGCAGCCGCGGTCACCGGCAAGCCGCTCACCGACCTCGCCGCCTGGCCGCACACCCCCGGCACCGGCACCGGCATCGCCGAGGCGCTCCAGCTCTCCCGCTGGGAGGGCAGCTACGGCATCCGCGGCGCCGACGGCCGCGTGACCCCTGTCTACGCCTCGCACCTGCGCGTCCGCGACACCGGAGGCGAGCCCTCCACGGTCTGCCTGCTGGTACGCGACCACGAACGGGCCGTCCTCCAGACCCCGTTGCGCCTGCCCGCCTCGGACGCCGGCGTCACCTCCGACGGCCAGAGCAGCGACCCCTTCGAGGTGTTCATCGGCTCCCCCGCCCCGGACGACCTCGACGGCCTCCTCCAGCGCACGGTCGAACGCGCCCGCGACATGCTCGACGGCGACTCCGCGTTCCTGCTCCTCGCCACCGACGACGAGACCGAGTTGGAGGTCCGCGCCTCCACCGGCCTCCCGTCGGCCCGTCAGCGCTTCGCGCGCGTGCCCGTGGAAGCCGGCCCCGGCCGCTACGGCTCGGCCCGCATGCCGGCCGTACACGACGACCTGGCGGCCGTTCCGGGCGCGGTCCCCCTCCTCACCGGCACCGGGATGCGCTCGGTCGTCACCGTCCCGCTGAAGGTCGAGGGCCGCCTCACCGGCTCCCTGGGCGTCGCGGCCGAGGCACCGGGCAGATACTCCAACGAGGAGGCGCTGCGCCTCCAGTTCGCCGCCGACCGCATCGCCCTGGCCGTCGAGTCGGCCCGCCTCGGCGAGCTGGAACGGCTGCGCCGCGGCTCGCTCAGCTTCCTCGTCGAGGCCTCCGACCTGCTCGCCGGCACCCTCGACCGCGACCAGACGCTCGCCCTGATGGCCCAGATGACGGTCCCCACCCTCGCCACCTGGTGCGCCGTCTACACCATCGCCGACCAGGCCTCCGACCCGTACCTGTCGTACGTCCTGCACGAGGACGAGGAACTCATCGACGGCATCAAGTCGTTGCTCGCCAAGGTGCCCCCGCCGGACCCGGTACCCACGCCCGGCGCCCGCGTCTGGACCGCACCGGGCGAGCACGCCCACCAGGCCGCCCTGCGCAGCTCCATGCGCAGCCTCGGCCTGACCGGCGGCCCCACCCGCCAGGTCTCCTCCGGCATCGGCCCGACACTCGCCACCGCCTCCGCCGTGGGCGGCGAGACCGTCGTCCTGCCCCTGGTCGCCCGCAACCGCGTCATCGGGATGCTCACCCTCGGCAAGCCCACCGACGAACACTTCCGCCAGGAGATCCTGGAACTGGCCGAGGACCTGTCCCGCCGGGCCGCCCTGGCCCTGGACAACGCCCGCCTGTACTCCGAGCGTACGGCCATCAGCCAGGCCCTCCAGCGCAGCCTCCTGCCTCCGGGGACCCCGCACATCGAGGGCATGGAGGTCGAGGTCATCTACCGCGCGGCCGGCGAGGGCAACGAGGTCGGCGGCGACTTCTACGACGTCTTCCCCATCGCCGACAACGCGTACGGCTTCGCCATCGGCGACGTCTGCGGTACGGGCCCCAACGCGGCCGCGGTCACCGGCCTCGCCCGGCACGCGCTCCGCCTCCTGGCCCGCGAGGGCCTCAGCGGCCCCGCGGTCCTGGAACGCCTCAACTCGGCCATCCTGGACGAGGGAGCCCGCAGCCGCTTCCTGACCCTCCTGTACGGCGAGATGCGCCCCCAGGAGGACGGCAGCGCGGAGATGAAGGTGGTCTGCGCGGGCCACCCGCTCCCGCTGCGCCTGCGCCAGGACGGCACGGTGGAGGCGGCCGCCGAACCGCAGCCCCTCCTCGGCGTCATCGAGGACCTGGAGCTGTACGAGCAGACGGTCACCCTCGACCCGGGCGACGTCCTCCTCTGCGTCACCGACGGCGTGACGGAACGCCGGGAGGGCACCCGCATGCTCGGCGACGACGGCCTCGCCGACGTCCTGACCACCTGCACGGGCCTGACGGCGGGCGCAGTCGCCGCGCGCATCATGCGCGCGGTGGAGCGTTTCGCTTCGGACGCCCCCTCCGACGACATGGCCATCCTGGCGATGCGGGTCCCCGGTCTCCAGAAGGACTGAGAGCGAGGACCGGCGGGGAACAGCCGCCGGCAAGCACAAAAAAGTCCCGCCCTTTCGGGCGGGACTTTTCTTGCTGGAGCCCCCAAACGGAATCGAACCGTTGACCTTCTCCTTACCATGGAGACGCTCTGCCGACTGAGCTATAGGGGCCTGTTGCCTTTTCGAGGTTTCCCCCGCGGCAACGGAATAGATCATACCCCGAACAGGCCCGAGTTCCCAAACTCGTTCAGAAGGCGGGCTGAAGCAGTCCGCCGAGGGCATTGCATGCGGACACGATCCGCTGCATCTCCCGCTTCGTCAACGCGGCGTCCACGGGCAGCGCGAGCGTCTCGTCCGCAGCCACCTCCGTTTCCGGCAGCGATACACAGCGCCGGAATTCCGGCAGCCGGTGCACCGGTGTCTTCACCGGCACCCGGCAGTCAACTCCCTTGCCGCGCAGGGCCCGGGCGAAGGCGTCCCGGTCGGGCCGGCCGTTCCCCGGCACTCGCACGACGTACTGCTGGTAGGTGTGCCCGTCACCGCCGTCCGGTGTTCGCACACCGCGCAGCTTCGCGTCGAGATAGGAGGCCCGCTGCCGGCGCTGCGCGACCTCGTCGTACGGAGCCTCGGACTCACCCTGCTCCAGCACCAGCAGCCCGTGCCGCTGCCCCAGCCGGCGCAACCGCTGGATATCCGCCCACCGTCCGAACCGGTGCACCACAACCACCGCCGCGGAACGGGAGGTTACGGCCGCCTCCACCGCCGTCACGTCGAGGCAGTAGGTCAGCGGATCTATGTCGGCGAACACCGGAAGCGCACCGGCCAGTGTCACGGCCTCGGCGACCTCGACGTTCCCGAAGGCCGGCACGATGACCTCGTCGCCGACTCCGACACCGGCGGCCCTGAGCATTGCAGCAGTACCCATGCTGCGATGCTCGGCGCGGAACGTGAACGACACGTTACGCAAACCAAAAAAGGGTTGGACCCGGAACCGAAGTTCCAGATCCAACCCTTTGAAGAATTGTTCGGCGGTGTCCTACTCTCCCACAGGGTCCCCCCTGCAGTACCATCGGCGCTGTGAGGCTTAGCTTCCGGGTTCGGAATGTAACCGGGCGT
>NZ_JBIAVV010000016.1:0-146513 GCF_042894765.1 Streptomyces sp. NPDC001507
GGCTACCAGGTCACCAACGTCGAGGCCTCCATGTCCTCGCCGTCGTCCCTGCTGCACTGGACCCGGCGCATGATCGAGATCCGCAAGCAGAATCCCGCCTTCGGACTGGGGTCCTACAGCGAACTGCAGTCCTCCAACCCGGCGGTCCTCGCCTTCCTCCGCGAGTACGAGGACGACCTGGTTCTCTGCGTGCACAACTTCTCCCGCTTCGCGCAGCCCACCGAGCTCGATCTGAGGGCCTACGACGGCCGGCATCCGGTCGAGCTGATCGGCGGGGTGCGGTTCCCCGCCATCGGTGAACTGCCGTATCTGCTCACCCTCGCGGGGCACGGCTTCTACTGGTTCCGGCTCTCCCGAGTCGCCTCCCGCATCGGCCGTCGGCGCTGAGCGTGCGGAGCCGAGGAAAGGACGCGTCAACGATGACGAAGACCGTTGAGCTGCCCCGGAGCACGGCGGCCGGACTCGACCGGCCACTGGTCTCGCTGGGCGGGCTGCTGCGCGACTGGCTGCCGCGGCAGCGCTGGTTCGCGGGCAAGGACCGGCCCGTCACCGAGCTGTCCGTGCTGTCCATGACCGAACTCTTCCCCGGCTGCCTGCACCTGCTGGTCCACGCCGACCACTCCCCCCACGGCGGCACCACCCCGTCCGGTGACTGCTACCAGCTCCTGCTCGGCGTCCGCGAACACCGCGCGCCCAGACTGGAGCGGGCCTACATAGGCCGGGCCGAGGAGGGCCCGCTGGCCGGACTCGCGGTCTACGACGCCCTGCACGACCCGCGCGCGGCCGAACTGCTACTGGAACGGCTGCGCATACCCGGCACGGCCGGCCCGCTGCGCTTCGAGACCGCCCCTCACGCCCGGATACCCGGCGGACTCGCGCCGCGCCTGCTGGACGCCGAGCAGTCCAACTCCTCCCTGGTGTACGGCGACTCCTACATCCTCAAGGTGTTCCGGCGGATACAGCCCGGCGTCAACCCGGACCTGGAGGTCCCCGGCGCGCTGGCCGCGCAGGGCTGTGCGCGGGTGCCGGCGCCGCTTGCCTGGTTCCGCACCACCGAGCCGAGCCCGGCCACCCTCGGGGTGCTGCAGCCCTTCCTGCCGGGCGCGGCCGACGGCTGGACCCTGGCCCTGCGGGCGCTCGCGGGCGGGGACGAGTTCACCACCGAGGCGCACGAGCTGGGGCGGGCCACCGCGGACGTGCATCTCGCGCTCGCCGCCGCCTTCCCGGCCGCCGTCCACGACGAACACAGCCGCACGGCCGATGCGATGTCGGCGCGGCTGGCCGAGGCCGCGGACGCGGTGCCGGTCCTGCGGCCCTTCGTCCCCGGGCTGCGCGGCGCCTTCGAGGCGCTCACCACCTGTGACGCCGGGCCGCTCGCCCAGCGGATCCACGGCGATCTCCATCTGGGGCAGGTGCTGCGGGCGGACCACGAATGGTTCGTCATCGACTTCGAGGGCGAGCCGTCCCGGCCGCTCGCCGAGCGGCGCAGCACCCAGTCTCCGGTACGGGACGTCGCCGGGATGCTGCGCTCCTTCGACTATGCGGCCCGCCAGCGCCGTCCCTGGCGCCCGGAGTGGGCCCGCCGCTGCCGGGAGGCCTACTGCGCGGGTTACGCTGCCCGGGCCGGCTGGGACCCGCGCAAGAAGCACGCACTGCTGCGCGCCCACGAGACGGACCGCGCGGTGTACGAGGTGGTGTACGAAGCCCGGCACCGGCCGGCCTGGCTTCCGGTTCCGATGGCCGCGATCGAGCGGCTCGCCCGCTGGAGAGGCTGACGTCATGGCACTGCGCGATTCCTCGCTCCCGGAGCCCTCCGGCCCCTCCCTTTCCACGGCCCCGGCCCTGGACGCCGCGGACCGCGGGCGCCTGCTCGCGGGCGCCCACCACGATCCGCACGCCCTGCTCGGCGCCCGCCCGGTGGAGGGCGGCACCCTCTTCCGCGCGCTGCGCCCGCACGCCCGTTCCGTGAGCGTGCTCGTCGACGGGGTGCGCAGCCCCCTGGCACCGGAGGACGACGGGCTCTTCGCGGCCGTGCTGCCCTACGCCGAGGTCCCGTCGTACACCCTGCTCGTCGAGTACGAGGACGGGGAGCACGAGGTCCACGACCCGTACCGGTTCCTGCCCGCTCTCGGTGAGTTCGACCTGCATCTGATCCGAGAGGGGCGGCACGAGCAGCTGTGGAAGGCGCTCGGGGCCGAGCCGATGACCCATGACGGCGTGGCCGGCACCCGGTTCACGGTGTGGGCGCCCAACGCCCAGGGGGTTCGGGTGGCCGGGGACTTCACGTGCTGGGACGGCACGCAGTTCCCGATGCGTTCGCTGGGCGCGGCCGGGGTGTGGGAGCTGTTCCTGCCGGAGGTGGGCGAGGGCGCCAGGTACAAGTTCGAGATCACCTCCCGCTACGGCGGCCGCTTCCTCAAGGCGGACCCGATGGCCCGGCGGACGGAGGTGCCCCCCGCGACCGCGTCGATCGTCACGGTGTCCCGGTACGAGTGGACCGACGCGGAGTGGATGGCGCACCGGGGCGACGTCCCGGTGCACGAGGCGCCCTTCTCGGTGTACGAGGTGCACCTGCCGTCCTGGCGGCCGGGCCTGAGCTACCGGCAGCTGGCCGAGGAACTGCCCGCGTACGTCAGCGACCTGGGCTTCACGCACGTCGAGTTCATGCCGGTCGCCGAGCATCCCTTCGGCGGCTCCTGGGGCTACCAGGTCACCGGCTTCTACGCGCCGACGGCCCGGCTCGGCACCCCCGACGACTTCAGGTTCCTGGTCGACGCGCTGCACCGGGCCGGCATCGGCGTGATCATGGACTGGGTGCCGGCCCACTTCCCGAAGGACGACTGGGCGCTGGCCCGCTTCGACGGCGACCCGCTGTACGAACCCGGGGACGAGCGGCGGGCCGAGCATCCGGACTGGGGGACCTACGAGTTCGACCTCGGCCGGGTGGAGGTGCGCAACTTCCTGGTCGCCAACGCCGTGTACTGGTGCGAGGAGTTCCACGTCGACGGGCTGCGGGTGGACGCGGTCGCCTCGATGCTCTACCTCGACTACTCGCGGGACTCCGGGCAGTGGACGCCGAACGTGTTCGGCGGGCGCGAGGACCTGGACGCGGTGGCGTTCCTCCAGGAGATGAACGCGACCGTCTACCGCCGGGCGCCCGGGGTGGTGACCATCGCCGAGGAGTCCACCGCGTGGGGCGGGGTGACCCGGCCGACCGACAGCGGCGGGCTGGGCTTCGGGCTGAAGTGGAACATGGGCTGGATGCACGACTCGCTGGAGTACATCCAGCACGAACCCGTGCACCGCAAGTACCACCACGACGAGATGACCTTCTCGATGGTCTACGCGTACAGCGAGAACTACGTCCTGCCCGTCTCCCACGACGAGGTCGTCCACGGGAAGCGGTCCCTGGTGTCCAAGATGCCCGGCGACTGGTGGCAGCAGCGTGCCAACCACCGCGCGTATCTGGCCTTCATGTGGGCCCATCCGGGCAAGCAACTGCTCTTCATGGGGCAGGAGTTCGCCCAGGGCGGCGAGTGGTCCCACGCCGACGGCCCCGACTGGTGGCTGCTCGACCCGGAGTACGGGGCCGAGGCCGATCACCGGGGTGTCCGGGATCTGGTCCGCGATCTCAACTCCGGGTACCGCGCGCACCCCGCGCTGTGGCAGCGGGACACCGATCCGGCGGGTTTCCAGTGGGTCGTGGGGGACGCGGCCGAGGACAACGTCTTCGCCTTCCTGAGGTTCGATGCCGAGGCCCGGCCGCTGCTGGCGGTCTCCAACCTCTCCCCCGTGGTCCGTCCCGGCTACCGGCTGGGCGTGCCCAAGGGGGCGCCGGTCTGGCAGGAGATCCTCAACACGGACAGTGCCCGGTACGGCGGCGGGGACGTCGTCAGCCGGGGGCCGCTGCTCGCCGACGACGGGGTTCTGCGGCTCACGCTGCCCCCGCTCGCCACGGTGTGGCTGGAGCCTGTCGCCCCGTAGCCCGCCGCGGACGGCGGCACGTGTTTACGCGGCCGGGTCCGGGCAGTCCGGGATGAAAGACCCCGCCGCGACCGGTCGCGGCCCGGCCGGAGGGCGGTTCCCCGTGCTGCGTACCGTCGGAGTGGAGGAAGAACTTCTGCTGGTCCACCCGGACAGCGGGGAGCCGATGCCCCGGTCGGCCGCCGTCGTCGACCGGGCCGCCCTGGACGATCCCGGGCAGGCCGTGTTCCAGACCGAACTGTTCGGGCAGATGCTGGAGCTCGCGACCAGTCCGCACCGGGACATGGCGGAACTCGGCGCCGAGATCGTCGGCTGCCGCAAGGAGGCGGGCCGGCTGGCCGGCGAGTTCGGCTGCGCGGTAGCGGCGCTCGCCACCTGCCCGCTGCCGGTCGACCCGGCGCTCACCCGGCACGAGCGGTACCACTGGATGGCCGGGCGGTACGGCGCCGCCATGGTGGACTGGTTCGTCTGCGGCTGCCACGTGCACGTGTCGGTGGAGTCCGACGAGGAGGGCGTCGCCGTCCTCGACCGGATCCGGCCCTGGCTCCCGGTGCTGCGCGCGCTGAGCGTCAACTCGCCGTTCTGGCAGGGCCGGGACTCCGGTTACGCCAGCTTCCGCAGCCGGCTGTGGGCGCGCGGCCCGTCGGCGGGGCCGACCGAGCTGTTCGGCTCGCCCGAGGGGTACCGGCGGCGGGTCGCGGACATGGTGGCCAGCGGGGTCATCCTCGACGCGGGCATGGTCTACTTCGACGCCCGCCTGTCCACGCGCTACCCGACGGTGGAGGTCCGGGTGGCCGACGTGTGCCTGCGGGCGGACACCACCGTC
This sequence comes from Streptomyces sp. NPDC001507, assembly GCF_042894765.1. NCBI lineage: Bacteria > Bacillati > Actinomycetota > Actinomycetes > Kitasatosporales > Streptomycetaceae > Streptomyces > Streptomyces sp. NPDC001507. The sequence continues at coordinate 4,811 of NZ_JBIAVV010000016.1, forward strand.
CTCCTCGCCACGCTGATCCGCGCGCTGGTGGAGACGGCCGCGCGTGACTGGCGGGCCGGGCGGCCGCCGCTCGACACCGGTGTGAGCATGCTGAGGCTGGCCTCCTGGCAGGCCGCGCGCCTCGGCCTGGAGCAGGATCTCCTCGACCCGGTGACCATGCGGCCGCGGCCCGCCGTGGAGGTGGTCCGGGCGCTGCTCGCGCACACCGCGGAGGCGCTCGCCGACAGCGGTGACACGGTGGGTGTCGAGGAGGCCGTCGCACAGTTGCTGCACAGGGGTACCGGCGCCCGCGAGCAGCGGTCTTTCCTGGAGCGCACCGGGAGTCTGCGGGACGTCGTCGTGGAGTGCGTGCGCCGCACCCAGGGCTGAACTCTGGGCTGAGCTTTGTCATCAGGTGGAAACGAGTTGACCGTTCCCGACACGAGCCGCACTCCCCTGGGCTAGATTCGACCCGCGTCGACAACAGTACCGATCGGGAGGGTAACCCTCCGTACATCCAGGAGCAGCGCATGCGCGACTACGCCCTCGCTCCGACGACCGCTTCGACCCTGGCCGGCGGGCTCGCCGACAGCGTCTTCGAGACGGCGGACCGGAACCCCACCCTGCCGGTGCTGGCGCGCCGGCCCGAGGGCGCCGCCGCGGGCTGGGAGGAGGTCACCGCGGTCGAACTGCGGGACGAGGTGGTCGACCTGGCCAAGGGGCTGATCGCGTCGGGGATCTCGCCCGGGCAGCGGGTGGCCGTGATGGCGCGGACGCGCTACGAGTGGACGGTGTTCGGCCTCGCGCTGTGGTCGGTGGGGGCGGAGGTCGTCCCGATCCACCCGACGTCCTCCCGGGACCAGGTCGAGTGGATCCTGCGGGACGCCCGTTGCGTGGCCGTGGTGGTCGAGGACGAGCAGGCGGTGATGACCGTCGGCACCGTGTGCGAGGGGCTGCCGGGGCTCAAGCACGTGTGGCAGCTGGACGCGGGGGCGCTGCCCGCGCTGGTGCAGAAGGGCACGTTCGTCCCGCTGACCACGGTGGAGTCGCTGCGCCGGATCGTGATGCCCGACTCGACGGCGGCCATCACCTACACCTCGGGCACCTCGGGGCGTCCGCTGGGCTGCGCGCTGAGCCACCGCGGGCTCGCCTACCCGTGCGACACCCTGCTGGCGGGCTGGGGGCACACCGCGGCACGCCCCGGCGAGCAGGCCTCCGTCCTGGCCTTCCTGCCGTTCTCGCACGTGTACGGCCTGATGATCATGGTGATCTGTCTGCGCGGCGGCATCCTGATGGGCCACGAGCCGGAGATGACCGAGGCCGCGCTGGCCACGGCGCTGGCCACGTTCCGGCCGACCTATCTGTACGCCGTGCCTTCGGTGCTGGAGAAGCTGTACAAGACTTTCCTGCGCACCTCCCAGCAGCACGGCCGGGGTGCCCTGTTCGAGCGGGCCGCGGAGACCGCGCGGGACTTCGCCGCGGCCACGGAGCGGCAGCGGCTGGGCACCGGGGCGGGCCCGGGCTTCGACCTGCGGCTGCAGCACGCCCTGTACGAGCGGACGGTGTACCGCAAGCTGCGCGGTGCACTCGGCGGGCGGGTGCTGCGAGCCACGTCCGGCGGCTCCTCGCTCAGCCGTGAACTCACCCTCTTCTACGAGGGCATCGGCATGTACGTCCATGACGGGTACGGCCTGACCGAGTCCAGCGGCGGGATCACCATGCAGCCGCTGGGCCGGGAGAAGTCGGGCACGGTCGGCCAGGCTCTGCCGGGCACCCAGATCCAGGTGGCCGACGACGGCGAGATCCTGGTGCGCGGTCCGTCGGTGTTCCAGGGGTACGTCGGCGACGACTACGCGACCCGGGCCGCGCTGCGCGGCGGCTGGCTGGCCACCGGGGACATCGGCCGGCTGGACCCGGAGGGCTATCTGACCATCACGGGCCGCAAGAAGGACATCATCATCACGAGCAGCGGCAAGAGCGTGGCCCCGGCCCCGCTGGAGCAGCGGCTGCGGATGCACCCGCTGGTGCACCAGGCGGTGGTCGTCGGGGACGACCGGCCCTGTGTGGGCGCGCTGATCACCCTGGACCCGGACTTCCTCGCGCACTGGCGGGGGGCGCTGGCGGTGCCGGGCGACTCGCCCGGGCGGGAGGCGCGCGAGGAGAACGCGCTGCGCGAGGAGATCGCCCGCGCCATCGCGTCCGCCAACAGCGTGGTCTCCCGCGCCGAGTCGATCCGGGTCTACCGGGTGCTCCAGGAACCGTTCGCCCCGGGCAACGGCATGCTGACACCGTCGATGAAGCTGCGCCGGGACGCGATAGCACGCCACTACGCGGCCGAGATCGACGCCATGTACCAGGCCCGCTCGCAGGCGGTACGCCGCCCGGGCCAGCCGGAACCGGCCGACTGGGACGATTCGGACAACGTGTTCCGGTGAACGGATCACGCTTATCCGCTGCCATGGTGGGAACTCGCCGCGAAGAAGAAGAGACCAGCGCGACGAGGACACCCTTTCGGGACTGAGAGAGACGAGATGGGGACCGGACCACGGCGGGACGACGGACGATCCGCGCAGGAGACCGACGGATGCACGGTCCCCTTCCCGGGCCGGCTGAGCGATGTGACCGGTGCGCGGCTCGCCGCCGACGGCTACCTGGCCGGTATCGCCCGCACCTCGCCGCCCACGCATCCGGACTGCTGGAACGACATTCTGCTGGTCGTGACGGAACTGGCCGCCAACGTCGTCCAGTATGCGCCGGGCCCCTTCGAACTGCGCATGCGCCGCACGTACGACGGCGTCCATGTCACGATGCACGACTCCAGCCGGGTCCGGCCCGAGCCGCGGCCCTTCCACCCGGACGGGGGCGGGGGCGGCGTCGGCTGGCACCTGCTGCACACGCTGTGCGACCAGGTCAGTGTGGTCGTCACCGCGGACGGCAAGGACGTCCACGCCTTTCTGCCCTGGTGAGGGCGGCCCGGTGCGGGCGGGTGCGGTCACCCGGGCAGGTGCGCGACCACCCCGAACATCGTCACCGACATGTGCACCGCGCCCCGCTCGGCCGCCTCGGCGAGATCGGCGTACAGGGTGTCACGCTGTTCCCCGGTGACGGCGCCGGTGCGCACGGCGGCCTCGGCGAGCATGCGGATCAGCGGCCAGGCGACCGAATCGTGGTCCTGGAGCAGGGCCTGCGACCCGCGGTCGTCCACCACGAACCCGGCCGCGCTCAGCTGGCCGACCAGGCGGCGCCCCGAGTAGGGGTTGGCGCCGTTGAGTGCGGCCCCGGTCAGGGCGCGTACCACCGCCGGGTCCCCGGGGTGCAGGAGGGTGGTCCCCCAGTCGGTGTCGAGCAGGGCCACCCGGCCGCCGGGACGCAGCACCCTGGCCATCTCGGCGATCGCCCGGTCGGGCTCGTGGAGGTGCTGGAGGACCCGCTCGCACCACACGACGTCCATCGAGCCGTCCGGCACGGGCAGCGCCTCCGCCTCGCCCTGCAGGAAGCGGGCCCTGCTGTCGGCGGACCGCTCCTCGGCGACCGCGCGCAGACTCGGGTTGACCTCCACGCCGACGGCGACACCGTCCGGGCCGAGGGCTGCGGCCAGTGCCCGGGTCTGCGAGCCGGTGCCGGACCCGACGTCGACGAGCCGCTCGCCGGGCCGCAGCGCCAGCGCCTCCTCGGCCCACGCGCGCAGCCGCCGTACCCCGGGGTTGGCGTCCTGGGAGTCCAGGGCGGCCACCAGCGGGGTGACGCGGTCGGGGTCGATGTGCCGCTTCTGGAAGCCCGTTCCGGGCTGGGTCTGCGCCATGGCGGGCACTCTACTGGCGCATGTGATCGCCGTGGGACGGCCTTTGACCGGACGGAAGTCCGGCGCATATCTGTGCGACGGCCGGTTTCTCCGTGTGATCCAGGGGCATGCTGGAGCCCACGCGTTCGTCTGCCTGCTCCGCCCGGCTGGCGGAACGGCGTCGGGCACGGTGGGATCGATGTGGTGCGAAGCAAGCGTTCCTGGGCACGCGGACGGCGTCGAGCCGAACGGCCTGGAGCAGCGGAAAGGGAAACACCGTGACACGACCCAGGATCCTGGTGGTGGGCGCAGGCTTCGCCGGAGTGGAGTGCGTGCGCCGCCTGGAGCGGAAACTCGCCCCCGACGAGGCCGACGTCACCCTGGTCTCGCCGACCTCCTACCAGCTCTATCTGCCCCTGCTGCCACAGGTCGCCTCGGGCGTGCTGACGCCCCAGTCGATCGCCGTCTCACTGCGCCGCAGCAAGCGGTACCGCACCCGCATCATCCCGGGCGGCGCCATCGGCGTGGACCTGAAGTCCAAGGTGTGCGTCGTCCGCACCATAACCGACCAGCTCGTCAACGAGCGGTACGACTACATCGTGCTGGCCCCGGGCAGCGTCACCCGCACTTTCGACATTCCCGGCCTGACCGACCACGCGTTCGGTATGAAGACCCTCGCCGAGGCCGCCTACATCCGCGACCACGTCATCGCCCAGCTCGATCTCGCCGACGCCAGCGACGACCCGGCCGAACGCGCCGCGCGGCTGCAGTTCGTGGTGGTCGGCGGCGGCTACGCGGGCACCGAGACCGCGGCCTGTCTGCAGAAGCTCACACACGCGGCCCTGACCCGCTACCCGAACCTGGACCCGAAGCTGATCAAGTGGCACCTGATCGACATCGCGCCGAAGCTGATGCCGGAGCTCGGCGACAAGCTCGGCCGCAGCGCCCAGGAGGTGCTGCGCCGCCGCGGCGTGGACGTCTCGCTCGGGGTGTCCATCGAGAAGGCGGGCCCCGAGGAGGTCACCTTCACCGACGGCCGGGTGGTGCCCACCCACACGCTGATCTGGACGGCCGGGGTGGTGGCCAGCCCGCTGATCGCCACCATGGGCGCCGAGACGGTACGGGGGCGGCTCGCGGTCACCGCCGAGATGACCCTGCCCGGCCACGACGGGGTGTTCGCGCTCGGCGACGCGGCGGCCGTACCGGACAAGGCGAAGGACGAGCCGGGCGCGGTCTGCCCACCGACCGCCCAGCACGCCATGCGGCAGGGCAAGGTGGTCGCCGACAACGTCATCGCGGCGCTGCGCGGCCAGGCGCTCCGCCCGTACGTGCACAAGGACCTGGGGCTCGTGGTGGACCTCGGCGGCAAGGACGCGGTCTCCAAGCCGCTCGGCATCGAGCTGCGCGGTCTGCCCGCCCAGGCGGTGGCCCGCGGCTACCACTGGTCGGCGCTGCGCACCAACGTGGCCAAGACCCGGGTCGCCACCAACTGGCTGCTGAACGCGCTGGCCGGTGACGATTTCGTGCGCACGGGGTTCCAGTCGCGCAAGCCGGCCCGGCTCAAGGACTTCGAGTACACGGACACCTATCTGACGCCCGAGCAGGTGCGGGCGCGCGCCGAGGGACCCGAGGACCCCGGCAGTTCGCCGGCGTGACGCAGAGCGCGGCGGGGTGAGCACGGCGGGGCGGTCGGCGTGGGCGGAGCTCAGGGGGCGGCTCTCGGCGGCCGACCCCGGCCTGCTCCGGTTCACCGCCGGTCTGCGCACCGTCACGTCGATCGCGCTCACGCTCGCCGTGCTGGCGGCGCTGCGGACCGGCGTGACCCATCTGGTCGCCGGGGCCATCACGGCGATGGTGGCCACCTTCGCGATCCGGGAGAAGGGGCGGCCGGAGCAGGCCGTCACGCTCGCGCTCGGCCTGCCGGTGGCGCTCGCCTCGATGTCGCTGGGCGCGTTGCTCAACACGCGGGTGGTGGCGGGCGACCTCTTCTTCGTGGCGCTCATCTTCTGCGCCGTCTACAGCCGCCGCTTCGGCGACCGGGGCACGGCGCTGGGGCTGATCGGCTTCCAGATCTACTTCGCCTCGCTGTTCGTGCACGCGACCGTGGCCGCGCTGCCCGGCCTGTACCTCACGATCACGGTGGCGTTCGGCTGTGCCGCCGTGGCGCGTTTCGTGCTGGTGCGGGAGACCGCCGCGGGCATCCTGGACCGGCTGCGGCGGGCCTTCCGGGCCCGGCTCGCCCAGCTGGTGTCCGCACAGGCCGAGCTGCTCGACGCCGGACCGGACGAGCTGGACAAGGCGGTGGAGGAGGTCCGGGTCAGGACCGCCCGGCTGCACGAGACCGCGCTGCTGATCCAGGGGCGGCTCGCGGACGGCACCTCCGACGAGGCGGTGGCGAGGCTGGTGCAGCGCCGGATCGCGGACGCGGAGATCGCCGCCGAGCGGCTCGGGCTGCTGCTGCTCACCGCGCGCGGCACCGAGCGGGCGGACACGCTCACCCTCCATCTGCCCGGTGCCCCGCTGCCGTCGGCCCTCGGGGAGCCGGTGCGGGACGAGGCGATGGAGCGGCTGCGGCTGGACCTGGAGGCGCTGCGGCTGCTGGTGCTGCGGCCGGGCGGCCCCGGGAAGGGGACCGCGCTGGCCGGGCTCCGCAACCGGCTGCTCGGCTACCGCGAGGGGGAGAACCTGCCGGCCGCCTCCCCCGCCGTCCAGGACGTCTTCCGGGGCATCGGCGAGGCCGGGCGGGCGGTGCTGGGCCTGCGAATCGCCCTGGACGGGCCGCAGGACGAGTCCGACGACACCCCGGCCACCTCCCGGTCCCGGGAGGAACTGGACGCCGAGGACGCGGCCATCGAGGGCGTCGGGGAGACCGACCGGCAGACGGTGGAGGCGACCGGGCTGCGCCGGCCCACCACGCGGGCGGCGGTGCAGGTGGCGGTCGGCTCGTCGCTGGCCGTCGTGGGCGGCGAGTTCCTGTCCGCCCAGCGCTGGTACTGGGCGGTGCTGACCTGCTGGATCGTGTTCCTCAACACCGCGTCCACCGGCGAGATCCTGGTCAAGGGCTACCGCCGGCTGCTCGGCACGGTGCTCGGCGTGGTGGCGGGCATCCTGCTCGCGGGACTGGTCGGGCACCACACGTGGACGGCGTTCGGGCTGGTGCTGCTCTTCATCTTCGCGATGTTCTACTCGGCGCCGATCTCGTACACCCTCATGTCGTTCTTCGTGACGGCGATGCTGGGTCTGCTGTACACGCTGCTCAACACCTACAGCCTGGACGTCCTGGTGCTGCGGGTGGCGGAGACGGCGCTCGGTGCCGTGTGCGGCGTGATCGCGGCCGCGGTGGTGCTGCCGGTACACACCGACCGCCGTACCGACGACCTGCTCGTGACGACGCTGGACCGGTTGGCCGACGTGACCCGGGCCGCCGCCGACCAGCTGGCCGGGGCGCCGCCGGTCGACCTGGTGGAGAAGGCCCGTGCCCTGGACCAGGCGCTGGCCGACCTGGCGGCGGCCGTCCAGCCGCTGACCCATCCGATCACCCCGCTGCGCTCCCGCCGGGACACCGCCCGCTACCTGGTGGCGCTCCTGGAGACCTGCGCCTACCACGCGCGGTCGCTGGCGGCCACGGCGGAGTTGCTGCCCACCCATCCGGCCATCGCGGCGGATCCCCGGCTGCGCGGGGCGGGACGGCGGATCGTGCACAACATCGAGACGATCGCCGCCCATGTCGCCGGCGGCGGGGCGGACGCGGGAATCGAGACCGGCCCCAGCATCGCCTCGATTCTGGAACCGGGCACGCTCCGCGCCCCGCGCTACGGCAGGGTGACCGACCGCGTGCTGCGCCACCTCCAGCGCCTGGACGAGTCGGTGACGGGCCTGGCCCGCCCCTTGGGCGTCCCCGTCCGGCAGCCCGCCCCCTGAGGCCGGGTCACTCCGCCACCGCGAGGGGGACGGACGCGCGCTCGCGCGCGTCCCCCAGAACCCCCGTGGCCGGTGCCGGAACGGTGGGCGTGGCGGGGATGGTGACGGGCGGCAGGCCGGCCGTCGCGTCGGCGGCCAGAAGGTGGCGGGCCTTCGCCAGGGCCGATGCGATGTCGCGGGTTCCGGTGATCACGCAGAGCGTGTAGGCCAGGTCGCCCGCTGCGGGGCCCGGTGCCGTCTCCGCGGCGCGTGCACGCTCGTAGTCGTCCACGAGCCGGCGCAGTGTGGCGGGGTGGGGCATCAGCACGGCTTCACTCCTCGGTCGGTCGGAAGTGGTTCCACGGCGGCCATGGGGGTTGTGGGGGTCATTCGGCGTTCCGGCCCAGCGCCTCGGCGCGGACACGGGCGCAGCTGCGGCTGATGAGCCGGGATACGTGCATCTGGGAGATGCCGAGCTTGTCGGCGATCCGGCTCTGGGTCATGTCCTCGAAGAAGCGCATGTAGAGGATGGCCCGCTCCCGTTCGGGCAGCCGGCGCAGCCCTTCCTTGGCCGCCTCGCGGTCCACGACGACCTCGTAGGAGCCGTCGGCCTCCCCGAGGGTGTCGGCGAGGCTGTAGCCGTCCTCTCCGGTGGAGAGTTCGGCGTCGAGCGAGAGGGTGCTGAAGCTCTCCAGGGCCTCCATCCCGGCGCTGACCTCGTCCTCGGTCAGCCCGGTATGGGCGGCGAGTTCGGCGACCGTGGGCTCGGCGGAGCCCGGGTTCTGGGTGAGTTCGCGGCGGGCCACCCGTACCCGGTTGCGCAGTTCCTGCACCCGGCGCGGGACGCGCAGCGCCCACATCCGGTCGCGGAAGTGCCGCTTGACCTCGCCGGTGATGGTGGGCACCGCGTAGCTCTCGAACGCGCCGCGCGAGGGGTCGTAGCGGTCGACGGCCTTGACCAGGCCCAGGGCCGCGACCTGGCGCAGGTCCTCGACGGACTCGCCGCGGTCGCGGAAACGGCCGGCGATCCGGTGCGCCATCGGCAGCCAGGCGGCGACCAGTTCGTCGCGCAGGACGTCCCGCTCGGGGCCGTCGTCCAGCAGGGCGAGGCGGGCGAACAGGGCCGCCGTGTCGGGGGCGTCGTCGTGAGTCCGGCGGGGCGCCGTACGGGTGGTTTCGGGCGTGTGGGAACGGCTGGTCGGCAAGTCGGTGGGCATGCGGATTCGCTCCTGAACTGTGGGTTTCAGGGCGTCGCCGGAACGTCGTCCCGGGACTGGGCCCGAACTGCGATGTCAGGGTTGCCGCGGAAGCACCACCCGGACCGCTCTGCGGGCCCGGGGGCTGTCGTACGACTGCTCCCACTGGCGCGCGCCTCCGGTCCGAAGCACGACACTCCGCCTGCCCCTTCGATCCGGGCCCAAACAACGTTGCCGGAACCGGTTCGTCCGCGAGCTCAGTTCAGGGGCACGACCGCGGTGATCCGCTTGCCTCCGCAGGGCAGTCCGGCGACCTCGACGTCCCGGGCCAGCCGGCAGACGATGGGCCAGCCCCGGCCGCCGGCCCGCCACCGGTGCCGTTCGTCGACGGCCCGTTCGGCTACGGGTACTTCGTCGCTGCGGTCGCTGACGGACACCCGTACCGCGCACCCCTCGACGTCGACGGCGAAGCTGGTGATCCCGCCGCCGTGCAGGATCGCGTTGGTGGCCAGCTCCGAGGTGACGAGCAGGGCGTCGTCGAGGGCTTCGGCGGGGCACGGCAGGGCTCGTCGCGCGACCGCGCCGCGTACCGCTCTGCGGGCGTCGGCCGGCCGCAGCGGCGGCCGGCGGGTCTCGGGTGGTGCCATGGTTGACTCGGTCCGGTACTTGTCGTACATCCTTTCGCTCCCTGGGTGGTGGACCGGTGGGTTGGCTCGGTCCCGTCCGTACGGGGCTCTTCCTTTCGGCTCACCGGTCCGTGCGCGGTCAAACCCGTTCGGTGGCGACAAGGGGCTCCCCAAAGTGAAACGGGTCACGTACCCTGTTCACGGCTACGTGAAATCGCACTGGATGGTTTATCGTTCATCCATAAGTGGTCGAGGAGTTGACAACAGGTCCTCCCGCGCCACCTCTGACGGCCCTGGCTGGCCTCCCCCGTCCAGCCAGGGCTTTTTCACGTCCGGACCGGTTCGCGACGGCGATTCTCACCTTCTTCGAGGTGCCTGGCGGGGCGGCAGCGGCTGAAATGGGCGTAGGGAAAGCACCCCGTACCCTCGCCGGCGAGGAGTCCCGTGCCATGACCAAAGCCATCAAACTGCTCACCGCCCTGCCCCAGGCCCAGCGCGAGCGCCTCATGGAACTGGCTCACGAGGTGTCCTTCCCCGAGGACTCCAGGATCTTCGAGGCCGGCGGCACCGCCGACCGGTTCTGGGTGATCCGCTCGGGCGCGGTCAACCTGGACCAGGAGGTGACGTCGCACAAGCGGGTCACCGTCGCCACCCTGGGCGCCGGCGACCTGCTCGGCTGGTCCTGGCTGTTCCCGCCGTACACCTGGGACTTCGGGGCGGTGGCCTTCAGCCAGGTGCGGGCCTACGAGTACGACGCCTCGGCCGTCCTCGCGCTGTGCGTGGAGGACCCGCTGCTCGGCCTGTCGCTGGTGCGGACCGTCGCCGAGATCCTCGCCAGCCGGCTTGAGGTCACCCGGGGCAAGCTGCTCGACGCGTACGTCGGGCGACGGCCCGCGTAGCCGCGCAGCCCGGTCAGACGCGGTAGCGGCGCAGGGCCGGGACGGCGACGGCCAGGGCCAGCATCACCGCGACCACCAGCAGCCCGCCGCCCGCGACCGCCGCACGCGGCCCGAAGACCGAGCCCGCGGTGCCGTGCAGCACGTCGGCCAGGCGCGGGCCGCCCGCGACCACCACGGTGAACACGCCCTGCATCCGGCCCCGCATCTCGTCGGTCGCCGCGGACAGCAGGATCGCGCCGCGGAAGACCATCGAGACCATGTCGGCGACCCCGGCGGCGGCCAGGAAGGCCACGGCGACCCAGAGGTTGCGGCTCAGCCCGAACCCGGCGACGGCAGCTCCCCAGCCGACCACCGCGCCGATCACCATCAGGCCGTGCCGGCGGGCCCGCGAGAAGGTGCCCGAGAGGAGCCCGCCGAGGACCGCGCCGACCGGGATCGCGGCGAACAGCAGGCCGAGCGCGAGCCCCTCGCCGTAGGGGGCGTAGGTCTGCGCGGCGAGCTGCGGGAACAGGGCGCGGGGCATGCCGAAGACCATCGCGATGATGTCCGCGAGGAACGACAGCAGCAGCACCTTGTGCAGGGAGATGTACCGGAAGCCCGCCACGATCTCGCGCACCCCGGCCCGGCGCGCCGTCGCGCCCGCGAGCGGCGGCAGCGCGGGCAGCCGGTAGACCGCCCACACCGTCACGCACAGCGCCAGCGCGTCGATCAGGTACAGCTCGGGCAGCCCGATGACGGGGATCAGGGCACCCGCGAGCAGCGGACCCACGACCTGCCCGGTCTGCATGACGGTCGACCCGAGGGCGTTCGCGGCGGGCAGCTGGGCCTCGGGGACCAGCCGCGCGATGGACGCGGTACGGGCGGGCGCGTTCAGCCCCCAGAACGCCTGCTGCATCGCGAGCAGCACCATCAGCGCGGCCACGGACTTCATCCCGGTGGCCGCCTGGACGAAGAACAGCAGCGAGGTCACGCCGATACCGATGTTGGTGATCAGCAGGAGCCTGCGGCGGTCCATGGTGTCGGCGACCGCGCCGCCCCACAGCGCGAACACGATCAGCGGCAGCAGTCCGGCGAGGCTGGCCGCGCCGACCCAGGCGGACGACCCGGTGATGTCGAAGATCTGCTTGGGCACGGCGACGGCGGTCAGCTGGCTGCCGACCGAGGTGACGATGGTCGACGTCCACAGCCTGCGGTAGGCCGGGATGCGCAGCGGGCGGGTGTCCATCGCCCAGCGCCGCCAGCCGCTCCGGGGCGGGGCGGCCGTGGTGTCGTCGGGGGTCTGTATGTCGGACTGGGTGCCGCTCTCGCTGGTGTCCACGGAGTTCCTGGTGTCCTGCTCTTCTCGATGCCCGCTACATCTTTTCTGTTGCAGGTTCACTATCGCAGCAACTTCGGCGGCTGCCGAACCGGTTGTCTCAGGATGCGGCACCGCGGGGATCCGGGCGCCTCAGGATCCCGCCACCAGCATGAGGCCGAGCCCGATCATGGTGAGCGCCACCAGCCCGTCCAGCACCCGCCAGGCGGCGGGCCCGGCGAGGTACCGGCCGAGCAGCCGGGCGCCGAAGCCGAGGGCGGTGAACCAGCAGAGGCTGGCGAGGGCGGCGCCGAGGCCGAAGGTCCAGCGCAGGTCGCCCCGGTCGGCGGCGAGAGAGCCGAGCAGGAACACGGTGTCCAGGTACACGTGCGGGTTGAGCCAGGTCATGGCGAGGCAGGTGAGCACCGCCCGCCGCCGGGACCCGGCCGCCTCGCCGTCGGCGCGCAGGCCGCCGGTGCCGGGCCGCAGGACCCGGCGGGCGGCCAGGGCGCCGTAGCAGAGCAGGAAGGCGCCGCCGATCAGCCCGACCGCCCGTACCGCGCCCGGCCAGGCCACGACGATCGCGCCCACCCCGCCGACGCCGAGCGAGATGAGGGCGGCGTCGGAGAGCGCGCAGATACCGACGACCACGAGGACCGCGTCACGGCGGACGCCCTGACGCAGCACGAAGGCGTTCTGGGCACCGATGGCGACGATGAGCGAGAGGCCGCTGCCGAAACCGGCGGCAGCGGCGGCGAGAGAGCTGGACATGCCCTCGACGCTACGGAAGCGATCACTGTGCGTACAGCTAAAGATTTTTACGTACCATTAACGCAGCTGAAGGTGGCAGAAGACGGGGAAGACGGGAGTGGGACGGTGGAGCTTCCGCTCGACCAGGTGCGGACGCTGCTGGCGGTGGTGGACGAGGGCACGTTCGACGCGGCGGCCGCGGCCCTGCATGTGACGCCGTCGGCGGTCAGCCAGCGGGTGAAGGCGCTGGAGCAGCGCACCGGCCGGGTGCTGCTGCAACGGTCCAAACCGGTGCGGCCGACGGAGTCGGGTGAGGTGCTGGTCCGGTTCGCCCGCCAACTGGCGCGGCTGGAGCGGGACGCGCGCGGCGAGCTGGGCATGAGCGGCGCCGGGGAGCCGACCCGGGTGTCGGTCGCGGTGAACGCGGACTCGCTGGCGACGTGGTTCCTGCGGGCGCTGACCGGGCTGCCGGGCGTCTACGTCGAGTTGCGGCGGGAGGACGAGGACCATACGGCCGCGCTGCTGCGGGAGGGGCTGGTGATGGCGGCGGTGACGTCGTCGCCGGATGCGGTGCCCGGGTGTTCGGTGCGGGCACTGGGGCGGATGCGGTACCTGCCCGTGGCGGCGCCGGAGTTCGCGGCGACGCGTCTGGCGGGGGCGCTGCCGGAGGCGCTGGCCGGGGCGCCGGTGGTCGTGTTCGACCGGGTCGACGACTTCCAGGACGGGTTCGTACGGCGGCTGGGCGGTGCGGGGGCGAGTGCGCTGCGGCACTACGTGCCGACGTCCGAGGGGTTCGTGGACGCGGTGACGGAGGGGCTGGGGTGGGGGATGGTGCCGGAGCCGCAGGCGGTGCCGCGGTTGCGGGAGGGGCGGCTGGTGCGGCTGGGAGAGCGGCGGGAGCTGTGGGTCGACGTGCCGTTGTACTGGCAGCAGTGGAGGTTGGACTCGCCGGCTCTGGGGGCGGTGGCGGAGGCGGTTCTGCGGACGGCGGGGGGTGCGTTGCGCCGGCCGTGAGGGGGCGGCCGGTTGTCGTGCGGGTGCGGGTGGGTGGGGGCTTGTCGCGCGGTTCCTCCCCCAGCCTTCGGCCGGGGGCGCCCCGAGCGCCCCTGAAGGGGCGCTCGGGGCGGGGCGGTCACAAGGACCGTTCCGCGCTGTCCAGGAGCATGTCCAGGGCCGTTGGGTATGCGCTCGTCACCATGCGTTTCGCCAGCAGGCGGGACGCCTCCGCGATGCGTGGGTGGGTCGTGTGCGGGAGGTGGGCGTAGGTGGAGCGCCATTTGTCCTCGTCGGCGCGCTGGGAGTCCTTCGGGAGGGCGAGGGAGGCCGCGTCGAGGGCGGCGAAGGCGAGGGTCTGGTCGATGAAGGCGTGGTAGATGCGGACGGTGTCGGGCAGTGAGAAGCCTGCCGTGCGCAGGATGTCCAGGACGGCCTCGTCTGCGGCCAGTTCGTGGGCCCGGCCGGTCACGCGGTTCGTCGTCAGCAGGGCGGCCTGCGGGTGGGCGACGTACTGCGCGTGGATGCGCAGGCCGATGGTCCGCAGATCCGTCCGCCACTCCCCTGCCGGGGCCCAGCCGGCCAGCGCCTCGCCGATGAGGGCGTCGCCGATCGCCAGGGTCAGGTCGTCCATGCCCCGGAAGTAGCGGTACAGGGTGCTGGGGTCGCAGTCGAGGGCGAGGCCGAGGCGGCGGGCGGTCAGGCCGGCGCTGCCGTGCTCGCGCAGCAGGCGCAGCGCGGTCTCCACGATCAGCCGCTCGGAGAGCACCGTGCCGCTGCGGGTGGGGCGGCGCCTGCGCCGCTTGTCCTCCGGTACGACCGTTTTGGGCATCGCGTACTCCCCGCCGTCCTTATGCCAACGCCATTGACCTTACGCGACGGCCCGGCGTTTCATTCCGGCCAAGGCGCCCCGTACCCGACCCAGCTCTCTGTCCGAGAAGGAGATTCCGGCATGCGTGTACTGCTCGTGGGAGCCGGTGGTGTGGGCACCGCCGTCACCCGGATCGCGGCCCGGCGGCCGTTCTTCGACCTGATGGTGGTCGCCGACTACGACCGGGCCCGCGCCGAGGCGGCGGTGGCGGCCGTCGGCGACGACCGGTTCCGCGCCGAACGCGTCGACGCCGGCGACGAGGCGGCCGTGGCCGCCCTGCTGGCCCGGCACGGCTGCGACGTGCTGCTCAACGCCACCGACCCGCGCTTCGTCATGCCCCTGTTCCGGGCCGCCCGCAAGGCCGGCACGGACTACCTCGACATGGCGATGTCACTGTCCCGGCCCCATCCCGACCTGCCGTACGAGGAGTGCGGGGTCAAGTTGGGCGACGAGCAGTTCGCGCTGGCCGGGGAGTGGGAGCGGGCGGGCGCGCTGGCGCTGGTCGGGATGGGGGTGGAGCCCGGGCTTTCGGACGTGTTCGCCCGGTACGCGGCCGACGAGCTCTTCGACGGGATCGAGGAGATCGGCATCCGCGACGGCGCGAACCTGACCGTGGACGGCTACGAGTTCGCGCCCTCCTTCAGCATCTGGACCACCATCGAGGAGTGCCTCAACCCGCCCGTCGTGTACGAGCGGGAGCGCGGCTGGTTCACCACCGCGCCGTTCAGCGAGCCCGAGTTGTTCGACTTCCCGGACGGGATCGGGCCGGTCGAGTGCGTGAACGTCGAGCACGAGGAGGTGCTGCTGGTGCCGCGCTGGGTGGACGCGCGGCGGGTCACCTTCAAGTACGGGCTCGGACGCGAGTTCATCGAGACGCTGAAGACGCTGCACCTGCTGGGGCTGGACCGCACCGCCCCGGTGACGGTGCCCGGCGCCGAAGGGCCGGTCGAGGTCTCGCCCCGCGACGTGGTCGCCGCGTCGCTGCCGGATCCTGCGACGCTCGGCGAGCGCATGCGCGGCAAGACCTGCGCGGGCACCTGGGTGCGCGGTGTGAAGGACGGGCAGCCGCGGGAGGTGTATCTCTACCACGTCGTCGACAACGAGTGGTCCATGGCGGAGTACGGTTGTCAGGCCGTGGTGTGGCAGACGGCCCTCAACCCGGTCGTCGCCCTCGAACTCCTGGCCACCGGCGCGTGGTCGGGCTCGGGCGTCCTCGGTCCGGAGGCGTTCCCGGCCCGCCCGTTCCTCGACCTGCTGACCGAGTACGGCTCCCCCTGGGGCCTGCGCGAGCAGTGACCGCCCGCGAATCCTGCGGGACTTGCCCGTTTCAGCCGTGCCCGGACCGGTGACCCGGACCCGAGCAACGCACACGAACGGCAGAATCGACTTGGATCGCAGGTGACATCGATGGACGACTGGCGAGACCACGCCGAGTGCCGCAACGAGGACCCCGACCTCTTCTTCCCGATCGGCACCACCGGCCCGTCATTGCATCAGACGCGACGCGCGAAAGCGGTCTGCGAACGCTGCCCGGTGCAGGAATCCTGTCTGAACTGGGCGATGGAGTCCGGGCAGGCCGTCGGCATCTGGGGCGGTACCACCGAGGCGGAACGCCGGCTGCTGGCCCGCCGCCGGCAGCGGGCGGAGCGCCGGTTCAGCTGACGTCGGCCGGGGCCGGTGCGGCCGGCAGCCGCAGGGTGAACTCGGCGCCCTTGCCGGGTTCGCTGCGCGCCTCGGCGGTGCCGTCGTGGGCGGCGAGCAGATGGCGCACGATCGGCAGGCCGAGGCCGCTGCCTCCGGTACGGCGGCTGCGGGACTTCTCCGCGCGCCAGAACCGCTCGAAGACGTGCGGGAGATCGTCGGCCGCGATGCCCGGCCCCGTGTCGGTGACGGTGAGAACGACGTCGTCGCCGGCCCGGCGGGCGGACAGGGTCACCGTGCCGTCGACGGGGGTGTGCCGGATCGCGTTGGAGACCAGGTTGCCGAGGGCCTGCCGCATCCGCACCGGGTCGGCGTCGAGCCAGGCGGTGCCGTCGGTGTCGGTCAGCAGGGTGACCCCGGCCGCGTCGGCGGCGACGCGGTGGGCGGCGGCGGCCTGGTCGACCAGGTCGGCGGCGCGCACCGGTTCGCGGTGCACGCGCAGGGTGCCGGCGTCGGCGGCGGCCAGGTCCTGGAGGTCGTCGATGATCCGCTGCAGGACCAGCGCCTCCTCGTGCAGGGAGCCCAGCAGGGCCGGGTCGGGGTCGACGAGACCGTCCCGGGTGACCTCCAGCCAGCCGCGGATGTTGGTGAGGGGGCTGCGCAGTTCGTGGGCGATGTCGCTGACCATCGCTCTGCGCTGTTCCTCCAGGCGTTCCCGGCGTTCGGTGAGGTCGTTGAACGCCTCGGCCAGCAGCCCGGTCTCGTCCCGGGTGCGCACCGGCGCCCGGGCGTGCAGTTCGGGCGGCTGCTGCGCGGCGGCGGTCAGCGCGCGCAGCGGCCGTACCAGGCGCATGGCGACGACGGCGGTGACGGCGACCGTCACGGCGAGGACCAGACCGGCCGCGCCGACGATCTTCGCCTTGTTGGCCCGGGACATGTCGAAGCGGGGCGCGGTCTGGTCGCCGATGCCGAGGAAGAGTTCGGCGGCCGGGGCGACGTACGGTTCGAGCTGGGTGCGCCGGGCGTCGGCGATGCAGTTCTTCGCCGTCCGGTCGGTCCCCCGCCGCACCACCTTCTTCTTGGTGACGAGGAAGGCACCGGAGACCGGGTCGCGGCCCGTCGTGTCGTAGGTGAGGGAGAGCGGACCGCCCAGGTCCATGTCCTTGGCCCGGAGGCAGGGGCGGGCCAGGTCCGTCAGTGCCGCGAGGGCCTTGGTCTCGGTGCGGGTCGGGTGGGCGAGCGCCGCGTTCATCTCGGTGGCCGGGTCGGCGTAGCCGTCGCCGCAGGGGGACTTGCGGTACAGGAGGTCGTCCGTGCCCTCGTCGGCGACGAGGTAGGGGCGCCCGCTCGGGGTGTGCCGGACGGCGGTCGGAGCGGCGACACGGTCGAAGCAGTACTGCAGCTTCTTCGCGATCATGTCCAGTTCGTCGCGCTCGCTCGCGGTGAGCCGGAACGGGCCGACCGCGCGCGGGTCGATGCCGCTGAGCTGGGCGCCGAACTCGGTGTAGGTGTCGGTGTGCAGCGGGTCCACGGCGGCCGCGGGCCGAGGGGGCAGCGGGGTGTCGTGGGACGCCGAGTCGGCGATCAGCGTGCGGTCGGCGGTGGTCAGCGCGATCCGGCGGCCGGTCTTCGCGGCCAGCGCCCGCACGGTGCCCTGGACTCCGGCCCAGTCGGGGTGGTCCGCCGCGTACCCGCTGAGTTCGGCGAGGATCTTGTTGTCGGCGGCCAGGTCCTGCCCCTGTTCCTCCTCCAGCGCGCTGGTGGTGGTCGTCACGGCGAGCCAGGCGGTGGCGGCGACGGAGCAGACGGCGATCAGCACCGAGGTGAACAGCAGCCGGACCAGCAGCCGTTTGCGCCACGGTATCCGGGGCTTCACGGCCGCCCGCCGCTCAGCTTGTAGCCGACGCCGAACACGGTCACCAGCCGTACCGGCCGCCGGGGATCGGCCTCGATCTTCCGGCGCAGGTTCATCACGTGGACGTCCACGGCCCGTTCGGTGGAGGACCGGTCGAAACCCCGGGTGCACTGCAGCAACTGCCGACGGGTGAAGACCCGGTCGGGTTCCCCGGCCATGGCGAGCAGGATCTGGAACTCGGCCGGGGTCACCTCCACCGGCTCCCCGTCGCAGCGCACCGTGTGCCGTACGGGATCGACGCTGATCCCGGCGGCGGTCACGGCGGGTTCCTCCTCCCGGGCGGGGGCGGCCCGTCCGCTGCGCCGCAGGACCGTCCGGATCCGGGCCATCAGCTCGCGCGGGCTGTACGGCTTGGTCATGTAGTCGTCGGCACCCAGCTCCAGGCCGAGCAGCACGTCGTCCTCGTCGGAGCGGGCCGTGAGCATCAGCACCGGGATCTCCGGGTCGCCGCCGCGCAGCACCCGGCAGACGCCGAAGCCGTCGATGACCGGGAGCATCAGGTCGAGGACGACCAGGTCGGGGCCGAGCCGCCGGGCCGCGTCCAGCGCGGCGGCCCCGTCGTGGACCACGGTCGCGCTGTGCCCCTCGGCGAGCAGCGATCTCCGGATCAGCTCGGCCTGCATCTCGTCGTCCTCGGCGACCAGCACATGCGCACACACGAGTTCGAACCCTAGCCGTCTACCGCGCGAGCCAGGCGGAGTGCCCCATGACGACCACCGGATGCCGTGCCGGGTCGAGGGTGCGCAGCAACTCCTTCATGTGCGCCTTGGCGACACTGACGCAGGCGTGCGTGGGGCCGCCGTGGTCGACGTGCAGCCAGACGCCGCCGCCCCGCTTCGCACCCATCGGCCGGGTCCAGTCGAGCGGTGAAGTGCCCGGCTCGCGGTTGTAGTTGATGGCGATCACATAGTCGAAGGAACCGTCCAGCGGCTCGCCCTCGAACCCGGTACCGGGCGAGGTGAAGCCGTAGGAGTGGTGGTACGGCAGCCTGGTCCCCGGGTCGGCGAGCAGGCCCCCGGCGTCGGTGAGCCCGTACACGCCGACGGGCGAGCGCAGGTCCCCGGCCATGTGGTGCTCGCTCCAGCCGTCCCTGCCGTTGTGCGCGGGCCAGACGGCGCCGGGCTGCCAGACGTCGTCGTCGCGTTCGTACAGGACGACGGTGGAGAGCGGGGAGTCCTTCCCGCGCCCGGAGGCGACCACGACCTGCTCCGCCCGCCCGGGTATCGCGGCCGTGGTCCTCGGCCCGAGCCCGGATATGCCGCCCGGCCGCGGGCTGTTGCTCTCGGGTGCGGGGGAAGCCGTCCCCTGTGCCGGCCGGTCGTCCCCCGACCGGCTCGGCGCGGCCTCGGCGCCACCCCCGCACCCGGAGAGCAGGAGGGGGGCGGCGGAGAGGAGGGCGACAGCTGTTCTGCGATGGATCATGAGACCGACCTTGGCCGACGAATGTAAGAAACTCGTCAGCTTTCAGTGCCCCGTCAAGGGCGCGGGGAACTCCGCGAAAAGCTCCCACCGGCCGTCACCCGAACGACTGCTACGGCTTGCCCTTCTTGTACAGCCACGTCTGGAACAAGGAACCGAGGTCCTTCCCCGCCTCCGCCTCGGCGAGCTTCACGAACTCCGCAGTGGTCCCGTGCCCGTACCGGTGCTCCGCGGCCCACGCCCGCAGAATCCGGAAGAACACCGGGTCCCCGACCGTCTTCCGCAGCTCGTGCAGAGCCATCGCGCCCCGCGCGTACACCGGCTCGCCGAAGATGTTCTTCCCGCTCCCCGGATCCCCCGGCGGATACGCCCACAACTCCTCGCCCGCCGGCTTCGCGTACAGCGCGTCGAAGCTCTTCTGCGCGCTGTCTCCCCCGTGCTGCTCGCTGTACAGCCACTCGGCGTACGTGGCGAAGCCCTCGTTGAGCCAGATGTCCTTCCAGGCGGTGAGGGAGACGGAGTCGCCGAACCACTGGTGGGCGTTCTCGTGCACGAGCGTGCTCAGGTCCGGCGCCGAGTCGTAGACCGGCCGGCCCTGCGTCTCCAGCGCGTACCCGACGTCAGGCGCGTGGTCGACTATCGACCCGGCGGACCGGAACGGGTAGGGCCCGAACAGCTTGCTCTCCCATTCCAGCACCGACGGCAGCTTCTTCAGCACGGCGGCCGACGCGCTCGCCTCGCGCGGGTCGACCGCGTTGTAGACCTTGATCCCGTCCCGGGTGGTGTACTGCTGCACCTTGAACTTGCCGACGGTGGCGGTCGCGAGGTACGCGGCCATCGGCTCGGTCTGCCGCCAGCGGAAGGTCGTGCGGCCGCCCGAGGTGTGCTGTCCGAGGAGGACGCCGTTGGCGACGGCGGTGCGCCCCTTGGGGACGGTGATCGTGAAGTCGTACGACGCCTTGTCCTTGGGGTGGCTGTTGGCCGGGAACCAGGTCATCGCGCCCTGCGGCTCCCCGGCGACGAACGCGCCGTCGTCGGTGCGGATCCAGCCGTCGGCCGAGCCGTCGGGGTCGGTGACCTGCTTGGGCGTGCCGTTGTACGCCACGGTGACCCGGAAGTCGCGGCCCTTCGCCAGTGCCCGCGCCGGTGTGACGACGAGTTCCTGTCCGCTGCGGCTGAAACGGGCGGTCCGGCCGTCGACGGTCACCCGGGTGACCTTCAGGCCGCTGAGGTCGAGGTCGAAGCGGGTCAGCTTCTCGGTGGCGCGGGCGGTGAGGACCGCCGTGCCGTCGAGGTGCCGGGAGGAGGTGTCGTAGCGGAGCGTCAGGTCGTAGTGGCTGACGTGGTAGCCGCCGTTGCCGCTGAGCGGGAAGTAGGGGTCGCCCGCGCCGGCGGCGCCGACCGTGCTCGCCGAGGCCGTTCCGGCGGCGGCGAGCAGGGCCGCCACGGCGACCGGGACGGTGCCGAGGACGGCTTCGCGGCGGAGGACTGCGGTACGTCTGCTTGCGCCCTGCACATGGACTCCTTCGGGGGGTGGCCGATGATCAATGGCCCACAGACTAGGCGCGCGGGGGTCCGCGTTTCCCCCTCATTCTGGTCAAGCTGCGCCGCGTCGGCAGCCCGTGGGCCGGGGCCGCCGTCTACGCTCACGGCACCGTCAGCGAGCCGAAGGGAGCATCGACCGTGAGCGTGCGCGTGCGCAGGATCTATGAGTCGCCCGAGCCGGCGGACGGGGTGCGCGTCCTGGTGGACCGGCTCTGGCCGCGCGGGCTGTCCAAGGAGGTCGCACACGTGGACGAGTGGCCCAAGGGGCTGACACCGTCGGACGAACTGCGCCGCTGGTTCCACGCCGGCGGTTCGTACCAGGAGTTCGTGCACCGTTACGAGGCGGAGCTGGCCGCTCCCGAGGCCGCCGAACTCCTCGACGGCCTGCGGAAGTCGGTGCACGAGGGGCCGGTGACCCTGCTCACCGCGTCCAAGACCCCGGCCGAGAGCCACGCCACGGTACTGGCACGGCTCCTGGCCGACTGAGAGCCCGTAAGGGGCTCGGCGGACGGCACCCCACGGCCCTGCCGGCGCTCAGCCGGTCTGCTTCGCCGCCGCGCGCCCCGCCGCCCGCCCCGAGAACAGGCAGCCGCCGAGGAACGTGCCCTCCAGCGCGTTGTAGCCGTGCACGCCGCCGCCGCCGAAGCCGGCCACCTCGCCGGCCGCGTAGAGCCCGCCGATCGGCTGCCCGTCGGCGCCGAGGGCCCGGGAGTCCAGGTCGGTCTGGATGCCGCCGAGGGTCTTGCGGGTGAGGACGTGCAGCTTGACGCCGATCAGCGGTCCGGCGGCCGGGTCCAGGATGCGGTGGGGGGTGGCGACCCGGCCGAGACGGTCGCCGATGTAGCGGCGGGCGTTGTGGATGCCCTGGACCTGGGAGTCCTTGCTGTAGGAGTTGCCGATCTGCAGGTCGCGGGCGACGATCTGGCGGCGCACCTCCGCCGCGTCCAGGAGCGCCTTGTCGGTGAGGCCGTTCATCTTCTCGACCAGCTGCTCCAGGGAGGCCGCGGTCACGAAGTCCGCGCCGTGGTCGAGGAAGGCCTGGACCGGGCCGGGGGCGCCCTTGCCGAGCAGCCGGTCGCGCAGCACGGCCTTGCGGTCCTTGGCGGTGATGTCGGGGTTCTGCTCGGAACCGGAGAGCGCGAACTCCTTCTCGACGATCTTGCGGGTGAGGACGAACCAGGAGTGGTCGTACCCGGCGATGTCCTCGGTGGTCCGCAGGTGCCGGAGGGTGCTGAGGGTGTCGTAGCCCGGCAGGCACGGGTCGGGCAGGCGGCGGCCGAGGGCGTCGAGCCAGATGGAGGAGGGGCCGGGCAGGATGCGGATGCCGTGGCCGGGCCAGATGGAGTTCCAGTTCTGGATGCCTTCGGTGTAGTGCCACATGCGGTCGCGGTTGACCAGGCGGACGCCGGCCTCGGCACTGATGTCGAGCATGCGGCCGTCCACGTAGGCGGGGACGCCGGTGACCATCTCGGCGGGGGGCGTGCCGAGGCGTTCGGGCCAGTAGCGGCGGACGATGTCGTGGTTGGCGCCGATGCCGCCGGTGGCGACGACGACGGCCTGGGCGGTGAGTTCGAAATCGCCGATACGCTCGCGGTTGGAGGCGACGCCGCGCGCCGAGTCGTCGGGGGCGAGGACGGTGCCGCGGACGCCGCGCGCCTTGCCGTCCTCGATGACGAGTTCGTCGACCTGGTGGCGGTGGTGGAAGGTGAGCAGTCCGTCGCGGGAGGCCTGCCTGGCGTACCGGACGAAGGGTTCGACCACGCCGGTGCCGGTGCCCCAGGCCACGTGGAAGCGGGGCACGGAGTTGCCGTGGCCGTCGGCGCGCAGGTCGCCGCGCTCGGCCCAGCCGACGGTCGGCAGCAGGGAGATGCCGTGGCTCTGCAGCCAGGGCCGCTTCTCCCCCGCCGCGAACTCGACGTAGGCCCGGGCCCAGCGCACCGCCCAGGAGTCCTCGTCGTCCTTGCGGTCGAACTGGGCGCTGCCCTGCCAGTCGTTCCAGGCCAGATCGAGGGAGTCCTTGATGCCGAGGCGGCGCTGTTCGGGCGAGTCGACGAGGAAGAGCCCGCCGAAGGACCAGAACGCCTGGCCGCCGAGGTTCGCGGCGTTCTCCTGGTCGACCAGGGCGACGCGCCTGCCCCTGCTGGTGAGTTCGTGCGCCGCGACCAGGCCGGCCAGGCCGGCTCCGACGACGATGACGTCCGCGTCCATGGCGACGCCTTTCTTGTCCGAGTGTTGTCCGATGTCTTGGCCGATGTCTCAGCCGACTTGTCCGGGGTCTCGTCCGAGTCGGGTGCTGCCGTCGGTCAGCAGCGCGGTGAGCAGTTGCCCCAGCCAGGCGCGGGCCCGGTCCACGTCCTTGTCGAGCAGCAGCTGGACCGTGACCCCGTCGTAGGCGGCGACCACGGCCTGGGCCGCGCCCTCGACGTCGCCGAGCACGGCGGGGATCGGCGTGTGGCCGCGGGCCCGCAGCAGCCGGTCGGCGACGGCCTCGCGCAGCCGGGCGCGGTGGTCGAGGAGGAGTCCGGCGACGGCCGGGTCCCGGGCGGCGTGCACCAGGAAGTCGGTCTTCACCAGCAGCCAGTCCACGTCGAGGAGCAGTACGTCGGTGACCCGGTCCACGGCGGCCGGTACGTCCAGGTCGGGTCCGTCGCCGGCGAGGGCGTCGGCGACCTGCTGGGCGATGAGGTCGGCGCGCTCCCGGTAGAGGGCGAAGAACAGCTCGTCGAGGGTGGCGAAGTTGGAGTAGAAGGCGCCCCGGCTGAACCCGGCGGCCTCGCAGACCTCCTCGATGGAGACCCGCCCGAAGCCCTTGGCCGCGAACACGGTGAACGCGGCGTCGAGCAGCCGGGTGCGGGTCTGCACCCGCCGCCGGGTCACGCGCCGGTGCGTGCCGCCGTCCACTGTCATGGGCCGACCTCCGTTCGATACGTGAATGTATCGAATACATCGCTGTATCGAAAGAGGCCCGAGCGCACGTCCACGTCGCAAACCCGCCGGAGATCAAATAGGAACAGATTTTCGATTACGGAGTACGCTTGCCTCATGGCCACGCACCTCCAGGGCTCCCTGTTCGACCAGACCGACGAACTGCGGCTCGGCACCCTCGACGGCATCGGCCGGACCGTGCTCGGTTCCGGCGCCTGGATCGACGTGCTGCCCGGCTGGCTGAGCGGCGCCGACGCGCTGTTCGAAGAGCTGGCGGCGGACGTCCCCTGGCACGCCGAGCGCCGGCAGATGTACGACAACGTCGTGGACGTACCGCGCCTGCTCTCCTTCTACGGCGCCGGCGACCCGCTGCCCCACCCCGTCCTCACCGAGGCCCGCGAGGCGCTCACCCGGCACTATGGCGATGAGCTGGGCGAGCCGTTCACCACGGCCGGGCTCTGCTACTACCGCGACGGCCGGGACAGCGTGGCCTGGCACGGTGACCGGATCGGCCGGGGTGCGCGGGAGGACACCATGGTCGCGATCCTCTCCGTGGGCGCGCCCCGCGATCTGCTGCTGCGGCCGCGGCGCGGCGGCCCCTCGGTCCGGCGTCCGCTCGGCCACGGCGACCTGATCGTGATGGGCGGCTCCTGCCAGCGGACCTGGGAGCACTGCGTTCCGAAGACGGCCCGGGCCGCCGGGCCGCGGATCAGCATCCAGTTCCGGCCACAGGGCGTGCGGTGACCCGGGCCTCGGCAACGGGCCGCCCGGCGCATGTGGTTGGCTGTCCTCCGTTTCGATCGGCACGAACGGGCAAGCCGGAGTGATCATGCGGGCAGAGGTACACGAAGTCGGCAAGGGCGCCTATCTGGTGCACGGCCAGCACACCAACTGGGTGATCCTCAAGGACGGCGACGCCGTCACGCTGGTGGACACCGGCTACCCCGGGGACCGGCAGGGGCTGCTCGACTCCCTCGCGGAGGTGGGCAGTTCACCGGAGGCGGTCGCGGCCGTGCTGATCACGCACGCGCACAACGACCACCTCGGCTCGGCCGAGTACCTGCGCGACGCCCACGGCACGCCGGTCTATCTCCACGAGGCCGAAGTCCCGCACGCCCGGCGGGAGTTCCTCCAGCAGGTGTCGGTGGGCGAGGTGGTGAGGAACGCCTGGCGGCCGGGTGTGGTGCCGTGGCTGGTCCACGTGCTGCGGGTCGGCGGCACCGAGCAGCACCCGGTCAAGGCGCCCGAGGCGTTCCCGGTCGCCGACGGCCCCCTCGACCTGCCGGGCCGCCCGGTCCCGGTGCACACCCCCGGCCACACCGACGGGCACACCGTCTACCACCTGCCCGAGGCCGGTCTGGTGATCTCCGGGGACGCGCTGGTCAGCGGCCACCGCACCTCGCGGATCCAGGGCCCGCAGCTGCTGCCCGACATGTTCCACCACGAGCGGGCCCGGGCCGTCGCCTCGCTGGAGCTGATCGGCGCCCTCGACGGCGACGCGCTGCTGCCGGGACACGGCCCGCTGCACCGCGGCTCGGTGCGGGCGGCCGCCGACCGGGCCCGGGAGCTGGCCTCGTGACGCACCGGCCTTAAGGTTCGTCCCATGGCCTTGCAGATCAACGCCACCAACCCGGAGCACCCCGCGCTCCTGCTCGAACTCCCCTGGGACGTCCCGCTGGAGGAGTGGCCCGAGGAGTACCTCGTGCCGCTCCCCCGCGGCATCTCCCGGCACGTGGTGCGCTACGCGCGGGCCGGCGACGAGGTCCTGGCGGTGAAGGAGCTGGCGGAGCGCCCGGCGCTGCGCGAGTACGAGCTGCTGCGCGACCTGGACCGGCTCGCCATCCCCGCGGTCGACCCGCTCGCGGTGATCACCGGCCGCACCGACACGGAAGGCGAGCCGCTGGAGTCGGTGCTGGTCACCCGGCACCTGGGCGGCTCGATGCCGTACCGCTCGATGTTCGAGACGACGATGCGCCCGGCCACCATGCACCGCCTCATGGACGCCCTGGCGGTGCTGCTGGTCCGCCTGCACCTGGCCGGGTTCGCGTGGGGCGACTGCTCGCTGTCCAACACCCTGTTCCGGCGCGACGCGGGCGCGTACGCGGCGTACCTGGTGGACGCCGAGACCGGCGACCTGCACCCGCAGCTGAGCAACGGGCAGCGGGAGTACGACCTCGACCTGGCCCGGGTGAACATCAGCGGGGAGCTGCTCGACCTGGAGGCCTCGGGGGCGCTGCACCCGTCGCTGGACCCGGTCGAGTTCGGGTTCGAGATCTGCACCCGGTACGGCGAGCTGTGGGAGGAGCTGACCCGGACCTCGGTGTACCCGGCGGGCAAGTACCACTACATCGAGCGCCGGATCCGGCGGCTCAACGACCTCGGTTTCGACGTCGCGGAGATGCAGATCCAGCACTCCTCCAACGGCGACACGGTCACCTTCGTGCCGAAGGTCGTCGACGCCGGCCACCACCAGCGCCAGCTGCTGCGGCTGACCGGCCTGGACGCCGAGGAGAACCAGGCGCGGCGGCTGCTGAACGACCTGGAGAGCTGGATGGCCACCCAGGACGACTACGCCCCGGGCGACCCCCTCGCCGCCCGCCCCGAGGTGCTGGCCCACCGATGGGTGCGGGACGTCTTCCGCCCCACCGTGCGGGCCGTGCCGCTGGAGCTGCGCGGTTCCATGGACCCGGCCGAGATCTACCACGAGCTGCTGGAACACCGCTGGTACCTGTCCGAGCGGGCGCAGCACGACATAGGCCTGGACAACGCGGTCGAGGACTACATCGAGAACGTGCTGCCCAAGGCACGGGAGACGCTGGAGCCGGTCACTCCGGAGTGAGGCCCGCGCCGGGTCAGCCGTGCGGTACGACGGCCACCGGGCAGCCGGCGTGGTGCAGCACCCCGTGCGCGACCGAGCCGATACGGGCGCCGACCGCGCTCTGGTGGGCGCGCCGCCCGACGACCATCAGCTGGGCGCGTCCGGCCACCGAGAGCAGCACCTCCCCCGCGCTGCCCATCTCCACGTGCTCGGCGACCGGCACGTCCGGGAACCGCTCGCGCAGCGGCCGTACCGCCTCGGCCAGCGCCTTCTTCTCGTAGGGCTCCATGCCTCCGGACTCGTCCAGCAGTTTCAGTGAGCCGGGGCTGTAGGCGAAGACCGGCGGCAGGGTCCAGGCCCGCACCACCCGGACCGTCGCGCCACGGGCCGCGGCCGTCTCGAACGCGAACTCCAGCGCGGCCGCGCTGTCCTCCGGGCCGTCCTGCTGGCCCACGACGACCTCCCGCCCGGCGGCCTCGGCGGTGGCCCGGTCACCGGCGCGCACCAGGACGACCGGGCGTGCGGTCCCGGCGATCACCTGCTGCCCGACGGAGCCCAGCAGGAACCCGACGACCCTGCCGTGCCCGCGCGAACCCAGCGCCAGCAGCTCGGCCCCGCCCGCCGCCTCGACCAGCACCTCGACCGGGCCGCCCTCCACCACGTCGACGGCCACCGCGAGCTCCGGGTACCGCCCGGTGACGGTCCGCACCGACTCGGCGACCCCGTCGGACACCCACCCGCGCTGGGCCTCCCGGTCACCGCCGAGCGACTCGTGCTCCTCGTACCGCCAGGCGTGCACCACCCGCAACGGCAGCCCCCGGCGGACCGCTTCGCGGGCCGCCCAGTCGAGAGCGGCGAGGCTCTCCTCCGTACCGTCGACCCCTGCCGTGATCGGGCGTGTCATGCGCCGGCCTCCTCGTCGGTTCCGCTTCCGCGTGATCAGTCTTCCGCACTGGCGGGTGCCCGCTGTACACCGTCGTACAAGAGCGAAGGCCGGCGATCGAACATACGATGGCCGGGAACCGGTACGGCGGTCACGCTCCTCGCGGAGGGTGCGCCGTCCCGTGGAACCAACGGCTCGGGGTGGGAGACGTATGGCACAGGCTGCCGACGCAGCACGGACCGTCATCATGACCGTGGACGACGACCCGGGGGTCTCCCGTGCCGTCGCCCGGGACCTGCGGCGCCGGTACGGCGCGTCGTACCGCATCGTGCGCGCGGAGTCCGGGGAGTCGGCACTGGACGCGCTGCGGGAGCTGAAGCTGCGCGGCGACCTGGTGGCGGTGATCCTGGCCGACTACCGGATGCCGCAGATGAACGGCATCGAGTTCCTGGAACAGGCCCTGGACGTGTACCCGGGCGCGCGGCGCGTGCTGCTGACCGCGTACGCGGACACCAACGCGGCGATCGACGCGATCAACGTCGTCGATCTGGACCACTATCTGCTGAAGCCCTGGGACCCCCCGGAGGAGAAGCTCTACCCGGTCCTCGACGACCTGCTGGACGCCTGGCGGGCCAGCGACTACAAGCCGGTGCCGGCCACCAAGGTCGTCGGGCACCGGTGGTCGGCGCGCTCCTCGGACGTGCGGGAGTTCCTGGCCCGCAACCAGGTGCCGTACCGCTGGTACTCGGTGGAGGAGCCGGAGGGGCAGCGGCTGCTGGCCGCGGCGGACGCCGACGGGACGCGGCTGCCGCTGGTGATCACGTCGGACGGCACGCCCCTGGTGGAACCGGAGGCGCCCGAGCTGGCCGCGCACGTGGGCCTGGCGACGACCCCGACGGCGGACTTCTACGACCTGGTGGTGATCGGCGGCGGCCCGGCCGGGCTCGGCTCGGCCGTGTACGGGGCGTCGGAGGGGCTGCGGACCGTGCTCGTGGAGCGGTCGGCGACCGGCGGGCAGGCCGGGCAGAGCTCGCGGATCGAGAACTACCTGGGCTTCCCGGACGGCGTGTCGGGTGCCCAGCTCACCGACCGGGCCCGGCGGCAGGCCGCCAAGTTCGGCGCGGAGATCCTGACCGCCCGCGAGGTCACGGGCCTAGAGATCAACGGTGCCGCGCGGGTGGTGCGGTTCGCGGACGGCTCGGCGGTCGCGGCGCACAGCGTGATCCTGGCGACCGGGGTGCAGTACCGGCAGCTGGAGGCCGAGGGCTGCACCGACCTGACCGGCTGCGGGGTGTTCTACGGCTCCGCGCTCACCGAGGCGACCTCCTGCCAGGGCCAGGACGTGTACATCGTCGGCGGCGCCAACTCGGCCGGCCAGGCGGCGATGTACCTGTCCCGGTTCGCCAAGTCGGTGACCCTGCTGGTCCGGGGTGCCGACCTGTCGGCGTCGATGTCGTACTACCTGATCCAGCAGATCAACGAGGCCCCCAACATCGCCGTGCGCAGTCACACCGTGGTGGACGCCGCGCACGGCGCCGAACGGCTGGAGCAGCTCACCCTGCGCCATGTGCAGAGCGGGGACCGGGAACAGGTCGACGCCCAGTGGATGTTCGTCTTCATCGGGGCGGCACCGCTCACCGACTGGCTCGGCGACACGGTGCTGCGGGACGAACGCGGGTTCATCCTGGCCGGGCCGGACCTGACCGTCGGTGGACGGGCGCCGGCGGGCTGGGAGCTGGACCGGCCGCCGTACCACCTGGAGACCAGCATTCCCGGCGTGTTCGTGGCGGGCGACGCACGCGCCGAGTCCGCCAAGCGTGTCGCGTCCGCCGTCGGAGAAGGAGCCATGGCAGTGATGCTCGTCCACCGGTACCTGGAGCAGTCATGAGCGGGCAGCCGATACCGTGCAGCCCGCAGGAGATCGGCGCGCTGTTCCTGTTCGAGAAGCTGGAGCCGGAACAGCTCGGGCGGCTGTGCGCGGCGGGCCGGGTGGAACTGTTCCAGCCGGGCCCGGTCTACACCGAGGGTGAGCCGGCCACCTGCTTCTACGTGATGATCGAGGGCACGGTGGTGCTCTCCCGGCAGGTCGGCGGGGACGACGTCGAGGTGACCCGGACCTCGCAGTCCGGCGTGTACGCGGGCGCCATGCAGGCCTACCTCGGGGACCGGGTGCGGCAGGCGTACAACAACTCGATGCGGGTGACCGAGCCGACCCGGTTCTTCGTGCTGCCGGCCGACACGTTCGCGGACATCATGCGCGAGTGGTTCCCGATGGCCGTACACCTGCTGGAAGGCCTGTTCTTCGGTTCGAAGAACACCCAGGCGGCGATCGGGCAGCGCGAACGGCTGCTCGCGCTCGGCTCGTTGTCCGCCGGGCTCACCCACGAGCTCAACAACCCGGCCGCGGCGGCCGTGCGCGCCACGTCCACGCTGCGCGAGCGGGTGGCGAAGATGCGGCACAAGCTCGCGATCATCGCCGGGAGTCCCTTCTCGCGGGAACAGCTGGCCGGGCTGATCGAGATCCAGGAGCGCACCGCCGAGCGGGTCGCCAAGGCGCCGGCGCTCAGTCCGCTGGAGGCCGCCGACCGCGAGGACCTGCTCACCGACTGGCTGGAGGACCACGGCTGCGACAACGCCTGGCAGATCGCGCCGACCTTCGTACAGGCCGGTCTCGACGTCGACTGGCTGGACCAGGTCGCGGTGGCCGTGGACGAGGAGATCCTGCCGAACTCGATCGGCTGGCTCAACTACACCATCGAGACCGAGCTGCTGATGAACGAGATCGAGGACTCGACCACCCGGATCTCGAACCTCGTCGACGCGGCCAAGCAGTACAGCCAGCTGGACCGGGCGCCGTACCGGGTGGTGGACGTGCACGAACTCCTCGACAGCACCCTGCTGATGCTGTCCGCGAAGATCGGGCAGGACATCCGGGTGGTCAAGGAGTACGACCGTACGGTTCCGCCGGTCCCCGCCTACCCCGCCGAGCTCAACCAGGTGTGGACCAACCTCATCGACAACGCGGTCTCCGCGATGAAGGACGGCGAGGGCTCGGGCGACGGACACGGCACGCTGACCGTGCGGACCGCGCTCGACCACGAGCAGCTGCTGGTCGAGTTCCGGGACACCGGGACCGGGATCGCGCCGGAGATCAAGAACCGGATCTTCGACCCCTTCTTCACGACCAAGCCCGTGGGGCAGGGCACGGGTCTCGGTCTGGACATCTCCTGGCGGATCGTCGTGAACAAGCACCACGGCAGCATGCGGGTGGAGTCGGAGCCCGGCGACACCCGGTTCCAGGTGCTGCTTCCGCTGACCGCCGAGACGCCCGAGGAATCCGAGACACCTGTGGAGGCAGTATGAGCGGCGACACCGCGATAGACCCGAATGTTCCGCCGAGCGGCGCCGGGTGTGTGGAGTGCGACGCGACGGGGGGCTGGTGGTTCCATCTGCGGCGGTGCGCCCAGTGCGGGCACATCGGGTGCTGCGACGACTCGCCCGCGAAGCACGCGACGGCGCACTTCCACGAGTCCGGGCATCCGGTGATCCGTAGTTACGAGCCGGGAGAGGGCTGGTTCTGGAACTACGAGACGGAGGAATTGTTCGACGCCGGCCCGGAGTTGGCGCCGCCGGTGAGTCATCCTGCGGAGCAGTCCGTGCCGGGGCCCGCGGAGCGGGTGCCGGCGGACTGGGCTCGGGTGCTGCGGGGTTGAGCTGAGTGCCTGCGGGGGTGGGGGGTTCTGTGGTGACGGCGGCTGCGGTTCCGTCGTGGCCGGTCGCGCAGTTCCCCGCGCCCCCGGCGGGCTCCGCATGGCGCTTCTTGCGAGGATGAGGGCGTGTCGCAGAGATCTTTTGGCAGCCCTCTGATCGGGCGGGACGACGAACTGGACCGCCTTGCCTCGGTGCTGGAGCGAGCTCGGAACGGCAGTGGGCAGGCCGTGTTGATCGCCGGAGACGCCGGGGTCGGCAAGACCCGGCTGCTGGACGAGGTCGCGGCTCGGGCCGCCGGCGCGGGGGCCACCGTCGTCACCGGGCACTGTGTCGATCTCGGGGACGTGGGGCTGCCGTATCTGCCGTTCACCGAGATCCTCGGGGTGCTGGCGGGGGACGGGCGGTTCGGGGACGTTCTCGCCGCGCATCCTGTCGTCGAGCGGTTGCTCGGGTCCGGGCCGGATTCCTCGCGCGACGCCGACGCGCGGCTCAGGCTGTTCGAGGGGGTCGCCGGGCTGCTGGGCGAGCTGGCGGCTGCCGCACCGCTGCTGCTGGTCCTGGAGGATCTGCACTGGGCCGACCAGTCGTCGCGAGACCTGCTGCGGTTCCTGCTGAGCCGGGGGGTGCTCCCCCGGCGGTTCGCCGTGCTGGCCTCCTATCGGGCCGACGATCTGCACCGGCGGCATCCGCTGCGTCCGCTGCTCGCCGAGCTGGTGCGGCTGCCGGGTGTGGAGCGGCTCGAGGTGCGGCGGCTGGCCGACGCCGAGGTGACCCGGCTGGTGCGGTCGCTGGAGGAGCGGCCGCTGTCCGAGGCGACGGTGCGGGACATCGTCGAGCGGGCGGAGGGCAACGCCTTCTACACGGAGGAGCTGGTTGCCGCCGCCGACACGGACGGGATCCCCACCGGGCTCGCCGATCTGCTGCTCATCCGGGTCGAGCAGCTGTCGGAGACGGCCCAGCAGGTGCTGCGGACGGCCGCGGTGGCCGGGCGCCGGGTGGGGCACGACCTGCTGCGGGACGCGGTCGGGCTTCCGGAGGAGGAGCTGGAGTCGGCGTTGCGGGAGGCCGTGGGGCGGCAGTTGCTCGTCGCCGGGGACGGGGACACGTACGCCTTCCGGCATGCCCTCGCGCGCGAGGCCGTCTACGGCGACCTGCTGCCCGGGCAGCGGGCGCGGCTGCACGGCACGTACGCGAGGCTGCTCGCCGCGCGCGGGGGCGGGGCGGAGACGGCGGCCGAGCGGGCGCACCACTACCGGGAGAGCCACGATCTGCCCGAGGCGCTGGCCGCGTCGCTGGAGGCCGCGGACCACGCCCGGCGGGTGGGTGCCCCGGCGGAGGAGCTGCGGCAGCTGGAGACGGCCCTGGACCTGTGGACGGCCGTGCCCTGCGAGGCGCGGCCCTCGGGTGAGGGGCTGGACCCGGTGTCCTTGACGCTGCGGGCGTCGGCGGCGGCAGCGCACTCCGGCGACGCGCACCGGGCGGTGTCCCTGACCCGGGCCGCGCTGGCCGGCACCGGGCAGGACGCGGATCCGGAACTCGCCGCCCGCGTGCGGTACACCCTCGCGGGGAACCTCATGACCGTCGACAACCTCGCCGCCGCGTTCGCCTACAGCAGCGAGGCGCTCGCGATGATCCCCGCCGAACCGCCCTCCCGGACCTGGGTGTGGGCGGCTGCCACCCATGTCATGGCGGCCCGCCAGATCGGCGACGACGACACGGCGTTGCGGGTCGCGCGGCAGGCCCTTGAGGTCGCCGAGCGGATCGGCGCCACCGCCGCCCGGGCCGACCTGCTGATCTCCCTGGCCCGGCTGGAGGGCGGTGGGCGCCGCACCCGGGAGGGGCGGGAGCGGCTCCGGGAGGCGCGGGAGCTGGCCCGGTCTGCCGGGGACACGCCGGTGGAGATGCGGGCCCTGTTCAGCCTGGCCATCGGCTGCTTCGAGTCGGGTGAGCTGCGGGAGTGCCTGCCGTGGATCACCGAGGGGCTCGACCGGGCCCGGCGTGCGGGGCTGATGTCCTCGCCGTACGCGCTGGAGATGCGGTATCTGCGGCTGCTGGTGCTCT
Organism: Streptomyces sp. NPDC001507; assembly: GCF_042894765.1. NCBI lineage: Bacteria > Bacillati > Actinomycetota > Actinomycetes > Kitasatosporales > Streptomycetaceae > Streptomyces > Streptomyces sp. NPDC001507. Next base: position 38,018 of record NZ_JBIAVV010000016.1, read on the forward strand.
TCACGCTGGGGCAGTGGGACGAGTGTGTGCGCGTGGCCCGCGCGGATCCGGCGCCCGGTTTCGCCGAGGGGCCCGTGCTGTACATCGCGCTGGCCCGGGGCGAACCGGATGTCGAGGACCGGGCGAGGGTGCTGCTCGGGGAGCCCTTCGACTGGATGGGCACGTTCGTCGGCGGGATCGTGCTGACCGACGCGGCCGGGTTGCGGGGTGATGCGGAGGAGGCCGTGGCCAGGGCGCGGGACGCGGTCGCGGTGCTCTCCGACGAGCTGGGGCGGGCGCCGCACGTGACGGTCCGGCTCGCCGCGCTCGCGCTGGCGGCGGTCGCGGACCGGGCGGCGGCCGAGCGGCGCGGCGGTGGGAACGCCGAGCGCTGGACCGGTGTCGCCGGTGAACTGGTGGAGCTGGCGCGGGCGACGGCGGCGGGGCAGGGTCCGGAGGGGCAGGCCTGGCTGGCGCGTGCGGAGGCCGAGTGGATCCGGGCGGGGGCCGGGCCGGACATCGTGGCCTGGGAGAAGGCGGCGGCCGCGTTCACGGACGGCGACGTGTACGAGGCGGCCCGGGTACGGCTGCGGTACGCCGAGGCGCTGGCGGCCGACGGCCGGCGCGCGGAGGCCGGGGAGCAGGCGCGGTCGGTCCGGGAGACGGCGGCGGCCCTTCGCGCCGCGCCGCTGCTGGAGCGTGCGGAGGCGCTGCTGCGCCGGTCGGCGGCGGAGGGCTCGGCGTCGCCGCTGACCGCACGCGAGCAGGACGTGCTGCGGCTGCTGGCGCTGGGCCGCAGCAACCGGCAGATCGGCGAGGAGCTGTTCATCACCGGCAAGACGGCGAGCGTTCATGTCTCCAACATCCTCGCCAAGCTGGGCGCGGCGAGCCGTACGGAGGCGGTGGCGATCGCCTACCGGGAACGCCTGATCACCCCCGAGCCGACGGCCCAGGGGTGATCGGACGGGTGATCCAGGGGTTTCAGTGGTCGCAGTCGAGGCTCGCCAGGTCCACGGAGTCGGCCAAGGCCTGCATGCCCTTGTCGTTGGGGTGGAGGTGGTCGCCGCTGTCCAGGAACGGCAGCAGCCTCGCCTGGTCGTAGGGACTGCGCAGGATCCGGTCGAAGTCGGCGATCCCGTCGAACTCGCCGCTGGTGCGGATGTACTGGTTGACCTGCCGGCGTACGGCGTCGCCCGCCGCGTCCCACTCCGGCCAGCCCTCGAACGGCCCGACGGTCGAGGCGACCACGCACTTCCCGGCCGCGTGTGCCCGCCGGACGATCTCCTGGTAGCCGGCGATCAGGTCGGCCGCGGTGACCCCGGTGTGGGCCTTGATGTCGTTGATCCCCTCGAAGAGGAAGACGGTACGGACCCCGGGCTGGGTGAGGACGTCGCGGTCGAGGCGGTTCAGGGCCGCCTGTCCGGCGCCGTCGGTGAGGACCTGGTTGCCGGAGATCCCCTCGTCGGCCACGCCCTTGACCTCGGTGTCCGCCTTCTGGAGCCGGCGGGCGAGGTAGTCGGGCCAGCGCCGGTTCTGGTCGCTGGTGGACGCCCAGCCGTCGGTGATGGAGTCGCCGAGCGCCGCCACCGCCCCGGTGTTCCGCTTCTTCGGCCGTACCGAGACCGAGTCAAGGTACCACCAGGAGCCGATGGTGCCGGTCCAGTTGGCGGCGCTCTCCTCGGCGGTGTGGTCGCCCTGGGTGACGTAGGAGGTCTGCATGGCCATGCCGTGGCCGGTGGCGGGGCCGGCCGCGTCGGGGCTGTGCAGGCTGACGACCAGGTTGCTGCCGGCGGGCAGGGTGCCGGGCAGCGGGTCGCTCCACGCGGTGGCGCCGGCCGGCACGGTGACCGTGCCGGCGCCGTCGAAGGTCAGCCGCCTGTTGCTGCCCGGCTCGAGGGCGGCGCCCGCGCGCTGGATTCCGGCGTAGACGCTGTCCAGGGTCAGGGTCCGGTCGCCGAAGGCGTTGGAGACACGGACCCGCAGTCCGGTGCCGGCGGCGCTGGTGTGCACGACCAGCCGGTAGCCGCGGTCGGGGGTGCCGTCTCCCATCCTGTCGGCGGCTGCGCCCCAGGTGACGACGTCCGGGCGGGCGGAGGCCGCCTGGACGGCGGCCTCCCGTGCGGGCACGGTCGGGTCGGGGCCGGTGCCGGTGGCTCCGGCGGACCCGGTCTGGCAGACGGCCCCGACCATCAGTAAGGCGGCCAGGCGGCCACCGGCCCGTGCGAGCCCGGTCACCGCACCAGGTCCCTCAGCGTGACGGACTGGCCGGGCTTCAGCGTCACCGTCCGGGACGTCCCGCCGTAGGCGACCGTCGTGGTGCGGCCGCCCACGCTGCGGATCCGGGCCCGGGTCGGCTTGCCGTCCCGCCAGTCCAGGTCCACCACGAAGCCGCCGCGGGCGCCCGCCCCGGTGATCGAACCGGCGGCGGCCCAGGCGTCGGGCAGTGCGGGCAGCAGTTCCAGGTGACCCGGCCGCGAGTAGAGCAGCATCTCGGTAATGGCGGCCGGCGTGCCGAAGTTGGCCTCGATCTGGAAGATGCCCCGGCCTTCCTCGACCTGGTAGATGTCGAAGAGGTTGGGTGACGTGCCGTTGCTGCCGTTGCTGGACGGCCGGAGGTTGCGGACGACGAGCTGGTAGGCCTTGTCGGCGTCCTTCAGCCGGGACCAGCACAGCGAGCGCCAGGCGTTGGCCCAGCCGAAGCTGTCCATGCCGCGTGCGGTGAGCAGTGCGGCGGCGCCCTTGACGATGTCGGCGGGGGTCGAGCCGTCGGGGCGGATCCGGTCGCCGGGGAAGAGGTTGATCAGCGGCGAGAGGTGGCGGTGGGTGGTCTCGCCGAGGTTGTCCGGGGACATCCACTCCTCCAGCCAGCCGGTCTTGGGGCTCACCACCGGCAGGTAGAGGCGGTCGCGGAGCTTGCCGATGGTGCCCGCGTATCCAGCATCCCTCTTCAGCTCGGCGGCCGCAGTCCGGAAGTTGCCGAACAGCATCCACACCTGTTCCTGGGAGTAGGTGTTGCCCTTGGCGTCCTGTGGCCCCTGCTCGGGTGACCAGTCGCTGTCCGCGATCAGCACCTCCTTCCCGTCCTCCAGGGTAGTGGTCACCAGCCGTTGCTCCCAGAACTGGCAGGCGCCCTTGAGGAGCGGGTAGATCTTCTCCAGGTGGGAGCGGGACAGTGTGAACTCGTAGTGCTCCCAGAGGCTGTTGCACAGCCAGGCGTTGCCGGTGGGGTGCCACCACCAGCCGAGTCCGCCGTAGGGGTTGGTGGAGTAGGCGACGGTCCAGCCGGCGACCTTCCCGCTGGAGTTGCGGTAGCGGTTGCGGGAGTCCTGGAACAGCCGCTGTGTGACGTCCGTCCAGGACGGGAGCTGGTTCACGCAGTAGTCGGTGAAGGCGTCGAAGCACTGCGACAGGCCGAGCCGGTCGGACATCCAGTAGTTCATCTGGATGTTGATGTCGGTGTGGTAGTCGCCCATCCAGTCCGGGTCGTTGCCGTCCAGCCAGTTGCCCTGCAGGCCCATCGGAAGGCTGTCGCGCGATCCGGCGATCATCAGGTAGCGGCCGAACTGGGCGTAGGCGGCCTCCAGTTCCGGGTCGGGGTCGCCGGTGTCGGCGCGGGCCTGGATGCGCGCCCAGGTGTCGAGCTCGCGCTGCTCGGCCGTCGAGGTGCCGAGCGAGAGGTCGAACTGGCCGAACAGCGCCCGGTGATCGGCCGCGTGGGTGCGCAGCAGCGAGTCCGCCGAGTGCCGGGCGGCCGCCGTGACCTTGGTGCGGGCGAGCGCCACCGGGTTCACGGAGGGGTCGCGGTAGTGGGCGGCGGCGTCCGGTGCGTAGTCCGTGCCGCCGCTGAGGACGACGGTCAGCTCACGGCAGTCGGTGAAGGTGATGTGCGGGCCGCTCACCCGCACGCTGCCGCCGCTGCCGTACGCCTTGACGGCGGCCCCGTACTTCAGTCCGTTGGCGAAGGACCCGGCGAACGACTCGGCCGTGCCGCCGGTCTCCCCGTGGGTGCCTTCCAGCGTGATGGTGCCGGTGTAGCGGCCGCCGCCGTCCTGGCCGAAGTGCAGCACGATCACGTCGTCCGGGCGGCTGGCGAAGACCTGCCGCCGGTACGTCACTCCGGAGCGGACGTAGGAGGCCGTCACCACGCCGTTGTCGAGGTCGAGGGTGCGGCGGTAGCCGGAGACGGCGCCCAGGTCGTGGTCGGGTATCTCGACGGTGAGCCGGGCGAGGAGGGTGAGGGAGCCGAAGTCGGCACGGCCGTAGGGGAACTGGCCGTCGGAGTCGAGGGTGTCGTTGAGCCCGCCGGTCCACAGCGTGGCGTCGGTGACCAGGAGGAGCTCACGGCCGGAGTCGTTGCCCGCGAGAGCACCGAGCCGGCCGTTCCCGACGGGAAGGCCCTGCGTGATCATCGAACTGTCGTCGGCGGGTGCCTGCCACCAGAGCCGGTGCCGCGCAGCGGCGAGCGGCGCGGTGGACCGCACCGGGGCGGCGGAGGCGGTGAAGGCGGGGAGCCCGGCGAGGGCTCCGGTGGCGGCGGCGAGGGTGAGGAAGCTTCGTCTGCTCGGGTGATTCCGCATGACGGTCCTTTTGCAGTATGGGGGGATACGACGCGCCCCCTTGGGGGCGCGGGGAACTGCGCGACCAGCCCCCACCGGCCGGCAGTTCCCGACGACGCACGTACCGAGGCGACTTACCGGGGCGGCTTACCGGGGCGACTTGGGCACGTCGATCCGGTCGATGTCCGGCGCGTACCCCGACCCGCTGTCGAAGCTGATCGTGTTCGCCCCGGCCTTCAGCGTCACCGGCACGCTCACGCTCGCCACCGTCCCCCAGTCCCCGGTGGACGGGAACTTGTGGCTCGTGCCGCTCCCGGCGTTGGCCGAGACGGTGGCCGGCCGGGAGTCACCGCTGACGTAGGCGACCTTGACCAGGTAGGTGCCGGCCTTGTCGACGACGACGTTGTTGAAGGTCAGCTTGCCGCCGAGGTAGAGGTTGCCGACCTTCTTCGCCCCGGAGCACGCGTCGCACCCCGCGACGGACGCGTTGCCGCTCAGCGTGTTGCCGCTCGCCTCGGCCTCGTAGCCGGTGGAGGCGAGCGCGCTGCCCCTCGGCGTCACGGTGAACAGGCGCGAGCCGTGCGCGGGCAGCGCCTCGGTGATCTTGTTCTGGAAGCCGCCGAGGTCCTCGTGGTTCCACAGGTCCCGCACCGACGCCTTGCCGGTGAAGCCGAGCGCCGTCCAGTCGGCCGTGACCGCGGCGGGCGAGGACCCGAGGTTGAAGAGGGCGACCGTGTACGTGCCGTCGGCGTTCTTCGCGGCCCAGACCTGCTGCGGGTCGGAAGCGGTGACCGGGCGGGCCGGCGGGTTGTCGCTCTGGTCGACGCCGATGACCTCGCTGTTGGTCAGCAGGGAGAGGCCGTAGTCGTCCAGCTTGGTGATGTCGTCGCCGGTGAACAGCGGCGACTTGGCGATGGCCCACAAGGTGGCGTAGCTCTGCCGTTCGGCCTTGGTGAGGCCGTCCATCGCGCCGTTGCCGACGTCGAGGGAGTCGAGGTCGTTCCAGCCGCCGGGGCCCGCCTTGCCGGTCCAGGCCGGGGTGTCGTCCCAGCGGTCGTTGACCGAGTTCTCCCAGCTGACCAGGGTGTTGCAGTAGCACTCGACGTCGGTGTCGATGCGCCAGCCGTTGGTGTACTTCTGCCAGTCGGCGGCGTGCCCGTAGTCCAGGGACCAGGAGGCCTCCAGGTGGATGGGGCGGCCGGTGGCGGCGATCGCCTGGTGCCAGGCGGCGACGTCGGCGACGTTGTCGTACTGGTCGCCGCTCTTGCCGGAGCCGGGGCCGACGCCGTCGAGCTTGAGGAAGTCGTAGCCCCAGCCGGCGATCAACTGTGCCTGGGAGTCTATGTACTTCTGCGCGCAGGGCCTGTCGAAGTCGATCTTGTACGAGCTGTCCCAGCCGTTGGTGGTGCGCAGGTCGGGGTAGACGATGTCGGCGGTGGTGCAGCCCTCGGCGTTGAAGACCGGCGTCTTCCCGTCGCCGTACGCGCCCTTCTCCAGGCCGACCGGGAGGTAGATGCCGGCCTTGAGGCCCTTGGCGTGGATGTGGTCGGCGACGGCCTTCATGCCGCTGGGGAAACGGGCGGGGTCGGCCTTCTGGCGGCCGTACTGGTCGTAGCCCTGCTTCCAGTTCCAGTCCATCCACCAGCCGGCGTCGATGTTGACGTAGTCGTAGCCGTACTTCTTCAGCTTGCTCGCCAGGGCGTCGGTCTGCTTGAGGACGTTGGCCTCGGTGAGGTAGCTGTAGTCGCCCTGGTCGTTGAGGCCGGGGTACTTGGACGACTGCATGCTCCAACTGGACCAGCCCATGTAGGGCTTGGCGGCGATCGGGGCGGGTGTCTGGGCCTCGGCGGCGGGCACGGCGGCGGCGAAGGCCGCGGTGAGCGCCAGTACGAGAACGGCTCTCAGCCCGTGTGCGGGCAGGTGGGGGTACGACGGTGACCTCATGGGCCCTGCTTCCTGGGTTCGGGGTCGTGGGCGGCTCAGCCCTGGGGAGTGGGGGTGATGAAGGAGTGGATCGCGGTGGCCGCGGCCCCGCGTGCCCACTCCTCGAACGGGAGCGGGCGGGTCTGGACGTCGCACCGCGCGGCGGAGCCGAAGGCGGCCGCGGTGAAGGCGTCACGGATGTGCCCGGCGAACAGGTCGTGGGCGGCCAGGCCCTCGCCGGAGATGATCACGCGCTCGGGGCCGAACAGGTTGGCCACGGTCGCGATGCCCCGGCCGATGGCCTCGCCGGCCCTGGCGTACGCCTCCCGCGCCCCTGCCACGCCCGCGTGGGCGAGGGCCGCGGCCTCGGCCGGGCCTGCGACCTGGCGTCCCGTCACCTGCCGGACGCGGGCGACGATCGCGGCGTCCCCCGCGATCGCCTCCACGCAGCCGCGGTTGCCGCAGTGGCAGAGCGGTCCGGCCGGGTCGACGGCCACGTGCCCGATCTCGCCGGCCACGCCGTGGGCACCGGCCACCAGCCGGCCGTGGACCACCAGTCCGCAGCCGATGCCCGCCCCGACGGTGACCACGGCGAAGTCCGAGAGCCCGACGCCGGCGCCGAACCACTGCTCGGCGACGGTGAGCGCGCGCACGTCGTTCTCGACGACGACCGGCAACCCCGTGGTCAGTGAGGCGAGTTCGGCGAGAGGAACGCCGCACCAGTCAAGGAACGGCGAGTAGCGGGCGACCCCTTCGGCCCGGTCCACGTCTCCGGAGACCGCGATTCCGAGGCCGAGGACCGGGGCGCCGAAGTCCTCGGCCTCGACGCGCAGTCCGTGCGTGAGTTCGGCGATGGAGGTGAGGACTGCCCGCACCGCGCGGTCGGTGACCGGCAGCCGCCGGGCCAGCCGGATCCGGCAGCACAGGTCGGTGAGGACGGCGATGACCGCGTCGCCGGTCACCTTGACGCCGATGAACAGGGCGCGCCCGCCGTCGACCCGCACCAGGTTCGCGGGCCGTCCGAGAGCGGGCCTGCCCCCGTCGTCGGCGTCCTCGGCCAGGTATCCGGCCGCCAGCAGCGGCCGGACCGCCTTGGTCACGGCGGCCGGGGACAGCCCGGCCCGGCGGGCCGCCTCCAGTCGGGTGAGGGGGCCGTGGGACAGGACCGTGGTGAAGATCTGGGAGGCGGCCGGCGTGGACACCGGAAACGTTTCGCCACGGGTGGTCGAGCGCATGGCCGGGAACCTATGGCCCTTAATTTCCGCTGTCAATAAAAGAAACAGGAATCACCTGAAGATTCTCTGTGAGGCTGTTGGGACCTTCGAATGACGAGCGGGGCACGGCCGTTGCCCGCCGGATCATGCGGGCGTCACCCTCGCGAGGTCGAGCAGCAGGGCCTGACCGGGGTTGAGGTTCGGCAGCGGCAGTCCCGCGACCGTGAGGACGGAACCGGGCAGGGTCAGCCGGCCGCCGAGAGCCGCGGCCAGCCAGGCCGGCCCCGCCACCTGGTGGAAGGACGGCAGGCCCAGCTCGGTGCGCACCCGCACCCGGTAGGTCTCCCCCGGAGCCAGGCCGGGCAGCCGTACCCGCCCGTACTGGCCCTCGGGAGAGGTCGCGAGCCGTGCCCAGCAGTAGAGGGCGGCAGAACCGTCGTACGCCACGACCCCGTGCAGCAGCGTCGAGTCGTCGGCGAGGTCGGCGCGGACCGTGCGGCCGCCGTGCAGCAGCGGGCGCAGTTCGCGGTGGAGGGCGGTCCAGGCGGTGAGACGGGCGAGTTCCTCCGGCGAGCAGCGGGTGAGGTCCTGTTCGATGCCGGCGTGCCCGAACAACGCAGTGGTCAGCCTGAGCGGGTCGGAGCCGACCCGCTCGGTGGTGTGGCTGGTGCGCGGGCCGACATGGGTGCCGACCAGTTCGGGGGGCAGCAGCTGCCCGGTCCAGCGCTGGATGGCCTGGCGTTCCACCGGGTCGTTGCAGTCCGAGGCCCAGACCCGGTCGGTGCGCTCCAGGATGCCGAGGTCGATCCGGCCGCCGCCGGCGGCGCAGCTCTCGATCTCCAGCGCGGGGTGCCGCTCCTTGAGGGCGTCGATCAGCCGGTAGAGGGCCACCACCTGGGCGTGCGCCACGGGACGGTCGGCGGTGCCGTGCACGCTCTCGTGGAGTTCGCGGTTGTGGTCCCACTTGAGGTAGGCGATCCCGTACTTCTCCACCAGGGCGTCCAGCGAGTCGAGCAGGTACTGCCAGGCGCCGGGGTTGGCCAGGTCCAGGACGTGCTGGTGGCGGGCGGCGGGGCCGACCCCGCGGGCCGGGCCGAGTACCCAGTCGGGGTGCTCGCGGGCCAGGTCGGAGTCGAGGTTGACCATCTCCGGCTCCACCCACAGCCCGAACTCCATGCCGAGCGAGCGCACGTGGTCCACCAGCGGGGTCAGCCCCTCCGGCCAGACCACGGGGTCGACGGTCCAGTCGCCGAGCCCGGCGTCGTCCGAACGACGGCCCCGGAACCAGCCGTCGTCCAGCACGAACCGTTCGACGCCGACCTCGGCGGCCTTGTCGGCCAGCCGCAGCAGCCGGTCCAGGTCGTGGTCGAAGTACACCGCCTCCCAGCTGTTGAGGATCACCGGGCGGGGCCCACGCGGATGGGCGGGGCGGGCCCGCAGCAGGGTGTGGAAGCGGTCGGCGAGACCATCCAGTCCCTGGCCGGACCAGGCGAAGTGACAGACCGGGGCGGTGTACGTGTCGCCGGGGGCGAGCCGGATCTCCCCCGCCCGCAGGAGTTCGCCGCCGCCGAGCACCCCGGCATGGGTGCCCGCGCCCTCCGGCAACTGCTCGGCCAGATACCGCTGGTCGCCGCTCCAGGCCACGTGCACGGCCCAGACCTCCCCGGCGCCGAAGCCGAACCCGGGCACGCCGGCCGCCATGAGGTACGGCGAGTCCAGGCCGGGCTTGCCGCGCCTGACCTCCCGGCTGTGCGTGCCGAAGCCCAGCGGCCGCCGCTGGGGGGAGCGCTCCCGGCTCCACTTGCCGGTGAAGTCGAGGATCTCCGCGGCCCGCCGGGGCAGCGGCAGCAGGGTCGTGACCTGCGCCAGGTCGTACGGCTCCGGGTCGGCGTCCGGACGGCGGGTGAGCGTGGTGCGCACCCCGAGCACGCCCGAGGGTTCCAGCCGGTAGGTGACGGTGGCGTCGAGTCCGGCGCCGGGGTCGGTGAGGTGCAGGGACAGCTCCCCGCCCGCCGCCCCGGGGTGGTACGAGCTGCCGGCCAGGGTCAGCCGGGGCGCGGCGAAGGCGCCGGCGAGATGGCCCTCGTGGGCCGGGGTGCCGGACCAGCCGTCGGCCTCGGTGGGCCAGACGGTGAACCGGCGGGGGATGTCGATGGAGTTGTTGAGCACGGCGGGTTCACCGGTCAGGGCGAGCGCGGCCAGGGCGTCCTGCGACAGGTCGCCGAGGTCGGCCCCCCAGTGCAGGACCCTGGGCACCGGTTCCGTGAGCTCCACGACGAGGGCGGTGCCCGCCGCGCGCAGGATGTGGATCCGCGCCGTGCTGTCCGACATGCAGAGTCCTTTCGGATCGTCCGGCCCCCGCCGGACGGGCCCGGTTCAGGCGGGCCCGTCCGGCGGCCGGACGGGGGTTGGGCGGGGAGGGTCACTTCTTGGCGAGCAGAGCCTTGCTCTGGTTCTGCATGTCCGTGAAGACGGAGTCGCTCTTCTGGCCGGCGAAGTAGGCCTGGAACAGCGGCTGGAACGCGTCCTGGAGGGCGGCGCCGTTGCCGTAGACCGGGGACGGGTAGAGGACCTTGTCCTTGATCATGTCCGTGAAGACGGACAGGTCCACGCCCGTCTTGGCCAGCGCCTTGGCCGAGGCGTCCATGGACGCCGGGATCGACGGGAAGAAGGTGCCGGTCAGGGAGGCCTTCGACTGGCAGGCCTCGCTGCCCATGTACGAGACCCACTTCCAGGCCAGGTCGGGGTTCTTGGTGCCGGCCCAGATGTTGTTCCCGTTGGAGTTGCTGAGCACGGACCTGGTCTTGCCGTCGGGGCCGTACGGGGTGGGCGCGATCCCGACCTTGACGCCGGGGACCTTCACGAAGGTCGAGGCCTCCCACGAACCGCCGGTCTCCATGGCGACCTTGCCGGAGGAGAGCAGGTCGACGTCGCTGACGCTGTCGTTGAACTGCCCGATCTTGGGCGCGTAACCCTTGTCGGTCAGGGAGCGGATCCAGTCCATGGTCTTCACGAACCGCGGGTCGGCGTAGTTGAACACCGTCGGCCAGGTGGTCTTGTCGCCCAGCCGCCATCCCGTGGTGCTGACCAGCGGGTTCCAGGTGAACTGGCCGATGAAGTCCTTCGACGCGACCTGCCCGTAGCCGTAGGTCCTGATGTGGGACTTGTCGAAGCCCTTCTCGTCGCCGCGGCGTCCCTTGGTGTCGATCGTCAGGTGGGCGATCATCTTGCCCAGCGTGCCGCCGTCGTCCGGGTTCCAGGTCAGCGACTTGACGTCCTGGTCGGTGTACCCCGCCTTCTTGACGGCGTCCTCGTTGAAGTAGACGCCGGACGCCGCCCAGTCCAGCGGCAGGGCGTACTGCTTGCCGTCGGTGTACTTCCAGGCGTCCACGCCGACGGAGAACCGGGACAGGTCGAACTTGTCCTTGGCGATGTAGTCGTCCATCGCGAGCAGCTGGTGCTGGGAGGCGTACGCCTGGAAGAACTGGACGCTGTTCTGGAAGGCGTCGGGCGCGGTACCGGCCACGAACCCGGCGGTCAGCTTGGTGAAGTAGTCGTTGACGTTGTACTGCGTGATCTTCACCGTGGTGCCGGGGTTGGCCTTCTCGAAGTCCGTGGCACAGACCTTGTACGCGGCGGCCTGCTTGTCGTCCCAGGTCCACCAGTTGACGGTCTTGGAGCCGCCGGCCGAGGACGAGCCGTTCGAGCAGGCGGAGAGCACGGCGGCCAGAGTGAGCGTGGCGCCCAGCGCGACCGTCTTGCGAACTCTCTTGTTTGTTCTCATCGTTCCTTCTTTCGGGAGGACGCGGTGGGTGCTGGGGACGGCAGCACCGCGGGGTGGGACGACGTCTTGAGGAGCGCGCCGAACGCGCCGAGGGCGACGGCCAGGTCGTCGGGTCCGCCGGCGTCGTGGCCGTTGAACTCCCACAGCCGCAGCTCCTTGGGGCCGGCGTAGGCGTGGTACACGGCGATCGCGGTGACCGGCGGGCACACCTCGTCGCGCAGTCCGGCGGAGAACCAGGCCGGGGCGCTCGCGCGGCGGGCGAAGGCGAGGCCGTCGAAGTAGCCGAGGGTGGCGAAGGTCTGCTCCACCCGGTCCCGGCGGGCGGCCAGGTACCCGATGATCTCGGCGTAGGGCTCGGCGGAGGTGAGCCGGGTGGCCTGCCGGATGTCGCAGAGGAACGGCGCCTGGAAGTGGGCGGCGGCCAGTCCGGGCACGAGTCCGGCCACCGCGAGGGCGATGCCGCCGCCCTGGCTCGGGCCGACGAGGGCGACCCGGTCCGGGTCGACGAGGTCGGTGCGGGCGCGCAGGGCGTCGACGGCACGGACGGCGTCGGTGAACACCCGGCGGTAGACGTAGGTGCTCCTGTCCTCGATGCCGCGGGTGAGGAAGCCGGGGTGGGCGGGGCCGCTGCCGACCGGGTCGGGGGTCGCTCCGCCGCCGGCCCAGGCGCCGCCCTGGCCGCGGGCGTCGACCAGCAGGTGGGCGTACCCGGCGGACGCCCACAGCAGGTCGTCGAGGGGGGTGCCGCGCCCGCTGCCGTAGCCGTGGAACTGGACGACCGCGGGCAGCGGTCCGCGGCGGTGGCGGGGCATCCGGAGCCAGGCACGGACCGGATGGCCGCCGAAGCCGGGCAGTTCGGCGTCGAAGACGTCGACCGTCTCCAGGCCGGTGGGGACCGCGGTGAGTTCCAGGTCGGGCTCCCGCTCGGCGCGGGTCTCGGCGAGGGTGCCCTTCCAGAAGGTGTCGAAGTCCTCCGGTTCCCGGTAGGCGCTGCGGTAGGCGAAGAGTTCGGGGACGTCCTGTTCGGTCAGCACGGCACCGGTTCCCCTCGGGGGCGCAGCGCGGCGTCCAGCTCGATCCGGTGGCCGGCCGGGATCCGCAGTCCGGTCTCGTCGTCCCGGTGCCGGATCCGCACGGTCTCGGCGGCGTCACCGGTGAGCCGGCGCACGGTGGCACCGGTCAGCGCGCCGCCGGTCCAGGCGAAGTCGACGGCGAGGCCGCCGCGGCAGCGCAGGTGCCGGGCCTCGCCGTCGGCCCACTGCGCGGGCAGGGCGGGGAGCAGGTGGAGGGTGCCGGTGTGGCTCTGCAGCACCATCTCGGCGATGGCGGCCATGAGTCCGTAGTTGCCGTCGATCTGGAACGGCGGGTGGGTGGAGAAGAGGTTGGGCAGCAGGCCGCCCCAGCGGGAGCCGTCCACGGGGGCGTCGACCGCGGAGTCGCCGTCGAGGGGGCGGGCGGCTTCGAGGAACAGCGAGCGGGCGGTCGCCGCGTCGTGCAGCCAGGCCCGCAGGGCGATCTTCCAGGACCACGACCAGCCCATCGCGCCGGGTCCGCGGCGGTCCATCGACCTGCGTGCCGCGGCGGCGAGTTCGGGGGTCGTGTCGGGGTCAACCAGGCCGAGCGGGTGGACGGCGATCAGGTGCGAGAGGTGACGGTGGTGCGGGTCGGCCTCGGTGTGGTCCTCGGCCCACTCCTGGAGCCGGCCCGCGGCCGAGACCGGCAGCGGGCGCAGCCGGGGCAGCGCGGCGCGTATCTCGCCGGTCAGCGGGGTGTCCAGGCGCAGCAGGCCGGCTGCCTCGAGGGTCCGTTCGAAGGTGGCCCGGATCAGCGCGAGGTCCATGGTGGCGGACCGGGTCAGGGACCTCGGGGTGCCGTCGGCCAGGAAGAGGTTCTCCGGGGAGGTGGACGGCAGGGTGTCCAGGTGGCCGGTCCCGTCGTCGACGAGCCAGTCGAGGAGGAACTCGGCGCATCCGCTGAGCAGCGGCCAGGCCCGCTCGCGCAGGAACTCCGGGTCGCGGGTGAAGTCGTAGTGGTCCCACAGGTGCTGGGACAGCCAGACGCCGCCCATCATCCACAGCGCCCAGGAGGGGTTGCCGTGTCCCATGCCGACCGGCAGCGCCCATCCCCACGGGTCGGTGTTGTGGTGCGCGACCCAGCCCCGCGCGCCGTACAGCTGCCGCGCCACCTGCGTGCCCTGCACGGCCACCCGGTCGAGCAGGTCGAACAGCGGCTCGTGGCAGGCGCCGAGGCCCACCGCCTCGGCGCCCCAGTAGTTCATCTGGGTGTTGATGTTGATCGTGTAGTTGGAGGACCAGGCGGGCCGCAGGTCGGCGTTCCAGATGCCCTGGAGGTTGGCCGGCGGCCCGGTGTGCGGGCGGGAGGCGGCGGCCAGCAGGTGCCGGCCGAGCTGGAACAGCACGGTGGCGGTGAGGAGTTCGTCGCCGCCGCCGAGGATGTCGCGGGCGACGTCGTAGGTGCCGGAGCGGCGCGGCCCGATGCGCAGGCTGGTGGTGCCGAGCAGGCCGCGTACGTCGGCCTCGTGGTCCTTGAGAAGGCGGTCGGCGCCCTGGGCGGCGGCCCGCGCGGCGACGGCCCGGGCCGCGCCCAGGTGGGCGGCCCGGTCGACGGCCGGGGTCCCGCGCCAGTGCCGGTCGGCGGCGGTGGAGCTGGCGAGGGTGAGCAGGACGTGGGTGGCGCCGGTGACGAGCAGGCCGCCCTCGTCGTCCAGGGTCGTGGTGCCGTCGGTGTGCAGGGTGAGGGCGAGGGCGCCGAAGGGGTCGTGGCCGTCGACGGTTCCGTCCGCGTAGTACAGCGGCTCGGCGACCTCGGGTTCGTGGGCGGGGGCGCCGTCCACCGGTATCTCGATGCCGAGGGTGATGCCGTCGACGGCGACCGTGCGCAGCACCTCGCGCAGCGGGGTGCACAGTTCGACGGACAGGCCCACGGTGCCGCCGGCCGCGTCCAGCGTCGTGCACAGGGCGCCGGTGACGGCGTCGGCCCAGACCCGGCGGCGGACGGCGGTCCCGTCGAGGGCGAAGCCGTCCTCGGCCACCGCGGTGTCGAGGTCCAGTGTCCTGCCGTGATACTCGGCGCGCTCGCCGCCCGTCACGGTCAGGTACAGGTCGGCGTACGGCAGGTACTCCTGGGTGTAGGGCCCCTCGAAGGTCATGAGCAGGGACTCGGCCGTGTCCTGGTCGCCGGCGCGGAGCGCGGCGCGGACCTCTTCGAGCCGCTGCGGGCCGGCCCCCTGGGCGCGGAGCGCGGCGAGGGCGGCCGCCGGTCCGCCGGGGGTGCCGGACCAGACGGTGGAGTCGTTGATCTGGATCCGGGACCGGCCGGTGCCGCCGAAGACCATCGCGCCGATCCTGCCGTTGCCGACGGGAGCGGCCTCGGTCCAGCCGGCCGCGGGCGCGGGCCAGCTCAGCACCAGGTCGCTGGAGTGCATGACGGTGTCGTCCAATCGCGGTGTGCGGGCGGTCACTTGAGGCCGGAGAAACCGATGGAGTTGACGATGCGCTTGCCGAAGGCGACGAACAGCAGCAGCATCGGCAGCGCCGCGACCAGGGCGGCGGCCATCAGGCCCGCCCAGTCGGGGGCGGCCTGCGGCGAGGACTGCTTGAAGACGCCGAGCGCGAGGGTCAGCGGCTGCACGTCCTGACTGTTGGTGATCAGCAGCGGCCAGAAGTAGTCGTTCCAGGCGTTGACGAACATCAGCAGCGAGACGGTCGCGATCGGGGCGGACGACATCGGCAGGATGATCCGGAAGAAGATCCGCAGCGGGCCGGCGCCGTCGAGGATGGCGGCCTCTTCGACCTCGGTGCTCAGGCCGAGCATGAACTGCCGCAGGAAGAACAGCGTGAACGCCTGAAAAAGCGCTCCGGGCAGGATCAGTCCGGCGAAGGTGTTGGTCAGTCCGAGGTCTTTGACGAAGACGAAGTTGGGCAGCAGCGTGAAGACGCTGGGCACCATCAGCGCGGTGATGAGGATGTTGAAGACCAGGTTGCGGCCGCGCCAGTGCAGCCGGGAGAACGCGTAGGCGCCGGCCGCGGAGAACAGCACGATCAGCACCGTCTGCACGGACGCGTAGATCAGTGAGTTGCGCAGGTAGAGCGCGATGTCGAGGGTGGCGCCCGAGCCGCCCTGGGCCTGGGCCTCGGCGGTGGAGGCGGTTCCGAGGACGCGTTCGAAGGCGCCCCAGGTGAAACCGACCGGCAGCGGCGAGGAGGGGTGTGTCGCCAGCTTGTAGTTGTTGGACAGCGCGGTGCGCAGGATCCAGTAGAACGGGAAGAGCGTGACGAGGACGACGATGCCGAGGTAGGTCCAGGCGACGATCCGGCCGGGTGAGAGGCGCCGCGGTTTCTTCGGGGACCGGGGCTGTGCGGTGGCCGTCCGGCCGGGGGCGAGGGTGACTGCCATGACGGGCTCCTTCAGCTCAGGTCGGATTCGCTCGCGCGGGCGAGCCGCAGCTGGGTGAAGGTGACCGTGATGAGCAGGGCGAACAGGGCCAGCGAGAGGGTGGCGGCGTAGCCGAAGTCGAACTGCCGGAACGCCTTGCTGTAGATGTACATCTGCAGGACGTTCGAGGCGTTGGCCGGGCCGCCCTGGGTGGTGACCTGCACGATGTCGAACACCTGGAAGGAGTTGATCACCGTGAGGACGACGACCATGACCAGGATCGGCCGCAGCAGGGGCACGGTCAGCCGGCGGAACATCTGCACCTCACTGGCGCCGTCGACGCGGCCTGCCTCGTAGATGGTGGCCGGGATGGTCTGCAGTCCGGCGAAGATCAGCAGGGAGTAGTAGCCCATCCACTTCCAGATGCTGATCGCGGCGAGAGACGGGACGGCCCAGCCGCTGCTGCCGAAGAAGAGGATGGAGTGGCCCGTCAGGTGCTGGAGGACGAGGCTGATGACACCGAGGGACGGGTCGAGCATCCACTGCCAGACCAGGGCGGCGATGACGTTGGAGATCAGGAACGGCAGCAGGATGACGCCGCGCAGCGTCGACGACTTGGTCACCCGGTGCAGGACCACCGCCGTCACCAGTGAGGCCAGGGTGCCGAAGACGACCGCCAGGATCACGAAGTAGACGGTGACGAGCAGCGAGTGCCAGAAGACGTCGTCGCCGAACATCTCGTGGAAGTTGGCCAGTCCCACCCAGTTCGGCGGGGTGAGGACGTGGAAGTCGGTGAAGCTGAGGTAGATGCCGCGCAGGGTCGGATAGGCGTAGAAGATCGCGAACCCGACGACGGAGGGAATGATCAGCAGGAGGGCGACCGGCAGGTCGCGGCGGCGGGCCGCCGCGGACCTGGTCGGTGTGGAGCGGCCCGGCCTGCGGGGCGTACGGGTCGGGTGGACGTGCGGGGCCGGGCCGGAGGCGGTGGCCGTGGTGGTCACCGCGGCTGACGGCGGTGCGGCCGGCCGCTCGGGCTTGCCCTGTGATGTGACCACCACGGCACTCTCCTCGGATGTCAGGCAGGTGGAACGTCGGTAGGGGGCAGCGTCGGACGGAGCGTCAGAGGACGATCCGGTCCACGTCGGAGGCGTAGTCCGAGGCGTTGCCGAAGGTGATCGTGTTGTCGCCGGCCTTCAGCTGGACGGGCACGGTGACGGAGTTCGGCCGGCCCCAGTTGTTGTCGTTGCCGCCCGGCAGGAACTGCTGGAAGGAGGTGCCACCGGCGGTGATGATCATCGTGCGGCCGGTGGACCCGTCGGTGTAGTCGAGCTTCATCAGGTAGGTGCCGTCCCGGGGCGCGGTGACGTGGTTGACCGCCACGGTTCCGGTGCCGCCCAGGTTGCCGACCTTCTTGCCGCCCGAGCACGCGGAGCAGTCGTTGACGGAGGCGTTGCCGGTGAGCGTGTTCGCGGCGGCCTCGGCCTCGTAGGCGACCGGTCCGCCGGCCGCGGGCGTGGTGACGGGGACCGCCTTGCTCGCCGGGGACCTGCGGCCCTTGGCGTCATGGGCGACCACGGTGAAGGAGTAGCCGGTGCCGGCCTTGAGGCCGCTCACGGTGGCGGAGGTGCCGGTGACGGTGGCCGCCTTGCTGCCGTTCGCGTAGACGTCGTAACCGGTGGTCTTCGTACCGGTGTTCACCTTGCTCCAGGCGAGCGAGACGCTGTCGGCGGTCGACGCGGTGCCGTGCACGTTCAGCGGGACGCCGGGGTGCGTGCCGGTGGTGGCGGGCGTGACGCGCAGCAGACGCGAGCCGTGCGGGGCCAGGTTGGCGGTGAACCCGCCGCTGGCCGAGCCGAGGTTCTTGTGGCTCCACAGGTCGCGGATCCTGGCCTTGCCGCTGATGCCGAGGTCGCTGAAGTCGGCGGTCACGTCGGAGTAGCCCTTGCCCAGGTTGAACAGGGCGACGGTGTAGCTGCCGTCGGCGTTGCGGGTGTACCAGGTCTGCTGCGGGGTCCGCTGGCTGACCGGCCTGGCGGGGGTGCCGGCCTGGTCGACGGCGATGACCTCGTCGTTGGTGAGCAGCTTCAGGCCGTACTTGTCGAGCTTGGTGAGGTCGTCACCGATGTACAGCGGCGCGGACTCGATGGCCCACAGCGTCATGTAGCTCTGGCGTTCGGTGTGGTTGATGCCGTCCATGACGTCGGAGCCCACGTCGAGCGAGTCGAGGTTGTTCCAGTGGCCCGGTCCCGCGTCGTCGATCCACGGCACGACGTCGTTCCAGCGCGCCTTCACGGAGTTGTTCCACGTGACCAGCGTGTCGCAGTAGCACTCGACGTCCGTGTCGATGCGCCAGCCGTTGGAGTTGGCCTTCCAGACGTCGGCCTGGTTGTGGCTGAGCGACCAGGACAGCACGAACTCGATGGGGCGGCCGGTGTTCTTCAGCGCCGTGTGCCAGGCCTGGATGTCGGGGACGTTGTTGTGCGCGTCGTCGCCCTGGTTGGAGCCGGGGCCCACTCCGTCGATCTTGAGGAAGTCCACGCCCCAGGAGGCGAGCTGGTCGGCCTCGGACTGGATGTACTTGGTGGTGCAGGGGCTGGAGAAGTTCAGCTGGTAGGAGACGTCGTCCCAGCCGCTGGTCTTGCGCAGGTCCGGGTAGACGATGTCCTTGGTGGTGCAGCCGGGGGCGTTGTAGATGGGCGTCTTGCCGTCGTTGTACGACTGCTGGTAGAGGCCCACGGCCAGGTAGAGGCCGAACTTCAGTCCCTTGCTGTGGAGTTGGTTCGCAAGGTACTTCATGCCGTGCGGGAACTTGGTCAGGTTCGGGGTCGGCCGGGCGTAGGCGTCGCCCTTGGGGTCGTTCCAGCCGGCGTCGACGTTGACGTAGTCGTAGCCGTGGGACTTCAGCTTCGAGGAGAGCACGCCGGCCTGCTGGAGGACGTGCGACTCGGTGAGCCAGTCACCGCCGTAGCCGCCGAAGTTGGTGGATTCGACGCTCCAGGTGCTGTAGCCCATGTACGGCTTGGCGGCCACGACGGGCGAGGCCGTCGCGCCGGACGCCGGGGCCCCCGAGGCGTCCGCGGTGGTCGCGGCCCGCGCCGAGGCGGGCACGACGAGTGCCGCCAGGAGCGCGGAGAGGCAGGTGATGGTTCTCAGACGTGCGGGCAGAGCTGGACGAGCCATGGATGTACTCCGTCTGGGCGCGGCTGCAGGCGGGCTTCCGCCTGGGGTGTGGTGGTGCGGGGAGCCTCTCGGTGTGGTCGTCCCGGGACTTCACCGAGGGGTTCGCTGGGACCAACGGGCACGTGGGTGGGGGCCACGCTCCTCACCGGTGCCTGACCGTCCCGTCCGCCCCGACGAGGAGTGCGGCGAATGTAGGCGCAGTTTCCTTCCAACGTCAACATAGTCGGCGGGGCAGAGAACTCCGACCTTTAGGGAAGCACCACCTGGGTTTCAGCCAGCCACCCTCGCATGACCTGCGAGTTTCCCGCCAAGAGAGCGGATGTTTGGCCCTTGAATTACTTTCCTAAGGAAAGGTAATGTCGTCCCATGACCCTCGCCGACCAGCCGCCCGCGGCCGCACTCGTCTTCCAGACCCTGCTCCAGCACGGTCCGCTGAGCCGCGCCGAGCTCGGACGGCGGACCGGACTGACGCCGGGCGCCGTCACCAAGGCGGCCGCCTCGCTGATGGCCGACGCCTGGATCACCGAAGGCGGCCGGCCCACCACGGAACGCACGAACGGCCGTCCGGCGACGCTGGTCGAGGTGCGGGCCGGACGCGCGCTGTTCGCCGGCGTGAAGGTCACCGGGGAGGAACTCATCGGTGTCCTGGCCGACCTGACCGCGAGGCCGCTGGCCTCCCACCGGGTGGCGCTGGACTCGCGGGACGTGGGGACGGTGGTGCTGGCCGTCGCCCGCCTTGTGGACCGGCTGCGGGTGGCGGCGGACCTGGCGGGCGAGGACGCCCTGCACGGGATCGGGGTCACCATCTCGGGCGATGTGGACAGCCGGCTGGGGACCGTCCAGTACTCACCCTTCCTGAACTGGCGCCGGGTGCCGCTGGCCCAGCTCGTCGAGGAGGCCACCGGCACCCCCACGGTCATCGAGAACGACGTGCGCGCCCTGACCGTGGCCGAGCAGTGGTACGGCGCCGGTGTCGGCGTGTCGGTCTTCGCGCTGGTCACGGTCGGCGCGGGCATCGGCGCCGGACTCTCCATCGGCGGCCGGGTGGTCTCCGGCGCCCACGGCGTGGCGGGCGAGATCGGCCATCTGCCGGTGACCGGCGTCGAACGGATCTGCACCTGCGGCAACACCGGTTGCGTCGAGGCGGTCGCCTCCACCCACGCCATCGCCGAGCAGGCCCGGCAGGCCACCGGGGACCCGAAGCTGACCATGGACGACGCGGTGCGCCTCGCACACGCCGGGGACCCCACCGTCCGCGCGGTCTTCGCCCGCGCCGGCCACGCCGTGGGTCTGGCCCTTGCCTGCGTCGCCAACCTCATCGGACCGGAACGCATCATCATCTCCGGCGAGGGCGTGGCCTCCTACGACCTGTTCGCGGACCACATCCGGCAGGCGTTCGTGGACCACGCCTTCGGCGCCGCGGTGGACTGCGATCTCCTGGTCCGCCCCCTGCCGTTCGAGGAGTGGGCGCGCGGCGGCGCGGCGGTCGCGGCGCAGCGCGTGTTCGCTCCCACCAGGTAGCCGCGGGTCCGGGCGGACGCGGGTCCGGGTGCCCAGCCCCCCCGGCAGGGCACCCGGACCCGACGGCGTGTCGCGCTCGTCAGTGACGGGCGCCCGGCGTGTCGGCCTCGGTTACGTCGACCGCGGCCCAGGCCTGGTCGACGGTGCGGTACTCGACGCTGCTCTCCCCGTAGAGGTCACCGGCCGCCTTCAGCGTCGCGATGCGCGCGTCGTGGAAGTCGGTCGAGGAGACCATGTACCGGGTCAGGGCCCGGTAGAAGATCGCCGTGGCCCTGGCGCGGCCGATGCCGGTGACCGTGGACCCGTCGTAGGTCGGCGAGTCGTAGGTGGTGGCGCCGATCTTCTTGCGGCCACTGCCCTCGGCGAGCAGGTAGAAGGCGTGCGAGGAGACGCCGGAGCCGGCGTGCACCTCGGCGTTCGCCACCTCGGGCGACCAGTAGTCGACGGTGCCTTCGAGGCGGTCGAGCGAGGGGTGGTCGAGGCGGCGCAGGAACTTCTGGCGCAGGCCCAGCTTCTCGCCCAGCAGGTAGTTCGGCGGGTTCTTCGGGTTGTCGGCGAAGAACTCCACGCCGGAGCCGAAGATGTCGGCCAGCGACTCGTTCAGCGCGCCCGGCTCGCCGAACTGGTTGCCGTCGTTGTCGACGTGGGTCGGTTCGAGCTTGGCGGTGGCGTCTACCACGCCGTGGGTCAGCTCGTGGCCGGTCACGTCGAGGACGACCAGCGGCTTGTTGATCTCGTGGCCGTCCCCGTCGCCGTACAGCATGCAGCCGCAGGTCGAGTCCCAGAAGGCGTTGCCGACCTTCTTGCCCCAGTGGACCATGGCGCGGGCGGGCCTGGAGTTGTTCGCTATGCCCTTGCGGCCGAAGGTCTTGCGGTAGAAGTCCAGGGTCTCGGTGATGCCGTACTGGGCGTCGGCGGCGGCGCTGCCCCTGCTTCTGGTGGTGCCGTCGCCCCAGCTGTCGGTGGTGCTGGTGAACTTGGCGCCCTGGCCGAAGCTCTCGGTCTCCTTGCCCTTGGCGTCCCGGGTCTCGGTGCCGTAGCGGGTGGGGTCCTTGAGCAGGAAGCTCTTGCGGGCGGTCTGCGTGGTGGTGAGCGGGACCTTGCCGACGAAGAGGGACCGGCCGGAGCCGTGGGCGGTCGCCGGATAGCGGGCGGCGGCGGAGACGGACGCGCCGGCCAGGGCCTGGGCCTGCAGGCCGGTGCCGGAGGCCGGGTCGAGGGTCTCGCCGTGGCGGCGGAGGGTGTCCAGCAGCCGGGGCGAGAGGAACTCGTCGCTGTCCGGCGTGTTGCTGCGCACCCTGCCGGTGAGGGCGTCGACGACGACCGTGCTGGAGCCGCTCGCGCCGTCGACGGAGACCTGGTAGGCGAGGGCGGCGGCGCCGTCGCGGGCGTCCACCACGAGCCGGGCGGTGCCGGCGTCGCCGTCGGCGGCCGCGGCGGCCTTCTCCTCGGCCTGGCGGGCGGTCAGCTTCGCCTCGGTGGCGGCGGCCCGGACAGTGTGGTCGGCCGCCCGGGTGACGCCGGTGTAGGCCAACCGGCGGGAAAGATGGACGACGAGGTCGCCGCCGAGCACCGGCATCCCCCGGTGGGTGCGGACGAAGCGGACATGGCGTGCCCCTTCGGGGTCGATCATCACGTCCTGCGGCTGGAGCTCGTCGCCCGCGCCGACACCGGTCGCCGCGGCATGGGCGAAAGCCGCGGTCCGGGCGGCCGCCACCACCTGCGCGGCCGTCGTGGCGGAGGCCGCCGCGGCCGGCTGCCGTTCCCCCGTCGTGGGACCGGCGAAGGCCGTACCGGCCAGGCCCGTGGCGGCCGTCGTCACGGCGACGGCGACCGCCACGCTGCGTATGTGCGTGCTACGCACTGATCAGGGTTCCTTCGTTCGAAGGCGGCCGTGGTCACCAACCGCCTTGCGGCAGGGCGCCGTTGGGCGCCGAGGGGGCTGGTCGGGCCCCGGGCCGCAACCCTTCCGGACGAATCATGTCCATGTAAAGCGCAATTCGTCGCTTTTCTTGCTTTTCGTGGCAATACTTGGCGAACCCGCACCGCACGGTGATCAGTGAGTGACCAACTGTGCGTCGGCTGTGGAGATGTGACGGGATGCGAGAGGGTTCCCCGAGCTGGCTGTGACTCATCTCGCATCGAAGACAGCTCAGAGAGGAACAGGTCCGAATGGTCTCGGCAATGGTGTGCAGAAGTGCGGTGCTGGGGGCGGTGACGCTGTCGCTGCTCGCGGTCCCCGCCCAGGCGGCGCCCCTGAAGACGGCGGCGAAGGCCAGGACGGCCGCCACCCTCCCGGCGCCCGACACCGCGGGGCTTTCCGCGGTGCTCCGCTCGGTGGTCACGAAGGGCGCGCCCGGCGCGATGGCCCGCATCGACGACGGCACCCATGTCTACCGGTCCTCGCAGGGCGTCGCCGACCGCGGGACCCGGCGGGCCCTCACCACCTCCGACCGCTTCCGGGTGGGCAGCGTCACCAAGACGTTCTCGGCGGTGGTCCTGCTGCAGCTGGTGGACGAGGGCAGGCTCGCCCTGGACGCGCCGGTCAACCGCTACCTGCCGGGGCTGCTGCCGGACGACCGCATCACGGTGCGGCACGTGCTGAGCCACCGCAGCGGCCTGTACGACTACACCAACGACATGTTCGCCGACAGCGTGTCCGGCTTCGAGGCCGTGCGCAACAAGGTCTTCACCTACCGCCAGCTGGTGGACCTGTCCCTGAAGAAGGCACGCACCAACGCGCCCGGCGCCGCCTACTCGTACTCCAACACCAACTTCGTGGTCGCCGGCATGCTGATCGAGAAGCTCACCGGGCACAGCGTGCGCACGGAGTACCAGAACCGCATCTTCAAGCCCCTGAAGCTGAACGACACCTTCTACGTCCACCCCGACACGAAGATCCCGGGGCAGCACGCCAGCGGCTACCTCACCGCGGACCGGGCGGGCGCCGCGCCCGTCGACGCCACGGACCAGACGGTCTCCTGGGCGCAGAGCGCGGGCGCCATCATCTCCAGCGCACGCGACCTCGACACCTTCTACTCGGCGCTGGTGCGCGGCAAGCTGACGTCGGCCGCCCGCCTCGCGGAGATGGAGCGCTTCACCCGCGTCAACTCCAACACCTCCTACGGCCTCGGGCTGCGCCGCCGCGACCTGTCCTGCGGGGTCTCGGTGTACGGCCACACGGGTGCCGTGCAGGGCTACTACACGTACGCCTTCACCAGCAAGGACGGCAGGCGCAGCGTCACCGCGCTGGCCAACGCCTCCAACAGCTCCGACGTGCTCAACGCCCTGGCGGCCGCCCTGGAGCCGGCGTTCTGCGGCAAGCAGAGGTCCCCGCGGAGCGCGGCGGTGCCGCTGGAGCACGAGGACGTGGCACCGGCCGTGCCGCGGGAGCAGTAGCGCCACGGCTCCCGGAGGGAACCTCGCGCCCGGGCCGGACGTTCAACCGGCGACTCCCCCACCGGGCGCGACGTTCGGCCCCTGACCGCGTAGAGGCGGCGCGATGAGCGAGCTGGTCCCCGGGGGCAATCTGCCCCTTCCGGGCGGCGCGCTGACGCTGCGGGTGCCCGGCCCCTTCGACGTGTCGGCGCTGATCACCGACGAGAGCGGCAAGGTCGGCGGCGACGCCGACTTCGTCTTCTACAACCAGCCGGACGCGCCCGGCGTCCGGCTGCGCGGTGACACGCTGACCGTCGAGCCGGGCCTGCTGCGGGCCGGCGCGCAGCGCGTCACCCTCACGGTCACCGCCGCCGAGCCCGGCACCCCGCTCGGCCGGCTGCCCGCCGCCACCCTGCACGTGACCGACCGCCTCGGCCGCACGGTGGCCCGCTTCGCGCCGCCACGCCCGCAGACGGAGACCCTGCTGCTGCTCTCCGAGATATACCGCCGGGGCACCGGCTGGAAGCTCCGCGCGATCGGCCAGGGGTACGCGAACGGACTGGCCGGGCTCGCCCGGGACTTCGGGGTCGACGTGGTCGAGGACCGGCAGCCGTCCGCCGGGTTCCGTGCCACGATCCCGGCCCAGCGCACGGCGGCCTCGCCCGCCCGCCCCTCGACGGCCGCGCTCCCCGATCCGGACGGCCTGCTGGGGCTGGTCAACTCCGCGCGCGCCCGGGCCGGCCGCCCGCCGGTGGCCCCCGACGTCCGGCTCACCTCCGCCGCCCTCGCCCACGCCACGGCGATGGCCGACGCGGGACGGCTGGCCGGCGAGAGCAGCGACGGGGTCTCCGTCCACCAGCGGATCGGCGCCACCGGATTCGCCTATGTCACCGTCGGCGAACACCTCGTCTCCGGCCCCCGCACCCCGGCCGAGTTCGTCGACTACTGCCTGCGTACCGAGGACGCCCGGCGCACCCTGCTCGACCCGGCGTTCACCCACGCGGGCCTCGCCCACGCCCGCGGCCCGCGGGACGGGGACACCTACTGGACCGCGCTGTGGGCCAGACCCCTCACCCAGGCCGAACTGACCCGCACCCGCGCCGAGGTCGCCGACCTCACCAACCGGGAGCGCACCCGGGCCGGGCTGCGGCCGCTCGCGGCGGATCCGCAGCTCGCGGCGGCCGCGCAGGCGTACAGCACGGACATGGCGACCCGCGACTTCTACTCGCACACCTCCCCGGAGGGCACCCAGCCCTGGGACCGGGCCGCCGCCGCGGGCTCGCGGCGGCGCACCATCGGGGAGAACATCGCCTGCGGCCAGCGTTCCGCGGCCGAGGTGGTGGAGGGCTGGATGAACAGCCCGGGCCACCGGGCGAACATCCTCAGACCGGACTTCACCCACATAGGCATCGGCTTCGCCGGGGGCGGCCGGGCCGGCACCTACTGGACCCAGCTGTTCGGTGCCTGAACCGGTACCGTCCGTGATCTTGGCGGAACGGGTCCGTCCGGGACACCATGCCCGGCATGAAGGGTGATCTCTTTTCAACTCAGCACATGGTGGCACCGGCGACCGAGCCGGGCATGACGGTCGAGAACGCGAAGTGCCTGCGCTACGCGGTCAACGGCGAGATGTACGCCCGCCAGGGCGCGATGATCGCGCACCGCGGCGGCCTGAAGTTCGAGCGCAAGGGCCAGGGCGTGGGCGGAATGCTCAAGCGCGCGGTCACCGGCGAGGGGCTGCCGTTGATGTCCGTGCAGGGCCAGGGCGAGGCCTGGTTCGCGCACGAGGCGCAGAACTGTTTCATCGTGGAGATGGAGCCGGGCGACCAGTTCACCGTGAACGGCCGCAACGTGCTGTGCTTCGACGCCACGCTGTCGTACGAGATCAGGACGGTGAAGGGGTCCGGCATCGCCGGCGGCGGCCTGTTCAACAGCGTGTTCTCCGGGCACGGCAGGCTCGGCCTGATCTGCGACGGCAACCCGCTGGTGATCCCGGTCTCGCCGCAGGCCCCGGTCTACGTCGACACGGACGCGGTGGTGGGCTGGACCGCGCACCTGCAGACCTCGCTGCACCGCTCGCAGTCCATCGGTTCGATGCTGCGCGGCGGTTCCGGCGAAACGGTGCAGCTGATGCTCCAGGGCGAGGGCCATGTCGTGGTCCGGCCGAGCGAGGCGACCCCGCAGAAGGCGCAGCAGCACTGACGCCCGGGTGCCCTGGTCCGATGGCCCGGCCGTGGCGGCCGGTCAGGGTTGACCGGGGCGGTCCGGCCGGGTGAGGGTGCGAACGGCGCGGACCCTCGCCCCGCGCCGGAAAGGTGAACCGCCTTGAACGGCATCATCGGCATCGCGGACATCGAAGCCGCGGCCCGGCTCGTCGAAGGACACGTCGTACGCACCCCCACCGTGCCGAGCCCGGGCCTGTCGGAGCTGCTCGGCGTCCCGGTCACCGCCAAGCTCGAACTCCTCCAGCGCACCGGCTCCTTCAAGGCGCGCGGTGCCGCGGCGAAGCTGCTCTCCCTGAGCGAGGCCGAGCGGGCGGCCGGCGTGGTGGCGGTCAGCGGCGGCAACCACGGCATCGCCCTCGCGGTGATGGCCGCGGCCCTCGACGTGAAGGCGACCGTGGTGATGCCGCGGACGGCGCCCGCGCGGTCGATCCGGCTGGCCGAGGCCGCCGGGGCGTCGGTGCGGCTCACCGACGGCATGGACTCGGCGTTCGAGCTGGTGCCGCGGCTGCGGGACGAGGGGCTCACCCTGGTCCATCCCTTCGACGACCCGGTGGTGATCGCCGGGCAGGGCACGGTGGGCCTGGAACTCGCCGAGGACGCGGACGACCTGACGGACGTGATCGTCAGCATCGGCGGCGGGGGCCTGATCGCGGGCGTCGCGGCGGCCCTGCGGGCCCGTCGGCCCGGGGTGCGGGTGTGGGGCGTCGAGACGGCGGGCGCGCAGGCGATGTCCGAGGCGCTCGCGGCGGGCGGTCCGCTGCCGGTCGCGGTGTCGTCGATCGTGACGACGCTC
Organism: Streptomyces sp. NPDC001507; assembly: GCF_042894765.1. Classification (NCBI taxonomy): domain Bacteria; kingdom Bacillati; phylum Actinomycetota; class Actinomycetes; order Kitasatosporales; family Streptomycetaceae; genus Streptomyces; species Streptomyces sp. NPDC001507. The sequence goes on from NZ_JBIAVV010000016.1 coordinate 64,966, forward strand.
AGCGCGCCGTCCGTGTCCCGGCTGACGTACGACCATGCGGCGGCGCTGGTGGAGGAGGTGCTGGTGGTGCCGGACCGGGAGGCGGTGCGGGGCAGCCTGGAGTTCGCGGAGCACGCCAAGGTGTGGACCGAACCGGCCGCCGGCTGTCTGCTGCCCGCCGCCCGGCAGGTGCTCGACCGGGTCGGCGGCGGGGCGCGGATCGGGCTCGTGGTGTGCGGGGGCAATGTGACACACCAGGAGATCGCGGGATGGACGGAGCGCTTCGGGCTGGACTGACCCGCGGATCGCAGCCGGGCTTTTACCGTCGGTTACCCGCAGGTCGAAGCCCGGTCATTCACTGTTTTCCTCAAGTGTCCGGCCGGTGTGGCCACTTGAATAAAAGGCAAGAACGGTGCCCGAGTTGCAGATTCTTTGAACAAACCCGGGCCGGTCGCTCGTACCTCTGGTCAATGACGAGGCAGGGGTTTCAGCGAGGGATGACGATGGTCAAGGCGCATGTCTCCGCACAAGAGTTGGTCGCCGGAAGGTACCGGCTCCTCGAAGTCGCCGACCGCGAGCCGAACCGCGTCAGCTGGTACGCGGAGGACGTGCAGGCCGAGCGACCGCGTCTGGTGACCGAGATCGCGTTTCCCGAAGTGCCCACCGAGGACACCGTCCGCCGGGCCACCGCCCGCATCCTGCGCTCCTCCGAGGTGATGAGCGCGCTGCGGCCGGGCCGGGTCGCCATGGTGATCGACGCCTTCGAGGAGGCGGGCGCGCTGTGGACGGTGACGGAGGTGATCGACGGCACGCCGCTGAGTGAACTGCTCGCCCAGCAGTCGACGTTCAACTACGTGCGGGCCGCGCGCATCGGTCTGGAAGTGCTCGACGTGCTGGAGGCCGCGCACGCCGACGGCTACACCCACGGCGAGCTCAGCCCGGGGCAGATCTTCGTCCGCGACCGGGGCCCGGTGGTCGTCACCGGGTTCGGCCTGGCCGGCGCGACGCTGTCGCCCCGGGTCACCGCGCCGTCGTACGCCTCGCCGGAGCAGGCCCGCGACGAGCGCATCGGCCCCGCCGCCGACCTGTGGGCGCTCGGCGCGATCCTCTACACGATGGTCGAGGGGCGGCCGCCGTTCCGGGACCGGGGCAAGGCGGAGGCCACCCTCAAGGGCGTGGACCGGCTGCCGTTGCGCACCCCGCTGCGGGCCGGCCCGCTGACCCAGGTGGTGCAGGGGCTGCTGCGGAAGAACTCCCGGGAGCGGCTCGGCCGGGCAGTGGTGCGTCAGGCACTGACACGTGTCCTGGAGGAGGACCCCGACACGGTCGCGCAGCCCGCGCCCGTCTCCCGGTTGCGCGGCGCCTATGTGGCGGCCCGGTCCTCCGGGTGGAGCAGGACCACCATGATCGGCGGAACCGCACTGGCCGTGGTCACCGTGTCGGTCGCGGTGCTGGCCGCGACCCAGGGCCTGCCCGGCGCCTCCTCGGCGGGCTCGGCCCCGAGCGCCTCCGCGACGGCCGGCGACCCGGCCAACCGCACGGACGGGAACGCCCCCAGGCCATCCCCCTCGCGGACGGCGTCCGCCTCCGCCACCCCGTCCGCCTCCGCGTCGGCCTCCCCATCCGCCTCGGCCTCGGCCTCGGCGGGTGCTCTGCCGGCCGGTTTCCGGCGCTACACCGCTCCGGAGGGGTTCTCCGTGGCGCTCCCGCAGGGCTGGAAGCGTCTCGACACCGCCCGGGACGACGTCGCCTACCGCGTCACCTTCGGTCCGGGCGGCGACGACCCGCGCACCCTGGCGGTCACCTACAGCACCCAGGCGGGCCCGGACCCGGTCGCGATCTGGCGGGACGACGTGGAGCCGGGACTGGAGAAGCTGACCGGCTACCAGCGGGTCGGCGAGATCGAGGCGACCACCTACCAGGGCCACAGGGCCGCGGACATGGAGTGGCTGTCCGGCACGGGTGCCGGCCGGGTGCACACCTTCGGCCGCGGCTTCCTGCTCGGCGGCGGCCGCAGCTTCTCGCTGCGCTTCACGGCCCCGGCCGCCGCCTGGGACGACGCCCCGGACCGGCTCGCCCTGAAGACCTTCCTGGCGACGTTCCGCATCTCCGCGACCTGAGCCGTTTTCCGGCCGCCCCGCCGGGGACTCGGAAAATATGGTGCAAATCGGATACACGATGATGACCGAGCAGGCCGGTCCACGTGATCTCGTGGACCATCTGGTGGGGGCCGAGGAGGCGGGCTTCGACTTCTCGGTGGCCTCGGACCACTACTTTCCGTGGTTGCGCTCGCAAGGCCACTCGCCGTACGTGTGGAGCGTGCTCGGTGCCGCCGCCCAGGCCACCGAGCGGATCCCGCTGATGACGTACGTGACCTGCCCGACGTTCCGCTACCACCCGGCGGTCGTGGCGCAGAAGGCGGCGACCGTGCAGCTGTTGTCCGGGGGCCGGTTCCGGCTCGGCCTCGGCGCGGGCGAGAACCTCAACGAGCACGTGGTGGGCGGCGGCTGGCCGTCGGTGGACGTACGGCACGAGATGCTGGAAGAGGCGGTGCAGATCATCAGGGCGCTGTTCGCCGGCGGCCATGTCAACCACCGGGGCGCCCACTTCGACGTGGAGTCGGCCCGGCTGTGGGACCTGCCCGACGAGCCGCCGCCGATCGGCATCGCGGTCTCCGGCGAACAGTCCTGCACGCTCGCCGGGCACCTCGCCGACCTGGTCATCGCCACCGAGCCGAAGTCCTCCCTCCTCGACGCCTTCGACCGGCACGGCGGCGCGGGCAAGCCCCGGGTCGGCCAGCTGCCGGTGTGCTGGGACGCCGACCGGGACACGGCGGTCAAGCGCGCGCACGCCCAGTTCCGCTGGTTCGGCAACGGCTGGAAGGTCAACTCCGAACTGCCGCACCCCGATTCCTTCGAGTCCGCGACCCAGTTCGTCACCCAGGACGACGTGGCCGCGTCCATCCCGTGCGGGGACGACCCGGACGACTTCGTCGAGGCCGTACGGCCGTACGCCGAGGCCGGGTTCGGGGAGGTCGCCCTGGTGCAGATCGGCGGCGAGTCGCAGCCGGAGTACCTGGACTGGTCCCGCAGGACGCTGCTGCCGGCGCTGCGCGACGCCCTCGGCTGATCTTCGACGGTCCGGCAAACCCCGGCCAATGGGTCGATATAGGCTGCCTGTCGGTATCCATGCAGTTCGGCAGCCTTCAGGAGTGTCCTCCGTGACCCTAGCGATCGACCCGTCCGAGACGTCCGGTGCGTCCCCGGCCCCCCTCTCCGACCTGGTGGCGCGGGACGCCCGCGAGTTCGGCGCGTACGTGCGCGCCGGCGGCTGGGCGTTCGGGCTGATGGTGGCCCGGAGCGTGCGGCCGGGAGGACAGGGCGCGGACGGGACGCCGAAGGTGTCGGCGAAGGAGTTCGCCGAGCTGGCGGGCTGCTCCGCGGAGCGCGTCATGCGCTACTACAAGGCCTGGGACAAGGCCGCCGACGACGGCCTGGTCCCGCACTTCGAGGCCCTCGCACCGGGTCAGGAGGTGCAACTCCCCGACTCGGACGTCTGGCTGGACTACTACGTCTCCCGCAACAGTGCCGCCTCCGAGCGCGGCACGGCGATCGCGGAGGCCGCCGAGGCCGAGGGCATCCGGCCCACCAAGGCCCTGGAGGTCGCCGAGAACCCCACCGCGCTGCGCGCCGCGATCCTCGCCGACCCGTCCACCGCCCGCGCCGCCCGCTCGGCCCTCCTCGACCGCATCAAGGAGGACCCTGACCTGCAGAGCGTGCTCGCCCGGGACGTGGTCCGCACCGCCGACCTGAAGAAGGCCGTCGCCACCGAGAGCCGCTCGGCCGACCGGATCGGCTACGTCCGGCAGATCGCCGAGTCCGGCCAGATCAAGACCCCGGCCGGCCAGACCGTCGACGCGCCGACGGAGCTGCGCCAGGAGGCCGAGCGCCATCTCTCGCTCCTCGACGAACTCGACGAGGACGAGGACACCGGCGAGTGGGCGACCGAGGCCTACGACACCATGAAGAACCTCGTCGTGGAGGCGGTGGAGGCCGACCCGGAGCTGCGGGTCCAGGAGAAGCGCACCAAGTTCTACAACAGCCTCCAGAAGGCGACCAAGGCGTTCGAGGAGCTGACCTTCGACGACGCCCAGGACTTCTACGAGGACGACATGGTCCAGCGCCTGGAGGACCTCCAGCAGGCCATCGGCTCCTGCCTGGCGGCACTGCGCGGCACGAAGGGCACGCAGGACGTGGAGGGCACAGGGGCCCCGTAGGACCCGGAGGGCAATTCCGCTCCGGATTGAGCGTTTTTCCCGTGAGAGGGGTACTAGAGGGCACCAAGCCGATCGTTCTCGGAGGCCACTCGCGTGAACCCCATCGTGCACAGGACCCTGGTCGTACAGCTCCGGACGGACGGGACGGGCCGCTGTCCCGTCCTCGCCCATCTGTCGTACGACCCCGGTGACCCGTTCGCCGTCACCGCGCTGTTCACCCTGGACGGCCGCGTTCTCGCCCGGTGGCGGCTGGACCGCGAGATGCTGAACGACGGGCTGAGAGAGCCGGTCGGGGTGGGGGACGTCCGGCTGCGTCCCGTACGGCAGGGGCGCTGGAGGGAAGTGCGCATGGATTTCCTCGGCGACCCGCTGTCCGGCGGCAGCCGCCACCACGCGGTGGTGTTCGCGTGGGCGCCCGCGCTGGCCTCCTTCCTGAGCGACACCTACATGGCCGTGCCGCCCGGCCGCGAAGAGGTCCCGGTGGACGACCTCCTGGCGGAGATCCTCGCCACCGGCTGAGCAGGCGTGCGCGGCGCAGGTGCCCGGCTCAGCGCGTCGTGTGGCGGTGCCGGGCCCACAGCGGCAGTCCGTACCAGCACACCAGGTACCAGACGACGACGGCCGCCACCGCCCAGGTCACATGGCTGCCGCCGGTGGCCACCCGGAGGATCAGCACCAGGGAGGCGGTCATGGTGGCCAGCAGCAGGAAGAGGCCGATCGAGGTGAGCCGGGACGCCATCCGCACCGCCTGCGGCTTCACCTTGCGGCCGGCGACCAGCCGGTGCAGCGACACCGGGCCGATGAGGGCGCCCGTGGCGGACGCGCCCAGGACGACGGTCACGATGTAGATCGTCTTGTCCACGTCGGAGAGCTGGGCGTACTTCTGCTGGAAGACCACGGTGAGCAGGAACCCGAAGAGGATCTGCACCCCGGTCTGCGCGACGCGCACCTCCTGGATGAGCTCGCCCCACATCCGGTCGGCCCGCTCCTCCTCCGTCTCGTCGCGCCCGGTCCGCCGCTCCTGGTCAGTCATGGACTACGGTTAACCGCCGGGCCGGTCCCCCAAACGGCACGGACCGGAGGCGACAGGGCGGCCCCTCCCGGCCCGTACCGGGACTACCAGCGGCTCTCCACCTGCTCCTTGATCCGGCGGTCGTACAGCTCGCGGATCGCGGCGGCCGTCTGCGCGGACAGCTGCGGCAGTTCGGCGGCGGCCGCGTTGGCGCGGGCCTGCTCCGGGTTGCGGGCGCCCGGGATCACCGTGGTCACGCCGGGCTGGTCGATGATCCAGCGCAGGGCGAGCTGGGCCGGGGTGTACCCCTCGGGGGCGAGGGCGGCGAACTCGGCGGCGGCCTCGACGCCCGTCGCGTAGTCCACGCCGGAGAAGGTCTCGCCCTGGTCGAAGGCCTCGCCGTGCCGGTTGTAGGTGCGGTGGTCGTCGGCCGCGAAGACGGTGTCCTTGGTGTACTTGCCGGACAGCAGCCCGGAGGCGAGCGGTACCCGCGCGATGATGCCGACGCCGGCCTCCCGGGCGGCCGGGAGCACCTCGTACAGCGGCTTCATGCGGAACGGGTTGAGGATGATCTGCACGCTGGCCACGCCCGGGCGGGCGATCGCGGTGAGGGCCTCCGCGCTGGTCTCGACGCTGACGCCGTAGGCGGCGATGCGCTCCTCCTCGACCAGGGTGTCGAGGGCGTCGTAGACCGCGTCCGAGGAGTAGACCGGGGTCGGCGGGCAGTGCAGCTGCACCAGGTCCAGGCGGTCCACGCCGAGGTTGCGGCGCGACCGGTCGTTCCACACGCGGAAGTTGTCCAGGACGTAGTTCTCCGGGACCTGCTCGGCCCGGCGGCCCATCTTCGTGGCCACCAGCACGTCCAGGTCCGGCCTGCCGCGCAGGAAGGCGGCGATGGTCTGCTCGCTGCGCCCGTCGCCGTACACGTCGGCGGTGTCGAAGAAGGTCACCCCCGACTGGGCCGCCGTCTCCAGAACGGCGAGGGCCTCCTTGTCGTCCACCTCGCCCCAGTCGGCGCCGAGCTGCCATGTGCCGAGGCCGACGACCGATGCCCGCTGCCCCGACCTGCCGATTACGCGTTCGTCCATGGCGCCAGTGTGTCATCCGCCGCCGACAACGGTGTCACGGGCCGGTGCACCCGCGACCACCTGTGAATCCTTCACTCACATGGGTGATTGTCGTGGACGGAAAACGGAGGTGTGTCAACCAGCGCCTAGCGTGACGACATGGTTGACCATTCACCGAACAACTCGCCGTCCACGGACGGCTGGAGCCGTCGGGGCTTCCTGCGGTCCGCCGCCGCGCTCGCCGCCGTTCCGGTACTGCTCGCCGCCGATCCGGCCGTGGCCGCCGCCGAGCTGCCCGGCTTCCCGGCGGAGGTGGTGCCGTACCACTCCGCGTACCGCAACTGGGTCGGCGAGATCACCGCCGACGGGCTGTGGGCCTGCGCCCCGGCCGACGCCGGTCAGGTGCTCGCGGTCGTCGACTGGGCCTGGCGCAACGGGTGGCGGGTACGCGCGCGTGGCTCCTCGCACGGCTGGTCGCCCCTGACGATCACGGAGGGGACCGGTGCCGGCGACCGGGTTCTGCTCGTGGACACCGCGAGCCGTCTCACCGGGCTCTCCCTGGACTCCGACGCGGCGGTCCGGGCGGGTACCGGAGTCACCTTGGAGGCGCTGCTCACCTTCCTGGAAGGCCATGGCCTCGGGCTCACCGCCGCGCCCGCGCCGGGTGATCTGACGCTCGGCGGCGCGCTCGCGATCGACGCGCACGGCACCGCCGTACCGGCCGACGGCGAGGAACCGGTGCCCGGGCACACCTACGGCTCGCTGAGCAACCTGGTGCTGTCGCTGACGGCGGTGGTGTGGGACGGGAGCGCCGGAGCGTACGTCCTGCGGACGTTCCGGCGCGACGAGGCGGACTGCGCGGCGCTGCTGACGCATCTGGGTCGCGCGCTGGTCACGGAGGTCGTGCTGCGGGTGGGCGCGAACAGCAGTCTGCGGTGCGTCAGCCGTACCGACATCCCGGCCGCCGAGCTGTTCGCCGCACCCGGTTCCGGCGGCCGGACCCTGGACGGCTTCCTCCGGCGGTCCGGGCGGGTGGAGGCCATCTGGTTCGCCTTCACCGAGTATCCGTGGCTGAAGGAGTGGAGCGTCGCCCCGGTCAGGCCGCTCACCTCGCGGCACGTCACCTCGCCGTACAACTACCCCTTCTCCGACAACGTGCCGACCGTGGTCGCCGACCTGGTGGGGCGGATGGTGTCCGACGCCGCCTGGTATCTGGCGCCGGTGCTCGGGAACGCGCAACTGGACGTGGCGGCGCTGGGGTTGGCGGCGACGCTGTCCTCGGACATCTGGGGAGCGTCGAAGAACACGCTGCTGTACATCAGGCCGACCACACTGCGGGTCGCCGCGAACGGGTACGCGGTGCTGACGCGGCGGGCCGAGGTGCAGCGGGTGGTGCACGAGTTCACCTCGTTCTACCGGGAACGCCTCACCGCGTACGCCGCGTCGGGGCGCTTCCCGGTCAACGGGTCGGTGGAGATCCGGGTGACGGGGCTGGACGAGGCGTCCGACGCCGGGGTGGCCGGGGCGCAGGTGCCGTCGCTGTCGGCGGTGCGGCCCCGGGAGGGGGCCGACACCGCGGTGTGGCTGGATGTGCTGACCTTGCCGGGGACGCCTCATGCGGAGGCGTTCCTGCGGGAGTTGGAGGGGTTCCTCTTCGAGAGGTTCGAGGGGACGCGGGTCGAGTGGTCGAAGGGGTGGGGTTATACGGAGTCCGGTGTGTGGAGTGACGAAGAGGTACTCGGGACGAGGATTCCGGAGTCGTTCGGGGGTGCGGTGTGGGATGCGGCGGTGGACACGCTTGACCGGCTTGATCCGCACCGGGTTTTCGGTAACGGGTTCTTGGACGGGCTGCTTGTGCGCCGTTGATGTCTGCGGGGCCGTGGGGGCTGGTCGCGCAGTCCCCCGCGCCCCCTACGGGGCGCTGAAGTAGTGCCCCTCCGCCAAGTCCGCGATCAGGCCCGGCTGTTCCGGCTTCCAGCCCAGGAGGTTCCTGGTCCGCTCGCTCGACGTCGCGTTGTCGACGGCCGCCACCGCGCCCAGCCAGCCGAAGTGGGCCTGGGCCTCGTCCGCCGGGATGCTCCGCACCGGGACGTCGAGGCCGCTGCCGATCGCCGCCGCGATGTCCTTGAACGGGATGCCCTCGTCGGCGGCGCCGTGCAGGCCGGTGCCGGCCGGAGCGGACTCCAGGGCCAGGCGGAACAGGCGGGCCGCGTCCAGGCGGTGGACGGCCGGCCAGCGGTTGGTGCCGTCGCCGACGTACGCGGCGACGCCCTTCTCCCGGGCGACGTCGATCAGCCGGGGCACGAAGCCCTGGTCGCCGCGGCCGTGCACCGACGGGGCCAGCCGCACCACCGCGCTGCGCACGCCGCGCCGGGCCAGGGCGAGCGCGGCGAGGTCGGGATCGGCCCGGTAGGTGCCCGCTACCGGGGTGTCCTCCTCCGTCGCCACCCCCTCGGCCGAGGCGAGCATCATGGTTCCGGAGGTGACCACGAAGGGCCGCTCCGAGCCCTCCAGTGCGGTGCCGACCGCCTCGATCACCCGCAGGTCGGCCTCGGCCGCGCGGGTGAGGTCCGGGAAGGCGTCGTGGTTGAAGGCCAGGTGGATCACTCCGTCGGTACCGGCCGCCGCGCGGGCCAGGTCCCCGGGTTCGTCGAGGCTGCCGCGGTGCACTTCGGCGCCCGCCGCCCGCAAGGCCCCGGCCGACTTCTCCGAGCGGGCGAGGGCGAGGACCCGGTGGCCCGCGCCGAGGAGTTCGGGGATGACGGCGGAGCCGATGAAGCCGCTGCCGCCGGTGACGAATACCCGCATGGTGGGTGCTCCTTCGAGAGAGGGGATCGGGTCTCCATGGTTCGGGCGGCGGGCGTCGGGCGTCCAAGGCCTCTTCGGCAAGGCGCAATGCGTTTCAGGCATGAGTGCAGGTCACCAGTCGTACTCTGGAGGCATGGCTGATCCCGCATCCGTCCCCGACCTCGATCTGCGGCTCGTCCGGTACTTCACCGTCGTCGCCGGGCAGCGGCACTTCGGGCGGGCGGCGGGCGCCCTGCACGTCACGCAGCCGGCGCTGAGCAGGCAGATCCAGCGGCTGGAGCGGGTGCTGGGGGCGCGGCTCTTCGACCGCACCCCGCAGGGGGCCCGGCTCACCGAGGCCGGCGAGGTGTTCCTGCCGCGCGCCGAGGGGCTGCTGCGGGCCGCGGGCGAGGCGGCCGCCGTCACCCGGGCCGCCGCCGAACCGAGCCGGATCACCGTCGGGTACATCAACGGGATCTTCGTCACCCCGGCCGTGCGGGACCTGCGCCGCCGTTTCCCGGACGCCGACGTGCGGACCCTGCACCTCGACTGGGGCGAGACGCGCGAGGCCTTGCTGACGGGGCGCGTGGACGCGGCCGTGACCCGGCTGCCACTGGCCACGGAGGGCTTGCGGGTGACGGTGCTCCACGACGAGCCGCGGGTCCTGGTCGTCCCGCTGGACCACCGGCTGGCGGGGAAGGAGTCGGTCACGCTCGACGACATCGCCGACGAGCCGCTGCCCCGGAGTAAGGATCCGCTCTGGAACGCGTTCTGGCGCGTCGATCCCCGGCCGGACGGCAGCCCGGCGCCCGACGGTCCGCTGATCGGCGCGGTGGAGGACAAGTTCGAGCACGTCGCCGCCGGGCAGGCCGTGGCGATCGTGCCCCTGGTGCCCGGCGCGGCCATCCGCCCCGACCTGACCACGGTCCCGCTGCACGGCGTCGAGCCGAGCCATGTGGTCCTGGCGACCCGCGCCGGGGACGGCCACCGGCTGACGGCTGCCTTCCGCAGGTCGGCCGAGGCGCTGTTGAACAGGCCTGGTGGCAGCGCCCCATAGGGGCCCGAGGAACGGCGCGACCAGCCACGACGGCGGCGCGGCCGCACGACGACACCTCGCGGCGCTTCCGGCTGAGCGCGGCTACGGCGTCAACTGGGCCTGGACGGCCGGACCGTAGCGGTCGGCGATGTCGCCGGCGTCGGCGGCCGCGCAGTCGCGCAGCCGCGGGCCGCGGGCGATGCCGTACATCACGCCCAGGCCGATGAGCTGGGCGACGGCGAGTTCGGCGCGCAGGTGCGGGTCGGGTCCGGTGAGCCGGTCGGCGAGAGCGTCGACGACGTGGGCGCGGAAGTTGGCGCGCAGCACCTCTCCGTGGTCGCCGTGCAGGGGTGCGAAGACGATGCGCAGCAGCGGATCGGCCCCACGGTCGCGCTGGCTCTCCAGGACGTGCCGGACCATGTGCCGGCCGAGGTCCTCCAGGGGTGCGTCCAGCAGGGCGGCCGCGTCGGTGTCGAAGGACATGACGCGGGCGAACAGGCTGTCCTTGTTACCGAAGTACTTGAGGATCAGCGGTGCGCTGACCCCGGCGCGTTCGGCGACGTCCTTGAGGGTGATGTCGGCGTGCGCGTGCCGGGCCAGGAGGTACCGGGCGGCTCTGAGGATGTGGGCCTTGGTGGCCTCGGCGTCCCGGCGGGCGGGGGCGGGCGCGGGCGCGGCGGAGGTACCGGGGCGGGTGTTCACGGCACTCATGCTCCCTCCAGCGCGTCGTCCCTGGCACTCTCGGTCCGGCTCCCGGCCCGCGGCGTGTCGCCGGGCGCCCTGTCGCCGGGGATGGACAGGGCGGCGCCACCGGCCACGAGGGCGACGACGCCGGCCATCGCGAAGGCCAGCAGGTAGCCGTGGAGCGTGGCGACTGGGGCGCCGCCGACGAGGCTGGTGTGGTGGGTGAGGACGGCGGCCACGGCGGCGCTGGAGGTGGCCTGGCCGATGGTGCGCATGAGGACGTTGACGCCGTTGGCGGAGGCGGTCTGGTTCGCCGGGACGGCCCGCAGGATCAGTGTGGGCAGTGCGGAGTAGGCGAGGGTGGTGCCGGTGGCGACGACGGTGGCGCCCAGGATGATCATCCACAGGTCACGGCTGTCGGCGATGCGGACCACGTATCCGCAGGCGATGACCGCGGCGCCGAGGGCCAGGGTGATGCGCGGGCCGCGGGCGGCGGAGATCCGGGCGGAGAGCGGCGAGAACAGCAGCATGGTCACGCCGCCGGGCAGCAGGCACAGACCGGTGGCCACGATCGACAGGCCGAGACCGTATCCGGTGGCCTTCGGCGCCTGCACCAGCTGGGCGGTGACGAGGGAGTTGGCGTAGAAGGCGAACCCGGTGAGCAGGGCGGCGACGTGCGAGAGGCCGACCCGCGGCCGGGTCACGAGGTGCAGGTCGACCAGGGGCTGCTCGGTCCGCAGCTGCTGCCACCACCACAGGGCCAGCACCAGGACGGCGGCACCGAAGAGCCCGAGGACGCGCGGGCTGCCCCAGCCCCACGCGCCGCCCTGCGAGACACCGAGCAGCAGGCAGGTCAGCCCGGCGGCCAGCCCCAGCGCCCCGAGGACGTCGAACCGGCCGCTCTCGCGCAGCGGCGACTCCCTGACCGCCCACCAGACGCCCGCGACGCCCACCGCGCCGAGAAGGCCGGTCAGCCAGAACATGGTGTGCCAGTCGTAGTACTGCACGACCAGCGCGGCCAGCGGCAGGCCCAGGGCGGCACCGATACCGACGGTGGAGCTCATCAGCGCCACCGCCGATCCCCGCCGCTCGGGCGGGAGTTCGTCGCGCAGGATGCTGATCGAGAGCGGTACGACGGAGGCGGCGGCGCCCTGCAGGGCGCGGGCGACGATGAGCACGGTGATGTCCGACGACAGGGCGCACATCACGGAGCCCACGGTCATCAGCGCGAGCGCCCCGGTGAGCACCCGGCGCTTGCCGTACATGTCACCGGCCCGGCCGAGCACCGGGGTGAGGACGGCCCCGGCGAGCAGGGTCGCGGTGACCGTCCAGGAGACGGTGCCGGCCGAGGAGTGGGTGAGCCGCGGCAGGTCCGGCAGGAGGGGGACGACGACCGTCTGCATGACGGCCATGAGGATCCCGCCGAAGGCCAGCACCGGGATGGTCAGCCGCTGCCGCAGCGGGGGCGGGGCGGCGGGCGGTCCCGGGTTGCCGGCTATCGGGGCGGGCTGGTCCATCGACACTCCTGTGGGCGACCCGGAGAAAGAGGTGAATACTCATTCACCCTATCTGGTGAATGAGTATTCACTCAAACCGTTCCCCGTCGCCGTACGGCGTCTAGGACCGGGCGTGCAGGGCGCGCGCCGCCCGCGGCCCGAGCCACCGCTTGAACCTGCGCAGCACCTCCAGCCGCCCGGCGGCCTTGTCCAGGCCGTAGTAGAGCTGCGGGGGGACGTACGGCAGCAGGGGCGAGTGCCGCTGGCCGAGCAGGGCGAACATGCGGTGCGGAGGCAGGCCGATGTAGCGGGGCAGGTTCTCGTACCACTGGGCGCTGAGGCGGGCGGCGCTCTGGGCGGAGACCAGTTCGGCCCTGCGCCGCCGTTCGTAGGCGGCGAGGGCCTCGGGCAGGAGCGTGTGCTCGCGCAGGGCGTGCGCCAGGCACATCGCGTCCTCCAGGGCGAGGGTGGTGCCGGCGCCGATGGAGTAGTGGGTGGTGTGGGCGGCGTCGCCGAGCAGGACGAGGTTGCCGTGGTGCCAGGTGCGGTTGGTGAGGGTACGAAAGGCCGGCCAGGCCGCGGAGGAGCCGCCGACCAGCGGGTGGCCGTCGAGGATGCCGGCGAACAGCTTCTCCAGCAGGGCCCGTTGGCCGGCCTCGTCCATCGCGTCGAGGCCGAGGCCGGTGAGGGTGTCCGGGGCGCACTCGATGACGCAGGTGCTGTGCCCGTCGTCGTACGGGTAGCCGTAGCACCACACCCAGCCGTGTTCGGTCTCGGCGAAGGCGAAGGTGAAGGAGTCGAAGACCCGGGTGGTGCCCAGCCACACGTAGTGGTTGCGGCCCTCGGTGGCCTCGGTGCCGAAGTGGCCGGCGTGCTGGGTGCGCAGGGCGCTGTGGATGCCGTCGGCGGCGACGACCAGGTCGGCGTCGGGGAGGTCCCCGGGAGTGATCTCGTCCTCGAACTCCAGCCGGACGCCGAGCCCCCGGGCGCGTTCGGCGAGGATCTCCAGGAGGCGGTGGCGGCCGATGCCGTGGCCGGCGTCGCCGGGCTGCCGGGCCACCTGGCCGCGGACGTGGGCGACGCCCTGGGTCCAGCGCACCGAGCTCGCCTCGATGGCGCGGGCCGACTCGGGGTCGCAGGCGTGCAGCCGGTCGAGCAGGGCGCGCCAGTAGGTGACGCCCCAGCCGTAGGTGGAGCCCTCGGGGTTGCGTTCGTGGACGGCGATGTCGTGGGACGGGTTCTGCCGCTTGAGCAGGATGGCGAGGTACAGGCCGGCTGGCCCGCCTCCGACGCAGACGACCTTCACGCACACACCCCTAAGTTTCACCGCACGTGGTCAATTGGCACCGGAGAGTAGCAGCGCGGAGGCACCCGGCCGGGTTTTCGAATCGCGCCAGATTGACGCCGTGAGCCACACCACCCGGACGGCGGACCAGGGCGAAAGATCACCGGCAAGCCGCGCACCCGCGCAAGGAATTACCCGTTCCGGGTCCGGCGGAGCCATCGCCACAGCAAGATCATCTTTGTTCAATCTTGTATGACATGTGACTAATTGTCCTGATCGTAGCCAACCCGATCCGGGCGATTTCTCCCGCTCCGGAGTCGGCGGATAGGCATACGGAGTCATCACCCGCACCCGTCACAGGAGCACCCGTATGCCCGAACTCACCCGCCGTCGCGCCCTCACCGCGGCGGCCGCCCTCGCCGCGGCGGCCGGCACCCAGACCCTCCGCGCGCCCGGCGCGTCGGCCGCCGGCCACTCGCACGAGGGAGCGCTCGAACCCTTCGACGAGGTCTACAAAGGCCGCCGAATACAGGGCCGGCCGACCGGCATGGATGGCATGGGCGGCACGGGCGGCGGTCACCACCACGGACACGGCACCGGTTACGCGGTGTTCGTGGACGGCGTCGAACTGCACGTGATGCGCAACGCCGACGGCAGCTGGATCAGCGTGGTCAGCCACTACGCCCCGGTCGCCGGCCCGCGCGCCGCCGCCCGCGCCGCGGTCGACGAGCTGCAGGGCGCCGCGCTCCTGCCGTTCCCCGCCAACTGACCGTCCGTACAAGGAGTTTCCCCGCACATGACCGTTCGCAAGAACCAGGCCGCCCTGACCGCCGACGAGAAGCGGCGGTTCGTCGCCGCCGTCATCGAGCTGAAGCGCAGCGGGCGTTACGACGACTTCGTGCGCACGCACAACGCCTTCATCATGTCCGACACCGACGACTCGGAGCGCACCGGCCACCGTTCGCCGTCGTTCCTGCCCTGGCACCGCAGATTCCTGCTCGACTTCGAGCAGGCCCTGCAGTCCGTGGACGCCTCCGTCGCGCTCCCCTACTGGGACTGGAGCACCGACCGGACCGTCCGCGCCTCGCTGTGGGCACCGGACTTCCTCGGCGGTACCGGGCGCAGCTCGGACGGGCGCGTGACGGACGGGCCGTTCGCCGCCGGCGGCGGGAACTGGCCGGTCAACGTCCGCGTGGACGGCCGTACTTATCTGCGCAGGTCGCTCGGGACGGGCGTGCGCGAGCTGCCGACCCGGGCCGAGGTCGACTCGGTCCTGTCCATGGCGACGTACGACATGGCGCCCTGGAACAGCGCCTCGGACGGCTTCCGGAACCATCTGGAGGGCTGGCGCGGGGTCAACCTGCACAACAGGGTCCACGTCTGGGTCGGCGGGCAGATGGCAACCGGGGTCTCCCCCAACGACCCTGTGTTCTGGCTGCACCACGCCTTCATAGACAAGCTCTGGGCCCGCTGGCAGCGCCGCCACCCGGAGGCGGCCTACGTGCCGGGCGGCGGCACGCCGGACGTGGTGGACCTGGACGAGACGATGAAGCCGTGGAACGACGTGCGGCCGGCGGACCTGCTCGACCACACGAGGTTCTACACGTTCGACACCCTGGAGGCCTGACCGGTTCGCCGCATCAGGGCGCTGGGCGGGCCCGCCGTGTCAGGCCTCGGTGGCCGTGCGGCACTCCGGGTGGCCCCAGCCCTGTGCGTTCTTGGCGATCGGCTCGCCGGCCGCGTAGGAGCGGCCGCACAGGCAGCGGCCGGGGAACTTCGCCTTGATGGTCCGGGACGAGGAGCCGCCGCCCGCCGAGCTCTTGCGGGGCGCCGCCTTGCGGCGCGGCGCCGCGGCGGCGGGCGCCTGGGACGGCGGCGGTACCGGGGAGCCGAGGGCGCTGCCCGCGGCCTCCTGGACCGTGGCCGCCTGGCTGGCCGCGCGGTCGGCGAAGTCGTTCAGCGGGTCGCCGTCGACCTGGTGGGCGGGGACGTAGCGGAAGTCGACCGTGCGGCCGTCGAGGAGTTCGTCGATGCGGACGACCAGCTCCTGGTTGGCGACCGGCTTGCCCCCGGAGGTCTTCCAGCCGTTGCGCTTCCAGCCGGGCAGCCAGGTGGTGACGGCCTTCATCGCGTACTGCGAGTCCATCCGCACTTCCAGCGGCACGTCCGGGTCGGTGGCCGCGAGCAGCTGTTCCAGGGCGGTCAGTTCGGCCACGTTGTTGGTGGCCCTGCCGAGCGGCCCGGCCTCCCAGCGGGCGGGAGTCGCCGCGTCGTCGGACACCACCCAGGCCCAGCCGGCCGGTCCGGGGTTTCCCTTAGAAGCCCCGTCGCACGCGGCCACCACTCGTTCACGCATGGCCCCGATCATGCCACGGCCGGCCGGGGCGCCCGGCCGGGGCCCGGGATCCGCCCTGGTCAGACCTCCGTGCTCGACGGCATCTCGCCTTCGGTGGTCGTGACGTCGATCACCGAGAAGTTCGCGCCCTGCGGGTCGGTGAGCGCCGCCATGCGCCCGAAGGGGCTGGTCATCGGCCCGAAGCGGAGGGTGGCGCCGAGCTTGGTCGCCCTGGCGACCGCCTCGTCGCAGTCGGCGACGGTGAAGTAGACGTTCACGTACGAGGGCACCTCGGGCGGGAAGTCGCCGGTCATCCGCATCCGGCCGAGGACGGGCTGCTCGCGGAGGTTGAACGTGCGGAAGTCGACGTTGCCGTCCTCGATCTGCCGGACCGTGTACGGGAACACGGCCGCGAGGAAGGGGTCGGCCTTCTCGGGCTCACGGGTGAAGACCTCCGCCCAGCAGTAGGCACCGGGCACGGCCGTGGCCTCGAACCCCTCGTGGAGGCCGGCCTGCCAGATCCCGAACACCGCGCCGCTGGGCTCACGGGCCAGGCACATGGTGCCGAACTCGCCGACCTGCATGGGCTCCATCAGCACCTCGCCGCCGTTCTCCCGGATCCGGACGGCGGCGGCCGCGGCGTCCGGCGAGGCGAGGTACAGGCACCACTGCGAGTGCCCCTCCTGACCTGACATGGGCGGTACGACGGCGGCGACGGCCTTGCCGTCCACGTAGGCCTGCGTGTAGTTGCCGTACTCCGGGGACGACTCTCCGAACGTCCAGCCGAGCACCTCGCCGTAGAAGCTCTTGGCCCCCTCCAGATCGCCGAACATCGCGTCGGCCCAGCAGGGGGTTCCTTCAGGTTGTACCGCCATCGCCGCGGCCCTTCCGATCGAGCGGGTTCTCCCGGTTCCTCACGCTAGCCACCGGGCCGACCGCCCGCGCGCCGAACGCCGGACTCCGGCGGACACTGGGAAGGGAGTCGGCGGCCTTCGGCGGACGGGGCGCGGTATGGCGGACGTGATGCGGGCGTGGTCGGTGGAGCGGCCCGGGCCGGTCGAGGCGGATCCGCTGCGGCTGGCCGAGCGGCCGGTACCGGTGCCGGGGGCGGACGAGCTGCTGGTGCGGGTGCGGGCCTGCGGGGTGTGCCGCACCGACCTGCATGTCACCGAGGGCGATCTGCCGGTGCACCGGACCGGGGTGACTCCGGGGCACGAGGTGGTCGGCACGGTCGCGGGCACGGGTGCCGGGGTGGCGGACTTCGCGGTCGGCGACCGGGTCGGCGTGGCCTGGTTGCGGCGCACGGACGGGGAGTGCGCGTACTGCCTGCGGGGCGCCGAGAACCTGTGCCCGCACTCGGAGTACACCGGCTGGGACGCCGACGGAGGCTATGCGGAGTACACGACCGTGCCGGCCGCCTTCGCCTACCGGCTGCCCGGTCACCTCGACGACGTGGCGCTCGCACCGCTGCTGTGCGCCGGGATCATCGGCTACCGCGCGCTGCGCCGGGCGTCGCTCCCGGCGGGCGGGCGGCTCGGTCTGTACGGCTTCGGGGGCAGCGCCCACCTGTGCGCGCAGGTGGCGCTCGCCGAGGGGGCGCGGGTGCACGTGCTCACCCGGGGTGCCGAGGCGCGGCGGCTGGCCGTGGAGCTGGGCGCAACCTCGGCGCGGGACGCCTACGAGGCGCCGCCCGAGCCGCTGGACAGCGCGGTCCTGTTCGCGCCGGTCGGCGACCTGGTGCCGGTCGCGCTGCGCGCCCTGGACCGGGGCGGGGTGCTGGCGGTCGCGGGCATCCACCTCAGCGACGTGCCGTCGCTGAACTACGAGCGCGAGCTGTTCTACGAGCGGGAGCTGCGCAGCGTCACCTCCAACACCCGTGCCGACGGGCGGGAGTTCCTCGCTCTGGCCGAGCGGCACGGCGTGCGCGCGACCACCCACCCGTACCCGCTCTCGGAGGCGCCGCGGGCGCTGCGGGACCTGAAGGCCGGCCGGTTCGACGGGGCCGCGGTGCTGGTGAACGACCTTTCCTGAGCCCAACCCCCCGGGTGCCCCGGGCACGAGAGCGGGCGACCGGCGCGCGATCAAGAAACACCACCCTTTCCACCCCGAACACCGGGTTTGCGCAACTAAGGCATGCAACCGCCCCTTTCGCGCCGTACCCGTAGATCACCAGGGCTGTTTGGCTTGTCCTTGCGCACCACCACCTCGCACACCACCGACCCTCCGGGTCACCGTTGTTCACCTCTCTGCTGGAGGGAATGTGTCCACACCGGACAGCGTCATCGGCTCCGCCGTCGACGAGCCCGAGCCGGATCCGACCACCGACGGGCAGCTCACCAGCCTGAGCACCCGGGCGGCACGCCAGCTCGCCACGACCACCAAGTCCGAACCGCAGATGCAGGCCATCACCTCCCGGTGGCTGCTGAGGACACTGCCGTGGGTGGACGTCAAGGGCGGCGTCTACCGGGTCAACCGGCGCCTCCAACTGCGCACCGGGCGGGGCCGGGTGAGCTTCGAGCACAACGGCGGGGACGACATCCGGGTCATCCCGCAGACCCTCACCGAGCTGCCGATCCTGCGCGGTTACGACGACCCGGACGCGCTGACCCAGCTCGCGGACCGGTTCCAGCCCCGCGAGGTGCGCGCCGGGCAGGTGCTGTTCGAGGCCGGGCAGCCGGTGACCGAGACCTACCTGGTGGTGCACGGCCGGTTCATCCGGTACGCGGCCGGCAAGTACGGCGAGGAGGAGGTCGTCGGGGTCGTCACCGACGGCGACCAGATGGGCGACGAGGCGGTGGGCCAGACCGATCCGCTCTGGCTCACCTCGGTGCGGGCCGAGACGGCGGGCGTGGTCCTGGCACTGCCCTGGGCGGTGGCCGAGGAGATCATGGACCGGGTGCCGTCGCTCGGCGCCCATCTGCAGGCCTATGTCGACCGGCAGCGGCTGCCGATGAACCGCAAGGGCGAGGCCGAGGTGCCGGTGCAGGCCGGCCACACCGGCGAGCCGACCCTCCAGGGCGGCTTCGTGGACTACGAACTCGCGCCGCGCGAGTACGAGTTGTCGCTCACCCAGACCGTGCTGCGGGTGCACTCGCGGGTCGCCGACCTCTACAACCACCCGATGGACCAGACCCAGCAGCAGTTGCGGCTCACGGTCGAGGAGATCCGCGAGCGCCAGGAGTGGGAGCTGGTCAACAACCGGGAGTTCGGGCTCCTGCACAACATCGACTACGGGCAGCGGATCAGCTCGTTCACCGGTCCGCCGACCCCGGACGACATGGACGAGCTGATCTCCATGCGCCGCAAGACCAAGGTCATCCTGGCGCACCCGAAAGCGATCGCGGCCTTCTTCCGGCAGTGCAACCGGCGCGGCCTCGTACCCCCGTCCGTCAATGTCGACGGGCACGAGATCCCGGCCTGGCGCGGGGTCCCGATCTACCCGTGCAGCAAGATCCCGATCAGCGACGACCACACCAGCAGCATCATCGCGCTGCGCACCGGCGAGGCCGACCAGGGGGTCATCGGCCTCTACCAGACCGGTATCCCCGAGGAGTTCCAGCCCGGCCTGAACGTCCGCTTCATGGGCGTCAACGAGCAGGCCGTCATCAACTACCTGGTCACCGCCTACTACTCGCTCGCCGTCCTGGTCCCCGACGCGGCCGGGGTCCTGGAGAACGTCCAGCTCGGCCGCACCGCCGACTGACGGCCTGGAGCCCATCCATGAGCACACCCACCACCGCCTACGCCCTGCCGGGGCCGCCGAACATCGCGGAGCGGCTGCGCCCGGCCAAGCGCACCGGGGCGGTCCCCGGACTGCACTACCGGCCGGCCGTGCCCGCCGACCCGGAGAAGGCCGCCGAACTCGACCGCCGGCTGGAGGCCTGGGCCCGCGAGCTCGACCTGTTCCCCGCGGCCTGGAAGGGGGATTTCTCCGACTTCCAGTTCGGCCGGGCCGTCGCCCTCCAGCACCCGGGCGGCCTCGACCTGGACCGGCTCACCGCGGCCGGCAAGCTGCTGCTCGCTGAGAACATCGTGGACTCCTGCTACTGCGAGGAGGACGAGGGGCGGGGCGGTTCCCGGCGGGGCCTCGGCGGCCCGCTGATCATCGCCCAGTCGGCGCTCGACCCCTTCCACGGCATCCCGGAGCTGGAGGAGGAGTGGCGCGAGGGCGTCCGGGCCACCGGGCCCCTGCGGTCGTACCACTTCGCCCTCACGGACTTCGCGGCCTTCGCCACGCCCAGCCAGACCGACCGGTTCGTCCACGACATCGCCCGGCTGCACCTCGGCTACCTCGGCGAGGCCGCGTGGATGGAGACGGGGTACGTACCGCGGGTCTGGGAGTACCTGGTGATGCGGCAGTTCAACAACTTCCGGCCCTGCTTGTCGATCGTCGACGCGGTGGACGGCTACGAACTGCCGGAGCAGCTCTACGCCCGCCCGGAGATCCAGCGGATCACGGCCCTGGCCTGCAATGCCACCACCATCGTCAACGACCTGTACTCCTTCACGAAGGAGCTGGCGAGCGACCCGGACCACCTGAACCTGCCCCAGGTGGTGGCCGCCAACGACCGGCGCGGGCTGAAGGCGGCCTATCTGAAGTCCGTCGACATCCACAACCGGGTCATGGACGCCTTCGAGGAGGAGTCGGCCGCCCTGTCCGCCACTTCGCCGCTGGTCGCACGCTACGCCGAGGGACTCGCCGCCTGGGTGGCCGGCAACCACGAGTGGCACGCCACCAACACCAGCCGCTACCACCTGCCCGACTACTGGTAGCCATCGAGCCACATCCGAAACACCGTCAGAAACACTTCGAGGAGCAACTGTTGACGACCGCCCCTGTCGCTCGGAAGACCACCACGTCAGCCCCGGTGCCGACCCAGTCCAGGTACCAGAACAGCGTCGCGGAGTACTGGAACGCCGAGGAGAACCCGGTCAACCTCGAACTCGGAAAGATCGACGACCTCTACCACCACCACTACGGGATCGGTGAGGCCGACTGGTCGGTGCTCGACGAGACCGACCCCGCCCTGCGCAAGGAACGCGTCACCGCCGAGCTGCACCGCCTGGAGCACGCCCAGGCCGAGCTGCTCGCCTCGCACCTCGGCGCCCTCACGCCGGCCGACCGGGTCTTCGACGCGGGCTGCGGCCGTGGCGGCGGCAGCATCGTGGCGAACCTGCGCTACGGCTGCCACTCCGACGGCGTGACCATCTCCGCCAAGCAGGCCGACTTCGCCAACGAGATGGCCCGCAAGCGGGAGGTCGGCGACAAGGTCCGCTACCACCACCGGAACATGCTGGACACCGGCTTCGAGACGGGCGCCTACGCGGCCTCGTGGAACAACGAGTCCACGATGTACGTCGAGCTGGAGCTGCTGTTCGCCGAGCACGCCCGGCTGCTGCGCCGCGGCGGCCGCTACGTGACGATCACCGGCTGCTACAACAACGCCTACGGGCAGGCGTCCCGCGAGGTGTCCCTGATCAACGCGCATTACATCTGCGACATCCACCCACGGTCGGAGTACTTCCGGGCGATGGCCGCCAACCGGCTGGTGCCGGTCCATGTGGAGGACCTCACCGCGGCCACGATCCCGTACTGGGAACTGCGCAAGCAGGCCGACCATCTGGTGACGGGGATCGAGGACGCGTTCCTCACCGCGTACAAGAACGGCAGCTTCCAGTACCTGCTGATCGTGGCCGACCGGGTCTGACCCGGCGGCGGGTCCACGCGGGGGCGGTGTCCGCGGACACCGCCCCCGTCCCGGTACCGCTCACTCCCCCGTGTACGCCTTCCGCAGCGCGGCGATGTCCAGCTTGCCCATCGCGTACATGGCCCGGGTGGTGCGCGCGGCCTTCTCCGGGTCGGCGTCGCCGATCATCTCGATCAGCCCGTCCGGGATCACCTGCCAGGACACGCCGTACCTGTCCTTCAGCCAGCCACACGGGCCGGGCTCGCCGCCGTTCTCGGTGAGCTTGGCCCAGTAGTGGTCGACCTCCTCCTGGCCGTCGCAGTAGATCTGGAAGGAGATCGCCTCGGTGAACCTGAACTGCGGGCCGCCGTTGATGGCGACGAACTTCTGCCCGTTGGCCGTGAAGTCGACGGCCAGCACCGACCCCGCCTCCCCCGGCCCGGCCTCGTTGTACCGGCCGACCTTTCCGATGCTGGAGTTCTTGAAGATCGACACGTAGTAGTGGGCGGCTTCCTCGGCCTGCCCGTCGAACCAGAGACACGTGGTGAATCCGTCGGCGGTCATGGGCACCTCCTGGGAGCGGGGAACGCGGTCATGTGTACCGACCGGTGCTCCGAGGAAAACTCATCGGTCATCGCGCCCCTCAGGGGCGCGGGGCTGTATTGCATATGCGGCTCCGCCACGTGGGCGCGGCCGGCCCCCACCGACCCGCAGACGGCCGACGACCTCTTGCACCTAGCATCCCCACCATGACCTCTTCGTCGCCGGACATCACTCCGTTCCGCATCGCGATCCCGCAGAGCGACCTCGACGACCTCCACGCCCGCCTCGACCGCACCCGCTGGCCCGCCGAACTGCCCGGCGCGGGCTGGGCCTACGGCGTCCCCACCCCCTACTTGAAAGAGCTGGCCCGGTACTGGCGGCACGAGTACGACTGGCGTGCGGCCGAGGCGGAGCTCAACGCGTGGCCGCAGTTCACCACCACGGTCGACGGCACGAACGTGCACTTCGCCCACATCCGCTCCCCCGAGCCGGACGCCACCCCGCTGGTCGTCACCCACGGCTGGCCGGGCTCGATCGTGGAGTTCCTCGACGTGGTCGGTCCGCTCACCGACCCGGCGGCGCACGGCGGGGACCCGGCCGACGCCTTCCACGTGGTGCTGCCGAGCATTCCGGGGTTCGGGTTCTCCGGGCCGACCACGGAGCCCGGCTGGGAGGCGGGGCGGGTCGCGGACGCCTGGGCCGGGCTGATGCGCCGGCTGGGCTACGAGCGGTTCGGCGCGCAGGGCGGCGACTGGGGCGCGGCCATCTCCCGGGAGCTGGGCCGTGCCCATCCCGGCCGGGTGATCGGCGTCCACCTCAACCTGCTGCCGGGTGCCCAGCAGGCGACCGAACCCACCGATGCGGAGCTGGCCGGGCTGGACGCCGCGGAACGGGCCGAAACACTGGACTCCTGGCGCCGTTGGTCCGCCTGGACCAAGGAGAGCACCGGGTACGCGATCCTGCAGAGCACCCGCCCGCACACGCCCGGATACGCGCTCACGGACTCGCCGGTCGGGCAGCTCGCCTGGATCGTCGAGAAGTTCCGCGAGTGGACGGACTCCGCGGAGCTGCCCGAGGAGGCGGTGGACCGGGACCGGCTGCTGACCAACGTGATGCTGTACTGGCTCACCGGGACGGCCGCCTCCTCCGCCCGCATCTACTACGAGCGGGCTCACGCCACCGGGCCCCGGGCCACCGCCCCCGCCGAACCGTCCACGGCGCCGACCGCCCTCGCCCTGTTCCCTGCCGAGCCCCAGCGTCCGTTGCGGCACAAGGCGGAGCGGACGGAGCGCATCGTCCGGTGGACGGAGTTCGACCGCGGCGGGCACTTCGCCGCGATGGAGGAGCCGGATCTGCTGGTGGGCGACGTCCGGGCGTTCTTCCGGCAGCTGCGGGAGCAGGGCGAGAGCTGAGGCCGCCGAAAGGCGCCGGCCCGACGTCGCCGTGCAGGGCCACGCCCAGGAGATCACGTACACCCCCGACGGTACTGGGGCGGGCTGGTCACGGCCGTGCGCGTCGGGCCGTAGCCACCTCGTCCGGATCCCGCCACCGGCGGTTTTCCGCCAGGGCGGAAACGGGGCGCATGCGCCGCGTCACCCGGGGTACCCGAGGTGCGAGGCACGCATAAGGCGTCCGGTTCCGGGTACCCGGCCCTGGGCACCACCTGGACAGGGCCGGGACGACCGGCCGAAGAGGGCAGCCGCCGCAACGTGAGTGACCTGGGAGAGGACATGAACACCGCCGGGATCCGGTCGGAAGCAGTGAACACCGCTCACCCCGTCGAGGCGTGGACGACGGAGGGGGCACTGCCAGGAATCGAGGACCCGAAGACCGTAGCCCCGCGCGACGCGCGCGAGCTGTCCCGCCAGTTCTTCCAGCGGATCGCGGAGCTGGAGGAGGGCACGCACGAGTACCAGTACGCCCGTAACACGCTGATCGAGATGAACATGTCGCTGGTCCGGTTCGCGGCCGGACGGTTCCGCAACCGCGGCGACGACATGGAGGACATCGTCCAGACCGGGATGATCGGCCTGATCAAGGCCATCGACCGGTTCGAGCTGTCGCGCGAGGTCGAGTTCACCTCCTTCGCGCTGCCGTACATCGTGGGCGAGATCAAGCGGTTCTTCCGGGACACCACCTGGGCGGTGCACGTGCCGCGCCGGCTCCAGGAGCTGCGGGTGGAGCTGGCCAAGGCACGCGAGGAGCTCTCCAGCCGCCTGGACCGGGAACCGACGGTCGCCGAGCTGGCCACGCTCATGAACCTGTCCGAGAACGAGGTGGTCGAGGGCCAGCTGGCCGCCAACGGCTACAACTCCTCCTCCCTGGACGCCGCGCTGACCGGCGACGGCCCGGAGGACGGCGAGGCGGTGCTGGCCGACTTCATCGGGGTCGAGGAGGAAGGCCTGCGGCTCGTGGAGGACTTCCAGTCGCTGGCCCCGCTCATGGCCGAGCTGAGCGAACGGGACCGGGAGATCATCCATCTGCGGTTCGTGGAGGAGGCCACCCAGGCCGAGATCGGCGAGCGGCTCGGCTGCTCCCAGATGCACGTCTCCCGCCTGATCAAGCGGATCATCACGCGGCTGCGTCAGGGGATGCTGGGCGAGCTCGGCTGCGCCTGACGGCGAGATCCACGGGCGCTGCCCCGCACCGGCGCGTGGGGCGGCGCCCGTGGTGACGATCACCCGACGATCACACGGGGAAGCGCACCAGCGCGCGTACCCGCTTGCCGACCGGCACCCGTTCGGCGACCACCTCCGCGGCCAGGGCATGGACGATCTCCAGTCCGTGCCGGCCGACCCGCTCGGGGTCCCTGGGGAAGCGCCGGGGCAGGGCGGCGCTGCTGTCGTAGACGGAGACCAGGACCGCGCTGTCCGTGCCCTCAAGTTCGAGGATGTACGGGCCGTTGCTGTGCCGGTCCGCGTTGGTCACCAGCTCGCTCACCACGAGCAGCAGCTCACCGTCGGCCCGGGGGTCGATCGCCGCGCACCATTCCGTCCTGAGCTGCTCCAGGAAGCCGGCCGCGAAGTCCCTCGCCTCGGCGATGCAGCCGGGCTCGCCGGTGTAGTGCGCCGCGCGTCGCAGCGGCTCCACGGGGACGTCGAAGCCAGTCGGTATCACTGCCCCGCCCAGGTTTTCGATCATGCGTGTCTCTCCAGGAGGCCGGCCCGGCCCGTCGCTGTTGCATCCATCCTCGTACCCCGAGTCCGCGCCGGCAGTCCCCCGGGATGTTCGCCTACCGCGCACATCTCACGTCGCGCTGGTCACAGTCCCGGTGAACCGGGGGCGGCCGAGCCGGGCGGTACCCGCCGGGCCGACGACGCCGGGGCGGCGGACGACACGGCGGCCCCGGGGCCGTGCGACGCCGGCGACGCCGTGGACTGCGCGGACTGCGCGGACTGCGCGGACTGCGGGGCGAGCGGCTGCGCGGAGGACGGCGGCTCGGACGCCGGTCCCTGCGACTTCGGCGGCTGCGACGCCGGCGACTCGGCCTTCGGGGACTCAGTCTTCGGGGACTCGGTGCTCGGGGACTCGTTCTGGGTCTGCGGGGACTCCGTACGGGGCGACTCGGTCTTCGGCGACTCGCTCTTCGGAGGCGCCGACGAGGGCGGTGGTGAGGACGGCGGCTTCGAGGACGGCGGTGAGGACGAGGGCGGCTTCGATGCCGGTGACTGCGGGGACGAAGAGTTCGGGGACGAAGAGTTCGCCGACGGGGACCCGGAGCCGTTCCCCGGGCTCGTGGGCGTCGACGGGCGGGACGAGGCCGGCGGGCACGGGGTGGTGCCGGCCGATCCGGGTCTGCCGGACGCGGGCGGGCAGCCGTGGTGGGGCGGCGGGTTCATGGGGTCCGGGTCGGCCGGGGGCCTGGCCGGGCGGTCGTCGTGCCCGGTGTGGTCGCCGCGGTGGCGGCCGAACCAGTCGTGGTGCTCGTGGTCGAAGACGACGAACACCTTGACGATCTGCGCTGCGGGTGCGACGACGACCACGTTCGCGGGCCGGTAGGCGGCCCAGGCGGTGCCGACGGTCCTCGGGGTGGTCCGCTGCGCGACCGGCGGGGCGAGCGGGTTGCCGCAGGCGCACCGCAGCCGGGGCACGCCGTGCCCGTCGACGAGGACGGCGGTGCCCGTCTGGAGGACGGACTGGTAGGTGGTCGCCTTGCCGTCGCGGTAGCCGTGGGCGGTGACCCGGGTGTCCGCGCGCAGCTGTACGGGGGTGAGGGAGCGCAGGTAGGCGGGGACGCCGGCGGGCTTGACGCCGACCTGGGAGGCGAACGCCCCGTTGCGGGACGGCGCGGCCTGGAGGTACCTGATCTGCTGTTCGACGTCGCAGCTGGTGCTGTTCTTCGTGCCGCTGTAGAGGCCGGGCGCCCCGCCGCTCACCCCGCGCACCTCGTTCGCCGACGCGCCGGACCCGACCGGGGCGGCGGACACCTGCGCGGCGGTGCTCTTCTTTGCGGTCGACTCGGTGAACGGGTCCTGGCCGGAGCTGTCGGCGGCCTGCAGGAAGACCTCGCCGCGTCGGCCGGAGCTGTCGCCCGAACGGGTGAGGACCACGGCCAGGGCCGCGGCGACCACCACGGCGGTGGTGAGTGTCGCGACCCGGGGCGCCGACCTCCACCACGGCCGGTGCGGCTCGCCGTCCTGCCCGTCACCGCCACCGGGCGGCGGCTGCGAGGGGGGTCGGGGAGGTGGCCCGGGGGGTCCGGACAGGGGGCCGGAGGGGGGTCCTGTGGGGCGGCCGGACGACGGCGGTTCGACGCTCACGCGCTCATCTCCCCGGTACGGTAAACGGCGTTCGTGAAAAATGCCTCATTTGGGGCATGTCCAGGCCAATGTGCGCCGGTCCGGCACGGTCCGCAAGCCGACGCGGACGGCCCACCCGGCGGGCGGCCGGTGACGGCGTTGCCTAGCGTGACAGCGTGCGCCCTCCCATCGCCTCCGAGCTGCCGGTGGCCGCGCAGCCCGGCCGGCCCGTGCCCCGGCACGGCTGGGCGCAGGCCCTGGGCGTGGTGCTGGCCGCGTCGATCGCGATGCTCGTGGTGGCCGCGGTGGGGCTGTGGGCGGCGGGCGCGACGGGTCTGCCGAAGGGCGCGTACCTGCCGGTGGTTCTCGCGACCGTGGTGACGGCGGTCGGCGGTGCCGTCGAGTTGTCGGGGAACGCGGGCGAACTGGCGCGTACGAACGCCGGGCTCACGGTCGTTCCGCTGTCGGTGACGCTGGTCGGGGCGCTGGTCGCCGCCGGGGGATTCCTGCGGCCGCTGCGGCACCGGGCGGTGGCCGGGGCCGCGGAACTGGCCGGGTGGGCGGCGCGGATCGCGGCGCTGTGGCTGCTCGCGCTGGTCGGGCTCGCGGCCGGGGCCCGGCACACCTTCGCGGTGGACGTGGGCAGCGGCACCCTCAGTGATCTCACCGGTGCGCTCGGCGCAGCGCCGGAGGCGGGCTTCACCACCGATGTGCCGCAGACGGCCGGGTTCGGGCTGCTCTGGCTGGCAGGCGTCCTGCTGCTGGCGCTGCTGGTCTCGCGCGGGGCGCCGCTGCCGGGGCGCCTGCTGCGCTTCCAGGCCTCGGTGCGCCCGGCGGCCCACGCGATGGTCGTGCTCCTGCTGGCGTACGTCGTGCTGGCCCTGCTGATCGCCCTGGCCACGATGGTGACCCGCGGGCATGCCAGGGAGACCCTCGCGGTGATCCTGCTCGGGCTGCCCAACCTGGCCTGGCCGGCCTTCACGCTCGGTCTGGGCGCCACCTGGAAGGGCAGGGTCGACGGGCCGTTCGGGCTGCCGGTGCCGACGGTGCTCGCCGAGGTGCTGCGCACGCCGGACGTCTCGACGCTGAACCTGCGCACGGTCACCGCCCACGACGGCCGCTGGTGGTGGCTGGCCGGGGTGGCCGCGCTGCTGCTGCTGGCAGCCGCGTTCCTGATGGCGGTCCGCTCCCCGGCCCGGATCCGGGCCTGGCAGCACGCCCTGCACCTGGCGGTCGCCCTCGCGCTGACCATGCTCACGCTGTGCCTGACCGGCCGGATCTCCGCCCACTACGGCCTCTCCCTGCTCGGCATCGGCGATCTGGGCGGCAACCTGTCCGGTGAACTGCTGCTGGCGCCCGTGCTCTGGCCGGCGGTGGGCCTCGGCGCTCTGTGGGGTCTGCTCGCCGGGTTCCTGGGCGCGCTGCTGGCCCGGCCGGTGCAGCGGCGCGGCGAGGTGGCGCCCTGAACCAAGCCCGCCGTCAGCGGTCGCCGTCGGGGGCGACCACCCGGGTCGGAGTGCGGCCGGGACCGGCCCGCCCCGGGTCGGCGCGGTCGGTGACGTACGTGGACAGCCGCCGCCCGTCGCCGTACAGCCAGCGTCCCTCGGCGGGGTCGTACAGCCACATCGACTCCCCGTCGACCACCACGCCGATGCGCAGCCCGTGGGTACGGCTCCGGAAGGACTCCCCGTCGAGGCCGCCGACGGCCAGTTCCTCGACGGCGGCCCGGTAGCCGGTGAGCGCCTCGGCGGCGCGGGCAAGGAGGGGGCGCGGGTCGGTCGCCTCGGTGGGCGGGCCGCCGGTGACCGGCGGGTCCTGGGGCACGGCGACGAGGTAGCGGCCGTCGACCCAGGCGGACCAGCCGTTGGCGCAGCCGATGTGCGCCCAGTCGCCGTGCCGTTCGACGAGCTGGACCGGCAGCAGCGGGTCGAGAGGCACGGTGGGCCGGGCCGGGTCGGGGGCCTCCCAGGCGGGCATGCCGTCGCCGGGGACGACATGGGTGGGCCGGAATCCTGGCGTCGTCGTCATTGGTCGCCTACTTCCGCATCACCGCCGGTTCGTGCCGGCGCAGCAGCCGGGACAGCACACAGCCGAAGACCACCGACAGCACCACCAGCATGACCATGTTCCGCAGCCAGACGCCCGCCGAGTGCCGGAAGAAGGGGTCTGCGGTGAGGGTGCCGGGCACGATCCGGTGCAGTTCGACGGTGCCGGCCATCGCGCCGAGCGCCCAGCGCGAGGGCACCAGCCAGGCGACCTGTTCGAGTCCGGGCACGCCGTTCAGCTTCAGCAGGGTCCCGCAGAAGACGACCTGGACGACGGTGAGCAGCACAAGGAGCGGCATCGTCACCTCCTCCTTGCGGACCAGCGCGGAGATCAGCAGGCCGAGCATCATCGCGGTGAAGGAGAGCACGGCCACGGCGACGGTGATCTCCAGCAGGGGCGGCATCAGCACCCCCTCGCCGCCGGGCGCGTTGAGGTCGACGCCGGCCAGGCCGACCTGGGTGAGCACGATCGCCTGGAGCACGGTGACGGTGCCGAGGACGACGACCTTCGACATCACGTACGCCGATCTGGACAGGCCGACGGCTCTCTCGCGCTGGTAGATGACGCGTTCCTTGACCAGTTCGCGCACCGCGTTGGCCGAGCCGGCCAGCACTCCGCCCACGCACAGGAGGAGCAGCACGTCGGTCGCGGTGTCGACGGTGAGCTTGTGGCCGGCGACGGCCCGGACCATCGCGCCCATGACGAAAGGCAGCGCGATCATGATGGCGAGGAAGGTCCGGTCGGCGGCGAGCGCGGCCGTGTAGCGGCGCACCAGCGTCGAGAACTGGGCGCCCCAGCTGCGCGGCCTGGGCGGCGGGGCGGCGGCCACCGGCCCGGAGCGCGGCAGCACCGGCTGCGCGCTGGAGTTCACGATGTACTTGCGGTGGTACGACGAAGCGCGGTACTCCCCCGCCCAGTCCCGGCCGGTGTCCCGCTCGAACGCCTCGAAGGCCTCGGGCCACTCGTCGAACCCGAAGAAGCCGAGGGCGTCGCCGGGCGGCCCGAAGTAGGCGGTCCGGCCGCCCGGCGCGAGGACGAGCAGGCGGTCGCAGACGTCGAGGCTGAGCACGCTGTGGGTGACGACGATGACGGTACGGCCGTCGTCGGCGAGGCCGCGCAGCATGTTCATCACCGAGCGGTCCATCCCGGGGTCGAGTCCGGAGGTCGGCTCGTCCAGGAAGAGCAGGGACGGTTTCGTGAGCAGTTCCAGGGCGACGCTGACCCGCTTGCGCTGTCCGCCGGAGAGGCTGTGCACGGGCTGCTCGGCACGCTGTTCGAGGCCCAGTTCCCGGATGACCTCGTCCACCCGCTGCCGGCGCTCGGCCTTCGCGGTGTCCTCGGGGAAGCGCAGTTCGGCGGCGTAGGTGAGGGCGCTGCGCACGGTCAGCTGAACGTGCAGGATGTCGTCCTGGGGGACCAGTCCGATGCGCTGGCGCAGCTCGGCGTAGTCGCGGTAGAGGTCGCGGCCGTCGTAGAGGACGGTGCCGTGCTCGGCGGGACGCTGGCCGGTGAGGGCGCCGAGCAGGGTGGACTTGCCGGCGCCGCTCGGTCCGACCACCGCCAGCAGGCACTTCTCGCCGACCGGGAAGGAGACGCGGTCCAGCAGGATCTTGCGGCCGTGGTCGACGGCGACGGTCAGTTCCTGGACGTCGAGGGAGACCTCGCCGGTGTCGACGTACTCCTGCAGCTCGCCGTCGACCAGGCAGAACGCGGAGTGGCCGATGCCGACGACGTCACGGGGGCCGAGCAGGGCGCGGGTGACGGCACGGCCGTTGAGGTAGGTGCCGTTGTGGCTGTCGAGGTCGACGATCTCGTGGCTGCCGTCGGGGTCGCTGCGCAGTTCGGCGTGGTGGCGGGAGACGATCAGGTCGTCGACGACGATGTCGTTGTCGAGGGCGCGGCCGATGCGGACCGTGCGGGCGGGGAGCCGCATCACCGAGGAGGGCTGCCGGAAAGTGCCGGTCCGGGCGGGCATGGAGACGACGGAGGGACGGTCCGCGGCCGGTGCCGGGCGGCCGCTCAGGACGGCGGACGGCCCGTCGGCGGGGCTCCCGAAGCGGATCACCGTGCCCGGTCCGACCTCCCACTCCCGGATGCGGCGGCCGTCGGCGTAGGTGCCGTTGGTGCTCTGCTCGTCCTCCAGCGTCCAGTGGCCGTCGTCGGGCCGCAGCACCGCGTGGTGCCACGAGACCCGGGCGTCGTCGATGACGATGTCGCTCAACGGGTCCCGCCCGACGTGGTAGTCGCGGCCCGGGCTCATCACCGTGGATCCCGTCTCCGTCTCCAGGACGAGTTCGGGTGCCGTGGAGGCGACCGGCCACTCCGCCATGGCCAGAATTCTACCGATCGGTCCTCTTCTGTGCCTGGTCAGGGCCGCTCGGGCGACCGGCGTTCACGGGTCAGGCGACGGGGACGACAAGGGCCGGGATGGTCCGCTGCATCCGGAGGGCGTCGATGGACTCGGCGAGCAGTTCGTACTCCGTGGTGTCGTCCTGGAGCGCGATCCGCACCAGCCGCCCGTCGGCCAGCTCGTCGGCGACCAGTTCCTGCCGGGCCGCGTCGGCGCACCAGGCGCGCAGCAGCCCGGGTACGTCGGAGACGGTCTCGGCGACCGGGACCAGTGACCCGTGCGGGAATCTCGGGTTCTCGGGTAAGGGGTCGAGGCGTTCCGCGATCCAGGAGGCCCGGTCCCGTAACCACCACAGCGCCAGGGCCAGGGTCGGCGCACGGTAGGTGCCGAGCGGAACGCCGATGCGTTGCCCGCCGCACATGCCGTATGCCGTGACATGGCACAGGAATTCGTCGTGCACGATCACTCCCCCGTAGCTCGCCGGTGTGCCGTCGCGGCCGGGTTTCCGTGCGGCTCCTGTGCGGTGAAGTGCTCCTGACATTCGAGTATGTTCACTTTCGAAACACTGTCACCACATCTTTCCGGCCAGTCTCTTGGCATATTCCCCCTGCGAATTGGCCGAAATGCGCGAGCTGCACCGCCCGGCCTTCATTACCCGAGGGGTAATCGACCCGCCACGCGGACCGGGGCATGGTGGTGCCAACGGATCGCCGCGCACCGCGATCCATTCCCTGACCAGCAGTGATGACCTCGATGGAGGCTGATTCACCATGTCCGTGAACACCGACCGTTACGAGACCGCCGCCGCCCGCTACTTCGAGGCCTGGAACGCCACCGAGCCGGAGGCGCTGGGCAAGGCGGTCGCCGAGGCCTGGGCGCCGGAGGGCGGTTACACCGACCCGCTCGCGGACGTCTCCGGACATGCGCAGATCACGGCCGTGATCGCGGCGGCGCACCAGCAGTTCCCCGGTTTCGTCTTCCGTCCGCTCGGGGCCGTCGACGGCCACCACGACACGGCCCGCTTCGGCTGGGAGCTGGTGAACGAGGCGGACGGCTCGGCTCCGGTGGCCGGTTTTGACGTGGTCACGCTCAGTGAGGACGGCCGGATCCTCCGGGTACTGGGCTTCCTGGACCGGGTTCCGGCCGGGGCATGAGCCGGCGCCCGCGCTGACCGGCTGACGGGGATGCCGGTCGCCGGGCGCCGATTCGGGTCGGCCGCCCGGCGACGGATCAGCTCGGCCGCCGGGCGACGATTCGGGTCGACCACCCGGCGGCCACCGGCCTGCTCACCGGTTGATGATCGCGTCGATCCGCACCAGCTCCTCCGCGTCGAAGTCGAGGTTCCCGATGGCGCCGACGCAGTCCTCGACCTGCTGCGGGCTGCTCGCGCCGATCAGCGCGGAGGTCACCCGGCCGCCGCGCAGCACCCAGGACAGGGCGAGCTGGGCCAGGGTCTGGCCGCGGCCCTTGGCCACGTCGTCGAGGTCGCGCAGCTGGCCGACCAGGTCCGCGGTGACCGCGTCCGAGTTCAGGAACGGGCTGTCGCTCGCGGCTCGCGACCCCTCCGGGATGCCGTCGAGGTAGCGGCCGGTGAGCAGGCCCTGCTCGAGCGGGGAGAAGACGATGGAGCCGACCTGGAGCTCGTCCAGGGCGTCCAGCAGGCCCTCGGTCTCCGGGCGGCGGTCGAGCATCGAGTAGCGCGGCTGGTGGATGAGGAGCGGCGTGCCGAGCTCCCCGAGGATCCGGGCGGCCTCGCGGGTCTGCTCCGCCGAGTAGTTGGAGATGCCGACGTAGAGCGCCTTGCCCTGCTGGACCGCGGAGTGCAGGGCGCCCATCGTCTCCTCCAGGGGAGTGGCCGGGTCCGGGCGGTGCGAGTAGAAGATGTCGACGTAGTCCAGGCCCATCCGGGTCAGGGACTGGTCCAGCGAGGACAGCAGGTACTTCCGCGAACCCCACTCGCCGTACGGCCCGGGCCACATCAGGTAACCGGCCTTGGTGGAGATGACCAGCTCGTCGCGGTAGGCCGCGAAGTCCGCCCTGAGGGCCTCGCCGAACGCCGACTCGGCGGCGCCGGGCGGCGGGCCGTAGTTGTTGGCGAGGTCGAAGTGGGTGACGCCGAGGTCGAAGGCGCGGCGCAGGATGGCGCGCTGGGTCGTCACGGGCCGGTCGGGCCCGAAGTTGTGCCACAGGCCGAGCGACAGCGCGGGGAGCTTCAGGCCGCTGCGGCCGCTGCGGCGGTACGGCATGTCGGCGTAGCGGTCGGGGTGTGCGGTGTACAACGCGACTCCAGGGGGATTGCCACAGGATCTACCGCTGCCACTCTTTCCCGAGCCGCGGGCAGTGGTCCAACAGGAGAATCCGATGGAATTGTGCGGCTAGGCTGCTCAATCATGGAACTGCGCCACCTCCAGCACTTCGTCGCCGTCGCCGAGGACCAGCACTTCACCCGGGCCGCCGAGCGGCTCATGGTGTCCCAGTCCGGTCTGTCGGCCTCCATCCGTGCCCTGGAGCGGGAGCTGCGGGCCCCGCTGTTCGTGCGCACGACCCGCCGGGTGACGCTGACCGAGGCGGGCCGTGCGCTGCTCGGCGAGGCGGAACGGATCCTCGCGCAGGTGCGCTCCGCGCACGAGGCGGTGGCCGCGGTGCAGGGGGTGCTGCGCGGGACGCTGGCGCTGGGCACCGAGCAGTGCATCGCCGGGGTGCACGTGGCGGGGCTGCTCGCCGCGTTCCGGCGCCGCCACCCCGACGTGGAGATCCGGCTGCGGCAGGCCGGCTCGGGCGCGCTCGCCGAGGAGGTGGCGGCGGGCCGGCTCGACCTGGCCTTCGCCTACCGCACCCAGGACGACACCGACCAGCTGCGCTCGGTGTCCCTGACCGCCGAGCCGATGACCGTGCTGTGCCATCCCAGCCACCGGCTGGCGACGGCGGGCGCGGCCGTGACCCCTCAGGACCTCGGCCAGGCGGTGTTCGTCGACTTCCACCCGGACTGGGGCCCGCGCCGCTCGACCGACGCGGCCTTCGCCGAGGCGGGCGTGCGGCGCACGGTCGCCCTCGAGGTGAACGACGTGCACAGCCTCCTCGACCTGGTCGACGAGAACCTCGGCATCGCCGTCGTACCCCGGCACTTCCGCCACAAGCGCCCCACGCTGACCGCCCTCGCGCTCAAGGACACGGACGAGACCGTGTACG
Organism: Streptomyces sp. NPDC001507; assembly: GCF_042894765.1. Classification (NCBI taxonomy): domain Bacteria; kingdom Bacillati; phylum Actinomycetota; class Actinomycetes; order Kitasatosporales; family Streptomycetaceae; genus Streptomyces; species Streptomyces sp. NPDC001507. The sequence goes on from NZ_JBIAVV010000016.1 coordinate 99,477, forward strand.
AGACGGTCGCCCTGCTGCCGCCGGAGTCGGCCACCAGTCCGGCGGCCCGGGCGCTGATCACCCTCCTCGAAACAGGGGGCCTGGCAACACCCCCGGACGGGCCCTGCCCCTCCTGACCCGGCCTGCCCGTCGCCGCAGACTCGTGGATGTCCACGACGACGACGCGACGGGGAGTACGGAGATGGCGGAACACACACGGCGTACGGTGCTGCGCGGGGCGGCGGGCCTGGCGGTGGCGGGCGCGCTGACGGGAGCGGGGGTCCGTCCGGCGGCGGCGGCACCGGATTCGGCGGATCGGCGGTATCCGTTTCTCGAGGGCGCGTTCGCCCCGGTCACCGAGGAGCTCACGGCCTTCGACCTGCCGGTCACCGGCCGCATCCCGAGCGACCTGAACGGCCGTTACCTGCGCAACGGCCCGAACGTGCTCGGCCTGGAGGATCCGCGCGCCCACCACTGGATGCTGGGCGCGGGCATGGTGCACGGGGTACGGCTGCGCGGCGGCCGCGCCGAGTGGTACCGCAACCGCTGGGTGCGGTCCTCCCAGGTGTCGGCGGAGCTCGGCGAGACGTATCCCGGTCCGGTCCCGCCGGACGACTTCGCCTGCAACACCCACGTCGTCCCCTACCGGGGGCGGATCCTCGCACTCCAGGAGAGCGGACCGCTGCCGTACGAACTCGACGGCGAACTCGGCACGGTGGGTAGCTACGACTTCGGCGGCTCCCTGGAGGGCGCGTTCACGGCGCACACCAAGTACGACGCGCACGCGGACGAGTTGCACGCGATCGCCTACTACCCGACCTGGGACCACGTCCGGCACCTGGTCGTGGGCCCGGCCGGCCGGGTCGCCCGCACCACCCGGATCCCGGTCGCGGACGCGCCGATGATGCACGACTTCGCGCTCACCGAGAAGTACGTGGTCGTCTTCGACATCCCGGTCACCTTCGACGCGGCGGCGGCCGGGGCGGGCGCGCCGGTGCCGTACGTCTGGAACCGTGAGCACCCGGCGCGGGTGGGCGTGCTGCCCCGGTCCGGGGGCGCCGTCCGCTGGTTCGGTGTCGACCCGGTCTTCTACTCGCACACCCTCAACGCGTACGACGAGGGCGGGTCCGTGGTGATCGACCTGACGACCTATCCGGCGCCCTTCGACGTCGCGAGCGCCACCACCGACGGACCGCACGCGGTGGGCACCGCCAGGCTGGAGCGCTGGACCGTCGACCTGCGCCGCGGGCGGGTCCGCAGGCGCACCCTCGACGACCTGCCGCAGGAATTCCCGCGCGTCAACGAGGAGTTGGTGTCCCGCCGGCACCGTTACGGCTACTCGGCGGCGGCCGCCGAGATGTCCGTCGCCTATCTGGCCGGCGACGGCAATCCACCGGACCGCGCCTTCTCCAACGCCCTCTTCAAGCACGACCTCGCGCGCGGCACCGCCGAGGTGCACCGGCTGCCGAGGGGCGCGGCGGCGGGCGAGGCGGTGTTCGTGCCGGGCGAACACGGGCGCCGGGAGGACGACGGGTACGCGATCGCCTACGTCCACAACCCGGACCGCGGCGCCGCCGACCTGCTGATCCTCGCCGCGCAGGACTTCACCGGCGAGCCCCTGGCCCGGGTGCACCTGCCGGGCCGGGTGCCGCTGGGTTTCCACGGAAGCTGGATTCCGGACGCATGACGACCGGCGATGCGCGATCGTGGTCGTATGCATGCAAGGGACATCCTCATCGACGGCTTCGGCCGCATTCAGGAAGAAGTCCATGCCGCCCTCGACGGCGCCGACCCCGATCTGCTCAACAGGCTCCCCGCCCCCGACGCCAACTCCATCACCTGGCTGGTCTGGCACCTCACCCGGATCCAGGACGACCACATCGCCGACGCCTTCGACCTCGACCAGGTGTGGCTGACCCAGGGCTGGGAGAAGCGTTTCGGCCTCGGTCTGCCGCCCCGTGACCACGGGTACGGCCATACGCCCGCCGAGGTCGCGAAGGTCAGGGTGGACTCCGGCGACCTGCTGACCGGCTATCACGACGCGGTCCACGAGCAGACCCTGGCGGTGCTGCGCGAGCTCCCGGCCAAGGACCTGGAACGGATCGTGGACACCCGCTTCGATCCGCCGGTCACGCTCGGCGTGCGGCTGGTCAGCGTCCTGTCCGACGACCTTCAGCACGTCGGACAGGCCGCCTACCTGCGGGGGCTGCTTCAGAGCACGGAGGCGTAACCCGGCAGGACGACGTCCTCGATGAGGGCCCTGCGCTCGTCGAACGGGATGAACGCGCTCTTCAGGGCGTTCACCGTGACCGTGCGCAGGTCCTCGACGCTCCAGCCCGCCTCCTCGACCAGCAGGGACATCTCCCGGGTCATCGTCGTCCCCGAGACCAGCCGGTTGTCGGTGTTGAGGGTGACCCGGAAGCCCAGCTCCTTCAGCGCGGTGATCGGGTGCTCGGCGATGGAGGCGGCGCAGCCGGTCTGGAGGTTCGAGGTGGGGCACATCTCCAGGGCGATGCGGCGGTCGCGCACCCAGCCGGCGAGGCGGCCGAGCTTGCCGTCCACGATGTCCTCGGTGATGCGGACGCCGTGCCCGATGCGCTGGGCGCCGCACGCCTGGACCGCCTGGTGGATGCTGGGCAGGCCGAACGCCTCGCCGGCGTGGATGGTGAAGGGCACGCTCTCGTCGCGCAGGTACCGGAAGGCGTCCAGGTGGTCGGCGGCGGGGAAGCCGGCCTCGGCCCCGGCGATGTCGAAGCCGACGACGCCGGCGTCCCGGTAGGCGACGGCCGCTTCGGCGGCCTCGCGGACCCGGTCGAACATCCGCATCCCGCACAGCAGGGTGCCGACGCGGACGGGCGTGCCGGCGGCGGCGGCCTTCGCCATGCCGGCGGCGAGCCCCTCCTGCACGCTCTCCACGACCTCGTTCAGCGTGAGCCCGCCCTTGACGTTCAGCTCCGGCGCGTAGCGCACCTCGCCGTAGACGACACCGTCGGCGGCCAGGTCGAGGACGTACTCCTCGGCGACCCGCCGCAGCCCCTCCTTGGACTGCATGACGGCGAGGGTGTGCTCGAAGGTGGCTATGTAACGCACCAGGTCGCCGGAGTTGGCGGCCTCGAAGAACCAGGCGGCCAGCTCGTCGGGGTCGGTGGTGGGCAGGGTGTGACCTACCTCGGCCGCGAGCTCGACCAGGGTGGCGGGGCGCAGGCCGCCGTCGAGGTGGTCGTGCAGGACGGCCTTGGGGAGGCGACGGATCACGTCTGCGTCTACGCGCGTAGCAGTCATGGTGGAGCTGTCCTCGGCAGGTGGTTCGGAGTGGTCGGTCAGGCGGCGGGCTGGAGCAGGTCCCAGCGGTTTCCGTAGAGGTCCTGGAAGACGGCGACGCTGCCGTACGGCTCGTGCCGCGGCTCCTCCAGGAAGGTCACGCCGGCGGCGGTCATCCGGGCGTGGTCGCGGGCGAAGTCGTCGGTGTGCAGGAAGAACCCGACACGCCCGCCCGTCTGATCGCCGACGCGGGCACGCTGGTCCTCGTCCTTGGCACGGGCCAGCAGCAGTCCGGTTCCGTGCCCCTCGCCGCCGGGCTCCACGACGACCCAGCGGGAGCCGTCGGGCCGCGGCGTGTCCTCGACGAGCCGGAAGCCGAGAGCCTCGGTGTAGAAGCGGATCGCCTCGTCGTAGTCGCCGACGACAAGGGTGACCAGGGCGACGCGTCGCATGGGGGCGGCCTTTCGGTGGTGCGGTTAGCGGGAGAGGTTATACGTAAAACCGAAGCGGTGCCAGTCGCCGGTCATACCCCTTCCCGAGGGCGACTTCTCGGGAGCAACCGCTGGAGCGTCCCTCCAGGACGCTGGGTACCCCCGGCCGAAGGCTGCGGGAGGAACTGCGCGACCAGGCACAACGCACCCGCATCCGACGAACGGCCGCTCCCTACCGCTCCGCTTCCCCCTGCGCGACCTCCACCCGATGATGGAAATCGACCACCCCGGTCGCGGAGGCGACACACGACACTGCGGCGCAGGCCACCAGTACCACCGCGACCCACCCCCCGGCCCGCCGCCGCCCCCGCGGCGCCAGCAGCGCCTCGACCCGCTGCGGCACCGGCCCGGACGCGGCGCCCGACACGAACGCCGGCCGCTCGGCGACGCCACCCTGCCCCGCCAGCGCGGCCCTGGCGATCGCGCGGGCCGTCAGCCGGCGGTCCCCCACCGCGCGCGCCGCGGCCTCGTCGGCGGCCCGCTCCACTGCCAGCCGGACGACGTCCCGGACCCGCCGCAGTGCCGGGTGGCAGTGCGCGGCGAGCTCCGCCGCGGCGAGGAAGAAGTGGTGGCCGCCCGTGTTGTGTGCGCGTTCGTGCGCGAACAGCGCCTCCCGCTCGGCTCCGTCGAGGCTGCGCAGCATTCCGGTGGTGACGACGATCCGGTGCGGACGTCCGGGCAGCGCGTACGCGTCCGGGCACGGCGAGTCGACCACGCACAGGTCGCCCGCGGCAGGCCGGCGCCCCGCTTCCGTGCGGGCCGCGCGGAAGGCGCGGGTCTGCCGGAGCACCGACCGCGCGAGCGTCCAGGCGCACCCGGCGAGGCCGCCGACCGAGAGGGCGGCGAGCGGCAGCACGAACCGGTCGGAGGCGGTGTGCAGGGGCTGGACCAGCTCACCGAGCGCGGCGAAGTACGGCAGCCTGAGGAGCCCGGCGAGGAAGAACGCGCCGAGCGCGGCCAGGGAACAGCCTGCGAGGGCAGCGGCCGAGGAGGTGATCACCCAGAGCGCGGTGCCCGGCGCCAGCCGGTCGAGGGCCAGCCGGGACAGCGCCGGCAGCGCGAACGGCACCAGCAGGGGCAGGAGCAGCAGCGCGGTCATGACGGACCGGGTTGTTCGCCGGGTTCGAGGAGGGTCCGCAGCACCCGTTCGTCGTCGGGACTGAGCTGGGCGACGAACCGGGCGAGCACGGTCTCCCGGTCGCTGTCCCGGTCGAGTTCGGTGTGCATCCGCTTCGCGGTGAGGCCCTGTGCGTCCTGGACGGGGACGTAGGCGTAGCCGCGCCCCTGGCGGTGCCGCCCGACCACACCCTTGTCGTGCAGCCTGGTCAGGATCGTGGTCACCGTCGTGCGGGCCAGGTCGGTGGCGAGGCTCCGCTGCACCTGTCCGGGGGTCTGGGGCGCACCCGCGGCCCAGAGAGCCGCCATGACGCTCGCCTCCAGTTCGCCGGCGGGCCGGCGTTCGTCCTTCCCGTCGGCCATGGAAGGTTCCTCACCCCTCACTTCGTCCGCGGCCAGCAGACCGTCTACGGCAGTGTAGTCAGCCCGGTGACGGCCGGCACCCGTGAACCCATTATGCGAAGCCCCTTCCGGGAGAGGTTCCGTCGCCGGCCGGGGAATCGCCCAGGAGCCCGGGTAGCGGCGCCCCGGGACGCCGGCCGGGCCGCTGCCGTTCGACGGCGAGGTGGCCGTCCGCTCCCCGGCCGGCGTGCCGGAGTCGGCTGCCGGGGCGCCGCGGGCGGAGACGGACTGGAACCCGCGCGGAGGCAGCCCGTCATACGCGCTCTTCCGGACCCGGCCGTGCGCGGCGCAGGCGTGGCCCGGGAGCACGGGTTCCGCGGCCGGCATCCGATGCGGGACGTGGTGCGGGCTGTCCGGGCCGGAGGGTCAGCCGGCCTTGGCGTGGAGGGCGTTCAGCCGGGTCAGCTCGTCCTCGGTGAGCCGGATGGCACCGGCCGCCACGTTCTCGGCCAGGTGGTCCGGGTTTCCGGTGCCGGGGATGGCGAGGACGTGCGGGCCCCGGTGCAGGGTCCAGGCGAGGCGGATCTGGGCGGGGGTGGCGCCGTGGGCGCGGGCGACGGCGAGGACCTCGTCGTCGTGGCTCGCGGTGGCGCCGAGCGCCCCTGCGTCGCCCGCGACGGCGAAGAACGGCACGAAGGCGATGCCGCGCTCACCGCAGATGCGCACGACCTCGTCGGTGGCCGGGTTCGCCGCGTCGAGTCCCCAGCGGTTCTGCACGCACACCACGGGTGCGATGGCCAGCGCCTCGTCGAGATGGCGCGGTTCGACGTCGGAGACGCCGAGGTGCCGGATCAGCCCGGCCTCGCGCAGTTCGGCGAGGGCGCCGAAGTGCTCGGCGATCGACTCCTGGCGCATCCGGCGCAGGTTGACGACGTCGAGGTGGTCGCGGCCGAGCTGGCGCAGGTTCTCCTCGACGTGCCCGCGCAGCTGGTCGGGGCGGGCGGAGGTGGCCCATTCCCCCGAGTAGTCGCGGTGGGGGCCGACCTTGGTGACGATGACCAGGTCGTCGGGGTACGGGGAGAGAGCGGTGTTGATGAGTTCGTTGGCCGAGCGCAGGGCGGAGAAGTAGAAGGCCGCCGTGTCGATGTGGTTCACGCCGAGCTCGACGGCCTTGCGCAGGACGGCGACCGAGCGGGCGCGGTCGCTCGGGGTGCCGTGGTGGAAGGCGGCGCTGCCCGTCAGCCGCATCGCGCCGAAGCCGAGGCGGTGGACGGGCAGGTCGCCGAGTCGCCAGGTGCCGGAGGCGTCCGCGGTGATCGTTTCGGAGGTCATCGACGGAGTCTGGCACACGGTCCTGACGAGGGTCCTGACGGCGGGGTCAGCAGGAGAGGTTGCCGCCGGCCGGGACACCGAGGATCTGCGTGAACCTCTGGTAGGCGCTGACCCGGCTCTGCACCTGCGCCGGGTTCTTGCCGTCGCACTCCAGGGAGCCGTTGATGGAGCGGATGGTCTGGCCGAAGCCGGCACCGTTGACCATGGCGTTGTGGCCGGTCATGGTGCCGGGGCCCTTCTGGGTGTTCCAGTACCACAGGCCGGTCTTCCAGGCCACGGCAGAATTATTCTGGACCTGCCAGGGGTTGTTGAGGAGGTCGATGCCGAGCGCGTCGCCCGCGGCCTTGTAGTTGAAGTTCCAGCTGAGCTGGATGGGGCCGCGCCCGTAGTAGGCGGACTGGCCCGCGGGACAGCCGTAGGACTGGCTCCGGTCGCAGTAGTGCGCGTAGTTGGCGGTGTTCTGCTCGACGATGTAGACCAGTCCGCCGGTCTCGTGGCTGACGTTGGCGAGGAAGGCGGCCGCCTCCTGCTTCCTGACGGTGTCACTGCCGGAGTTGGCGAAGGCCGGGTAGGCGCTCAGAGCGGCGGTGAGGCCGCTGTAGCTGTAGAACGAATTCCGGCTCGGGAACATCTGGTTGAACTGGGCCTCGCTGACGACGAAGCCGGCGGCGGAAGCCGAGGGGGCCGCCTGGAGCACCAGGACGGAGCCGCCTATGGCCAGCGAGGTCAGGAGTGCGGCGATACGTCGCCTCAACACGGATCAACTCCTCTGCGGAGCACGGCCGCGCCCCTCGAAGGGGGTGCGGCCGCGGTGGGGGGTGTGAGGCACACTCAACTGCCTTGGTCTGTACCAGTCAAGGGTGTAGACCAGTCAACCGGCGCTGTCGGTCCCCGGGTTACGGCAGCGGACGGGCCGGGCCGCTGCGGTACACCTGGTCAGCCGGTGAGTTCGTCCCGCCGCCGTGCGAGGTGTGCCCGTTCGGGCAGGCTGCCGGTGAGCGCGACGGCCGCGTCGTACTCCGCCGCCGCCTCGCGGTCCCGGCCGAGCCGGCGCAGCAGGTCGGCGCGGACGGCGTGCAGCACGTGGTATCCGGGCAGGTCGAGGGCGTCGACCAGCTCCAGAGCCGCATCCGGCCCCTGGACCTCGGCGACCGCGACCGCCCGGTTCAAAGCCACCACCGGACTCGGGGCGGCCGACATGAGCTGGTCGTACAGGGCCAGGATCTGACCCCAGTCGGTGGCGTCCGCGCTCGGTGCGTCGCTGTGCACGGCGTTGATCGCGGCCTGGATCTGGTACGGGCCGGGCCGGTTGCGCCGCAGGCAGCGCCGGACGAGGTCCTGCCCCTCGGCGATCAGCTGCCGGTCCCAGCGCCCGCGGTCCTGTTCCGGCAGCGGCACCAGTTCGCCGTCCGCCGGTTCCCGGGCGGGCCGCCGGGCCTCCACGAGCAGCATGAGCCCGAGAAGCCCGGCCACCTCCGGCTCGTCCGGCATCAGTTCGTACAGCAGCCGGCCCAGGCGTACGGCTTCGGCGCACAGCGCGGGATCGCCGCCGTAGCCCTCGTTGAAGACGAGGTAGACGACGGCCAGCACCCCGTTCAGCCGGTCGGGGAGGTCGGCGTCCTTCGGCACCCGGTAGGGGATGCCCGCGTCGCGGATCTTGGCCTTGGCGCGTACCAGGCGCTGGGCGAGGGTGGGCTCGGGAACCAGGAAGGCCCGGGCGATCCGGGCCGTGCTGAGCCCGCAGAGCAGGCGCAGGGTCAGGGCCACCCGGGACCGGAGGGCGAGGGCGGGGTGGCAGCAGGTGAAGATCAGCCGGAGCCGTTCGTCGCGCACGGGGCCCTCCTCGGCCGGTGCGTCGGGCGCGTACAGCCGCGCGGCCTCGGCGTGCCGGGCGGCCCTGGTGGACTCGCGGCGCAGCCGGTCGACCGCGCGGTTGCGCGCGGTGGTGATGATCCAGCCGGCCGGGCTCGGCGGCACCCCGGTGCGCGGCCAGCTGTCCAGCGCGGTGGTGAAGGCGTCCTGGACCGCCTCCTCGGCGAGGTCGATGTCGCCGAGGAAGCGGACGAGGACCGAGACCGCGCGCCCGTACTCGGCACGGAAGGCGGCCTCGACGTCGGCGGGCTCCGCCATCAGTGCTGGTCCACGAAGGGCCGTACCTCGATGGGGAGGGTGGTGGCGAGAGCAGCCTTGCGGCCCCATTCCAGGGCGGCGTCGAGATCCTCGGCGCGGATCAGGCAGAGCCCGCCCAGGTACTCCTTGCCCTCGGCGTACGGACCGTCGGTGATCAGTACGTCCCCGCCCTCGGGCCGCAGCACCGTGGCCGTCTCCGGACCGTGCAGTCCGCCCGCGAAGACCCAGGCGCCGGCCGCGCGCAGTTCGTCGTTGAAGGCCTCGACGTCGCGCATGATCGTGGCGAGCGCGTCGGGCGCGGGCGGGGTGGCGTCCGCCGGCTGGACCACGCTGAGCAGGTAGTGCTTCATGAGGTTCTCCTCGGTCGTCGTGATGTGTGCGTCGTGAGGTGTGCGCCGCGACGGTGTGCGTCGCGGGGGTGTGCGTCGCGGGCGTGTTCTCGCCTTCTACACGAACGGCAGGCCCCCGGATCGACACCTCGCACCGCGGAACCGGAAGAATCTTCTCCATGACCATCGCCGCGCATACGCTCGTCGCCCGCGCCCGGGAACTCGCCGACGGCCTCCTCTCCCCCGCCGCCGAGCGTGTCGACCAGGAGGGCGTGCCCGCGAGCCACATCGAGGCGGTCAAACGGTCGGGCCTGCTGGGACTGAACGCCCCGGTGGCGTACGGGGGCTCGGCGGCGCCCGCGGCCGTGGTGCGGGAGACGGCGGAGATCCTGGCCGGGGCGTGCTGCTCGACCTGGTTCGTGCAGACGCAGCACCACACACCGGTGCTGACCCTGGCCGGGTCCGGTCTGCCGGTGCGGGAGCGCCTGCTGGGTCCGCTGGCGCGGGGTGAGCTGCTGTCGGGGGTTGCGTACGCGCATCTGCGGTCGTACCCGCGGGTCCCCGTGCGGGTCCGGCGGGAGGCGGGCGGATGGCTGTTCTCCGGCACCGTGCCCTGGTACACCGGCTGGGGCCTGAACGACGTGCTGCTGCTGGCCGGGGTGACCGAGGACGACGAGGTGCTGTTCGCGTTCACCGAGGCACGGGAGCAGCCGGGCCTGCGGCCGTCGGAGCCGATGCGCCTGGCCGCGCTCACCGCGGCCCGGACGGTGTCCCTGGACCTGGACGGTCTGCGGGTCCCTGACGAGGCGGTCGCGCTGCGGACGCCGTTCGAGGAGTGGGCGGCGACGGACCGCCCGCGGCCCCGCAACGCCAGTCCGGCGGTCTTCGGGATCGCGGAGGCGGCGCTGGCACTGGTGGCGGAGGAGTACGCGGCCGGCCTGCGGGGCAGCCTGGCCGAGATCCGCAGCCGCGCCTACGCGCTGGCGGACCATCCGGTGCCGCACGAACACGCGGAGGAGCGGCTGGCGCTGCGGGCGGAGGCGTTCACGCTGATGCGGGCGGCCACGACGGCGGCCGTGGTGGCGGGCGGCGGCCGGGCGATGTCGTTGGACCACCGTGCCCAACGGCTGGCCAGGGAGGGCCTGTTCCTGCTGGTCCAGGGCCAGACGAGCGAGTCGCGCACGGCGCATCTCACAGCACTCGTGGAGCGGCACGGCGCCGGCGGCCGGTGACGGGACCAGCCCGCACGGTTGTTGCACATCGTAGAGAGCGGTGCGCCGAATAGAACGCGACCCCTTGACCCGTCACCCCCCTTGGCTGGACGATGTTGCGTATCACTCACGTCGTTGCGCGATGCGCACCAGGAGGGTGTCATGTCTCCTCGACCGCAGCCCGGCCGCGAGTTCGTCCTCACCCTGTCCTGTCCCGACCGGGCCGGTCTGGTCCACGCCGTCACCGGGTTCCTGGTCTGCCACGGCGGCAACATCCTGGAGAGCCAGCAGTTCGACGACCGGCTCCAGGACCGCTTCTTCATGCGGGTGCACTTCGCCGTCCCGGACGACGCCGCCGCCCTGGAGGAACTGCGCACCGGTTTCGTCCCGGTCGCCGAAGAGCACCGCATCACCTGGCGGCTGACCGACGCGTCGACCCCGACCCGCACCCTCATCATGGTGTCGAAGTTCGGTCACTGCCTGAACGACCTGCTGTTCCGCAGGTCCACGGGCGCGCTCAACATCGAGATCCCGGCGATCGTCTCCAACCACCGCGACTTCGAGCCGCTGGCGCGGACGTACGGCATCCCCTTCCACCACATCCCGGTGACACCCGACACCAAGGCGGAGGCGGAGGCCCGGCTGCTGCGGCTCGTCGCCGAGCTGGACGTCGACCTGGTGGTGCTCGCCCGCTACATGCAGATCCTCTCCGACGACCTGTGCAAGCAACTCGACGGCCGGGCCATCAACATCCACCACTCGTTCCTGCCGAGCTTCAAGGGGGCCAGGCCCTACGTCCAGGCGCACCGGCGGGGCGTCAAGCTGGTGGGTGCCACCGCGCACTATGTGACGCCCGACCTGGACGAGGGCCCGATCATCGAGCAGGACGTCGTCCGGGTGAGCCATGCGCACGCCCCGGACGAGCTGGTCGCGCTGGGCCGTGACGTGGAGGCCCAGGTGCTCGCCCGCGCCGTGCGCTGGCACAGCGAGAGCCGGGTCCTGGTCAACGGCCGCTGCACGGTGGTCTTCCGCTGACACCGGCCACCAGGAGCGGGCCGCCACCTCTTCGGTGGCGGCCCGCTCTCAGTGGTGCCTCACGCGTGTTCCGCGGCCGCGTCCAGCAGCCAGTCCGCCAGGTACCCGGCGAAGGAGGAACGCACCAGGACCCAGAAGCCTGCCCTGGTCTCCTCGCGCGCGACCAGGACGACCTGGGTGCGGGCCAGCATGGTCTGGGCGCAGCGGCCGGGGCCGAAGGCGCGGGGGTGCAGGTCCAGGGCGCAGCCGTGGGCGAGCAGGTCGCGGGCGCGCGGGCCGCCGACGAGGAGGGTGGTGCGCTGGGCGGAGACGTCCGTGACGGCGACGGCGCCCGGTGCGTCCCCGGCGGCCGTGCGGATCCGGCTCTCCAGCTCCCGCTCGGTGCCCGGCCGGCCCACCACCAGCCATTCGTCGGGGCCGAGCCAGACCGCGGTCACCTCCCCCGCGTGCACCACGGTGTCGGGTTCCAGGGGCAGTTGGAGTCCCAGGGTCGGTCCGACGGCGTCCGCCGCCGGGCTCTTGGCGTCGAGGCGGACGTTCACCTGGGCCAAGAAGGGGAGTTCGGCCAGGCGGAGCGCGCCCCGGGAGGAACGGGTCACCGCGGCCAGGCGGGGCGCGGCGTCGGCCAGGGGGCTGCGCCGGCATGCGGTGGGGGCGGTGTCAGCCATCGCGGCGGGCTCCCTCGGGGTCGTAGAGGACGGGGCTTGCGACGGTCACCGGCAGGAGCTGCTCGCCGACGGGGGCGTAGAGGCGTTCACCGATGCGGTCCCGGCCGCCCTTGACCAGGGCGAGCGCGAAGGTCCGGCCGAGCGCGGCGCTGCGGTAGCTGGAGGTGACGTGGCCGAGCATCGGCACGGGCGGGGCGGGCAGTTCGCCGTCGGCGACCAGCTGCGTGCCCTCGGGGAGGAGGGCGGCGGGGTCGTCGGTGAGCAGGGCGACGAGATGCTTGCGGTCGGGGCGCACGGTGTCGGCCCGCGCGTAGGAGCGCTTGCCGATGAAGTCGGGCTTCTTCTTCGAGACCGCCCAGCCCATGCCGAGGTCCTGCGGGGTGACGGTGCCGTCGGTGTCCTGGCCGACGATCGGGTAACCCTTCTCGGCGCGCAGCACGTGCATGGTCTCGGTGCCGTACGGGGTGATGCCGTACGGGGCGCCCGCCTCGTACAGCGCGTCCCAGAGCGTCACCGCGTGCCACGGCGACACGTTGATCTCGTAGGCGAGTTCGCCGGAGAAGCTGATCCGGCACACGCGGGCGTCGAGGCCCGCGACGGTGGTGTCCCGCCAGGCCATGAACGGGAAGTCGTCGTTGGACACGGCCAGTCCGGGCGCGAGCGAGCCGAGGACCGCGCGGGAGGCGGGGCCGACCAGGGCGACGGTCGCCCACTGCTCGGTGACCGAGGTGCAGTGCACCCGCAGGTCGGGCCACTCGGTCTGCAGCCACTCCTCCATCCAGTCCAGGACGGCGGCCGCGTTGCCGGTCGTGGTGGTGACCAGGAACCGGTCGGGGGCGAGCCGGATGACCGTGCCGTCGTCGAACACCATCCCGTCCGGGCGGCACATCACGCCGTAGCGGATCATGCCGACCTTCAGGGTGCTCATCATGTTCGTGTAGAGCAGGTCCAGGAAGTGTGCGGCGTCCGAGCCCTGGACGTCGATCTTGCCGAGGGTGGAGGCGTCCATGAAGGCCACGCCCTCGCGGGCGGCGCGGCACTCGCGGAGCACGGCGGTCGTCATGTCCTCGCCGTCCCGCGGGTAGTACCAGGGCCGCTTCCACTGCCCGACGTTCTCGAACAGCGCGCCGTGCCCGACGTGCCGGCCGTGCAGGGCGGTGGTGCGGACCGGGTCGTGCAGAGCGCCCCGGTTGCGCCCGGCGAGGGCGGCGAAGGAGACGGGGGTGTACGGCGGCCGGAAGGTGGGCAGGCCGAGCGCCGAGATGTCCACGCCGAGGAGTTCGGCGACGACGCCGCTCGCCAGGAGGCCGCCGGTCTTGCCCTGGTCGTTGGCGGTGCCGGCGGTGGTGTACCGCTTGGTGTGCTCCACCGAACGCAGGCCCGCGCCGGTCGCGCGGGTCAGGTCGGCCACGGTGACGTCGCGTTGGAGGTCGACGAAGCGGGGGGCCGCGCCGGGGACGGTGAAGACCGGCATGGGCGGGGTGTACGGCTGTGCGGCGACGGCGGGGAGGGCGGGGGGCTCGGCGGTGTGGCCTTCCGCCGCCACCGCGCGGGTGCCGGCCGCCGCGCCCTGGGCGAGGGCCGTGGCGAGGTCGGACGTCCCGTTCGCGGCGCCCGCCGCCGTCACCGTCTGGCGGCAGCCGTCGGGCACGAACGTGCCGAGCACCTCGTCGAAGCGGAGCCTGCCGCCCGCCTGGCTGAACAGGTGCGCGACCGGGTTCCAGCCGCCGGAGACGAGGAGGAGGTCGGCGGCGAACTCGCGTCCGGGGGCCGTGCCTTCACAGGGGGCGACCGTCACAGCGGTGACACGCTCCGCGCCTGCCGTGCCGGTGACCGCGTGGCCGGCCAGTACCTCGATGCCTGCGGACCGGGCGCGGGCGGCCCACTCCCCCGGTTCGGGGCGCGTGTCGACGACGGCCGCGACGGTCACACCGGCGGCGGCGAGGTCGAGGGCGGCGGCGTAGGCGGTGTCGTTGGTGGTGAACACGACGGCTCGGCGGCCGGGCAGGACGCCGTAGCGGCGGAGGTACGTGCGGGCCGCGGCCGCCAGCATCACGCCGGGGCGGTCGTTGTCGCCGAAGGCGATGGAGCGTTCGTGCGCGCCGGTGGCGAGGACGACGTGCCGGGCGCGGATCCGCCAGACGCGTTCGCGGGAGACCTGCGGTGGGGCGTCGGCGCCGAGGTGATGGGTGCGGCGCTCCACGGCGAGGAGGTGGTTGTCGTCGTAGTGGCCGAAGACGGTGGTGCGGGGCAGGACCCGCACCTCGGGGGCGGCTGCGAGGCGGGCACGGGTCGCGGCGACCCATTCGAGGTGCTCGCCGGTGCCGAGCAGGCTGCCGCCGGGTTCCGGCTGGTCGTCGGCGAGGATGACGCGGGCGCCGGTGGTGGCCGCGGCCGCCGCCGCCGCGAGGCCGGCCGGGCCGGCGCCCACGATCAGCAGGTCGCAGTGGGCGTGTACGGCGTCGTAGCGGGCCGGGTCGGGGGCGGTGGCGAGGCGGCCCTGACCGGGGAGGCTGCTCGCCACCAGGCCGTCGTGGAGTTCGACGGTGGTGGCGGGGAGCATCGGTTCGGGGAAGGGGGCCTCGATCTGGACGACCGCGTTGGGTTCCTCGACGCCGGCGGAGAAGATGCCGCGGGGGCGGCCGAGCCTGATGCTGGTGGCGGCCTGGATGACGCCGTTGGCGAGGAGGGCGGAGGCGAGGGTGTCGCCTCGGTAGCCCTGGTATTCGGTGCCGTCGAAGGTGAAGGTGAGGGGGGTGGTGCGGTCGATTCGGCCGCCGGTGGGGGTGCGGAAGGGTTGGTCGCCCCCGCCGCCCCTACCCGTCCCGTCCTGAAGGGGCGCTGCCCCTTCAGCCCCGCTGGGGGCTGCGCCCCCGGACCCCCCTTCGGCCTGAACGGCCTCGTCCTCAAACGCCGGACGGGCTGATGGTGCCTGAACGGGCTCGTCCTCAGACGCCGGACGGGCTGAGACAGAAAGCGTCGGCCGAGAGGGCACCGCCGGACGCGGCTCACCCGCCCGGTACACCGTCAGGATCTCGTTCGTCGACGTGTCGCGGACCGCGTTGAACCATCTCCGGCAGCCTGCCGCGTGGCTCCAGCGTTCCGCGAACGGGCCCTTGGGGTTGTCGCGGAAGAACAGGTACCGCGCCCACTCCTCGTCGGTCAGGGAAGCCGGGTCCTCCGGGTACGGCACATGGGCCTGGCCGCCGTAGTGGAACTCGGTCTCGTCGCGGGGCCCGCACCACGGGCAGGGGATGAGCAGCATGGTAGGGCTCCCTAGTGGGCCACCGCGGCCGCGCCGTGCTCGTCGACGAGCGCGCCGGTGGTGAAACGGTCGAGCGAGAAGGGGGCGTTGAGGTGGTGGGGGCTGTCGTGGGCGATGGTGTGGGCGTAGACCCAGCCGACCCCCGGGGTGGCCTTGAAACCGCCGGTTCCCCAGCCGCAGTTGAGGTAGAGGCCGGTCACCGGGGTGAGGCCGACGATCGGTGAGGCGTCGGGGCTGACGTCGACGATGCCGCCCCAGGTGCGCAGCACGTGGGCGCGGGCGAAGACCGGGAAGAGTTCGAGGGCGGCGGCCATCTGCTCCTCGATGATGTGGAACGCGCCGCGCTGGGTGTAGGAGTTGTACGCGTCGATGCCCGCGCCCATCACCAGCTCGCCCTTGTGCGCCTGGCTGACATAGACGTGCACCGCGTTGGACATGACGACGGTGGGGTGGACCGGCTCCAGGAGTTCGGAGACCAGGGCCTGGAGCGGGTGGCTCTGGAGCGGGAGTTCGATGCCGGCCATCGCGGCCAGGACCGAGGTGTGGCCGGCCGAGCAGAGGGCCACCTTGCCGGCCGCGATCGGGCCGAGGGTGGTCTGGACGCCGACCACCCGGCCGTCGACCACGTCCACGCCCGTGACCTCGCAGTTCTGGATGATGTCGATGCCGGCCGCGTCCGCCGAGCGGGCGAAGCCCCAGGCGACGTAGTCGTGCTTGGCGATGCCCGCGCGGGGCTGGTAGGTGCCGCCGAGGACCGGGTAGCGCACGTCGGGTGAGGTGTTGACGATCGGGCAGACCTCTTTGACGCCGTCCGCGTCCAGCCACTCGGCGTCGACGCCGTTGAGGCGGTTGGCCTCGACCCGGCGGACGCTGTCGCGGACGTCCTGGAGGCTGTGGGCGAGGTTCAGGACGCCGCGCTGGGAGAAGAGGATCGGGTAGTCGAGTTCGTCCTCCAGGCCCTCCCAGAGTTTCAGCGCGTGTTCGTAGATGCCCGCGCTCTCGTCCCACAGGTAGTTGGACCGGATGATCGTGGTGTTGCGGGCCATGTTGCCGCCCGCGAGCCAGCCCTTCTCCAGGACGGCCACGTTGGTGATGCCGTGGTTCCTGGCCAGGTAGTGGGCGGTGGCGAGGCCGTGTCCGCCGCCGCCGACGATGACGACGTCGTAGGAGCGCCTCGGCTCGGGCGTGCGCCAGAGGAAGTCCGGGTGGTCGGGGAGGTCGGCGCCTGGGGTGCGGGGGCTCATCGGGCGTCTCCGTCGTGCGAGAGGTGCGGGTAGAGCGGGTGCTCGGCGGCGAGCGCCTCGGTGCGGGCGCGCAGGGCGGCGAGGTCCGGCTCGGGCTGGAGGGCGAGCGCGATGACGTCGGCCACCTCGGCGAAGTCCTCCGCCGTGAAGCCCCTGGTGGCCAGGGCCGGGGTGCCGATTCGCAGGCCGGAGGTGACCATGGGCGGGCGCGGGTCGAAGGGGACGGCGTTGCGGTTGACGGTGATGCCGATCTCGTGGAGGAGGTCCTCGGCCTGCCGCCCGTCCAGCGGGGACTCCCGGAGGTCGACCAGGACGAGGTGGACGTCCGTACCGCCGGTCAGCACCTTCACTCCGGCCGCGGCCGTGTCGGGCTGCGTCAGGCGCTCCGCGAGGATGCGGGCCCCCGCCAGCGTGCGGGCCTGGCGCTCGGCGAACTCGGGGGTGGCAGCCACTTTGAATGAGACGGCCTTCGCGGCGATGACGTGCTCCAGCGGGCCGCCCTGCATGCCGGGGAACACCGCCGAGTTGATCTTCTTGGCGAGGTCGGCGTCGTTGGTGAGGACAACCCCGCCGCGCGGTCCGCCGAGGGTCTTGTGCGTGGTCGTGGTGACCACGTGGGCGTGCGGGACGGGGCTCGGGTGCAGCCCCGCCGCCACCAGGCCCGCGAAGTGCGCCATGTCGACCATCAGCAGGGCACCGACCTCGTCGGCGATCCGGCGGAAGGCCGCGAAGTCGAGCTGTCTCGGGTATGCCGACCAGCCCGCGATGATCATCTTCGGCCGGTGCTCCTTGGCGAGCCGCTCCACCTCGTCCAGGTCGACGAGGTTGTCGGTCTCGGAGACGTGGTACGGCACGACGTTCAGCATCTTGCCGCTGTAGTTGAGGCGCATGCCGTGCGTGAGGTGGCCGCCGTGCGCGAGGTCGAGGCCGAGGATCGTGTCGCCGGGCCGGAGCAGGGCGAAGAAGACGGCGGTGTTGGCCTGGGCACCCGAGTGCGGCTGCACGTTGGCGAAGCCGGCCCCGAAGAGGGACTTGACCCGCTCGATCGCCAACCTCTCGGTGACGTCGACGTGTTCACAGCCACCGTAGTAGCGGCGCCCGGGGTAGCCCTCGGCGTACTTGTTCGTCGCGACCGAACCCTGCGCCTCCATCACGGCGACGGGCGCGAAGTTCTCGGAGGCGATCATCTCCAGGGTGGACTGCTGCCGGTCCAGCTCGGCGCGGAGCGCGGCATGGACCTCGGGGTCCAGCTCGGCCAGGGGTGTGTTCAGCTCGTTCATGCGGGTTCCGCGATCCTTTCGACGACCTCAGCGCCCCGAAGGGGCGCGGGGAACTGCGCGACCAGCCACGACGAGCCCGCAGCCGAACAACGACGCCACACGCATCCCTCACCCACGGAGCCGGCTCATCCCCGGGTCGAACAACGGCTCCTCGGCCACCACCGCCTCGACGCGCTCGTCGAAGTACCCGATCTGCACGCCGGTCCCGGGCACCGCCAGCTCCGCCGGCAGCCACGCGTAGGCGATCCCCTTGCCGACCGTGTAGCCGTAGGCCGCGCTGGTCACGTAACCCACCGCACGCTCACCGTCGTACACCGGCTCCTTGCCCATCACGACGGCCCGCGGGTCGTCGATCGTGAGGCAGCTCAGCCGGCGCCGTACGTCCGCCTTGCGCCGCTCCAGCGCGGCCCTCCCGACGAAGTCGCCCTTGTCGGGCTTGACGGCGAAGCCGACGCCGGCCTCGTAGGGGTCGTGCTCGTAGGTCATGTCGGTGCCGAAGGAGCGGTAACCCTTCTCCAGGCGGAGGCTGTTGAAGGCACCGCGCCCTGCGATGATCCCGCCGAGCGGCTCGGCCGCCCGCCAGAGGGTGTCCCAGAGTTTCTGCCCCTGGTCGGCGGTGGTGTACAGCTCCCAGCCGAGTTCGCCGACGTACGACAGCCGCATCGCGGTGACCGGCACCGAGCCGATGTAGGCGCGTTTGGCGCGGAAGTACTTGAGGCCGTCGTTGGAGAAGTCCGCCTCGGTGAGGGGCTGGAGGACCTCGCGGGCGAGGGGGCCCCACAGGCCGATGCAGCAGGTGCCGGGGGTGATGTCGCGGACCTGGACCGTGCCGTCGGCGGGCAGGTGGCGGGTGAACCAGTCGAGGTCGAGGTTGCCGTTGGCGCCGACCTGGAAGAGGTCCGGGGCGAGGCGGGCCACGGTGATGTCGCTGCGGATGCCGCCGTCGTGGTCGAGGAGCAGGGTGTACGTCACCGAGCCGACGGACTTGGCGACCTTGCCTGTGGTGAGGCCCTCCAGGAAGTCGGCGGCGCCGGGGCCGCTGACCTCCAGGCGCTTGAGCGCGGTCATGTCGTACATCGCGACGGTCTCGCGGGTGACCTGGGCCTCGGCTCCGACGATCGGCGACCAGTAGCGGGCGGCCCAGTCGTTGGGGGTGGGGATCGAACGGCCTTCGAGCAGACCCGCGTTGGCCTCGTACCACTGCGGGCGCTCCCAGCCGTTCGCCTCCAGGAAGAAGGCGCCGTGTGCCTGCTGGCGGGCGTGGAAGGGGCTGGTGCGGATCGGGCGCGGCTTCCCGGACGGCTGGAGGGGGTGCAGGATGTCGTAGACCTCGACGAAGTTCTGGCAGTCGCGGGCCAGGACGTACTCCGGGGCGAGCTGGTGCGGCTCGAAGCGGTTGACGTCGCACTCGTGCAGGTCGAAGGACGAGCAGTGGCCGTCGACCAGCCACTCGGCGACCGCGCGGCCGACGCCCGCGGAGTGGGTGACCCAGACGGCCTCGGCGACCCAGAAGCCCTTGACGTCCGGGGACTCGCCGAGCAGCGGGTAGCCGTCGGTGGTGAAGGAGAACAGGCCGTTGATGCCCTCCTCGATCTTGGCCTCGCGGGTCGCGGGGAGCAGGGACCGGGTCTCGGTCCAGGCGTCCTCGAAGTCCTCCTCGGTGAACTTCAGGACGGAGGGCATCTGGTCGGCCTCGTCGACGGAGAGGATGTCGTCGGCGGAGACCGGCATGGGGCGGTGGCCGTAGGAGCCGATGCCGAGGGTGTCGAAGCGGTCGCGGTAGTAGAGGTCGGCGTCCTGGTGGCGCAGGATCGGGCGGACCGCCTCCTCGGCCTGGCCGGCCAGCGCGGGGACCGGGCCGGTCCAGGCGAGCTGGTGGGCGAGCGGGGTGAGGGGCAGGTTCATGCCGACCATGCGGGCGATCCTCGGGCCCCAGATGCCGGCGCAGCAGACCACGATGTCGGCGGGGAGTTCACCCTGGTCGGTCAGGACGCCGGTGACCCGGCCCTCGCTCTGCCGGACGTCCAGGACCTCGTGGCGGGCGAGGAAGCGGACGCCTCGCTCGGTGGCGCGGCGGATCTGGGCCTCGACGGCGAGGACGGCCTTGGCGAGGCCGTCGGTGAGGACGTGGAGGCCGCCGAGGACCCGGTCGGGGTTGACCAGCGGGTGCAGCTCGACGCACTCCTCGGGGGTGAGGATCCGCGCCTCGACGCCCCAGGCGGTGATCCAGCCGTGCCGGCGGTGGAGTTCGGCGAGCCGCTCCGGGGTGGTGGCCACTTCGAGGCCGCCGACCTGGAGGAAGCAGGGCTTGCCGTCGACGTCGAGGGAGCAGAGCTTCTCGACGGTGTAGCGGGCCAGCTCCGTCATGGTCTTCGAGGGGTTCGTCTGGAAGACCAGGCCGGGGGCGTGTGAGGAGGAGCCGCCGGTGGCCGGGAGGGGGCCCTGGTCGACCACGGTCACCTCGGTCCAGCCGCGTGCGGAGATCTCGTCCGCGAGGGCCGCCCCCACGACGCCCGCTCCGATGATGACCACTCGGGGTCCCGCCATCGCCCAACCTCCGAACTTGAGACCGGTGCAGTTGCTTTGTGCGCAACGTGATTCAGGCTGCGCAACTCAATGTGCCCGTCGGTGCGGAGGGGTGTCAAGGGGGTGGCGACCTGGCGGAAGTGCGCTCGGAACAGCGCTCGGAACAAGCCGGCGACGGCCGGAGAACGGCAACGCCCGGCGGGCGGCGCGCACAGCTGCGCACCGCCCGCCGGGCGTCCCGGAACGGCTCCTCCCGCGGCCTTCGCTACTTCAGCCAGGCCTTCACCTTGTCGGGGTTGGCCTCGACCCACTTCTTCGCCGCCGCGTCGTCCGACATCTTGTCCACGGCGATGTACTTGGCCACCGTGTTCTGGTCGTCGTTGGTCCAGTTGAACTTCTTCACCAGGTCGTACGCCGGGCTGCCGGACTTGGCGAAGCTCGCGCTGACGATCTTGTCGAGGTCGTAGACGGGGTAGTCGCAGGCCACCTTCGCCGCGTCGGCGTCGCAACCCGTCGTGTACTTGGGCAGGTTGACCTTGACCAGCGGCACCTCGGAGAGGAACCACTGCGGTTCGTAGAAGTAGCCGATCAGCCACTGCTTGTTCTTCTCGGCAGTTCTGAAGGCCTGGATGAGCGCGGTCTCGCTGCCCGCGTACACCACCTTGAAGTTCAGCTTCAGGTTCTTCACCAGCGCGGCGTCGTTGGTGACGTACGACGGGTCGCCGTCGAGGAGCTGGCCCTTGCCGCCGGACTCCGAGGTCTTGAAGTCGGCTGCGTACTTGTTGAGGTTTTTCCAGTCGGTGATGTCCGGGTGCGCCTTGGCCAGCCACGGCGGCACGTACCAGCCGATGATGCCCTTGTTGCCGGTCGGGCCCGCCTCGACGGCCGTCTTCTGGCCGGTGATGTACTTCTTCTTCAGATCGTCGTGGCCCCAGTTCTCCAGGACGGCGTCGACCTCGCCGGTCCCGAAGCCCTGCCAGGCGATCTCCTCCTTGAGGTCCTTCTTGGCGACCGTGCAGCCGAGGTCGTGCTGCGCGACGTACGCGACGACCGCCGCGTCCGCCTCGTATCCCACCCAGGGGTTGACGGCCAGGTTGAAGGTGCCGCACTTGCCGCCGGAGGACGTCGAGCCGGCGGAACTGCTGTCGCCGACCTTCGCGCCGCCGCAGGCCGTGAGGGTGAGGCCGAGGACGGCCAGGCCGGCCGCGCCGGCTCGCCAGTGTTGTGCCATGGTGTCGAGCTCCTTATGCCCTGGTGCGTCGTGCCGCAGCCTGAGTGATCCGGTCGAACATGACTCCGAGCAGTACGATGGCGAGCCCTGCCGCCAGCCCCTTGCCGTACAGCTCGCCCTGCGAGAAACCGGCCACGACGTCGTAGCCGAGGGCGCCGGCCCCTACCAGGCCGCCCACCACAACCATCGACAGCACGTAGATCAGCCCCTGGTTGGTCGCGAGGGTCAGGGCGCTGCGTGCCATCGGCAGCTGGACCTTGGTGATGATCTGCCAGGTGTTGCACCCGGCCGAGGTGGCCGCCTCCACAGTGGGTGCGGACACGTTCCGCACCCCGTCCGCGATGATCTTGACGGCGACGGGTGCCGCGTAGACGACGGCGGCGACGATCGCGGTGAAGCGGGTGGCACCGAAGAGCGCCAGGAACGGTACGAGGTAGACGAACGGCGGCATGACCTGGGCCGCGTCCAGGGTGGGCCGGATCAGCCGGTCCACCAGCGTGCTGCGGCCCATCCACACGCCGAAGACGACGCCGACCAGCATCACCAGGACGGTGGCCACGGCGGTCGAGGCGAGGGTGGTCATGCTGTCCGACCACAGGCCGGTGCCGACCAGGAGACCGACGCAGGCGGCCGCCGTCGCCCCGGCCCGCCAGCCGCCGAGGACCGCGCCGAGCCCGGCCAGGACGGCCCCGACAAGCCACCACGGGGAGTCGGTGAGCAGGGTCTGGAACGGGTTGAGCAGGCCGTTCGTGAGGGCGTCCCGCAGGGCGTTGGTGAGCCCGGAGAGGTGGTCCTGCAGCCAGGTGGTCGCGGTGTCGGCGGCGCTGGCGATGTGGCTGCCGACCGTGCCGTCGCCGGGGAACTCGGCCGCCCAGACGTAGGTGTGGGAGAGGTAGGCCAGGACGACGGCCGCGATCCCGCCGGCCCCGAGCAGCGGGCGGCGCCACTTCGCGAACCGCCCGTCCGTGCGGCGGGTCTCGGTGCGGGCGGCGGCCGCGGTGGTGACCCGGTCGAGGACGATCGCCATGACGACGATGGCGAGGCCGGCGTTGAAGGCCGTCCCGACGTCGAGCGACTGGAGGGCCTGGACGACGGTCTTGCCGAGGCCGGGCGCGTCGATCAGGGCGGCGATGGTGACCATGGCCAGGGCGGCCATGATGGTCTGGTTGACGCCCATGACGACCGTGCGCTTCGACATCGGCAGCAGCACCTTGACCAGTTGCTGGGTGCGGGTGGTGCCCATCGAGTCGGCGGCCTCGACGGTGGTCTCGGGGACGGAGCGGATGGCGTGCGCGGTGATGCGGATGGCGGGCGGGGCCGCGTAGATGACGGTGGTGATGACGGCGGAGGCGCCGCCGATCAGGAAGATCAGGGTCAGCGGGGCGAGGTAAACGAAGGTCGGCATCGTCTGCATGAAGTCCAGGAAGGGCGTCATGATCCGGTCGACCCGGTCGGAGAGCCCCGCCCACACGCCGAGCGGGATGCCAATGAGCAGGGCCACCAGGACCGCCGACAGGGTCAGCGCCAGGGTGTCCATGCTCTCCTGCCACAGGCCCTGGAGCCCGAAGAAGGTGAACCCTGCGACGGCCAGCAGGGCGACCCGCCAGTTGCCCACGGCCCAGGAGACGTAGCCGGCGAGGCCGACGACGCCGAGCCAGCCGATCTGCGGCACCGGGCGGCCGCCGGCGGGCTGGGAGATCAGCGACTGGACGAAGGTGACCAGGTTGTCGATTGCCAGCCGGATCTCGTTGAAGAAGTACAGGAAGACCGGGTTGGAGTTGCGGTTGGCGCCGATGCTGTCGTTGACGTCGTTCAGCCAGCGGTGCAGGCCGGTGAGGTCGGCGGCGGCCAGGGTCAGCGTCTGGCGGCCCCGGAACGCGGCGAAGAGCACCAGCCAGAGGACCAGGATCGCCGCCACCGCCATCGGGCGGCTGACCTTCCTGCGGATCGTCGCGACCGGCGCGGTCGCATCGGCGACGGCGGCCATCAGGCGCCGCCGTCCTGCCCGGCCACGACCGCGAGGATCTCCTCGTCGCCGACGATGCCGAGCAGCCTGCCGTTCTCGACGACCTTGACGGGCTTCTCGGCGGCGAGCACCGCGCGGGTCGCCTCGCGCACGACGACGTCCGGGCCCAGCTCCGGTCCGTCGAGGGCGTCTTCGGGTGCTGCGGGCCGCATGATCCAGCGCAGGGTGAGGACGTCGCCGCGCGGCACGTCCCTGACGAAGTCCCGCACGTAGTCGTCGGCCGGGGCGCCGACGAGTTCGTCGCCGGTGCCGCACTGGACCGTCTTGCCGTCCCGCATGATCAGGATGCGGTCGCCGAGCTTGAGCGCCTCGGAGAGGTCGTGGGTGATGAAGACCATGGTCTTGCCGACCTCGTGGTGCAGCCGGACGACCTCGCTCTGCATGTCGCGGCGGATCAGCGGGTCGAGTGCGGAGAACGGCTCGTCGAAGAGGAGGACGTCGGGATCGCCGGCCAACGCCCTGGCCAGGCCCACCCGTTGCTGCATACCGCCGGAGAGCTGGTCGGGGTAGGAGTTCTCGTAGCCGGCGAGGCCGACGAGTTCGACGGTCTCCATCGCACGTTTCACGCGTTCGGCCCTGCCCATGCCGCGGATCTCCAGGCCGAACGCCACGTTGTCGACGACCTTGCGGTGCGGCAGCAGGCCGAAGTGCTGGAACACCATGGAGAACTTGCTGCGCCGCAGCTCCCGCAGCCGCCGGGCGTCGGCGTCCCGGATGTCCTCGCCCTCGAAGACGATCTCGCCCGCGGTGGGTTCGATCAGCCGGGTCAGACATCGCACCAGGGTGGACTTGCCGGACCCGGACAGGCCCATGACGACGAAGACCTCGCCGGGCGACACCTCGAAGCTGACGTCCCGCACGGCGGCGGTGCAGCCGGTGCGGTCCATCAGCTCGCGGCGGGTGAGCCCGCACAACTCCTCGGAGCCCGGCACCTCGTCGGCCTTGGGCCCGAACACCTTCCACAGCCGGCGCACGGAGATGACCGGGGTGCGGTCCCGGGGTTCCTCGGACGTGTCGCGCCGCTGCGACGCCTCGGTCTGGGCTGGGGGCATGGTGGGGACCTCTCTTCGGCGTCAGCCGCGGAACCAGTGCTGCGGCCGGGGTTGGATGTTCTGCCAGACGTGCTTGGGCTCTCGGTACTCGTCCAGGCCGGTCGGTCCCAGCTCGCGGCCCACGCCCGAGTGCCCGAAGCCACCCCATTCCGCCTGCGGCACATAGGGGTGGTAGTCGTTGATCCACACGGTGCCGTGGCGCAGCCGGCGGGCGACCCGCTGGGCCTTGCCCGCGTCCTGCGTCCAGACGGCCCCCGCGAGGCCGTACTCCGTGTCGTTGGCGATGCGGACGGCGTCGTCCTCGTCCCGGAAGCGCTCGACGGTGAGCACGGGCCCGAAGGACTCCTCGTGCACCACGCGCATGTCCTGGCGGCACTCGTCGAGGACGGTGGGCGGGTAGTAGAAGCCGTTCGCGAGCGCGGGGTCTTCGGGGCGGCTGCCGCCGCAGCGCAGTACGGCGCCCTCGGCGAGGCCCGCGGCGACGTACGCCTCGACCTTCTCGCGGTGCTGCGCGGAGATGAGCGCACCGGTGTCGGCCTCGGGGTCGAACGGGCCGCCCAGGCGGATGAGCCGGGCCCTGCGCACGACCTCGTCGACGAAGGCGTCGTGGACGGGGTCCTCGACGATCAGCCGCGCCCCGGCCGAGCAGACCTGCCCGGAGTGCAGGAAGACGGCGGTGAGCGCGAAGTCGACGGCGGTGTCGAAGTCGGCGTCGGCGAAGACCACGTTGGGGTTCTTGCCGCCGAGTTCGAGGGCGACCTTCTTCACGGTCGCCGCGGCGGTGGCCATGATCCGCCTGCCGGTCTCCAGGCCGCCGGTGAAGGAGACCATGTCGACGGCGGGGTCCTCGGAGAGCGCGGCACCGGCCTCGGGTCCGGCGCCGAGCACGAGGTTGCCGGCGCCCGGCGGGAGTCCGGCCTCCTCCAGGGCCTTCATCAGCAGGATGGCGGTCGAGGGAGTCAGCTCGCTGGGCTTGAGGACGAACGTGTTGCCCGCGACCAGGGCCGGTGCGACCTTCCAACTGGCCTGCAGCAGCGGGTAGTTCCACGGGGTGATCAGTCCGCACACGCCGACCGGCTCGTATCCGACGCGGCTGACGGCGTCCGCACGTCCCGTCTCGATCACCCGGCCGGCGTCGGTGCCCGCGATGCCGCCGTAGTAGCGGAGGCAGGAGACGACGTCGGCGATGTCGTACTCGCTCTCCACCAGGCGTTTGCCGGTGTCCAGGGACTCGGCGCGGGCGAACTCCTTGGCGTCGCGTTCGATGATGTCCGCGGTGCGGAGCAGCAGGGCGCCGCGCTCGCGCTCGGGGGTGTGCGGCCAGGGCCCCTCGTCGAACGCCCGCCGGGCGGCGGCGATCGCGGCCTCCGTGTCGGGGCGGGTCGCCTCGGAGACCGTCGCGACGAGGGTGCCGTCCGCCGGACAGCGGATCTCGCGCCGGCCGCCGGCCACTGCCGCGCGCCATTTCCCATCCACATACAGATCTGCCACGGCCGCGCCCTTCGAGCCCGAATTCGTTGCGCATTGTGCATTGGATTGCTTTTGGTGGAACACCCTGACCGAATGTGGCGACACCCGTCAAGGTCTCCGCGTATCCCGATTCGGCCGCGAAAGCGGCGCCATCGGGAACCGGTCAGCCGCCCAGCCGGTCCAGCAGCGCACGGCGCCACCGCTCGGTCTCGGCAACCTGGTTGAAGGTGAACAGGTGGAGGCCCGCCACGCCCGCCGACGGCGCGGTGAACGCCTCCGCGCCCCGGGTGAGCAGCCGCCCGGGGTCGTAGCCGCCGGGTGCGGCGAGGCGCAGGAACCAGGAGGCGTGCCTGGTGAGGAAGCGGGTCGACTCCCCCACCCCGATCTTCGTGGCCGTCGTCAGCAGCTTGGCCCGCTGAATCGGTCCGGCGACGCCGACGTACACGGGCAGGGTGACGTCACGGCGCCGGATCCGGGTGAGCCAGTCGCCGAGCACGCGCGGGTCGAAGCAGAGGTTGCTGACGATGTAGGTGGCGTGCGCGCGCTTGTCCCACATCGCCTGGACGGTGAGGTCGTCGTGGATGAGGGGATGGCTCTCCGGGTAGCCGGTGATCCCCGTCTCCGTGAAGGGCCTGCCCAGTTCGGTCAGCCGGCGCAGCACCGGCAGGGCTCCCTCGTACGTCCCGGCGGGCGGATCGGCGTCGCCCGCCGGGACGAAGAGGTCGTCGACGCCGGCCGCGCGCAGCCGCTCGATGACGTCCTTGAGGTGCGTGTCGTCGCGGAGCAGGCGCGCGGGCACGTGCGGGACGACGCGGTAACCGTGCGCCGCGAGCCGCTCGGTGAGGGCGAGGGTCGGTTCCAGGCCCTTGACCGGCGACGCCGTGACCGTGACGACGACGTCGCGCGGCACGTGGGCGAGGACCTTCTCCTCGGTCGCCCGCGCCGGCAGCACCTCGTAGCGGACGCGGGCGAGCAGCGCCCGCAGGGCCTCGGCGCCCATGGCGGTCTACCCTGCCTGCTTCTGGGCGTCGCGGAGCCGGTAGTACACGGCCTTGGACGGCGGCAGCGGCTCCTGGCCGAGGATGAGGTCGGCCGCCTTCTCGGCGATCATCATCACGGGGGCGTAGATGTTGCCGTTGGTGACGTACGGCATCACCGACGCGTCCACCACCCGCAGTCCCTCCACGCCGTGCACCCGCATGCTGGTCGGGTCGACGACGGACATCTCGTCGGTGCCCATCTTGCAGGTGCAGGAGGGGTGCAGGGCGGTCTCGCCGTCCTTGGCGACCCAGTCGAGGATCTCCTCGCCGGTCGCCACGGACGGGCCCGGCGAGATCTCCCCGTCGTTGTAGGGGGCCAGTGCCGGCTGGTTGAGGAGGTTGCGGGCGACTCTGACCGCCTCGACCCACTCGCGCCGGTCCTGCTCGGTGGAGAGGTAGTTGAAGCGCAGCGCCGGGTGTTCGCGCGGGTCCCTGCTCCTGATCTTCACCGAGCCGAGGGCGTCGGAGTACATGGGGCCGACGTGCACCTGGTAGCCGTGGCCGCCGGCCGGCACGGAGCCGTCGTAGCGGACCGCGACGGGCAGGAAGTGGAACATCAGGTTGGGGTAGTCCACGTCGTCGTTGCTGCGGCAGAAGCCGCCGGCCTCGAAGTGGTTCGTGGCGGCCGGACCCTTGCGGAAGAGCCACTGCAGGCCGATGAAGGGGGCCCGCCACTTCGCGAGGTACGGCTGCACGGAGACGGGCTGCTTGCAGGCGTACTGGATGTACACCTCCAGGTGGTCCTGGAGGTTCTCGCCGACGCCGGGCAGGTCGTGGACGACGTCGATGCCGAGGGCGCTCAGCTCCTTCGCGTTGCCGACGCCGGAGAGCTGGAGCAGTTGCGGGGAGTTGATCGCGCCGCCGCAGAGGATCACTTCCCTGGCGCGGACCTGCTGGAGGGCGCCCTTGCCGCGCCGGTACTCGACGCCGACGGCCGTCTTGCCCTCGAAGAGGACGCGGGTGACCAGGGCGCGGGTCTTCACGGTCAGGTTGGGGCGCTTCCTGGCGGGCTTGAGGTACGCCTTCGACGCGGACAGGCGGCGGCCGCGGTGGACGTTGCGGTCGAACTTGGCGAAGCCCTCCTGCCGGTAGCCGTTGACGTCGTCGGTGGGGGCGTAACCGGCCTCCTCGGTGGCCTTGAGGAAGGCGGAGAAGAGCGGGTTGGTGGCGGGCCCGCGTTCCAGGACCAGGGGGCCGTCGTGGCCGCGGAACTCGTCGTCCGGGCCGGCGGCCAGGCAGTTCTCCATCCGGCGGAAGTACGGCAGGCAGTGGGCGTAGTCCCAGGTCTCCATGCCGGGGTCGGCGGCCCAGCGTTCGTAGTCCATGGGGTTGCCGCGCTGGAAGATCATGCCGTTGATGCTGCTGGAGCCGCCGAGCACCTTGCCGCGGGCGTGGTAGATCCGGCGGCCGCCCATGTGGGGCTCCGGCTCGGACTCGTACTTCCAGTCGTAGAAGCGGCTGCCGATGGGGTAGGTGAGCGCCGCGGGCATGTGGATGAAGACGTCCCACGGATAGTCGGGGCGGCCTGCCTCCAGGACGAGCACCCGGTTGCCGGGGTCGGCCGAGAGCCGGTTCGCCAGTGCGCTGCCGGCCGAGCCGCCGCCGACGATGACGAAGTCGTACTGCAAGGGAGCCATGGTGCCTCGTCTCGCTCGCGCCGTCGATTGCGCGGCATGCTAGTACGGGTATCGCTATACGCACCAGGTTGCGAACAACGCAACTTGTAAGATCTTTGTTCACATCGCGTTACTTGGAGTGCGTTGTTTACTGCGCGTATAGTTTCGCTATGAGCAACTTCAGTCCGGATACCGAAACGAACGGCTCATCCTCTGGGGGCGTGCAGTCCGTCGACCGCGCCATCAGCGTCCTGGAGATCCTGGCCCAGCGCGGCGAGGCGGGCGTCAGCGAGGTGGCCGCCGAGATCGATGTTCACAAGTCGACCGCGTTCCGGCTGCTCGGCGCCCTGGAGGCGCGCGGTCTCGTGGAGCAGTCGGGCGAGCGGGGCAAGTACTCGCTCGGCTTCGGCATCGTACGCCTGGCCGGCGCCGTGACGGGACGCATCGACGTCACCCAGCAGGGCCGGGCGGTGTGCGAGCGGCTGGCCGAGGAGATCGGCGAGACGGTCAACATCGCGGTGATGCAGGAGCACTACGCGATCAACCTCTACCAGGTGCGCGGCGCCGCCGCCGTCAGCGCGCACAACTGGGTCGGCCAGCTGACCCCGCTGCACGCCACCTCCAGCGGCAAGATCATGCTGGCCCACCGGCCCGCCGCGGAGCGCGCCGCGCTGATCTCGGACGGGGGCCTGAAGAAGCTGACCCCGCACACCATCTCCTCGAAGGCGAAGCTGGAGAAGAACCTCGCCGAGGCCCGGGAGCGCGGTTACGCCTGGACGCTGGAGGAGCTGGAGATCGGGCTGCACGCGATGGCCGCGCCGATCCGGGACCGGGAGGGGGCGGTCATCGCCTCGATCAGCGCGTCCGGGCCGTCCTACCGGTTCACCGAGGAGCGCATGCACGAGCTGGCCCCGGTGCTGGTCAAGGGCGCGGAGGAGATCAGCCACCGCATGGGGTACCTGGGCTGAGCGCCCGCCGGCCGGCCGTCGTGGGGCCCGCGTCCGGCCCTTCCGCGCGGGCCACGGCGTCACTCCGGCTGCCGGGTGCCGAGCCGTTCGTGGACCCAGTCGTGGAAGGCGCCGATGTGGTGCTCGCTGGGCACCAGCACCCCGCCCTTGGCGTACAGCCGTGAGTTCATGCCGGGCTGCGTGCGCTCGCAGGCCTCGAAGTCCTGGCGGTTGACCCGGTCGAAGAGCTCCACGGACCGGCTGACGTCCTTGCCGCTGTCGACGACGTGCGGGAGGTAGAGCCAGTCGCACTCGACGATCGTGCGGTCGACGGCCACCGGATACATCCGGTGGAATATCACATGGTCCGGGACCAGATTGATGAACACCTGCGGTTTGACGGTGATCGCGTAGTAGCGCCGGTCCTGGTCCGCCGAGACCCCCGGGATGCGGTCGAGCCCCTCGGAGCCGTCGACGGTGAACCCCTGGACGTCCGCGCCGAACTCCGCGCCGTGCCCCACGTAGTACTGGGCCGCGTAGCCGTCGGCGAACTCGGGCAGCACCTCGGTGAGTTCGGGATGGATCGTGGCGCAGTGGTAGCACTCCATGAAGTTCTCGATGATGAGCTTCCAGTTGGCCCTGACGTCGTAGACGATCCGCCTGCCGACGGAGAGGTCCTCGACGCCGTAGCGCTCGATCGACTCGACGTCGCCCAGCCGCTCGACGGCCGCCCCGATCACGTCCTCCTCGAAGGACGGCGGGTTCTCCGCGAGGCACACCCACACGTAGCCGAGCCACTCCCGGACGGCCACGTTCACCAGGCCGAACTCGGTCCGGCCCACGTCGGGCATCTTGGTGAGGTTGGGCGCGGCGACCAGCTTGCCGTCGAGACCGTAGGTCCAGGCGTGGTACGGGCACTGGAAGGCGCGTGCGACCTCGCCGGTCTCCTCGGTGCAGAGCTTGGCGCCCCGGTGCCGGCAGACGTTGAAGTACGCGCGGACCGACCGGTCCCGGGCCCGGGTGACGAGGATGCTCTCGCGGCCCACGTCGACGGTGCGGAACGCGCCGGGCTTCGGCAGCTCGGCGGCGCGGGCCACGCAGAACCACATCGTCTCGAAGATGCGCTCCTGCTCCTGGGCGAAGATCCCGGGATCGGTGTAGGCGGAGCCGGGGAGGGTGGCGATCAGGCTGTCCGGCAGGCTGGTCGAGGTCACGGTGCTCTCCTCGGAGGACGTCGTGGATCGGACGGGTGGCGCGGGCGCCGGGTCAGGACGCGGCGGTGCCGAACTGCTTGCGGGCCCGGGTGAACAGCCGCGGCTGGTTCATCCCGAGCACGGCGACCGGCCGGCCCGCGCGCCGGTACACGGCGAGGAAGCTGCGGTCGTCGGTCGAGCCCTCCTCGACCGTGACGCTGTCGGCCCCGGTGGCGTGGCCGACGAACTGGATCTTCACGCCGTACTGGTCGGACCAGAAGTACGGCGGCCGGGGCGTGCCCGGTTCCCGCGCGCCGTGCGCGAGCAGGGTGGCGACGGCGGCGTCCGGCCGCTCCAGCGCGCCGGTCCAGTGCTCGATCCTGCGGTGGGTGCCGGTGCGCGGGTCGTACCAGTTGGCGCAGTCGCCGACGGCGACCACCCCGGCCATGCTGGTGCGGCCGTCGGCGCCGCACTTCACGCCGTTGTCGAGTGCGACGCCGGAACCCTGCAGCCACTCGACGCAGGGACGGGCCCCGACGCCGACGACGACGGTGTCGGCGGCCACGCAGCGGCCGTCCTCCAGGAGCACGCCCTCGACCTGGCGCTCACCGCTCAGCCCCTTGACCCCCACCCCGCACAACAGCCGTACCCCGTGGTCGGCGTGGAGTGCGGAGACCACGGCACCCATGGCCTCGCCGAGCGGCCCGGCCAGCGGGGTCGGGGCCGCCTCGATCACGGTGACGTCCAGGCCGAGGGCGTACGCGGTGGAGGCGACCTCGGCACCGACGAACCCGCCGCCGATCACCGCCAGACGCCCGCCGCGGGCGAGGTCCGCCCGCAGCGCGCGGGCGTCGTCGAGGGTGCGCAGCGTGTGGACGCCGGCGAGGCCCGCGGTGCCCGGCAGGGTACGGGCGGCGGCGCCGGTCGCGAGGACCAGGCCGTCGGCCCGGACCTCACGGCCGTCGGCGAGCCGGACCGCCCGCCGGGTGCGGTCGAGACCGACGGCCCGGGAGCCGAGCAGCCACTGCGCCCCGAGGTCCTCGTCGTCGCGCTCCAGTGCCAGGTCCGCCTCGCCGAGGGTGCCGGCCAGGAACTCCTTGGACAACGGGGGCCTGTCGTACGGGCGGTGGGGCTCGTCGCCGACGACGACCAGCCGGCCGTCGTACCCCCGCTGCCGCAGCGAGCGCGCGGCCGACAGTCCGGCCAGCGAGGCGCCCACCACGGCGACGGTCCTCACGCCGCGCCCCCGGCGAGGCGGGCGGTGACGCACGGCGGCAGGTTGGGCGCGTCGGCGGAGAGCCGGACGTAGACCGTGCCGTCCTCCACGACGACCTCGTGGGTGCGGACCGGGAGCTTGGCCGGGGGTGCGTCCACGGCACCGGTGCGCAGGTCGAACTTGGAGGCGTGCAGGGGGCATTCCACCTCGCAGCCCTCCAGCCAGCCGTCGGCGAGCGAGGCGTCCTGGTGGGTGCAGGTGTCGTCGATGGCGAAGAGCTCGCCGTCATCGGTGTGGAACACCGAGACGGGCGGGTCGATGTCGAGCCGGTGGGCCTCGCCTCGCGGCAGATCCGCGAGACGGCACGCGGGAATCATCATGACACCTCGGTGCGTATAGCGAAACGGATTGCGGTTAGCGCAACGTCAGTCTGCGGGCCGCCGCGAAGCGTTGTCAAGGAGTTCACGCGCCGGTTCGCACCGGTCACGGCGGTGGCCCCCAGAGCCTGCGGGAGCGCCCGCGAAAGCAGGCGTGAGCAGGGCGAACGGCCCCCGCGTGAGGTGCGGGTACGGCCCTGCCCCGGTGCCGTCACCGGGGCAGGGCCGCTTCGCCTGCGGTGGGTCAGAGAACGCGAACGCCCGTCACAGGAGCACCACCGAGCGCAGCACGTCACCGTGGTGCATGCGCTCGAAGGCCTTCTCGACCTCGTCGAGTCGGACGGTCTCGGTGACGAAGGCGTCCAGGTCGAGGCGGCCCTGGAGGTACAGGTCGACGAGCATCGGGAAGTCGCGGGAGGGCAGACAGTCCCCGTACCAGGACGACTTGAGCGCCCCGCCGCGGCCGAAGACGTCGAGGAGCGGCAGTTCCAGCTTCATCTCGGGGGTGGGCACGCCGACCAGGACGACGGTGCCGGCGAGGTCGCGGGCGTAGAAGGCCTGCCGGTAGGTCTCCGGGCGGCCGACCGCCTCGATGACGACGTCGGCGCCGAAGCCGCCGGTCAGCTCACGCACCGCCTCGACGGCGTCGGTCCGGCGGGAGTTGACCGTGTGGGTGGCACCGAGCCCGCGCGCGGTGTCCAGCTTGCGGTCGTCGATGTCCACGGCGATGACCCGTGCCGCGCCGGCCAGGTTCGCGCCGAGGACGGCCGCCGCCCCGACGCCTCCGCAGCCGATCACGGCGACGCTGTCGCCGCGGCCGACATCGCCGGTGTTGAGTGCGGCACCGAGGCCCGCCATCACGCCGCAGCCCAGCAGCCCGGCGGCCGCCGCCGACGCGCGCCGGTCGACCTTGGTGCACTGCCCGGCCGCCACCAGCGTCTTCTCGGCGAAGGCGCCGATGCCGAGGGCGGGCGCCAGTTCCGTCCCGTCGGTCAGGGTCATCTTCTGTGCGGCGTTGTGGGTGTTGAAGCAGTACCAGGGCCGCCCGCGCAGGCAGGCCCGGCAAGCCCCGCACACGGCACGCCAGTTGAGGATCACGAAGTCACCGGGGGCCACGTCGGTGACGCCGTCGCCGACCGCCTCGACGACCCCCGCCGCCTCGTGTCCCAGCAGGAAGGGGAAGTCGTCGCCGATGCCGCCCTCGCGGTAGTGCAGATCGGTATGGCAGACCCCGCAGGCCTCGATCCGCACCAGCGCCTCCCCGGGACCGGGGTCGGGCACGACGATGGTCTCCAGGCTGACGGGGGCGCCCTTGCTCCGCGCGACGACGGCACGGACCTGCTGGGACATGGCCGCTCCTCGACTGAGAGAGGTGGCGAGATGTTGCCCAATACGGCACGCATCTCGTGTTCCGCAACACAGCATCGCGGAGGCCGCACCGGGGGTCAAGAATCCGTCGGCGACCCGGTACCGGGCGCTTCCGCCTTCTCCGCGCGCCCAGGGGTCGGCGCCCCACCCGCAGGTATCATTTATTACGCAAACAGCACAAACCACCACGTCCCGAGTCCGGCACGGATGTGCCCGAGGTGAGGATGCGCGACATCACCTTCGACGACCGCGGCGAGCTCCCGGAGCCCGGGGGCGAGGCGGAGGCACTGCTGGACGCGCGGGGCCGGGTGGCGGCCTGGGGCCCGGGCGCCGAGGCACTGCTCGGCCACCCGGTTCGGGAGGTGCTCGGGCGGCGCGCGGACGACCTGCTCCATGACCGCGCCGAGGCCGCGCATCTGGTCCGGCGGTGGCAGGAGGGGGCCCGCGAGGGACCGCTGGTGCTGCGGCGGCGCGACGGGGAACGGGTCGAGGTCCACGTCTGGGTGCGCTCCCTCACCACCGCGGACGGCGAGCAGCGGTGGCTGGTCCAGGCGGCCGGCGCCCAGTCGTACCGCACCTTCGAGTTCGGCCGGGCCCTGTTGCAGGGGCTGTTCACCGACATCCCCTTCCACATCGACCTCTTCGACACGCGGCAGCGGTTCATCGCCCAGAACCTGGCGCAGCGGCGCGCCGGGGTGTTCCGGGACGCCGAGTACTCCGGGCACACGATGCGCGAGATGGCCCCGCCCGGCCTGCTGGACATCGACGCGCTGGAGGAGCGGCAGCGGCGGGTGCTGGAGACCGGCGAGGCTCTGCTCGACACCGAGGTCGTCGGTCACCCCGTTCCCGGTTCGCCCGACGACTACGTGTGGTCGGAGTCGATCCTGCCGCTCAGGGACCCGTCCGGTGCGGTGATCGCGCTGGCCCACGTGATCACCGACGTGACCCACCGGGTCCGCTCGCGCGAGCGGCTGGTCCTGGCCAACGAGGCCGGTACCCGGATCGGCACCAGCCTGGACCTGTGGCAGACGGCCCGGGAGCTGGCCGAGGTCGCGGTGCCGCGGTTCGCCGACACCTGCCACGTCGACCTGCTGGAGTCCGTCTTCTCCGACAGTGCCGACGCGGACGACCGGGAGCCGGCCGACGACGCACGGCCGCGCCACCCGCTGCTGCGCCGGGCCGCGTCCGACGCAGCGGCCGCCGCGGACCCGGGCACCGGCGGGGTCCGGGCGGTGCGGGTGGGCGAGCTCGACACGGCGGCGACGGCACCCGGCTCGCCGTTCCTCGACGCCCTGGCGAAGGGCGGGTCCGTCCTCCTCGCGGACGAGCAGCTGCGCCCGGCCGCCACAGACCCCGCACGGGCACCGGGCGCCGGACCGGACGTGCACTCCTGGCTGCTCGTCCCCATGCTCGCGCGGGGTGTCGCCCTGGGCACCGCCCTCTTCATGCGCTCGCGCAGCCACCGCCGGTTCGAGCCCGAGGACGTGCTGCTCGCCGAGCAGATCGTGACCCGCACCGCGGCGTGCGTCGACAACGCCAGCCGCTACCACCGGGAGCGGACGACGGCCCGGACCCTGCGGCGCAGTCTGCTCCCCCAGCGACTGCCGTCGCCGTCGGCGGTGCGGACGGCCTCCCGCTACCTGCCGGCCAGCGAGCACACCGGGCTGGGCGGGGACTGGTTCGACGTGATCCCGCTGTCCGGGGCACGGGTGGCGCTCGTGGTGGGCGACGTGGTCGGGCACGGGCTGCAGTCGGCGGTGACCATGGGCCGGCTGCGCGGTGCCGTCCGCACCCTCGCGGATCTCGACCTGTCCCCCGCGGAGCTCCTCGCCCACCTGGACGACCAGATGAACCGGTTCCTCGACGAGCGCGGCGACGAGGCGTCCCTGGTGACCGGGGCGACGTGTCTGTACGCGGTGTACGACCCGGTGTCACGGCTGTGCCAGCTGGCGCGTGCCGGTCATCCGCCCCCGGCGGTCGTCTCCGCGGACGGCGCCGTCGACTTCGTGGACCTGCCCGGCGGGCCGCCTCTCGGGCTCGGCGGTGTCGTGTTCGAGGAGCGCGAGATCGCCCTCGCCGACGGGGACCTCCTGGTCCTCTACACGGACGGGCTGCTGGAATCACGTGCTCAGGACTTCGCCACCGGGCTGCGCCGGATGCGCGCCACGCTCTCCCGCACCCCCGCCTCGGCCGCTCCGCAGGAGGTGTGCGACACGCTGGTCGGTGAGCTGCTGCCACCGGGCCACCAGGACGACGTGGCGGTCCTGGTGGCCCGGATGGGCGGTCTGGCCCCGGACGCCCATGTCACCTGGCCGATCGTGGCGCAGGAGCAGATGGTCGGCCTGGCACGGGAGCTGACGGCACGTCAGCTGGCGCGGTGGGGGCTGGCGGAGGAGTCGTTCACCACCGAACTCATCGTGAGCGAGCTGGTGACGAACGCGCTGCGGTACGGCGGTGCGCCGATCTCGCTGCGCCTGATCCGGGACCGGAGCCTGATCTGCGAGGTCTCGGACGGCAGCAGTACCTCGCCGCATGTGCGGCACGCCCGGGACACGGACGAGGGCGGGCGCGGCCTCTACCTCATCACCCAGCTCGCCCAGAACTGGGGGACGCGGTACAACGCGCGCGGCAAGACCATCTGGGCCGAGCAGTCACTTCCCCGCTGAAGCGCGCGCCGCGGCGGGCTGCCGGTCGTCGTCCGGGCCTGGCTCGACGACCAGGAAGGCGTCGGAGCCGAGGTCCATCACCACGGTCGCCCGGCCGCCCTCGGCCCGGCGCCGGGCCGCGTACTCCTCGGCCGGCCACGAACCCCGGGGAGCCCCGGCGGGAAATCGCTCCAGCACCCTCGCGCTCATAGTGATCCTGCACCTCCCGAGTCGGTCTTCGCCTTTCCCTGCGGCTGCCCCCGATCGACGCGGACATGCCGGAAACGCCGGATGGGCACCGGTCCGCCGGTCCGTCACGCGGGCCCGGGAAGGTGGGAGCGTGGGGCCGTCTCAGCCTGCCGCCGCACCGCCCCGGAGCCGGCCGTCCCATGAACGTCTCGGTCGTCCTGGTCACCGCCGACCTGCGCCGGCACGACCGTCCGCCGCTGCGGGCGGCCCTGGACGGCTCGGACGAGGACGTCGACGCGTGGCGGGCGGGGCGCACCGGCTGCCCGGTCGTGTACGCGGCGATGCGCCGGCTGCGCCACGAGGGCTGGATGCACAACCGGGGGCGGCTGCCGGTGGCGGGTTTCCTGGCCAAGACGCTGTACATCGACTGGCGGGTGGGTGCCCGGCACTTCCTGGAGCTGCCGGTCGACGGGGACGTGGCGAACAACCGGCTCAACTGGCAGTGGGTGGCGGGCACCGGCACCCGCCCCAACCGGGTCCTGAACCCGGTGACCCAGGCGAAGCGTTACGACCCCGACGGCGCGTACGTCCGGCGCCGGGTGCCGGAGTTGGCGGGGCTGCCGGGGGCGAAGGCGCACGAGCCCTGGAGGCTCGGCGGCCCGGACCGCGCGGCGCTCGGCTGCCCGGAGCCGATCGTCGACCTTGCGGACGGCCTCGCCCGGTTCCGGCAGGCGCGGGAGCGCGGCTGAGCCCAGAACTACACATAAAGAAGAAATAAGAGCAGAATGCTATCTAGCGGCGTTTACCGCACGCACCAGACGCGGTCAGGCCTGCAAGTCGAGAAGGAGACGAGTCATGGCCAACGTCTCGCACGGCAGAAGTGACATAACCAGCCACCCTGATGTCTCCGAGATGCGGGAGCGCTACGCCCGCATGCTCGGCGGCCGTGATGTGGCGCTCGTGGACGGACCGGTGTTCCTGCTCGGTCTGTACTGCGCGGCGTCCCCGTGGATCCTCCACTACACGGCGAGCCAGCCCGCGCTCGTGCCCCACAACCTCATCATGGGCATCGCGATAGGCCTGCTGGCACTGGGCTTCACCAGGGCACCGGAGCGCATGTACGGCCTCAGCTGGGCCATGTGCGCACTGGGCATCTGGATGATCATCGCCCCCTGGGTGGTCGGCAGCAGCCCGGACACGGGCGTCATCATCAACAACGTCATCATCGGCGCGCTGGCCCTCTGCCTCGGGCTGGTGTGCGCCGCTTCGGCGGCCAGGCGGACGCCCATGACCTAGGCACACCGGACATCCCCTGGAAGGGAGGACGCGGGGCCGGTCCGAAGACGGCGGACCGGCCCCGCCGCGCGTCCGCTCAGCGGCCGGGGACCAGCCAGGGCTCCTGCGGGAGCGGGCTGCCGGTCTCGAGGAGGGACTTCAGGTTGGAGAGCACGGCCGGCCAGCCGGCCGAGATGCCCTGCAGTTCGCCCTCGTCGTTGAGGTCCTCGTGGGTGACGGTGAGCTTGACGATGTCGGCGTGCGGGCGGATGTCGAAGGTGACCCGGGAGTGCCGGCCGGGGTCGCCCTCGTCCGCGGGCGCGGCCCAGGTGGCGACCAGCCGGGTCGGTCGGTCGCTCTCGACGACGGTGCCGACCACGTCGGCGATGCCGGAGCCGTCGGTGCGGACGTGCTCCCAGCGGGAGCCGGGCCGCCAGTCGGAGACGTTGGAGTGCCCCCAGTAGACGGCGGTCAGGTCGGCGTCCGTGAGGGCGTCCCAGACCTTCTCGGGGGTGCTGGCGATGTAGGTGACGTAGACATAGCTGGGCTGGTCGCTCATGGCTTCCTCGGCTCGTCGCTTCAGGTCGCCGAGCGCGCGCAGGCGCGGGCGCTCGAACTTGTCGATCCACCGCTCCTGGATCTCGTGGAGCGGCACGGGATTGAGGTAGTGCAGCTTCTCCCGCCCCCGGCGCACGGTGCTGATCAGGTTGGCGGCCTCCAGGACGGCCAGGTGCTGGGTCACCGACTGCCGGGTCATCGCGATGCGCTCGCACAGCTCGCCCAGTGTCTGGCCGTTCTGCTCGTGCAGCCGGTCCAGCAGCCGTCTGCGGGTGTCGTCGGCCAGCGCCCTGAAGACCTGGTCCATCCCGCTGTCGTCCTCTGATCGCACTACTCAACGTTATGCAGGCGATTGCCTGCATGTCAATGCGGGCCGCCGCTACGGTGCGGTTCGGGGAGCCGTGCCGAACGAGATCCACACGTCGGGCGGCAGCTCCGGCATGCCCGGCACCGGCCGGGCCTCCTCCGTCCAGGCGCCGTCCGCGGCCTCGGCCGCGACCCGTCGCCAGAAGGCGACGGCGCCCGGGTTCTCGTACTGGAACGCGATCTCCCAGCGCCCCGGATGACGGGCGAGTACCTCGCGGACGGCAGCCAGCCCGATGCCCGTCCGCCGCGCGCCGCGCACCACGAAGAAGCTGTTGAGCACCCGCACGGGCGCGTCCAGCGCCCGGACGAACGCGAAGCCGACCGGGTGCCCGCCCTTGACGAAGAGATAGGGCGCCCAGCCGGGCGCGGCGAACGCGTCCTCGACGCGCTCGTCGCGGAACGAGCCGTCGGGCCTCGGCAGGAGCCCGCGGAACTCGGACAGGTCGTGGCGGAACATCAGCCACAGACGGTCGACGGCGGGGCGGTCCCCGGGGACGGCGGGGCGGACGACGACGTCCGCTGCAGTGGGTTCGGTCATGAAAAAAGCCTCGTCCGGCGGCAGTTGGCCGCCGGACGAGGCTGACGTGTGATCGGGACACTACACCACGGCCGGCTCCTGTGGAGTCAGGTACTCCTCGCTGATCTCCTTCGCCCCGAACGGCCACACCTTCTCCAGCCGCGCCCAGACCAGGAACGCCACGCAGCCGAGGGCGAGCCAGGCCAGGGACCACTCGATGGGGTGGCGGCCCGGGGAGTTCCGGTCTGCGTAGCCGTAGATCACGCACCAGCCGGCGAAGGCCACGATGCTCGGCAGCGGGTAGAGCCACATGCGGTACGGCCGCTTCAGCGCCGGCTGCCGGCGGCGCAGCACCGTGAGCGCCACGATCTGGGCCAGTGCCTGGACGATCACCATCACGGTGGTGAGCAGCTGGATCAGGGTCGCCAGGTCGGTGTGCCGGCCGATCAGGAAGCCGATCGCGGTGATCACGCCCATGGTGGCGAGCCCCAGCATCGGGAAGCGGTGCTTGGGGTGCAGCTTCTCGTAGGGGCGGAAGAAGACCCGGTCGCGGGCCGCGTCGTAGGGCACCCGGGAGCCGCCGAGCAGGCCGGTGAAGACCGAGGCGAAGGCGGTGATCAGGATCAGCACGGTCACCGTGTCGGCGGCGCCCTTGCCCCAGGTCTTCTCAAGGACCGCCGAGGCCACCGAGGTCGACGCGATGTCGTCCGGGTTCGTCATGCGGTGCCAGTCGACGACGCCGAGCGTGCCGATCTGGAGCAGCAGGTAGATCGCCATGATGCCGAGGATCGAGAAGAGGATGGAGCGCGGCAGGACGCGCCCGGGTTCCTTGATCTCGGCGCCCATGTACGCGGTCGTGTTGTAGCCGAGGTAGTCGTAGATGCCGATGGTCAGGCCCGCCGCGAAGCCCAGCCAGAAGTGGTCGCTCGTCAGGTCGAAGGCGTGGGCCGGGTAGGTGAAGGCCAGGTGCGGGCTGAAGTCGCTCGCCGCGGCGACGATCACCAGCAGCACCGAGGCGATCATCACCGTCCACATGACGGCGGTGATCCTGGCGATGTGCTCGATGCCGCGCCAGAGCAGGAGCACCACGAGGGCGATGACGCCGAGCCCGATCAGGTCGCCGGAGGTCTGGCCGAGGCCGGGGGCGAGGTAGCCCAGGTACTGGACGAAGCCGACCACGCCGGTGGACATGATCAGCGGGATGAAGAGCATGGCCGTCCACACGAACAGGAACGGCATCAGGCGTCCGGTGCGGTACTGGAAGGCCTGGCGCAGATAGACGTAGCTGCCGCCGGAGCCGGGCATCGCGGCGCCGAGTTCGGCCCACACGAGGCCGTCGCAGAGCGCGAGCACCGCGCCCGCGACGAAGCCGATCACGGCCTGCGGGCCGCCGAACGCGGCGACCATGAGCGGGATGGTCACGAACGGACCGATGCCGCACATCTGGCTCATGTTGATGGCGGTGGCCTGGAACAGGCCGACGCGGCGGACGAACCCGCCGGCCGGCGGCGCACTGCCCGAGACGAGGGGACTACCGGGACCTGCAGACATGAGGGCTCCTGGGCGGGACACGGGGAGGCGGGCGGGGACGCGTACGACGGGCGGAGGCCGACTCGGCGGGATGGCCGATAAAGTTAAGGAGCCTTACTAGATGCGTCAAGTATGCGTCGGGAATCGGTGAGAATGGTGCGATGGCCGCCAGCGACGTCGTAGAGGAGCAGGAGCAGCCCTGGAGCCGGCGGCGCCTGCGCAGCGCCAACGAGCGGCTGCTCCTTGACCGGCTGCGCCTGCTCGGTTCGGCCTCCCGCGCCCAGCTGGCCCGCGAGACGGGCCTGTCGAAGCCGACGGTGTCCAGCGCGCTCGCCGCGCTGGAGTCGGCGGGCCTGGTCCACGAGGTCGGCACCCACGTGCCGGAGCGCGGCCGCACGGCCGTCCTGTACGCGCCCGACCCGGCGGCCGGATTCGCGCTCGGCGTCGACGTGGGCCGCAGCTGGCTGCGGGTGGCGGTCGCCGATCTCGACGGCACCCTGGTCGCCCGCTCCGACGTGCGCAACCGGGCCCGGGGTTCGGGCGCGATGGCCGACCTGCTGGTCGCCACCGCCCGGCAGGTGGTCGCCAACTCCGGGGTGGATCCGGCCGCGGTGGTGCACGGGGTGGTGGGCACGCCGGGCGTGTACGACGAGCGGCAGCGCCGGGTGCGGTACGCGATGCATCTGCCCGGGTGGGGGCGCGCCGGCCTGTTCGACCGGATGCGCGAAGAGCTGGGGGTCCCCCTGGAGGTGCACAACGACGCCAATCTGGCGGCCCTCGGCGAGTACACGTACGGCGTCGGGGCGGGCAGCCGGCTGTTCGCGTACATCATGATCGGCACCGGCCTCGGGATGGGTGTGGTCAGCGAGGGGCGGCTGTTCACCGGGGCGCACGGGCTCGCCGGGGAGATCGGTTTCCTGCCCTGGCCGGGGCGGCAGCGCGAGCCCGAGCGGCTGGAGGACGCGGTGTCGGGGGTGGCCGTGGTCGAGACCGCACGGCGGCTGGGGATGACCGGGCAGCTCACCGCGAAGTCCGTGTTCGACGCGGCCCGCCTGGGCGATCCGGCCGCCGCCGAGGCGGTACGCCTCG
Source organism: Streptomyces sp. NPDC001507 (assembly GCF_042894765.1). NCBI lineage: Bacteria > Bacillati > Actinomycetota > Actinomycetes > Kitasatosporales > Streptomycetaceae > Streptomyces > Streptomyces sp. NPDC001507. Next base: position 141,391 of record NZ_JBIAVV010000016.1, read on the forward strand.
AGGGGGAGCGGATCGCGCACACGGTGGCCGCGGCCGCGGCCGTGCTCGACCCCGACCTGGTGGTGCTCGGCGGCGGCGTCGGCCACAGCGTCGACCTGCTGCTGCGCCCGGTGCGCGAACACCTGCGCACCCTCACCCCGCTGCGCCCGAAGCTGGCACCGAGCCGGCTCGGCGAGGACGCGGTGCTCCTCGGCGCGGTGGCGACAGCCCTGGGCACCGCCCGTGACCTGGTGTTCGACCGCAGATCGGGCGCCTCCTGAGCACCGCGCCACCAACTCGCGCGACCGCCACGGTGATTGACACGGTCTCCGTGGCACCCTAGCTTGAGCCGGGTTAGTAAAGTTTCCTAACTTTACGAGCCTGGAGACCATCGTGTTCCCTCGCCGCGCCCCCGGACACCGCCTCGCCACGGCCGCCGTGGCCCTGGGACTGCTCTGCTCACTCAACACCAGCGCCTGGGCCGGGGCCCGCGACCCGGCCCACGGATCCGCCCGGATCACCCGTGTGCCGTCCGCCGCCGGGTCCGAGACCCCGCTGTCGGGCTACGCGATCCGGTCGACGGCAGACGTGGGCGACTCCGCGGCGGCGGTCTCCTCCCCCGGCTACCCGGCGAAGGGCTGGTATCCGGCGGGCCCCCGCTCCACGGTCCTGGCCGCACTGCTCGCCGACGGCGTCTACGACGACCCGTTCGTCTCCACCAACCTCCAGAAGATCCCCAAGTCGCCCTTCCAGGTCCCCTGGTGGTACCGCAGCGACTTCAGGCTCACGGATCCCGCGCACCGCACCTACCTGGACTTCAGCGGGGTGATCTCGGCGGCCGACGTGTACGTGAACGGCCGTCAGGTCGCCACCACCGCCGACGTCACCGGCGCCTACACCCGGCACGAGCTGGACGTCACCTCGCTGGTGAAGGAGGGCACGAACACGGTGGCCTTCCGGATCCAGCCCAACAACCCCAACAAGAACCTCACCATGGGCTGGCTCGACTGGCTCCAGCCCCCGCCCGACCAGAACATGGGCATCGTCCGTGACGTCCTGGTCCGGCGCGGCGGTCCGGTCGCGCTGCGCGACGCGCACGTGGTGACGAAGCTCGCGGTGCCGTCCCTCGCGACGGCCGACCTGACGGTGCAGGCACAGGCGCGCAACGACTCGGACGTCCCCGTCACCGCCGAGGTCTCCGGCACCGTCGCCGGGGTGGCCCTCACCAGGTCGGTGGAGCTCGCGGCCCACCAGACCAGGACCGTCACCTTCGCCCCCGCCGACACCCCGGCGCTGCACCTGACCTCCCCGAAGGTGTGGTGGCCCGCGGGCATGGGCGGCCAGCCCCTCTACGACCTCGACCTCACCGCGTCCGTGGGCGGCACGGCCTCGGACACCGCCCACGAGAGCTTCGGCATCCGGGACGTCCGGGCCCCGCTGAACTCCGACGGCGCCCGCCAGTACTCGATCAACGGCCGCCGGCTGCTGATCAAGGGCGGCGGCTGGTCACCGGACGAGTTCCTGCGCTGGGACCGCGCGTACGTCGAGGACCGGCTCAAGTACGCCGTGGACCTGGGCCTCAACGCCATCCGCCTTGAAGGCCACATCGAGCCCGACGAGTTCTTCGACCTCGCCGACCGCCTCGGCGTCCTCACCCTGCCCGGCTGGGAGTGCTGCGACAAGTGGGAGGGGCAGACCAACCCCGGAGAGAGCGGTGAGAAGTGGACCGCCGCCGACTACCAGGTCGCCCAGGCCTCGATGGCCGCCGAGGCCGCTCGGCTGCGGGACCACCCGAGCGTGGTCTCCTTCCTGATCGGCAGCGACGCCGCGCCCGACGCGAAGATCGAGAAGGGCTATCTGGAGGCCCTTGACGCCGCCGACTGGGCCGTCCCTGTGGTGCCCGCCGCCTCCGACAAGTCGGCTCCCCAGCTGGGCGGTTCGGGCATGAAGATGACCGGCCCCTACGACTGGGTCCCGCCGGGCTACTGGTACGCCAAGCGCGAGGGCGGCGCCACCGGCTTCAACTCGGAGACCAGCGCAGGACCGGACATCCCCACCCTCGACACCCTGCGCCGGATGATGTCCCCGGCCGAACTCGACACCCTCTGGAAGAACCCGGACGCCAAGCAGTACCACCGCTCGCCGTCCGCGACCTTCGGCACCCTGAAGGTCTACGACGCCGCCCTCACCGGCCGCTACGGCGCCCCGAAGAGCCTCACCGACTACGTCAGGAAGGCCCAGCTCGCCCAGTACGAGAACGTCCGCGCCCAGTACGAGGCGTACGAGCGCAACCAGACCGACGCCTCGAAGCCCTCGACCGGGGTCGTGTACTGGATGTTCGACAGCGGCTGGACGTCCCTGCACTGGCAACTGATGGACCGTTACCTCGACCAGGGCGGCGCCTACTTCGGCGCGAAGAAGGCCAACGAGCCGCTGCACGTCCAGTATTCCTACGACGACCGCTCGGTGGCCGTGGTGAACAACCGGCCCACGCCGGTCTCCGGGCTCACCGTGCGGGCCACCCTGTTCAACCCCGACGGCACCCAGAAGTACGACAAGGCGGTCACCGGCGTCTCGGTCCAGGGCGACGGCGCGCACAGCACCGCGCTCGCACTGCCCGCATCCGTGAGCGGGCTGGCGTCCACCTACCTGGCCCGGCTGACGCTGACCGACACCGACGGCCGGGAGGTGAGCCGCAACGTCTACTGGCTCTCCACCAAGGCCGACGCCCTCGACTGGGCGAAGACCGACTGGTGGCACACGCCGACGACGAGCTACGCGGACCTGACGGGGCTGTCCTCGATGGCCCAGGTCCCGGTCACGGCGACGGCGTCGACGACGGAGGCCGACGGCACGTCGACGACCACGGTCACCGTCCGCAACACGGGTTCCGGCAAGACCCCGTCCCTGATGACGGACGTCCATCTGGTCGACGCGAACGGCAAGCCCGTGCTGCCGGTCCGGTGGTCGGACAACGCGGTCAGCCTGTGGCCGGGCGAGTCGGCGGCCTTGACGGCCACCTACCGGACCGCGGACCTGCACGGGTCGTCTCCCCAGGTGCGGGTCTCCGGCTGGAACGCGGTGGAGCGGACGGTTCCGGCGGGGCCGCCGGAACCGTCCGTCCCGGTCAGCTCACGTTGAGCGCGGTGTCGTCGACGACGAAGGACGTCTGGAGGGTCGAGCCCTCGACACCGGAGAACTTGATGGTGGCCGTGGTGCCGGCCAGGGAGGACACGTCGAAGCTCTTGAGGACGTATCCGGAGGCCGCGTTGAGGTTGGAGTATGTGGCCAGGGTGGTGGATCCGGCGGTCACCGTCAGCTTGTCGTAGGCGGTGCTGGTGGTGGTCTCCGCGGTGTCCACGTGCAGGTAGAAGCTGAGCGTCGCGGAGCAGCCGGACGGAATGGTCACCGACTGGGACAGCGTGTCGGTGTGGGCGGACCCGTAGCCGTCGAGCCAGGCCTTGTAGGAACCGGTGCGGGCCGCCTCGCTGCTGGAGTTGGTGATGACCCCGCTGCTGGCGGTCCAGGTGGTGTTGCCGGACTCGAAGCCGGGGTTGCCGAGGAGCTGGGCGGAGGTGCAGGTGCCACCGCCGCCCCCACCGCCGCCACCGCCACCGCCGCTGCCGCTGGACGCGCCGGTGAGCCAGGCGGTGGCGTTGAGGGCGAGGGCCGCGTTGGTGGCGCCGCTGTCGTTCCAGCCGTCGTACAGCGTGTTGCCGGACTGGCCGGTGCCGTCGTCGATCGGGGAGCTGTCGCCCCAGAACGCGACCCGCCCGCTGCCGAAGGTGCTGGTGGCGAAGAAGGCGCCGGTGTTGCCGGAGTAGCCGCTGCGGTACACCAGGCCCTTGACGGCGGAGTTGTCCGAGGGCTTGAGGGTGGCGGTGGTGCCGTCGGCGATCAGGCTCTTGGTGACCGTGCCGAAGGAGCCGTTCAGCACCGCGTTGCTGCTGTCGCTGATCGCGGCCGGGTAGCCGGAGCTGATGTCGAGCGAGTCGATCGAGAAGCCGAACGGGTCGGTCGAGTCGACGCTGTTGTTCGTCATCAGGTCGTTGAGGATCTCGACCGCGTCGTAGCCGTCGTTGTTGCGGTCGGCCCCGGTGTGGTCCGAGATCATGAAGAGGCCGCCGCCGTTCTTCACGAAGTTCATGATCGCCGTCTTCTCGGCGGTCGTGAACAGCGTGTTCGGCTCGGGCAGGACCAGCGCGTCGAAGTTCGACAGGTCGGTCGTCGACGAACCGCCGTAGGTGAGCGCGCTGGTCGCCGTCTTCATGCTGTAGCTGCCGGTCTTCTGGAGGGCCACGCCCCACGAGGAGAGCGCTCCGGTCCAGTCGGTCTCCGAGGACGGGGAGGAGTCCTGGGCGAGCGGGTCGGGCTTGCTGGTGGAGATGATCCAGTCCGCGTTGCCGGCCTCCTCGGCGTGGCCGTCGTCGAACAGGACGCGGTAGGTGGTGGCCGCGTGGGCGGGGGCGGCCGCGGTGCCGACCTGGAGGGCGGCTCCCGTGACGAGCAGTCCGAACCCGGCCAGGGCGGTGGTGAATCTGTGGCGGGATCTGCTGGATCCAAGCATCCGGCGAACCTCCGTGAGGGGGTGGGGTAGAGGCGGTGCGGGCGCCAACTCTGCGCGCGTAGAACGTGCTTGAGATTTCTACACGCGTCAACTCATTGAAAGGTACATGGCATGTCAGGTCGGTGAACAGAAAACCGCTGTAACAACCGGGCGGGACTGCCGCCGGATTCAGCGGGCAGATTGGACAGCAGCGGGGTACAGACGAAGAGGGGCGGAAATGGAGATCTCGGGCATCATCAGCGCCATCATCATCGGCCTCATCATCGGTGTGCTGGGGCGCCTGGTCGTCCCCGGCCGCCAGCACATCGGCATCCTGTGGACCATCGTCGTCGGCATCGTGGCGGCGCTGCTGGGTTCGGCGCTCGCGGCGGGCTTCGGCGTGGCCGACACCAAGGGCCCCGACTGGATCGAGTGGTTCATCCAGATCGCCCTGGCCGCGCTGGGGATCGCGGCACTCGACCGCAGCAGGGCACGCCGGTGACCTGAGCGCGCCTCGGGCGCGGGGGGGGGGCGGGGGGGACCCGGGGATGTTTGTTTGTGGAGGGTTTGGGGTTGAGGGGGGCGTGTGGTGGCCGGG
>NZ_JBIAVV010000016.1:146523-269505 GCF_042894765.1 Streptomyces sp. NPDC001507
AGGTTCCAGTTGGTTCACCACTGAGCCCGGCGCCCGCGGGGGGTGGCGGCAAAACCCCCACCACGGGGGCCCCGGGGGGGGGGCCGGGGGCCCGGGGGGGGGGGGGGCCCCCCCCGGGGGGCCCCCCCCCGCCGCGCGGGCGCGCCCGGGACCCGGTCGTACCTCCTGCCGCTACTCCGGGGAGAGGTACGGCGTGGTCGTGGTCAGGGCGTGGAAGCCCAGCCGTTCGAGGATCGGCCGGCTCGTGGGCAACGCGTCCACCTGGAGGTACCGGCAACCGTGAGCGGCGGCGACCCGGGCCCGGTGGGCCACGAGGGCACGGTACACACCGCGTCCGCGCCACTGGGCCACCGTGCCGCCGCCCCACAGACCGGCGAACCTCGCCCCGGGCACCAGCTCCACCCGGGCGGCGCTGACCGGCTCGTCCCCGGCGAGCGCGACCAGGGCCACCATGCTGTCCGGCTGGTGGGCGAGCCGCGTCAGCAGCTGGTGGCGCAGCTGCGAACCGTCGGTGCCGAAGGCCTTCTCGTGCACGTCCACCACGAGTTCGATGCCCGCCCGGTCGGTGGCGGGCACCACGCGCACGCCGTCCGGCAGTTCGGCGTCCAGGCTCAGCCGGGCGACCTCGCCGATCATCAGCGTCTCCTGCGGCTCCGGCCTGAACCCGGCCGCGGTCAGCCGGTCACCGAGGTCCGACGGCAGGTCGTGACCGTAGACCTTCCACTCGAACTCCTGCCCGTGGGCGGCGAAGAACTCGACCTGCCCGGCGATCGCCCGGTCCGCGGTCGCTTCGTTGAGGTCCGACCAGAGCACGCCGTTCCATCCCCCGGCGTCCGAGACCTGGCGCACCACCGCGCCCACGCGTTCGACCCGGTCGCCGGGCCCGTCGGGCCGGGCGCCCTCGCGCATGTCACGGTCGTACAGGGCGAGTACGGCTTGGTGATCCATCCGAGCACTCCACCATCCGGGCGCGACGGCGGCAACACCTTTTCCCGTGGCGCCGGGTGCCCGGGCCCGCAGGTCAGCCCAGTTCGAGCGTCGTCACCCCGAAGACCCGCTCGCGGGCGTGGTCGCGCACCGGGCCGGTGTACATGCGGGCGGTCTCGAACGAGGGCGCGAACCCGGCCTCCTCCACGAGGGCGACCCCCGCCGTGCTGATCTCGGGTACGTCGATGGCGACCTGGCCGCCCGCCGCCTCGGCGGTGAGGGCGGTGAACAGGGCGCGGGCGTCCTCGGCGGTGTCGGCGAAGAGGGGGCCGATGCGCAGCGTGTCGCGGCCGGGGCGGATCACGCCGTAACCGGTGAGGCGCTCGCCGTCGTGGCGCACGAGCGCCCGGTGCCCGGGGGTGGTGAGCCACGCGGCCACGAAGCGCGGCCGGTCGGCCGGGCAGCAGGCGCTGTCGTACGACGTGACGGCGGCCAGGTCGGCGGCGCGCGCGGGCCGGACGCCGGTCGGGGTCCCGGCGGCGCGGGCCTCGCCCACGAACCGGGCGGTGCGGTAGGCGAGTTCGAAGCCGGACTGGCGGTAGTTGTCCTGCTGGGCCACCACGCCGTCAAGGCCGACGGTGCGGTTGCCGGCGTGGGCGAGTGCGGTCTTCCAGGTGGTGAGGCCGTGCCCCTGGCCGCGCAGGTCGGGGCGGACCAGGTACCAGCCCAGGAAGGCGTAGTCGGCGCCGTGGTTGACGACGGAGATGGCCGACACCGGTTCGCCGTCGACCCGGCCGACGAAGAACCCGTCGGGGTCCTGGGCGAAGAAGGCGGCAGTGTCCGACAGCCCGGGGTTCCAGCCCTCGTCCGCCGCCCAGCCGACGATCACCGGCCAGTCGTCGGGCGTGGCCCGGGTGACGACGAGGTCCTGCGGGGCCGGAGAGGTCATCGATGCGCTCCATTCCGTCACGGTGTCCGCTCGCGCGGCGACCGGCGCCGCGCGCCCGCAGCATCCTTCCCGATCACCGGGCGCCGCGCCACGACGGGATCAAGCCGTTGACGTACTACGTGGGCTTCGGGTCTGCCGGGCTGCTGACAGCCGCTTTGCCGGACAGTCGCTTTGCCGGACAGCCGGTCTGCCGGACAGCCGGTCTGATCTCCCGATCTGCCGGGCTGCCGGCCTGTCAGTCTGCCGCCCTGCCGGGCTGCCGGGGCTGCCCGGTCTGCCGGGCTGCCCGGTCTGCCGGGCTGCCGGTCCGCCGGTCCGCCGGTCCGCCGGTCCGCCGGCCGAATGCTCGGCGCCGGTGCCCCGGGGAAACGGCGGAGGCCCCACCGGTCATGTCCGGTGGGGCCTGCCGGTGCGCGGTGCGTCAGTCCGCCCCCGTATCACGCCGGCCGGTCAGCGCGTCCGGCCCGGGCGGAAGCGCCGGTGCAGGGCGGTCCCGGCGAGCAGCAGCGCCGCGCTGCCCGCCGCGGCGGCGCCGGTGAGGTCCGTGCCGGTGTGGGCGAGGGTGGCCTGGGCCGGCGGCACGGCGGGGTGGTGCGCCTTGGGCTCCGTGTGAGTCTTCGGCGGGGCCGGCGGCTTGACGGTGGGCGGCTCCGGGGTGGTCTTCGGCGGGCTCGGGTGGTCGCCGGAGGTGTCCACCGAGGTGTTGCCGGTGGCCGGGTTCAGGGCGCCGACCACGTTCACGCTGTTGCCGCTGACGTTCACCGGGAGGTCGACCGGCAACTGGATGCCGTTGCCGGAGATCACCCCGGGCGAGCCCTCCTCGGCTCCCTGTGCGGTCGTGCCGCCGGGCGCGCCGTCGGTGGCGTCGCCGCCGCCCTCGTTCGCGCAGGTGTTGCCGGCCGCCGGGTTCAGGAGCCCCACCACGTTCACGGTGTTCCCGCACACGTTCACCGGGAGGTCGACCGGCAACTGGATGCCGTTGCCGGAGATCACCCCGGGCGAACCGGCCGCGGTACCGTCCGCGCCGGCGTCGGCCCAGGCCGGAACCGCTACGGCCATCGCCCCGGAGGCGGCAGCGACGGCGATCACACCGTTTCGGGTAACCCGTTTCATAGGTTCCCTGCCTTCCAGACATGATTGCGGGCGCTCGCCCGCAACGGTTAAAACGCAGGCGAACCATGTGAGTTATGGCTTATCCACATTTCACCCCATCGAGCGACACTGATCTCGAACCGTCAGTAAAAGTATGCAAGGGCATCGAAAGGGGGCGGCCCCGCGGAGGCCAGGCGCGGACAGGCGGAGAGCAGGGCAACCCGGCCCGGCCCGGCCCGCTCGCCGGGAGGCGGGTCCCGCGGAGCCCGCTTATGGTGAGCGAAAGCCCTGTACCCGGTCCGCCACGGAGCGTCCCTGGAGGCCCTCGATGCCTGCCGTGCCCCGTACCCGGCCCGCCCTGCGGCGCTGCGCAGGCGCAGGCGCGGCAGCGCTGGCACTGCTGGGCGGCGGGCTGCCCGCGACCACGGCGGCCGAGGGCGGCGGGGAGCAGCCGGACCTGGCCCTGTTCTACCGGCAGAAGGTCAGGTGGGCGGCGTGCAAGGACGTGGAACTGCCCAAGGACATGCAGTGTGCCAGGGTCACCGTCCCCCTCGACTACGCACGGCCGGCCGCGGGCACCCTCGATCTGGCGCTGGCCCGCTACCGGGCGACCGGGAAGTCGCGGGGCTCGGTCCTGCTGAACTTCGGCGGCCCGGGCGGCTCGGGCGTCAGCCAGCTCGGGCAGGACGGCAAGGAGTTCATGAGCCTGACCAACGGCTACGACGTGGTCGGCTTCGACCCGCGCGGGGTCGGTCGCTCCTCCCCCGTCAGCTGCGGCGAGGGCACCGGCGACCCCTCGGACGGCGCGAGCGGCGACGAGCCCCCCGACGTCGCGCGCCCGCAGGCCCTGATGAAGGAGCTGAAGCAGCTCACGCTCCGGTGCGCCAGGAACTCCGGGCCGGTGCTCTCCCACATAGGCACCGTGAACGCCTCCCGGGACCTGGACGTCATCCGCCAGGCGCTCGGAGACAAGAAGCTGAACTACCTGGGCTTCTCCTACGGCACCAGGCTCGGCGCGGTGTACGCGGCGCAGTTCCCGTACAACGTGGGCCGGATGGCGCTGGACGGCGTGGACACCCTGACCGAGTCGCTGGCCGAGCAGGGGGTGGCCGGGGCCCGGGGGCAGCAGACGGCGCTGGACGACTTCCTGGACTGGTGCGTCACCGACCGGGGGTGCCCGTTCGGGCAGGACCGGCGCAAGGCCGGTGAGGCGGTCGTGAAGCTGGTGCGCTCCCTCGACGAGGACCCGGTGCCCTCCGACTTCGGCGGCCCGTTCACCGGCCAGGACCTGGTGTCCGCCATGGGGCAGGGGCTCTACGGCAAGGACCTGTGGCCGCAGATGGAGCGGGCACTGGCCTCGCTGATCGACGACGGAGACACCCGCGGGGTCCAGAACCTCGCCTCCGGCGGCTCCGCGCTGCCGCACGGACAAGGGCACGGACCCGGGCACGGGCACGGCGGCGGGCTCGTGGACAGCGCGGACATCCCCGTGGACAACCTCTCGGCCGCGCTGATGGCGATCAACTGCGCCGACGACCCGGACCGGCCGGGCGCCCTGCGGCTCACCCGGGACATCGCCCGGCTGAACCAGGAGTACCAGCAGGTGTCCCCGGTGTTCGGCCGGTTCCGGCTGACGCAGGTGCTGCTGTGCTACGGCCGGCCGCGCGGCACGGACTTCATCCGGGAGAAGGTGAAGGACGTGCCCTCCGCGCCGATGCTGCTGGTGGGCACCCGCGGTGACCCGGCGACGCCGTACAGCTGGACGGTCGAGACGGCGAAGCGGCTCGGTCCGTCGGCCGTGGTGCTGGACAACCGGGGCGACGGCCACACCGGGTACACGTCGTCCAGGTGCGTGCGCGGCAAGGTCGACGACTTCCTGCTGTACGGCACGCTGCCGCCCGACGGCAGCTCCTGTCCGGCGGACGGTGACGGCGGCTCCGTCACCGGCTCGCCGGGGTGAGGCCCGCTCAGGAGAGGGTGAGCTCCGGGTCGTAGAGATCGATCCAGTGGGCCAGGTCGAGGGTGCGTTCCAGGCCGCGCCGGTCGGCCTGGGTGCTCAGCTCGGTCCGGTGGGCCGCCCGGTCGGCCTTCTCGCGGTCGACGAGGTCGAACACCCGGTGGTCGGGCCGGGCGACCAGGTCCTTGACCTGCTCCTGGAGGGCGCGGCCGTACTCCGGGTCCTGGGTGGACGGGTAGGGGCTCTTGACCCGGTCGTACACGGACTGCGGGAGGACGTCCCGGGTGGCCTCGCGGAGGAGGGTCTTCTCGCGGCCGTCGAAGGACTTGAGGGCCCAGGGTGCGTTGTAGACGTACTCGACGAGCCGGTGGTCGCAGAACGGCACCCGGACCTCCAGGCCGACGGCCATGCTCGTGCGGTCCTTGCGGTCGAGCAGGATGCGGACGAAGCGGGTGAGGTGCAGGTAGCTCATGCGCCGCATCCGGAACTCGAAGTCGCTCTCGCCGTCCAGGCGTTCGACGCCGGTGACGGCGGAGTGGTGGGCGTCGGCGATGTAGTGCTCCAGGTCGAGGGACTTGGCGAGGTCCGCGCGCAGGACGCCGGCGTCGTCGCCGAAGTGCCGGGCGAACTGGACGAGCCAGGGGAAGGTGTCGGCGGTGCGCGCCTTCTCGTCGAAGAACTGCAGGTAGCCGCCGAACACCTCGTCGGCGGACTCGCCGGACAGCGCGACGGTGGACTGGTCGCGGACGGCCCGGAACAGCAGCAGGAGCGAGGTGTCCATGTCGCCGAACCCGGCCGGGAGGTCGCGGGCCCGGATCACCCGCTCGCGGACCGCGGGGTCGGCGAGGCTGGCCACGTCGAGGACGATGTCCTGGTGGTCGGTGCGGGCCAGGCGGGCCACGTCGTGCACGAAGGGGGTGTCGGGGGTGGTGCGCAGTTCGTCGGCGACGAAGTTGTCGGTCCTGCCGACGAAGTCGACGGCGAAGCTGCGGACCTTCTCGCCCTGCACGGCGAGCCGGCGGGCGGCCAGCGCGGTCATGGCGGAGGAGTCGAGGCCGCCGGAGAGCAGGGTGCAGCGGGGCACGTCGGCGACCAGCTGGCGGCGCACGATGTCGTCGAGGAGTTCACGGACGGTGGCGACGGTGGTGGCACGGTCGTCGGTGTGCGGGCGGGTCTCCAGCCGCCAGTAGACGCGGGTGCGCAGTCCGTGGCGGTCGACGGTGACGACGGTGCCGGGTTCCACCTCGCGCATGCCCTCCCACACGGCGTGTCCGGGGGTCTTCACCATGGTGAACAGCTCGCGCAGGCCGTCCAGGCCGACCCGGGGGCGGACCAGCGGGTTGGCGAGGATCGCCTTGGGCTCGGAGCCGAACAGGACGCCGTCCGGGGTCGGGTACATGTAGAAGGGCTTGATGCCCATCCGGTCGCGGATCATCACGAGCTGGTCGTGGCGGCCGTCCCAGACGGCGAAGGCGTACATGCCGTTGAGCCGCTCGGCGATGGCGTCGCCCCACTCCACATAGCCGCGGAGCACGACCTCGGTGTCCGAGTCGGTGGTGAACTCGTGGCCGCGGGCGGCGAGTTCGCGGCGCAGCTCGGTGAAGTTGTAGGCCTCGCCCGAGTAGACCATCGCGACGGTGCCGTCCGGGGTGCGGACGGTCATCGGCTGGCGGCCGCCGGGCAGGTCGATGATCGCGAGCCGGCGGTGCCCCAGGGCGGCGGGGCCCTCGCTCCAGGTGCCCCGGTCGTCGGGGCCGCGGCAGGCCATGGTCTCCGTCATTGCATCCAATGCGCGCTTCTCGGTGGTGAGGTCACGGTCGAAGGAGACCCAGCCGGTGATGCCACACATGCGTTACCTCCCGCTGCCGGCCAGCCGGGGAAATGCGCGCCACCTGCGGTTCCGCGGCGCAGGCAATTGCCCGAGCGAACCACTTGTATTCAGCACCTATATAGCGAGGGTGCGCCCGGGACCTCGGCCGGTCAACCTGGCCGTAACACGAACGGAGTACCCCACCCCCGCTTTCGGACGCGCTTTGCCCGCGCGAGGCCCGCAAAGACGCCTCACCGCGGGCTCCGAACGCCGCGAACAGGCCAAGCGCAAAGAGTTTCCCAAACGGGTCGGCGCCGCGGCTTTCGCCGGGCGCCGGTCACCTGGTGCTGTCGGGGGCTCGCGCTACGCGGCCGGGGACAGGAACCTGTCCAGCACCGCCGTCAGCTCGGCAGGCCGCTCCACCGGCAGCTCGTGGCCCGCGTCGATGATCCGGACCTCCGCGTCCGGGTAGGCCTTGGCCATCCGCAGCATCTGCCCCACCGGCAGCTGGATGTCGTGGTAGCCGTGCACCATCAGGGTGGGCGCGGTGATCTCGCCGGCCCGGTCGAGGACGTCGAAGGCCCGCATGGCGCCGTAGAGCGTCATCACGACCTCGCGCGGGGTGCCGGCGGACGCGCGGACGTACTCCCGGATCTGTTCGCGCGGGTAACCGGGGGCGAAGGCGCGCTGGATGTTGGCGGCGACGAACAGCTTGAACGGCACGAGGGTCGAGGCCGCCATCAGCAGCCCGCGACCGCGGCTGTACGTCATCCGGCCGATGGAGTTGACCAGGACCATCCGCTCGACCCGGTCGGGGTGGGCCAGGGCGAGGGTCTGGGAGATCATGCCGCCCATGGAGTGGCCGACGGGGACGAAACGGTCCACCTCCAGGTGGTCGAGGAGCGCGACCACGTCCTGGGCCAGCTCGGCGACCGTTTTCACCCCGGCCCCGGTGCTCTCACCGTGGCCGCGCAGGTCGAGCCGGATCACCCGGCGGTCCCCGGCGAAGTGCGCCACCTGGTGGTCCCAGCGGCGCCGGTTCGCGGTCCAGCCGTGGATGAACACCAGCGGCGCGGCGCCGCCGTCGCGGGGGCCCTCGTCGTCGTACGTCAGTGCCGCTCCGTCGACTTCGAGCTGCGGCATGCGGGCCTCCTGGGGCGTGATCCGGTTACTGCCGGGTACGGTAACCGGCCGTCCTGCCCGCCGTCACCGGTCGCCGGGCCTCAACACGGTTACGGCGCACCCCGGATCCGAAGGCGCCGGAGAATTACCCCAAATGCCGCAATGGCGAATCGGTCCTATGGTGCTGATATGGAGCACGCACTCAGTCCTTCGACCCTTGCCGAGCTGCGCCGCCCGCGCCCCTATCCGGCCGTGTCGGTGCTGACTCCCACGCACCGCCGTGAGCCCGACAACGCCCAGGACCCCGTCCGGCTGCGCAACGTCGTGGCCGAGGCGAAGAAGCAGCTGGAGGCGGATCCCGCGGTCACCCGGGACCGGCGCTCCGACGTGGTCGGCCAGCTCGAACAGGCGCTCGCCGAGGTCGACCTGACCTACACCGAGGACGGCCTGGTGATCTTCGCCGCGCCGGGTGAGCACCAGGTGTGGTCGCTGGCCCGCAGCGTGCCCGAGCGCGTGGTGCTCTCGGACACCTTCCTGACCCGCAACCTGGTCTCGGCACACGCCGCCGAGCGCCCGTTCTGGGTGCTCTCGATCTCGGCCGACCGCATCACGCTGTGGAACGGCGGCATCGACCGGGTCACCGAGAGCCGGTCCGGCGGTTTCCCGATGACCCGCCCGCGACGGAAGTTCGACGCCGAGCGCCAGGAGCAGATCGGCGACACGCCCAGCACCTTCCGCGACGAGGACACCAAGCACTTCCTGCGGGACGCGAACACCGCGATGGCCGCGCTGCTGCGCGACGAGCCGCGGCCGCTGTACGTCACCGGCGAGCAGGCCGCCCTCTCCCTGTGGGAGGAGCTCGGCAACGTCGCCAGGCACAGCATCCCCGTGCGGCACGGCGGTCTCTCGCACGCCGGCCCGGAGGCCGTGTGGCAGGCGATCACCCCGCTTCTCCAGGCGGAGTCCCGCCGGAGCATCGCGTCGGTGACCCGGGAACTCGATTCCGCACGGGGCCACAAGACGTTCGCGGCCGGTGTCGACGAGGTGTGGCAGAGCGCCCGCGAGGGCCGCATCCGGCTGCTCGCCGTCGAGGAGAACTACCGCACCACGGTCCGCGACGACGGCGACCACCTGGTCCCGGCCGCCAGCGGCGACCTCGACGCCCGCGACGACATCGTGGACGAGATCGTCGAGCAGTGCCTGGAGACCGGCGCCGACGTCCGCTTCGTGCCGGACGGCACCCTGGGCGACGAGGACGGCATCGCCGGCGTGCTGCGCTACTGACGGGCCCCTCACCCGGCCGACGTAGGCTCTGGAGCGTGATCGTCGGCCGAGAGGGAGTGTGTGGGCGTGGCTGAGTTGCTGGGCGTCGCGGTGCTGGGTGCCGGACACATGGGAGCCGACCACATACGACGGCTGGACCAGGTGGTGAGCGGTGCGCGGGTGGCCGCGGTGGCCGACCCCGACCTCGACCGCGCCAAGGAAGCGGTGGCCGACCTGGACGGCGTCACCGTGCACGCGGACCCGCTGGCCGCCCTGGCCGCGCCGGGCGTCGACGCCGTGCTGATCGCCTCTCCGGGCCCGGCGCACGAGGAACCGCTGCTCGCCTGCTTCGAGCGCGGGCTCCCGGTGCTGTGCGAGAAGCCCATGGTGCCGGAGTCCACCGGTGCGCTGCGGGTGGTGGAGGCCGAGGCGGGGCTCGGGCGCAGGCTGGCACAGATCGGGTTCATGCGCCGCTACGACGCCGAGTACGGGCGCCTGAAGTCGCTGCTGGACAGCGGCGGCCTGGGCCGGCCGCTGATGCTGCGCTGCACCCACCGCAACGTGTCCTCGCCGCCCGGCTTCACCAGCGCCATGCTGATCAACAGCTCGGTGTCGCACGAGATCGACGCCGCCCGCTGGCTGCTCGGCCAGGAGCTGACCGCGGTGACCGTGCTGCGGCCCCGGCCCTCCGCGGGCGCCCCCGAGGGGCTGCTCGACCCGCAGCTGGTGCTCTTCGAGACCGACGGCGGCGCCGTCGTCGACGTCGAGGTCTTCGTGAACTGCGGCTTCGGCTACCAGGTGCGCTGCGAGGCCGTGTGCGAGCAGGGCAGCGCCCGGATCGGCGAGGACCACACCATGCTGGTGACCGCGGCCGGCGGCGCCCGCGAGGAGGTGGCCCAGGACTACCTGGTGCGGTTCGCCGACGCCTACGACCGCGAGGTACAGGCCTGGGTGGACGCCACCAGGCAGGGCCGGGTCACCGGACCCAGCGCCTGGGACGGCTACGCCTCCTCCGTGGTCGCCGAGGCCGGGGTCCGGGCGCTGGAGAGCGGCGGCCGTACGGCAGTCGCTCTCGCCCCGCGCCCGGACCTGTACGCGGGCGTCAGCCGCTGACGCTGGCGGCGCCCGTCTCCAGATGGCCGGTGAACCGGCGCGACCAGGTCGCGTCGGAGTCCACCGTGACCGTGAAGTCGTACCAGCCGCTCTGGTACGCGACGGCGTTGAAGTAGTCCTCGGTGGCGGTACCCGCAGCGACCGTGTACGTCCAGGGGCCGTCGGTGCGGTAGTTGTTCGAGGTGATGGTGAACTTCACTGACGTGGAGCCGGTGTTGGCCAGCTTGAACCACACGGCGAGCTTGCCGGTGCCGGGCTCCACGGCGTAACGGGTGCTCACCTCGGCCGACTTGCCGGCCTTGGTGGCGTCGCCCTGGAAGCCTCGCAGGAAGCGGTTGGGGCCGACCATGGTGATGTCGTACTTGCCGGCGCCGTTCCCGGTGCCGATGTTGAAGTAGTCGGAGGCGGTGGCACCGGCGTCCACCGTGTACTGCCAGGGCGTGGTGCCCCGGTAGGCGTTCGGGTGGATGGAGAAGTGGGCCGGCCGGGTCGCCGGGGTGCCCTGGTTGGCCATGGTGAACCAGGCGCGGACGGTGCCGGCGGTCCCGAACTCCAGGTGGTCCAGGTAGCCGTTCGGCTGGTAGGGCAGCGCGCGGGCCGGGCGGGTGCCGGACTCCTGGCCGGGCAGGGCGTTGGTGGTGGGCACCGGGTTGGGCAGCGGGCCGCAGGTGGAGTACCCGATGACGCCGGTCGCGGGCAGTGCCACGGCGCCGTGGACCGGGTTGGCGAAGTCGAAGACGCTGGTGAGGTCGCCGCTCACGGCGCGCCGCCAGGCGCTGATGTTGGGGCAGTTAGCGGGCTTGCCGAGGGCCGCCGTCCAGGTCTCCAGGAAGCGCAGCACCGAGGTGTGCTCGAAGACCTCGGAGGAGACCCAGCCGCCGCGGGTCCAGGGCGAGATGACGATCATCGGGACCCGGAAGCCGAAGCCGTACGGCACGCCGTTCAGGAACTCGCCTGCCGTGCCGGCGGGCGGGGCCGGCGGCGGGACGTGGTCGAAGTAGCCGTCGTTCTCGTCGTAGTTGAGGAACAGGACGGTGGAGTCGAAGACGTCCGCGTCGGCCGCGAGGGCCTGGTAGACCAGGTTGACGAAGTGGGCGCCGTCGCCGGGCGGGGCGTAGGGGTGCTCGGAGAAGGCCTGGTCGGCGACCACCCAGGAGACCTGCGGGAGGGTGCCCGCGACGACGTCGGCCTTGATCGCGGCGGCGATGTCGTCGGGGGTGGAGCCGGTGACCGCGGGGACGGAGGACATGCCCCGGTCGTAGAGCGGGTTGCCGGCTCTGGCGTTCGCGAAGTTCTTGAAGTACGCGCAGCCGTTGTCCCCGTAGTTGTCCTGGGCGTTCTGGTAGACCTTCCAGGTCACTCCGGCGCTCTGCAGGGCCTCGGCGTAGTTCTGCCAGGTCAGGCCGGACTCGTCGCCGCCGTCGTAGCTGGCGGAGTCGACCTTTCCGCTCCACAGGTAGGTGCGGTTGGGGCCGGTGGCGCTGAGGGTGGAGCAGAAGTAGGCGTCGCAGATCGTGTAGTTGTCGGCGAGCGCGTAGTGGAAGGGGATGTCGGCGCGGTCCAGGTAGCCGAGGGAGCGTACGTTGCCGACGCCCGCGACCCAGTTGTCGAGGCGGCCCTTGTTCCAGGCGGAGTGCTGGGAGGACCACGAGTGCGGGAGGTCGCCGTTGCACTGGGCGAGGGTCTCGCCGTCCTTGCCGCCCGCGTCGGGGGTGGCGCTGAGCTTCCACGGGTACTGGCGGCCCGTGCCGTTCGGCTGGTTGAAGACCGGATGGCCGCCGCTCAGGGTGATGCCGCTGCGGTCGGCGAAGCCGCGGACGCCCTTGAGGCGCCCGAAGTAGTGGTCGAAGCTGCGGTTCTCCTGCATGAGGATCACCACGTGCCCGACGTCCGAGATCGTGCCGGTCGCCGTGCTCTTGGCCGCGGCCGTAGCAGCGGTCCGTGGGCCGGCGGCGCCCACCGTCATGCCCGCCGCAACGGAAGCGCCCAGTCCCACGAAGCCTCTTCGGCTGATCGGTGTCATTGGCCCCGTCCTCGTCACCGGTGCGCCCGTGCGGCGCACCGCGCGTCAGGGTGCACGGGGCGGTCGGCAGGCTCCGGGCCGGATCGGTGAGGCGGGAGTGAACAAAGGTCAAAGTCCGGGTCGGTAGCGCCCCGTGCGCCTCACACGCCCCCGAAGAGCGTGCTCAGGCCCCGCTCGACGACGGCCTCGACGTCCTCCTGCCCTGGGGCCACCACCTCGTGGGTGCGCTGCAGGAACCGGAACAGCGCCTGGGTGTCGAACTGGAGCAGGGCGAGGCCGTGCGGCGAGTGGAACTCCACGGCCGTCCGGCCCGGGCCGCAGGGCCAGATGTGGACGTCCCCGCGCCCGGCCGGGGCGCTGAGCCCCTGGTCGAGGAGCGAGCGGGCGAAGGTCCAGGTGACCTCCTCGCCGCCGAGGGTGACCTCGGCCGGGAAGTCGACGAAGACGGCCAGTGGATCACCCGAGGTGTACCGGAGCGTGGCGGGCACCGGGACCTCCTCGTCCTCGGCGGTGATCAGCCGGGCGCGGGCGGCTTGCTCGAAAGAGATGTCCATGCCTGTAGGACTCCGGGACGGCTCCTCGCATGACGCGAAATCCGGACAGAGTTGCCGCGGTTGGCCGAGACCGCGACACTGTGAACACACAGGCGTCGAACAACCGCCCGAGCGCGACACGAAGAGCCCGCGGAGTCCGCCGAATCACGTAGTCCCACTACGACTCGTGCCGCCACTCGCGTACACCTTTGATGGGCCTCGACCAGCCCATGAAGACTCTGGCATATGCCAGAAGCACCACCGTATCGTGTGTTGCCAAATCCCTTACGGGGCGTCGCAGGCTGTGCAACAGTCGTAACCGGTCCCCCCGTCCGCCCTGGCCGTTCAGTCCCCGCATCGGAGTGCGTCATGCCGTCCCATGTCTCCGCGGGCCGCCCCGCAGCGCAGCCGCCCGGGCGCGGCTCCGTCGAGGCGTTGATATCGCAGACGCGGCGGCTCAAGGGCGACGTGGACGCGGTGCGGCGGGACACCCGGAGCTCGGGTTCGGACTCCGAGGAGCGCTGGCAGCGGGCCCTGTACGACCTGGCACTCCATCAGCTCAACGACCTGGACGAGCACTTGGCCCAGCTGCGGGACGGACCGGCGCCCCTGCCGGCCGGCGCGGAGACGGCACCGGCCGGTGGCGCCGCGCCCGCCCCGGGCTCGCTGCTCAGCCGGGTCGGCAGCGCGGAGTGGAACCTCCTGACGGACGAGGCGAGCTGGTCCGGCGAGCTCTTCCAGATCCTCGGCCGCGACCCGGCCGCGTCCGCGCTCACCCTCGACGAACTGCCCACCCTGGTCCTGGACGAGGACCGGCCCCGGCTGACCGCGATGGTCACCGACTGCCTGGTCGACGCCAAGCCGATCGACGGCGAGTTCCGCGTCCTGCGGCCCGACGGGAACGTGCGGACCGTCCACATGATGGGCGAACCGGTGCTCGACGGCGACGGCGGCACCGCCTCGATGTGGGCCGTGCTGCGCGACGTCAGCGAACTGCGGCTCAGTCAGCGGACGGTGCGCGACACCCGCGACACGATGCAGCGGCACCGCCGCCGGGCCGAGACCGAACAGCGGCTCGCCGTCGAGTTCCAGGAGGCCGTGCTGCCGCCCGGGCACGATGCCCTGCGGCTGCCGGGCCGGGGTCCCGGCACGCTCGACGTCGCCGCCCGCCACCTGCCCGCGGCGGCCGGAACCCTGCTGGGCGGCGACTGGTACGACGCGCTGGAGCTGTCCGACGGCGACACCCTGCTGAGCGTCGGCGACCTCACCGGCCACGGCGTCGCCGTCGCCTCGGCCATGACGATGCTGCTGGGCGCCGTACGCGGGATGGCGATGGCCGGCACCCGGCCGGGGCAGCTCATGTCCCTGCTGAACCAGTTGCTCGACGCCACCGTGCAACCGGCGCTGGGCAGCGCGGTCTGCTGCCGCTACCGACCCGCCACCCGCACCCTGACCTGGGCACAGGCAGGACACCCCGCCCCGCTGCTGTTCCGCGGCGGGACGGGGCGTGCGCTCAGCGCACCCGACGGTGTGCTGCTCGGTGTCAGCTCGGGAGCCGGTTACGGGCAGGCCGAAGTCACCCTGGAACCGGGCGATCTGCTCCTGCTGCACACCGACGGAGTGGTGCCCGGGCACAGCGGAGCGGACTCCCTGGACGTACTCCTCGGCCTGGCACCCCGGTTCGGGGCGGCGCGCACCGCCCAGGACTGTGTCAGGGCCGTGGTCGAGGAGTTCGGCGAGAGCGGGCGCGCGGACGAGGCCTGCGTGCTGGTCGCCAAGGTGAGTGAATAGGCAGGCAGAACGCGGCGCAGGGAGAGGCAGCGGGTGCCGTCCTGCTGCGATCAGCCGGCTCGTGTCGAGCGCACCGGCCCCTATGCCTGCGCGCTGTTGTGGTTCCCCTTGGTCCTGGCCCTGGGCAGGGCCAGCTTGATCTCCTCCCGCAGTTCCTGGATCCTCGGGTAGCTCGAATACTCGGCGGTGAGCCGGTACATCTCGCGCAGCCGGTCCCAGGTGCGGTGGGAGGAATTCGACCCCATCGACATCAGGGCCAGCCGGGCGTAACGGTCCGCCTGCTCGGGATCGTCCGCGATGAAGCAGGCGGAGGCCATGGACAGGAAGTCGAAGATCTTCGACCGCTGCCGGCCGTCGACCCGCAGGGCCAGTGCCTTCTCCGCGTAGTGCTGGGCGTGCACGGCCGCGGCCGGGTCGTGCTCGGCCAGCGTGCGGTAGGCGAGGGCCTGCATGCCGTACAGGTCCTCTTCCTTGAACATCTGCATCCAGCTCGGCGGCGGCACGTCGCCCCGGTCGGAGACGAACAGGTCCTCCGCCTGGCCGAGGGTGCGGCGCATCGCCTGGCCCTTGCCCATCGACGCCTGTGCCCAGGCCTCGATGGTGTGGAGCATCGCCCGGGTGCGCGGCAGCACCTCGTCGCCGGAGCCGGACTTGGCGAGCTTCATCAGGTCCAGTGCGTCGTCGGGCCGGCCGAGGTGCACCATCTGGCGAGCCGCCCTGGAGAGCGCCTCCCCGGCACGCGGCCGGTCGCCGCCCTCACGGGCCGCGTGGGCGGCGATGACGAAGTACTTCTGGGCCGTGGGCTCCAGGCCGACGTCGTGCGACATCCAGCCCGCGAGGACGGCGAGGTTGGCGGCGACGCCCCACAGGCGCCGCTGGAGGTGCTCGGGGTGGCGGTAGGCGAGCATGCCGCCCACCTCGTTGAGCTGTCCCACCACGGCCTTGCGCTGGAGGCCGCCGCCGCGGGCCGCGTCCCAGGCGCGGAACACCTCGACGGAGCGCTCCAGTTCCTCCATCTCCTCGGACCCGATGGGGGCGGCCTCGTAGCGGTCGAACCCGGCGGGGTCGGCGTGCAGAGGATCGTCGAGGACGGGGGCGTCGGCCTTGAGTGTGGGGTCGGTGTGCAGCCACTCGTACATGGCGCTGCTGAGTACGGATCCCGCGGTGAGCGCGGCACCCGCGCCCACCAAGCCGCGTCGGTTGAGCATGAGGTCCATTCCCGTGAATTCGGTGAGGACCGCGGCGGTTCGTTCGGGCGCCCACGGCATGCCGTCGGGATGTTCCACGTTCCCGTCGTCCGGCCGTTTTCCCGTACGCCCGTGCCGTACCAGACCGAGGTCCTCGATGGTCACGACACGGCCGAGACGCTCGGTGAACAGAGCCGCCAGCACCCGCGGCACCGGATCGCGCGGGATCTCTCCCGTGTCGATCCACCGCCGCACCCGGGAGGTGTCGGTCGCCAGCTGGGGGTGGCCCATGGCCGCCGCCTGCCGGTTGACCAGCCTCGCGAGTTCGCCCTTGGACCAGCCGGCCAGGCCGAACAGGTCCGAGAGGCGGGTGTTGGGTTCTCCGGTCACGTCAAGCCCCCAGGTTCTCGGCTGAGTTGACAGTAGCCCCGTGCCGGTTGCCGGGCGACTATTCGCCATGGTTCGCCAGGGTGCGCCAGATGGTGTGCCACTGGGCAACGGGTGTCAGGTAGGAACGCGCCACCCCGACCCGGTCGCCACTGACGGGCACACTCCCCAGGGTGTGCCCGGGCGGCCGGGACGGGCTGGGCGCGAGAACCCCTCACAGGACTTCTCAGGCAGGCACCGCAGGCACACGAAGGGATCTGTATCTCCCATGTACGCAGCATCGTCCTCCGTGTCCGCTCCGCCCCGGTCGCTGCGCCCCCGCCCGGCGGGCGGCGGACCCTACCTCGACCCCGCGCGTCCGGGGGCCGCCGTACCGGTCGTGGGCCGGCAGCGCCGCCCCGCGGGTCTCGGCACCCAGCCGCTCAGCGGCAGACTCGACCTGTCCGGCCCCCAGGGCGCGCAGCTGCGCACCGCGATCGCGTCGGTGCACCGGATCTGCCCGGAGTTCGCTCCGGTGCAGGTGCTGCGCCGCACCGGCCGGTCGGTGATCCTCGTCGGCACGACGGGGCGCAGCACGGCCGTGGCGAAGTGTCTGCTGGACCACTCCCCCGCCTGGGCGGAGCGGACCCGGCACGAAATAGCCGCATACCGCTCGTTCGTCCGGCACCGGCCGCCGATCCGGGTGCCGAGGCTGATCGCGGCGGACCCGGACAACTGCACGTTGGTGATCGAGCGGATGCCCGGCCGGGTGGCGGCGGTCCAGCGCCACCCGGCGGAGGCTCCGCCCCGGGCGGACATCCGGGCCGCGCTGGGTGCGATCTGCCGGCTGAACGCGTGGCGGCCCCCGGCGGGCACCTTCGACGCCCCGGTGGACTACCCGGCCCGGATCGCCCGGTACCACGAGCTGGGTCTGCTCACCGACCGGGACATGGGTGACCTGCAGAAGCTGCTGCACGGCATCGCGGTCGCGGCGGGCCGCCAGGGGATGGGCCAGTTCTGCCACGGCGACGCCCTGCTCTCGAACATCCTGCTGTCCCCGGCCGGTCCAGTGCTGGTGGACTGGGAGCACGCGGGCTGGTATCTGCCGGGGTACGACCTGGCCACACTCTGGTCGGTCCTCGGCGACGCCCCGGTGGCGCGCCGTCAGATCAGCCAGATCGCCCAGTCGGCGGGGCCCGCGTCCCGGGACGCCTTCCTGGTGAACCTGATGCTGGTCCTCACCCGTGAGATCCGGACCTACGAGACCGCCGTGCAGCGTTCGATGCACGACGCGACCCCGGCGGCACCGGGTACGGCCCACCCGGGCGCCGCGCCGACCGGCGAGGAACAGCGGCTGCTGCTCCGGCGGCTGCACGACGACTGCCAGCTGGCCCGACGGGCCGTGCGTGCGGCGGTCGGCACTCGCTGACGGGGACGAGGATCCGCGGTGCGCTCGGGGCAACTGCGCGCCGCGGATCCTCGCATGTCCGGGGTGTCCGCGGGGGTGTCACGGCCGTCCACTGGTATACGCCACTGACGCTCCGCAGGCCTGCGGGGCGCCACCACGAAACTCCCACGATCATCGTATGACATGGGAATTCGAGCCTCTCTGGGCATGATTGACGGATCGTCGGCAAGCCGGTACCACTGAGCCACGCTCAGCCCCGCACGCCCCGTCGCGCGCCATCGCCCCAGGAGGCTGCATTGCGAGGATCCGTCACCGAGCCCGCACCCCCGCACAGCGGCAGACGCAGGCGCAGGACGGCCGGAGCCGTCGCCGCCGCGGCCCTGCTGCTGCCGCTGCTGGGCGCGGCACCCCCACCGGACACCAATGAGCCGTCCGCCGGACTGCTCCAGCAGGCGTTCGCGTCCGCCGCCGCCGAGTACCACGTGCCGCAGAGCGTGCTGCTCGCCGTCTCCTACCTCCAGTCCCGCTGGGACACCCACGGCGGAGCGCCCAGCGTGACCGGCGGCTACGGCCCGATGCACCTCACCGACGCGCACACCGCGCTGGCGACGGCCACCGAGCACTTCGCCGACGGCACCGAGGACGCCCGCGGCGACAGCGCCCGCCCCGCTCTCCACCCCAGCGTGCAGGTCCCGCGGAACTCCGCGCTCCCGGCGCGCCTCAAGACCCTGACGAAGGCCGCCGGGCTGACCGGGCTCCCGGCCGAGCAACTGCGCACCGACGCGGCGGCGAACGTGGCCGGCGGTGCCGCGCTGCTCGCCGCCGCCCAGCGGGGCCTGCACCAGCCGCTCAGCGCCGATCCGGCGGACTGGTACGGCGCGATCGCCCGCTTCTCCGGCGCCGACGACACGGCGACCGCGGCGGCGTACGCCAACGACGTGTTCGACGTCCTCCACACGGGCGAACGGCGCACCACCGACGCGGGACAGGTCGTCGCCCTCGCCGCCCAGCCGGAGCTGCGGGCCGACACCGCGCAGCTGGAGCTGACCGGGCTGCGCACGACGGCGGCGGACGACGGGACGGAGTGCCCGGCGACGGTGTCGTGCGAGTGGATCCCCGCGCCCTACGCGCAGTTCGGGGACAACGACTACGGCAACCACGACCTCGCCGACCGGCCGGCCTCGCAGAGCATCAAGTACATCGTCATCCACGACACCGAGGGCTCCTGGGACACCACCATCAAGCTGGTCCAGGACCCGACCTATGTGTCCTGGAACTACACCATCCGCTCCACCGACGGTCTGATCGCCCAGCACGTCAAGGCGAAGGACGTGGCCTGGCACGCGGGCAACTGGTACATCAACGCGAAGTCGATCGGCATCGAGCACGAGGGCTTCCTCGCCTCGCCGGACGCCTGGTACACGGAGGCGATGTACCGCTCCTCGGCCCGGTTGGTGAAGTACCTCTCCGAGCAGTACGGCATCCCGCTGGACCGGCAGCACATCCTCGGTCACGACACGGTGCCGGGCCCGACCACGTCGACGATCCCCGGGATGCACACCGATCCCGGCCCCTACTGGGACTGGCGGCACTACTTCGAGCTCCTCGACCACCCCTTCAAGCACAAGGCGGGCAAGAAGCACCGGGTGGTGACGGGCGGTGTGGTCACGATCCTGCCGGACTACGCCACGAACCAGCCGGCGTACACCGGCTGCGTCACCAAGGGCCAGCCCTGCGCCGCGCACGGGTCCGGCGAGGTCCGGCTGTACTCCGACCACGACGCGAACTCGGCCCTGATCAAGGACGTCGGCATGGGCACGACGCCGACGACCGACGTGAACGACCTCTCCTCGCGGGCCTCCACCGGCCAGCAGTACACGGTGGCGGACACCTGGGGGGACTGGACGGCGATCTGGTACCTCGGGCAGAAGGCCTGGTTCGAGAACCCGGCCGGCGCGCCGGCGGCGGTCGCCTCGACCGGGGTGGTGATCACCCCGAAGGCGGGCCGGACCAGCATCCCGGTGTACGGCCGGGCGTATCCGGAGGCGTCCGCGTACCCCTCCGGGGTACCGGCCCAGTCGGTCTCACCGCTGCCGTACACGATCCCGGCGGGCCAGAAGTACGTGGCCGGTGACGAGGTGCCCGGCGAGTACTACTACGCCGTCACCTTCAGCACCGACTCGCACAAGGTCGTGGTCGGCAAGGACCTGTACTACGAGATCCAGTACGGCCACCGGGTCGGGTTCGTCCGCGCGGCCGACGTCGACGTGGTGCCGGCCGCGAAGGCCGGACGGCACCACGGCCACGGGAGGTAGCCGGCCTCAGCCCTGCTGGAAAAGCTCCGCCGGGAGCGGCTTCAGCAGGGCGTACAGGTCGTCGGTGATCGGGCGGTCCCAGGCCGCGATGGTCACCAGGACGCCGTCGCTGCGGTCGAACTGGACGCAGGAGATCCGGCTCTCGGAGAGCTTGAGGCGGCGCACGATCAGCAGGTTGTCGCCCTGCAGGACCGGCATGTCCTCGGTGCCGACGACGGTGACGTCCTCGTCGTTCTCCAGCGCGAGGAGGAGCTGGCCGACCTCGAAGGGGATCTCGTCCTCCTCCACCTCGCGGGCCGGGGAGCCCTCGGGAAGATTGCCGATGATCATCGCGGGGCCGCGGCCGCCGAAGAGGTCGTAGCGCAGGAAGACGCCCTGGCAGGTGCCGTCGGGCGCGGGCAGCAGCCCGGCACCGAGGTTGCCGGGCCAGTCACCCGGGTCCATGGCCAGAACGTCGAATTCGGGGCCGGCGGGCGTGGCGCTGCGGCGACGGAGGAACGACATGCGGTCCATGGTACGGGGCCGGGGTTGTGGGGCGGGGATCAGTTCCGGCTGCGGGTCGGCCGGCGTCTCTCGGACACGTCGCGTCCACGCCGTGCCCGATCCGTCGCGACGGTGGTCGGCCACGACGGTGGTGTTCGACAGTGCAGGGCCGGGCGGCGGTGGCGGCAGTCGTGGGTTGCGGTCCTTCGGCGGGTGCGCCGGAGTCGTGGCTGGTCGCGCCCACGCGGCAAAACCGCACATCAAATACCGCCCCGCGCCCCTAGGGGGTTGCGCCCTCGGTCTGCTCCCTCGCTGCGGCCAGCTCCGCACGGGCCTGCACCGCCAGACCGTCCGCCTCGCACTGCACGGCGGTGTCCAGGCCCCTGCGCAGCAGTCCGGCGTCGCGGAGTTCCGTGCCCAGGCTCACCAGGGCGCAGGCCAGCTCGTAGGCCGCCGGGGAGCGCTCCAGGTGGGCTACCGACTCGCGCAGGTACGCCAGGCGGGCCTCGCCCGACGAGACGTCCGCCGCCGTACGCAGGGCCTGGCCGATCGCGGAGGGGGCGCCGAAGCGGCGGGCGTGGGCCAGGGCGGCCAGGGCGGTGGTGAGGGCGCGTTCCGGGGCGTCGTGGGCCTCGGCGCGGGCCAGGTGGAGCTGCCAGGGGCACCAGGAGGGGTTGCGGATGCCGCGTGGTTCGAGGCGGCGCCCCGCCGCGGCGAGCTCGGCCGCCGCGTCCTTCGGGAGGCCGCGGGCGAGCAGCAGTTCGCCGTAGACCGTCTGGGCGTCGGGGAAGACCACGGCCGCCGGGAAGGGCTCCCGGAAGGTGTGGTCCTCGGCGAGGCGGGCGGCCTCGTCGGTGCGGCCGCGGGCCAGCAGGGTCTGGATCAGGATGCCGACGGCGTACCAGTGCGCCGGGGTCCCGGGACCGACGCGTTCGGCGAGGCGCAGGCCGGAGCGGACGTGCTCCTCGGCCTCGGCGAGGCGGCCGCGCCGGTAGCGGACGTAGCCGAGGAGGGTGTACGCGAAGGAGAGGTGGGCGCCGCGCCAGCCCTGGCGTTCGTAGTCGGCGATCCCGGCGGCGAAGAGTTCCTCCGTGCGGTCCGGCCGGTCGGCGTACATGAACGCGAGGGAGACCAGGACCGGGACCTCGAAGCCCCGGTCGGATTCGGCCCAGCCGAGGCCGCCGGCGAGGGCGCGTTCGGCGTGGTGGAGGGCGACCTCGGCGGGTTCGCCGCGCTGGATCGCGTCCCAGGTGCGCAGCCCGATGACGTACCGCTCGGTGAGGTCGCGGCCGCGGAGGCGGTCGGCGAGCCGGGTCAGGCGGCGGGAGCGGGAGGGGTGGTCGGGTTCGTCGGCGCGGAAGGCGTCCCACATGAACTGTTCGGAGAGCATCCGGAGGCGTACGCGGGCGTCGCCGGTCACCTGGATCTCGCGGGCGAGGGTCTCCGAGGCCTCGGCGAGGCGGTCGCTGTGGGCGAGGACCTGGGAGAGGCGGTAGACGATCTGGTGGCGCAGTGCGGGCTCGGCGATGGGTTCCTGGAGGGCCGCGCGCAGGTGGTTGACGGTGGTGGCGGGCTCGGTGAGGAGGGAGGCGCTGCCCAGTTCGTGCAGGACGGCGGCGCGCTCCTTGGGCGGCGGGGGTTCGCGCAGGGCGCGGGCGAGGTAGGCGCGGGCCGTGTCGGGGGCGCCGGCCCGGAGGGTCTCGCCGGCGGCGGCGCGCAGCTGCCGGACGACCCAGGTGTCGCCTTCGGGGTGGGTCTCCAGGAGGTGGCGGGCGGCTGCGGTGGCGCCCTGGCCGTCGTCGGTCACGCACCAGGCGGCCTGGCCGTGCAGGGCGACCCGGGTGGCGGGCGGGATGGCCCGGTAGACGGCGGTGGCGATCAGGGGGTGGACGAACTCCAGGGTCTCGGCGCCGGTGAGGACCCGGGCGCCGCGCAGGGCGTCGGCGGCGTCCGCGGCCTCCTCGTGGCCGAGGCCGGCCACGGCGGCGGCGAGCGCGGGATGGATCTCGGTGCCGAGGACGGCGCAGGCCCAGGCGAACCGGACGGCGGAGGGGCCCAGGCGTTCGAGGCGGGCGATCAGCCCGCTGCCCTTGACGGCGGCGGCGAGGTCGCGCAGCAGGGGTGCGCCGGCCTCGGTGGGGTCCAGGCCCCGGTCGGAGACCTTCGCGGTCAGCTCGACGGCCTCGAAGGGGTTGCCGGCGGTGACGGCCCAGCACTCGTGGCAGAAGGCGTCGTCGGCGTGGTCGCCGAGGCTCTCGCGGACCAGGCCGGCGACGGCGTCGGCGCTGAGCGGTTCGAGGCCGCGCGGGCGGCCGCCTGCCCGGCCGGGCAGGCCGCGGAACGCGTCGGCGTGCTCGGGGAGTTCGTCGGGCCGGTACGCGACGACGACGAGCAGCGGGAGTTGCTCGGCGCGTGGTGCGAACGCGGCGAGCCAGCCGAGGGATTCGGGGTCGGCCCAGTGGGCGTCGTCGAGGACGAGGACCATCGGCGCCTGGCGCACGGCGAGGTGGGTGAGCACCCAGTCGAGGCCGTCGCGCAGGCCCTGCTGGTCGGGCGGGGCGCCCTCGGTGGGGGCGCACAGGCCGAGGGCGGGGCCGACGATGTCGTACCAACTGCCCAGCGAGGCGCGGAGTTCGGCCTCGGGTGCGCCGGCGAGGCGGGGTTGCAGGAGCTGGCGGGCGACGTGGAAGGCGACGCGCTGCTCCTGGTCACCGCCGCGCGCGGAGAGCACGGTGCAGCCCCGGGCGGCGGCGCGGCGGCGCACCTCGGCGAGCAGGGTGGTCTTTCCGATGCCGGCCCGGCCGGCGAAGGCGAGCAGCGCGCCGAGCGGCCTCTCGCCCGGTGCCGCGCCGTCCGCGCGCAGGCCGGTGAGTTCGGCCAACGCCTCGTCGACGGCCGCCAGTTCGCTGTCGCGCTCGTAGAGCGTCCGCCGGTTCCGCAGGACCCGCTGTCCCATGACCACCCCCCGCCACGGTGGTACGCGAGCGCGGGGAGCGGGCGCGCACCGTGGCTTGCAGGCAGCTCAGCGTACGCCCGACTTCGGTGATCCGCTCCCTACTGACGGTAACTGGGGGAAGGGACTTGACATCACTCCTGCGGTGCCGGCGGGACGACCGCGATGGGGGCGGCCGCGTGCAGCAGCACGGCGTGGGTGACGGAGCCCATCATGCGGGCCGGGGCGAGCAGCCGCCGGCGGTGCCGGCCGACGACGACCAGGGCGGCGTCCTTCGAGGCGGACACCAGCAGGCCGGCCGCGTCGCCGGGCAACGCGAGAACGTCGGCGCGCAGGTCGGGGCGGTCCTTGAGGTGCGGGGCGAGGAAGCCCTCGGCGAGGGTGCGGGTCTCCTGCTCGACCTCGTCCTGGCCGCCGGCCGGCGGGACGAGCTCCCCGGCCGCGAACCAGCTCTGCGCAGGCCACGGGTAGGCGGCGAGCACCTGGAGCCGGGCGCCGCGCCGGGCGGCCTCCGCGAGAGCGAAGGCGAGGGCGGCGTCGTCGGGGCTGTCCACGTTCAGGCCGACGACGACCCGGGGTCCGGGCTCGGCGGGCAGTTCCTCGTGCACCTCCCGCCCCGGCCGGGGTACGACGACCACCGGGCACGCGGCGTCGCGGGCGGCGGCCATGCCGCTGGAGCCGAGCAGCAGACTCGCGAAGCCTCCGCGGCCCCGCGAGCCGAGCACCAACAGCTGTGCGTCGGCGCCCAGTTCGGGCAGCAGTGCACTCGGCGCGCCCTCCAGGGCGACGTACTCGACGGTCAGCCCGACGGCACCGGTGGACAGCCGGCCCCGGACCTCGTCGAGCACGGGGTCGCCACCCTCGTCCGGTTCGCCGGCGACCAGGACGTCGGGCTGCCCCCAGGCGGCGTACTGACGGACGTGCACCACCCGCAGCGGTGCGTCCCGCTGCCGGGCCGCCTGTACGGCCCAGTCCAGGGCGCGCAGGCTGTCGTCCGACCCGTCCGCCGCGGCGATGACCGGCGCAGGGCTCATCGTTCCTCACCTCCGGATTACGACCTTCCCCGTCCGGGGCCAGCCTGTCTCAGGCGGCGGCCCCGGAAGGGCGCTGCTGGTCACGTGTCCGGAAATCCTTGCGGAACGCCCCCCCGGTTCACCTCTCTGCCGCAGTGGCGGCACCGGGGGCAGGCGCTCAGGTCAGGTCGAACTCGCCCTCCCGGGCCCCCGACACGAAGGCACCCCATTCGGCGGGGGTGAAGATCAGGGAAGGGCTCTGGGGACTGCCGCTGTTGCGCATCGCGATGAATCCCTCGACAAAGGCGATCTGGACATCCCCCAGGCCCCGGCTGCTGGACTGCCAATCGGCCCCGCTGAGGTCCAGCTCCGGCTTCTCCCAGCCCAGTACCGGCTGCTGCTGGATGGTGCTCTCGGCCACGTCCGTGCTCCTCCCGAATTCGTCGTCCGCGGCCAGCCTAGCTTTCGCTTCCGGCACTCAACAGGCCACGTGAACGGGTCCTTTCAGTTGTCGGGGGCCGTGGCGCCGACGAGCCACATGGAGAAGAACTGGGAGCCGCCTCCGTAGGCGTGCCCGAGCGCCTTCCGGGCGCCGTCCACCTGGTGTTCTCCGGCCTGGCCGCGTACCTGGAGGGCGGCCTCGGCGAACCGGATCATCCCGGAGGCGCCGATCGGGTTGGTGGACAGGACGCCGCCCGACATGTTGACGGGGAGGTCACCGTCGAGTTCGGTGACCCCCGATTCGGTGAGTTTCCAGCCCTCGCCCTCGTCGGCGAAGCCGAGGTTCTCCAGCCACATGGGCTCGTACCAGGAGAACGGCACGTACATCTCGACGGCGTCGATGTCCCGGCGCGGGTCGGCGATCCCCGCCTGCCGGTAGACGTCGGCGGCGCAGTCCTTCCCGGCCTGCGGCGACACCGCGTCCTTGCCGGCGAACAGGGTCGGCTCGCTGCGCATGGCCCCGCCCAGCATCCAGGCCGGCGGCTTCGTGGAACGGGCGGCTCCGGCGCGGTCGGTGAGGACCATGGCGCAGGCGCCGTCGGAGGAGGGGCAGGTCTCCGAGTAGCGGATGGGGTCCCACAGCATGGGGGACGCCTGGACCTTCTCCAGGGTGATGTCGTGCTCGTGGAGGTGGGCGTAGGGGTTCTTCAGCGCGTTGCGCCGGTCCTTGTAGGCGACCAGCGAGCCGACGGTGTCCGGGGCGCCGCTGCGCCGCATGTAGGCCCGCACATGGGGTGCGAAGAAGCCGCCCGCGCCGGCCAGCAGCGGCTGCTGGAAGGGGATCGGCAGGGACAGTCCCCACATGGCGTTGGACTCGGACTGCTTTTCGAAGGCGAGGGTCAGTACGGTGGAGTGGACCCGGGCGGCGACCAGGTTGGCCGCGACGAGCGCGGTCGAGCCGCCCACCGAGCCCGCGGTGTGCACCCGCAACATGGGTTTGCCCACCGCTCCGAGCGCGTCCGCCAGGTAGAGCTCCGGCATCATCACGCCCTCGAAGAAGTCGGGCGCCTTGCCGATGACCACGGCGTCGATGTCGGCCCAGTCCAGTTCGGCGTCGTCGAGGGCACGTCGCGCGGCCTCGCGGACGAGCCCGGCGATGGACACGTCCCGCCGGGCCGCCACGTGCTTGGTCTGGCCGATCCCGGTGACGGCCACGGGCTCCTTGCTCATCGCGGATCCCCTTCGAGTACGGCGACCAGGTTCTGCTGCAGGCAGGGCCCGGAGGTGGCGTGGGCGAGGGCGCGGTCGGACTCGCCGCGGTGGATGCGGGTGGCGGCCTCGCCGATGCGGATCAGCCCGGCCGCCATGATCGGGTTGGCGGCGAGGGCCCCGCCGGACGGGTTGACCCGCACGTCGTCGCCGAGCCGCAGCGCCTTGCGCAGCACGATCTCCTGCGAGCTGAACGGTGCGTGCAGTTCGGCGGTGTCCACGGGCCGTTCGAAGGCGCCGGCCTTCTCGGCGGCGAGCCGCGCGGACGGCGAGTCGGTCAGGTCGCGGACGCCGAGGCCGTGCGCCTCGATGCGGTGGTCGATGCCCCGGATCCAGGCGGGCCGGTCGCACAGCTCCCGGGCCCGCTCCCCCGCCGCGAGGATGACCGCGGCGGCGCCGTCGCCGATGGGCGGGCAGTCGCCGGTGCGCAGGGGGCGTACGGCGTAGTCCCCCTGCGGAACCGAACCCCTCAGCTGTGCGTGGGGGTTGGCTGCCGCGTCCGCCCTGCTGCGGGCGCCGACGGCGGCCAGCGCGGGCTCGTCGGTCTCCCCCGCGTCGATGAGCGCCTGGGCCTGGAGGGCGGCGAGGGCGACGGAGTCCGGCCAGAGGGGGGCCAGGTAGTAGGGGTCGAGCTGGCGGGTCAGCACGTCGCGCACCGAGCCGGGTGAGGACTTGCCGTAGGAGTAGACGAGGGCGGTGTCCGCGTCCCCGGTGAGCAGTTTGGTCCAGGCCTCGTACAGGGCCCAGGCGCCGTCCATCTCGACGTGCGACTCGGAGATCGGCGGCCAGGCGCCGACGCCGTCGAGGGCGAGGGTGAAGGAGAAGGCGCGGCCGGCCAGGTAGTCGCTGGAGCCGGAGCAGGTGAAGCCGATGTCGGCGGTCTTCAGGCCGGTCTGTCCGAGCACGTCGTGCAGGACCGGCATGAGCATCTCGACCTCGGAGAGGTCGTCGCTGGTGCGGCGGTGGTCGGTCTGTGCGAAGGCGACCAGTGCTATGTCACGCATCACAGCGACTCCTTGTACGTCTCGTAGTCCGCGTCGGGCTCACCGGTGGGCCGGTAGTGGTCGGGGAAGCGGGCCCCCTCGGTCCACACCGGTTCGACCCTGAGTCCCATCCGCACCTGGTCGTAGGGGATCCCGCCGATCCGGCCGTGCAGGGCGAGGCCGGCGCCGTCGAGGGCGATGTGGGCGTAGACGTAGGGCACCTCGATGTCGAGGTTCTTCGCCTTGATGTTGACGATGCAGAAGGTGGTGACCGTGCCGCCGGGCCCCACCTCGACCTGTTCCGATGTGGCCACCCCACATGTGGGACACGCACCCCTCGGCGGGACGTACACCTTCCGGCAGGAGGGACAGCGCTCGCCGAAGGTCCGCCGGGAGGAGAGCGCCTCGATGTAGGCGGACTGGGCACGGCCGGGCGAGTAGGTGTAGTCGAGGCGGGCGTGGGCGACGATGCCGTGCACCGGGTCCTCGAACTCGCCCGCATGGACGGTGACGAGGGTGTCCTCACCTTCGTACGGCTCGAAGCAGGCGATGTCGGTGATGGCGCCGGAGCGCTCCTCGGCCCAGCGGATCCGGACCCGCATCCCGGTGCGGACGGCGTCGGGGCCGGGGACGTCGAGGGCGTGCAGCAGGGCGGTGTCGGCGCCGTCGAGCCGGACCAGGACCCAGGCGAAGGGCGTACCGAGGGGCTGCCCGCGGCGGGGCTCGTGGTTCCAGGCCCAGGTGGTGACCGTGCCGGTGGAGGCCATGGGCACGAGGTCGCGGATCTCCTCGGCGGTGACGGGGTCGTACTCGACGGGCGGGACGAGGGTGCGGCCGTCGCCGGTCCTCACCCCGAGGACGACGCGTTCGCGCAGCCCGGTGAGAAACGCGCTCTGGACGGGCCCGAGGGAGCGGGTGAAGGGGAACTCGACGACGAGGGGTGCTCTGAGGACTTCGGGCATGGGGGCTTGCCTCCTTAAGGTCGGTGCGAGCGACGCCCTTGCTCTCAGGGGCGCTGGGGGTGCCCCCCGGCCGAAGGCTGGGGGAGGAACTGCGCGAGCAGCCACGTACGGCCCGCAGTGTCCGACGCACCCCGGGCCTCACTCGCGCTTGTAGACGGGCGGCCGCTTCTCCGCGAAGGCACGGGCACCTTCCTTCGCATCGGCCGTGTCGAAGACCGGCCACCCCCGCTTCAGTTCGGCGGCCAGTCCGTCCGCCTCCGTCATCTCGGCCGTCTCGTACACCGACGCCTTGACCGCCTCGACCGCCAGCGGCCCGCACGCGTTGATCTGCTCGGCGATCTCCAGCGCCTTGTCGAGCGCCGAGCCGTCCGGCACGACATGCCCGACGAGCCCGATGTCCGCGGCCTCCCGGGCGCTGTACGGTCGCCCGGTGAGCAGCATCTCCAGAGCGTGCGTGCGCGGAATCTGCCGCTGGAGCCGTACCGTGGAGCCGCCGATCGGGAACAGCCCCCGCCGGACCTCGAAGAGCCCGAACGTCGCGGACTCGGCCGCCACCCGGATGTCGGTCCCCTGAAGGATCTCCGTGCCGCCCGCGACGCAGTGGCCCTCGACCGCGGCGATCACCGGTTTGCGCGGGCGATGATGGCGGAGCATCGCCTTCCAGTGCAGGTCGGGGTCGGCCTTCAGCCGGTCGCGCAGATGCTCGCCCGCCATGTCCTGCCCGGCCAGCGCCTTGAGGTCCATCCCGGCGCAGAAGGCGCCCCCGGCCCCGGTGAGCACGACCGAGCGGACGCCGTCGTCCTCGTCGGCCTCGATCCAGCCGTCGTACAGGCCGACGAGCATGGAGATCGAGAGCGCGTTCTTCGCCTCGGGCCGGTTGAGCGTGAGCACGAGTGTGGCGCCCTCGCGCCGCACGGTGAGGTGTTCCGTCCCAGCCATGGACCGTCTCCCCTCCGGAGGGGATCGCCTCCCCTCCACCAGAACGAGAACAGGTTGCAGTAGCCGGGGAGGCACTTCAAGGGTTTTCTGACAGGCAGTCAGATTTTGTCGCGCGAACCCTTCACACTTGCCGCGCCCTTTGCTCTGATGACCGGCGAACGGACGGGTGCGCCTTTTTCTTCGTCACGGTTGCCGGGGTCAGGAGGAGCGGTGGAGTACAACCTTGCCGATCTGTTCGAGTCGGTCGTCGACGTGGCGGCCGACCGCGAGGCGCTCGTGTACATCGACCACCCCGGCACGGGTGCGGAGCGCCGGCTGACCTACGCGGAGCTGGACGCCGCCGCCAACCGCATCGGCCACCACCTCCTCGACAGCGGCATCAAGCCCGGCGAGCATCTCGGGCTGCACCTCTACAACGGGGTGGAGTACCTGCAGACGGTGCTCGGCTGCCTGAAGGCGCGGGTGGTACCGGTCAACGTGAACTACCGTTACGTCGAAGAGGAGTTGGTGTACCTCTACCGGGACGCGGACCTGGTCGCGCTGGTCTTCGACGCGGAGTTCGACGACCGGGTGGCGGCGGCCCTGCCCCGGACGCCGGGGCTGCGGCATCTGGTGCGGGTGGGGGAGCCGGTGGACGCGGGGCTCGGGGCTCTCGCCTTCACGGAGGCGGAGGCCGCCGGGTCGCCGGGACGGGGCTTCCCCGCGCGCTCGGCGGACGACCAGTTCATCATCTACACCGGCGGCACGACCGGGATGCCCAAGGGCGTGATGTGGCGTCAGGAGGACCTGTTCTTCGCGGGACTGGGCGGGGGCGCGCCGACCGGGGAGCCGGTGGGGCGGCCCGAGGAGCTGGCCGAACGGGTCGCGGCGGGCGGCAGCGGGATCACCTTCTTCCCCACTCCCCCGCTGATGCACGGCACGTCCACGCTCACCACCTTCATCGGGTTCAACTTCGGGCAGCGGGTGGTGATCCACCGCAAGTTCGTGCCCGAGGAGGTGCTGCGGACCGTCGAGCAGGAGAAGGTCACCAGCATGTCGCTGGTCGGCGACGCGATGCTGCGCCCGCTGGTCGACGCCCTCAGCGGGCCGCTGAAGGGGACCGACTGCTCCGCCCTGTTCAGCGTCTCCTCCTCCGGCGCGATCCTCTCCGAGACCGTGCGCCGGCAGTTCAGCGAACTCGTCCCGAACGCCATGCTGCTGAACAACTTCGGGTCCTCCGAGTCCGGTTTCAACGGCACCGCGACCGACGACTCCGGGGCCGGCAGCGGCTTCCGCGTCCGCGTCAACTCCCGCACCCTGGTGGTCGATCCGGCGACCCACGAACCGGTGGCGGTGGGCGAGGTCGGCCGGGTCGCGCAGACCGGGCACGTCCCGCTCGGCTACTACAACGACCCGGTGAAAACCGCCGAGACCTTCTTCGAGAAGGACGGCCGCAGGTGGGTGCTCCTCGGCGACATGGCGACGGTCGACGAGGAGGGTGTCGTCACCGTCCTCGGCCGGGGCTCGCAGTGCATCAACACGGGGGGCGAGAAGGTGTATCCGGAGGAGGTCGAACAGGCGCTGAAGTCGCACCCGGACGTGTACGACGCGCTCGTCGCCGGGGTTCCCGACGCCACCTGGGGCAATCACGTGGCGGCCGTGGTGCAGCTGCGCACGGGGGCCGAGCCACCCTCCCTCACGGACATCCAGACGCACTGCCGCAGCCGGCTCGCCGGGTACAAGGTGCCCCGTCAGCTGGTGATCGCCGAGACCATCCGGCGATCGCCGAGCGGCAAGGCGGACTACCGGTGGGCGCGGGAGGTGGCGGTGGCCGCCGACCGGTAGCCCGTGCGGGTGCGCGACCGCCGTGGGGCGGTCCGCGCCGGGACGTGCCGGTCCGGGCGGTGGTCCAGTCCCGCGACCGCCTCCTGACGGCCTTCGGGGCACAGGACCCGAGGGCCGCTCAGGTGTCCAGGAAGGCCACGGTACGGCGGACGAACCACTCGGGGTCGTCGAGCCAGGGGTAGTGGCCGGCGCCGGGCTGCACGGTGACCTCGGCGGCCGGGAAGGCCTCGGCGGCGCGCCGGGCCAGGGCGGGGCTGGGGCCGCCGTCGAGTTCACCGGCGTACACCAGGACGGGGGCGGCGAGGGCGCGCAGGGCGGCCCGGGTGGCGTCCGGGGTGAAGGCGCCCTCGGCGAAGTAGCGGTCGCCCGCCTCGAAGTTGGTCTGCTTCTCGGTGGCCGCGACGTGGGCCCGGGCGGCGTCGTCCCAGCGGCCGTGGAAGAACGGCATGAACACCTCGTCGAACTCCGCGGAGCCGGTCAGCCACGCCTCCAGCGCGGGGAACGCCTCCTCGAACCAGGGTTCCCCCGCCCGCAGCCGGGCCGCCGCCAGCCGGTCCTCGGGGGTGGCGCGCAGGCCGAGGGCCGAGGGGTTTCCGGTGATCAGCGCGAGCCGCCGCACCCGCTGCGGGTGCGCCGCCGCGTACAGGATCGCCAGGCTGGCGCCGGCCGAGTGCGCCAGTACGTCCATGTGGTCGAGGCCTATGTGGGCGCGCAACATCTCCACGTCGTCGACGAGCCGGTCGCAGCGGTACGACGCCGGGTCGGCGGGCACCGCGGAGTCGCCGGTCCCCCGCAGGTCGAGGAGGACCAGCCGGCGGTGGGCGGTCAGCCCGCCGAGGTCCCCGAGGTAGCCGGAGGCCCGCATGGGGCCGCCCGGCAGCACGACGAGCGGTTCGCCCTCCCCTCTGACGTGGTAGGCGAGGCGGGTACCGTCGGCTGCGGTGAAGGTGGGCATGGCGCCGATCTTCGGGGACGGCGGCGCGGTGCCGCAACGGGTTTCGGCGAACGCCTCCCGGTGTCAGGCAGACGGGGCCGGCTTGCGCACCCGGAACGCGAACTGGCCGCAGAACGTGAGCTTGCGGAGGTTCACGAGGGCCGTCTCCCGCTTGCTCTTGCGGGCCCAGGCGTCGATCTCCGTGTTGAGCGGCGACTCCGTCCGCCAGAAGCGGCCGTACTCCCTCCTCCGTGAGCCGTGGTAGGTGCGCATGATCAGTGTCACGCCGTCGAGCGAGGGCCGGATCTCCTCCAGGGCGAGCCCGGCGTCCTCGACGAGCACCCGGAATCCGTACGGCGTGTAGTTCCACAGACTGAAGGAGTGGTAGGGCTCGAACTGGGAGGTGCTGCCGATGAACAGCCCGCCCGGCCGGAGCACCCGGCTCACCTCCGCGAGCAGTTCCCTGGGCCTGGCCACGTGTTCGAAGACCTGGTGGGAGTAGACGAGCGGTACCGCGGCGGAGCGGAACGGCAGGTTGACGCCGTCGAAGTACACCACGCTGTCGCGCGCGGCGGTGCGCTGGGCGGCCTCCGGTGAATCACGGATGTCGACTCCCACCCAGCGGACGCCGGAGTCGTGTTTGCGGAAGAGCTCTGCCGACGCGCCCCGGCCGCAGCCGAGGTCGACCACCCGGTCCGGTGCCCGCGGCGAGCGCATCGCCTCGTCGAGGTAGTAGCGGGAGGTGACCTGACGGGCGTGGTCGTCAGGGATGCAGTCATGCATGAGTTCCCACAGGGTCGACATGTGGCCACGCTACGGAGGTGCCCTGCGCTGGGCCACGTCCAGGCGCGGGTTCGGGACCGCCGTCATCCCTTGGGGCGAACCGGACTGGGCGGACGGCGGGATGAGGCGGCCGATGCCGGACAGGTCGCGGGCGGCCACGCTGTTGCGGTCGGCGACCGTACGGCCCAGTGCGTGGTACGGCCACAGTCCCCCGGCCTGCCGGCGGCTGCGCTCGTTCCACTCCAGGGCCTCGGCGGCGCGCGCCCGGAAGAAGTTGAGCGCGAAGCCGCCGCTGTGGATCCGCAGCAGGAAGAAACCGCCGGGGTATTCCTTGGTGGCGCCGACCTCCTGAAGGGTCACCTGCGGGGCGAGAGGCACATGGGTGCGCTTGTTGCGGTGGGTGTGGCCCACATGGTGGAGGAACACACCCGGGGCGGCGGCGTAGGCCCGGAGGATCGCGCGGGCCTGGCGGCGGCCGAGGCGCTGCGCCGGGCTCACCGGGAAGAGGGCCTCCCGCACGGTCAGCGGATGGTGGCCGAAGACCATGGTGGGCTGTTCGCGGTGGGAGCGCAGCCGGCGCCGGAGCCAGGAGAGCTGTTCGGCGCCGAGGCCGCCCGCGTCGCCGCCGTTGCCCTGCTTGTCGTAGGTGTCGAGGCCGATGATCCGCAGTCCGGCCACGTCGTGCTCGAACCAGCCGGGCCCGTCCGGTACGCCGAACTCGCGGTGGAAGGCGTCGCCCTCGCCCGCGGCGCGGTCGTGGTTGCCCCGCACGACGAAGTAGTCCCGCCGGTGGGTGCCGAAGCCGTCGAGGATGCGTCTGGCCTCCGCCAGGTCGCGCGGTCCGCCGCCGGCGGAGATGTCGCCTGCGGCGAGCAGCAGCTGGGCGCCGCGGCGGCGGGCCTCGTCCACCACGGCGCGGCTCATGAGTTCGGGGTAGGGGGTCTGTCCCGTCCGTTGCGCCACTCCGCGCAGGAAGGGGACGCCGGCCACGAGACCGGCGACGGTCTCGCCGATGTGCAGGTCGTTGCAGAGGGCGAGGGAGAGCAGGTGGCGGCCGGGCGGGGGCTGCGGGGTGGTGAAGGAGTAGGGGCCGCCAGGTGTGCCGAGACCGTGGCGGGAG
Organism: Streptomyces sp. NPDC001507; assembly: GCF_042894765.1. Classification (NCBI taxonomy): domain Bacteria; kingdom Bacillati; phylum Actinomycetota; class Actinomycetes; order Kitasatosporales; family Streptomycetaceae; genus Streptomyces; species Streptomyces sp. NPDC001507. Next base: position 180,084 of record NZ_JBIAVV010000016.1, read on the forward strand.
GTGCCGGCCGCGTTGCCGCGCACCAGGTGCAGCGCTGTGGGGGTGGCGGGCACGCCGTGGGAGCGGGCCTGGTAGTAGTACGTCTGTCCCGGTTCCAGGCCGGTCAGTTCGACGTGGTGGTGCGCCGTGGGCCGGTCCTCGCCCGCGGTGCGGTTGAGGCGGGCCGGGTGGGTGCCGTACACGATCTCGCCCTCGGTGACGGCGGGCAGCATCCGGCCGGTGCCGTCGTCGGTGCCGGGCAGGGCGGTGTGCCAGGTGATGACGGCGCGGTCCTCGGTGAGGGTGACCAGCTCCAGGTGGAGGGCGGCGAGCGAGCGGGGGTGCCGGGGGCGGGAAGCGGTGGCGGAGTGGAACAGTGCGGGTGCGAGGAGGAAGCCGGAGCGCAGCATCTCGCAGGGGCCGGGGACGCCCGCGAGTGCGCCGAGGGGGACGGGGAGACAGCAGCGCATGTCTGCTGTGTGCACGCCGCCGGTGAACGGCGGACGTGGTGCCGGAAGCCGCGCAAGGTATGGAGCCGGACTTCTTGGGTCGTGCCGGGTGCGGCGTCCCCGGGTCCTCAGGAGGCGTGGCCGAACCGGTCCCGCAGTTCCCGCTTCAGGATCTTTCCGCTGGCGTTGCGGGGCAGCTCGTCCACGAACAGGATCCGCTTGGGTGCCTTGAAGGCGGGCAGTTTCTCCTTCACGTGGGCGATCAGCCCGGCCTCGTCGATCTCGCCGCGCGGTACGACGACGGCGGTGACCGCCTCGATCCACCGCTCGTCGGGCAGTCCGATCACGGCGGCCTCGGCGACCGCCTCGTGGGTGTAGAGGGCGTCCTCGACCTGCCGTGAGGCGACCAGCACGCCACCGGAGTTGATGACGTCCTTCACGCGGTCGACGATCGTGTAGTAGCCGTCGGCGTCGCGCACCGCGAGGTCGCCGGAGTGGAACCAGCCGTCCCGGAAGGCCGCTTCGGTCTCCTCGGGCTTGTCCCAGTAGCCCTCGCACAGCTGCGGTGAGCGGTAGACGATCTCGCCGGGGGTGCCGTCGGGCACGTCCGCGCCGTCCTCGTCCACCACACGGGCCTCGACGAACAGGACGGTGCGGCCGCAGGAGTCCAGCCGCCCCTTGTGCTCCTCGGGGGCGAGCACGGTGGCGAGCGGCCCGATCTCGCTCTGCCCGAAGCAGTTGAACAGGGCGAGGTCCGGCAGCCGTTCGCGCAGTCGCTCCAGGACGGGCACCGGCATGACCGATGCCCCGTAGTAGGCCTTGCGCAGTCCGCCGAGGTCGCGGGTGGCGAAGTCGGGCCGGTTGGAGAGTCCGATCCACACGGTGGGCGGCGCGAACAGGCTGTCCACGTCCCCTGCCTCGACGAGGCCGAAGAGGGTGTCGCCGTCGGGCCCGTCGAGGATGACGTTGGTGGCGCCCACCGCGAGGTAGGGCAGCAGGAACACGTGCATCTGGGCGGAGTGGTAGAGCGGCAGTGCGTGTGCGGGCCGGTCCCCGGCGCTCAGGTCGAGGGCGGCGATCGCGCTCAGGTACTCGTGCACGAGCGCCCGGTGGGTCATCATCGCGCCCTTGGGCAACGCCGTGGTCCCCGAGGTGTACAGCAGCTGCACGAGGTCCTCGGTGCGCGGTTCGGGCCCCTCGTACGGCGCCGCGTCCGCGAGCCGGGCCAGCAGCGAGCCGTCGGCGTCCCGCAGGGGCAGCGCCGGTACGCCCTCGGGAAGGCGGCCGGCCAGATCCGGGTCGGCCAGCACCAGCGAGCTGCCCGACTGGCCGACGATGTAGGCGAGGTCGTCGCCTGTCAGGTTCTGGTTGACCGGGACGTGCACGAGGCCCGCGCGGGCGCAGGCGAGGAAGGCGATCAGGTAGGCGTCGGAGTTGTGTCCGTAGGTGCCGACCCGGTCACCGCGGTCGAGGCCCTGGCCGAGCAGGACGCTCGCCGCGCGCGAGACCGCGTCGTCGAGTTCCTCGTACGTCCAGCGCCGTTCGCCGTACCGCACCGCCACCCGCGCGGGAGTGCGCCGGGCGCTGCGCCGCAGCACCCCGTCCACCGTGCTGCCCTGTCCCTGCGTCATGACTCATGATCCTCGGCCCGCGGCCGTGACAGGTCAAGCGACCGCGAAGGCCGACGCCCAGAACCGGCGGGTCCGCTCGGCCGCCGCCGCTTTCCCGCCGGTCCTGGCCGGAAGGCGGCACGGGATGGAACCGCACGGGAGTGACAAAAGGAATCACAGTCGATGCCTCATGCATCAAGAGGTCTCCACCGCATGGGCTTTCTGCTTCAACGTGCCCCTGTGCGCCCCTTTGGAGAAAGGCTTCCGGAAACCCTGACGTGATTGAACTGGGCAGGACTTGTCTCGGACTGTCAGCCTCGAAGCAAGTTCGTTCATTTCACATGTCGTACTGGGCAGGAGGTTTCCATGAACGGTGCCGTGTCTGAACAGAAACGAACGTGGACGACAGGTACTGCTCCCGGCATATTCCCACTCCTCGGCCACGGTATCGCCTTATACCGTCGCCCGCTGGCTTTTCTCAATTCTTTGCCCGCGCACGGGGATCTGGTCGAGATACGGCTTGGCCCCCGCCGTGCCTGGATGGTGTGCCACCCGGAGCTGGCCCACGAGATGCTCATGGACCCGCACACCTTCGACAAGGGGGGCCCGCTGTACGACAGGCTGGGCCATCTGATGGGGGACGGACTGGTGACCTGCCGTCAGTCCGCGCACCGGGACAAACGCCGGCTGCTGCAGCCGGCGTTCCGTCCCTCCCACGCCGCCGCCTACACGGAACTCGTCGCCGAGGAGGCCGAGTCGGTGTGCGAGGGGTGGCAGGCGGGCGGGACGGTTCCCGTCACCGAGGCGATGACGACCCTCACGACCCGCGTGATCAGCCGGGTCCTGCTCTCCGACTCGCTGGACGACACGACCGCCGCCCAGGTGCGGGACTGTCTCGCCGACGTCGTCCGCGGCCTGTTCGTCCGCACGGTCGTTCCGGTCGACGTGCTGTTCCGGCTCCCGACCCCGGCCAACCGCCGCTACCGGCGGGCGCTCGCCCGCCTGCACGCGATCATCGACGCGGTGATCGCGGAGCGCCGCCGGGGCGCCGCCCGCGACGACGTCCTGGGCACCCTGCTGGCGGCCCCCCACGGCGACGGCGAGACCCCCGCCCGCACCGACCAGGAGATCCACGACCACCTGATCACGTTGCTGCTCACCGGCGCCGAGACCTCGGCCCTGTCCCTGGCCGCGGCCTTCAGTCTGCTGGCCCGCCATCCCGAGGCCGAACAGCGCCTGCACGCCGAGCTCGACACCGTCCTGCCCGGCGGCCGCCTGCCCGGCCCGGACGATCTGCCGGACCTGGTCCAGACCCGGTGCGTGGTCTCCGAGACGCTGCGGCACTCCTCCCCCGGCTGGCTCTTCACCCGCGTCGCCACCCGGGAGACGGAACTCGCCGGCCGCCGGCTGCCCGCCGGAGCCACCGTGCTCTACAGCCCCTACCTGCTCCACCACGACCCGTCGTCGTTCCCCGACCCGGAGCGCTTCGACCCCGACCGCTGGCTGCCGGGCCGGCCCACCGCCGCACAGCGGCGCGCGATGATGCCGTTCTCCGCGGGCAACCGCAAATGCCTCGGCGACGAGTTCGCCATGGTGGAGGTCACCGTGGCGCTCGCCACCATCGCAGGCCGCGTCCGCCTGCGCCATCTGCCCGGGTATGTCGACCGGGCACCGCGCCCCGCGATCACGCTGGGGCCGCGCTCGCTGGTCATGCTCCGCGAGACCCGTCCGCACCGGCCGCCGGACACATCGTCGTCCCGCCCTCCGCTCCCGCGCCGCGCGGTCTGCACCCGACAGGCTCGACAGGCCCCGGACTACCGATCGGCAGGTGACCACGGTGTCGACAACGCATGAGGAAGTTGCGTTCGGCGGACCGGACGGACAGGTGACAGCCAGCCTCAAGGACCTCATCGACACCCACCTGCACATGCCGTTTCCGTTCCGGCGCAACCCCCATGAACGAGAGGCCTCGGCCAGTGTGGACATATGGCTGAGTACCTGGGGGCTGACCGCGGAACCGGGTGTGGCGGCGATGATCACCCGCACTCGCCCCGCCCAGCTCGCGTCGTTCACGAGCCCCGCCGTGGACCCCGGGATCCTGCGCATCGTGGCCCACCAGATCGCCTATCAGTTCGTCTTCGACGACCGGGCGGAGGACATCGGCCGGCACTCCCCGGCTGCGCTCGTGCCCATGCTGTGCGAGAGCATCGCCGTCCTGCGGGACGGCTGTGCGCCCAGCACACCGCTCGGAGCGGCCCTGACCGACCTGTACCGGCAGGTGCAGGAGCGGTGCACGCCCGATCAGGCGGCACGGTGGGCCTCGCACAGCCGGGAATACGTGCACGGCCTGCTGTACGAAGCCGTGGCCCAGACCCACTCCGTGGCCCTGCGCACGGGAGACTGCGCCTCGATACGGTCACTGACCGCGGGTGTCGAGCCGTTCTACCCGCTGTACGAGGCCGCGGCATCCGCCGATCCGACCCCCGCGGAGATCGACCACCCGGCCGTACGGCGGCTCAGGAGGCTCTCGGCCGACGCGGCGGTCTGGACGGCCGACCTGTTCTCCGCCGTGAAAGAACAGCGCGCGGGCGAAATGATCAACCTCGCCCTGGCCTACCAGCGCGAACACCGCTGCTCCCTGCAGGCCGCCGTCGTCCTGGCCATCCGGCGGATCAACAGCACGATCCGCGAGTTCGAGCGGCTCCACGCGGAGGTCGAACCGGAGTTGAGCCCCGCGGGCGCCGAGTACGTGGAGGGCATGACCGGCTGGATCCGCGGCTGTTACCACTGGTCCCGAACCGTACCCCGGTACGCGGACGTGGCGTCGGTGCCCGCCGTGACACAGCTGTATTCGACACGCACCCGCGAACGCACCTGAGGAAGGCGGCGATCAGGGACTCTTACCCAAAGAACGGACATTATCCCTTCTGCAGTTCATGATTCACCCGATAGTACTCAGTCCGGCCTGCCCCCACCGCAACAAGGCGTACGCTCGGCTCTCCCCGGGCCGAACGAAAGAAAGCGGTACGGCATATGGCGACGGAGCCCCGGCAACCGATCACGGACCAAGAGATCCTGATCGAACGCCACCGGGAACTTCAGGCCCTCGACGCGGCGTTCCGGGAATTGCGGCGCACCACGGGCGGCGTGCCACGCGCACGGAGCAAAGGGCTGCTCGCCTTCTCCGGGGCGGCCGGACTGGGCAAGACCGCGCTCGTCACAGAAGCACGTGCCCGGGCCGTGGCACACAAGTTCACGGTGTTGTCGGGCAGGGGCAGTGAGACGGAACAGGGCTCGGCGTTCCGCGTGGTACGCCAGCTGATGCAGCCCTCGCTGGCACGGATGGACGAGGCGGAACTCCGCGTCTTCCTGGGCAGCTGGTACGACACCGTCGCCGCCGTCCTCGGGCTCGAAGCGACCGGGCCCGCCCCCGCACCGGACCCGACCGGAGTCCGCGAGGGTCTCGACTGGGTCATGACGCGCCTCACGATGAAGAAGGCTCCCGTCGTCCTGATCCTGGACGACCTCCACTGGACCGACCCGGAGTCCCTGAGCTGGCTCACCTCCTTCGCACCACGGGTCGAGGATCTCCCCCTGCTGATCGTCGTCACCTACCGGCCCGACGAACTTCCCCCCGAGGCGGGCGAGTTCCGCACGCTCGTCGCAGACCACGGGAACCGCCCGCACAACCTGGCCCTGCTCACCCCGGAAGGCGTCGCGCAGATCGTCAGGCACGAGATCGGGGAGGCTGCCGGGGACCGGTTCTGCAAGGAATGCTGGTCGGCCACCGGCGGCAGCCCCTTCGAGACGGTGGAACTGGCCATCGGACTCGGTGAGCGCGAACTGGGCGGCACCGACCACGACCTGCCCACGATGCGTGAGCTGGCCGCCGCGATCAAGGGCCCGGGGCTGATCGAACGCCTGGAACGGCTCGGCACCGCGACCGTGCGCTTCGCGCAGACCGCGGCCGTACTGGGTTCGCCGTTCGCGCCGGAGCTCGCCGCGGCCATCGCCGTGCTGGGTGACGAGGCCGCCGCCGAGGCAACCGAGAAGCTGCGCGCGGCGCGGATCCTGAAAGACGGGCACGGTCACGAGGGTGAGCTCGAGTTCGTGCACCCGCTCATCGCCACGACGATCTACCGGTCCATCCGCACGGGCTTCCGGACCGGTCTGCACAACACCGCGGCGCAGGCCGTCCTCGCCGCGGGTTACGGACCCGCCAAGGCCGCCCGGCATCTGCTGGAGGTGCCCTGCGAAGACCGCCCCGAGACCGTCACGTGTCTGCGCGAGGCCGCCCGTGAATACCTCCGTGCCGGAGCCACCGACGCGGCGCGGCGGCTGCTGACCCGCGCGCTGCAGGAACCGCCCCCGCCCGAGGACCGTGCCGCGGTCCTTCACGAACTCGCCTGCGCCACCTTCCTCATCGAACCCACGGCCACGGTGCGGCATCTGCGCCAGGCGCTGGCCCAGCCGCACGTCGACCCCGATCTGCGTGCCTCCATCGTCTACCGGCTCACCACGGCCATGGCCCACACCGATCAACTGGCCGAGGCCGTGAACGTGGCCGTCGAGGAGGCACGGAAGGCCACGAATCCACGCGTCAAGCTCCGCATGCAGGCCGATCAGTTCGTCTGGAGCATGGTGCGCCCTGACGACCACGACTCACCCACCCGCTCCCGGACGCTGGCGCGCCTGGCCGAGCAGCTGCCCGGCCGCAGTCTGGAGGAACGCTACATCCTGGGACTGCGGGCCTGGGACGCCGCCATGCGGGGCGAACCGAGGGAGACCTCCCTCGCGTACGCCGACAAGGCCCTGCACGGCGGCATGAGCTGGACCGACGAGAACCGGGGGTTCGAGGTACCCCTCTCCGTCGCCCTGGTGTACATGTACGGCGACCAGCCGCGGCGTGCCGAGGAGTTGTTCAGCAAGGGCATCGCCGAATGCGTGGCCAAGGGCTGGCACGGCTCCCACCTGGCGTTCGGCCAGACCATCGCGGGGTACGTCCACTATCGCCGCGGCAGTCTGGCCGAAGCCGAGGACGCCGTACGGGAGGGCCTGCGGATCGCCGACAAGGTGGACGGGGTGGTGGCCGCGCAGTGGTTCGGCGTGAGCATTCTCATCAAGACCCTGCTGGCCCGTGGGCGCATCGCCGAAGCGCGCGACTTCGCCGACGGACACCACTTCGGCGCGGCCCCGGTCAACGCCGTCATCTACCCCGACCCCCGCACCGTCTACGCAGAACTCCTCCTCGCCGAGGGGAAGCACGCCGAGGCGGCGCAGCTGCTGTCCGCGGTCGGGGAGTGGCTGGACGGGCGGGGCTGGCGGAACCCGGCCTGGTGCCCGTGGCAGCTGCGGCTCGCGACCGCGCTCGCCCCCACCGCGCCCGGGGAGGCGGTGGGTCATGCCGAGGAAGCCGTGCGCAGGGCCCGTGAGTTCGGTGCCGCCTCGGCCGTCGGGCAGGCCCTGCACACACTCGCCGAAGTGACCGGTGGGCCGTCGGCGGTCGACCTGTACGCGCAGGCCGTGGAGCAGCTGGAGCAGTCGCCGGCCGCCTACGAACTCGCCCGCGCCCAGGTCGGACACGGTGCCGCGCTGTCCCTGGCCGGCCGGCTCCAGGAGGCCGCCGAGCGGCTCTACCAGGGGCTGGAGGGAGCCGTCCACTGCGGGGCCGGGGCGCTCGCCGCCCGGGCCCGGGAGGAGCTGTCGGCGGCCGGGCTGCGGCCGCTGCCGTTGCGGTACGCGCAGGTGGAGACGCTCACCGCGGCGGAGCTGCGGACCGCCGAACTGACCGTCCAGGGGCACGCGGTGGGCGTGGTCGCCAAGGAGCTGCACCTCACCGAGCAGGGTGTGCGGCAGCTGCTGTCCAGCGTCTACCGCAAGCTCGGCACCGATGCCGCCGGCCTCGCCGGGTTCCTGGAGGCGCGGCACCGGACGGGCGCCTGACGCGCCGGGTCACCGGATCCCGGCCGGTCACACCGGCCTGGTGCGTCCCTCCCAGTACGGGTCCCGCAGCCGCCGCTTGTACAGCTTGCCGTTGGGGTCGCGGGGCATCTCGGCGATGAAGTCGACGGTCTTGGGGCACTTGTAGCCGGCGAGTTGTCCGGCGCAGTGGGCGAGCAGGCCGGCGGCCAGGTCCGGGCCTGGCTCGTGTCCGGGGGCGGGTTCCACGACGGCCTTGACCTCCTCGCCCCAGTCGTCGTGCGGGATGCCGAAGGCGGCGGCGTCGGCGACGGCGGGGTGGGAGAGGAGCACGGACTCGATCTCGGCAGGATAGATGTTGACGCCACCCGAGATGATCATGTCGATCTTGCGGTCGCGGAGGAACAGGTAGCCGTCCTCGTCGAGGTAGCCGAGGTCGCCGACGGTGAAGAAGTCGCCGATGCGGTTCCTCTTCGTCTTGGCCTCGTCCTTGTGGTAGGCGAAGCCGCCGGTGTTCATCTTCATGTAGACGGTGCCGAGTTCTCCGGGCGGCAGCCGGTTGCCGTCGTCGTCGAAGATCGCGAGTTCGCTGATGGGCCAGGCCTTGCCGACCGTGCCGGGTTTCTTCAGCCAGTCCTCGGCGGTGGCGAAGGCGCCGCCGCCCTCGCTGGCCGCGTAGTACTCCTCGACGCTGGGGCCCCACCAGTCGAGCATGGCGCGCTTGACGTGGTCCGGGCAGGGGGCGGCGCCGTGGATGGCGTGCCGCATGGAGGAGACATCATGGCGTGCGCGCACATCCTCGGGGAGGGCTAGCAGGCGGTGGAACTGGGTGGGGACCATATGGGTGTGGGTGCACTTGTGTGTGTCGATCAGGCGCAGCATCTCCTCGGGGGTCCACTTGTCCATGAGGACCAGGCGGTGGCCTATGTGGAGGGACGCGCCCGCGAACTGGAGGACGGCCGTGTGGTACAGCGGCGAGCAGACCAGGTGGACGTCGTCGCCGAAGGGGCGGATGCCGAAGATGCCGAGGAAGCCGCCGAGGTAGGCCTCCTCGGGGAGTTTGCCGGGCAGCGGGCGGCGGATGCCGCGGGGGCGGCCCGTCGTACCCGAGGTGTAGTTCATGACCCAGCCGAGTTCGCGGTCCGCGGGCGCCGACTCGGGCTGTCCGGCGAGGAGTTCGGCGTACGGGCGGAAGCCGTCGATCTCGCCGACCGCGTACCGGTGGGTGGCCGGGAGGCCGGCCTCGTCGGCGGCGTGGCGGACCGGGCCGGCGAACCGTTCGTGGGCGATGAGCACCTTGGCGGCGGAGTCGGCGACGATCCAGCCGATCTCCGGGCCGACGAAGTGGTGGTTGACCGGGACGAGGTAGAGGCCGGCCTGGGAGGCGGCGAGGTAGGCGGTGAAGAACTCGGGCCCGTTGGGCAGGACGACCGCGAAGGCGTCGCCGCGCTCCAGGCCGGCGGCCCGGAGTCCGTGGACGAGCTGGTTGACGGCCGCGTGCAGGCGGCCTGCGGTCCATTCCTCGCCGTCGGGTGCGACGAGCACCGTGCGGTCGGGATCGCTCGTGGCCTGGGCCCAGAATCCGGCGGGGGGCGTGCTGGTCACTTGCCGCTCCTTCCGGCGATGCGGTTGATGCGGTCGACGGCCTGTTCGAAGCCCCGGGTGAGGTCGTCGAAGACGGCCTGGACGCTGCGTTCGCTGGTCATGCAGCCGACGATCTGGCCGACGGGGGTGCCGAGCAGGGGCTCGACCTCGTACTTCTGGATGCGGGTCAGGGCCTCGGCGACGAGCAGGCCCTGGAGGGGCATGGGGAGAGTGCCGGGGCCGTTCGCGTCGTCCCAGGCGTCGGTCCACTCGGTGCGCAGCTGGCGGGCCGGTTTGCCGGTCAGGGCGCGGGAGCGGACGGTGTCGCCGGAGCCGGCGGCGAGCAGTTTGCGGGTCACAGCGGGCGAGGAGAGGTCGGCTTCCGTGACGGTCAGCCACATGGAGCCCAGCCACACTCCCTGAGCGCCGAGACTGAGCGCGGCGGCCACCTGGCGGCCGCTGCCGATGCCGCCGGCGGCCAGGACGGGCAGGGGGGCGACGGCGTCGACGACCTCCGGGGTGAGGACCATGGTGGCGATCTCGCCGGTGTGGCCGCCGGCCTCGTAGCCCTGGGCCACGACGATGTCGATGCCCGCGTCCCGGTGCTTGACGGCGTGCCGGGCGCTGCCGGCGAGGGCGGCGACGAGGACGTCCCGGTCGTGGGCGCGGTCGACGACGTCGGCGGGCGGGGAGCCGAGGGCGTTGGCGAGCAGCCGGATGGGGTAGTCGAAGGCGACGTCGAGCTGGGTGCGGGCGACCTGTTCCATCCAGCCGGTGATGCGCCAGCCGGACGCCTCCCCCTCGGCCAGCTCGGGCACGCCGTACTTGGCGAGGGTGTCCCGCACGAACTGCCGGTGCCCCTCCGGGATCATCGCCTCGACGTCGGCCTCGGTGACGCCTTCCACCTTCTTGGCCGGCATCACGACGTCGAGCCCGTACGGCTTCCCGTCGACGTGCGCCTCGATCCAGTCGAGGTCGCGTTTGAGGTCGTCGGGTGCGGTGTAGCGGACCGCGCCGAGCACTCCGAAGCCGCCGGCCCGGCTGATGGCCGCGGCCACGGCGGGAAACGGCGTGAAGCCGAAGACGGCGTGCTCGACTCCCAGGGTCTTGCTCAGCTCCGTCTGCATGGGCGCAGGATGCCGCAGTCGTGCGGCCGACGGAAGACATTTTCTGATGCCCCGTCAGATTCTTTGGCCGTGTTGTTCCGGCCAGGGGTCAGTCGGCCCGCTGTTCCAGGACCGCCATCGCCGCGTTGTGCCCCGGCACCCCGCTCACCCCTCCCCCGCGCACCGCGCCCGCCCCGCACAGCAGGACGTTGGCGTGCCGGGTCTCCACGCCCCAGCGTCCGGTGCCGTCCTGGGCGTAGGGCCAGGAGAGGTCGCGGTGGAAGATGTTGCCGCCGGGCAGGCGCAGGTCGCGTTCGAGGTCGAGGGGGGTCTTCGCCTCGATGCAGGGGCGGCCGTCGGCGTCGAGGGCGAGGCAGTCGACGATCGGCTCGGCGAGGTGGGCGTCGAGCTGGGCGAGGGTGGACTTGAGGAGTTCGTCGCGTACGGCGTCGTTGTCGGCGGCGAAGAGCCGGGCCGGGGTGTGCAGGCCGAAGAGGGTGAGCGTCTGGTAGCCGCGTTCGGCCAGGTCACGGCCGAGGATGGTGGGGTCGGTCAGGGAGTGGCAGTAGATCTCGGAGGGCGGGGCCGCGGGCAGCCGGCCGGCCGCCGCCTGGGCATGGGCGGTGGCCAGTTGCCCGTAGCCCTCGGCGATGTGGAAGGTCCCGGAGAACGCCTCGCGCGGGTCGACGGCGGTGTCGCGCAGCCTGGGCAGCCGCTTGAGGAGCATGTTCACCTTGAGCTGGGCGCCCTCGGCGGGCTCCGGGGCCGGGTCGCCGGTGAGGGCGGCGAGTTCCTGCGGGGAGGCGCCCACCAGCACGTGCCGGGCGGCCGCGACGCCCTCCCCGTCCCCGGTGCGGTAGGCGACCTCCGCGGTCCGGCCGTCCGTCTCGATCCGTACCGCCTCGTGCCCGGTGGCGAGCACCGCGCCCGCCGAGCGCGCGGCGGCGGCCAGTGCGTCGGTGAGGGCGCCCATGCCGCCGACCGGTACGTCCCAGGCGCCGGTGCCGCCGCCGATGACGTGGTAGAGGAAGCAGCGGTTCTGGCGCAGCGAGGCGTCGTGGGCGTCGGCGAAGGTACCGATCAGCGCGTCGGTGAGGACGACCCCGCGCACCAGGTCGTCCGTGAAGTTCTCCTCGATCGCGACCCCGATCGGCTCCTCGAACAGGGCCCGCCAGGCCGCCTCGTCGTCGATGCGGCGGCGGAGTTCCTCACGCGTGGGCAGCGGTTCGGTGAGCGTCGGGAAGACGCGTTCGGCGACCCGGCCGGTCGTGCCGTAGAACCGCTGCCAGGCCTGGTACTCCGCCTTGCCTCCGGTCAGCCGTTCGAAGGCCTCGCGGATCCGCCGCTCGCCGCCGCCGACCAGCAGGCCGGTGGGCCGCCCGTCGCGTTCCACGGGCGTGTACGAGGAGATGGTGCGGCCGCGGACGCGGAAGTTCAGGCCGAGGTCGCGGACGATCTTCCGCGGCAGGAGGCTGACCAGGTAGGAGTAGCGGGACAGCCGTGCGTCGACGCCGGCGAAGGGGCGGGTGGAGACCGCGGCGCCGCCGGTGCGGCCGAGCCGCTCCAGGACCAGGACCGTGTGGCCGGCCCGGGCCAGGTAGGCGGCCGCGACGAGGCCGTTGTGGCCGCCGCCGACGATGATGGCGTCGTAGGTGCGGGAGGGTTCCGTGGCAGCGGGCATAGCTCTTCGTAACACACGATGATCTACGTAGGTAAGAGGCATGCCGGTTCGCTCCGCGGGGAGGGCCGGTTTTCACGTGCGGGCCGTGCGGGGCTGGTCGCGCAGTTCCTCCCCCAGCCTTCGGCCGGGGGTACCCCCAGCGCCCCTTCGGGGGCGCGTTGTGGGGCGCGTTTCAGAGTCGACCTCCGGATGCGCGCTGTTGACGGAGGACCGCCACCCTCCGGTACAGCTCGACCGCCTCGGCCCCCCGCCCCAACTGCTCCAGACAGTGCGCCTCGTCGTTGCGGCTGGCGAGGGTGTCCGGGTGGTCGGGGCCGAGGACTCGTTCCCGGGCGCCCGCCACCCTCCTGTACTCCGTCAGCGCGTCCGCCCAGCGTCCCAGCCACCCGAGGCCCACCGCCACCTCGCGGCGGCTCACCAGCGTGTCGGGGTGGTCCGGGCCGAGCACGCGTTCCCGGATCGCGCACACGTCGCGCGACTCCGCCAGGGCCTCCTCCCAGCGGCCCAGGCGGCCGAGGTTGACGCCGAGGCCGTGGCGGGCTCGCAGGGTCTCGGGGTGGGCGGGGCCCTGGACGCGGGTGCGGTCGTCGATCAGCGCGCGGTAGAGGGTGAGCGCGTCGGCGCTGCGGCCCAGGCGGCCCAGGCTGATGCCGACCTCGTAGCGGGCGGCGAGGGTGTCGGGGTGGTCGGCGCCGAGGGCGCGGCCGCGGGCCTCGGCCACCTCGCGGTAGGTCTGCAGGGCCTCTTCCCAGCGACCCAACTGCCCTAACGCGTAGGCGACTTCGTAGCGGGTGACCAGGGTGTCGGGGTGGAGCGGGCCGAGCACCCGGGCGCGGGCCGCGGCCACCTCGTGGGCCATGCGGTACGAGTCCTCCAGGCGGCCCAGCCTGCTGAGGTTGAAGGCGAGGTTGTGGCGGCAGCGCAGGGTGTCCGGATGGTCGGGGCCGGTCAGCCGCTGCCGGGTGGCGAGGACGGCCGTGTACACCTGGTGGGCGTCGAAATGGCGGCCCAACTGGCCGAGCACGTAGGCCGTTTCCTGGCGGGCGGCGAGGGTGTCGGGGTGATCGGCGCCGAGGGTGCGCTCCCGGGCGGCGGCGACCTCGGTGTACTCGCGCAGCGCGTCGGCGGGACGGCCGGTGCGGGTGAGGGTGAAGGCGATCTCGTAGCGGCTGGCGAGGGTGTCGGGGTGGTCGGGGCCGAGGAGACGGGTGCGTTCGGCGGCGACGGCGCGGTGTACGTCGCCGGCCTCGGCCCAGCGGCCGAGCCGTCCCAGGGTGAGCCCGGCGTTGTGCCGGCCGGCGAGGGCGGCGAGGATCTCCGGGGAGGGCGCGGGGACGGCCGGGAGCGGTTCCGCGACGCCGGCGGCCGGGCGGGCGGCCCACTCGCCGGTGAGGCCGGCACCGGGGTCGGGCGGGGTGGTGCGCAGGGCGGCGCCGGTCGCCTTGTGGCCGGTGGTCATGCCACGGGTCCAGGACGGCAACCGCGGCTCGCGGGCGCCCGGTTCCGCGGTCCGGAGCCGGGGCTGCGCGGTGACGACGGTGGGGACGTAGGTGGGTGTCGTCCGCCCGGAGATGATCCGGCGGCCCAGTTCCCCGGCGTCGTACGGCCGTTGTTCGGGCCGCTTGGCCAGCAGGTCGAGGACGACCCGCTCGAACCAGCCGGGCAGCTCGGGGCGGTGGCTGCGCGGCGGGGCGGGCGGGGTGTCGCGGTGGCCGACGAGGATCGCCCAGGCGTCGTCGAGGTCGAACGGCGGTGCCCCGGTGGCGATCTCGTAGAGGACGCAGCCCAGCGAGTACAGGTCGCTGCGCTGGTCGACCTCGGTGCCGCCGATCTGCTCCGGGGACATGTAGTGCGGGGTGCCCATGGCGATGCCGGTGCCGGTCAGCCGGGAGGTGAAGCCGATGTCGTGGCCGAGGCGGGCGATGCCGAAGTCACAGATCTTCACCGTGCCGTCGGTGAGCCGCATGATGTTGGCCGGCTTCAGGTCCCGGTGCACGATGCCCCGTTGATGGGTGTAGGCGAGGGCGGCGGCGACCTGCTCGGCGATGTCGACGACGTCGCCGACGGGCAGCGGGTGGTGCTTGTCGTCTTCCAGGAGCTGGCTCAGGTTGCGGCCGTTCAGCAGCTCCATCACCAGGTAGAGGATGCCGTCGTACTCGCCGAAGTCGTGGACGACGGTGACCCCGCGGTGCGAGAGGGCGGCGGCGACTCTCGCCTCGCGCCGGAACCGCTCCCGCAGCACCCGGGTGAACGCCTGGTCGTGGTGCGGGCCCAGCGGTTTGAGGCACTTCACGGCGACCTGCCGGCCGAGTGACTCGTCGCGGGCCCGCCACACCTCGCCCATCCCGCCCCGCCCGATCAGGTCGAGCAGCCGGTACCGTCCCTGGACCAGCCTGCTGTCAGCCATCGCGCGCCGTCGCCCCCCGTCGCGGTCCGTGACACCCCCCTGCCCGCCCAGTATGGCTGTCTATCGCCCGACTTTGTACGGTGCGGGGCGCGTGTCCGGGCCGAGCCTCGCCATGGCGCGCAGGATGTGTTTGGGCGGGAGTTGCCAGCGCAGACGTGCGGGAACGCAGCGCAACAGGGTGCCGGTGGCGCGCAGTCGGCGGGTGACGACGGCGGGTCGAGGGGCCGGTCTGCCGTACAGCTCGTGGGCGTACGGCGGCAGAGAGGCGTACGCGAGGCGGGCCACGCGCCGCCACAGTGCTGCGCGCGCCGGTATCAGGAGCGGGTGTGCCGGCGGACTGAGCAGGAAGTCGTCGACCGCGTGTGCGTCGGCGCCGGCGGCGAGCAGCGGTCGCACCTTCTCGAAGTAGGCGGCCATCTCCTCCTGGTCGCCCGGCACGGCGGCGGGGTCGAGGCCGACCAGGCGGCCGCTGACCCGGTGTTCGGCGATGTAGCGGTCGGCCTGTGCGTCGGTGAGCGGGAAGCCGGAGCGGCGGACGACGTGCAGATAGGAGTCGATCTCGGCGCAGTGCACCCACAACAGCAGGTCGGGTTCGTCCACGCCGTACCGTTCGCCGGTGTCCGGGTCCGTCGCGCCCAGCATGCTGTGGATCTTCCGGATCCGCGCTCCGGCCCGCTCGGCGGCCTCGGTGGTGCCGTAGGTCGTCGTACCGACGAAGTTCGCGGTCCGCATCAGCCGGCCCCAGGCGTCGCGGCGGAAGTCGGAGTTCTCCATGACACCGCGCACCGCGCGAGGGTGCAGGGCCTGGAGGTAGAGCGCCCGGATGCCGGCGACCCACATCATGGGGTCGCCGTGCATCTGCCAGGTCACGGAGTCGGGCGTGAAGAGCCCCGGGTCGCCGTCCGTACCGGCGGGCGGGGCCGGCGCCGCTCGATGTCTCCGGAGCACGATGTCGACCTGCGTTTCTGCCAAGCGGTTTCAGCACCGGGTGGGGCTGCCCGCCGAGGGGGCCTGGCGCATCGGCACGGATCCGCGGACCTGCCCGAACCGCCCCACGGCGTCACCCCGAGTTCTTCCCCGAGTGCCCCTGGAACACTCCGGTCAACACGGTCCGGAGTCTGCCGTACGGCTGTGCCACCGGGCGCGGACGGGGGGCACCGGCTCAGTCGGCCGCCGCGACCGCGCCCTTGATGAGCCGGCGGGCGGCCGCGTCGGTACGGGCGGCGTCATGGGTCACCAGGCGGTCCTGGCACAGACCGCGCAGTCCGGAGACGAGGAGCGTGGCCGCCGCCCGCGCCTCCCGAGGCGGGTGCCCCAGCCGGACGTAGGCCGCTGCGATGGGGCCGACCATGACCTCGACGGTCTCGGCCGCGACGGCGCCGTACTGCTGGGGATCGGTGGCGGCGAGGCTGAGCAGCTGCAGCAGCATGCGGACCGGACCGGACTGCTCCCCGACCGTCATCGCGTCCCACAGGGTATGAGCCGCTTTCCGCAGTCCCTCGCTGTCGCGAACGCCGTCGAACATGGCGTGGGCGTCGGGGCGGCTGGCGGCCAGCGCCTGGGCCAGCAGGTTCTCGCGGCTGCCGAAGTAGTACAGAAGCATGCGCTTGGTGGTGCCGATCGACTGGGCGAGCGGACTGAGCGACATCTGTGCGACGCCGTGGTGCTGGAGGTGGTGCACCACCTGTTTCAGCAGCTCGGCACGCTTCTCGGCATTGACGGGGCGCGACACTCTTTGACTGTACCGATCGGTACGCGTAAGGTCCAGCAAAGATAGATGTTCCGATCGGTACATGAATCGGGTGGCGCCCTGACGATGCCCGGGCGCGGCACAGTCGGGAGAGGCGTCGTGAAACTGTTCGGACCGCGGATACCGCAGGCCCACCGGGGCCGGGGAGGCGGCCTCGGGACTGCCGGGCGTCCGGTCGCGTCCCGCGTGCCCCGCGGCGGGCGAGAGGGGGTTCTGTGAAAGCCCGGATCGAGCGGCCTGGGGGCGCTTCCGTGGCCAGAGTCCTCGTCGAGACCCTCACGATCCCGGTGACGCTCTTCCTGGGCCTGCTGTTCTGCTTCCCCCTGGCCTTCCACCAGCCTCAGCCCCACCACGCCAGAATCGCGGTCGCCGGTCCCGCGGTGGAACGCAAGGTCGACACCGCGCTGCAGCGGGAGCACCGCGGCGGGTTCGACGTCACCGCCGTGGCAGACGCCCAGGAGGCCCGCCGGGCGGTGCTGGACCGGGACGCCGTGGCAGGCTTCGCCGCCGACGGCAAACACGCGGTGCTGTACGTGGCCAAGGCCAACGGCTCGGCCCTGGAGCAGGCGCTGACCAAGGGCTTCACCCAGCTTGCGACGCACAACCACCAGAAGCTCACCGTCACGGACGTGGCCCCCACGGTCGGCAAGGACGGCCCCGGCACGACCCTGGTCTACTTCGGGATCGCCTGGAACGTCCCCGGCTACATACTCGCCACGACCCTGCTGCGGGCGGTGACCTTCACCCGGCGCAGGAAACTGATCACGATCGCGGGCGTCGCCGGCCTCTTCAGCGTCGTGGGTTTCCTCGTCGGCGTGGGACTGGACCTCTTCCCCGACGACCCCACGGCCCTGGCGATCGCCTTCCTGCTCACGACGGCCGTGGCCACGTTCTCCCTCGGCATGGCACCGTTCGTCAGGCACTTCTTCCCACTCGCGGGTCTGGGCCTGTACGTGGTGCTGAGCGTTCCGTCCAGCGGCCTGGTCCCCGTCCAGCTGCTGCCGCGGTTCTTCCAGGGCCTGCACGCGGTCATGCCGCTGGGCAATGCGGTCGACGCCTTGAGGGGCGTGATGTACTTCGACGGTGCGGGGGTGCTGAGGCCGATCCTCGTGCTCTGCGCGTGGATCACCGCGGGGACGGCGCTGCTGGGCCTGGACGCGTGGCGGCAGCACCGCGCCGCCGCGGCGCCGGGAGCCGAGGACGAGCAGGAGGACGTTCCCGAGCCGCCGGTGGAGGACCCCTCCGTGGAGACACCCACCCCCACCGCACTGCCGGTCCGCCCGCACCACTTCGGCGAGCTGTTGCCGATGCTGGAGGGCACCGTCCGCGACACCGCGCAGCAGCCCGTCCGCCATGCCGCGGTGACCGTCATGGACACCGGCGGCCGGCAGTTGGTGCGCACCACGACGAACGCGCAGGGCGAGTACGCCGTGACCGGCCTGCCCGAGGGGTACATCAGCATCGTCGCCTCGCACCCCGCACGAGACCCCCTGGTCCACCAGAGGCTGCTGCAGTCCGGGGTGGCGGTCCGGGCCGACTTCACCCTGCACGACCGGCGCAGCCGGACACCGGTCGGCACAGGCGCCGAACACTTCGGTCCCCGGCACGCGCGACACGGATCGTGAGACAGGGACCGTGAGACAGGGATCGTGAGACAGGGATCGTGACCACGCGGACGGTGCCGGGCGGCACCGTCCGCGTGGCGGGGGCCTCCGGCCCCCTCTCACGCCGGAGGATGCGGCCGAGCCCACCGCTCTCTTCGCTGGACATGAGCGAAGACAAGAACGCCGGGATGTGCAGCGGCCCGGGCTGGAAGGAAACAGGGGTCTGACACGAATCACGCCACGGCGGCGGTCACCGGGGTCACCGGTGCGCTCGGCAGCCGGATCGCGGCCCGACTCGCCGGCCACGGGGTCCCGCAGCTCCTCGTCGGACGTAGTCCCGACCGCATGCCCATCGGCGCGGTCGGGCCATGGCGTTGGCGTCGGCCCAGTCGACGGCATGTCCGGGGTGGTCGTGCTCGCCGTGGGCGGCGGTGATGCGGTCGATGATGTCCAGCTCGCGGCCGTGCTCGGACGAACTGAAGGTGGTGCGGAACCTTCACCGTCACCACCACGATGAGCACGCCCTGAGCAGCAGGTTCAGCCACGTGCCGGCCGGTTCGCCGTTCGTCTGCTCCGAGGGCGTCATCCCCACAGAGCAGCGACCCTGCGCCATTCCTCCCTCGGCAACCGCCCCCTGTGCGTGCCGGTGACCACCTGGAGGGCCACGTGGTCTCCGCCTGCCTGGTGGAAGGTGTCGATGCGGTCGCGGACACGGTCCTCGTCGCCCCAGGCGAAGACCGCGTCGATCAGGCGGTCGCTGCCGCCCCCGGCCAGGTCGGCCTCGGTGAAGCCGTGCCGCAGGAAGTTGTCGGTGTAGTTCGGCAGCGTGAGATACATGGCGAGGGCGTCGCGGGCAAGGGCGCGGGCCCGGGCCGGGTCGGTCTCCAGGACCACCTTCAGCTCCGGGGCGAGCAGCGGTCCCTCGCCGAGGATCCCTCGGGCCCGGGCGGTGTGTTCGGGCGTGACCAGGTAGGGGATGGCGCCGGCCGCCCGCTCACCGGACAGCTTCAGCATCTTCGGGCCCAGCGCGGCCAGCACCCTGCTGTCGGCAGCCAGGCCGGCCTCGTCCAGCTCGTCGAGGTAGCGGGTCATCGCCGCGTACGGACGGCTGTACCCCTTTACCAGCGGGCCGTGGCTCACGCCGAGACCCACCAGGTAGCGGCCGGGGTACGCCGATTCCACCTCGGCGAAGCCGGCCGCGGTGGCGGCGGCCTCCTGCTGCCAGATGTTCAGGACGCTGGTGCCGACGACGACGCGGCGCGTCGCCCCGATCAGCGGGGCGGCGTGGTCGGCGGTGCTGTTGTTGCCGAGCCAGATGGCGCCGTACCCGAGTTCCTCCAACTCGGCCGCGGCCTCGTTCAGTTCGCCGCGCCGGGCCGGGTCATCCGAGCGCAGTTCGATGCTCCAGGCACCGTAGCGGCCGACTCGCTGCTTCAGGGGGACGGCGGCATCGCTCATCGGGTGTTCCCTCCAGGTGGTGGGCGGTGCCGTGATCATCACGTCTCCGGCCACCGCGGGCCGGAGGGCGTTCCGGCCGGTTCCCGCCGTTCCCTCGGTCGGCCCAACGGTGGTACGCCAGTTCCGGCGCTCGGGAGACGGGTCGATGCCTGCGCGGTCGCCGGGAGGCGGGGACGCGTGCTGTCAGGGCCGCAGAAGCCTGACGGCAAGGAAGCACGGAGCCTGGTGCAGCATCAACGCGCATGCGACTTCGTCGAACAACGCGTCGTCGATGAAGTCCAGCGGCTTCTCCACGTCATGGATGCGCAGTTCGGCCCGGTCACCCACTCGCTCGCGCATCCCCCGTCAGAGCGAGCATCGCCGGCCTGTCGGTGTGCGCGCTTCAGGGGCTGGTGTCAGCGTTCCTTGCGACGTAGCCGCCGACTTCGTCCGGGTAAGCGGTCTCTGCAGGCATCCTGACAGCATCGCGCCGGTAGCTGCCCGGCGCGAGCGGTTTCCGGCGGTAGGGACGGCGGCACGGGCGGTCCGGCCAGGGAACGTACAGTGCGAGCCCGGGGGCCGCCCCGTCACGGACGGGGCGGCAGCGATGGCAGGACGGGTCGTGGCGGAGGACATGCGGGCCGGCATCGGCGTGGCTCCTCACATCCGGCGACCGTTGCCTGCGCCGTGTGAGGGGTGCGGGGCACGCCCCGGCCCCCCTGACGCACCGCGATGCCCGCACGCCGACGGTGGGAACCGGGGGTCAGGACGCTCCGGTCGTCGTCTGCGCCGGCTGTGTGGTGGAGGTGGGAGCGCCGGCCCGGGGCTGCGGGAGGCTGCGGGAAGAGTGCCCAACCGCATCGGACACGGGTCCCGGGTTGCTCGGCAGCATGTGGGCGTAACCAACCCCGAGCAGAAGGGCTACGGCCGTCGCAGCGGTGGCGGTCCGGCGGGTCGTGGTGCTCACACGCCGAAGTCCGCGTTCGCGCCGCCGCACCGGGTCGGAGTCGTGTGTGGGTCCAGGCATGGACATGGGCCGGCCTCCTTCGGGCGAAGACAGCGCCGCGAGGCGATCCTCCGGCTCGCGTACGCCATGTCATCAGCTTGCGTCGCGCCACATCGGAGAGCCGTTCAGGAAAGCTTCAGATGTGGCAAAGCCAGGCGGATGCGGCAGCGGCTCCTGCGCGTGCCTTGCCCATCCGCCGGCCCGGAGACTCGTCCACGTCGTCCTAGGCTTGGTGCTGTGGAACAGAAAACCGGCCCCAGGGCGGATCCCGACGCGCTCACGGTGCTGGTCGTCGAGGACGATCCAGGGCTCGCCAGGTCGCTGGTACGCGGCCTGGACCGAGCCGGATACCGGGCGAGCAGCGTCGGCTCCGGACGCGGTGCGCTCACCCATGTACCGCCGCCCGATGTGGTCCTGCTCGACCTCGGTCTGCCGGACATGGACGGCATCGAGGCCTGCCGCGTGCTGCGGCGCCGGTCCGACATGGCGATCATCGTGGTGACCGCCCGCGGCGAGGAGGGCGACCGGGTCGCCGCCCTCGACGAAGGCGCCGACGACTACCTGGTCAAGCCCTTCGGCCTGGCGGAGCTGCTGGCACGCATCAGGGCCGTACTGCGCCGCATCCGCCCTGCAGGGCCCGAACTGCTGACCCACGGCCCGCTCGTCGTCGACCCACGCACCCGCAAGGTGATGGTCGGCGGCGAGGACGTAGCGCTGACGCCCAAGGAGTTCGACATCCTCCAGTGCCTCGCCGCCGATCCGGGTCGGGTCGTGACGCGTCAGGAGATCCTTGAACGCGCCTGGGACGCCCACTGGTACGGGCCCACGAAGGTGCTGGACGTCCATATGGCCGCGTTGCGCCGCAAGCTGGGCGTGCCCGGACTGGTCGAGACCGTCTACGGGCGCGGCTTCCGCCTTGGCGAAGTCGGCTGACGCGCCGTGACCCGCCGCATCGCGCTCAGTGTCCTCGCCCTGATCACCGCGGTACTGGTGCTGGCGGTGGTACCGCTCGGGCTGCTCATGACCCAGCGCGAGCAGACCTCGTTCCGGGAGGAAGCGGCCGCGAAGACGAGGTCGATCGCCTCCGCTGCCGAGGAGTACCTGTCCGATCACAAGACGGATGCGGTGGCACCGAGCCTGGTCGAGGAGGCCCACAAGAGGGGCGACTGCGCGACCGTCTACGACAGGGCGGGCCATGTCGTGCTGTCGACCGCGTGTTCCGACGTGGCCGGGGACGACTCCAAGGGGCTGGTCCTCTCCGTGCTCGCCCACCCCGACAGCCGGGTGCGCCAGGACGATCAGTGGCTGACCACCGCCGTACCGATCGGTGACACCTCGGACCCCGTCGGGGTCGCCGTCCTGAGCCGGTCCGCCGATCCGCTGCACGACCGGATTCTGGTGATGTGGGGCTGGCTCGCGTTGATCGGAGTCGGTGGACTGGGTGCCGCCGTGCTGATGTCGGTGCTGCTGGCCCGCTGGGTCGGTCGTCCGCTGCGGGTGCTGGACGAGGCGGCACAGCGGCTGGGCGAGGGGGCGCTGGACGCGCGGGCGCCGGCCGGGGCAGGGCCGCAGGAGGTGCGGCGCCTCGCGGCGACGTTCAACACGATGGCCGGGCGCACCGAGGCCCTGGTGCACGGTCACCGGGCCGTGGTCGCCGATGTGTCGCACCAGCTGCGCACCCCGCTGGCGGCCCTCCGGCTGCGGCTCGACCTGCTCGCCGCCGACGCCGAAGGGGACACGGCGGCGGAACTGGCCGACGCGCAGGGCGAGATCGCCCGGCTGTCCCGGCTGGTGGACGGCATGCTGGCGGTGGCTCGCGCCGAGCACGCGGTGCCGCGACCGGTGCCGGTCCGGGTGGACCGCGTCGTGGCCGAACGCGTTGCCGCCTGGGAGCCCGTCGCCGACGCGGGCCAGGTCCGGCTCACCGCCGACTGCCGCCCCGGGCTCACCGCCTTCCTCGGCGAGGGAGATCTCGAGCAGGTGCTCGACAACCTGATCGCCAACGCCCTCGACGCGGTCCAGGAGGGCGGCCGGGTGCTGATCACCGGTAAGCGGCACAACGGATCGGTTCAGCTGCGGGTCGTCGACAACGGCCCCGGGATGACCCGGGCCGCGCGGGAGAGCGCGTTCCGCAGATTCGGCAACCCCGAGGCGAGCGGTACCGGGCTGGGCCTGGCCATCGTCCACCGACTGGTCACCGCCAACGGCGGCACCGCCGACCTGCTGGACTCGCCTGGCGGCGGTGTGACCGTGGTGCTGTCGCTGCCCGCGTCCCGGCGCTGACGCGACCGCAGCAGCAGCCAGTCCGAGTGGCGCTACGCGGACCATCGACGCCTGAGCCGCCCCAGGACAACTCCGAGCACCCGCCGGCCTCTCCGTGACACCTCGCATCACCGTCCCGACCAGCATGTTTGCTGATCTTTGCGGGTTCTGAAGGATTCCTGAACCGGTTCCCGACGGGTGCCCGCGCAGGCTGGTGGATGGATACCCACAGGCGTGGCCGCAAGGTGTCGAGCGCTTCACGACGGCACATCGACGGCCGAGGAGGAACCATGTCCCACCCCGACCACCCCACATCGGCCGGTGCCGTGCGTCGCCGGGAGCGCGGCCTGCGCCGGGTCGGAAGCACCACCCGCTGGGTGGCCGCCGCGGCCGCGGCCGGCTCCGTGGTGCTCGCCACGGGGTACGCCCGGGCTCTGCCCGGGAAGTCCTCGTCCGCGCCCGGGAGCACCTCCCGGCCGTCGACGCCCGCATCCGCCCCCACGTCGAGCACACCTACCACCCCGCGGACTCCGTCGCACTCGGCGGACCCGTCCGGGACCGCCACCTCGACCTCCCGCCCGGCCCCGCATACGACCGTGCCGAAGCAGCGGACGGCGCCCGTCCTGCCGTCCGCCACCGGTCCGTCCAACCCCGCATCCGCGCATATCACGACGAAGCCCCCGGCACCGGCTCCACAACCGTCGCACACCACGTCGGGTGCGTCATGACCGCCGCCACACGTCCGGCATCGGTCTCCTTCCCTGCGCTGGGTACCACCGCCTCGCTTCTCGTCGCCGACCCGGACGGGATGGACGCGGCACGGCAGGTGCTCGAGGCCGAACTCTCCGCCGTCGACGCGGCGTGCAGCCGCTTCCGGCGCGACTCGGAACTCTCGCGCGCCAATGCCGCGGCGGGTGCTCCCCGTCATGTGAGCGCCCTGTTCGCCGAGGCACTGGACGTGGCGCTGCTTGCGGCGGAGGTGACCGACGGCGTCGTGGATCCCACCGTCGGAACCGCCGTGAACGCGCTCGGCTACGACGTCACGTTCGCCGCGCTGCGACCGCAGGACGTGGGCCCCGTACGCCTTGCGGGAGCGACCCCGGGCTGGCGGGCGGTGGAATGGGACAGCGCCGCCCGCCGGCTGCGGATGCCGCCGGGCATCGCGCTCGACCTCGGCGCGACCGCCAAGGCCCTCGCCGCGGACCGAGCCGCCCACCGCGCCACCGAGGTGGCGGGCTGCGGCGTCCTGGTCAACCTTGGCGGTGACCTCTCCGTCGCGGGCCAGGCGCCACCGGGAGGCTGGCGCGTCGCCCTCGCCGACGATCACGCGGCGCCCGGCACCGGAGGCCGGCCCACGGTGAGCGTCACCGGGGGCGGACTCGCCACCTCCGGCACCACGGTGCGAACCTGGCGCCGAGGGGGTCGCCGGCTGCATCACATCGTCGATCCCACCACTGGCGACGTACCCGCCCCGGTCTGGCGGACCGTCAGCGTTGCCGCCGTCAGTTGCGTGGCCGCCAACATCGCCAGCACCGAGGCGGTCGTCCTCGGTGAACGCGCCTTGGGCCGGCTGCGCCGGGTGGGGCTGCCCGCGCGGCTGGTACGCGTGGACGGGACCGTCGAGCGAGTCTGCGGCTGGCCCGAGGACACTGCGGGAGGCGCCCGATGACCGGAATCGTCCCACTCGCCGCCGGCCCCAGCCCGCTGTGGTCCGCGACCCGGGCAGGCGGCACCGTCGCCCTGGTGCTGCTCACCGCGACCGTCGCGCTCGGTATCGCCGTGGGCGGCCGGTACACACCGCGGCGGCTCGCCCGCTTCGAGGTGAGCGCGCTGCACCGCAACCTGGCGGTGCTGACCCTGGCCTTCCTGGCCGTGCACATCGTCACCGCGATCCTCGACACCTTCGTCCACCTGGGCTGGCTGGTGACGGTGGTGCCGTTCACCGCCTCCTACCGGCCGCTCTGGCTGGGACTGGGCACGGTCGCGTTCGACCTGCTGCTCGCGGTCGCGGCCACCAGTGCGATACGGCTGCGCATGGGGCAGCGGCGGTGGAAGACCGTGCACTGGCTGGCCTACGCGGCCTGGCCGGTCGCGCTCTTCCACGCCGCGGGGACCGGCACCGACACCCAGCTGACGCTGCAACTCGCCTTGTACGCCGCATGCGTCGCCCTCGTGGTCGCCGCCGTCTGGTGGCGGCTGTACCGGGCGGGCCCGGGCCGGGTCGCGATGCGGCTCTGGACGGGGGTCACCGCAGCGGCGGTTCCCGTGGTGCTGACCGCGTTCCTGAGTTCCGGGCCGCTGCAGCCGGGTTGGGCGCACCGCGCGAGCGGCCCCGCGCCGGCAGCCACGGGCGCGGTACACCCGGCGCCCGCGCCGACCGATGACGCCGGAGGGTCCGAATGACAGACGCAATGACGGACGGACAGCCACCCCTGCTGACCGGCGACGGGCGTGACGGCATGATGGGCCCGTACGGCTCCAGGCTGCTGCACGGCTGGTACGCCACCGGTGGCGCGGCCGACCTGAACGAGCACCTCGGCCGGTACGGTCCACCACCGTCTCCCCGCTCCGCCGACGCGGTCGACCGACTGGTGCGCGCAGTGGAGGACGCGGGACTGACCGGCAGGGGCGGCGCGGCCTTCCCCACCGGCCGCAAACTGCGCACGGTCGCCGGCGGCAGGGGCACCGCCGTGGTGGTCGCCAACGGCATGGAGAGCGAACCGGCCAGCCGGAAGGACGAGATGCTGCTGGACCTCGCCCCGCACCTGGTGCTGGACGGCGCCGCACTGGCCGCCGCCGCGGTGGGCGCCGACGTGGCGCACCTGTGCCTACCGCGCACCAGACAGGACCAGGCACGGGCTCTGCGCGAAGCAGTCGAGGAACGCCAGAGGCGGGGCCTCGACACGGTGCCGGTGATGGTGCACGAACTGCCCCACCACTACGTCTCCAGCGAGGAGACGTCACTGGTGCGCTGGCTGAACGGCGGCGACGCCCGCCCGCTGGCGACCCCGCCGCGCCCCTTCGAGAAGGGCGTCGGCCGGCGCCCCACACTGATCGACAACGTCGAGACCCTCGCCCACCTCGCACTGATCGCACGCTACGGTCACGGCTGGTTCCGGAGTGCCGGGCGCCCCGACGCCGCGGGCACCACGCTCGTGACCCTCTCCGGCGCCCTGCGCACGCCGGGCGTCTACGAAGTGCCGATGGGCCGACCGATCGGTGAGGTACTGGACGTCGCGGGGGGAGCCTCGGAGCCGCTCGGATCCATCCTGCTGGGCGGCTTCTTCGGTAGTTGGTTGCCGGTGGACCAGGCCCTGCGAGTCCCGTTCGCCAAGCAGGACCTGGCGTCACTCGGTGCGGGACCCGGTGCCGGAGTGTTCGTGGCGCTTCCCGCCCGTGCCTGCGGTCTGGCCGAAGCGGCCAGGGTGCTCGGATATCTCGCGGCGCAGAGTGCACGGCAGTGCGGACCGTGCCGACTCGGACTGCCGGCCGTGGCCGCGGACTTCGCGGATCTCGCCTGGGGCAGTCCCGGCCCTCGGCTGAGGGAGCGGCTGGAGGCCCGGGTGGGACTGCTCGCCGGGCGCGGCGCCTGCCGGCACCCCGACGGCGTGTCACGCTTCGCGGCGACCGCCCTGCGCGTCTTCGCCCACGACGCACGGCACCATCTGAGCCTCGGCCCGTGCGCCGCGGCAGGCCACGAGCCCGTTCTGCCGGTCCCGGACACAGTGGTACCCGACGAGCGGGAATGGAGGTAAACGGCATGTCAGGCACACACTCCCTCGGGATCGACCGCATCGCATGCGACGGCTACGGCCTGTGCGCCGAACTCCTGCCGGAACTCGTCGAGTTGGACGAGTGGGGCTACCCGATCGTGGGATCGGCCCCCCTTACGGGTCAAGCCCTCGGGCACGCTCGGCGCGCGGTGGCCGCATGCCCGGCGCTGGCACTCCGCCTGGACCGGGCGCAGCATCGCGCACCGGACCGGCAGTCGCCCCAGCGGACGTGAACGAGTTCTTGACCCCACGTCAGACATGCTTCTGCCCGCTCCAGCGCACCGCGAGGGAGTTGCGTCAGCACTGCCATCCGGGCTGCGCGGGGCCTGATCACCAGGAGGACGGACGAGTGACCGTGAGCGACGGCAGGGCTCTGGTGGACGGCAAGCCCGAGTGGCCCGGCACGATGTCCGGGGGGCCGGCGGGAAACGAGCGGCTGACCGCAGTGACCGGGGCGGTGCTGCTGGTTCTGTTCGCCGTCGAGGGCGTCACCATCCTCTTCCTCGGGCAACTCCTCACCCTGCACTTCTTCATCGGGCTGCTGCTGACCGGCCCGGTCTGCCTGAAGATCGGCTCGACCGGCTACCGGTTCTACCGCTACTACACGGGAGCGCCCGCGTACCGCCGCCACGGGCCGCCGGCACCGCTGTTGCGCGTGCTCGGCCCCCTGGTCGTCGCCACGAGCGTCGCCGTCCTCGGCTCGGGAGTGGCACTTGCCCTGCTCGGCCCCGACACCGGTCCGCTTCCGGTGCTCCTGCTGCACAAAGCCAGCTTCATCTGCTGGATCGCCGTGCTGGGCGTGCACGTCCTCGCTTACGTCTGGCGCCTGCCGCGCCTCATCGGAGCCGACCTGCGCCGCCATCCGGCACGCCACGGGATCGCCGCCCCGCAGCGCGCCGGACGGTGGGCTCTGCTGGCGGTCGCGGTCGGCGCGGGACTGATCGTCGCACTCGCCGGAGTCCACCTGGTCTCCGCCTGGAGCAGATAGCGCCGCCGCTCCAGTGAACCAACCGCCCGGCGGCGAACAACTCGGCCGCCATCAGCCGGATGCGCTCACGAAACGCCTGCCGCTCAGGCGACAGACCCCCACCCTGCGGATACCTCACACTTGGGCATACCGCGACGATCAAGACCTGTCGGCCCGCTACGACACCGCGTCTACAACCTCAGTAATCGGGCGAAACACCCGTCACGCGTCACTCCTGGACGGTCCATTCATCTCGCCGACCCAGCGGTCAGGTGCTCGATCTGCGGCGGAGTTCACTGGCCCGGGCCACGGCTTCGTCGTGCCGTGGGAAGCCCCGCCGAACTGCGGCGCTCAGGACCGCTGGTCCGTCGCGCAGCCGTTGAGAATGAGGTCGAGGAGGCGTTCGGCCTGTTGGCGTTGTTCGGGCTTTCCCGAGGCCAGGGCGACGCCCGTGAGGGCGACGAACATGTCGGCCGCGCCGATGTCCGCCCGGATGGTGCCGGCGGCGGACCCGGCGTTCAAGAGTGAGGTAAGAGCGGTCATCATCAACTTGCGGCTGTGGCCGCAGGCGTTGAAGCCGCAGTCGACGAAGGTACGCAAGGTGTCGGCCATCCCCAGTCTGGCGGTGGCGTAGTCGATGAAGCGGCCCATCCAGACACGGAGTGCCTCGTGCGGAGGCAGGGTCGCCAGGAGTTCGGGGAAAGTCGCACAGCCGGCTCAGTTCGCTGCGGTAGGCGGCCTCGATGAGGACTTCCCGGGTCGGGAAGTTCCGGTAGAGGGTGCCGGTTCCCACGCCCGCTTCCTCGGCGATGCGATGAAGGCGCGCGTCCAGTCCCTGTTCTGCGAAGACGCGTATCGCGGTGGAGAGGATCTTCTCTCGATTGCGCCGTGCGTCGGCCCGAAGGGGACGCCTGGTGTCTGAGGTCATGGGACGGCTCTTTCGTCGTGCACGTGTGCCGAATGCCTAACGCCCTGATGACGGCCGTCAGGCGAGGGTTCCTGTGGTATGGACGATCTCGCCTCCCACCACGGTGAGCTCGGAGTAGAGCCCGGGGATACGGTCCTCCGGCACGGCGAAGCAGTCCTCGCTGAGAACCGCGAAGTCGGCATGCGTGCCGGGTCTCAGACGCCCGCGAGTGTTTTCCTCGTAGCTGAGCCAGGCGCTGCCCGTGGTGTAACACTCCAGGGCACGCTCCCGGGACATCCGGTGGCGAGCGGCGCGTCGCGGTATGCCGTCCGCGGAGTTTCCCGTGATCAGCCACCACAACGACAACCAGGGGTTGTGGGAGGAGGCGCGGGTGGCGTCGGTACCGGCTGCCAGGGGAATCCCGGCGGCGATCATGTCCGCGATGGGCGGTGTTGCGGTCATCGAACCCTCGCCCCAGGCCGCCTCCGAAAAGCCGGCCTTGAACACCTGGTGGTCGTCCAGCACCACACCCGCACCCAGCGCGGTGAGCCGGCGCAGGTTGCCCGCGCTGATGCGGTCGGCGTGGGACAGCGAGAACCGCAGCCCCCGCAGCGGGATCCGCTCGTTCACCGCTTCCCAGCAGGTCAGGATCCTGTCGATGGACTCGTCGAGCACCGCATGGATGTTCATCGGCCAGCCCTGTTCGGCGGCGCGGTAGGAGATCCGCTGGAGCTCCTCGGCGGCGTCGTCCGAGATCGAGAACTCCTCGAGCCCTTCGAAGTCGTGGCAGCCGTAGTGCACCACCTCACCGATGCCCGCGAAGCGCAGCATCGGGTCGCCGAACCGGGGCGGGGTGTGCCGCATCCACTCCTCGAGTTGCTTGTATTCCTGCCCGGGGTCCGCCGCGGACAGGAACAGCCGCATCCGCATCGACAGACCGCCGTCGCGCCAGAGCGCGAACAGCGGCTCGTACCGCTGCGGCGGCATGCCGAACCCGCCGGCGTCGACGATTCCGGTCAACCCGAGGGCGTGCAGGTCGGCCAGCATCGCCGCGGTGGAGCGTCGTTCCCTCTCCGGTGTGACAGGTGCAATGGCGCCCAGGACGCGGTTGAACGCGCCCATGCCGAACACCCTGCCGGTGAGCTCGCCGGTCACCGGGTCGCGCTCGAGGTGACCGCCGTCGGGGTCGGGGGTGGCGGCGTCGATGCCGGCCGCGTGGAGCGCCGCCGAGTTGAGCACCGCCACCTCGTACAACGCCTGCACATACACCGGGTGGTCCGGAGCGAGTGCGTCCAACTCGGCACGCGTGGGCTCGCGCAATTCGGCGAACTGGCAGGGGTGCCACCCGCCGACGACCCGGATCCATTCCCCGGGGCGCGCCGTCTCGACTGCGGCGCGAAGCCTGGCGAGCGCCGTGGGCAGGTCGGGTACGTCCGTCCAGCGCAGTTCGCTCGCCCAGGTCGCGCCGCCGCGCACCGCGTGCATGTGGCCGTCGACCAGGCCGGGAATCACGCGGCGGCCACGCAGGTCGACCGTGGCCGACCGGCTGCCGGACAAGGCGCGGATCTCCGCGTCACTGCCGTACGCCACCACCCTGCCGTCGCGCACGGCCAGTGCGGTCGGTTCGGGTCCCACCTGTCGGGCACCGCCCGGCCAGACCAGCCCGTTGAGGAAGATCTGATCGGCGGGAGCGGTGTCGGGTGATGTGTCCATGAAACAACCTCGTCGTTGTCGATCGCGCGTCGCCGGGGTAGGGGTCAGGCGCGGGGCTGGGCCGCCGATGCGGCCGTGGAGCGGGGGCCGGACCAGGACTCCAGAAGGCGGTCCCGGGAACTGTGTGCGCGTCCTCGTACAGCCCGCAGGTCGTGCCCGCATATCCGTCCGCCCTGCTTGACCACCCGGCCTGCGATCAGCACGGTGTCGACGTTCTCGTTGTCGGCGAGGGTGATGGCCGCGGACACGCTGTTCACGGGCGACAGGTTCGGCCGGTCGGTGTCGAGCAGGATGATGTCGGCCTGCTTGCCGGGGGTCAGCGACCCGATCCTGCTTTCCAGCCCGAGGGTGCGCGCGCCTTCGATCGTGGCCATGCGGACCACGTCCCGGGTGCTGATCGTCAGCTCCGACAGCGTCTCGTCGCGGGAGAGCGCGGCATGGTGCTGCCAGCCGCGCTCGGCTTCGAGCGTGCCGCGCATTTCGGCGAAGAGGCTGCCCCCCACTCCGGAGACCACGTCGATGCTCAGGCTCGGCACCACCCCCGCCGCGCACAGCCGCCCGGTCGCCGGATAACCGTGACCCATCTGCATCTCCACGCGTGGCGAGATCGAGGCGTGTCCCCCGGTGTCGGCGATCAGCCGCAGTTCGGCGTCGGTGCAGGTGTTGCAGTGGACGTAAATCAGATCGGGGCCCAGCAGACCGCGTCGGTGCAGTTCCGTGATCGACCGCTGCTTGCCCAGTGCGCCGACGCCCACGTGCATCGAGGCGCGGATGCCCAGTTCGCGGGCCAGTGTGAGATCGGACAGCGTGTCCTCGACCGGCCCGAACTCCGGACCCATGCTGGCCAGCGCGAACGTGACCAGTCCGGCCTCGGAGGAGAAGTAGCGCTCCGCCACCCTTGTCACGTCACGGGCGTACCAGTCGGCGGGCGGCCCTCCGGGGTTGCCGTAACCGAACACCGCCCGGATGCCGGAGTCGACGAGTCCGCGTACGGCCTCGTCGGCGTGATCCGGGCTGCGCATGATGTGGGCCCAGTCCATGACGGTGGTGACACCGGCATCGATGGCCTCCATCGCGCCGAGCAGTTCGGCCACGTACACGTCGTCCGGGGAGAACCTCGGCCCCAGTTCCAGCAGCATGTGGTCGATGTACTGGCCGAGGGTCCAGTCCGCCGCGAGCTGCCGCAGCGCGGCCTGCCACAGATGCCGGTGGGTGTCGATCAGCCCCGGCAGGACGATCCGGTCGGTGGCGTCGATGATGTGCGCATCCGTCGCCGGGATGTGCTCGGCCACGGCCGTGATCGTGTCGTCTTCCACCAGCACGTCACCGCGGGGCAGTTCCCCGATGTCGGGATCGACGCTGTAGATCGTGCCACCCTTGATGAGCGTTCTATGAGTCATCGTTGACCTTTTTCGTTACTCGGACGGCCGTGTCGTCAGCGCCAGATACGGGTGTCGGGCGGCACGTCACCGATGGTGAGCACCGTGCCGGCGGTGACGATTTCGAAGGCGTCTGGGACGAGGTCGGCGACGGCCTTCTTGAGCGGGAATCCGCTGCAGTGCATGGGAGCGACCAGCCGCGGCTCGTAGGCGGCTAGGGCCTTGGCGGTGTTGTCGATCCGGTTGGCGCTGATGCCGGGGTGTCCGGTGTGGAATCCGCCGAGGACGCCGTAGAGCGTGTCGGTGCCGGTGAGGGCTCGCATGTGTTCGATCGAGCTGACGACCCCGCGGTGTCCGCACGGGTCGATGACGATCAGCCCGTGACCCTCGACGTCGATGCCGAGGACCTGGTGGTCGTTGATGTTGTCCGCCTCGACGCGGCCGTCGGCGTGGACGCACAGCCGTCCGGCGGGGGCTTCGAACTCGAAGTCTGCGGTGGTCTGCATCTCGCCCGAGGTGAGCAGGCCAGGGCCGAGCGGGATGGAGTTCCGTGCCTCCATCAGGTGGCCGCCCGATGTCCGGATTCCCTCCCGTGTCAGCCCGATGTTGATCATCGGCAGGGTGGTGTGCGGTTTGACGATCATCCGCGGGTCGAACGCGTCGGGATGTGCGATCACCGGGGTCGGATGGCCGATCGCCTCGAGTACTCCGTTGATGCCGCCGAAGTGGTCGGGATGGCCGTGACTTAGCACCACCGCCTCCACCTCGTGCAGGTCCACGCCGAGGCGGTGCGCGTTGTGCAGCACGACGTCGGCGGTCAGCCCGGCGTCGAAGAGGATCGTCGTGGAGCTGCCCTCGGTGAACGTCTCCACGAGGAAGCACAACCCGTTCTCGGCGAGCAGTTCGCCGTACCGGGAATTGAAGTGCTGATCCATGTTGTAGCGGCGTACGCGGAGGGTCGACGGCAGAAGGATGTCGATGAAGTTCTCGTCGAGAACGGTGATACGGGCGCCGGCGCAGCGCGTCATGGCGTCGCCTTTCTCAGTGGTCGTGGGCGGCCTCAGGGAACGATGACGACGCGGCCGGAAACCTGTTCCGCCACCGCCGTGTAAGCCTCGTGTCCCTCATCGAGGCCGAACTGGTGCGCGACCGGCAGTGGCCGGAACTCGCCGCGCTCGAAGTAGGGGGTGAGAACGGCCAGACGCTCGGCCGACTCCGTGACGTCGAGCTTGCGGCTGTCCGCACCCAGCATCCGGGCCTCGCGGTGGTAGAAGTCCGGCAGGTTGATCTCCACCGTGGGTGTTCCGACCGCGCTGATGACCACCAGTCTGCCCCGCTGGGCCAGCGAGGCGAGGGCCGCGGCGGTGGTGACGCCGCCGACTGCGTCGTAGACGACCTCGGCTCCCCGGCCGCCAGTGTGCGTGAGCAGGGTGTCGGCCACGGCGTCCGCGTCGGGAGCGAAGGGAACGAACGCGTCGATGATCTCCGCTGCCGGAGTGCCGTCGGCGGGGGGAACCCGGTCGACGCCGAGCACCCGGGCCCCGCGCGTCCGCGCGATCTGGGCGACGGCGCCGCCCACCCCGCCGGAAATGCCGAAGACGACGACGGTCTCACCCCGGCTCAGGTGCGCGATCTCGACGGCACCGAGCCAGCCGATCACGAAGTTGACGCCGACCGCCGAGGCCTCCTCGAAGCTCAGTGCTGCCGGCTTGCGGGCGAGTGCGGTGACCGGCACACGGATGTACTCCGCGTGCGAGCCGTCCAGGGTGAAGCCAACGTCGCCGCCGGTGCCCCACACCTCCACGCCGCGCCACTGCGGTGGACCGTCGACGACGATGCCGGCGAAGTCGCGGCCGGGCACGCGGGGCAGCACCGTGCCCTCCATGATGCCGGCGACATTCTTCAGGTCGGAGGGGTTGACCGAGGCTGCCCGGACGGCGACCACGGCCGTGCCGTCGGTGGCCAGGGGATCAGGCAGTTCGGCGACCCGCAGGACGTCGGGGCCTCCGAACTGGTCGAAGCGTAGCGCGCGCACGCAGGTGTCCTTTCTGGGCTGATGATCAGCGGGTGGTACGTCCGGTGCGGTGTGGTCACCCTCGAGCCGGGGCGAGGGTGAAGGTCCACTCGACGGTCTGGAAGGGCTCGGACATCACGGTGCCGTGCGGCGCGGTCTCGCCGGCCTCGTGCTGGACGAAGTCGGCGACCAGCGAGCGCTTGGCGCCGAAGACAGCGTCCCGCTCCAGATACGGGTCGTCGCCGCGGAACAGCATGGTGACCAGCGGTTCGTAGCCTTCGGCGTGGAGCCAGAAATGGATGTGCTCCGGCCGCATCGGCGAGCGCCCGGCGGCGCGGAGGATCTCGCCGCAGGGTCCGTCGGTCGGGACCGGGTAGTACCGCGGCACGATCGAGCGGTACCGGAAACGTCCGTCGTCGTCCGTGTCCAGTAGCGCCCGCATGGCGGGCTCGCCGTGCAGCTTGTCCGCCTGCTGCACGTCGTAGAAACCTTCACTGTCGCTGTGCCAGGTGTCCACGTCCGCGCCGACCACCGGCCGCCCGTCCGGGTCCACCACCGTGCCGCTGAAGAACAACGGCATGCCTGCGACACCGCCGGAGATGTCGGCGCCGTTCTCCGCGCGTGGCCGGCCTTCCACATAGAAGGGGCCGAGCAGGGTGGAGTCGGTGGCAGAGCCGTTGCCGTGGTTGATCTGGTCGACCAGGACGCTGAGCCCCAGGATGTCCGAGAGCAGCACGAACTCCTGCCGCGTCGGACTGGAGATGCGACCGACCCGCTCCAGGAAGTCGACCGCGGTGAACCATTCCTCACTGGTGAGTCGGACCTCGCGGGCGAAGTCGTGCAGATGCTGGACGAGCGTCACGAAGACCTCGCGCATGCGCTCGTTCGTGCACCCCGCAAAGGTCTGCTGAACGGCGTCTGTGATCGTTTCCTCGGTCAGATCGATGGACATCGCTCGACTCCTTTCTGTCCGCGTCCTTGCCGAAAAGCATCAGACGGGAGGCTTCATCTCGTCTAGCGAAACCTTTAGATGGTCAACATCTCGATGTGAGATATTGAGAGAATGGAGCTACGTCAGCTGGAGTACTTTGTCGCCGTCGCCGAGGAACGCAGCTTCTCTCGGGGTGCCGAGCGGGCCCATGTCGTGCAGTCGGCAGTGTCGACGGCCATCGCCAAGCTTGAACGCGAGCTCGATATGCAGCTTCTCGACCGGGCCGGGCACCGGATCACGCTGACCCCCGCCGGTGCCGCGTTCCTCGCCGAGGCCCGCAGCACCCTGGCCGCAGCCCGGCGCGCGAGGAATTCGGTCGCCCCGTACCGGGAGCAGCTCGGCGGCAGCGTCGACCTCGGGATCCTGATGTCCTCCGGGCCCCTCGACCTGCCCGCTGCGCTGGGCCGCTTCCACACCCGCTACCCTCTGGTGGCGATTCGGCTGCACCAGGGCGTCACCGGCACAGCCGCGCACCTCGCCGCCGTCGTGGACGGTTCACTCGACCTCGCCCTGGTCGCGGCCACCACGGCATCGAGGCAGGTCACCCTTCGACCGGTCGCCCGCGACCCCATGGTCCTGCTCTGCCGACCCGACCACCGGCTCGGCGCCCGCAGCCAGATCCACGTGGCGGACCTCGCCGAGGAAACGGTCGTGCGCTTCGCCGCAGGCTGGGGTATCCGCCTAGAGACCGACGATGCCTTCGCCGCCGCAGGCATCGCCCCGGACGCCCCCTACGAGGTGGCCGACTACGACACCGCCGCCGGTCTCGTCCGCAATGGGCTCGGCATCAGCCTGATGCCCGCCACGCCGGCCGGCCACTACACGGACCTCCGCGCCGTTCCGATCAGTCCCACCATCACGTGGACGCTGTCACTGGCCACCACGGCGCAACTCCCCATATCTCCCGCGGCGGTGGCGATGGCCGACACCCTGCTCGAGGCCTGCCCGCCTTCCTGATGGCCGAGGGGCCGTTCCGTGAGGGTGTTGCCGTCACCGGCATACGGGGGTGAGGCCTCGCAGCGCTGCATGTCCGGCGGCCGGCCAGGTCGGGCGGGAATTCTTCGGCGACCGGTGACCGGTGCCGTCGCTCGTCGCCCGGCGCGGCCTGGATCTCACCGAGCGCGGTCCCACCGCGTTCGGCGGCGCCGCCGGCACCAAAAGCGTCCGCCTGGCCCCGTCGACTCATCGCCGCGCGCCGTGGCCGACTGCCCCTCCTGGCCGGCACTTTCCTCGGCAGGTCCGGTGCGCTGGTGGGCGCCTCGCGGAACAGCAGCCGAACCGGGATCGCCAGCAGCCAGCAGCACTTGGCGAGGTCGGCGAGAAGAACGCCATCGGGAGCGAGCCGACGAAAACCAGGGCCATCAGGAGGCTGCGGCGGATCGCCTCCCTCAGCCGCGCGGGCGCAGCATGCGACGCCGCCCGCGCGGGCCTGGCCAGGAGGCGCAGATACATCTCACAGAGGAGGGCGCGCTGCAATCGGTGAGCGTTGTGAAGGTCACCCCATTCAGAGAATTTGCTGCTGAATGCGTTCGCCTTCTTCTATTGGACCCCTGGCTGCTGCTCATCGACGCTGGGTTGTGCCGACATCGCCGCAGTCCCGTGGCTCAGGCATTGGCCGGCATCAGTTCCGCCTGAAAGTCGAAAGAGGTCTCGAGCACGTGCACACTCGCCGAATCGGTGACATCGAGGTCAGCGCGATCGGCCTGGGCGGCATGCCCATGTCGATCGAGGGCCGCCCGGAGGAGGCACGCTCCCTCGCCACTGTTCACGCCGCGCTCGACGCCGGTGTGACGCTGATCGACACCGCCGACGCCTATCACCGGGACGCCGATGAAGTCGGTCACAACGAAACCCTGATCGCCAAGGCTCTCGCCCGCCACGCGCTGGGTGCGCAGATCCTCGTCGCCACGAAGGGCGGCCACCTGCGCCCCGGAGACGGCAGCTGGACGCTGGACGGCTCCCCCAAGCACATCAAGGAGGCCTGTGAAGCCTCCCTGCGCCGCCTTGGCGTGGAGGCCATCGGGCTCTACCAGTTCCACCGTCCGGACCCCAGGATTCCCTACGCGGAGTCGGTCGGTGCGGTGCGGGAGCTCCTCGACGAGGGCAAGATCCGCATGGCCGGTGTCTCCAACGCCAACCCGGAGCAGATCCGGCAGGCCAACGAGATCCTCGGCGGCCGCCTGGTCTCCGTCCAGAACCAGTTCTCGCCTGCCTTCCGCTCCAGCGAGCCGGAGCTTCGGCTGTGTGAGGAGCTCGGCATCGCGTTCTTGCCGTGGAGTCCTCTGGGCGGCATCTCCCGCGCGCGCGAACTCGGTTCGGCTTACGCACCGTTCGCGCGGGTTGCCGAGGCTCACCGGGTCAGCCCACAGCAGGTCTGTCTGGCCTGGATGCTCGCCAAGTCGCCGGCCGTCGTTCCGATCCCCGGCGCGAGCCGACCGGAGACCATCCGCGACTCGGCAGCGTCTGCGGACCTGAAGCTGACGGACGAGGAAATCGCCGAGCTGGACAGCGTGTGACACGGTGCAGCTTGCGCTTGACGCCGGCTCGGCCACCGAGTCCGCGTCGCACGAGGGCTCCAAGGAATGCGCACGTACCCGTCGGGTCACGACGCGGAGTGGGCCATGGCGGCCCGCGGGACCACTGCCTCGGCCGCATGGTCGTTGCCGCGCGCGATCTCGTCGACGCCACGGCGCCCCTGGCGCAAGCGGAACTGATCGCCGAGTTCCACGGGGCGGCGGAGCCGACAGCAGCGATCACCTCACGTCGGCACGCAGTTGGACTCCCCGGCCCCATGCATGAAGGAGCGGACACGTGAGCGCGGCACCCGTACGTTTCGGCATCGTGGGCAGTGGCTGGCGCGCTGCGTTCCTCGCACGGCTGGCGCGGGCGCTGCCGGAACGGCTGACAGTGGCCGGCGTGGTGACGCGCTCGGCCGCACGGGCCGCGCAGGTTGAGGCCGCGTGGGGGGTGCCCGCCTTCGGCACGGTCGGCGAACTGTGCGGCATCGGGCCGGAGTTCGTGGTCGCGTCGGTGCCCTGGGACGTCACGCCCGAGGTCGTGAGAGAACTCGTCGAGCGCGAGGTACCGGTGCTCGCCGAAACGCCGCCGGCACCCGACGTTGCCGGGCTGCGGGAGTTGTGGGGCGCCGTCGGGGGCGCGACACGCGTCGGCGGCGGTGCACTCGTCCAAGTTGCTGAGCAGTACCCGCTCATGCCGGGCCACGCCGCTCGTATCGCGCTCGTGAGGCAGGGCCTGATCGGCGAGGTCACGTCGGTCCAGGTGTCCTCGACACACATGTACCACGCGATCTCGCTGATCCGGCACACGCTGGACGTCGGTTCCAGGCCCGCGACGGTGACGGCCCGGGCCTTCACCGCCCCGCTCGCCGACCCGCTGTCCCCCCGCGGCTGGTCGGACGACCTGATGCCCAAGGACGCCGTCACCACCCTCGCTTTCCTCGACTTCGGCGCGGCCCGCACGGGCCTGTACGACTTCACGGACAACCAGTGGTGGAATCCGCTGCGAGCCCGCCGCGTCGTGGTGCGCGGCTCACTCGGCGAGATCGTGGACGACACCGTGGTGCGGATGGCCGGTCCACGTAGCCCCGTGGAGTCCCCTCTGATGCGGCGCCGCACCGGCACGGATCTCAACCTGGAAGGCGCCGAGGTGCACCACATCTCCTTCGACGGACGGGTGGTGTGGCGCAACGACTATCTGGGCGCGAGCCTGTCCGAGGACGATCTCGCGGTAGTGGACCTGCTGTGCCGCACGGGCGCATGGGTGCGGGACGCCGGCCCGGAACCGTATCCGCTGGCCGAGGGCTGCCAGGACCATCTGCTGGCGATGGCGGTCGAGGAGTCGGCTCGGACGGGGGCGCCGGTGACGACAGCCGTGGAAGCATGGGCGGCCCGCTGACACCGCCGGCCCGCTGGGCGCTGCAGGGCCCGCCCCGGCCCTCGCCGCGACGCTCCCTCGACGGCCTCGGCACACACCGTCGGACTCACCGGCCTCCGCCCGCCGTACGCATGCGCGCCACCACCGGCTCAGCCTGCTCCCCAACGAGCCGCCGTCCCCCGATGTCACACGTCCCGTCGCTGCCGCCACTGCGCGGGTGCGCGTTCAGACATACCTCCTCGTGCCCCGTCACCCGCAAAGACGGCGTGACAGAGGTCAACGACATGTGCTGATCAATCCTGGAATGCGAGGCCTTGTCCCGCTGCTGCCCTCAGGGGGCTTGCCTCGTTCTGGGGTTGCGCAGGGCTGGTCACGGGGCTCCGACGATGGCGGCGGCGTCCAACCACTCCGCCTTCAATCTTGCCAACGCGGGCGGCGCCTGGCTCGGCGGCCTGGTCATCTCGGCGGGCTGGGGCTGGGCCTCGCCCAACCTGATCGGCGCGGCTCTCGCCATGGCCGGTCTCGGCCTCGCCTTCACGGGCGGCCTCATGGACCGGGGCAGTCGTCGCTCCGAGGTGGTCGCTTCGTCCGACGCGGAGGCCGGACAAGTCATGGCAGCCCAACGCATGGGCGCACCTACTCCCTCCCCCCAGCCTCCGGCAGCCCCCGGGGATCGGGGGTAGCGCCCCGGGTCCCGGTGGCCTGCTGGGGCCGGCCCTACCTGAAGTGCTCGTGGATGTCTTGGCCGAACAGCCGCACCGGCAGAGCCCGGTGCGCGAGCGGCCGGCCGCGCCGGAGGTCGTTTCGACGCCTGCACGGATCCACCTTCTGACCGACGTCACCCAACAAGGGCATCGATCCGGCCCGGAGAAACTCCCCCACGCTGGAGCCTGAGGTGCCCAGACGGCCTCCAGGATGGTGAAGCCGTCCCGGCCGACCTGCTCGGCGGCCCACTCCTGGCGGACGTTGTCGCCCTTGGGGAAGGGGTAGGAGTCGATCCAGGTGCCGTAGCGTGGCTGGCCACCGCGGGGCAGCGCCTGCTCGACGCGTTCACGGCGGTCCTGCGCGGCTACGAGACCGCAGAGTCCGACTGGAGCCACGCCCTGCGCATGCTCCGCAGCCTCTGCCACGACTTCGCCACGTTGCAGGCGGCAGGCGGCTTCCAGTGGAGCGCCGACATCGACGAGAGCTTCGAGTGGCTGATCACCTTCGCTGACCGTGGCCTGCGCGCGCTTTGAGAATGCTGTGGCCGTCGACCGCTTCGACATCAGCGGCGCCCTGGTCGGCCTCGTCGGCATGGCCGTGATCATGTGCGCTACAGGGCACTGACCAGCGGACGCGGGAGCATTCCGCAACGTGCGCGATGGTCAGGATGACGCGCGAACCAGTGCCGATGTGTCCGCGAGTCCTCAAGTCCGAAGGTAGGAGGCGCCATTGAGATCGAGTACCGTTCCGGACGACCAGGCGGCTTCCGGTGAGGCCAGGTAGAGCACCGCGGCCGCGACCTCCTCGGACGTCCCAACCCGTCCGAACGGGCTCTGGCCGCGCAAGGTCTCGCCGCCTCGGCCCGCCATCTTCGGGGCCTGCCGTTCGGTCGCGATGAAGCCTGGCGCCACAGACGTCACCGCGATGCCGTGGGGTGCCAGCGCGATGGCCATCGACTGCCCGAAGGCGTGCAGTGCAGCCTTGCTCGCACCATACGCGGGAAAGTCGGGTTCGCCCCGGAAAGCACCGCGCGAACCGATATTGACGATGCTGCCTGTACCGGCGCGGCCGATGAGGTGCCGGGCGGCGCAGTAGGTCACATTCGCCGCGGCGAGCAGATTGACGTCGACCATGCGGTGCCAGACAAGCTGCCAGTCCTCATAGGACACGTCGGCCACGGAGTGCCGGGTGCTGTCGGACGGTGCGGCGGCGGCGTTGTTGACCAGCACGTCGACCCCGCCCAGCCTCTCCACGGCACCGTCGACGATCTCCCGCGCCGCTTGCGGATCGCCAAGATCGCCCGCGAGTAGGGCGTGACCGGAACCGGGCAGTCGCCGCAGCGTTTCCTCGGCGTCCGCGCGGTTGGTCGCGTAGTGCATTCCCACGCGGTCCCCGCGCTCAGCGAACGCAAGGGCCACCGCCCGGCCGATCCCGCGCGACGCCCCTGTGACCAGCACCCGCCTCATCGCGTGAAGACCTGGGACTCGTCGCGGAACGCCTTGAACTCCCACGCGTTGCCGGCCGGATCGTGGAGGAACATCGTCCACTGCTCCGCCGGCTCGCCGGAAAATCGGAGGTAAGGCTCGATGACGAACGCGGTACCCGCCGCACGGAGTCGCTCGGCGAGCGCATGGAAGTCCTCGGTCGACAGCAACAGCCCGAAGTGTGGGACGGGCACCGCATGCCCATCGACCTCACTGTTCCCAGCGGGCACAGGGCCACCGGGGACCACATGAGTCACCACCTGGTGGCCATGCAGGTTCCAGTCGATCCAGTGGCCAGTGGACCGTCCTACGCTCAGCCCGAGGACATCTCCGTAGAACTGACGTGCAGCGTCAAGGTCATCGACCGGTATGGCCAGATGGAAGGCGGGGCGCATAGGCATGTGAACACTCCTTCGGCTCGGTGCGCTCCGACCTCGCAACAGCCGAATGTCGAATCACCGGCAACAACAAGGGGCCCGGGGGGCTTCGCGGTGGTCGGACTGAGATCCCGAAGATTCAGGGGTGGGTCAGCACCAGGGCAAGGGCGACAGGAGGATGCCTGGCCCCTCGGCTTCACGAAGCGGGCCAGGTCTCCGGGAGATGGTGACCGCCGTCCGCCACCAGGACCGTGCCGGTGACGAAGGAAGCCGATTCATGCGCCAAGAACAGCACGCACGCCGCGATCTCCTCCGCCGTGCCGCTGCGTCCAAACGGCCCCGCCGCGGCGGCCGCGGCCTCGAACTCCAGCTGTGAACCGGTCGCCACATATCCGGGAGCCACGATGTTCACCGTCACGCCATCCCTGACGACCTCAAGGGCGAGCGCCTGGGACAGCCCCACCAGGCCGGCCTTCGCCGCTGTGTAGGTGGCCTGACCTGGCATCGCCGTGACCGTTCCCGTGGTGGAGCCGACCGAGACGATCCGGCCGTATCCAGCCGCCCTCATGGCGGGCACCACGGCACGGCACATCAAGAAGGCCGTCGTGAGATTGCGGGCCAGGGCCGCGTTCCAGTCCGCCAGTGACAGGGCGGCGACGTCCCCGTCAGCGTCCCAGCCCGAGGTCACCGAGGTCATGCCCGCATTGTTCACCAGCACATCGACCCGACCCCATCGCTCGAATGCGGCGTGCAGCACGGCATCCGCGCTTCCTTCGAGTGTCAGGTCGGCGACCACACCCACAGCAGCCTCGCCCAATTCCGCGGCACGCTCGTGGATCCGCTCGGAGGTCGCGCACAACACGACCCGGCCGCCCTCCGCGACAAGTCCCCGCGCCACCGCGGCACCGATCCCGTCCGGAGCTCCTGCGCCCGTGACGATTGCCACCCGGTCCTGAAAACGAGTCATGCGATCCAGCCACTGTGTGTGATTCGGATGTACGGAGGGAGCGGACCGTCCGTCGAAAGGGGCGCCGTTGTGGAGTGCTGCTCCCCCGGCCACCTCATTCGGCTGTGAGGAGGCAGGGGGCGTGCTGTTGTGACGCTTCACGGAGACCGGCTTGGAGGCCCGATAGGTCGCGGCTGTCGATCACCGCAATGGCGTCGACGGCTCAGGGGCGGCGCTGTGGCACATTGTCGTGGACCCGCTTGGGGTCGGTGACCGCAACCGGCTCCAAGACCTCCTCGATGCGGGCCGTGAGGTCAGCCTCCAGCACGACACCGGACGCCTTGGCGTTCTCCTCGACCTGCTCCGGACGCGAGGC
This sequence comes from Streptomyces sp. NPDC001507, assembly GCF_042894765.1. Taxonomy (NCBI): domain Bacteria; kingdom Bacillati; phylum Actinomycetota; class Actinomycetes; order Kitasatosporales; family Streptomycetaceae; genus Streptomyces; species Streptomyces sp. NPDC001507. Next base: position 222,404 of record NZ_JBIAVV010000016.1, read on the forward strand.
CCCGATGATGGCGGCCGAGACGTTGGCGTTCTGCAGCACCCAGGCCACGGCCAGTTGCGCGAGCGACAGCCCGGCCTCGGCGGCCAGCGGCTTGAGCCGCTGAACGGCCTCCAGCACCTCGTCGCGCATCCACCGCGCGATCATGTCGGCCCCGCCCTTGTCATCGGTGGCCCGCGAGCCCTGCGGGGGCCGGCGACCGGGCTCGTACTTGCCCGTCAGCACGCCCTGCGCGATCGGAGAAAACACCACCTGACCCATGCCCAGTTCCTCGCATGTGGGCACGACCTCTCCCTCGATCACTCGCCACAGGGCGTTGTACTGGGGCTGGTTGGACACCAGAGTGATGTGCAGTTCCCGCGCCAGCGCGTGAGCTCGCCGGATCTGCTCCGCGGGCCACTCGGAAACACCGATGTAGAGGGCCTTGCCGGAGTGGACGATGTCGGCGAACGCCTCCATCGTCTCCTCCAGAGGCGTGGCCACGTCGTACCGGTGCGCCTGGTACAGGTCCACGTAGTCGGTCCGCAGGCGTCGCAGCGATCCTTCGATCGACTCCATGATGTGCTTGCGGGAGAGCCCCCGATCGTTGCGACCCGGTCCGGTCGGCCAGTACACCTTGGTGAAGATCTCCAGCCCCTCGCGGCGCTCGCCCTTCAGCGCATCGCCCAGCACCGACTCGGCACGCGTTGCCGCATAGACATCGGCCGTGTCAAACGTGGTGATGCCGAGGTCCAGCGCCGCGCGCACGCACGCGGTCGCCGCGTCCGCCTCCACCTGCGAGCCATGGGTCAGCCAGTTCCCGTAGGCGATCTCGCTGATGACCAGACCACTGCGGCCAAGATGACGGTATTCCATAGGGGCAGTCCTTTGTTGTCATGCGCGAGGCAGTCGACACGGCCCGGTGCAGGCGCACCATGGTCTGCCGCAGGCTCGGCACCCGGGCGGTTACCGGAGCGACGCTTGGCAGGGACTTTCATCAGATCATTTCGTGGGCCCCCGGCAACAGCAACTTGCCTACTGCTGCTGAACGTACCCCGGACAGGGTTACCCAGCCGCCGGCCGGCCTCGTGCCCCGGCGACCCGGGTGTCTTGGCCAGAGGTGGGCCGAGACACCCCGGATGGCGACCTGGATCCACTGCCTTCCGGCGAGGCGGTGGGCGAGGCCCTGGCACCGCACGCACATGGTGGCGGTGAGTGACATGTCCCGGCGCGGGAGAACGCGGCAGTCGTGTTTCCCTGCCCCTCCGCGACTCCGTCAGCCCTTGACTGCCATTTCCCCGAGCAGGGACCAGTCATCCTGCTCCAGGGCCGCGTTGACGATTCTCGGCGTCTCGACCAGGTGGGGTGGCAGGGTCTGCTGTGCCGACTTGAAGTGGTCGGACTGGACATGCGCGGCACCGGCGTCACCGTCCCGGAACGCCTCGACGAGCACATACTCGGTCGGATCGTCGAGGCTGCGCGACCAGTCGAACCACAGACAGCCGGGCTCACTGCGAGTGGCCTCCGTGAACTCACGGGAGATCTCGGGCCACCTCTCCGCGTACTCCGGCTTGATCCGGAACTTGGCCGTGATGAAGATCATTTCCGGCTCCCTTCGCATGTGATCTTCACCCATCGTAGGACGACGGGCGACCACCGCGCGGTAGCGTGAGGAGCCTGGCCCCATCGAGATCCTCCTCTCCGTCAACCAGATCGCCATGGCGTGAGCCGGGCCATGAGCTCCCAGGCCCAGCTCCAAGGCCGCTATCTCGGCGGGCGGCCACCCTACGGCTACCGGATCGCCCACGCAGGCCCCCAACCCGTCCAAGGCCGCCTCCGGCCAGCGCATCCACTAGCTCGAGCCCGACCCAGCCGCCGGGCCCGTCGTGCTGCGGTTCTTCCGTCTGTACGTGGAGGGCATGAGATACAGCGCCATCGCCGCCCAGCTCACCCGGGAAGGCATCCCCTGCCCCTCCGCCCACGACGCCACCCGCAATCCCCACCGCAAGAAGACCGCATGGCAGCAAGGCGCCGTACGCGCCATCCTCCTCAACCCCCGCTACACCGGCCACGAGGTCTGGAGTTCCACTGGTAGGTGTGCGAGCTGTAGCCGTTCATGTGGCGGTACGAGGCGGGGATGCCGCGGTCACCGAAGAGCCAGGTGACCTGATGGGTGGACTCCGGGCTCAGGCCCCAGAAGTCCCATACGTTGTCCGGCTCTTGTGAGCCGGTGTGGGGGTCGCGCTTCTGGGTGTGGATGAAGTCCGGGAACTTGCTCGGGTCCTTGATGAAGAAGATCGGGGTGTTGTTGCCGATGAGGTCGTAATTGCCCTCCTCGGTGTAGAACTTGATCGCGAAGCCGCGCGGGTCCCGGACCGCGTCCGCCGAGCCGAGGCTGCCCGCCACCGTCGAGAAGCGGACGAACACCTCGGTCTGCTTGCCGATCTCCGAGAGGAACGCAGCCCGGGTGTACGTCGTCACGTCGGCGGTGACGGTGAATGTGCCGTACGCACCGGCGCCGCGCGCGTGCACGATCCGCTCCGGGATGCGCTCACGGTTGAAGCGCGCCAGCTTCTCGAACAGTTGCTGATCCTGGACGAGCAGCGGCCCGCCGCGGCCGGCCGTCTCGGAGTTCTGATTGTCCGCAACAGGTGCACCCGTCTCGGTGGTGAGCAGGGGACGCCCTCCGTCTTGTGTTGTCACCTTGTGCCTCCGCTGGCATGGATCGTTGAGGAAACCGGCATCGGACATGACTGCCCTCTGCCTGCGGCTTCGTCTGCGTTGTCGGTGTATCTGCCTGGTTTCGCGGCCGCCGGGCCCGTGCGGACGGGTCAGACGTGGCGAAGATGTCGCCGTTCGCCCGGTGTGACGCGGTGAGCGACGAGCGCGGCGACGTCGTCGTCGCGGGTGCCGGGAACGTAGGCGTTGATGTCGTGGTGGAGGTGGTGCAGGAGTTGGCGGGGTGGGGCCGAGGCCCATCGGCGGATGCGTTGGGCGAGGGGGTAGAAGGTGCCGGTCAGGTCGCGGCTTTCGCTGATGCCGTCCGTGTAGAGCAGCAGGCGGTCGCCCAGGCCGAAGGGGATGGTGTCGAGCTGGTAGTGGTCGCCCAGAAGGGCAGCCATGTTGATGGGCGGCGAGGGTGCACTGGGCTCCACCTCGCGCGCCTGTCCGTTGTGGAGCAGCAGCGGCGGAGGATGTCCGCAGTTGACGAGGCGGGCGATGGGCTCGTCTGCGGGGATCTCGGCGAGCAGGATGGTGACGAAGCGCTCGAGCGCGTCCTCGGGCAGGGCTTCTTCGACGTGTTCGTGCATGCTTGTTTCCAACATGTGTGCCAGAGAGGGAAGATCGGGCGCGTCCCGCACGTGAGCCCGGAAGGAGTTGAGCATCGTGGATGCGGCTTCGACGGCGGGAAGTCCCTTGCCGCGCACATCGCCGATGATCAGCCGTACGCCGTGCGGGGTCCGGCGCGCCTCGTAGAAGTCGCCGCCGATGCGGGCATGCGCGGCAGCGGCCTGGTAGATGGTCTCGATGTCGACGTGCCCGAGGTGGCGTGCGATCGGGGGCCGCAGTGCGTGCTGTGCGGTTTCCGCCACGCTGCGGACCGCAGCGAGGGTGCGCTCCCGGTGCTGCCGTACCCGACTGGCGTATGCAGCGGCCAGCGTGACGGCCGTGATGGCCACGACGGTGAACACACTGGGTGTCTGACCGAGATCGTGGTGGGCGGCGGCGAGGGCGATGCCGGCTATCAGGGCCAGCAGTCCGATGACCAGCGTGCCGGCCACGGGCCACATGGCGGCGGCCAGCGCCGGCGCCACGCCGAGCAACCGGTTGAACTGCAGGTTGGGTGTGAGCAGATCCGCGGTCGTGGCCAGCGCGATCACCAGCAGAGGGGCGACGAGCATGGACTCGCAGGCGCCGCTCCTCTCCCGCATTCGTTCAGGCAGTCGTTTCGGGATGATCACCCGTGCGAGCGATGGGAGTTTGTTCCAGCGGGACGGGATGGGCCTTTCGGTCTGTACACCCATGTCTTCAGCTCCTCACGTCGAGTGGGACTGTTGGGTCCACACGGTCTTGCCGCGAGCGGTGAGGCGCGTCCCTTGGTGCTGTGTGAGCTCGGAGACGATGGACAGGCCGCGGCCGCCCTCGTCGCTCGGGCGGGCCTTGTGCAGATGGGGAACGGCACCGTTGGTGTCGGAGACTTCGCAGATGAGTGTGTGACCGTCATTGATCAGGCGCAGTTCTGTCGGCCCGGTCGCGTAGCGGAGGGCATTGGTCACGAGTTCACTGACGATCAAGGCGGTGGTGGAAGCGAGTTCGTCGAGCATCCATGTCGCCAACTGCCGACGGGTCCAGGCACGGGCAGCGGCGACGGCCGCGGGGTCGGACGGTACGGCCAGACTTGCGACGTTCTTCGCGTCCAAGGCCTGTGCACGGGCCACGAGCAGGGCCGGTTCATGGCCCGGGTCCACATCGCGACGGGCGCTCTCGATGATCTTCCGCACGTCGAGGCCGGACCGGTTCACCACCTCATGGAGGTGTTCCGCGGCTGCGTCGCCGTCGGGGTGGGCATCGTCGATGCCACCGCTCTTGAGGAGCAGGACGGTACCTGGGGGTACGTCGACCTCGGCGCTCTCGTAAGGATGCCCATGGGTACCCAGAGCCGGATGGGAGGGCAAGCCCGGCGCGCCGACAACACCGTCGGGGTGGATGATCACCAACTGCGAACCGCCGGCCCGGGACGAGGTGCAGCGCCCGGTGACAGGGTCGTACACCACCAAGAGGCAGCTGGCGCCCGCATACTTCACGTCGGACAGGAGGCCCGACATCAGGCGCTCCCCCCGGCGGGTCGCCATGTCGTCCAGGCGCGCGAGTATCTCGTCCGGCGCCCGGTCCTCCATGGCCAGCGTGATGATCATCGCTCTCAACTGGCTCATGCCGACCGCGGCATCGACGCCCCAACCTCGTGCGGCTCCCACCACCAGGGCCGCGCGTGCACCAGACAGCGGGATGATGTCGAACCACTCGCCTCCTGAGCCCTCCACCGGAAGCTCCCCTTCGGCAGCCTCGATCGCTCCGAGGGACGGAAGCGCCTCAGGAAGCAGCTTTCGCTGCAGGAGCCGGGCATGGACACCTCCCTGGATCCGGTCACGGACCGCGTCCAGACACTGCGCGGCCCGGTCCGCGAACCTGACGGCCGCCTGCAGGTCGTCCACGTCGAAGGGAGCGGACTCCGCCCGCCGATACAGGCCCACCAAGCCGAGAACGGCGTCCCCGACGACCAGGGGGATCACCATGGCGGAGTGGGCCTGCGCCTCCCGGATGCAGTGTGCGCGTGCAGGATCATGCACCGGCCACCGCCCGTCGCGGACCAGGTGGGCGATGAGGCGAGGGCGCAGATCGACGAGGGCCTGCCGGTAGGGGGTCGCACGCGGGATCCGGGACACGTCACCCACCGCGTACGCGGGCCTGACGTCGGTTCCCCGCTTGGACTGGAAGGCAGCACGTCGAAACGGTGTGCCGCTGCACAGAGGGCGGGGTATGGACACGTCGCCGTGCAGTATCGGCTCCGACACCTCGATGGCGACGAAGTCGGCCAGTTCGGCCACCGCGGCATGAGCGAGCCTGTCTGCGGTCTGGAAGACGTCTGTGCTGGTGCCGAGGGCGGGACTCTCCGGCCCTCGGCAAATGCAGGTAACCACGATGATCGTCCTGTGTTGGATGGACACCGGTTCGCGAGGCGCCGAGCGCGAATCCACATCATGGACGCCGTCGATGCGCCGCTGGTGGATGTGCGACCGCGCAGTGGTGCTGCTGGGGTCCGTTCCTCCTCTACCGCTGAACTCTGCGGTGCTGGGGTCCCGGATCTTCTTGAGCTCCACTCTACTTTGTGGAGTGACTCCAGACAATGGAAAGAGGCCAGAACTTGACAAGGTGCTGGAACAGCCCTCGGGGCGCAGCATGAAGACGACGTGCCGCGATGCAACGCCGCGCACGAAACCAGCTGACCGGTGCCAAAAGCGCGCGGCTCCAGACCTACGCTCTGGCGGAGCGACGTTTGGACGTCACTCCGCCATGGGGAGTCGGGCATGGGGCGTAGGTATCGATGCAAGTCCGCGCCGGGAAGCGACGAGGTCCGGCAGTCGCGCGGGGCGGCGTGGGACAGCGGGAGCCGCAGCCGACGAGGCGGGATCCGGTCGACCGTCGACGTTCAGGATTCGCCGCCCGCAAGCGCGGCTTGGAGAGGAGGCCCAGGCGTCGCCGCATCTCGTGGGCATGCGACGCCTGGGTCATGTGTCGGCGAGGCGATCAGCTCCGCTGGGCGGCGCAGCGCTCGCAGGTACCCCAGAAGGTGACTGCAGCTTCGTCGACCCGGTAGGAAGCGGGCAGGTTGCCCTCAAGGCAGGGTGCCGCACCGACCACGCATTCCACATCGATGATGTCGCCGCAGAGGCGGCACACGAAGTGGTGGTGATTGTCGTTGCGTTCGGGTTCGTACCGTGCCGGCAGGCCCGCGATCTGGGTGCAGCGGATCATGCCCGCCTCCGTCAGCACACGAAGGACGTTGTACGTGGCTTGCAGCGACAGTTGACCCGTCACCTGCTGCGCCCGGGCCCGAATGGCTTCGACCTCGGGATGCCCGGGCAGCTCCTCGACAGCGGCGAGTACGGCCATGCGCTGCGCAGTCACCCGAAGCTGCGCGTCGCGCAGACGCGTGGCAGCTCGGGCCATCGGCTCCTGTTCTGCTCGATCCCCGTCTGCTGTCGGGGCATGACGGGCGCCTCGCCTCGTGCCAGTCGGCATCGATCGATTCCTGGCCATCGCTGCCTCCAGAGTGCGCAGACTCGCCGTCGGTGTCGTTTGCGCGCTTCATCCAGAATCTTTTATGTACCTAATCCTAGTTCTGGAGCGACTCAAGTCAATAGAGTCCTATGCAATACTGGCACGTGGCAGACGGCGGTCGTCGGCGACTGGCGCTGGTGACCGGTCGTGCCAACCGACCGATTGCATCCCCGAAATCGGTATGGCCGGAAGCCGGGAATGTAGTGAGCCAGAACGTCCGCCTTGATATTCCCGCAGGTGGCCTCCGGACGGTCCTCGATGCCCTCGGTGAACGCGGCAAGGATCCGAACCCCGGCGACCAGGGCCGATGGGACCGTCGTCGAGCCTGTCGCGCTGGCAACTCGGACCGCCGCAGGGCTGGCCCAGAACAACATCCAGGTCCGCAGCCAGTAAGCGGCGAAGGCCCGGGCCGACCGCGGCCGACCCGCACGACCGCAAGCGGCATCCACCACGATGATCCCCCCCTGCCAAGCGTCCCGCGCACGACATCCCGATCGGGTCATCAACGCCGCACCTCCCAGACGCTGGCCAACTTCCCCATCCGTCACCCGCTGCGGCTACATCACCGAGCACCGTGCCCAGCGATGAGGACGCTGCTCACTGGCGGCACCGCGGTCAGCACGGGTCCGGCTGACAGCGATCTAGACCGAGGCGACGTAACGGGTCCGAAGCGCATCGTCTGCCGCGTTGCCATGCCCCATTGGGTCAAATCCCTCGCCCTGTTGGCGCTTCCAGCGCGACATGGCTATAGGCCAGCCGGGCCCCGGCGAACGTGGAGGATTCGGCAGCTCGGGCACCGTATGCGTCACATCTCCGGCTCCGACCAGAAATCGGGCGGGACGATACCGACGGAGCGGCCGTGGGGGTCCAGGAGGCGCCCCATCAGCTTGTCCTGGCGGAGGGCGATGACGCGGTCGACGATGTCGAGGCTCGGGTGGGCGGTGGCGAGCTGGGTCTCCAGGCGCAGGACGTCGCTGACGGAGTGCAGGCTGGCCGGAAGGACTAGGTTGTGGGGGCCGCTGACGGCGGCGCAGTTGCGGGTCGCGGGCAGACGGACGAGGGCGTGCCCGATCTCGGGGAGATCGGCGGGTGGGACTCTGGCCCAGAGGGTGGCCGCGACAGGCCGGCCGCCGAGGGGGCGGGCGAAGTCGCAGCGGAACCGCAGCAGACCGCGCCGGGTGAGCTGTTCGGTGCGGCGTTTTCGCCGTCGGCGAGGCCGTGACCCACTTCCTTCTCGCATCCGCGGGCCTGCACGAGAACGACGAGGATCTCGGATCAGTCGTCCACCGCCCTCGAACTCGCGAACGACATCTCCAAGATCCCCGCCAGAACGCCCGCTGCCGCTGGTGTACGTCCACGGGGAACCTCGGACGCGGCGCCGACGGAGAACTTGCGGCCCGGCAGGCGGCAACCACTCGAGCGTGAATTAGGGCCACCCTTGCCGTGCCAACTGCCGTGTCACGGCTCGGCCGCCCGGTCTCGATCCCAGCCAATTCCGGTGCCGACTATCCCTCTTTTGTGCCAACTAAAAATCCTCGTCACAAGAGGCTAGCGCCGTACCCGTGGCATCCCCAGTCCGATCCAGGAGATGATCTCCCGCTGGATCTCGTTGTTGCCGCCGCCGAAGGTGAAGATGACCGCCGAGCGGTAGCCGCGTTCCAGGTCGCCGTGGAGGACCGCGCCCGCCGAGCCCTCCTTGAGCGGCCCGGCCGCGCCGGCCACCTCCATCAGCCAGGCGTAGGCGTCGCGCCGGGCCTCGGAGCCGTAGACCTTGACGGCGGAGGCGTCCTGCGGGGTGAGGGTGCCGTCCTGGACGGCGCTCACCATCTGCCAGTTGAGGAGCTTCATGGCGTCCAGGCGGGTGTGGGTGCGGGCGAGGTTGCGCCGTACCCAGGGCAGGTCGACGACCCGGCGGCCGTCGGCGAGCTTGGTCTCCATGGCCCAGCGCTGGACGTCGTGCAGGGCGCGGATGGCCATGGTGCCGTGGGCGGCGAGGGTGACGCGCTCGTGGTTGAGCTGGTTGGTGATCAGCCGCCAGCCGCGGTTCTCCTCACCGACCCGGCGGGAGACGGGGACGCGGATGTTCTCGTAGTAGCTGGCCGTGGTGTCGTGCGAGGCGAGCGTGTTGATGACGGTGCAGGAGTAGCCGGGGTCGGTGGTCGGTACCAGCAGCATGGTGATGCCCTTGTGCGGCGGGGCCCCCGGGTCGGTGCGGGTGGCCAGCCAGACCCAGTCGGCGGTGTCGCCGTTGGTCGTCCAGATCTTCTGCCCGTTGACGACGTACTCGTCGCCGTCGCGGACGGCCCGGGTCTTCAGGGCGGCCAGGTCGGTGCCGGCGTCGGGTTCGCTGTAGCCGATGGCGAAGTCGATCTCGCCGGAGAGGATGCGGGGCAGGAAGTACGACTTCTGCTCGTCGGTGCCGTACTGCATGATCGTCGGGCCGACGGTGTTCAGCGCCATCAGCGGGAGCGGTACGCCGGCCTGGGCGGCCTCGTCGAAGAAGATGAACTGTTCCATCGCGGTCAGGCCGCGGCCGCCGTACTCCTTCGGCCAGCCCACGCCGAGCCAGCCGTCGGTGCCCAGGCGGCGGACGGTCTCCCGGTAGAAGCGTTTCTGCGCGGCCGGGTCGGCGTAGCGGGCGTACGCGTTCTCCGGCACCAGGCCGGCGAAGTAGGCGCGCAGTTCGGTGCGCAGCCGCTGCTGCTCGGGCGTGTGGTCGAGGTGCACGGCGCCTCCAGGCTCCCCAAGGGCGGTCCTGACGGCGCACACCGTAGAACGTGTTACAGAAATTGGGAATGGCGGCGGCCCACGGCGACCTGTCGGGACCGGGGTCAGGACTGGCCGGGCGCCAGCGGGCTGCCGTGCAGGGAGCCGAGCACCCCGGGGCCCAGGACCTTCAGCAGCGGCTCGGTGAAGACGCCGTCCACGAGGACGAACGCCACCCGGGCCGCGGTGTCCGTGCGGTTCTCCCAGCGGTGGTCGGTGCCGCGCTGGATCACCACGTCCCCGGCGCGCAGCACCCGCTCGGAGTCGTCGAGGACGAGGACGACCTCGCCGGCCAGGACGATGCCGTAGTCCACGGTCTGCGTCCGGTGGACAGGGGAGACGCAGCCCGGCGGGAACTCGTTGACGCGGATCTTGGTGCCGCCTGGGGCCGGCGGCACGGTCAGGTCGCGCTCGGTGGGCTCGGGCTCGTCGGCCGCCACGGGTGCCGGTACGGAGTCGGTGTTCCACATCTCGTAGAAGGCGGCGCCGTCGGGCGCGGTGCGGATGACGGGCGGCTCGCCGTCGGAGAGGAACACGGAGGTGCCCGTCTCGTCGTGACCGGTGACGATCCGGCGGGGCGGCTGGCTCATGACGGTGCTCCTCTTGTGGCACACGGGAGGCTGGGGACCAGGGCGCTGCTCAGGTCACGCTAGGCAGCCGGGCGGTGCGGCGGAAACGCGTATCGGCGATGCCTGCCATCGGGTCGGCGGGTCCGTGGTCATGGCAGTGTCGGCGGCCCGGGAACGCCGCGCGCTCGGCGTGCTCGCCCCGCTCAGGTTCGAGGGGGAGGTCGTGCGCCCTCCGTCCGGCGGGGTGACCTCGTGGCGGCAGGGGCCCGTCGAGACGATCGTGCGGTGGCCGGTGCGGGTGACGACGGTCACCAGGTGCTGGAGGAGCCGGGTGTCGAGCGAGCCGAGGGAGCCGAGGGAGGCGGCGGGTCGCCCGCGATGTGGGCCAACTCCGCGCCGTACAGGGCTGGTTCGCTGGCGGGCACGGTCACCGTGCCGCGGTCGAAGCCGTGCTGTGCGAGCGCATCGGCCGACTCTCGGTCCGGGATCCGCGCCCGGAAGCGTGCCGCGGCCCCGGCTGATGCCGCTCGACACCGTACGGCCGCACCGCGAGGACGGGCACAGATCCCCGAACGGGGACCTGTCGGCCGGCCGGGCCCTGTTCCTACCGTGTGCGGAGTGCGCACACCCTGTCCTGAGACCGGCCGACGCGACACGCACCGCGGCGCCGAACCGAGGCCACCGAGGTGCTGAACAGGCGGGAGGCACCCTGCGCCGGCGGTCCCGCCCCTGCGCCTCGCCGTCCCGCGCGACGCGCCGGCCTTCCGCCACGACAAGATGATCTACGGCGTCCACGAACTCCAGCCGGTTCGCCCGGCACCGCGCCCTGCCCCACGGGGTCGGCCCCGGCCGGGCGCCTGGCTCCGGTGCCGCGGGCGCTCTACGAAGCGCCGGCCGGCGGCGGAGCGGGCGGCCCCGCGTCCCTCTTCGCCGTCTGCCCCCTGCCGTTCCGTGACGCGACCGTGAGCCCGGCCGCCGTGAGGACGCCCGGCCCCTCAGCCGCGCCCGTCCGGTCCGCCGCGGCCGGAGTCCGCGGCGGCGCCCACCTCGCGCCGGGAACGCACCTGCAACTTGGTGAGGATGTGCGAGACATGGGTCTCCACGGTGCGCCGGGAGAGCAGCAGCCGGGCCGCGATGTCGGGGTTGGACAGGCCCTCGGCGACCAGGTCGGCGACGCGCCGTTCGGTCGCGGTCAGCGCCTCCCGGCCGAACGACGGCCGCACGTGCGGCGCGCGGCTGCCGGCGCGCACGCCCCACGGGCGCAGCCGCGCGGCGGCGCGGCGGGCGTCCCAGTCTGCGCCGAGCTCGGCGCAGACCGCGAGGGCCTCGCCGAACGAGGCGCGGGCCGCGTCGAGGTCTCCGGAAGCGGCCTGGACCACGGCGAGGTCCTCCAGGGCGTTGCCCAGATCGGGCTGCCGCCCGGCGCCCCGGTGGTAGCCGACGGCGACCAGCAGCCGGGCCGGGTCCAGGTCGAGCAGCCCGGAACACCAGTCGGCGGCGGCGAGAGTCCGCGGCCGCGGCCGGCGGTCGGCGGCCTGCCGGGCGGCGATCCCGGCGGCGCTCGCGGCCTGCCGGTCCTCGGCGGCGAGCGCCAGCCGGACCAGGGCGGGCAGCCACTCCGGGTGGTTCCCGAGGTCGTGCGCGTACGTCTCGGCCATCAGGCCCGTGAACACCTCGACGGCCTCGGGGAGCCGGCCCGCCCGTTCGGCGACGAGGCCGCGGGCCAGCAGCAGGTGTCCCGCGGCGACGGGGCCCTGTCCGGGAGCCCGACCGCCGGCCGGCGCGTCCAGGAGGCCGGCCGCCTCCTCCCACTGCCCGCGGCGGGCACTGATCAGCGCCTTCAGGCCCCGGCGGGCCAGCCGCCACAGCGGCGGGAGGTCGGTGACCTCGTCCAGCACCGCCAGCGCGTCGTCCCAGCGGCCGTGCTCGTAGTACCGCTCGGCCCCCTGGACGAGGGTCATCGACAGCCGTGTCGCGCCGACGCGTTCGGCGAGGGTCCGGGCCTGGGTGAGCGCCTCCTCCGCCTCCTGGAGGCGGTCGACGCCGTCCAGGTCGGTGGCCCGTTTGCCGAGCAGGATGAGCCGCAGGTCGACGAGGTCCGGGTCGTTGCCGACCTCCGCCAGCGCCTCGTCGTTCAGGGCCAGCGCGCCGGCCTGGTCGCCGTGCCAGCTGCGGATGACGGAGGCGGCGTGCAGGGCGTATCCGACGGTCGTCGGGTCGCCCAGTCTCCGGCCCTCGTCCAGCGCCTCGGCCATGGCCAGCCGGGCCCGGCCGATCTGCCCGAGGAGGTGCCGGGCCAGCGCAACCAGGGCCAGCAGCCGGGCCCGCCAGACGGGTCCGATCCGGGGGTCGTTGGTGGCGGCGCGCCAGTTCTCGACGACGGCCTCGTAGCGGCCGGTGCGCATCCCGACGGTGCTGAGCAGCCATCTGACCCGGCCGAGCAGTTCGGGGTCGGCGGTCTGCCGCAGGACGGCGCGGGCCAGTTCCTCGGCACGGTCCAGCGGGCCCATGCGGAAGTAGAGCGCGGCCAGCCGGCCGGTGAGCACGGGCAACCGGGGATCGTCCGGGGCCGCCTGCCGCACGGCGTGTTCGAGGAGTTCCGCGGCGGCGATCGGGGCCCGTACGACCAGTCGCCCGGCGTTGTCCGCGAGCCACTCCCACTCACGGTCCTCGGCCGTGTCCAGGACCGGGAGGACCAGCTCGGCCACCCGCTCCGCGGGGGCCCCGGAGGTCATCAGCTCCTGTGCCGCGCGCCGCAGGAACGCCGTGCGCAGGGCGGGCGGCATGGCCTCGTACAGGACCTCCCGCAGCAGGCCGTGACGGAAGCGGAGGCGGGACCCCGCGGACTCCAGCACGGCGGCGCCGAGCGCCTCCTCCACCACCGTCAGCAGGGAGCCGGTGCCGCGGCCCACCGCCGCGGCCAGGTCCCGCACCGAGAACTCAGGACCGAGCAGCGACGCGGCGCGCAGCGCCTCCTGGGTGTCGGCGGAGAGGCCGGCCAGCCGGTCCGCGATCACGTCCCGCAGTTCGGTGAGCTTCTCCACGTCCCGGCCGGCCGAGGTCAGCTCCACCCGGCCGTCCGTGGTCCGCAGGGCGCCGACCCGGGCCAGGGCGTCCAGCAACTCCCGTACGTAGAGCGGGTTCCCGGCGGCCGAGCGGAGCCGTTCGGCGAGCACCGGGCCGGGTTCGCCGTGCGCCAGCAGCCCGGTCAGCCGGGCGACCTCGGCCTCGGGCAGCCGGTCGAGCGAGATCAAGTGTCCGCCCGTGGACCGCAGGTCGCGGCGCAGCGGCTCCAACTCGGCGTTCCCCGGCACCGGTCGGCAGGTACCGATGACCAGTAACGGCAGCTGGACGGAGGCCCGGCACAGCCGGCGCCACATCAGCAGGCTCGCCTCGTCGGCCCAGTGCAGGTCCTCCACCGCCAGCACCAGCGGGCCGGTCGTACACAACCGGTCGACCAGTACGAGGAGTTGTTCGGTCGCCGCCACCACCGGGTCCCCGGCGAGCAGCCGCATCGTCCAGCCCCCCGCCTGCTGCGGCTGTTCCAGGGCGAGCGCCGCCTCCGCGCGGCGGGGGTCGGACGAGCCGGTGTCGATCTCCAGGAGCCGGGTCATGACGGACAGCGGCAGCCGCCGGCCCAGCTCGTCGCACTGCCCGGCCGAGACCTCGCAGCCTGCCGCACGAGCCTTGGCCAGGGCGTGCGCAAGCAAAGTCGACTTACCGATGCCCGGCTCGCCCTCGATCAGCAGGCTCCCGCCCCGACCTGCGGCGACATCCGAGACCAGCCGGTCCAAAGTGGCTCGCTCCGCTTCCCGGCCGATCACCGGATGCAGCTGTTGCCCGAGCATGCTCATGACTCTAAAGCCTCTCTGTTAGGTCCCACTCCGTTTCAGATGACACCCGGGGAAACTGCGGCCGCGGTCACACGGCCGCCCCCGGCTCACTGAGTCGGCCGGTCCCTGGAGCCTCCGGGATCTCAGTGAGGCTCACGGATGTCTCCGTATCGGCGCTGCCGCAGGCTCGTTCCATCGGTCGGCAACAGATGGGGCAGCTCATGACGACGGCACTCGCACCCGAGGCACGGACTTCCGCACCGCAGGCGTTCCACGCCCCCGGGTCCGCGGAGCAGAAGATGCGGATGATCTACGACGTCAACAAGAACTCCCTGATGCGCAGCCTGCTCGGCTGGACCCAGGGCGACCGGCAGACGGCGGAGGACCTCGTCCAGGAGGCCATGCTGCGCGCCTGGCGCAATCTGGACATCCTGCCCGACGACCCGCGGGCGGTACGGCCCTGGCTGCTGACGGTGTCGCGACGGCTGGCCATCGACATGCTGCGGGCCCGCTCGGCGCGCCCCACCGAGGTGGAGGACGATCCGCTGGAGTCGATTCCGGTGACGGGGGAGCCGCTGGAGCAGGTCCTCGACCGCCAGGTGCTGCGCACCGCGCTCGCCGGGCTGTCCGCCACGCATCGCGCGGTGCTGGCCCAGGTCTACTTCCTGCACCAGCCGGTCCGGCACGCGGCCGAGGTGCTCAACGTCCCCGAGGGCACCGTCAAGTCCCGCACCCACAACGCCCTGCGGGCTTTGCGCGAGGCACTGGGCGACCGCAACGGGGGGACCCTGCGCGCCCGGCACGGCCTGCCGGCCCAGGCGCAGGGGCATCCTGGGCGACGCTCCGCCGCCGTACGCTCTGCCGCCACCGGGTCCGTCACCGCGCACTGAGCCACGGCACCGGGACCGCGTCCACAGCGCCCGCGCCCGGCACCGCACTCCCCCGCCACGCCCGTCGCCCCGGCTCGCCCGCGGCGGGAGCCGGCCTCCGAGGCGCCGAGCGTGCGCACGGAACTTGTCCCCACCGTGCGCCCGGGCCAGGGCAGTCGACCGGCGATGCGGGGATCGGCCCGGGCCCGTCCGCACCGCCCGGCTTGGCACCCACCCGATCTGCCGTGTTTGCCGGCCACCGGCCACGCCCACCAGAGCGGCCGGACTCGGGGTCGCGGTACGGCCCCACCGGCGCACTGCAACGTTGTCAGCCGCCCCGGCCGACCCCGTGGGCGCCTCCGTGCCACCCCGACTTGTCTGCGGCATGTGCGGCGCGTCGTACGGAGTACGCCCTGGCGGCCGCTGCCGGAGACACTGCCTTGTGCCGTCGTTGCCGACGCCCCCGTCCTCCACGCCGACGGGGGCGTCCGGGCGCCTCGGCGCCGCCGTGCCGTCCGTGACCTGGAGATCCGCCCCCGGCAGAGCCGACGCACGGGCCGGGGCCGAGCCTGTCTCCCGCCGCCCGGCGACCGTCTGCGCCACCGGTTCCCCGGTGTCCGGCGCGGTGCCGGACACCGGCGGCGCGGCCCGCCGGGCCGCCGCGCGGGGCGGCCGCACCGCCCCGCGCGGGTCCTCGACGATGAGCACGCCCAGCCCTTCGGCATCCGGCCTTCCCGTCACATCGCCGGGTCGAGCGATCCGCACATCGCCGGGGCGAGCGATCCGCGCGGTTCGCGGGAACGGGCTCCCCGGAATCCGCGCCAGGAGTGACAGCCGCCGGACCGCCTCGTCCGGGCCGGCGTGCGGCCCCCGGAATCCGGGTGGCCGCACGCACCGTGCCGCGCTCCGGTCGGCCGGCCAGGCACGGTGAGCGAGGCCGGTCCGATCCGGACGACGGACCCTGCCCGAGTTCGGCTCCGCGGCCTCGACGAGCGACTGCGTCCGCCCGCGCCTTGCGGCCGGTTCTGCCGGCCGGCCGGCAGGCAGGGCGGGTTCGGTCTGTCGGCCGACGGCCGGAGCCGTCACGTGCGCTGCCATGCGGCGGAGCGTAGCGATCACCCGGGAGGCGGAGGTTTTGCGGAGATGAACGTTTGCCGCTTCCCCTCCGTCCCGCCGGGGCCGCTCCTCACTCGTCCAGGGCGACCTGGATCAGGGTCGGCGGCGTCTGCCGGCCGACGAGGACGCCACGGCCGGGCGGGCGCTGAGCCGCGCGCTCGCTGCCGAGCACCGCGCCCTCGCGCGGATCGCCGGACAGGACGAGACCTGCCGTACCCAGCTCCTTGATGCGCGTGAGCAGTTGCTCGGACATCGAGCCGCGGGCGCTGCCGGCGACCCGCCGGGCCACCATCAGGTGCAGCCCGATCTCACGGGCCTGCGGCAGGAAGTCCAGCAGCGGATTGAGCGGGGACGTACGGCCGCCCGCGACCAGGTCGTAGTCGTCGACCACCACGTAGAACTCCGGGCCCGTCCACCAGTCGCGCCTGCGCAGTCGCTCCATCGTCACGTCGCGTGGGGGCAGCCGCTCGGTGAGCTTGGCGACGACCTGTTCGACGTAGACCTGGGCGGCGTTGGCGTCGCCGATGTAGGCGCCGATGTACTCCTGGTCGACCGCGCCCATCAGGGCCCGCCGGTAGTCGACGACGATGAACCGCGCCT
This sequence comes from Streptomyces sp. NPDC001507, assembly GCF_042894765.1. Lineage (NCBI taxonomy): Bacteria > Bacillati > Actinomycetota > Actinomycetes > Kitasatosporales > Streptomycetaceae > Streptomyces > Streptomyces sp. NPDC001507. The sequence continues at coordinate 238,973 of NZ_JBIAVV010000016.1, forward strand.
CGACGGCGGAGCGCCGGGCCGCCAGGCCCTTCATCCAGCCGCGCAGGAACGTGGACTTGCCGCAGCCCGCGTCACCGAAGACCAGGAAGTGCGGGTCCGCGTCGGTGAGGTCCACCCGCACCGGGGCGAGGTCGGCCTCCGCGATGCCGACCGGCACGCCCGGTGTGACGTCGTCCTCGCGGATCCGGCCGGCCAGGTCCGCGCCGGTGAGCCGCTCGGGCAGCATCCGGATCGGCGGGGCCACCGCACCCGACCAGGAGGCCGCGAGCTTGCCGATCGCCTCCTCCTGCGCGTCCGCGAGTCCGTCGGTGGTGTCCCTGCCGTCGAGCCGGGGCAGGGCGACCTGGAACTGGATTCCGGGCGGGGCCATGCCGCGGCCGGGTGCAAAGAGCCCGAAGGCGCGGGCCGCGCGGCGGTTGATCTCCGAGTCGCCCGGGTCGTTGAGGCGCAGTTCGAGGCGGGCCGAGATGGCGTCGCGCAGCGCGGTACGGATGTCCGCCCAGCGGCCGGCGGTCAGCACCAGGTGGACGGCGACGCCGAGGCCGCGCCCCGCGATGTCCAACAAAGTCGCGTCGATGCCCTCCATCTCGCCGCGTACCGCGCCCCAGTTGTCGATCACCAGGAAGACGTCGGCCGTGCGGATGCCCTTGGGCAGCCGGTCGGCGTTGCGCAGCCGCCGGAACTCGTCGGCCGAGTCGACGCCGAGGTGCCGGAAGAGCCGCTCCCGCTCGGCGATCAGCTGCAGGACCTCGGCCAGCGCGCGCCGGGCCCGGTCCGGGTCGTGCCGGCCCGCCACCCCGCTGACGTGCGGGGCCCGTTCGAAGGGCTGGAGGGATCCGCCGCCGTAGTCCAGGCAGAGGAACTGCGCCTCGGCGGGGGTGTGGGTGAGCATCGTGGAGAGCAGCAGGGTGCGCAGGAAGGTGCTCTTGCCGGACTGCGGGGCGCCCACCACCGCGAGGTGACCGGCCTTCGCGAAGTCGGGCACCAGCGGCTGCTGGAGCTGCTGGAGCGGTACGTCGAGGACGCCGACCGGGGTGCGCAGGGCGCCCTTGTGCGACCACCAGTCGGCGGTCATTCCGCGCTCCGGGCGGACCACGACCGGCCCGGTGAGGTCGTCCAGGGCCAGCGCGCCCGGCAGCGGCGGCAGCCACACCTGGTGGGCCGACTGACCAGCGGTACCGAGCCGTTCGACGATGACCTGCATCTCGCTCGGGCCCTCCAGCATGGGCCGGACCCGCTCGCGCTCCTCCTCCGGCTGCGCGTCGGGGTCGGGCGGCAGCCGCAGCGCGTAGTGGACGGGGTCGGTGGGCGGCGGGCCGGCGGCGAGGGCGCGCTGTTCGTCCGACAGGTGGGTGCCGGAGACGTGCGCGACGCGGAAGCGTTCCAGGACCGTCTCGGCGACCTTGAGGTAGGCGGAGCCGGGGATCGGCGGCAGCCGGTAGGCGTCCGGGGTGCCGATGACGACCCGGGACTCGGCCGCGGAGAAGGTGCGCAGGCAGATCCGGTAGGAGAGGTTGGCCTCCAGGCCGCGCAGCCGCCCCTCCTCCAGCCGCTGGGTGGCGAGCAGCAGATGGATGCCCAGGGAGCGGCCGACCCGGCCGATCTGGACGAACAGCTCGATGAAATCCGGGCGGTTGGCGAGCAGTTCGCCGAACTCGTCGACGATGACCAGCAGGTACGGCAGCGGTTCCAGCGGGCGCCCGTCGGGGCCGGTGGCGCCCGCCGCCCGGCGCAGCTGGTACTCGCGGACGTTGTCGATGTTGCCGGCGTCGCGGAGCATCTTCTGCCGCCGCTGCTGTTCGCCGACCAGGGCGTCCTTGACCCGGTCGACGAGGGCGACCTCGTCCACCAGGTTGGTGATCAGGCCTGCCACGTGCGGGAGGTCGGTGACGCCCGCGAAGGTCGCGCCGCCCTTGAAGTCGACCAGGACCAGGCTGAGCAGTTCCGGCGAATGGGTCATGGTCAGGCCGGTGACCAGGGTGCGCAGCAGTTCGCTCTTGCCGGAGCCGGTGGCGCCGACGACCAGGCCGTGCGGGCCCATGCCGCCCTGTGCGGACTCCTTGAGGTCCAGGACGAGTTGCCGGCCGCCGCTGTCGAACCCGATCGGCATGCGCAGCACCTCCTCGTCCTGCGCGTCGACCCAGAGCGACTCGGGGCTGAAGTTCTCCAGGTCGGAGATGCCCAGCATGCTGGGCAGCGACATGGTCCGGGCGAGGATCTCCTCGCCCTCCGCGGAGAGCCTGAGCGGGGCGAGCGCGCGGGCGACGGCCTCGCACAAGGGCAGTTCCGCGCGGGCTGCGACGGCCGACTCGACCGCGGTGCGGGCGTCGGCCCGGCGGCCCTCCACGGTGACGGCGCCGTGTGCGTCGAGACGTACCCGGACATCGGCGCGGGTGGGCTCGTCGTTCTCGTGCTCCACCAGGCAGATGACGGTGAGGGCGCTCTGCGGGCCGGCCGCTGCGAGGAGTTCGGCGGCGAGCGGCGAACGGGCCCAGGCCGCCCGCGGCAGGTAGCGGTCGAGGACGACGACCAGGCGGCGCCGGGTGTCGGGGCCGTCCCGGCCGGTCAGGGACAGTCGGCGAGACGGCTGCTGGGCGGCCGCCTCCAGCGCCTGCTGGAGATGGTCGGCGATGCCCTCGAAGTCCTCGGCCACCAGCGGCACCACGCCTGCCTCTCCGGTGGCGTCGGGTTCGTGGGTGTGCGGCAGCCACTTGGCCCAGTTCCAGTCCTCGCCGCCGGTCGCGACGGCGATGCCGACGTCGTCCGGGGCGTGCAGCACGGCGATCTGGCAGAGCAGGGCGCGCACGACCGCGCGAGCCACCTTGGGCGGCCCGAGCACGCTGACCACACCGGCCTTCGCCAGGTCGAGTACGGCAGGCTGGTCGCCGACCACGGACATCGAGTCGACGAGCCGGTCGGCGGCGGTCTTGGCGCGCGGGTCGTACTCCACCGTCGGGTCGTTGCGGGTGGACATCCGGATCGGCGTCGACAGCGGCGCGTTGCCCGTCCCGACGGACACCTTGAGGAAGTCGGCGTCGGTCACCCGCCGTTCCCACACCCGGCGGCGCTGGGCGGCGATCGCCCACAGCCGGCGCGGCGAGGGGAACTGCCAGGCGGCGACGGTGCGCTGGCTCTCCGCCACCTGCCGGGCGGTCCGCCGCACCTCGACCAGATGGTCCAGGTAGCGGTCGCGGGCGCGCAGCTTCTGCTTGCGGGCCTGCCCGCGCATCTGCATGCGCACGCCGACGGTGACGCCGATGGACATCACGACGAACGCGATGCCGAGCAGGACCAGCATCCGCCGGCCGCCGGACATCAGATAGGCGGCCATGCTGATGCTGGACAGCAACGGCATCAGCAGCATCAGCCAGCTGCCGTTGCTGTCCTTGCCGACCGGCTGCGGCGGCGCGGAGAGCACCACCGGGTCGGTGGGCAGCGGGGGCGGTACGACCCTGGCGGGGCGGTGGAAGATGACCCGGGACATCGGTTCTCCTCGTCGGTCGGGCTCGCGGTCAGGGCCGTCGGCGGGGGCGGCGCTCGGGGAAGCGCGGTACGACGGGGGACTTCTCCTGCTCGTCCTGCTCGCCGTTCAGCCCGGCCAGGATGTCCTGCAGGCCGCCGGTGATCCCCGACATGACCTCGGCGCGCTGTTCCGTGGCGGTGCCGTGTGCGCCGTCGACGGCCTCGATGACGAGCCGGACGAGTCGCTCCGGGTTGTCGGGGTCGATCACCGACGGGTCGATCCGCAGGTCCACGACCCGGCTGTCGGCCGAGACGGTCGCGCTGACCATGCCGTCCGAACTGTGGCCCGTGGCCTCGATGTTCCGCAGGTCCAGCTGCGCCTCGGCCACCGTGCCCCGCATCCGCCGGGCACGGTGGGCGAGCGCGGAGAAGTCGACGTGCTCATACTCGGGCATGCGGGCATCTGCCTTCCTGGGGGCCGTTGTTCACTCGGGGGTTCCGCTGAAGGGGCCCCGCTCAGGGGGTCCACTGGGAGATACGGATCCGAGGTCCGAACGGGTCTGTGGCAATTCCTCGACGTCAGTTCCCCGACGGGCAGATGTCGACGGGGGTGCGCAGGGCGCCGACGGTGAGCATGGCCCGGCGACGCAGTTCGTTGGCGACGACCCGGGCCAGTGCCATGCCCGCCATGGAATGGCCCGGGTCCTCCAGGCTCACGTGCAGATCGACACGGCCGACGGCGAGACCCTGCTCGGCCAGTTCCACCTTGATGTGTGCGGTCAGCCGGGCGCCGAGCTCGCCGGCGTACCGCTCGCCCGCCCCCGCGTCCGCGCCGCCGAGCGCGTCGGCCAGGTGCAGCAGCTCGTCCGGGGACACCACGTCCTCCACTCTGAACACCCGTTTGTCCAGCACCGGTTGGACCGGCAGCCGGCGCACGGGGGCCGTGGGCGTCGCGGCGGGACTGTCCTGGAACGACCGGTGGTTCGGGTTGGGGACCCACTCGCCGAGGGTGTTCTCCCCATGGGCGCCGGTGCCGGGGACGATCCGCCAGGCGCCCCTGATGTAGGGGGACGCGACGCCGCCCGCGAAGAGGATCTCGGCCCCTTCGGGGATCTCGTGCGGGATGCCGTACGCGTCGAGCGTCGCGGCGACGTCGATGCCGCCCGGTGCGTCGGCCTCCCAGACGAAGCCCTCGTTCAGGCGTTGCGCCGCCAGCTCACGTGAGGTGCCGGCGGCCACGAACCCGAATGCCGCGCTCTCGGCCTCCCCCGCCTGGGCGTAGCTGTCGAGGTCGAGGCTGGAGCCAGGGGGCACCAGGCCGTCGGCGACGACCTCCGCGGGAATGCGGTCGTCCGCCAGGAAGACCTGCCCTCGCGCGGAGAAGACCGGTGGCGGAATGATGTCTGCCGCGTCCGCGGGGACGGCGGCGTTCGGCATCGGCCCCTTGACGATCTCGGCCGGGCCGGCGGTGGGGAGCCTGTAAGGGGCGGCCACCGGCGCCTCGGTGACAACGGGTGCCGCCGGTTTCACCGGTTTCGCCGGGGTGGGTGCGGCCAGCGGTGCGGGACGGGTGCGGGCCCAGGGGGCCGTGGAACTCGCTCCGGGGGCGGGGCCCGCCACGACGATGTGGTGCTCGTTCTTCTTCGTGTTGTGGAACAGGTCGAGGTCGACCGCGGGCCGCAGCACCTCCCTCGCGGTCGCCGCCCGGTTCGTGAGGGCTCTCGCCAGGGCTCGGCCGCCGCCGGAGTGCGGCACGAGCGGCACGACTGGCTCGCTCAGCGGGCGGGCGCTCAGCAACTGGTCGTTGGTCAGCAGTTCGGCGATCTCGTCGTGCGGTACCGAGGGGCGGGTGCCGTCGGGCAGGGACATGTCGATGTGGTCGGGACCACCGTCGGCGAGCACGAAGAAGGCGCGTGGGAGCTCGTGCGGGTCGTCTCCGGGTGCGAGCCACGGCGCGGTGCGGGGCGAGGCGCCCGCCGGGTCGGTGCCGTTGACCGAGAGGAGGTACTGGTCCGTGACCAGCCGGCCGGTCAGCGGCCGGCCGGTCCAGTTGCGGCCCGTCGCACTGGTGGGCAGGCCGAGCAGCGTGTCCGCCGACAGGGCACCGGCGCGTTCGAGGTGGAACGCGGCGAGCGCCGTCGGTTTGTGGACGTCACGGCCTGCCGCGGCCGCCCCGGCCATGGTCCACAGGAGTTCGGCACGCCGTGCGTCGTCGACAGGACCGGCGGAGGAGTCCAGGTGCAGGACCTTGACGGCCAGGGCGTCCACGTCGGCCGCGGCCGCCAGGCCCTCGACGGCCTTCACCGTCGCCCACAGCAGTCGCTGCCGGTGGACGTCCGTGACCGGGCCGGACCCCAGGTCCAGCACCTCGGTGGCCCGTTGGTCGGGATCTCCCTTCCCCACCAGCGACAGGGCCTCTCCCAGCGACGGCAGCCAGACGAAGCCGGTGAGTGTCTTCCGGTCCGGCTGGGTCCGTGCCGCTTCCAGGACCGCCCGGACGTCGGCCGGGTCCAAGGCTGTGCCAGGGGCTGGGACGGTCCCCGCGGACCGTCCGAGATACGAACGCGCGACCCTGTCCAGCAGATCCATGCTGAACGGCCCGACATCCCCCATCAGCGGATCGTCGCGGCGCATCCTCGCCAGGGCGCCGATGCCGGCCAGCAGCCGCCGGTACTCCCCGTGGGCATCGTCCCTGTCGTCCTCGACGGAGGCCCCGAACACCAGCCGCAGCGCCCGGACCAGCCGCAGGGCCGTGACCCTGTCCTGCTCCGACGCCGGGCCCGCACCCGTGTGCAGGCCCGCCGTACGGGCCAGTTCGTCGAGCGCCGCCCCGGTCGGCTCGGGCCGCAACTCCAGCCACTTGCGCCGTTCCCCCAGGGAGTCCGTGAGGATCCCCTGCCAGGACTTCTCGCCCTCGCTGCGGACGTAGTGGACCCGGTCGATCGCGAACACGGTACGGTCGGCCCGGTTGGCGACCTGCTGGGCCTCGGAGACGGTGGCCAGCGGGTCGGCGACGAAGGGGGTGCGGCCGGCCCTGTTGCGCACGGCGAGAGTGTCGGCGGGCGCGCCGGCCCAGCACGACATGAGCACCACGACGTCGTCGGCGGCGAGTTCCCGGAAACTCGGGCGCCGCCGCAGGAACCCGGCGACCTGGTCGCCGCGCGCGTCCCCGCCCGTCCCGTCCGCCCTCACGAGCTTGAACGCACCCGGTTGCCCGTGCAGGTAGAAGTAGTACGCCGTCCGGCCGGCCCAGGGCACCTTCTCCTTGTCGCCGTGCGTATACGCGCGGACGGGGTCGAGGTACTCGTACTCGTTCGCTTCCGGCAGCGCGTTGACGTGCTCCTCCCGTTCGGCCATGTCGCGCTCGGCCAGGACGGCGCGGCCGTAGGGGCGTCCGTCGGCGGTGAGGGTGTGACTCAGGATCTCCTCGTCCGGGACCAGCGTCCCGTCGGTCATGCGCACGAACCGCTGCTCGGCCCCGGACATCGGGTTCTCCGGCTCCGGCCGGCCCGGCCTGCTGGCGAACCAGCTTCCCAGCGGGTGCCCCAGGGACCGGCGGTCGACCTCCACGATCCGGGCCCGCCCCGTCACCGGGTCGGCGTGCAGCTTGACCTGGCCGCCGTGCGCCCACACGGTCCTGCCGGTCCGGGTGGCGGCGGTACGCGGCAGACGGGGACTCCGGGCACCTGCGTGCGGGACGACGAGGAGGACGGGGATCCGGGCGTCGAGTGCCGCCAGGTCCGGGTCCATGGCCAGCAGTTCGGCGAACTCCTCGGCCGGCACACGCGGCAGGGATCCGTCGGTCAGCCTGACCCGGACACGTTCGTGATCGCCTCCGGCCGAGATGACATAGGGGCGGTGGTCACCGGGCCCCTGATGCCGCCACAGCACCGTGGGGGCGTCCCCGGTGCTGCTGCCGCGCATCTGCACGTAGGATTCCGTGTCCAGGTCGACGACCGCGCCGGGCGTCCAACTGCGGCCCAGGGCCCGGCCGTCCGGAGCGGTGATCCGGGTCGCGTCGGACAGCGCTCCGCGCCGCCGGAGGTCGTACGCCCCCAGCGCCGCCAGGCTCGTCGCCCGGCCGGCCGCGGTCGCCTCGTCCACCAGCGTGTACAGTGCGCGGCGGTGGACGTCCCGTACGGGCCCGCCGAGGTGCAGGATCCGGCGGGCCAGCTGATCCGGGTCGAAGGGGGCCTCGCGCAGTGCCGGGTCGGGGTCGGCCAGCCGCAGGGCGTTGAGCTTCTCGATGGCCGGCGAGCGCGGCGCCAGGTCGATCTCGATGGCGGCCCGCCGCCGCAGGACCCGCCCGGCGGCGCCACCGGACGCCCCGTGGCCGGCGACGTCCCGCCCCCCGCTGGCGCTCTCGATCCTGAAGGCATCGGCGGTGACCCGGCTCGCGGTGGACGCGTCGCCGTCCTGGAGGAGGCGCAGGGCGTCGCCGATCTCGGTCCGGAGGACGCCGGCGACGGCGTCCGCGCGTTCCGCGCCCGTGCTGTCGGCGCCCAGGCCGCCCAGCCATGAGCCGTTTCCGTAGCCGGTGATCGTGATCCAGGGGGCTTGCAGTCCCTCCCGGACGTCACGCAGGCCCGCCTCCGCCACCTTGCGTGCCAGAGCGGCGAGGCGGTCGCGCTGGGCCGGGGCGACCTCCTTGGAGCCCTCTTCGAAGGTGACCACGTCCGTGGTCCGGGAGAGCGGTTCGGGGGCGGAGGTCACCGACGTCGCGGTGGTGACGGCTGCCGCCGGTGCGAGTGGGTCCAGAGCCGGAGGGTCCTTGCGGACCCAGCCGGCCGTGGCGCCCGAGTGGGCGGGCTCCGCCACGACGATGTCGTACTCGTTCCTCCTGGCGCTGTGGAACAGTACGGCGTTCTCCGCGGGCATGAACACGGTCCTCCCGGTCGCCGACCGGTCCGTGAGGGCCCTCATCAGCGGGGCGCTCCGCGGAGTGTGCGGCATGATCGGCACGAGCGGGTCGTGCGCCGGACGGGCTGTCAGCACCGGGTCGTTGGCGAGCAGTTCGGCGATCTCGTCGGGGGGAACCGGGCGATGGGAGCCGTCGGGCCAGGGCATGTCGACGTGGTCGCGGCCACCGTCGGCCACCACGAAATAGGCGTTCCCGCCTGTACCGGCGCCGCGAACGCGCCACGGCACGTTGCGGGCCGCGGTGCTGCTCGGGCCGAGGTCAGGGTCCACGGCGAGGTACTGCTCCCCGGCCACTGGGTCGGTCATCGGCCTGCCGGTCCAGTTCCGGCCCACCCCGCGGCCGCTGGGGGACAGCAGCAGCGTGCCGCGGGACAGGGCACCGGCGCGTTCGAGGTGGAACGCGGCGAGCGCCGTCGGGCTGTGGACGTCCCGACCGGCCGCCGCCGCCCCGGCCGCCGTCCAGAGGAGTTCCGCACGCCGTGCGTCGTCCACGGGACCGGCGGACGCGTCCAGGTGCAGGACCTTCACCGCCAGGGCGTTCACGTCGGCGGCGGCCGACAGGCCCTCGACGGCCTTCACCGTCGCCCACAGCAGTCGCTGCCGGTGGGCCGCCGTGACCGGGTCGCTCCCCAGGTCGAGGACCTGCACGGCCCGCTGCTCGGCATCGTCCGTCGCCAGTCGCGCGAGGGCCTCGTCCACCGACGGAAGCGGCACGAAGTCGCGCAGCGCCACCCCCGGCGGCCGGGTCCGCGCCGCCTCCAGCGCGGCCAGGACGTCGGCCGGCTCCAGGGCCGTGCCCGGGGACGCGGCGAGTCCCGCGGACCGCCCGGCATGCGACCGGGCGACCCGGTCCAGCAGGTCCATGGTGAAAGGGCCGTCGTCCCGCAGCGCCGGATCGTCGCGGCGCATCGTCTCCAGTGCGCCGATACCGCTCAGCAGCCGCTGGTACTCCCCGTCGACGACGTCCTTGTCGTCCTCGACCGAGGCACCGAACACCAGCCGCAGGGCCCGTACCAGCCGCAGGACCGAGGACCTCTCCTCCTGCGAAGCCGGGCCCGCGCCCGAGTACAGGCCCGCGGTGCGGGCCAGTTCGTCGAGCGCCGTCCCGGTCGGCTCCGGCCGGAACTCCTGCCACCCGCTCCGCTCCCCCTCGGCGGTCGTGGCGACGCCCTGCCTGGTCTGCCCACCGCTGTGCCGGACGTAGTGAACCCGATCGACCGCGAACACGGTGCGGTCGGCCCGGTTGGCCACCTGCTGGGCCTCGGAGAGGGTCGCCAACCGGTCGGTGACCAGGGAGGCGCGGGCGGCGTCGCCGGGGCGGGAGACAGCGTCGACGGCCGCGCCGGCCCAGCACGACATGAGCACGACCACGCCGTCGGCGGCGAGCCGCCGCAGACTCGGGCGCCGCCGCAGGTATTTGCCGATCTGGTCGCCGGGCGCGGTCCTGACGGTCCCGTCCGCCCTCACGATCTGGAACGCGCCGGGGTTCCCGTGCAGGTAGAAGAAGTACGCGTCCCGGCCGGCCCAGGGCACCTGCTCCGGGTCACCGTGGGGATTCTGCGAGACCGGATCGAGGTGTACGTACGTGTTCGCCTTCGGCAGGGTGCCGAACTGCCGCTCCCGTTCGATCACATCGCCCTTGGTGAAGACGGCGCGGCCGTACGGGCGCCCGTCGGAGGCCAGGGTGTGGCTCATGATCTCGTCGTCCGGGACCAGTGTCCCGTCGGCCGCGCGCAGGAACCGCTCCTCGATCCCGGACACCAGGTCCACGGGTCCCGGACGGTCCGGCTCACTGGCGAACCAGCTTCCCAGCGGCTCTCCCGCCGGCCGTCGGTCGACCACCGCGATCCGGGTCCGGCGCGTCAGCGGGTCCTCGTGCAACCTCACCTCGCCGCCGTGCGACCACACGGTCCTGCCGGTCCTGGCGGCGGCAGTGCGCGGCAGGCGCGGACTCCGGGCGCCCGCGTGCGGGACGGCGAGGACGACGGGCAGCTGGTCGTCGAGCGCGGCCAGGTCCGGGTCCATGGCCAGCAACTCGGCGAACTCCTCCAGCGGCACGCGCGCCAGGGACCCGCCCGTCAGACGGACCCGGACGTGGTCGTGCGCGCCCTTGGCCACGACGACGTACGGGCGGTCGTCATCGGGTCCCTGCCACAAGGCCGTCGGGTTGTCGGCGACGAGGCCCTCGCGCAGTTCGACGTAGGACTCCGTGCCGAGGTCCGTTGCGTCACTGCCCGTCCAGTTCCGGCCCAGGGACCGGCCGTCCGCGGCGGTGATCCTGCTCGCCTCGGACAGCGCCCCGCGCCGCCACAGGTCGTAGGCGCCCAGCGCCGCCAGGCTCGTCGCCCGGCCCGCCGCGATCGCCTCGTCCACCAGCGCGTACAGCGCGCGCCGGTCGGCGTCCCGCACCGTGTGCTGCGCGTCCAGGTGCAGGATCCGGCGGGCTGGCGCGTCGGGGTCGAAGACGCCCTCGCCCGGACCGGGGCCGGTGTCGGCCCGCCACAGGGCGTCGAGCCGTTCGACGGCCTGGGAGCGGGGGGCCAGTTCGATCTCGATGGTGGCCTGCCGCCGCATGGCCCGCGCGTCGGCGCCGTCGGCCGGACCGCCGGCGGCGACGGTCCGGCCCCCGCTGTCGGTGACGATCGTGAAGGCACCGGAACCGACGCGCCTGTCGGGCGCCGTGTTCTGCTGGAGCAGGTCGAGGGCCGTCCATATCTCGGTCCGCAGCACGTCGGCGACGGCGTCCGCGCGCCCCTGTCCCCTGCTCTCGGCGCCCCAGCCGGGGCTTCCCGGCTTGAGCCACGAGCCGTTGCCGTGCCCGGTGACGGTGATCCACGGTGCCTGCAGTCCCGCCCGTATGTCGCGCAGCCCCGCCTTCACCACCTTGCGGGCCAGATGGGCGAGGTAGCCGCGCTGGAGGACGTCGACGTCCTCGGAGCCCTCCTTGAAGGTGACCTTGCCCGTGGTCCACGGCTCCGACGACCCGGTTGCCTCGGTGCCGGCCGACCCGACGGCGCCCCGGCCGCCGGCAAAGGCCGCGGCGGCGACGGCGTCCGACCGCGCCGGGGTCGACAGGTCACTCTTCCCCGGTCCGGCCAGCAGCCCGGCGGACATGCCGGGGATCAGCTCGGGGCGGGCGTCGAGGTCCGGGGAACCGGTGGTGTCGGCCACCCCCGTGGGCAGGATCTCCGGCGGGGCTGCCGCCGCTTCCTCGTCCGGCACGGTGGTCGTCGTGGCCGGTTCCCGGGTGCCGGCACCGCCGGCGACGTCGGCCGCGCGAACGATCTCGAAGCGCAGCTGGAAGTTGCCGTTGCCGTCCCGGAACAGGGCTCCCCCGGTGATGAGGTGGGCGTCGTCGCCCGAGTAGCCCTTGAGCTCGTTGAAGGTCTTGACGATGTTGTCGGTCGACTTGCCGTTGACGGTCCTGAGGACCTGCTCGTACGCCTCGTCACCCGCGGTGAACTGCCTCGTGCTCGTCTCCGCGTCGAGCAGCCCGCCCAGCGCCTTCTTCGCGGCCGGACCGGAGATGTTCTGCCGGTAGATGCGGTCTGGCAGTCGCTCGGGCAGGTCGGCGGCCGACTTCGCCCGGTCCAGGTCCTTGCCGACCGCGACGGCGAGTTTCTTCGCCGGCAGTTTCTCCCCGGCGAGCAGCGGGTGCGCGGTCGACCACTGGTGGATGAAGGCGTCGGCGGCCGTGAACGCCTCACCGGGGGCACGGTAGTTCTCCCCCATCACCGCGAGGGTCGTGCCGTCGTCCGTGCGGCCGTAGGAGTTCATGAACTTGGCGCCCGACAGCGGGGCGTTGGCCTCGCCGTTCTCCTCCGTCGGTGTGTAGCCGACCGTCACGTCCTCGATCTGCACGAACCGGGGCGGAATGTCGGCGCCCGCCGCGGTGAGCGCCGTCGACCGCTTCGCCCACATGGCCTCGCGGCTGCCCGGTGTCTCGGCCGTGACGTCCTTGAGCGCGGCCACGTACCGGGCCAGCCGTTCCGGTGCGGGCAAGAGTGCCCGACGCGCTCCGGGCTGCTGCGGCACGGGGGCGGGAGCCGGGGTGCCGGTCGCGTCCTCGGCCACCGGCGCCGGTCGCGGCTCGGGTTCCGGTGCCTGCTCGACCCGTGTAGGCGGTGCCTGTTCGACCCGTGCGGGCGGTGCCTGTTCGACCCGTGCGGGCGGGGACGGTTCGGTCACGGGGGCCGTGGGGGCGTCGAGGGTCTGTGCGGGGGCCTTGTGTCCCGCGGCCGCCGCGGCGCGCCGAGCCGCCGCCTGCTGCTTCTTCGCCCGGCGCTGCACCAGCTTCTGCTCCGCCATTGCCGCCCGCTCCTGCTCGGTCGGCGGCGCCGTGACGGGCTTCGCGGCCTTGGCGGAGTTGGGCAGCAGGCGCCCGATTTCGTTCAGTACCGACCACTGGGACTCGGTGAAGCGGGCCTCCCCGGCCCCGCGCAGTTCGCCCAGCGCCTGCACGAACCTGGCGGGCCTCTGATCCGCCCACTTCGGCGGCGCCGGAAGCGTCCCCTCCGAGAGACCGGCCATCGTCTCGCTCAGCGAACGTTCCTCCGCGAGCCGGCCGGCCAGGGCGAGGACGTCCGCGGCGTCGCGAAGCCGCTTGTCCACCAGCCACTCCGCGCCCTTCGGATCGGACGGATCCGCCTTCCGCCCCTCGAACGCAATGATCTTGTCGGCGAAGAGCCGTGCGGTGTCCACCACTCGGAGGTCGACGGTGTCCGGGCCGTCCACCACCTTGAGCGCACGCGTCGTGGCGGGCACCGGCGCGAGGGTGACGCTCGCCTCGACATCGCCGAACTGCCCGCGCACCGTCGTCCCGGAGGACTGCCGGCCGTCGACGAGCACGTCGTCCTGGATGTACCGCATGACGGCCGCGCGCTGCTCGGCCCCGGCCCCCTCGGGCAGGGCGAGGCGCAGGTCCAGATCCTGGACCGAGCGCACCGGCCGGACCGCCGCCACACCGCCGCCACCGCCCAGGCCGACCACCGCCTCCAGACCGAAGCGGTCGCGCAGGGCTGCCGTCACCAACTCCCCGAGCAGCGCGGCCGTGCCCAGGCGGAACTGCGATTCGGGGTCGTCGTCCTGCCGATAGCCCGCCTCTTCCGGCCGGACCTCCCGCGCCGGTGCGGGTGACGGCACCGGGGGCGCCGGCTCGGGGCGGATCGGCGTCGCGAGCTCCTGCGGACGGCCCGGCGTCACGAGCTCCTGCGCCGGGCGGGAGGTCCTCGCGGACAACGACGAAGTACGCGCCGGGACCGGGGGCGCCGATGACGGACGGGCCTCCGTCGCGAGCTCCGGTGCCGGGCGGAAGGTCTTCGCCGACAAGGACGACGTACGCGCCGGCACAGGAGGCGCCGGAGCCGGACGGGTCGGCATCGGCGGCGCCGGCTCGGGACGGGCCGGGACCGGCGGGGCCGGGGCCGGACGGGTCGGCATCGGGGGTGCCGGGAGCGGCGGGGGTGCCAGGAAGCCGTGCCGCCAGTCCTCGAGGCCGTCCGCGAGCCGGCCGGTGGCCTTGTCGATCGGGAGCATGCCGAACAGGCCGTTCGGGACCTTGACCCGGACCGTGCCGTGCGGGCCCTTGACGACCGCCGTGACGTCGAACCGGTAGAGCCGGTAGTTCCGCTGCCCCTCCTTGTTCCGCTCGTCGGTGTCGCCGATGGCGGTGGTCCGCTTGCGGCCGTTCATCCAGTTCCTGATGGTGATCGGCAGCCGGTCGAACATCTTGTGGTCGCCCAGCGAACCGCCCATCTCGGGCCCGAGCGTGAACTGCCAGCCGCTCTCCTTCTCCACCTCGTGCCTGGGTTCCTCGTCGGTCTGCGTGTACGTCCGCTGCTTGATCAGGGTGCCCTCGGGCGGCCCGAGGATCTCCGCACCGTCCAGCTCCAGTCCTACGACCGCCTTCTCGTCACCCACCGGGACCTTGTAGGTCTGGTTCAGCAGCTCCCTGAGGTGGGGCCGCAGCATGTTGCCACTGGTGTAGTGCTGGTAGCGCAGCCCGGCCCGGGTGGTGAAGTTCAGGCCCGAGACGTGCGGGGGTGCCGAGACGTCGAGAGCGGGCGGGGTGCGGTGGCGCACGGCGGTGACGGCGGCCCAGCGCCCGACGGCGGCGGCAGCGGGCACGGACCACGGGTGCAGGTTCTCCAGCAGCGCGTCCGGCAACCCGGGGACCTGGTCTGCCTTCTTCGCCGGGGCGCGCTCGTGCGCCGGGACGGAGCGCGGCTCGGCCGTCTGACGCGGATCGCGCCCCTTCAGCGGGTTCGGTTTCGGCCCGGGGGCCCAGCTGACCTCGGTCTCGCGGGCCCCGGTGAGGTCGATGGCGCGGGGCCATGCCTCGACCGACGCCGTGAGGTGGCGGGGCACGAGCAGACGGACGCTGCCACCCTCCACCAGCGGGGCGTTCCCCGGGGTGCCGTCTCCCGCGTCGTACCAGGTGAACACCCCCTTGTCGTGGCTCGGTGCGCCGGTGAACAGCCGGGTGATCCGGCCGACGCCGCGGGCGGGCAGGGTGAGCGCCTCGGGCAGTTCGGTGGTGGTGCCCATCTCGACCCGGAAGGTGAGGTCGTGGTTGAACTCCTCCGAGGCGTCCTTGGGGTTGGCCCGGTAGATCTTGACCGTCTTCTCGGCCTCCTCGTCCGCCTCACCGCGGGACGTGGAGTACTCGGCGCCGCCTTCCAGACCGCCGTGCAACGCCCCGGCCCCGATCCGGCCGCGCAGGTCCAGGCCGCCGCTGAACTCCGAACCGGAGGCCGCGCTCTTCGAGTCCTCGTCCACCGACTCGCCCCGCAGGGTGAGCTTGATGTCGTCACGGGGCCGCTGCCCGGCCGCCGCGCCGAGCCTGGTCGCGGTGACCTTCACCCACAGGTAGCGGGTGCTGCCGAAGGGACCCGGCACCGGGAACCAGCGGCTCACCCCCTGGTTGGTGGTCAGGGCGTACCACTCGCTGCGCAGCGCGTCCGAGGAGAACGACGAACTCAGCGACCTCATCAGCAGGTTCGGCCGCGGACCGGCCCCCTGGGCGCTCTCC
Source organism: Streptomyces sp. NPDC001507 (assembly GCF_042894765.1). Taxonomy (NCBI): domain Bacteria; kingdom Bacillati; phylum Actinomycetota; class Actinomycetes; order Kitasatosporales; family Streptomycetaceae; genus Streptomyces; species Streptomyces sp. NPDC001507. The sequence continues at coordinate 254,385 of NZ_JBIAVV010000016.1, forward strand.
GTGGTCATGACACCACGCCCGCGCAGCCGGTCGGTGATCGCGTCCAGGACTCCGTCGGCGCGCATCACCTCCGGGTGCCCGATGCCGGAGATCAGGCCCTGGTGCAGGTAGGCACGGGTCCTGGGCGGCGGCGCGGCGGATTGCTGCCGGGCGGACGGCGAGAGACGGGCGGGATCCGGTACGGAAGCGGTGGCTGCCGCGGCCGTAGCGGGGTCGGTGGTGTGCTCCTCGGCGTCGGGCGGAGTGACGACGATCGTCGGGAGGGCGGCGGGGGCCGAGGCCGTGGTGGCGTCGGCCACCGGGGCCTGGGCGACGGCCGACTCCTCGCACCCGGGGGCGGTGATGACGCCCCCGGGAGCGGTGCTGACGCCCTCGGGAGAGGTGATGACGACCGTAGGAACGGCGGCCGGGGCCGCTGCCTCGCTCGTGCCGGCCGCCGGAGTCCCGGCCCGGTCGGTCGCCCCGGTCCCGGTCGCGTCGACGGCCGGGACCCCCGCGGGCATGATGTCGGAGAGCCGGCGTTCGGGGGTGAGCACGTCCAGGGCCTCGTCGGCGGTCAGGAACTCCGTGGTCTCGGTGAGTTCCTTGCCTCGCCAGCGGACGTAGGTCACCTCGAAGACCGGTGTCGTACGCACCGTGTGGACGTCTCCGCTGTACGTCGCGCGGGTGATGTCGATCCGCCCGGCCGTCTTCCCGGAGCCGTCGCCCCACTTCTTGGCGGCCTCACCGTATCCCAGCACGGTCAGCCGGCCGCCGAGGTCGCCGTGGTGCCCCTCCTCGTCGTTGGCGTCGGCGCCGAACCGGAACTGCGGTCCGACCGAGCCGGCCAGACCGAGGGCCCATTCGCCTTCCCTCTCGGCCGCGTGGCTCGCCGCGGCCTGGGCGTAGTGCTCGACCTCGACGTCCGGGCTGCGTCCGAGATCGCTCGGGGCATGGGTGTGCAGCCGTACCCGGAACGCCTGCTTGTGCCTGCCGTCCTTCGGGAGCTCCGACTGGTGCCCGAGGGAACCGGTCATGGCGCCGAACCGGGCGGTCAGGATCCCGGGGTGGGCGAGGTCCCGGATCTCCTCCGGCCACTCGGCCGGGTTGCGCAGCCAGCTGTCGGGCAGCTGGTGCTGCCTCGCGTACATGCGGGCGCCGAGCTGGGCCAGCTCCGGCATCAGGTGGAAGACCGGGTAGAGGCCGTGGGTGCCGCTGCTGAAGTCCAACGGCCGCTGGGTCGCCGGGCGTTCGCCGGTGATCTCGGTCCGGCCCGCCGCCTGCGCCTGCCTCAGGGAGACGGGCTCGGCCGGTACGTGCTCGTGCGGGACGACGATGCGCGCGGTCGCGGGGTTGCTCCCGCTGAGGAAGGACGGCTTCTTCGCCTCCGGTGTGACCGTCCACTGCAGGGTCATCCCGTAGCGGTGCTCGTCGACCTTCTTCGCCGTCTCCGTGCGCCGGTACTCCTTGGCCATTCCGGAGAACTTGTCGCTCTTGCCCCAGGACCGGCTCAGCAGCCCGCGGAAGGCGCCCACGGCGAGCCGGAACGGCGGGGTCTTCAGGTGCAGGGACCCGATGTTGAACTCGTGCTCCGGAATGGCCAGCCGGGCGCCGCCGCCGAACGCGAACCGGGCCTTGCTGCCCTTGCCGCGCTCCCCGGCGACCGTCGCGCCGTTGACGACACGGGCGTTGACCTTCATCGTGTACGTCTCGCCCAGCGGGTTGGCCTCGTTCACCGGACCCGTGAGCGGGTTGGCTCCGGTGACCCGGTCGCCCCAGCTCATCTTCGCCGACACCTTGTAGCGGTGCCCGCCGACCTCGACGGTCCGGTGGATACCGAGCAGTGCCTGGTTCGGATCGGCCTCCAGGGCGGACCGGCCGTAGAACATCGCGAGGTCCCGGTCGGCGTTCGCCCAGTCGCTCTTCGCGGCCTTCTTGGCTCCGACCGCCTTGACGTGGTGCCGTTCGACGGCGTCGCGGAGGTCCTGCTGGAGGGTCTCGGAACCGGGCAGGGCGATGGGCATGCCGAAGCCGAGGCCCCGGCGTGCGGCCAGCGGCAGCGGCTCGCGGGGATGCGGCGGCAGCAGGCCCGGGCCGGACACGTCCATGCCGAAGCGGAACGGCGGGCGCACGGTCGGCAGCTTCTTGACCTGCCGGCGGGCGGGCAGCGCGAAGACCCGGTGGCGGCGGGCGTTGTCGCCGCCCAGCGCCGGGCGCAGGTCGGCGGTCCAGCCCGGACCGACCGTGCCCTCCACGAACTGGGCCGCCTCGCGCTGCGGCACGCTCTGCTCGGATTCGGTGGTGACGACGACCGGGGCGATGGTGTGGGTGCTGGACTCCATGGTCGCGGTCAGCCGCAGCCCGGCCCGGTACCGGCTCTGGTCGCCGAAGACGTTCAGCACCGTGTGGCTCATGTGTGCGGTGTCCAGGGAGTAACCGGCACCGCGGTCGCCGCTCACGGACGCGCCGACGGCGGGTGCGACGCCCTTCACCTCGACCGACGCGTGCTCCGGGGCCACCTGCCCGGGGAGGGTCTCGGGGTCGGTGCCCGCCGCCGACGCGTCGGAGCCGCCGGAACCGATACCGGCCGTGTTGTAGCCGCCGCCGAGGCCGGCCACCGACGCCCCCTTGGTGGACGCGGTACGGCTGAACCCGGCGCCGATGTCGTCACGGGTGGCGACGTCGGTGTCGCCCAGGTACTGCAGGCTGTCGATGGCGGCCTGGATGCGCAGATGCCCCTGGAACCTCCTGCCGAGCGGCCCGGAGACCTCGACGCTGTTGGAGACGTCCCCGCCGGCCCACCAGGCGTAGCGATTGCGTGCGGTCGGCTCGCTGAGGAAGCCCTGGGACTTGTCCATCCCCAGCCCGGTCATGATCTTCTTCACGTGCGGGGCGGGAAGGCCGGCGGCGAGGAGATTGCGGTGCAGTCCCGCGATGACGGGCGTGAGGTTGACCGCGTTGAGCAGCTCCCTGGCCTGGGACGGGCCGGTCCTGCGGGGCTTGACGGGGCGGGGCGGCTCGGGGGCGCTGAGGTCCGGCCGGTGCTGGCCCTCCTCGGAGTAGGGCGCGGGGAGGTCGACCTGGACCCGGTCGGGAACGGTGACCAGACGGTCCGCCCGCGTGGCCTCCTCTCCGCCGACGAAGACGTGCATCTCCAGTCCGGCCGTGAACCGGTTGAACTTGTTGATGAAGGGCTTGCGGCCGGACAGGATCGTCTGCCCCCACGAGTCGGTCTTCTCCCTGGAGGAACCGACGAGGACCTGCGGGACGGCGAGGGCGGCGATCGAGGCGGCGACACTCGTGCCCAGATTGAGAGCGGTGAACAGGACGGAGTCGGCACCCTGGACCGTCTCGCGGCTCGTCTCACCGCCGGTCTGGGTCACGGCGAACCCGACCGGGTACTCGCTCACGTCGCCCGTCTTCGGAGGCACCGGCGTCAGAGTGCGCAGCACCGGCCGGAGCCACACCAGACGGCCGTCGACGACCGACGTACGGCCCACCGCGAGCACGTCGTCCCACTGGTCGGCCCTCTTGGTCTGCAGCAGTTTCCCGATCTCCTCACCGATCCCCGCCCGCAGCGCGTCGTGCGACCCGGGGCCGGGCAGGACGAGGGACCGGCTGATCCGGTCCGCCCAGAGCGCGGCCTGCCGGTCGGCGAACTCGATCTGCTCGACCGAGTCCGGCACGACGGCCTGGCCCATCGCGTCGAAGGACAGGTACCAGGGCTCTCGCTCGCTGCCGGGCGGCGTGACGACGATCTCGGGAACGGGGAGCCGGTCCGGTGCCCCGGGCGGGGCCGAGGTTCCGGCCTGCGGTTCACGCGCCGGGTCCGTGGTGACCGGATCCGACGTGACCGAACCGGAGGTGGCCGGATCCGAGGTGACCGAATTCGTGGCGGTCGGCGCCGTGACCGAGGCACCCGGGCCGGCCAGTCGGTCCGGGTCCAGCGCGATCCGGACCGCGGTGGTGCCCGTGGTCCCGGACGGCCCGGCCGGGACCAGGTAGAGGTACGACGCGTCCGCCACGAGCGTGTGCCGCGCGGTGCCGGGCGGCGGGAAGCCAGGGCGTTCCAGCAGCTCCTCCCGGTCGTGCACCAGCCCGATCCAGCCGGTGTCCCCGAACAGCACGGCGCCGGACGCGGGATGGACGAAGTCACCGCCGAACCGCACCCAGCCGTCCGGAGCAAGCACGTCGCCCGAGGGCATCCGGACACTGCCCGTGTCGCTGACGTGGTACTCGATCGGGACCGAGCCGTCGGTGCTCGGGCGCCGATGGGTGAACCACTGCTCCCTGGCCTTTCCCTTGCCCGCGCCCGTGGGCGAGGGCACGGCGGGCGCGGGCACCTGGGTGAGGTTCACGGCGCTACGCGGCCGTTCGAGGGCCACCGGGCTGCCGATCGGCAAGCCGTGCGTGCCGTCCGCACCCAGCGTCCGGTCCGCGGCCACCTCCCTGAGATCGGGGATGCGGGCCGACTCGGCGAGGTCCTGGAGCAACTCGCCGGAGGAGGTGTAACCGGCTTCGACGGCCGGCGCTCCGCCGGGTGCCATGCCGCGCCCCATGCCCATGGCGTTGCGAGCGATCTTCTCCGCGGTCGAATGCACGTCCTTCTTCCAGTGCGGATCCAGGACGGCGTACGCCTGCGCCACATCGGCGGTGTCCGCGGCGCCGTACGGCCACTTCGCCTCCTGCAACCGCTTGTTCACGGCAGCCGTGAGGTCGGAGAGCTTCGAGGCCGGCAGGCCGTCCGCGGCCGGCTCCGGCGCGAACGACCGCTGCTCCTGCTCCTGCGCCACCGGCGCTGTCGCGTTCCAGTACCTCTCCTCGAACGCGCGGACGTGCTCTTCACGGATGCGTCCGACCTCCTGGCGGGCCCAGTCGGCGACCGCCTCCGAGGTCACGGTCACGGGCTCGATCCGAACGCCGGCCAGTGCGTGGGCCAGGTCCTGGTGGGCGAGGTGACGGACGCGGGCCGCCTCCCGCAACGCGTCGAGTGCGAAGGCGAGTTCCGTCGTGGCCGGGATGCGGGCGTCCGGCTGGTGGGGGCCCGCCACGTACGTGACGAAGTCGTCGACGAGTGCCGCCTGCCGCGTTCTGTGCCAGAAGGCCAGTTCCTCGGACCATTCGGAGTCCGCGCTCCGGGCCCGGGTCAGCTCGGCGGCCTCCTGGAGCACGTCGCCCATGGACTCGGCCCGGGTCAGGAGTCGCGCCGCGATGCGCCGGACAGCCGCGTTCAAGTGGTACGCGCTCTCCGCGGAGGGCCGTTCCTGGCCGGCGGCGAGCCGTGCCGCGGTGTACTGGTCGCGCAGCTCCCGGAGGCGGCTGCCGTACCAGGCCTGCTGCTCCCGGGCCCACGTCGGGCGCCCGCGCGTGAGGTCGAGCCCGTCGGGGAGGGAGAGCGCCTGCCGGAACTGCTCGCGCGAGACCTCCTCGGCCCACCAGTCCCTGGATGCCTGCCGGTACCGCTGCCGGAACTGCTCCACCAGCTCCGGGGCGGGGTCCTCCTTGCCGCCGGCCGTCGCCGCGGCCGTGGCCCGCCGGAAGTCCTCCCGGATCGACCGGGCCACGGGTGAGGTGCCGAAGTGCGTGTCCGCCAGGCGCAGCCTCCCCGTCGACAGGGCGACCTCGCGGTCGAAGACCTGGTATGCCCGTGCCGTGGCCTGCGCCCTGCTGTACTCCTGCGCGAGCCTCGCATCCAGCTCGGCGCGCAGCGTGTCATGGTCGGCGTCGGCCTGCTGGGCCGCCTGCGTCCAGCGGTCGGCGTACCACTCCCGGGCCTGCACCTGCTCCGGGGAGGGGATGGTCGACCGGAACGCCGGGTTGTCGGCGAGGCGCTGCTCGAACTCCTGGTACACCTGTGCGCGGAGTTCCAGCCCGGCACCGAGGTCCGCGAGCGCCCTGCCCGGTCCGTCCGTCGGCAGCGGTACGCGCTGCGTCCGCGCGTCGGCCGACCCGGCGCCCCGGACGGACGTCGCGCCGGCCTGCTCGCCGGCCTGCTCGTCCCGTCGGCCGGATTCCTTGAACGGGGTCCGCTCGACCGTCAGCCGCGAGAGGTCGACCTTCCACTCGGGGGTCTGCCGCCACTGCCGGTATGCGCCGTCGAGTCTCGCGGCGTCGTCGTAGAGGGTCTGGATCCTCTCCTGCGCGGTGCGCACCGCCGTGCCGCGGTCGTGCGCCGTCCGGGCCCCCGCCATGTCCTGCCTGAAGGAGTCGAGGACCTGCCCGCTGTCCTCCCGGAAGGTCCGGCGGGCGGCCTGGGAGCTGATCGCCGACGCATGCGTCTCGACCTGCTCGCGCACGGCGGACTCCGCCTCCAGCGAGGAGAAGAACTGCCGCAGTTGCGTCCGCCACGCGTCCTGCTCGGCGCGCTGGCGAGGCATCTCCACCTCGTGCACGAGGTCGCGCCGCGCCTGGCCGCGTGCCGTGCCGAAGGCGTCGCCGGCCGCCCGCTCCGTATCGAGCGCGGCTTCGACGTCGCGGCCGTTCGGGCCGTAGATCTCCTGGTGGGCCCGGCCTGCATCGCTGCGGAAGTCGTCGGCGACCTTGCCCAGGTCGTACCCGTTCAGCGCGTAGCGCCCGGAGACCGTTCCGGCCGCCTCGTCGGCCTTGCTGGTCAGCTCGTCGAACCGGCGGCCGCCGTCGGCCAGCGCGTCGTCGAAGGCGCCCTCGTAGGCGAGGCGGTCGCTCAGGGACCGTAGGTACGGATCGAGGACCTCGTCGCCGAAGGCCGTTTCCCGTGCGTTCAGTTCATCGGCGGACCACCGGCCCTCCTCGGGCATCCCGACCCGTTCGCGGTAGGCGTCGGTGAGCGTCCTGTGCATGTCGTCCTGGACCCGCTTGGCCTGTGAACCGAGTTCGCCCCCCTTGCGGACGCCCGCCGCAGCGTGCAGCCAGTCGTCCGCCTGGGTCAGCGCCTTCTCCAGGCCGGCGTGCAGGTCGTGCCGGGCGGGCACCTGCTGCATCAGCCGGAGGTGCGCTTCGCTCAGGTCGGTCGTGTACGTCGTCCAGTCCTCGGCGGACAGCTCCTCCGGCCTGCGGGAGCCGAGCATTGCGGCCAGTTCGTCGTCGAAGGCCTTGCCGTGGTCGGCGAGTACCCTGCCGGCGACGTCACGGGAGGCGGCGTACCGGTTGTCGCGCAGCTCGTCGGCCTGCTCGCGCAGGGCGCGCTCGGCGGCCTTGGCGTCCAGGCGGGCCGCCCAGCGGTCCCCCAGTTCGCCGATGGCCCGGTTGAACTGGTGGGCCGCGTCCGCGTATTCGGCGCCGGTGAGCTCGCGCACCGGACGCCCGTCCGAGAGTTCGCCGGTGGACTGGGCGTACTCGTCGAGGAAGTCCTTGCGCACCGCCGCGATGCCGTCGGAGGTCCGGTCCAGGCCCCTGGCGGCCGCCATGGCGTCGAAGGTGCGCGTGGCGTCCTCCGCCAGCGTCAGCCGGGTCTCCAGGCCGCGCACCATGGCGTCGAGCCGCGGCCGGGCCGCGCTCATGAAGTCCCGGTGGACCAGGTTCCCGTCCGGTTCCAGCTGCCGGGTGATGTCGCGCAGGCCGTCGGTGAACTCGTCCAGGAATTCCGTGCGGAGGGTCGCCTCGTCCTTCGCCGAGAACGGCCGCCGGCCGAACAGCGCCTCGGAGACGAACAGGTTCTCACCCGGGCGGTCCGGATGGGTCAGCGTGCGGTCGAAGGCCTTCGACGCCTCGTCGCGCAGCTGACGCACCAAGGCCTCCTGCTCGAACTCCCGGGGAAGTCCCTCGTAGAGGCTCTGCTTCGCGGCTTCGCCCTGCCGGGCGCTGATGTCACCCTGCCGGACCGCGTCCTCGATGCCCTCCAGCCGGGCTTCGAGCCGCTGCTTGACCTCCTCCCGCCACGGCCGCGGCTGACCGCCCTCGAACCTGTGCTCCTCCCGGATCATCCGGTCGGCCAACGAGCGTGCCGGCATGCTGTGTTCGAGGTTGCCGAGGTGGTCCTCCAGCTTCGCGGTCAGCGAGTCCTCGAACGCTCGGGAGCCGAAGTCGGTCTCGCCCGCTCGCTGATGCTCGAAGCGGGCCTCGTGGTAGGCGCTCGCCACGGTGGAGACGAGGTCCTCCGGAAGGCCGATCCTCCGGGCCCAGTCCCTCGGCCCGGAACTCTCGTCCGACGACCGCTGGATCGCCTCGACGAGCTCGGCGGCCGACGGACCCCGGTAGCCTTCGTCGAGCACCGACTCCAGCGCCTTGACGATCTTGGCCTGCAGCGGGGAGTGCGACACGGCGCCGGTCTCGCTGTCCACTCCGGCCTGGAGTTCGTCGGCCCGCCTCTCCGGGTGCTCCTTCAGGTGGTCCTGGTGCTCCTCCATCGCCTTGCGGTAGGAGTCGGCCATCCCCTCGGCGTAGCGATCCGGTACGCCCTCGTCCCTGACGACGGCTTCGATGTCGGTGACCGCCTCGGACCTGACCGCGGGATACTCGCGGGACAGGTCGTCGCGGACGTCCTCGAAGGCGTTCCACACCCGCCGGTTGTGCTCCAGCCGCTGCCCGGCCCGCTCCGCCTCCTGCGCCAGCCTGCCCTGGTACGTCTCGTCCTGCCGGCGCCGCGTCTCCTCGTACGCGGCGTTCCTCGCCTCCGACACCTCGTGCCGGTAGTCGTACGACACCTGCTCGTGCCCGGGCTGCTCCCCCGCCCTGTCCCCGGACCGGGCGGGCGCCGAAGGGGCGTCGGTGGCGGTGGCGGTGGAGTCGTGCCACGTGGTCCGATCCGCCGAGCCGTGGTCGCCGGCCTGTCCGTGTGTCGTCTCGTGCTCCGCCCCCGACGCGTCGGACAAACCGGTCGCGTCGGCGGACCTCGCGGTGGCGGACCTGGATGTCTCGTCGGCGGCTTTGGACGTTTCGGCGGCGGACCGCGACGCCGACCCGGTACGGCTCGCGCCGTCGGTCCCGGCCTTCTGACGCTGCGCGGCCTCCCTGAACTGCGCGACCCGCTGCCGTTCCGCCCGGGTGGCGTCGCTGTCGGCGGACCTCCCCTCCTGAGCCGTCCGCCCGGACCCGGCCTCCTCGGACCTGGTGGCGGACCGCGCTTCGTCCGCGCCCCGCTGGGCGCGTGACGTCTCGGCGGGCGCACCCGTCCGGGTCTGTCCGGCCCCGTCGGCCTCGGACGCGGCCCTGGCCGAGGCTCCGCGCGCCGTTGCGCCGGGCCGCAGTACCCCGTCGGCCGCCTCCACGGGCGTGGTCCTGTCCTTCGCCGGTCCGGCGGCGGACGCGGCCGAGTCGCCTCCCTCGCCCGATACGGACCTGGCGTCCGTCCTGCCCGCAGGCCGCACCTGCCGCCCGCCCGGTCCTGCGGCCGACTTCAGCGGGTCACGTCCCGCGTTCGGAACCGTGCGGGTCCCCTCGGCCGCACCGGAGACGCGCTGCCCCTCGTCCGTACCCGCACGTACGGAGGTGTCCCCGAGGTTGACCCGCGTGCCGGTCCCCCTCGCCGCGGTGCCGCCGTCCGCGGTGCCGCGGGCGCCCTGCTCCCCGGCCGCGGACCTGGGAGCGGTGCTCCCCGCCGTCTGCGGCGTGCCCGTACGGCCGCCGCCCTCGACCTGCCCGGCCGACGCCTCGCGCACCGGGGCCGTCGGATGGACGACCTCCGGCTTGCCCGACGCGACGGACCGCACCGGAGACACCGTCTCCTCGGGCCTCGCGGTGCGGGCACCCGTGTCCGGCGTGGCGGCATGGTCGTCGCCGACGGCCCGCAGCGCGCTCTGCGCCTGCCGCACCCCGGCGTCGACCGCCTTCCCCACGCCCGGTACCGCGTTGCCGCCCGTGTCCTGCACCCGGCCGGCGACGGCGTCCGTCGTCGGGCTCGGGGTCCGGGGAGCCACCTCGTGCGGAGCGGCGGTGGCCGGCTGGGCCTCCAGGTTCGTCCGCACGGCCTGCCCGGCGCCGGAGGCACCGACCGACTCCTGGCCGCCCGTCGCGTGTCCGACCGTCGAGGTGTCCACGGTCCGCTGCGCGGCCTGTGCCGTCCTGGCCACGCCGCTGAGGCCGGAGCCGACGTCGTGCAGGACGCTCTGCCCGGCGGAGCCGTCCGTCGTGCCGCTCGTGACCGTGTTCGCGTTCCCGCCGGCCGTCTCCGTCCTCGGCATCTTCGGCGCGGGCTGTACGGGTTGGGTGGAGCCGTCTGCCGCCGTCCTGACCGCCGAGGAACCGCCGGGCGAGGTGCCGGCGTCGACCGGGGTCACCTTGTCGGGTACGGCCGTCCCGCCGCCGGGGCTCGGGCCGTCGCCCGCGGCGGTTGTCGTCACCTTGGCCGGCGTCGGCGCGGGGGTCGTGTCCGCCGACGTGCGTACCGTGGTGCCCGTGAGCGTGCGGGTCACCGCGGAGTTGACCTCGATGTCCGAGGTCAGCGTCAGGTCGGACTTGGTGAGGCCCTTGGCGGAGTCGGCGATCGTCCCGCTGACGGAGGAGACCGAGGTGACCGAGGACGGCAGGGTCAGGCCCGTACCGGAGCCGGTGACGGTACCCGTCGACGAGTCGCCGACCGAAGTTCCCACGTCGCCGGTGCCGGTGCTCACATCCGGAACGTTCACATCGGCCTTGGGGACGGTCAGCTTGTCCTTGGCCAGACTGGCCAGCCCCTTGGTGGCGGTGGCCACGGCGATGCCGATCCCGCCCCACAGCACCAAGTCCGAGAGGAAGCCGGGGATCTGCTCCAGGGAGGTGGGGACGGGGATGAGCTGCTGGGCGGTCGTCTCCAGGCCCGCTGCGGCGTTGCCCGCGGCCACCGAGGCCGCGTTGATCCCCATGAACTCGATGCCGAACCGGGCGACGTTCCCGGTGACCTCGGCCATCGTCACGACCCAGTCGGGCAGGGTGTCCCCGATCGCGCTGACGGCGGTGCCGACGAACTTGCCGACCTCCGTGGCCACGGTGGAGATCGTCTCGATGGCGCTGGCAATGATCTCGCCGACCCTGCCCAGCATGGCGAGCCCGGCTTCCAGCGCGCCCAGGAGTTCCGGGGCGGCGAACACGAGAGCGCCCAGGAAGACACCGACCAGACCGGCGATCAGTTCCGCCAGGGCCTGCTTCGCCAGTGTCTTCTCCTGCTCGGTGCGGAGCATGGCGTAATAGTTGATCATCTCGCCGGTGTCCCAGAACTCCTCGATGATTTCCATCACCGATTCGCGCTGGTCGGCGAACGCCTGAGTCATGTACATCTCGGCATCGCCCCGCCACGCCCCGAGGTTCAGGTCGAACTCGGCGCTGGTCATCCGCTGCGCCTGCTCGTCCATGAGATCGCCGAAGTCGATGAGGGCGTTGCCGAGTTCGTAAACGGGATTGGGGTCCCAGTTCTTGTCCTGGAAAATCGACTCAGACATGATCGGGGGCTACCTCAGAATCCGGTTTCATTGACCGCGGTGGTGTGGTAGTTCTTGTCCGCCCCACCGCTCGGCTGGTCCACCGTGTCGGTGGGTGAACCGGATGAGGCGGAGCCGCTGTTCGTCTGCACGATCCCGGTGTGGAAGTTCAGGAACATCGTCTTGATGGCGCCCTCGCAGTTGGCGTAGTTCTGCGCGGCCTTGGCGATTCCTGAGGTCAGGATGTTGAGGGCGCCCTTGGACGGCTCCGCCTGCGTGCCGTAGAGCTGCTCCGTCACGGTCGTCCAGCGGGTGTTGAAGTCGTCGGCGACGTCCGCCGCGTCTCCGGTCCAGGAAAGCCGCAGGTCGCTCAGGGAGTTCATGATGTCGGCGAGCGCGTCACTGATGTTCTGGCCGGCCGCGTTCACCTGGTCGCACGCGGCGTTGAGACTGTTCGGGTCCACCGAGAGTGTGACGGTGTTGTAGTTGCGGGGAATGTGCGACACGGCTGATACCTCCTCAGGAACCCTGTGAATTGGCGATGTTGGCGTTCTCGGCGGAGATGTAGTTCTCCCGGCTGGTCATCATGCGCTCGATCATGTCGGTGAGGAGGTCCTGGAGGTCTCTCATGACGTTGTTGAGCTGTTTGGAGACATCGCTGAACGAATCACCGGCGGGGCCCTTCCAGGCGTCTTCGACGACGCGGTACTGATCCTGGATGGTGTTGATGTTGTCCTCGATGACACCGGCCCGCTTACGGACCAGCGTGATGGAATCGCCCAGCTGACCGATGTCCACCGTCCAGGCCGCGGGGGTCATCACCGTCGAACCGTCGGCGAGCAGATAGGAGCCGTCGCTCTGCAGGGTGGCGCCGTCGATTCCGTCGTCGGTGACGAGGTAGGTGGCGCCGTCGGACGTGGTGAAGATGCCGCTCTGGGTGTCGAGGGTGCCGGTGAGCACGGTGCCGTCCGCCAGGACGACGGCGGTCCCGTCCGAGGAGTAGAAGTCGCCGCCGGACATGTATCCGTAGAGGACGGTGCCGTCGGGCAGGGTCTTGGTCACCCCGTCCTTCAGGAAGCTGCCGTCCGGAGTGCTGATGCCGTGCTCGACCTCGCCGTCCGCCGAGACGTAGACGGTGCCGTCCTGGGAGATCCAGCCGCCGTCCTGCGTGGCACTGCCGAGCAGCGTCTGGCCGTCGACGGTCTGTGCGACGAGGAACTGCCCGTCCGCCGTGGTCTGTCCGTTCAGGACCGTACCGTCGGGCTGGATCTCGACGGTCCCGTCCTCCGACACCCATGTGCCGTCGCTCAGGACACTTCCGTACACCTGCACGCCGTTGACGGTCCGCACCTGGCCGTTCGGCAGGAACGTACCGTCCGGCGAGGTCAGCCCGTTCTCCACCTCGCCCGTGGGAGACACGTAGACCGTGCCGTCCTGGGAGATCCAGCCGCCGTCCTGGGTGTCGGAGCCCAGCAGCGTCTGCCCGCCCACGGTCCGCGAGGTCAGCGACGAAGTGTCCGCCGTCGACGCCTCGGACTCGCCCGACGAGTCCGAGGCGGTCGTCCCGTCGTCGACGGGTCCGTCGCCCGCCCCGGTGGTCGTGCCGTCGCCCGCGACCGCCGTCGTACCGTCGTCCACGGCCGTCGTCGTACCGTCGCCGGACACGCTGGTCGTGCCGCCGTCCGCGACCGTCGCCGTCGTGCCGTCCCCGCTGGACGTGTCTCCGGCCGGCACGAACGATCCGTCGGACGAGGTCTCCCCGTGCTCGACCACGCCGTCGGCCGTGACCATCGTCGTCCCGTCCTCCGACAGGAACGACCCGTCGTCCAACCGCGTGCCATAGACGGCCTGACCCTCGACCTGCCGCGCCTCGCCGTTCGCCAGAAACGAGCCGTCAGGCGCCGTCAGGCCATGCTCCACCTCACCGTCCGACGAGACGTACGTCGTCCCGTCCTGGGAGATCCACCCGCCGTCCTGCGTGTCGGAGCCCCACGTCGGCCGGCCGTCGACATCCCGCTCCGTCAGAAACCGACCGGCCGAGGTCGTCTGCCCATGCTCGACGACACCATCGGCCGTGACCATCGTCGTCCCGTCCTCGGACAGGAACGACCCGTCGTCCAGACGGGTCCCGTAAACCGACCGGCCGTCGATCTGCTGGACCTCGCCGTTCGCCAGGAACGCGCCGTCCGGTGCCGTCAGGCCGTGTTCGACCGTCCCGTCGCCGGAGACGTAGACCGTGCCGTCCTGGGAGATCCAGCCGCCGTCCTGGGTGTCGGACCCCAGCAGGTGCTCGCCGTCGACGCTTCGTCCGGTGAGGTCCTGGCCGTTCGAGGTGGTCTGCCCGGGGTCTGTGCCGCCGGTGTCCGAGGCGGGCCTCGTCGCGCCCGTCTCCCCCGGTCGCGGTGATGTGGAAGTGACTGCGGAGGAGTCGGGCTCAGCCGCCCCGCCGCCGTGCGCTGCGGATACCGGAATCGTGTGGCGTGCCCCGGCATCGGCGTACACGTGATCCGCCGGCGGGTGGGCTTCGCGGCCGCCGTGGCCGCCGTGGATACCGGTGTGGGTCTCCCCCGTCGCCCGGGAGAAGAATTCCCGGTCCAGGTGAATCAGTGAACCGTCGTCGGGCGAGTGACCGTCGGCCACCGGTTCTGCCGGGGCGGCGCCCTGTGCGTCCGGTGCCGAGGCGGCGGAGTCCTGGCCGGCCGCCGCGGTCGCGGGCTCGAACAGCTCCCGGTCCAGGGGAATCAGCGCCTCGCCGTCGGTGTGCGCGTTCGCCATCTCGCCCCGTCTCCTCTCCCCGCCCGGCCGGCGACTTCATATGTCTCCGCACGCTAAGAGTCATCGGGCGGGAGGAGATTTCGTAGATCCATGTTTCTGACCGAAAGGACGTCCTGAAACGGGGACGTCGAGAGGCACTCGATATCCCGGCACCATGGACAGGTCGACCAGAAGGCCGATGACCGAAGAAAGCGGGGTGTCCCATGGCCGACAGCGACAGCGACGACGTGAGCCCGCACGCATCTCAATACCAGAGCGACCCCTGGGTACCGAACGTGGACCCGGACGCGAGCGATCACGGCGACGAGGAGGACGCGGCCGAACAATACGCCGAGATCTACGGGGTCACGGCGACGACCAATCCCCCGGACAACTCGGACGACCCACCGGGCGAAATGGTCACCATGCCGAAGCTGAGCATGGCCTACGCCACCTCCCCCGACCTGGTGCCCAGCGAGTCGGGCGGCGGATCGGACGCCATGCCCACCCTTCCGGACACCAACGCCTTCTCGATCGACCTGGGCGCGCTGCGCGGCGCGGAGCAGACCTTCCTCGACGCCGTCTCGAACGTGACGAGCGCGTACGAATCGCTGCGGACCAAGGTGCAGGCCGCCATCGACAACCCCAATCTCTTCGGGCAGGAAGACGGGCACTACGAGGCCAGTGGCGCGCATGGCAGCCTGCGCTGGCAGGATGACGAACTCGCCGACAGCGGCGCACAGTTCGCCGCGTCGATCAACCCGCAGCTGACGAAGATCATGCAGGACGGCGCCGGCGGCATCGAACTGATGGGCACCTTCACCGCGTTGCTGAACAACGCCGGCCAGACCTACGCGGCGGCGGACGCGAAGTCGTCCATGGATCCGTCCGCTCAGGCGACGGCTCAGGAGAGTGACACGGGGTCTGCCTCGGCGGTCTAGCGCGCGGGGCATGCGGGGGGGGGGGGCGGGGCGGGGGGGGGGGGGGGGGGGCCCCGCCGCCCCCCCCCGGGCGGGGCCCCCACCCCCCGCCGCGGGCGGGGGGGGGGGCCGCGGCGGGGGGGACACGGTCGCCCCGGG
>NZ_JBIAVV010000016.1:269515-289377 GCF_042894765.1 Streptomyces sp. NPDC001507
ACGCCCCCGCGCGGCGGTGCTGCGGTTTGGCCCGCGGGGGCGGCCGGGGGGCGGTTGCCGGCGGGCACGGCGGGGGGCGCCGCCCCCCCCCCCCCCGCCCGCCCCGCCCCCCCCTCCGCATGCCCCGTCGGGCGTCCTCACCCCACGGCGACGGCCGGCAGGTCGTCCGGCAGCAGGGTCACCAGGTCCTCCGTCGTCGGCTCGACCAGTTCGACGACCCGCTGCGCGTGCCGTTCCGTCATGCGCTGGAAGATCTGGCGGGCGGTGCGGCCGTTGCCGAAGCGGTCGTCGCGGACGAGCGCGCCGAAGTAGGCGAGCAGGGCCTCGCGGGTGTCCCGCGGCAGCACGTACTCGTGCTTGGCGGCGTGGAACTCGACGATGCGGCCCAGTTCCTCGCTCCCGTAGTCGTCGAACATCAGGGTGCGGGTGAAGCGGGAGGCCAGGCCGGGGTTGATGTCGACGAAGCGTTCCATCTCGTCGGGGTAGCCGGCCACGATGACGACGATGTCGTCGCGGTGGTCCTCCATGAGTTTGACCAGGGTGGCGATGGCCTCACGGCCGTAGTCGTTGCCCTGTCCGGCGGGGGTGAGCGCGTACGCCTCGTCGATGAACAGGACGCCACCGAGGGCCCGTTTGAAGACGGCCGTGGTCTTGGGGGCGGTGTGCCCGACGTACTCGCCGACCAGGGACGCCCGGTCGGCCTCGACCAGGTGGCCGCGGGAGAGCAGGCCGAGCGCGGCGAGGACCCGGCTGTACAGGCGGGCCACCGTCGTCTTGCCGGTGCCCGGGTTGCCGGCGAAGACCAGGTGGCGGCTGAGCGGTGGGGCGGCGAGGCCGGCCTCGGTACGTTGGCGGACCAGCTGCATGACCTTGACCATGGTGCTGACGTCCTGTTTGACGCTCTCCAGGCCGATCAGGTCGTCGAGTTCGGCCAGGACCTCGGAGAGGCTCTCGGCGCGGGTCTGCCGGGTTCCGGTGCTCTTGGCGTCCGCCGTCCCGGGGCCGGTGGCCGGCCCGCCCGGTGCCACCGCGAGCGCTCCGGAGCCGCCCGGCGCGGGCAGCGGGTCACCGCCGAGCGCCTCCTCGGGCATGGTGCTGATCTTCACGTCGTCGACGCGGCAGCGCTCGATCGTCGGGTCGGCGCCCTCGGCGAGTTTGAGGTCCTCGTCGGTGTCGTGGATGCGGCAGCCGCGCAGGAGCGGTGTCGCGGCGCTGCCGACGTAGACGGCCGGGAAGCCGGTGGCGCTGATGTCGCAGTCCTCGAAGCGGCCGGCGGCGTTGTCGGCGATGTAGAGGCCGTTCTTCGCGGTGCCGGTGACCGTGGTGCCGCGTACCCGGGGCGTGGCCTTCGCCTGGACGACGAGGCCGGTGCCCTTGGTGTCGGTGACGGAGCAGTCGGTGAGCCAGGCGGCGGCGCCCTCGCGGACGAAGACGCCGGCCGCGCCGGTACCGGTGACGCGGGTGTCGACGACGAGCGCGGCGGTGCCGGCGCCGATGTCGATGCCGACGCCGGAGCAGGAACTGATCGAGCAGTCGTCGACGAGCGGACGGTGTTCGGTGCGCAGGCCGATGCCGGTGGCGGACTTGGTGATCCGGCAGCCGCGGGCGGACAGGTCGCCGCCGTCGACCTCGACACCGCACAGCCCGGTGTCGTCGATCTTCGTGTCGGTGAGGGTCAGCAGGGCCTGGTCCACGCTGCGCAGACCGTGTTCCGGGGTGCCCTGGACCCGGCTGTCACGGACCGTCACCCGGCTGCCGGCCCCGGCGTGGACCCCGGTGTAGGCGGAGACGGTGACGGCGCAGTCGGTGAGGGTGAGGCGGGCGGTGTCGCAGGCGTAGACGCCGTTGGCGCCGGAGCGGGTGAAGGCCCCGCCGCGTACCTCCACCTGTGCCTCACCGCCGGCCGCGAGGCCGGAGCCCGTGGTGTCGGTCGTCGTGGTGTCGTGCAGCCGGAGCCGGGCGGCGCCGGTGGCGACGACGCCGGCCGCGCGGATGTCGCTGACCCTGCAGTCGGCGAGGGAGGCGACGGCACGGCCGGTGACGTGCACGCCGTCGCGGCCGGTGCGGGCGATCTCGCAGCCGCGCAGTGCGACCCCGAACTCGCCCCCGGCGGTAGGCCCTTCACCGGCCCTGTCGTCGTCGGGGGCGGCGTCGGCCCCGGCGTCGCCGGTGATGACGACTCCCCCCGCCTCGCTGTCCCCGATCCGGCAGGTGCGCAGCACGGGCCGGGCGTTGTCGTCGACGGCGACGGCCGCGGCGCCGGTGTGGGTGACGGCGCACAGCTCCAGGGCGGCGCGGGCCGTGCCGGTGACGCGGATGCCGTGGCCGCCGGTGCGGGTCACCGACACCCGGGTGAGAGTGGGGGCCGCGCCGTGGTCGACCAGGATGCCGACGGCGTCCACGTCGCTGATGCCGGTGTTCTCCACCACGGCCCGGCTGTCGCCGCCGAGGTGGAGCCCGATGTCCCCGGTGTGGTGCAGTTCGCAGTCCCGCAGGACGGGCTCGGCGGTGCCGGTGACCTGGACGCCGCCGCCGGTGATCTCGCAGCCGCTGATCTCGACCGCGCCGGAGGTGACCAGGACGGCCGGTTCCGTGCTCCGGCCTTCGAGGACCAGGCCCTGCACCCGGCCGCCGGGGCTCTGCACGGTGAGCGCGGGCCCGTGGGCGCCGGCGACGAGCCGTACCGTGCCGCGGCCCTTCTCGGCGGCGAGGGTGATGTCCCGGTCCAGGACGACGCTCTCGGTGTAGGTGCCGGGCTGGACGGAGATCACGGCGCCCTCGGGGGCCTCGCGGACGGCGGCGACGATCGTCTTGTACGTGCCCCAGCCGCGTGGGGCGACACGCAGTCCGGCGCTCATGTCGAGGTGCAGGTCAGCCGCAGCTGGGCGGCGGCGACATGGACGCCCTCGGCCGCGTCGGCGCGCTCCGCCCCGGCGTCCACGAGCCTGACGGTGACCCGGCCCGTCCGCACGGTGAAGACGGGCGACGTGTACCAGCGACCCTGGCGGTTCCTGCCGGTCTGGTCGACGAGGAAGCCGCCGAGCGCCTTGGGCTCCTTGTCCGCGCCGGCGCCGGCACTGACGGCGGTGCCGGCCGTGTAGTCGTCGTCGTAGTAGTAGAAGTACGCGGGCGAGCCGCCGACCCGGGTGCGGGAGGAGTTGGTGGGCACGTAGCTGGAGACCCGGCAGGACGCGACCGTGAAGTGGGAGCTGAAGTCGTACTTCCACAGCGCGTAGCGGGAGGCGCTGTAGCCGTCCGCCTTGCCGGAGACCGGCATGGACAGGTAGCCGCCGGCGCAGGCCTCACCGGTGTAACCGCCGCTGTCCGACTGGGTCCAGGCGGTGGTGCCGTCGGCGTCGGTGCCCGTGGAGTAGCCGTAGGCGGCGAAGCCGGTCGAACCGTCGCTGCTCGCCGCGCAGTCAGGGCCGGCGATGGCCTTCCAGGTCTGTCCCGCGCTCTGGCCGCCGGCCTGGTAGGGCGTGGCGTCCGGGCTGGGGGCGATGGGTTCGACCTCGCTGGGCAGGGCGAAGGCCGGGCCGCCGAGCGCGCCGTACACCAGCGCCCCGAGGGCGACGGCCAGGAGCGTGGAGACGCTCACCACGAGCATCCGCTTGCCGGTCCGGCCGCGCGGGTCCTCCGGCCGTACGGATTCGGCGAATGCGGAGGAGAACTCACGCCAGTCCTCTTCAATCATGCGGGAAAGCACCCCTCATTACTGAGTGTCGGAATAGTCCTGGGAATGGGAAAGGAAAAAAGAAAGGGTCGGCGGGGCGAACAGCCGCGGTACGGGCGCACGGCCGGGCTACTCGGCCGCAGGGCACCCGACTTGAGTTACGTAGTGGGTCACGGGCGGGTTCACGTGTTTTCTCTCACGAGGTCGAGGGCGGGGATGGGGGCTGACGCGGGGGCTACGTTCGTACTCAGGAACTCACCGGAACCGATGAATGGCAGGAGCGCAATGTCCCCCCAGATTGCTCAGATCGCAGTCGTCGAGCAGCACAGTCTGGTGCGCCTGGGTCTGGAGACCCTGCTCTCCGGCAGCGCGCTGTTGCGGGTGGTCGCGTTGGCCGCCGATCCCGCGGAGTTGCCGGAACCCGCCGTGGAGCACCTGGACGTCATCGTCTACGGCGCTCCGCCGCAGCCCGGGCCCTCGCTGGCCAGAACCGTGGCCGCGCTCACGGAGTGCGCACGGGTGCTGGTGGTCGCCGACCTCGCGGGCTGGCAGCCGGTGACCGACGCGCTGCGGGCCGGTGCCTACGGCTGTGTCGGCAAGCAGGCCGGCGAACAGGAGCTGCTGCGCGCGGTGGAGACGGTCGCGCTGGGCGGCCTGCATGTGGCGCCCGGTCTCGCCGGCCGGCTCCACCACGAGCTGCGGCAGCCCGCAGGCACCCCGGCCCCCGCTCTCGCGCACCGGGAGCGGGAGGCGCTGAAGCTGCTGGCCACGGGGCTGACGCACGGCCAGATCGCCCGTCGGATGGGGCTGACGGAGGCCACGGTCAGCACCTACGTGAAGCGGATCAGGAACAAGCTGAACGTCCGCAACAAGGCCGACCTCACCCGGAAGGCGATCGAGCTCGGCCTGCTCCAGGACGAGGAGTTCCGCAGTCCCGCGCTGGCGGCCTGACATGGCGTCCCGCCCTTCCCCTCGTGGCCGCCGGCCCGCACAGTCAGCCGTGCGGGCCGGCGGCCACTGGCATGTGATGCCCGGTCAGATGTGGTGTCCCAGGCCGACGAGCGCACCGAACGCCCCGAACATCGCCACCGCCAGTGCGACACTGCCGCCGGCCAGGACCGAGCCGAAGCCGGCCAGCCAGCGGGGCCTGGCCATCGCGGGCAGGTCCGGGCGGCGCATCAGGCGCCGGAAGCCGTAGACCAGGAGCACGGCCGCGACCAGGGCGCTGCACACGGGGCCCACCCAGGTCGCCGAGCCGAACCGTTCGGGTCCGGTGGCCAGCAGGGTGAAGAGCCCGGCCGTACCGGCCGCCAGCAGCGGCACCACCTCGGCGACCAGCCGGGCCGACCCGGCGCGCAGCAGGCCCGCGAGCCCGAGCAGCCCGGCCGCGAGGTTGGCGTAGAGGGAGCTGGAGGCCGCCAGAACCACCAGGGCGCCGCCGAGCACCACGCTCAGGGCGCCGCTCCAGGTGGCCAGCAGGACAGTGGCGGAGCGGACGGCGGCGGCGACCTCGTCGTCGCGCGGCTCCTCCTGCACCCGCATCCTGACCCGCCGCCAGGTGAAGGCCACGGTCCCGCTCACGGCCGACGGTACGACGGTCAGCAGGGCGAACGCGGCCACGGCGGCGACCGAGGCCGCCTGGACGCCGTCCGCCCGCAGGGCCGCGAGGCCCACGCCGAGCACCGCCGCGACGGCGGCCGTGAACAGGGTCGCGGAGGTGGTCACCGCCGGGGCCGCCACGGCGGCGAGGAAGGCGCCCAGCAGCGCGCCCAGGGCGAGGGCCGCCACGGCCAGCCCGGCCGGGGTCATGACCCCTCCCAGTCCGAGTTGCCGGACGCCCTGGCCCAGCGCGGCGGACCAGGCGCCCAGGGCCAGCGCGGGCACCGCGCACAGGGCCATCGTCATCCGCAGCGCCGCTGGGACGGGCCAGGTGCGCTCCGCCGCGACCCAGGCAGCCACGGGCAGGGCGAGCCCGGCGGCGAGCCCGAGGTCGAGGAGGACGCCCGCGCCCGGCCGGTGCCGGACGGCGAGCACGAACAGCGTGGCGACCAGCCAGCCGAGAGCGAGCGCGGTCAGGGTGTACGTCCGGGAACGGGCGTCCCAACGGCGGTCCAGGGCGCCGCCGGAGACGTCGGCGACCCGCTCGGCGACGTCGTGCACGACCGGGTCGTCCAGCTCGTCGGCCGTGGCGTCGCGCAGGTAGAGGACCTGGCCGTCGGTGACGCCCAGCTCCGAGAGCGACCACTCGGGGGCGAAGGCACTCCCGGTCGCCGCGCCCAGGGTCCAGGCCGCCGGCATGATGTCGGACTCCTGCTGGTCGCACAGGCGCGCCAGGGTGTCGGCATAGCTCACGATCGGGGCACCGGCGGGGACCGCGAGGTCCACCCTCCGGCGCTCGCCGACGACGGTGATACGGCAGTGCTCATCCACGATGACGATTCCTCAGGGGATGCGGGGGCGTTCCGCCACAGGGCGACGGGTCAGTGGTGCTGCCAGGTACGGCCGTTGGACCACTCGGCCTCGGCGTAGTTGTTCCAGTTGACGTGCATCGCGTGGGCGATCTCGCCGAGCACGCCGTCCGGACCGAAGAGACCGTGCGCGGCGTAGGTCCACTCCGCTTCCAGGCCCTCGAAGTACTGCTGTGCGTCACCGGTCCAGTCGCCGCCGCCGAGGACCGGCTGGAGCTGCCTGTTGAGGCTGGCCAGTTCGTCCGCGATGGCTTGGGCCTTGTCGTTGATGACCTTGCCCGCGTCGGCGAGTTCCGGCCTGACCACGAGGTTCGCGCCGTCGACATTTCCTGCCATGATCACTCCCTGATGCTCTGGGTGCTGTGCCGGGGTGTCAGCCGAGGTTGGCGTTGGAGAGGCCGGCCTCGATGGTGTTGATCGAGTTGATGTTCTGCTGCTCGGCGTCGCTGTAGTTGACGTAGTTGCCGCGCAGGCCGCCGGCGATGTCGGTGAGCGCGTCGTGGAGCATGCGGGAGTAGATGTCGTACTCCTGCATGAGGGCCTGGAAGGTGGTCTGGGCGATGCCCTGCCAGGAGTCCTCCAGGCCGGTCACGTAGTTCTTGAGGTCCGTCAGCTGGCCCTGGATCTCGGCCGCCTTGCTGTCGCACGACGCCGCGGCCTCCGAGATGTACTCCGGTGTCACCTTGAAGTCGGTCACCGTACTGCTCCTCTCCGGGTGGCGTAATACCGGCCTGGTAAGCGTCGCAGCGGCGTACGGGAGGCGGACAGACCCCCATTCCGGTGTCCCCGAGGCCGGCGGCCGGTGTCCCGGTGCGGGCCGCAATCCCGGGCATGACGAAAGTCCCCTGCGGCGCAGGGGACTTCATGTGCCGTCAGGGCGGCTCTAGGGGCCCTCTCCCACCGGGCCCGCGCACCGCTCCGGCCAGCCACCGCCGGTGCTCTGGGCCGCGCGGCCGCGGAGTGCCTCGTCCAGGCCGGCGAGTGCGGCCCGGTCCGCCTCGCCGAGTTCGGCGTGTGCGTCCTGGCCCGGTTCGGACCCGGGTGCCCCGCCCGAGGCGGGCAGTTCGCGCAGCAGGACGACCGGGGAGGGGCCGCTGCGCCGTACGTCGAGGATCATGAACGGGGTGCCGGGGGCGAACACCACTTCCGGGGTTTCCTCGGGTCGTTCGGGGTCGGCGAACAGCGGCCGGGCGAGCCGGCCGGTCACCGACCAGACGGCGTAGCGCGGACCGCGCGGCCAGCCCGGTCCCGCTCCGCCGGCGCCCGCCCGCACCCCGCCGAGCGGGGCCCGATCCCTCAGTACGGTGCCGGGCCGCAGCGGGTCGGTCTCCGGGTCCGTCGCCTCCGGCAGCGCGGAGCCCGCGCCGCGCAGGACCGCGCCCCGGTGCGTCGGCAGCCGGCGCAGCGCCGACACCAGGCAGGCGGCGAAGGGCAGGAGCCGGTCGTCGCGCCCGTGGCAGGCCGCGGCCAGCGCACGGTGGTCGAGCAGGCCGCCCGCGTCGTCGAGGTAGAGCCGGAGGGCGGTCAGGTCGGCCTCGGCCGCCTCCCGTTCCGCGCCGGTCAGCGCCGGCAGCCGGGTGAGGGCACGGGCGACGGCGGGCGCGTGCCGTTCCCAGGCCGGACCGGCGAGCAGCCGCAGCGCCGTGTGCTCCACGGGGCTGCTGCGGTGGCCCGCGCGGAAGGAGGAGGTGCGGGCGGATACCAGGCCGTCCGGGCCCGGCGGGACCGGCTGGGCGGTCCGGCCGGCCGCGGAGCCGGCGGCCGTCGTGGGGCGCCGGCTCAGGTACTCCCATGCCTCGTCGAGATCAGGTCCGGCGGGCGGGTCGGGTGCGAGCGGCTCCCGGGGGGCCGTGACCTCCTGCCGTCCGCGGATCAGGTGCTCCCAGGCCCCGGCGAGGTCGGGCGCCGCCACCGGGTCGGCCGAGGTGCGGGGTACGAGGGCGGCCGTCGGAGCGGGCGGTTCGTCCGGGTCCGCGGCGGCGCGCGGCTCGTCCGGTTGCGCCGCGGTCGGCGGTACGGCCAGGTCCGACGGGGCGGGGCGTACGGCGGGTTCGGCTCCGGCAGCCGGCGCCTGCGGGTGGCGGACGGCCTCCGGGGCGCCGGGAACGGTGGTCGCGGCGGACCCGGTGCGCAGGCCGTACCGGGTCGTCAGATCGCGGAGCCGGGGGGCGTCGGCCGGGGAGGTGCCGTACACCTGGAGCGTGGCGGTCGCCCGTACCTGCGGCGGCAGGCAGGTGAGGAGGCGGTCCAGCGCGGGCCACAACGAGTCGTCCGTCCGCGCGCCCGGGGCGCCCGCCTCGATGACGGGTCCGTCCGGGCCCACCGGGAGCCCGGCACCGGAGCGCACCGCACCGGGTTCGCCGACCCACAGTCCGGCCCGGGTCCCCGTCACCTGCCAGCGGTCGGTGAGGAGGACAGAACCGTCGTCCGAGGTCCCCTGCGCGCCGGGCAGCGGTGCCGCACAGCCGAGCAGGCGGGGCGCGGGAGTTCCCGCGACGCCGGCCGGCCGGCATTCGGCGGCGTTGACGAACGGCAGCCAGCCGGGGGCACCGTCCGCGCCCGGCACGACGGAGCGGACACCTCGGGCACCCGCGACAGTGCTGTCGGTGAGCAGCGGCAGCCCGGTCGCCACCACCACCGCCGCGCCGAGCCGGTCGGCCACCTGCTGGGCGAGCGCCAGCAGGTCCCAGGGGCCGCCGGGCGCCAGCCGGACGCTGTCGCGCACCGGACCGGGCAGCGCGGACAGCACGTCGGCGACGGCGTCCGCCGGTACCTCCTCCCCCGGCTGGCCGCCCACCACCACGGTGAGCCGGCGGGGATCCACCGGGACGGTGTGGAAGAGGTCGCCGGGAACGGAACCGGCCGACCGCGCGGGCCGCAGGTACAGGCCGGCGGGGATCTGCTCGCTCACGTACCCGCCGGTCGTCCGGGCGGGAACCTGGTCGAGGGCGGCCTGCCACACGGGGCGCGGGCAGCGCGTGCCGAGCGGCACCGGCGTCATGCCCGGCGCGAACCCCAGCCAGCCGCCGCGGCCGCCGGGGCCGTCGGGTGCGTACAGCGAGCCGCCGGGCACCAGGTGGAGTCCGGCGGCGGGGGCCTCCACCGTGATGCCCCAGTTGTCGGAGATCCGGCGCGCGGGCGCCAGGTGTCCCGGGCGTTCCCCGCCCGCCCCCGGCATGGCGAGGCGCACCGCGGTGTGACCGGACGCGCGGAGCGAGTCGAGGAGCGTGCTCAGGCGGGGCCAGAAGTCCGGCTCCGCCGTCGTCGCCGCGTCGGACAGCAGCGTGAGCGTGGGGTCGCCCGACCAGCGCAGCACCCGGACCAGGTCGTCGACCTCTCCCGCGGGTGCCCGGGCGGCGGAACGGAGCACGACCAGGCCGTCGTACTGCTCGGCCTGGATCCGTACCGTCGTGTCAACCGCGGTGGTCCTGCCGGTGGTTGTCTCTGCCATCCGCGCTCGCTTTCGGGTCGGTGTCTCGCTGCGGCGCGGCCGGCGGGCCCGTCACGGCCGGGTGACCGGTCGGGCCCGCCGGGCGGGGAACGGGAATGTCCCCGGCGCGGCGCGGCGTGGTGTTCGGATCCTCGTCAGCGCCGGCCCGCCACGGCCGAGCAGGCGGTGGGGGCCGCGGCCTCGATGTCCTCGCCGACGACCGGGGGCCGCACGGTGCGGGTCCCGCCGGCCCCGGACGGTACGGGCGGCACCGCGGCGACGAGTTCCCGCGCCGCCGCAGACCGCCGCGCACGCGGGACGGCGACGGGCGTGGCCGGGACCGCGGGCGCGACAGGGACGGTCGGGGCGGCCACGGGTCCCGTGGCGGGCGAAGCAGGTCCCGGCCGTGAGGCCGTACGAGCGGCGGCACCGGCAGAAGCCGCCGCGGGCCCGGCGGCGGCCGCCGCGCCCGCGACGGCGACCACCCGCGGCCTGCCGGCATCGGCCCGGACAGCCGCCGCCGGCAGGTCCTGGTTCGCGGTCGCCGGGGACCCTCCGGGGCCGGACGCGACGGAGGCGACGGAGGCGACGGGCGCAATGGCCGGTGCGGGCCCAACGACCGCTGCAGGCGCCGTCGGAGCAGGCACCGGTACCGGCACTGCGGACGGCAGCTCCGGCGCGGGCGCGACGGCGTGGGCGGTGTCGAGCTGGTCGCGGTAGCGTTCGGCGGCCCGCAGCCAGCGGCCGTCGGGGCCCGGCAGCTTCTGCCGCAGGGCGATGATCGACGGCGCGATGCGCAGGGCGAGCGCGATGTCGCCGGTGTCCCGCCAGCACGCGTCCGCGTTGGCGGCGGCCTGCTCGGCGTCGACGCTGTCCAGGCCCGAGGTCACCAGCAGGCTGAACGCGACGCGCCGGTAGAGGTCGGCCGCGAGCGCGTTGTGCCCGGCCAGCCGCATCACGTGGGCCCTGATCTGACGGATCTGCAGGGCCGTGGGGTGCTCGGAGCCATGGGCGGTGAACGCCTCTCGTTCGAGGGCCGTGGCGAGGGCCGTGGCGTCGTCGTACCGGCCCGCGTTGGCGGCCTGGACGATGCCGCCGATCCGGTCGCGGTAGAGGGTGAAGCCGTCCGGCGCCGGGGTGTCCCCGTCGGCGGGCGCGGGCGGTTCCGCGCCGACGGGCTCGGGCAGGGCTTCCGGATCGGCGCCGGCGGTCGGGGGCCACGGCATCCGGACTCCGTGCTGTACGGCGAGCCGGCGCAGCATGCGGCTCTCCTCGGCCGAGCGGCCGGGCGCGTGCAGGACGGTGTACTCGCGGGCCTCGGGATCGAGATAGTCGAGGACGTGGGACAGGGCGGTCCAGCAGGACTCGTCGAGCGGCTCGTCCGACGGGCCGATCTCGACGGCGAGCTGGTCGGCGAGCACGGGGCGGCCGGTGACCGGCAGGGGTTGGCCGGCGGGCCCCAGGGCGAGGCCCGACCGGGTCATGGTGACCTGCCACCGCTCCGACAGCCGGACCACGCCGGCGTCCTGGGGCTGGGCGTCGGGCACCGGCGAACGCCAGCGCAGCAGCCGGGGAGCGGCGGCCTCCGTACCCTCGTCGGAGCTGCCGGAACCGCCGGAGCTGCCGGGGTGGCACATCACCGCTTCGACGTAGGGTCGCCAGGTCGGCCGGCCGGTGATGTCGACGAGGACGGGCCCGGCGGCGAGGTCTCCGTCGTCCGGTGTCGCGGCGCGGACCGCGAGCGGCGGCCCGGTGAGCACCTCGACCTCGATGTCCAGCGCGCCGGTGACCTCCTGGACGACGGGCAGCAGGTCGCCCTCGGCACCCGGCGCCACGCGGATCCGGTCGCGTACGGCCGCCGGCAGCGCGGCGAGCAGCGCGGCCAGGTCGTCGGCGGGGATCCGGGCGCCGCCGCCTCGGCCGGGCACGCCGACGAGCACGGTGGGGTGGGCGGGGTCGACGGGCACCGCGTAGCACAGGTCGCCGGGGACGGGCGGCGGCGTTCCGGGCGGCTGGAGCAGTACACCGGCGGGGACGGGGCGAACGGCGTGTCCGGCGGTGGTGTGCTCGGGCAGCGCCGCGAAGGCGGTCTGCCAGCCGGGGGCGGGGTGACGTGCGCCCAGCGGCGTGGGCTCCGTGCCCGGCTGGAAGAGCTGCCAGCCGCCGGACGGTTCGGGCGCGTCCGGGACGAAGAGGGTTCCGCCGGGGACGAGCAGTGCGTTGCCCTCGGGCGCGATCACCCCCAGCCCCCAGGTGTCGGCGATCCGCTGGGCCAGGGCCGGCCGGTCCGGGGTGCCGCTTCCCGCGCCGGACACCACCAGGCGGACGGTCGTCGTGCCGTTGCCCCGGAGCGCGTCGAGGACGTCCCCCAGCCGGGTCCACAGCCCGGGCGGAACCGGGCCGTCGACTCCGACGACGACGGTGGCGACGGTCCGTCCCCCTTCGGCGCCCAGGGAGCGGGCGAGTTCCGCCGCGTCCTGCGGGCCGGGGACGGCCTGTTCGGTGGCGCGCAGCAGGGTCAGCCCGTCGTACTCGTCGACGAGGACGGTCGTGTCGGGCTCTCCCGGCGCGCTGCCGGGCTGCTCGCCCCGGCCTGGTGCCAGGCGCGTGAAGAGGGTCCCCCAGCGGGACATGAACTGCTCCTTCCGTGACGGCGTGCCCTTCCCGGACGTACCGGATGTACGTCGGTGCGCGGCTTCCGTCGCTCGGTCCACCGGCTCCGGCCTCACCTACAGCTACGGACGGCCGACAAGATCGGTTCGCCGCGGGTGCCGGTGGCCTCGGTCACCCGAGCGGGCCGGGCCGCTCCGTCGGGCCGGGCGGGCAGGGGGCGGCCGGGGAGAGGTGTTCGTGCACGGCGAGCCAGCGGCCGTCCGCGGTACGGCGGAAGACGATGGTCTCCCGCTCGTGGAGGGTCGCGGTGCCGGCGCGCGTCGAGACGTCCGTCGCCACGGTGTGGGTGAACACCGCGGTGTCCTCCCAGAGTTGGACCCTGTGGTCGGAGGACAGGCACTTCAGCACCCGGAAGTCGTCGTCGGCCGCCCAGCGGGCCCGGACGCGCCGGTACTCGGCGACGGACTCGATGCGCCGGTCGGTGGTGTGGAAGACGAAGGTCGCGTCGGCGGCGAAGGCGGCGAAGTAGTCGTCCAGGCGCTCCTCGGCGAAGGCGGCCACGAGGTCGCCGGCGGCCTGCAGCACCTGCTGTTCTGCCTGATCCTGCTGCACCTGCTGTTCCTGATCGTCATTCATGCGGGTTGTTCCCCTTCGGTGGTTTGGGGTGGTTTCGGGTGGTGGTGTGGTGTCCATGGCCGCCTGCGCGGGATCCCTGCGCCGCTACACACTGACGAGCAACAGCGCCCCGGCCCCCAGGAAGAGGCCGAGGGCCTGATGGGCCGTCACGCGTTCGCCGTCGAGGACCAGCGCGAGGACGACGGTGGCCGCCGGGTAGAGCGACACGATCGTCCCGACCACGCTCAGCAGCCCCTGGTCCGCGGCGAACAGACAGAAGGCGAAGGCCGCCGTGTCGAGGACACCCGACAGCACGACGGGCAGCCAGGGCAGAGCCGTGCCGTCGGTCCGCGGCCGTCCGCGCAGGGCGCCGGGCGCCACGCACACGATGGAGACCGCGCGGGCGCCGGCCAGCGGCCACAGGCCGGCCTCCGGCCCCGGATGCGAGATGAGGACGAGCTGGAGTCCGAGCGCCGCGCCCGTGGCGAGGGCCAGCAGCAGGGTGCGCAGCGCGACGGTGGTCCGCCGGACCCGCCCCACCAGGCTGACCAGGGCGATCGACAGCAGCGCGCAGCAGACGCCGCAGAGCGCGATCGGCCCGGGAGCCGACTGGAGGGCCAGCCCCACGGCGAGGGGTACGACGGCCGCCGTGACCGCCGTGACCGGGGCGACGAGCACGATCCCCTCGGCCGCCAGCGTGCGGTAGAGCAGCACCAGGCCCAGCACTCCGAAGGCACCGGCCGCGCACCCCCAGGCGAGGGCCGTCAGGTCGGGTCCGGGTCCGGCGGTCGCCGCCAGCCAGCCGGCGAGCACCGGGAGGGACAGCACCTGGGAGAGGAGGACGACCCGCCCGGCGGGCATGGCACGCGACGCGCGGGCGCCGCAGTAGTCCGCGGCTCCCCACCCCACCGCCGCGACCGTGGCCAGCAGTGTGGTGATCATCAGGCACCCGGCCGGTTCAGCAGGACGTCCCGTCTGGCGTCGGCCAGATGGCGTGCGGCCTCCCGGGGCGTGCACGCCGCGTCCTCGGCGAGCTGCAGGGTCTCGGTCACCAGCGTGCGCAGGGCCGTCCGCACCTTGGCCAGGGAGGCCGCCGGGTCGGGGGCGACGTCGCCGTAGAGCACCCACCACCACCAGGCGTTGGTCCCGGAGTTGGCGACGACGTCCGGTACGACGAGGCAGCCGCGCCGCAGCAGTCGTTCCTCCGCGTCCGCAGTCACGGGGAGGTTCGCCGCCTCGACGACGTACCGGGCGGCGATCCGGTCCTGGTTGGCGCCGTGGATGCTGTAGGAGGTCGCGGCCGGGACCACGACGTCGGCTTCGAGCGCCAGGCAGGCGTCGCGTTCGAGGAGGACGTCGTCGGGGCGGAGCCGGCCACGGTCGACGGTGCCGTGCGGCCGCCGGTGGCGCAGCATGTCCTCCACGGCGAGGCCACGCGGGTTGGCGACGGTGCCGTGGACGTCGGAGACGCCGACCACCCGGACGCCCGCCGCCTGCAGGTACCGTGCCGTGGCGCCGCCCATGGCCCCGAAGCCCTGGACGGCTGCGGTGGCGGACGACCGCGGGATCCCGTCCCGGTCCAGGACCGTGAGGGCGGCCTCCGCGACCCCGCAGCCACCGACGAGTTCGGCGAGACCGATACCGCCGACCGCTACCGCGAACGCCTCAGCAAAACGTCTCCGCGCGGCCGCGGGGTCGTCGAGGGTGCGCACGACCGGGGCGATGCAGCCGTCCACCCCCAGCTCGCCCAGCACCTCCTCGATGAGTTCCGTGGTGGTGCCGAGATCGTCGCCGGTCGCCCAGTTGTTCGCCACGTAGGGCCGGATGAACGCGAGGAACCGGGAGAGCACACCGCGTGCCTCGCTGCTGAGCGGGTCGCAGTCGATGCCACCCTTTGCGCCGCCCATCGGCAGGTAGCGGCCCGCGGGGTCGTAGTGCAGCGCCTCCTTCACGCTCATCGCGGCCGCCAGCTCCCTGACCTCCTCGTAGCGGCAGCCCTCGCGCATGCGCAGGCCACCGCTGGCGAGGCCCCGGACGAGCCGGTCGACGACGAGGAAGCCCTGGCGCCCCGTGACGGGGTCGGTCCAGGTGAGTGCTGCTTCGGGAGGCCGGGGGGCGGCGGCACCGGTACGGACCGCGGGCATGGCGAGAAGACCGCTGTTCACGGCGATGGGCTCCTAGCGAAAGCCGATGAGGACGGGCCACGGAGCGCACCGGTGGTAGCCGGCGACGGCAGGCAGCGGCCGTCGCCAATGGCGGCCGACGACCGTCGGAAAGCGGCCACCCGCGCGCGCTCCGACGGTAGTCCGGGCCATGGATCTCCGGGCAGTTCCCCGTTCCGGGGGCCTGCCGGGTCCCTTATCGGGGACCGCCGCCCACCCTCGGACGCCACCCGCGTGCCGGTGCCGCCCGCCTCCGCTACCCCGTCAGCCGAGCGCCGCCATGAAGTCCGTGCAGGCCACGGCGCACGCCCGGCAGGCGGCAGCGCTGGACTCGGCGCCCGGACGGGCGTCGAAGGCTCGCGCGCAGTCGAGGCAGACCGTACGGCACCACTCCAGCTGGACGCGCAGGCCGTCCTCGTCCCGGCCGGTCTCCTCGATCAGTGCCCGGCAGGTGGCGTCGCACACCTCGGCGCACATGATGCCGGTGCGGCGCAACCGGTCCGCCTCGGCGTCGGCGGCCCCGCCGGGATTCAGTATCCCCGCACGCAGCGCGCACATCCGGGCGCACTCCGTGCAGGCCTGCGCGCATGCGAACCGGTCTTCCAGGAACCGGTACAGGTCCTGCTGAGAAGACGTCCAAGTCATGCGGCCCGGGTAACCAGCACGCGGCGCGGGCAAACGCCATGCGGCGCCGGCCTCGGCTCAGTTCTGTTCGGCGCGGACGATCACGACCGGGCAGGTGGCGTGCTGGGACACCTGCTGGCTGACGGAGCCGAGCAGCGCGCGGGCGAACCCGCCCCGGCCGCGGCTGCCGACGACGAGGGCCTCGGCGCCCTCCGCGGCCCGCAGCAGGACGTCGGTGGTGTTGCCGTGCACCAGGTGGGAGCGGACCGAGCCCGCCGCGTCCGCGCCGAGCACGTCGGTCAGCTCCTGCCGCATCCGGTCCCGGGCCTCCTCCGCGTCGACGTCCATGTCCACGGCGGGCCCCGACCACCCGTACAGTCCCGGCAGCTCCCACACGGCGACCGCCTCGACGACACCGCCGACGAAGCCGGCGTACCGCAGCGCCCAGCGCAGAGCCGCGTACGAGGACGGCGATCCGTCGACGCCGACCACGACCCGCCGCTCGGTGACATCCCCGTCCATGCGCTCCACCTCTCCTCGGGCCCTCCTCGGACTCTCCTCGGGCGTCCGGCAGGCCCCTCCTCCACGCTGCGCGACGGACGGCCGCACCGCCAGAGAAGTGCGGCCGGCGGCATGACACGGTCCGTTCGCCGCCGTGCGGGCGCGGGGCGGTGAATTGCGGATCGGTGAGCCCTGGTGGCGTGGGCGTTCCCGTGGTGTGCTGGAGGTGACGGGAAGGACCCCCAGTGACGCGGGGAAGCGGTCGGCCACGGCCGCGCACCGCGCAATCAGGATCCGCGAGAAGCGGATGGCGTCCTTCCCGCCCTCTCGTGGTCGGCGGGATCCCAGGAGGCGACCATGCACGACAGCCCGCGCACCGTCGGCGACGTGATGACCCGCGACCCCGTGGCCGTGGACCGCGACGCCCCCTTCAAGGACGTCGTCACGCTCATGGACCGGCGGAAGGTGAGCACCCTGCCCGTGCTGGAGGGCGGGGGGCGGGTGGTCGGCGTCGTGTCCGAGGCCGACCTGGCCAGGGCCCGCGGGGTGACCGCCGGGGAGCTGATGAACGCGCCCGCGGTGACCGTGCACGCCGACGCCACCGTGGCGGAGGCGGCTCGGGTCATGGCCCGGCGCGGGGTCAAGCGGCTGCCCGTCGTCGACGGTACGGGCGTCCTCACGGGCATCGTCAGCCGTGCGGACCTGCTGAAGGTGTTCCTGCGTGCGGACGAGGAACTGACCGAGGAGGTGCGCCGGGAGGTCGTCGACCGCCTGTTCCCGCTCTCCGCCGACCACATCAGGGTCGAGGTCACCGAGGGTGTGGTCACCCTGACCGGCTGGATCGACAGCCCGGAACCGGCACCGGTCGCCGAACGCCTGACCCGCGCCGTGGAAGGCGTGGTCGACGTCCGCTGCCGCCTCTGCCCGGTCTCGGTACGCGACGATCCGCACTGACGCGAGGCCGGCTCCTCCCTGGTCCCTTCGGGCCCCTTCTGACCCGTTCCGGTCCCTTCGCGCCGCCGCGCTGTCGCCCGCTGTGTACGATTGACTACCGATTGCGTCCGGTTCATGCCGTTCTGGGCGGGGTATCCCTTTGCTATGAGTACGGAACCGATGCAGCTGGCCGCTCCCAGCGGCCTACTGAGTCTCGCGCTCTTCGTGGTGGCCGTGGCCGTGCTGGCGATGCTCGCCGGGGGCTTCTGGCTGGGCAACCGGGTCAAGTACCGCGAGTCGCCCCGGCCGCGTCCCGAGGAGCAGCCGAAGCTGCCACCGGAGGGTGCTGTGCACGAGATCCGGGAGAACCGCGAGTCGGAGGAGATCCCGCTGATGCCCAAGGGCGGACGCCCGCTCACCCCGTACGAACTCAGCAACCAGCAGACCAGGCCGAGCACGTCGAAGGACCGGCCACGCTGGAGCAAGGGCTCCAGCGGCTCGTTCGGCGGCGGCGGGCTCGGCGCCCACTGACACCTGACACAGTCCCTAGACAGCCCCATTCTGGACAGTCCCGCTCTGGACAGACCCGCGGCCCGCGTCGAGGCGACCGACGTGGGCCACGTTCCCGAGGTCCTCGGCGTCCTGGCTCGGCGTGGCCGCGAACCAGGCGTCGAGGATCTCCTTGAGCACCGGCTGCGAGGTCAGCCGGAGCCCGAGGGCGAGGACGTTGGCGTCGTTCCAGCGGCGGGCGCCGTCCGCGGTGTAGGCGTCGGCGCACAGGGCCGCGCGGACACCGGGCACCTTGTTGGCGGCGATCGAGGCGCCGGTGCCGGTCCAGCAGCACACCACGGCCTGGTCGGCGGTGCCGGCGGCGACGTCGCGGGCGGCCGCCTCCGAGCAGACGGCCCACTGCGGGTCGGCCCCGGCTGCCAGCGCGCCGTACGCGCGCACGTCGTGACCGCGGCGGCGCAGCTCTTCGACGAGGAACCGGGCGACGGGTTCGTCCATGTCGGAGGAGACGGAGATCCGCATGTCCCGGAGCCTAGCCGCTCACGGGCGGCGGTGCGGTGTCCGTGCGGGCCTCGATCGCGGTGAGGACCGAGGACATGTCGAGGCGGGCGTTGCCCAGCCGCACGCTCTCGCCGTAGAGCTCGCTGCTGAGGTCGAGCATGGGGGTGGCGATCCCGGCCGCGCGGGCCGCGTCGGCGATGAGCCGGGTGTTGGCGTAGGCGTCGGCGGTGGCGGCCTGCACGGTGAAGTCGTGGGCCGCGAGCATCGGGACCTTGACCCGGGTGATGCCGCTGCCCAGCTGGCCGGAGTCGACGACGGCGCGGAAGGTCTCCAGGTCCAGGCCCTGCCGCTGGGCGAAGTGGACGGCCTCGGCCAGTGCCGCGAGGGTGGTGTCCAGGTAGAGGTTGACGGCCAGTTTCATGAGGACACCGGACCCTGCCGGGCCGCAGTGGACGCTCTCCCGGCACATCGGGGCGAGCAGCGGCCGTACCTCCGCCACCGCGTCCGGGTCGCCGCCGAGCATCGCGACCAGTTCGCCCGCCTCGGCCGGCTTGCGCGACCCGGAGACGGGCGCCTCGACGAAGCGGCCGCCGGCGGCCTCGATGTCGGCGGCGAGTCCGCGCGCGTACTCGGGTGACGTCGAGCCCGTCGACACGACGGCCCGGCCGGCGACCAGTTTGGCGAAATCCGGTCCGCCCCGCCCGAGGACGGCGTCCGTCACCGTCTCGTCGACGAGCATGACGAACACGACACGGGCGCGGGCGAAGACCTCCTCGGCGCTCGCCGCCACCCGCGCCCCGGCCGCCCGCAACGGTTCCGCCCGCTCCGGCGTCCGGTTCCACACGACGAGCGGGGTGCCGGCCCGGGCGAGGTTGAGCGCCATGGGCTGACCCATCACCCCGAGCCCGACGAAGCCGCAGACCGGGGCACCGGCGCTGCCTGTCGCTTGTGTCATCGTCACAACTCCCGGTCGTCGTGCGGTGGGTGCGGATCACCGGCACCTGACGGTGCCTGGTGCGGCTGCCGTCAGCGGTCGGCGGCGGGGTCGGAGACGTTCGCGGTGAGCAGGCGCAGCAACTGTTTGGCCGTGGCGTCCTGTTCGGGCGTCAGGCCCATGGCGTCGCCGATGGCGACCGGGACGGAGCGGGCGCGGTCCCGGAGCCGGGCGCCGTCCGCGGTCAGCCGGATGGTGACGGACCGCTCGTCGTCGGGGCGCCGTTCCCGGGTGACCAGGCCGTTCGCCTCCAGGCGCTTCAGCAGCGGGGAGAGCGTGCTCGACTCCAGTTGCAGCGCGGCGCCCAGTTCGCGCACGGACACCGAGTCCTGGTCCCACAGGACGAGCATCACCAGGTACTGCGGATAGGTCAGCCCCAGCTCGTCCAGGAGTGGGCGGTAGCGCGCGGTCACCGCACGGGAGGCGGCGTACAGCGCGAAGCAGAGTTGGTCGTCGAGGAGCAGCGAGCCCTCGGCCGGCTCGGCGGCGATGCGGTCCACGGGGCGGCTCCTGGTTCCTGCGGCGTTCTGGCCCGTCACCACCTTAGCTTTCCGGTCCCCTCGACCCCATGGAGCCCGAGCTCTTCGCATCCGATGACATCGGGCACCAACAGATCGACCCAAAATAAGTAGCGCACGACTTAATCGCGCGCTACTCTCTTTCTCGTGCCGCCGCCCCGGTGAACATCGCCGGCCACCCTTGCGCGCGGCACCCGATACCGAGGAGGCCGTCATGACCGACGCCACGCCCGTCACTCCGGTTCTCGAACCCGCCGCCCAGGCCTTCGTCGAGGCCACCGCCAACCCGCCCTACCTCTTCGACCTCGCTCCCGCCGAGG
>NZ_JBIAVV010000017.1:0-164085 GCF_042894765.1 Streptomyces sp. NPDC001507
AAACGCCCGGTTACATTCCGAACCCGGAAGCTAAGCCTCACAGCGCCGATGGTACTGCAGGGGGGACCCTGTGGGAGAGTAGGACACCGCCGAACTCCCTTTAGAGCTCTGGCTCTTGGGCAACTAGCCCAAGAGCCAGAGCTTTTTTGCGTTGAGGTAGGGTCAGGGGGCAAAGTTGGCTCGTTTCCCACCACAGGAGGCCCCCGGGTGGAGGTACAGGAGACGCGCGTCCAGACGGACCGTGTCCTCACCATCCCGAACATCCTCAGCATGGCGCGTCTGGTCGGCGTACCCGTCTTCCTGTGGTTGGTCCTCAGGCCCGAGTTCGGCGGGCCCAAGAGCGACGGCTGGGCCCTGCTGGTGCTGCTCTTCAGTGGCGTCAGCGACTACCTGGACGGCAAACTCGCCCGGCGCTGGAACCAGATCAGCAGCCTCGGCCGGCTGCTGGACCCCGCCGCGGACCGGCTCTACGTGCTGTCGACGCTGGTGGGCCTCACCTGGCGCGAGATCCTGCCGCTCTGGCTCACAGCCGTGCTGCTGCTGCGTGAGCTGCTTCTGCTGGTGATGGTGGGGATCCTCCGCCGGCACGGCTATCCGCCACCCCAGGTGAACTTCCTGGGGAAGGCCGCGACCTTCAATCTGATGTACGCGTTCCCGTTGCTGCTGCTCAGTGACGGAAGCGGCTGGATCTCGTCAC
Source organism: Streptomyces sp. NPDC001507 (assembly GCF_042894765.1). Taxonomy (NCBI): domain Bacteria; kingdom Bacillati; phylum Actinomycetota; class Actinomycetes; order Kitasatosporales; family Streptomycetaceae; genus Streptomyces; species Streptomyces sp. NPDC001507. The sequence goes on from NZ_JBIAVV010000017.1 coordinate 698, forward strand.
TCGCTGCTATTTTCGGATGGGCGTTCGCAGGGTGGGGTACAACGCTCTATTGGTGGGCAGGAGTGCTCTACGTGGTGCAAGTCCGCCGCCTCGTCCGCGCGGACGCCACAGCCGATTGAGCTCGGCGATTGTCCGGACCTACTGGCCCTCGATTGGCTTCGATGGCCCGCGGCGGAAAAGTGCGGGACAATCTGACGGGTGAAGTCGGCTAGACCGTCATCTCTTAGAGGAGGACGCTTCCGACATGAAGGCCGTCGTGATGGCCGGTGGTGAAGGCACACGCCTTCGCCCCATGACCTCCAGCATGCCCAAGCCACTCCTTCCGGTCGTCAACCGGCCGATCATGGAGCATGTGCTACGGCTGCTCAAAAGGCATGGGCTCACCGAGACCGTCGTCACTGTGCAGTTCCTGGCATCGCTGGTCAAGAACTACTTCGGGGACGGCGAGGAGCTCGGTATGGAGCTCACCTATGCCAACGAGGAGAAGCCACTCGGTACAGCCGGAAGCGTCAAGAACGCCGAAGAGGCGTTGAAGGACGATGCTTTCCTCGTCATCTCCGGCGATGCGCTGACCGACTTCGACCTCACCGAACTGATCAACTTCCACAAGGCGAAGGGCGCGCTCGTCACGGTGTGCCTGACGCGTGTGCCCAATCCGCTGGAATTCGGTATCACCATCGTCGACGAAGAGGGCAAGGTCGAGCGCTTCCTCGAGAAGCCGACCTGGGGCCAGGTCTTCTCCGACACGGTGAACACGGGCATCTATGTCATGGAGCCCGAGGTATTCGACTACGTCGAGGCCGACGTTCCCGTGGACTGGTCCGGTGATGTCTTCCCGCAGCTGATGAAGGAAGGCAAGCCCATCTACGGCTACGTCGCCGAGGGCTACTGGGAGGATGTCGGTACTCACGAGTCGTACGTGAAGGCGCAGGCCGACGTCCTGGAGGGCAAGGTCGACGTCGACATCGACGGCTTCGAGATATCCCCGGGTGTATGGGTCGCCGAGGGTGCCGAGGTGCATGCGGACGCCGATCTGCGCGGGCCGTTGTACATCGGTGACTACGCCAAGGTCGAGGCCGGCGCGGAACTCCGGGAACACACCGTCGTCGGTTCCAACGTCGTCGTCAAAAGCGGCGCGTTCCTGCACCGGGCCGTCGTCCACGACAACGTGTACGTCGGGCAGCACAGCAATCTGCGCGGCTGTGTCGTCGGCAAGAACACCGACATCATGCGGGCCGCGCGGATCGAGGACGGCGCGGTCATCGGTGATGAGTGCCTGATCGGTGAAGAATCGATCGTTCAGGGCAATGTCCGGGTCTATCCCTTCAAGACCATCGAAGCCGGCGCCTTCGTCAACACGTCGGTGATCTGGGAGTCCCGCGGACAGGCTCACCTGTTCGGCGCCCGGGGCGTCTCCGGGATCCTGAACGTCGAGATCACGCCGGAACTGGCCGTACGGCTGGCCGGCGCGTACGCGACCACCCTGAAGAAGGGGTCCACCGTCACGACGGCCCGTGACCACTCCCGTGGTGCCCGTGCGCTCAAGCGGGCGGTGATCTCCGCGCTCCAGGCGAGTGCCATCGACGTACGCGACCTGGAGAACGTGCCGTTGCCCGTGGCCCGGCAGCAGACCGGGCGGGGCAGCGCCGGCGGGATCATGATCCGGACCTCGCCCGGGGTGCCTGACTCCGTCGACATCATGTTCTTCGACGGGCAGGGCGCCGACCTCTCCCAGGCCAGCCAGCGCAAGCTGGACCGGATCTTCGCGCGGCAGGAGTACCGGCGCGCGTTCCCGGGTGAGATCGGCGACCTCTACTTCCCGGCGAGCGTCTTCGACTCGTACACCGGGTCGCTGCTGCGGAACGTCGACACGACCGGGGTCGCCGAGTCGGGCCTCAAGGTCGTCGTGGACGCCTCCAACGGCAGTGCCGGCCTCGTGCTGCCGAGCCTGCTCGGCAAGCTCGGTGTGGACTCGCTGACCATCAACCCGGGCCTGAACGAGGCGAGGCCCACGGAGACCGCCGACCAGCGGCGGGCCGGGCTGGTGCGGCTCGGTGAGATCGTGGCCTCGTCCGGGGCCGCGTTCGGTGTGCGGTTCGACCCGGTGGGTGAGCGGCTGTCCCTGGTGGACGAGAAGGGCCGCATCATCGAGGACGACCGGGCGCTCCTCGTGATGCTCGACCTGGTCGCCGCCGAGCGGCGCAGCGGCCGGGTGGCGCTTCCGGTCACCACGACCAGGATCGCCGAGCAGGTGGCGGCGTACCACGGCACCCAGGTCGAGTGGACGACCACCTCTCCCGACGACCTCACGCGCGTGGGGCGCGAGGAGGGCACCATCTTCGGAGGTGACGGCAAGGGCGGCTTCATCGTCCCCGAGTTCAGCAGCGTCTACGACGGCACGGCCGCGTTCGTACGCCTGATCGGTCTGGTGGCGCGGACGCAGCTCACGCTCAGCCAGATCGACGCCCGGATCCCGAAAGCGCATGTCCTCAAGCGGGACCTGGCCACACCGTGGGCTGTCAAGGGACTGGTCATGCGGCGTGTCGTGGAGGCGGCCGGAGACCGGTTCGTGGACACGACCGACGGGGTGCGGGTCGTCGAGACCGACGGGCGATGGGTGATGGTGCTGCCCGACCCGGCCGAGGCGGTCACCCACCTGTGGGCCGAAGGGCCCGACGACGCGTCCGCGCAGGCTCTGTTGGACGAGTGGTCGGCGACGGTGGACAGCGCCGGACGGTAAAACCGCTGCACGCGTGCGTGCCGGACAGGTGTCCCCACGGGGGCCGGTCCGGCACGCCGGTGGGGCCGTTCGGAGGTACCGGCCGCAACGTGCGACGATGTGCGGCATGCCGCAGCAACCCCCCGTTCGGAGCAGCGCCGCCCGGCCGTCGCGCCCGGACGCGTCCATGTCGTTGATCACCAACGTCATGGACCACAGCCTGGACGACGGGTACGCCGAGGCGGCCGCCCGGAAGCGGGCCCGGGGGGAGGGCGGCGGCATGCCGAAGACCCTCCGGGCCAGGCTGGGTCTCGCCGGCGGTCTGGTGCTGGCGGCCCTGGTGGTGACCGTGGGAGCGGCGCAGGCGCGCGTGACGGCGCCCGTGGTGGCCAAGGAGCGCCAGGAGCTCATCGACAGGGTCGACCGGGAGACGGCGGCCGCCGACAAGCTGGAGAGCAGTGTCGACAAGCTCCGGGACGACGTCAGCGCCCGTCAGCGTGGAGCGCTGAAGGAGAGCGGCGGCAGCGGGCAGGCGGACCTGGTGGACGTCCTGTCGGGCGCCACGGCGGTGCACGGCCCCGGCGTGAAGCTGGTGGTGAACGACGCCAAGGAGGCCTCCTCGGGCGGCGACGCCGGCAATCCGCGGGAGACCTCCGGGTTCTCCGACACCGGCCGGGTGCGGGACCATGACTTGCAGCGTGTCGTGAACGGGCTGTGGGCCTCGGGCGCCGAGGCGGTCTCGATCAACGGGCAGCGGCTGACGGCCCTGTCCGCGATCAGGGCCGCGGGGGACGCGATACTTGTCGACAACAGGCCGCTGGTACCGCCGTACACGGTGCTGGCGGTGGGGGACGGGGAGAAGCTCGGCTCCAGGTTCCAGGACAGCCCCGACGGGGTGTACCTGCATGCCCTGGAGGAGAACTTCGACATCCGGGCGACCATCTCCACGGAGAGTGACGTCAGGTTGCCCGCCGCGCCCAGCGTGATCGTACGTACAGCACAGCCGTACACCGAGAAGACTGAGAAGGGCACATCGTGATCGCCGTACTTGGCCTCGTCGTGGGCGTCGTGGCCGGACTGTTGGTCCGGCCTGAGGTTCCGGCGGTCGTCGAGCCGTATCTGCCGATCGCCGTCGTCGCGGCGCTCGACGCCGTCTTCGGCGGTCTGCGGGCCATGCTGGACGGGATCTTCGACGACAAGGTCTTCGTGGTGTCGTTCCTTTCCAACGTGGTGGTGGCCGCGCTGATCGTCTTCCTCGGCGACAAGCTGGGGGTGGGCTCGCAGCTGTCCACGGGGGTCGTGGTGGTTCTCGGTATCCGTATCTTCTCCAACGCCGCGGCGATCCGGCGGCACGTCTTCCGGGCGTGAGCGGCATGGGCGAGCACGAGAAGGAACCGGAGCACCGGCTGCGCAGAGAACTCCCGGCCGAGGTGCCCCCCGCGGCGCCGGAGGCCGAGTCCGCCGTGCCGGAGCCGGAGGCCAAGGTGACCGGCCGGGAGAGACTGGTCCAGGGGTTGTGGCCACCGCGCGTGAGCAGGGCGCAACTGATCGTCGCCGTGCTGTTGTTCGGGCTCGGATTCGGGCTCGCCGTGCAGGTGGCGTCGAACAGCGACAGTGACAGCGCGCTGCGCGGGGCCCGTCAGGAAGATCTTGTCCGCATCCTCGATGAACTGGACGACCGTACTCAGCGTCTTGAGGACGAGAAGACAGGACTCGAGAAGCAGCGCCAGGAGTTGCAGAGCAGCTCCGACCAGGCGGCGGAGGCCCGCAGGCAGACGGCCGAGAAGGAGCGGCAACTCGGTATTCTCGCGGGCACCGTGGCGGCGCAGGGTCCTGGCATCACGATGACGGTCGACGACCCGAAGGGGGCGGTGCAGGCGGACATGCTGCTCGATGCGATCCAGGAACTGCGCGCGGCAGGCGCGGAGGCGATCCAGGTCGACGGGGTCAGGGTGATCGCCGGCACCTACCTCACCGACTCCGGGAAGAGTGTCAGCGTCGACGGGAACAAGATCACCCAGCCCTACGTTTTCAAGGTGATCGGCAAGCCGCAGGACCTCGAGCCGGCTCTCAACATCCCCGGAGGCGTGGTGCAGACCCTGGAGAAGGAGCAGGCGACTGTGACCGTCGAACGATCCGCCAAGATCGTCGTGGATGCCTTGCGACCGGCGAAGCAGCCTGACTACGCTCGGTCGTCCTCACAGTGAACCGGCGGTGCATGGGGGACGTCCGGCAAGGGCATGAGGATGCGGGGGGTCGGCGCACCGGGGAACCGGCGCGTGGTGGAAACTGTCTGGTGGATACGGACGTTGTGTGGTTGTCCGGGTCGGCCGGTTTATTCAGTCAGGGTTCGTCCTGCCCCACGGGCGGGTCTGTTTCGGTCAAGGGGAATCGCCCGTGAAGTTGTTTGCGAAGTTGTTCGGCAAGAGCGCGCGAGAGGGTAGCGACAACGCGACCGCGCGCCATCGGGCACAGCCCGACGCGGAGGGCCAGCGCCCGCTGTTCCGGGACCAGGTGGCTGGTCCGGGGGGTGACATTTCGGGAGGTCAGGGCGCGCCGTCAGTTGACCCGTCCCAGTCCGGCGGCATAGGTTTCGGGCAACCGTCAACCTCAGGTACGGGTGGAGGGTTCGCCTCCGGCCCGTACGCGTCCAACGCCCCGGCGGGGCAGCCGCGGCAGGAGGATCCGTCCATGTCGGCCCTGGTTTGTACGAGGTGCGGTAACCGCAACGCGGAGAACGCCCGCTTCTGTTCCAACTGCGGAGCCCCGTTGCGTGCGGGCGCCATCCCCGAGCGTGCGTCGGAGACGACGTCCACGATCTCGATCTCCGGTCTGGAGGCCTACGACGCCGAGGTCACCGGCCAGAGCCAGATGCCGTCGCTCTCTCCCGAGGCGCAGGCGGCGGTCGACGCGCTGCCGCTCGGCTCCGCGCTGCTGGTCGTGCGCCGCGGCCCGAACTCGGGCAGCCGGTTCCTGCTGGACAGCGACCTGACCACGGCCGGCCGCCACCCGCAGAGCGACATCTTCCTGGACGACGTGACGGTCTCGCGCCGGCACGTGGAGTTCCGGCGCCAGCCGGACGGCTCGTTCACGGTGGCCGACGTCGGCAGCCTCAACGGCACGTACGTCAACCGGGAGCGCATCGACCAGGTCGCTCTGTCGAACGGTGACGAGGTCCAGATCGGCAAGTACCGGCTGGTCTTCTACGCGAGCCGGCAGGGCATCTGACCCTCCGGAGCTCGCCTGGAGGACCCCAGGGAAGAAGGTCCATGCTGCACACACCGAGCGGCGGTACCGGTCACGGCACCGCCGCCACGGAGTCCGGGCTGATGAGCATCGGCACGGTGCTGAACGTGCTGCGCGACGAGTTCCCCGAAGTCACCATCTCCAAGATCCGCTTTCTGGAGTCGGAGGGGCTCATCGAGCCGCGCCGTACCCCCTCCGGGTACCGGAAGTTCAGCACCGGGGACGTGGAGCGTCTGGGACACGTCCTGCGGATGCAGCGGGACCACTATCTGCCGCTCAAGGTCATCCGGGAGTACCTGGAGGCCATGGAGCGCGGCGAGGCGGTACAGCCGCCCGTGCTGGGGCGGCAGCGGGACGGCGAGGCCGTGCCGATGGCTCCCGAGGCGCCCACGGTGGCGCGGATCGGCCGGGACGAGCTGCTCGCCGCCGCGGACATCGACGAGACCCGCCTCGCGGAGTGGGAGTCGTACGGACTGATCACTCCGCTGGAGGAGGGCGTGTACGACGCCGAGACGGTCACCGTGGCCTCGCTCGTGGCCGAGCTGGGCCGGTTCGGGATCGAGCCACGCCATCTGCGGGCGATGAAGGCCGCCGCCGACCGGGAGGCCGGCCTGGTGGACCAGGTGGTGGCACCGCTCAAGCGCCACCGCAATCCGCAGACCAGGGCCCATGCGGAGGCCCGTACGAAGGAGCTGGCGGCGCTCACCGTGAAGCTGCACGCCGCGCTGATGCAGACGGCGCTGGGGGTGCGGCTGCCGTGAGCACCGAGACAGGGCCCGGGCGGAGGCCGGATCGGGCGCGCGTTCCGGGCCCGACTACCCAAACGTCCCGGGCACGGCCTAGGGTTGCTGTGTGAACGAGCTCGATGTCGTAGGTGTCCGGGTGGAAATGCCCTCCAACCAACCGATCGTGCTCCTGCGCGAAGTGGGAGGCGACCGTTACCTCCCCATCTGGATCGGGCCGGGGGAGGCGACGGCGATCGCATTCGCCCAGCAGGGCATGGCGCCCGCCAGGCCGCTGACGCACGACCTGTTCAAGGACGTGCTGGAGGCCGTCGGCCAGGAGCTCAGCGAAGTACGCATCACGGACCTGCGTGAAGGCGTCTTCTACGCGGAGCTGGTCTTCGCCAGCGGGGTCGAGGTGAGCGCCAGGCCGTCCGACGCCATAGCGCTGGCGCTGCGCACCGGAACGCCGATCTACGGCAGTGACACGGTGCTGGACGACGCGGGCATCGCGATTCCGGACGAGCAGGAGGACGAGGTGGAGAAGTTCCGCGAGTTCCTCGACCAGATCTCTCCCGAGGACTTCGGCACCAGCAGCCAGTGACCGACCGGAACGGCCCGTCATCCACCGCGAGGACGGTGACGGGCCGGTTCGTGCCGGAGGGCCGGTGACGGGCCGGTTCGCGGCAGGTCATGGCCGAAACTCATGGGCAATTGCCAGCGGCCATTGAGAGCGTCCTACGGCCTCCCGCCAGAGCATTCGGCTAGCCTTTCCCCGCGGTGGGGCACGGGAAACCACTCCTAGGGTGATTATCACTCGGCGTGCCGAGTGTGGCGATCGTTGACGCACCCCTGGTGACTGCCTACCGTCGAGAAGGCAGGTCAAGGACGGAGGTCGGCGTGAGAAGCAGCGGCGACGGTATGGCTGGGGGTGCCCCCGGACGCGGTTTCGGGGAGAGCGGTCCGTCCCCGCTTCACAGCAGCATTGCCGGTCACGCCCCGCAGCGGCCGACCGCAGTGCCGAGCGGCGGAGGGGCGGCGTCCATGGCCACCGAGGAGATCGGCTACCGCGGGCCCACGGCCTGCGCGGCGGCCGGCATCACCTACCGGCAGCTCGACTACTGGGCCCGCACCGGCCTGGTCGAGCCCAGCGTGCGGCCCGCCTACGGGTCGGGCACCCAGCGTCTGTACAGCTTCCGGGACGTCGTCGTCCTGAAGATCGTCAAGCGGTTCCTGGACACCGGGGTCTCCCTCCAGAACATCCGCACCGCCGTCCAGCACCTGAGAGAACGCGGTTTCCGCGACCTGGAGCGGATGACCCTGATGAGCGACGGTGCCACGGTCTACGAGTGCACCTCGCCCGACGAGGTGCACGCCCTGCTCCAGGGCGGTCAGGGCATCTTCGGGATCGCGGTCGGCGTGGTGTGGCGGGACGTGGAGAACGCGCTCTCCCAGCTGCACGGCGAACGCGTCGACACCGGCGAGACGCTCGTCGGCCACAACCCCGCCGACGAACTGGCCCGGCGGCGCAACCGGGCGGTCTGAAGGCTTCCAGTCGATGCCCCGGCACGGGAAACGGTGCCGGGGCATTGTCAGTGGTGTGGTGCAGCATCGGAGATGTGAGAAACGCGCCCACGATCCTGCATCTCGACATGGATGCCTTCTTCGCCTCGGTGGAGCAGGCGTCCAAGCCGAGCCTGCGCGGGAAGGCCGTGGTCGTGGGCGGCCTCGGTCCGCGCGGTGTGGTGGCCACCGCGTCCTACGAGGCCCGGGTGTTCGGGGTGCACTCCGCGATGCCGATGGGCCAGGCACGGCGGCTGGCGCCGAACGCCGCGTATCTGGTACCGCGCTTCGGGCTGTACCGGTCGATCAGCGAGCAGGTGATGGGGCTGCTGCGTGGCCTCTCGCCGCTGGTGGAGCCGCTCAGCCTGGACGAGGCGTTCGTCGATCTGGAGGCCGGTGCGGTGGCCTGGGACGCCGCGTCCGCGCAGCTGGTGGGGGAGAGGCTGCGCGCCGACATACGGGCCGTCACGGGGCTCTCCGGGTCCGTCGGGCTCGCCGCCTCCAAGATGCTCGCGAAGATCGCCTCCGAGCAGGCCAAGCCGGACGGGCTGGTGCTGATCGAGCCGGGCACGGAGCGGGCGATGCTGGGGCCGATGACGGTGCGGACCCTGCCGGGGGTGGGGCCGGCGACGGGAGACCATCTGCGGCGGGCGGGGATCACCACGGTCGACGAGATCGCCGAGGCGGGCGAGGACGAGCTGGTACGGCTGCTCGGCAAGGCCCACGGACACGCGCTGTACGCGATGGCTCTCGCGCACGACGAGCGGCCCGTGGTGGCCGAGCGGGAGGCCAAGTCGGTGTCCGTCGAGGACACCTACGACGTGGACATCCACGACCGGCTGCGGGTGGGGATGGAGGTGCAGCGGCTGGCCGACCGGTGTGTACGGCGGCTGCGGGGGGCCGGGCTGTCCGGGCGGACCATCGTGCTGAAGGTGCGGCGGTACGACTTCTCGACGCTCACCAGGTCCGAGACGCTCAGGGGGCCGACCGACGACCCGGCGGTGGTGCGGGAGGCGGCGGCGCGGCTGCTGGACTCGGTGGACACGACGGGGGGTGTACGGCTGCTGGGGGTGGGGGTGACGGGGCTGGCCGACTACACGCAGGAGGACCTGTTCGCGCAGGCGGCGGCCGGGGCGGAGGGAGCGGCCGGGTCTTCGGCGGAGGAGGACGTCGCGGAGCCGGTCACCGAGCAGGAGGCGGTCACCGAGCGGCGGTGGCCCGCGGGGCACGATGTGCGGCACGCCCAGTACGGACACGGATGGGTGCAGGGGAGTGGGCTGGGGCGGGTGACGGTGCGGTTCGAGACGCCGGGGGCGGCGGGGCCCGGGAGAGTGCGGACGTTTCGGGTCGACGACCCTGAGCTGGAGCCGGCGGAGCCGCTGCCGTTGGTGCCGGGGGGTTCGGTGGACGGGGTGCGTGCGTGACCGTGCGTGGGGGCCGGCGCCGGGGTGGGGACGCTTACCGGCGCCGGCCGGCCGCAGCCGCGCCCGCCCTCCCCCACTCTCGGCCTCGCTCGAGCGGGGGGACCCCCATCGCCCCAGCGGCACGACTGCCCGCAACTGTGTGTCGTTGGGGGCGCGGGGAACTGCGCGACCGGCCCCCACCGACCCGCGGCGGCATCACGACCGCACCCGGCGTCGGCCTCACGCGCCCGTGTCCTCCGTTCCCGCCAGCTTGCCGAAGTCGTGGTCCGGATGGTCCCGTGGCGGGGCGCTCGTGTCCAGGCCGTAGTGGTGGTAGAGCTGGAGCTCCTGTTCGGGGGAGAGGTGGCGGCCCACGCCGAAGTCGGGGGCGTCTTTGATCAGGGCGCGGTCGAAGGGGACCTGAAGGGTGCCCTCGACCAGTTCGCTGGGTTCCAGGGGAACGAAGGCGTCCCTGGAGAACAGGCCGGTGCGTATGGCCGCCCACTCCGGCACCCCCGTCGCGTCGTCGAGGTACACCTCGTCGATCGTGCCGATCTTCGTGCCGTTGCGGTCGAACGCCTTGCGGCCGATCAGGTTGCGCGGATCGATGTCGGTCTGCACGGGCCCTCCACTTGGTCGCAACTCATCCGTAAGCACTACAAAAGAGCACATTGAAGGAGGCGGCCACTCGAAGGCTCCGGTGTTGCCCCCGCTGGTAGGCTGACAACGGCTGCTGACCCCGTGCGGGAGAGTCCTCCGGGAAACCGGAGGCGCCGAAGGAGCAAATCCTCCCCGGAATCTCTCAGGCTCACGTACCGCACGGACGAGGTCACTCTGGAAAGCAGGGCGGATGTCGACGGTGTCCGCTCTCACCGACGGTGCAAGCCGGTGGTCCGCGAGGGCGCACCGGCGAAGCTCTCAGGTCAGATGACAGAGGGGGAGGCCGTCGGGGTACCCGTGCCGGGGTACCCCTCGAAGGTCGCGTCAGACCAGGAGGCCTCCGCAATGACCGCCCAGCGCATCCCGCTCTCCGAACTCGAGCAGGGTATTCCCTTCGAGCAGCGCCATATCGGCCCCGACCACGAGGCCCGGGCCAAGATGCTTGCCCAGGTCGGCTACGGCTCGCTCGACGAGCTGACCGCCGCCGCCGTGCCGGACGTGATCAAGAACGCCGACCGGCTCGGCCTGCCCGGTGCCCGCACCGAGGCCGAGGTGCTGGCCGAACTGCGGTCCCTGGCCGACCGGAACCAGGTGCTCGACTCGATGATCGGCCTGGGGTACTACGGGACCTTCACGCCGCCCGTCATCCTGCGCAACGTGATGGAGAACCCCGCCTGGTACACGGCCTACACGCCGTACCAGCCGGAGATCTCCCAGGGCCGGCTGGAAGCGCTGCTGAACTTCCAGACCGTGGTCGCCGACCTCACCGGGCTGCCGACCTCCGGTGCCTCGCTGCTCGACGAGGGCACGGCCGCCGCCGAGGCGATGGCCCTCTCGCTGCGCATGGGCAAGAACAAGAAGGGCGTCTTCGTCGTCGACGCGGACGCGCTGCCGCAGACCATCGCCGTGATCCAGACCCGGGCCGAGCCCACGGGCGTGGAAGTCGTGGTCGCCGACCTCGCCGACGGCATTCCGGCGGAGCTCGCCGGGCGGGAGATCAACGGGGTGCTCGTCCAGTACCCCGGCGCCTCCGGTGCCGTACGCGACATCAAGGCCGTCGTCGAGCAGGCGCACGAAGTGGGTGCGCTCGTCACCGTCGCCGCCGACCTGCTCGCGCTGACCCTGCTGACCTCGCCCGGCGAGCTCGGGGCCGACATCGCCGTCGGCACCACCCAGCGGTTCGGTGTACCGATGGGGTTCGGCGGGCCGCACGCCGGTTACATGGCGGTCCGCGAGAAGTTCGCGCGCAGCCTGCCCGGGCGCCTCGTGGGTGTCTCCGTGGACGCCGACGGGAACAAGGCGTACCGGCTGGCGCTGCAGACCCGCGAGCAGCACATCCGGCGGGAGAAGGCGACCAGCAATATCTGCACCGCGCAGGTGCTGCTCGCCGTGATGGCCGGCATGTACGCCGTCTACCACGGGCCCGAGGGGCTCAGGGCCATCGCGCAGCGGACGCACCGCTACGCCACGATCCTCGCCGCGGGGCTCACGGCCGGCGGAGTCGAGATCGTCCACGGCGCCTACTTCGACACCCTCACCGCGCGCGTGCCCGGCAAGGCCGCGGAGATCGTCGCCGCCGCCCGCGAGGCCGGTGTCAACCTGCGGCTCGTCGATGCCGACCACGTCTCCATGGCCTGCGACGAGACCACCACGCGCGCCCAGCTGAGTGCCGTGTGGACGGCCTTCGGTGTCGAGGGCGACGTCGAGGCGCTGGACGCCGTCACCGAGGACTCGCTCCCCGAGGCGCTGCTGCGCACCGACGGCTACCTGACCCACCCCGTCTTCCAGCAGCACCGCTCCGAGACCGCGATGCTTCGCTACCTGCGCAGGCTCGCGGACCGGGACTACGCGCTGGACCGCGGCATGATCCCGCTGGGCTCCTGCACCATGAAGCTCAACGCGACCACCGAGATGGAGCCGGTCACCTGGCCCGAGTTCGGCCAGCTGCACCCGTTCGCGCCCGCCGAGCAGGCGCAGGGCTACCTGACCCTCATCCGGGAGCTGGAGGAGCGGCTCGCCGAGGTCACCGGCTACGACAAGGTGTCCTTGCAGCCCAACGCCGGATCGCAGGGCGAGTTCGCCGGCCTGCTCGCCGTACGCGCGTACCACCGCGCCAACGGCGACGCGCAGCGGACCGTGTGCCTGATCCCGTCGTCCGCGCACGGGACGAACGCCGCCAGTGCCGTCATGGCGGGCATGAAGGTCGTCGTCGTGAAGACCGCCGAGGACGGCGAGATCGACGTCGCCGACCTGCGGGCGAAGATCGAGCAGCACCGCGACGAGCTCGCCGTGCTGATGATCACCTACCCGTCCACGCACGGGGTGTTCGAGGAGCACGTCGCCGACATCTGCGCGCAGGTGCACGAGGCCGGCGGACAGGTCTACGTCGACGGCGCCAACCTCAACGCCCTGGTCGGCGTCGCCAAGCCGGGCCACTTCGGCGGCGACGTCTCCCACCTCAACCTGCACAAGACCTTCTGCATCCCGCACGGCGGCGGCGGTCCCGGTGTCGGTCCGGTGGCCGTACGGGCGCACCTGGCGCCGTACCTGCCGAACCACCCGCTGCAGCCGGCCGCCGGTCCTGAGACGGGTGTCGGGCCGATCTCGGCCGCGCCGTGGGGCTCGGCGGGGATCCTGCCGATCTCGTGGGCGTACGTCCGGCTCATGGGCGGCGAGGGACTGAAGCGGGCCACCCAGGTGGCCGTGCTCAGCGCCAACTACGTCGCCAAGCGGCTGGAGCCGCACTTCCCCGTGCTCTACACCGGGCCCGGCGGCCTCGTCGCGCACGAGTGCATCATCGACCTGCGGCCGCTGACCAAGGCGACCGGCGTGAGCGTCGACGATGTCGCGAAGCGGCTCATCGACTACGGCTTCCACGCGCCGACGATGTCCTTCCCGGTGGCCGGCACGCTGATGATCGAGCCGACCGAGTCCGAGGACCTCGGTGAGCTGGACCGGTTCTGCGCGGCGATGATCGCCATCCGTGCGGAGATCGACAAGGTCGGGGCGGGCGAGTGGTCCGCCGACGACAACGCGCTGCGTGGTGCTCCGCACACCGCCGCCGCGCTGGGCGGCGAGTGGAAGCACGAGTACAGCAGGGAGGAGGCCGTCTTCCCCGCCGGGGTGTCCGCCGCCGACAAGTACTGGCCGCCGGTGCGCCGGATCGACCAGGCCTTCGGCGACCGGAACCTGGTGTGCTCGTGCCCGCCGCTGGACGCCTACGAGGACTGACGCACAGGCATGACGCGAGAGGCCCCGCTCCGGCGGGGCCTCCCGTTTTCACGCCGGGTACGCGTGCGTCTGGGTCGCCTTCACCGTCGCCCAGACGGTGGCGCCCGGGTGCAGGTCCAGTTCGGCCGCCGCGACCGTGGTGAGGTCGGCGGCGAGGGCGAGTTCGCCGGTCAGGCCGGCGCGGATCTGGTCGCCGTGGGTCTCCAGGCCGGCGACCTCGCAGCGCCAGAGGTTCCGGGCGCTGGCGCCGGTGGGACGGTCCCGGAAGAGGGTGACGGCGCTCGGCGGGAACGCGACGAAGACGTCACCTGTGAGGACTTCGGTGGTGGTGATCGCGGGGCCCGCGGCGAGCTGGACCGTGTGGCCCTCGGCCCGGCCCCGGTAGAGGTTGAGGCCGACCAGGTGGGCGATGTAGTCGGTGCGGGGGTGGCGGGCGATGTCGGCGGGCGTGCCCTCCTGGACGACCCGGCCGTCCTCGATGACGATCAGGCGGTCGGCCAGCACCATGGCGTCCAGCGGATCGTGGGTGACCAGGACCGCGACCGCCTCGAACTCGGCCAGGTGGCGGCGGAGTTGGGACCGTACCTCCAGGCGGGTGCGCGCGTCGAGGGCGGCGAGCGGTTCGTCCAGGAGCAGCAGGCGGGGGCGGGTGGCCAGGGCGCGGGCAAGGGCGACGCGCTGGGCCTGGCCGCCGGAGAGGCGGCGGGGTTTGACGCCGGCGTGTTCGGCGAGGCCCATGCGGTCCAGCCAGGCGGCCGCCTGAGCACGGGCCTCGGACTTCGCCATGCCTTGGCAGCGGGGGCCGAAGGCGACGTTGTCGAGGGCCGTGAGGTGGGGGAAGAGGAGGTAGTCCTGGAAGACGACGCCCACCGGGCGGGATTCGGGGGGCGTGCGATGCAACTCCGTGCCGTCGAGGTGGAGGTGTCCGGTGGTGAGGGGGGTGAGGCCGGCGAGCGCGCGGAGGGCGGTGGTCTTGCCCGCGCCGTTGGGGCCGAGGAGGGCGACGACCTCGCCGGGGGCGGCGGTGAGGGTGATGTCCAGGTGGAAGGTGGGGCGGGCGACGACGAGGTGGGCGTGGAGGCCGTCGGTTTTCGGGTGTGGGTGTGAGTGCGAGTGCGTGGTGGGTGCTCGGCCTTCGGCCGGGTCGGGGTTCTCACCCGCACCACCCGTGCGGCTGCCGGTGTCGGGTGCGGGTGGCCCCTGCGGGGGCTGCGCGCCATCGGCGACTGCGGGCCGTCCGCGGTGGTCAGGTTGCGTACCGTCGGCGGCTGCGGCCGGCCGCTGGGGTGGCTGCGAGGCGTCGGCGGACGCCGGCAGGCCGTGGGGAGGCTGGGTGCCGTCCGGGGATGCGGGATGTGAGTTGGTCATCGGGGCGTCGTCCACCGGGTCGTCCTCATGATGCCGTGGTCCAACGGTCCCGCAACGCCGCCAGTACCGCGATCGACACCGCCAGCAGTACCAGGCTGAGCGCGATCGCCGCGTCGGGGTCGTTCTGGAGGGCCAGGTATACGGCGAGCGGCATGGTCTGGGTGCGGCCGGGGAAGTTGCCGGCGAAGGTGATGGTCGCTCCGAACTCGCCGAGCGCGCGGGCCCAGGCCAGGACCGAGCCGGCCGCGATGCCCGGGGCGATGAGGGGGAGCGTGACCCGGCGGAACGCGGTGAAGCGGGAGGCGCCCAGGGTGGTGGCCGCCTCCTCGTAGCGGGGGTCGGCGGCGCGGAGCGTGCCCTCGACGCTGATCACCAGGAAGGGCATGGCCACGAAGGACTCGGCGACGACCACGCCGGCCGTGGTGAAGGGCAGGGTGATGCCGAACCAGGAGTCCAGCCACTGGCCCACCACCCCGTTGCGGCCGAGGGCGAGCAGCAGGGCCACACCGCCGACCACCGGGGGGAGGACGAGGGGGAGGGTGACCAGTGCGCGGACGAATCCCCGGCCGGGGAACTCCGTGCGGGCCAGCAGCCAGGCCAGGGGGACGCCCAGGACGAGGCTGACGGCCGTCGCCGCCGTGGCGCAGACGAGGGAGAGCTGGAGGGCCTGCCAGACCTCCGCGCTGGTCAGCAGGGACGGCAGGCCGCGCCAGGGGGCCCGTACCAGCAGGGCGACCAGCGGCAGGAGCAGGAAGACCAGGGCTACCGCTCCGGGGAGGAGGAGCGGTAGCGGTACGGCGGTCCGAACGCGCCGGCGCCGCGGACCGCCCGTGAGGGTGCCGGCCGCGGCGCCGGACTCGTCGGCCTTCGTCACGGCTTGAGGAACCCGGCGTCGTTCAGCACCTGCTGGCCCTCGGCGGACTGCACCAGCGCGATGAACGCCTTGGCCACCGTGGGGTTCTGGGCGTTCTTGAGGAGGGCGATCGGGTAGTCGTTGATCGCGTCGGCGGACTCGGGGAAGTCCACGCCCTCCACCTTGCTGCCGGCGGCCTTCACGTCGGTCTGGTAGACGACCGCCGCGTCGGCCTCCTTCAGGACCACCTTGTTGAGGGCGGACTTCACGTCCTCCTCGTAGGAGACCGGGGTGAGCTTGAGCTTGCCGGCGTCCAGGGCCTTCTGCGCGGCTGCACCGCACGGCACCGTCTTGTCGCACAGCACGACCTTCAGCGAGGACTTCGTCAGGTCCTTCAGCGAGGAGATCTTGTCGGGGTTGCCCGGCAGGGTGGCGATCTCCAGCTGGTTGCGGACGAAGGTGGCCGGCGTGGTGGCGGTGTCCTTCTTGTCCGTCACGATCGCCATGGTCTTGGCGCTCGCGGCGGCGAAGACGTCGGCCGGCGCACCACTCGTGATCTGCGCGGCGAGGGTGTCGCTGCCGCCGAAGCTGAAGTTGACCCTGGTGCCCGGGTGGGCCTTCTCGAAGTCGGCCTTCAGGGTCTTGAAGCTCTCCTGCAGCGAGGCCGCGGCGAACACGGTGATCGAGCCCGACAGCTTGGGCGTCGCCGCCGCCGAAGTGTCCGACTTCGTCGTAGCGGACGAGTCGTCGCCGGAGGAGGAGCAGGCGCTCAGGGCCAGCAGGGCCGCGACCGAGGCACCGGCCAGCTGGAGCGTCCGCCGGGTCCGGCGCACGGAACGGGTCATCACGAGTGAACTCCTCTGAATCCTATGGACAATCTGTCGCGCCCTGCTGCGACCTGTCTATCAGTCCGCGTGGCGATGATACTGCCGCAATTGCCAGGCGTAAGTCTTCTGTCACATCGCATGAGCTGCGTACTTTCAGACTGGGGCTGGCATGTGCGTTTGTACGGTGACGTGCCGCGGGTACCGTCACCCGGGAGGTGGCCGTACATGACGCTCGCCGAACTCGTCCTCACCGGAGACCTCGCACGACCGGCCCGGCTGACCGTGCCCGATCTCCTGCGCTGGCCCCAGCAGCGGGTGCGCGTCAGCTTCGAGTGCGCCACCAGCGGAGTCCAGCACCACGCCTTCACCGGGCCGCGGCTGTACGACGTCCTCACCGCCGCCGGACCCGGATTCGACCCTGGCCGGCGCAAGGACCGGCTGCGCTTCCTCATCGCCGTCTCCGGCGCCGACGGGCACCACGCGCTGCTCTCCTGGGCCGAGATCGACCCCGACTTCGCCCACGCCCCGGTCCTGCTGGGCGTCGGCATCGACGACACCCCGCTGGACCGGGCGGGACCGCAACTGGTGCTGCCGCAGGACCGCTGCGGGGCCCGGCACATCAGCGGCATCAGGGAGATACGGGTGGACGGAGGCTACGGCGGCTGGCATCCAGTGCCCGCCACACCCGGTCGCGCGTCAGCGGCAGCTCCGTGAACCGGATGCCCGTCGCGTCCCGCAGCGCGTGTGCAGGTGACCCGTCAGACGCGGTCGATGTGCACGTTCGTCGACTTCACCCGGGCGGTGGCCTCCATGCCGACCTCCAGGCCGAGTTCCTCGACCGCCTCCCGGGTCAGGAGGGAGACCAGGCGGTGCGGGCCGGCCTGGATCTCGACCTGGGCGGCGACGTCGCCGAGCTTGATCGCGGTGACGATGCCGGGGAAGGCGTTGCGGACCGAGGTGTAGGAGGTGTCCTCCTCGGCGGTGCCGGCCTTGGCCAGTTCGACGGAGAACGCGGCGAGGTCCGTGCCGTCGATGAGCCGCCTGCCGCCCTCGTCGCGGTGGGTGGCCATCCGGCCCGCGTCGGCCCAGCGGCGGGCGGTGTCCGGGCTGACGCCGAGCAGCCGTGCCGCCTGGCCGATCGTGTAGGAGGGCATGGGCTCACCATAGGGCCGGGTGGCGGGGTGCGAGGACGTGGGGCCGCCGGTCAGGTGAGGCCGGACGCCTCCAGGACCGCGCGTGCGTTCGTGTCGTCGATCTCGTGGCCGAGCCGTGCCAGTACCTCGGTGCCGCGGCGCAGGGTGCCCCGCTCCAGGGAGCGGCGGACGCCGGTGTCCAGTTCGTGCCAGAGCAGGGGATTGGCGTGCAGGACGCCCGGGTCGAGCTCCAGCCGGTTGCCCCGGGTGTCGCGCAGGACCAGATGCGCGGCGACGTCCCCGTACTGGCCGACGTAGACGAGGGAGTCGGTACGGACGGTACGGCGGCGCAGCGGGCCGCGGACGGCCAGCCAGCCGGGGCCCGCCGTGACGCGGGCCGGCAGCAGCATGACGAGGATCGCGGCCGACAGGGTGACCCAGAGCAGGGCGCGGGCCGGGGTGAGGGTGCCGGCGTCCCAGTCCACGGCGAACGTCAGCCCGCCGAAGCCGAGGGCAGAGCACACGGCCAGGCGTGCGCCGCCGCGCCAGGTGCGGTCACCGGCCGCCCGGCCCCTGGGTCTTCTGTCCTCCATGGGGCCGACGGTAGGGCGCGGCGGGGGCGGGGGAGCGACCGCTGACAGGGTTCTTATGCGGACCGAGCGGTTATTGACGGGATTCTTACGCCCCCGTGTCCCGCGCCCTCTGTCCGGTGCCTGGTGCCTGGTGACCGGACCTCAGCCTGTGTGGACCCGCGGCCGCCGTTCGCGGTCCGGCTCCGCCTCGCGCAGCACCTCCCGGGTGACCGGGGCGACCTCGCCCTGGCCGAAGAGGAAGAAGCGCAGGAAGTTGGCGAACGGGTTGCCCTCGGTCCACTCGAAGTAGATGTGCGGGATGCAGCCGGTCTCGTCCCGGACGTGCAGCAGCAGCGCGGCCAGGGCGTTGGGGATGGAGGCGGACTCCAGGGTCAGCACGCGGTAGCGGTTGTGCAGGACCTCGCCCCGCACGGTCAGGCCCGCCTCGAACTCGGAGGGGTCGGTGACCGTGACCTCGACGAAGACGAAGTCCTCCTGCTCGGGCATGTCGTTGTCCGCGCGGATCTGCTCGATCTTGTCGCGGTACTCGGCCTTGTCGCGCCGGTCCGGCTCGTTGGCGATGAACCGCATCTTGCGGCTGGCCATATCGCGGATGAATCGTTCCGCCATGTCGTCGAGGGTCACACTCGTCACGCGCAGCTCGAAGGCGCGGGCGAGGCGGGAGAGCAGCGAGACGAGGATGATGCCGACGATGAAGCAGGCACCGATCTTCACACCGTCGGGGCGCTCGATGACGTTGACGACGGTCGTGTACAGGAAGACCGCCGAGATGATCCCGAACCCGATCGTCCACTTCCGCTGTCCGGCCTTGCGGGCGGCGATGGTCACCGCGACCGCGGCGGAGCTGATCAGCACCAGCACGCCGGTGGCGTAGGCGCCGCCCTGCGCGTCGACGGAGGCGTCGAAGATCCAGGTCACCAGGAAGGCGATCAGCGTGAAGACGATGACCATCGGGCGCACCGCGCGGGCCCAGTGCGGGGCCATGCCGTAGCGGGGCAGGTAGCGGGGCATCAGGTTGAGCAGGCCGGCCATCGCGGAGGCGCCGGCGAACCACAGGATGGCGATCGTGGAGACGTCGTAGACCGTGCCGAAGGCGTTGCCGAGGTACTCGTGGGCCAGGTAGGCGAGCGCACGGCCGTTGGCGCTGCCGCCCGACTTGAACTCGTTCTCCGGGATGAGCAGCGTGGTGATGAAGCTGGTCGCGATCAGGAAGCAGCTCATGATCAGGGCGGCCGTGGTGAGCAGCTTCTTGGTGTCCCGGATCCGGCCGGTGGGCTGCTGCTCGGTGTCGCCCGGCTCGCCCTTGACGTGCGGCATGACGGCGACGCCGGTCTCGAAGCCGGACAGGCCCAGGGCGAGTTTCGGGAAGACGATCAGGGCGACGCCGACCATGACGAAGACGTTGCCGTGTTCCTGGGTGAGGGCGCTGCTCCAGTCGGTGATGACGTGCTCGGCGGTGATGACGTGGTAGAAGCCGACGATCACGACGACGACGTTGAGCGCGAGGTAGATGCCGACCAGGGCGACGGCGACGCCGATCGCCTCCAGGAAGCCCTTGAGGAAGACCGCGCCGAGCAGGGCCACCAGGAACAGCGTGATGACCATCTGCTTGCCCTGCAGGAAGTCGGTCAGGTGCGGGTTCTCCACCAGGTGGGTGGAGGCGTCCGCGGCCGACAGGGTGATGGTGATCAGGAAGTCGGTGGCGGCGAAGCCGAGCAGGGTCAGCACGAAGAGCTTGCCCTGCCAGAAGGAGAGCAGCCGCTCCAGCATGGCGATGGAGCCCTCGCCGTGCGGGCTCTCCTCGGCGACGCGGCGGTAGACCGGCAGGGCGCCGGCCAGGGTGACTATGACGAGCACGATGGTCGCGATCGGCGACAGCAGGCCGGCCGCCAGGGCGGCGATGCCGGGCTGGTAGCCGAGGGTGGAGAAGTAGTCGACACCGGTCAGGCACATCACCCGCCACCAGCGCTGGCCCTGGTGCGGTGGTTCGGGCTGTGCGTGGGGGCCGGTGTGGCCGCCGCCCTTGCCCATGTCGGACAGCCCCTCCAGCATCCAGGCGCGCAGGCGACTGGGAGGGGGGTGTTCGGTCGTGGCCATGGGGTCGGCTCCTGGTGTCCGGCGCGGTGAGGTGCGGCGCAGTTCGATTCCGGCCATCACGCGGACGGCGGCACCAGCGTATGCAGAGAGTGACGCGTGGGCCCACGGATCGGGAGGTCCTGGGCGTCAAGCTTGCGTTAAGAATGCCCTGGCAGGCGGGGGTCGGGCATCAAGAAAGGGTGGCCCGGAGGCCGCGGGGGGACGTTGGGCTGTACGGGGGGCGGCGAACGGGTGCCGGGTTCCGGACACCGAGCGTTATCCCGTACGAGGGTCCGGTACGACGTCCCTCCCGCGCCTGCTCAGGTCAGGCGGCGCGGCCGACCAGCAGGTCGGCGAGTCTGGTCAGCCGCCTGACCGTTCGGCCCTCCGTCGCCGCCGGGGCCGGTTCGATCCGCGTGTCCCGGTCGTACTGGGCGCCGTTCACGATCTCGACGGCCGGGTCGCGGAGGCGGACCACGTGCGCGGCGCTCTCGGCGGCGGGGCCGCCCTCGTGGGCGCGGAGGGGGAGCAGCGCGGAGTCGCAGGCGCCGGGTGCACGGAGACGGCGGTGACCCGCGGGTCGGCCCCGAACTACGGCGCGTGGATGGCCGCGCTGGAGGAGGTGACGGACATCAACCGCGCCTACTTCGGCCAGTCGGTGACCGCGGGCCGCGGTGAGCTGACCGGCCGACTGCCCTGGGCCCGTGGGCTGTTGCCCCTGGCCGTGGGGCTGACGGGCTGGGGCTGCGGCCCCGGACGGCCGAGTTCCGCTGACCGGGCGCTACGCGTCCGCCAGCCGCGCCTCCTCCAGGTCCAGGGACCGCTGGAGCCGCCTGCGGGTCGTGTCGCTGATCGTGTGCTCGTCGTACAGCCGCCGCAGCTCCGCCGCCTCCACCGCTATCAGGTCGCGGCGCAGCTGCCGGTAGACCAGGTCGGCCGACTCGGCCGTGCTGTCGGTGAGACGGTCGCGGGCGTCGTCGAGACGGGCGTTCAGGCCACGCCGGAGCCGGTCGAGGACCACGTCCGGTACGGCCTCAAGTTCGGACAGCTCCTCCAGGCGCCGGATGCCCGCGTCGGCCAGCCGGCAGCGGGCGGCGGCCTCCTCGCGTTCGGTGTGGTCCGGCTCCAGGGCGATGCCGGAGCGGCGCACCACCGAGGCCAGGGAGAAGCCCTGCACGACCAGGGTGACGACCACGACCGAGGTCGTGAGGACCAGCACCAGCGGCCGTTCGGTCAGCGCCGACCCGTCTTTCGCCGTCACCGGTATCGACAGCGCGGCCGCCAGCGGCACCACACCCCGGGTGCCGGCCCAGGTCAGCACCACCGGCACCCGCCAGTTCGGCCGCTGTATGCCGCCCTTGCGCTGCACGACCGCCGACAGCGGCGCCAGCCACAGCAGCCGCACCGCGATCAGCGTGCCGGCTACCGCCAGCGCGTACAGCGGCCAGGCCCGGTCGCCGTCGGACAGCGCCCGCACCTGGGCGGGCAGCGCGAGCCCGATCAGGCTGAAGACCACGCTCTCCAGCAGGAAGACCACGGTGCCGTAGACGGCGTGCAGCTGGAGCCTGATCCGGGCGTTGGTGAGCCGGTCGCCGCGGCCGCCCAGGACCACGCCCGCCACCACCACCGAGGTGACCCCTGAGGTGTGCGCCGCCTCCGCGAGGACGTACGCCGCGTACGGTGTGACCAGGGAGATCACCGTCTCCAGGACCGGGTCCTCGGTGCGCCGCCTGATCACCGTGACGACCGCGGCGACCAGCGCGCCGATCAGCGTGCCGCCGCCCGCGAGCAGCAGGAACTCGCCGCCCGCCGCCCCCCAGTTCGCCGCCGCCGAGGCCACCGCGACGCTCACCGCGACCCGGTAGAGGACCAGGGAGGTCGCGTCGTTGAAGAGGCTCTCGGCCTGGACCAGCATCTGCACCTTGGGCGGCAGGGCGAGCCGGCGGCCGAGCGCGGTCACCGCCACCGGGTCGGTGCTGGCGAGGATCGCGCCGAGCACCAGAGCCATCCGCCAGGACAGCGGGGTGACCAGGGAGGCGACCGCGCCGACGGCCGCGGCCGAGGCGAGCACCAGGCCGACCGCGAGCACGCTCACCGGCTTCCACACCGCCCGCAGCTCACGCCAGGAGAGTTCCTCCGCGCTGGCGTAGAGCAGCGGCGGGAGGACGACGAGGCCGATGATCTCCGGGCTGACCCGGATCGTCGGGGTGCCCGGCAGCAGGGCCACGGCGAGGCCCGCGACGACGAGGAGGGAGGGGGCGGGAATCCGCCACCGGCGGGCGAAGGTCGCCACCACCGTGGCCAGAACCACGAGTGCGAGAACCGTACCCACGCTGCGCATGCCGTCCCCCTGGGCCCCAACGGAAGCCACGATGACTCCCGGCCGACCAGACTTCCCGGCACACCGCCTTCACCCTATCCGGCCGAGGGCCGTCAAGACAGTGTCAACGTCCTCGTCAGCGGCGCCAGAGACGCGTCAAGAGGCCGGACCCGCGGCCCCGCGGCGCGCTTGTCTTTGAGGTGATGAACGACGTACCGCGCGGACGACTGAAGGTCTACCTCGGGGCCGCCCCAGGGGTCGGCAAGACCTACCGCATGCTCGACGAGGCCCAGCGCCGCGCGTCCCGGGGCGCGGACGTGGTGGTGGGGTACGTGGAGTGCCACGGGCGCCCGCGCACCGAGGCCATGACCGCCGGCCTGGCGTCGGTGGCACGGCTGCGCTGCGGATACCGGGGCGGCGAGTTCGAGGAGATGGACGTCGCAGCCGTGCTGGCGCGCCGCCCGGCCGTCGCCGTCGTCGACGAGTTCGCGCACACCAACATCCCCGGCGGCGGCCGCCACCCCAAGCGCTGGCAGGACGTCGAGGACCTGCTCGCGGCCGGCGTCGACGTGATCACCGCCGTCAACATCCAGCACCTCGAATCACTGAAAGACGTCGTCGAGAAGATCACCGGGGTGCCGCAGCACGAGACGGTGCCCGACGACGTGGTCCGCAAGGCGGAGCAGATCGAGTTCGTCGACATCCCGCCCGAGGGCCTGCGCCGCCGCATGGCGCACGGCAACATCTACGCCCCCGAGAAGGTCGACGCGGCCCTCGCCAACTACTTCCGTCCCGGCAACCTCACCGCCCTGCGCCAGCTGGCCCTGCTCTGGGTCGCCGACCGGGTCGACGAGGCCCTCCAGTCCTACCGCGCCGAGCACGCCATCGGCGGGGTGTGGGAGACCCGCGAGCGGGTGGTGGTCGCGCTGACCGGCGGCCCCGAAGGCGACACGCTGGTACGACGGGCCGCCCGGATCGCCGACCGGTCGGCGGGCGGCGACCTGCTCGCCGTGCACGTGGCCCGCAGCGACGGCCTGGCCGCGGGCGTCTCGCACGCCTCGCTGGCCCGGCAGCGCCGGCTGGTCGAGGACCTCGGCGGCAGCTACCACTCGGTGGTCGGCGACGACGTGGCCACCGCCCTGGTGGACTTCGCCCGCGCCGAGAACGCCACCCAGCTCGTCCTCGGCACCAGCCGCCGCGGCCGCCTCGAACGCTTCCTCACCGGACCGGGGACGGGCGAGACCGTCACCGAGCTCTCCGGCGACATCGACGTCCACCGGGTCACGCACGAACGCGCCGGACGCGGCACCCTGCTGCCCTCCCGCCGCCGCACTCTCTCCACCCGCCGCCTGATCGCCGGGCCGGTCGCGGGGCTGGTGCTCCCGGTCCTGCTGACCGTCGCCCTCGCCCAGGTGCGCGGCACCGTCAACCTGACCAGCGAGGCCCTGCTCTTCCTGCTCGCCGTGGTCGGCGTGGCCTGCATAGGCGGGGTGACCTCCGCCGTGATCGCCTCCGTCACCGCGTCCCTGCTGCTCAACTACTGGTTCATCCCGCCCATCGGCCAGTTCACCCTCGACGACCCCAACGCCCTGCTCGCACTGGGGGTGTTCGCGGTCGTGGCCGCCACCGTCGCCGCGGTCGTCGACCGCTCGCTGCGGCTGTCGAGGCGCGCGGCCCGGGCCACCGCCGAGGCGGAGACCATGTCGTCGCTGGCCGGCAGCATCGTGCGCGGCGGCCAGACCATCCCGGCGCTCCTGGAACGCACCCGCGAGACCTTCGGCATGGACTCCGCCGAACTCGTCGACGAACCGCCGGACGGCGCCGACGCCACCACCGTGCCCGCGGGCCCGGGCAACTACCTGGTCCTGCGCGGCCGTACGCCCTCCTCCTCGGAGCGGCGGGTGCTCGCCGCGTTCGCCGCGCACGTCGGGTCGGCGGTGGAGCGGGCCCGGCTCGCCCAGGCCGCCGCCGAGGTCGAACCGGTGCGCGCCGCCGACCGGATGCGCACCGCGCTGCTGCGGGCCGTCGGCCACGACCTGCGCACCCCGCTCGCGGCCGGGTGGGCGGCGGTCACCTCGCTGCGCAGCCGGGAGGTGGAGTTCTCCCCGGAGGACCGCGACGAACTCCTCGCCACCGCCGAGGAGTCCATGGCCCGGCTGAGCCGGCTCGTCGACAACCTCCTCGACCTCAGCCGCCTGG
This sequence comes from Streptomyces sp. NPDC001507, assembly GCF_042894765.1. Lineage (NCBI taxonomy): Bacteria > Bacillati > Actinomycetota > Actinomycetes > Kitasatosporales > Streptomycetaceae > Streptomyces > Streptomyces sp. NPDC001507. The sequence goes on from NZ_JBIAVV010000017.1 coordinate 25,611, forward strand.
AGGCCGGCGTCCTCACCCTCAACCTGCGGGCCACGGCCCTGGAGGAGGTGCTCCCGGCCGCTCTCGCCGACACCCCGACCGCCGAGGTGCACGGCGAACCGGAGGACATGCCCCCGCTGCTGGCCGACCCGCCGCTGCTGGAGCGTGTGATCGCCAACCTGGTGGGCAACGCGGCCCGCTACAGCCCGCCCGGCGCGCGGGTGCTGGTGACGGCGAGCGCGCTGGCCGGGCGGGCCGAACTCCGGATCATCGACCGGGGGCCCGGCCTGCCCGCGGGCGGCCGCGACCGGCTCTTCGAGCCCTTCCAGCGGCTCGGCGACACCGACAACACCACCGGCCTCGGCCTCGGGCTCGCCCTCGCCCGCGGGCTCACCGAGGCGATGGACGGCACGCTGACCCCCGAGGACACCCCGGGCGGCGGGCTGACCATGGTCGTCTCGCTGCCCCTGGCCGGCCGGACCCAGCCCATCCGGGCAGCGCAGCACGCAGGAGGTGCCACGTGAACAGCACACCGGCGGAGCTCGCAGCGAGCTCCGCGCGGACGGTCCGGGACCGGGCCGCACTCGCCGCGGGCCTCGTCGCTCCCCTCCTGGTCGTCCTCGTCCCGGCGGCGGCCTGGTTCGACTCCTTGCTGAACCGGCCCCACGAGACCTTCGACGTCAGCGCCGGCGGCGACGTCGAAACGGCCGTACTGCTGCTCGCAGTCGGCGTGATCGTCGCCCAGCTCGCGGCGCATGCCCGCCGGCTGGAGGTCCTCACGGTGACCGACGCCCGCTGCCTGGCCCGGATCCACAGCACCGCCGACCGGGTCCACTCCGCCCGGTCCGCCGACACCCTCGTGGCCGCCGGCTGACCCGCGCGCCGGAGCCGGCCTCGCCGTACGGCGGCTACTCCAGGCCCGACGCCTTGAAGACGCCCAGCGCGTTCTCGCGCTCGACCTGTTCGCCGAGGCGGGTCAGGGTGACCGAGCCGCAGAGCAGGGTGCCGGCCTCGGCGGCCCTGCGGGCGCCGGCGTCGACCCGCAGCCACAGCTCGGGGTTGTCGACGAGGACCTGGGGGTCGATCTCCAGCCGGTCGCCGAAGGCGTCGCGGAGCACCAGGCGGGGGGAGACGCCGTCCAGGCGGCGGACCGAGACCAGGCGGTCGGTGCGGACCCTGCGGGTGCGCAGCAGCCGGCGTGAGGTGAGCCAGCCGTCGCCGGCGCGGACCCTGGCGGGGCAGAGGACGCCGAAGAGGAGCAGGGCGAGGGTGGACCAGAGGGTGCCGCGCCACCAGGTGAACGTTCCTGATCCCCAGTCGATCAGGAGGAGCAGGGTGAGGAGGGCGCCTGCGCAACGGGCCGATGCGTAGACGCCTTTGGACCAGCGGTGGTCCTCGGATGGCTGCATGGGGTGACGGTAGGGAGCGGCGGTGCTCGGCGTCAGGAGGTGGGGCATGTCCTTGATGCGACTCTGACGGCTGGGGTCGGTGCGGGGCGGTGGGGACTTGTCGCGCCCACGCGGCGGCAGCCGCACATCACATACGCCCCGCGCCTCTTTCAAAGGGCGGCCGTCAAGGGCGCGTCAAAGTCGCTGCCTCTCGCGCGAAGAACGCGCAAGGGATTGCCGGAGCCGGCCGGGGCGGGACAGAACCTGGTCGGACGCGCGCGGTACTCCGTGCGCGAGACGTGTATCCCGTTCGTTGAGGAGCGCCCCCATGTCCGTACTGACCGCCGAACCGGGGGCCGTGCCCGCCGGTGACGAGCCGCCCGATACCGGGGAACGGCATCGTCTCACCGCCGTGACCGGCCTCGCCGCGCTGTCGCTGGACGCGATGGCGTCGGTGGCGTACGGGCCGGAGGCCATCGTGCTGGTGCTGGCGGCCGCCGGTGCGCACGGGCTCGGTTTCACGCTGCCCGTCACGCTCGCGATCGCGGCCCTGCTGGCGGTGCTCGTCGCCTCGTACCGGCAGGTCATCGCGGCCTTCCCGGACGGTGGCGGGTCCTACGCCGTGGCCCGGACCCACCTCGGGGCGCGGACCAGCCTGGTCGCCGCCGCCTCCCTGGTACTCGACTACGTGCTGAACGTCGCCGTCGCCGTCACCGCCGGGGTCGCCGCCCTCACCTCCGCCTTCCCGGGGCTGTACCCTCACCGGCTGGTGCTGTGCCTGGCCGTGCTGGTGCTGGTCACCGGGGTGAACCTGCGGGGCATCGTGGAGTCGGCGAAGGCGTTCATCGTGCCGACGGCGGTGTTCGTCGGGTCCGTCTTCGTGCTGATCGCGGTGGGGCTCTTCCGGTCCGCGCCGGCCAGTACGGTCACCGCCGCCGGGCACGCCTCCGTGCTCGCCGGCAACGCCTCCAGCGTGGGCGCCCTGCTTCTGCTGAAAGCTTTCGCCTCGGGTTGTGCCGCCCTCACCGGCGTCGAGGCCATCGCCAACGCCGTGCCCTCCTTCCGCGTGCCGCGCGTCAAGCGGGCCCAGCACGCCGAGGTGGCCCTCGGCGCGGTGCTGGGCGCGATGCTGATCGGGCTCTCGGTGCTGATCTCCCGGTTCCACCTGCAGCCGGTCGCGGGCGTGACCGTCCTCGCCCAGCTCGCCGACGCCTCGCTCGGCCACAACTGGGGCTTCTACGTCGTCCAGTTCGCCACCATGATCCTGCTGGCGCTGTCCGCGAACACCAGCTTCGGCGGTCTGCCGGTGCTGCTGAAACTGCTCGCCCGCGACAACTACCTGCCGCACGTCTTCGCGCTCAAGGCCGACCGGCAGGTGCACCGGCACGGCGTGCTCGCGCTGGCCGTGGTGTCGGCCGCGCTGCTGGTGTTCTCCGGCGGCGACACGAACACGCTGGTGCCGATGTTCGCCATCGGGGTCTTCGTCGGCTTCACCGTCGCCCAGGTCGGGATGGTGCGGCACTGGCGGCTGGAGCGGGGGACCGGCTGGCGTGGGAAGGCGCTGCTGAACGGGTTCGGGGCGGTCCTGACGGGCGTGGCGACCGTCGTCGTGACCGCGAGCAAGTTCACCGAGGGAGCCTGGCTTGTCGTGGTCATGCTGCCGTTGCTCGTCGGTGCCTTCGTCGCCGTGCACCGTGCCTACGGGCGGATCGGGGAGCGGCTCGGGCTCGGGCGGATCCCCGACCCACCGCACCGGGAGCGGTCCGTCGTGATCGTGCCGGTGTCGTCGCTGTCCCGGCTCACCTCCCAGGCGCTCTCCGCGGCCGCCTCCCTCGGCGACGAGGTGCGGGCCGTCACCGTCTGCCATCCCGACCCCGAGGACCGGGCCCAGCTGCACGCCCTGGAGCGCGCCTGGGCCGCGTGGGACCCCGGGGTGCCGCTGGTCCGGCTGAGCTGCGAGCGGCGCACCCTGGGCCGTCCCATCGCCGCCTACGTCCGTGCGGTGACCGCGGCCGAGCCGGCCACCCAGGTGACCGTGCTGATCCCGGAGACCGAACCGGAGCGGCTCTGGCAGCGGCTGCTGCAGAACCAGCGCGGTGCCGTCGTCGCCCACGCCGTGCGCAAGGAGACCGACGCGGTGATCTGCCGGCTGCGGTTCCGGCTGTCCTGATCGGCCTGGTGCGCCTGAGGCCGGCGTTCCCCCAGTTCAGGGGGGTTTCGGCCGCCGAACGGCGGCCTCTGGTCGCGGGTTGGTCGCGGCCGCGTCAGAGTCCCGTCAAAGGCGTGAACACCGCCGTAAGGGACCCGTCAACGGCGGCTGAAACCGGCCAGAAAGACGCTTTCCTCTAACAGTCCGAGTCCGTTCCGAACCTCATCCAGGAGTTCACGATGGCCGATCTGGCCTTCGTCGTCACCGTGCTCGCGGGTTTCGCGCTGGTGGCCCTCGTCGCCAAGGGGGTGACGAAGCTGTGACCGCCGAGAACATCGTCGGCCTTGTCGTGGCCGTCGCCCTGCTGGGCTATCTCGTCCTCGCCCTGATCTTCCCGGAGAGGTTCTGAGACACCCATGGGTCCCGTAACCGCCGCCGTGCTCCAGCTCGTCGCGCTCATAGGCGCGCTGGCGCTGTGCTACATCCCCTTCGGCAACTACATGGCCAAGGTCTACACCTCCGACAAGCACTGGCGGGTCGAGAAGTGGATCTACAGGGGCATCGGCGCCAACCCCGACACCGAGATGCGCTGGCCCGCCTACCTGCGCGGGGTCCTCGCCTTCTCCCTGATCGGCGTCCTCTTCCTCTACCTCCTCCAGCGGATCCAGGGCATCCTGCCCGGCTCGCTGAACTTCTCCTCGGTCAACCCGGCCCAGTCGTTCAACACGGCCGTCTCCTTCGTGACCAACACGAACTGGCAGTCGTACTACGGCGAGCAGACCATGGGTCACGTCGTCCAGACCGCCGGCCTTGCCGTGCAGAACTTCGTCTCCGCGGCCGTCGGCATCGCCGTCGCGGTGGCCCTGGTGCGCGGGTTCGCGCGCTCGCGCAGCGGTGAGATCGGCAACTTCTGGTCCGACCTGGTGCGCGGCACGATCCGCATCCTGGTGCCGTTCTCCGCGATCGCCGCGGTGATCCTGGTCGCCTGCGGTGCCATCCAGAACTTCTCCGGCATCCACGAGGTCGGGCAGTTCATGGGGGGCTCGCAGCAGTGGAACGGCGGGGCCGTGGCCTCCCAGGAGGCCATCAAGGAGCTGGGCACCAACGGCGGCGGTTACTTCAACGCCAACTCCGCCCACCCCTTCGAGAACCCGACGCCCTTCACCAACCTCTTCGAGATCTTCCTGATCCTGCTGATCCCGTTCGCGCTGACCCGCACCTTCGGTGTGATGGTCGGCTCGGTGAAGCAGGGCTACGCGATCCTCGCCACGATGTTCACCATCTGGCTGGGCTTCGTCGCCCTGATGATGTGGACCGAGTTCGCCCACCACGAGGGCGCGCTGCAGATCGCGGGCGGCGCCTACGAGGGCAAGGAGGTCCGCTTCGGGGTCGGCGCCTCGTCGATCTTCGCGGTGTCGACCACGCTCACCTCGACCGGTGCGGTGGACTCCTTCCACTCCTCCTTCACCGGCCTGGGCGGCGGCATCACCATGCTCAGCATGATGCTGGGCGAGATCGCGCCCGGCGGTACCGGCTCCGGCCTCTACGGCATCCTGATCATGGCGATCATCGCGGTGTTCATCGCCGGTCTGATGGTCGGCCGCACCCCCGAGTACCTGGGCAAGAAGATCGGCGCCCGCGAGATCAAGCTGTCGGCGATCTACATCCTGATCACCCCGGCGCTCGCGCTCGTCTTCACCGCGGCCTCCATGGCCCTGCCGACCCCGCCGCACTCCATGCTCAACCCGGGCGCGCACGGGTTCTCCGAGGTGCTGTACGCCTTCACCTCGGCGGCCAACAACAACGGCTCGGCCTTCGCCGGCCTGAACGCGAACACCGACTGGTACAACACCATGACCGGACTCGCGATGCTGTTCGGCCGCTTCCTGCCCATGGTGTTCGTGCTGGCGCTGGCCGGCTCGCTCGCCGAGCAGAAGCCCGTCCCCGCCACGGCCGGCACGCTGCGCACCGAGAAGCCGCTCTTCACCGGCCTGCTCGTCGGCGCGATCCTGATCATCACCGGTCTGACCTACTTCCCGGCCCTCGCGCTGGGCCCGCTCGCCGAGGGGCTGGCGTCATGACCACCCGTACCCAGAAGCCAGAGGACTCCATGTCCACAGCCACCCCGACCCGGGCGCCGCACAGCGACGTCCCCACCGGGCACAAGCCCGCCGAAGGACGTGTCGGCGCCGGCCTGTTCGACGCCAGGCAGCTGATCAAGTCCCTCCCCGAGGCCTGCCGCAAGCTCGACCCGCGGGTGATGGTCAAGTCGCCCGTGATGTTCGTGGTGTGGGTCGGCTCGATCCTCACCACGGTCTTCTCCTTCAAGGATCCGAGCGACTGGTTCGGCTGGACCATCAGCGCCTGGCTGTGGCTGACCGTGATCTTCGCGAACCTCGCCGAGGCGGTCGCCGAGGGCCGCGGCAAGGCCCAGGCCGACACCCTGCGCAAGGCCAAGACCGACACCGTCGCGCGGCGGCTGACCGGCTCCACCGAGGAGCAGGTGCCCGGCACCGAGCTGAGGATCGGTGACCTGGTCGTCTGCGAGGCCGGCGACATCATCCCCGGTGACGGTGACGTCATCGAGGGCGTCGCCTCCGTCGACGAGTCGGCGATCACCGGTGAGTCGGCCCCGGTCATCCGCGAGTCCGGCGGTGACCGCAGCGCGGTGACCGGCGGCACGAAGGTGCTGTCCGACCGGATCGTCATCAAGATCACGACGAAGCCGGGCGAGACCTTCATCGACCGCATGATCAGCCTCGTCGAGGGAGCGGCCCGGCAGAAGACGCCCAACGAGATCGCGCTGAACATCCTGCTCGCCTCGCTGACCATCGTCTTCCTGCTGGCCGTCGCCACCCTGCCGCCGTTCGCCGACTACGCGGGCACGCACCTGACGATGGTCGTGCTGGTCGCCCTCCTGGTCTGTCTCATCCCGACCACCATCGGCGCGCTGCTCTCCGCGATCGGCATCGCCGGCATGGACCGGCTGGTGCAGCGCAACGTGCTCGCCATGTCCGGGCGCGCGGTCGAGGCCGCCGGTGACGTCTCCACCCTGCTGCTCGACAAGACCGGCACCATCACCCTCGGCAACCGCCAGGCCTCGGAGTTCGTGCCGGTGCGCGGGGTCACCGAGCCCGAGGTGGCCGACGCCGCCCAGCTGTCGTCGCTGGCCGACGAGACCCCCGAGGGCCGCTCCATCGTCGTCCTCGCCAAGGAGAAGTACGGGCTGCGCGAGCGGCACCAGGGCGAGCTGGCGCACGCCGAGTGGATCGCCTTCACCGCCCAGACCCGCATGTCCGGCGTGGACGTCGACGGCCGCAAGATCCGCAAGGGCGCCGCCGGTTCGGTCATCGCCTGGGTCCGCGAGCAGGGCGGCACCGTCGCCGAGGACGCGGACACCCTCGCCAACGCCATCTCCGAGTCCGGCGGCACCCCGCTGCTCGTCGCGGTCGACGACACCGAGGGCGCCCGGGTCCTGGGCGTCATCCACCTCAAGGACGTCGTCAAGGAGGGCATGCGCGAGCGGTTCGAGGAACTGCGCCGCATGGGCATCAAGACCGTCATGATCACGGGCGACAACCCGCTGACCGCGCGGGCGATCGCCGAGGAGGCGGGCGTCGACGACTTCCTCGCCGAGGCCACCCCCGAGGACAAGATGGCCCTCATCAAGCGGGAGCAGGCGGGCGGCAAGCTGGTCGCGATGACCGGCGACGGCACGAACGACGCCCCCGCGCTGGCCCAGGCGGACGTCGGCGTGGCGATGAACACGGGTACGTCGGCCGCCAAGGAGGCCGGCAACATGGTCGACCTCGACTCCAACCCGACCAAGCTCATCGAGATCGTCGAGATCGGCAAGCAGCTGCTGATCACCCGCGGTGCGCTGACCACGTTCTCCATCGCCAACGACGTCGCGAAGTACTTCGCGATCATCCCGGCCATGTTCGCCGTGGTCTACCCGGGCCTGGACAAGCTCAACATCATGCACCTGTCCTCGCCCAGCTCCGCGATCCTGTCCGCGGTCGTCTTCAACGCGCTGATCATCATCGCCCTGGTGCCGCTCTCCCTGAAGGGCGTGCAGTACCGGCCGGTGAGCGCCGACAAGATGCTCCGCCGCAACCTCGGGATCTACGGTCTCGGCGGTCTGATCGCGCCCTTCATCGGCATCAAGATCATCGACGTGATCATCTCTCTCATCCCCGGAATCGGTTGATGACCATGAACAACTCCGTAACCAACACCGCCCGGTTGCTCTGGGCGGGCCTGCGGGCCCTGCTGGTGCTGACCCTGGTGACGGGCGTGGTCTACCCGCTGGTCGTCACCGGCATCGCCCAGGCCGCGTTCCACAACAAGGCGAACGGCTCCGAGATCACGTCGGACGGCAAGGTCGTCGGCTCGTCCCTGATCGGGCAGACGTACAACCTGCCGCTGAAGAAGGGCCAGGAGACCCCGGACGCCGCCCTGCAGTGGTTCCAGGGCCGCCCGGCCAACGGGCTCGGCAGCAACAGCGTCAACACCCAGTACAAGCTGATCCTTTCGGGCGCGACCAACCTCGCCGCCGACAACAAGGTGCTGATCCAGCAGGTGAAGGACGCCAAGGCCGCCGTCGTCAAGGACAACTCGGTGCCCGGCTACACGGTCACGCCCGCCCAGGTGCCGGCCGACGCCGTCACCTCCTCGGGCTCCGGTCTCGACCCGGACATCTCCCCGGCCTACGCCGAGCTCCAGGTCCACCGGGTCGCCGAGAAGAACGGCCTGTCCGTCACCCAGGTGGAGAAGCTGGTCGAGGACCACACCACGGGCCGCACGCTCGGCTTCGTCGGCGAGCCCCGGGTGAACGTCCTCGAACTCAACATCGCGCTGAAGGACCTGACCAAGGGCAGTTGAGAGAACCGATGACCCGAGTGCTGGTCGTGGAAGACGACCCCCAGCTCGTACGGGCACTCGTGATCAACATGCAGGCACGCCAGTACGGAGTGGACGCGGCGCCCGACGGCGCCACGGCCCTCCGGCTGGCGGCCGCGCGTCAGCCGGACGTGGTGATGCTCGACCTCGGACTGCCCGACATGGACGGGGTCGACGTCATCAAGGCGCTGCGCGGCTGGACCCGCGTACCGATCCTGGTGCTGTCCGCGCGGCAGGCCTCCGACGAGAAGGTCGCCGCGCTGGACGCGGGCGCCGACGACTACATCACCAAGCCGTTCAGCATGGACGAACTCCTCGCCCGGCTGCGGGCCGCGGTCCGCCGCACCGAGGACACCCCCCTCACCCCCGAGACCACCCGGGTGGAGACGGCCGACTTCACCATCGACCTGCTCGCCAAGAAGGCGGTCCGGGCCGGTCACGACGTTCGGCTGACCCCCACCGAGTGGCACCTGCTGGAGATACTGGTCACCAACCCCGGCCGGCTCGTCACGCAGAAGCACCTGCTGCGCGAGGTGTGGGGAGTCACCCAGAGCAACAAGACCAACTACCTGCGGGTCTACATGGCCCAGCTCCGCCGCAAGCTGGAGGCGGACCCCTCGCACCCCCGGTACCTGATCACCGAGCCCGGCATGGGCTACCGCTTCGAAGGATGACATGGCACGCGGCAGGCTCCGGATCTACCTCGGCGCGGCTCCCGGCGTGGGCAAGACCTACGCCATGCTCTCCGAGGCCCACCGCCGGATCGAACGCGGCACCGACTGTGTCGTCGCGTTCGTCGAGCACCACGACCGGCCGCGCACCGAGGTGATGCTGCACGGCCTGGAGGAGATCCCGCGCAGGGAACTGGAGTACCGGGGTGCGGTGTTCACGGAGATGGACGTCGACGCCGTCCTCGCCCGCCGCCCCCAGGTCGCCCTCGTCGACGAACTCCCGCACACCAACATCCCCGGCTCCCGCAACGCCAAGCGCTGGCAGGACGTCGAGGAGCTGCTGGCCGCCGGGATCGACGTCGTCTCGACGGTGAACATCCAGCACCTGGAGTCGCTGGGCGATGTCGTGGAGTCCATCACCGGGGTACGGCAGCAGGAGACCGTGCCCGACGAGGTCGTACGACGGGCCGACCAGATCGAGTTGGTCGACATGTCGCCCCAGGCGCTGCGCCGCCGCATGGCGCACGGCAACATCTACCAGCCGGACAAGGTCGACGCGGCCCTGTCCAACTACTTCCGGCCCGGCAACCTCACCGCCCTGCGCGAACTCGCCCTGCTCTGGGTCGCGGACCGGGTCGACGAGTACCTGAACGCGTACCGCAGCGAGCACCGCGTCTCGAAGATCTGGGGTTCGCGGGAGCGGATCGTGGTCGGCCTGACCGGCGGGCCGGAGGGGCGGACGCTCATCCGGCGGGCGGCGCGGCTGGCCGAGAAGGGCGCCGGCGGCGAGGTGCTCGCCGTCTACATAGCGCGCAGCGACGGCCTCAACTCGGCCTCCCCGAAGGAACTCGCCGTCCAGCGCACCCTCGTCGAGGACCTCGGCGGCACCTACCACCACGTCGTCGGCGACGACGTCCCGGCCGCGCTCCTCGACTTCGCGCGCGGGGTCAACGCCACCCAGATCGTCCTCGGTGTCTCCCGGCGCAGCAGCTGGCAGTACGTCTTCGGTCCCGGCGTCGGCGCCACGGTCGCCCGGGACTCGGGACCCGACCTCGACGTGCACCTCATCACCCACGACGAGGCCGGCAAGGGGCGGCTCCCGCTGGGCCGTTCGGCGCGGCTCGGCCGCTCCCGGCTCATCTGGGGCCGGCTGACCGGCGTCCTCGGGCCGGTCCTGCTCACCTGGCTGCTGACCTCCGCCGCACCGGAGGTGGGCCTCGCCAACGACATGCTGCTCTACCTCGCGCTGACGGTCGCCGCGGCCCTGCTCGGCGGCCTGCTCCCGGCGCTCACCTCGGCGGTGGTCGGCTCCCTCCTGCTCAACTGGTTCTTCACCCCGCCCGTCCACACCCTGACCATCGCCGACCCGAAGAACATCGTCGCCATAGCGATCTTCGTCGGGGTCGCGGTGTCCGTGGCCTCGGTGGTGGACCTCGCCGCCCGGCGCACCCAGCAGGCGACCCGGCTGCGCGCCGAGTCGGAGATCCTGTCCTTCCTCGCGGGCAGCGTGCTGCGCGGCGAGACCAGCCTGGAGGCGCTCCTGGAACGGGTGCGGGAGACCTTCGGCATGGAGTCGGTGGCCCTCCTGGAGCGGGCGGACGACGTGGCGCCCTGGACCTGCGCCGGCAGCGTCGGGCCACGGCCCTGCCAGACGCCGGAGCGCGCGGACGTCGACGTGCCGGTCGGCGACCACATGACCCTCGCCCTGTCCGGCCGCGTGCTGCCGGCCTCCGACCGGCGGGTGCTGGCCGCGTTCGCCGCCCAGGCGGCCGTCGTGCTCGACCGGCAGCGGCTCCAGAAGGAGGCGGACCAGGCGAAGGAGCTCGCGGAGGGCAACCGCATCCGTACCGCGCTGCTGGCCGCCGTCAGTCACGACCTGCGCACCCCGCTGGCCGGCATAAAGGCCTCGGTGTCGTCACTGCGCTCGGACGACGTCGAGTGGTCCGAGCAGGACCGGGCGGAGCTCCTGGAGGCCATAGAGGCGGGCGCCGACCGCCTCGACCACCTCGTCGGCAACCTCCTCGACATGTCCCGCCTGCAGACCGGCACCGTCACGCCCATCGTCCGCGAGGCCGACCTGGACGAGGTGGTGCCGATGGCGCTCGGCGGGGTCCCCGAGGACAGCGTCGAACTGGACATCCCGGAGACGCTGCCCATCGTGAACGTCGACAAGGGGCTCCTCGAGCGGGTCGTCGCCAACGTGGTCGAGAACGCCGTCAAGTACAGCCCCGCGGACAACCCCGTGCTGGTCAAGGCCAGTTCCACGGCCGACCGGGTGGAGGTGCGCGTCGTGGACCGCGGGCCCGGCGTCCCGGACGAGGCCAAGGAGCGCATCTTCGAACCGTTCCAGCGGTACGGCGACTCACCGCGCGGTGCCGGGGTGGGGCTCGGCCTCGCCGTGGCCCGGGGCTTCGCCGAGGCGATGGGCGGCACGCTGACCGCCGAGGACACCCCTGGTGGCGGCCTCACCATGGTGCTGACCCTGCCGACCGCACCGGGCCGCAGACCGGGGCGGCCGGACCGGCCGGCGGCCGTGACGTCGTAGCGCGACGACCGTCACAGGGCCTGCCGCTACGACAACTGCCGGGAGTCCAGCGGCAGATGCCAGCTGTTGCGGCGGTGCGCGGCGGCCAGCGCCTCCTCCAGCGGGGACGGCGGCACCGCCAGCACCGGGCAGTGCGCGTGGGAGAGGCAGTAGCGCGCCACCCGGCCCGAGAAGGCCCGGTGCCAGCCGCGCCGGCCCGCGCCCACGACCAGCACGTCGTCGTCCCGGTCCGCCACCTCCACCAGGGACAGCCCCGGGGTGCCGCGCACCACGAGTCCGTGCACCGGGGTGCCGGGGCCCGCGTCGCCGAAGACCTCGTCCAGCACGTCGAGCAGCCGCTGCCGGGCCATCCGCTGCCACTCGTCGACCATCAGCATCGCGGCCGGCGAGCGCCGCGTCCCCAGCTCACCGCCCGGCGGCTCCCACACCAGCACCGGCCACAGTTCCGCGTCCCGGCGCCGGGCCTCGGCGGCGGCCCGGGACAGGGCCGTGACGCTGCCCAGCGAACCGCTCACGCCGACCACGACCCGACCGGGCGCGCAGGCGTCGTAACCGGACATGACTCCACCGTTCTTCAGTAGCTGTCCCGGGGAAATCCCAGGCCGGACGGGTGCCCCGATCCGGTTCCATGACACTGCGCCGGACGGGTGACGGCCAGGGTCCGGGGCACTTCTTGGCAGGCCTCTGACGGCCGCTGTGACCGCCGCCACCAGTTCTGACTCCAGTCCGTCAGCGTCCCGTCAACGTCGCCGCGATCACCGTCAGCGTCCCGTCATGAGGCATCGGAGAGGTGCCGGCAGCGGGCATAGCGTCTTGGGCAAGCCCCGGCCGGCCTCCCCGCCGCCGGGGCACCAGCTCCTTCCTTTGCCAGGAGGCATGTCATGCCAGAACTCTTGTGCGGTGACGATCCGGAGCCTTCCGATCGCTCCCCGGCCGGATCCCTGTTCGTACCGGTCCGGCCGGGACCCGCGGGATGCGCGGCCCGGTTCTTCCGCACCCCGCTCGGCGAGCGCACCGCCGTCGGCTTCACCTCGGCCCGCAGGCTCGCCGCCACGCTCGGCCCCGGCCAGGCCTGGATCCGGCTCGCCGAACCCGCGCTGCGCGCCCTGGCCGCACCGCTCGGCGTCACCACCGTGACGGTCGACCCGCAACTGTCGGCACCGGCCCCCGCGCCGGTCCCGCCGCTCCCGCGCCCCGCCGCCACCCTGCGGACCGTCGGCACCGCCTGAGCCGCGTAAACCGCGTGAACCGCGTGAACCGCGTGATTCTTACGAGTCTGAGAGGGGAGCGGTCGATGACCACCCTGCACGAACCCGTCGTCACCACCACGCCCGCCGAACTGTCGGTGTGGCCCGCCTCCACCACCGAGCCCCGGCCCGGCGACCTCGCCGTCGGCGGGGTCCCGCTCGCCGAGGTCGCCGACCGCTTCGGCACCCCCGTCTACGTCCTCGACGAGAACGAGGTCCGCGAGCGCTGCCGCACCTACCGCCACGCCTTCCCCGACGCCGAAGTCCTCTACGCCGCCAAGGCGTTCCTGTGCCGGGCGATGGTCCACTGGACCGAGGAGGAAGGGCTCGGCCTGGACGTCTGCTCGGCCGGCGAGCTGGAGCTGGCGGTCACCACCGGGTTCCCGCCGGAGCGGATCGTGCTGCACGGCAACGCCAAGTCGCCGCGCGACCTGGAGACCGCGCTGCGCCTCGGCGTCGGACGGATCGTCATCGACAGCCCCTCCGAGATCGCCCGGCTCGCCGCCGCCGTCGGACCCGACGGGCACCAGAAGGTCATGGTCCGGGTGGTGCCCGGGATCAGCGCGGGCGGCCACGAGAAGATCCGCACCGGTACCGACGACCAGAAGTTCGGCCTGTCCATCGCCGACGGCTACGCCCAGCACGCCATCGCCCGGATACTGGACCAGCCGCAGCTCCGACTCACCGGCCTGCACTGCCACCTCGGCTCCCAGATCACCAGCGTCAAGCCGTACCTCGCCGCCGTGCGCCGGGTGGTCGGGCTCATGGCCCGGCTGCACGAACAGCACGGACTGGTCCTGCCCGAGCTGGACCTGGGCGGCGGCCACGGCATCGCCTACCGGCCCGGCGAGGCCGCCCTCGACCTCACCGCCCTGGCCCGCAAGGTGCGCGCCGAACTGTCCGACGCGTGCGCGGCGGCCGGGCTGCCGGTACCCCGCCTGATCATCGAACCGGGGCGGGCCATCGTGGGCCCGGCCGGGATCGCCGTGTACCGCGTCCTCGCGGTCAAGAAGACCGGCGACCACACCTTCGTCGCCGTCGACGGCGGCATGAGCGACAACCCGCGGCCCGCGCTGTACGGCGTCCGGTACGCGCCCCGGCTCATCGGCCGCGCGAGCGCGGCGCCCACCGCCCCGGTGACCGTCGTCGGACGGCACTGCGAGGCGGGCGACGTCCTGGCCGCCGGCGTCGAACTCCCCTCCGACCTGCGCCCCGGCGACCTGCTCGCGGTCCCGGTGGCCGGCGCCTACCACCTCTCCATGGCCTCCGGCTACAACCTGGTCGGCCGCCCGCCGGTCACCGCCGTCCGCGGCGGCCACGCCCGGCTGCTGGTCCGGCGCGAGTCCCTGGACGACATCCGCCGCCGCGACGTCGGGCTGTAGTCCGGCCCGACCCCGCGCAAGGCTCCCGGGCGGGCCGGCCCTCCTCACACACTCACGCCGGCCGGCCCGTCCGGGCTCCACCACCACGGGCGCGCGGACACGGCACGGAGGACACTGTTGCCGACCGTCCCACCGGCCGTGATGAGGTACCGATGGCGTATGGCCTAGCACGTCGTGAACTGCGACCGAGGGTTCCACTGCGCCCGGGTGAGGGCGACAAACAGCATCTGACCAGCCTGGAAGGCCTGGCCGCGCTCTCCCTGGACGCGCTCAGCTCCGTCGCGTACGGCCCCGAGGCGATCGTGCTCGCCCTGGTGGTCGCCGGCACGGGGGCGCTCGCCGCCACCCTGCCCATCACCCTGGCGATCACCTTCCTGCTCGCGGTCCTCGTCGTGTCGTACGGGCAGGTCATCGCCGTTCACCCGGACGGCGGTGGCGCCTACGCCGTCGCCAAGACCGACCTCGGCGCCACCGCGAGCCTGCTGGCCGCCGCCAGCCTGGTCGTCGACTACGTCCTCACCGTCGCGGTCAGCCTCTCCGCCGGCGCCGACGCGCTCGCCTCCGCCTTCCCGGCCCTCGCCCACGACAAGCTGCTCGTCTGCCTGGTCGGCCTGGCCCTGCTGACGGCCGTCAACCTGCGCGGCGTGACCGAGAGCGCCCGGGTGCTGATGCTGCCGACGCTCCTTTTCATCGTCGCGATCCTCGGTGTCGTCCTGCTCAGCCTGCTGCGCGGGCACCCGGTCGCCGTCGTCGGCACCGACCAGCCCGTGCACGCGACCGAGGCGCTGAGCGCGCTGGTGATCCTCAAGGCGTTCTCGTCCGGCTGCTCGGCCCTGACCGGCGTCGAGGCCATCGCCAACGCCGTGCCGACCTTTCGCACCCCGAGCGTCAAACGCGCCCAGCGCACCGAGCTGATGCTGGGCGCGCTGCTCGGGATCATGCTGATCGGGCTGGCCGTCCTGATCCACCGCGACCACGTGGCCCCGCGCGGCGGGGTCACCGTCCTCGCCCAGCTCACCGCGGGCGCCTACGGCACCGGCTGGCCGTACTACGCCACCAACCTGATCGTCACCCTCGTCCTGGGCCTGGCGGCCAACACCAGCTTCGGCGGACTGCCGGTGCTGATGAGCCTGCTCGCCCGCGACAACCGGCTGCCCCACCTCTTCGGCCTGCGCGCCGAACGCCCGGTCTACCGCTACGGCGTGGTGGCTCTGACGCTGCTGGCCGCGCTGCTCCTGCTGGCCACCGACGCCGACACCCACCGGCTGCTCCCGCTCTTCGCCATCGGCGTCTTCATCGGCTTCACCCTCAGCCAGTCCGGCCTGGTCCGGCACTGGGCCACGCAGCGCCCGGCCGGCTGGAAGCGCCGCGCGATCGTCAACGGCACCGGCGCCGTGCTGACCACCCTGGCCGGGGTCATCCTGCTGTTCACCAAGTTCCTCTCCGGCGCCTGGGTGGTCGTGCTCACCGTCCCGCTGATGATGCTGCTGTTCGCCCGCATCGAGCGCTACTACACCGAGGTGGGCGAGGAACTGGGCCTCGGCCGCATCCCGGATCCGCCCGACCGGCGCACCGCCAGCCTGGTGATCGTACCGATCGGCGAGGTCAGCAAGCTCGCCCGGCACGCCCTCGGCGCCGCCCTCGCCCTCGGCGACGAGGTGGTCGCGGTCGCCGTGCACGCCGACCCGGCCAGGTCCCGGGCGCTGGAGGAGGCCTGGGCGCGCTGGAACCCCGGCGTGCGCCTCGACGTCATCGACAGCCCGCACCGCTCACTGGTGCAGCCGGTCGTCGACTACGTGCAGCGCGCCGCGGCGGACGGCCGTCAGGTGGCCGTGCTCATCCCCGAGGTGGAGCCGAGGCACCGGCGCTACGAGATCCTCCAGAACCAGCGCGGCCTGCTTCTCGCCACCGTGCTGCGGGCCCGCACCGACGTCGTGGTGGGCATGCTGCCGTACCGGCTGAAGCTCTGACGGCCGCCTTGTCGGCCCCTTGGGCAGGCTCCTACAGTGCGCCCCGTAATGTTCGCCAACCTCACCGAAACTTTCGGCGCGGCCCGGGA
Source organism: Streptomyces sp. NPDC001507 (assembly GCF_042894765.1). Classification (NCBI taxonomy): domain Bacteria; kingdom Bacillati; phylum Actinomycetota; class Actinomycetes; order Kitasatosporales; family Streptomycetaceae; genus Streptomyces; species Streptomyces sp. NPDC001507. Next base: position 41,933 of record NZ_JBIAVV010000017.1, read on the forward strand.
GGGGCACCCACATGCGGGACACGCACACGCGGACCTACGGCAACCCGGTCGTCCCCGGCTTCCATCCCGACCCGAGCGTGTGCCGGGTCGGGGCGGACTACTACCTCGTCTGTTCCAGCTTCGAGTACTTCCCCGGCGTCCCGCTCTTCCACAGCCGGGACCTGGTGCACTGGCGGCAGCTCGGCAACGTCCTCGACCGGCCGGGGCAGTTGACCCTGCCCGCCGACACCCCGGCCTCCGGCGGCGTGTACGCCCCGACGATCCGGCACCATGACGGGCTCTTCCACGTCATCACCACCAACGTCAGTGCCGGGGGCAACTTCCTCGTCACCGCCGAGCGGCCCGAGGGGCCGTGGTCCGACCCGGTGTGGGTCGACGTCCCCGGCATCGACCCGGACCTCGCCTGGGACGAGAACGGCGACTGCTGGTGCGCCGTGGCCGGGGTCGCGGTGGCCAGGATCGACACCAGGACCGGGAAGGTGCTGGAGGGGCCGCTGCCGATGTGGTCAGGGACGGGGCTGCGGGACCCGGAGGTGCCGCACCTGTACCGGGTCGGGGAGTGGTGGTACCTGCTGGTCGCCGAGGGCGGCACCGCGCTCGGGCACGGGGTGTCCGTGGCCCGCGCCCGCTCGCCGCGCGGGCCCTGGGAGGCGGCGCCCGGCAATCCGCTGGTCTCGCACCGGGGCACCCGGGAGCCGGTCCAGAGCACCGGGCACGCCGACCTGGTGCAGGCGGCCGACGGCAGCTGGCGGGCGGTGCTGCTCGGCACCCGGCCGCGCGGCTGGTTCCCCGAGTTCCACGTGCTCGGCCGGGAGACCTTCCTGGCCCCGGTGGAGTGGGCGGACGGCTGGCCGCGCATGGGCCCGGTACAGGAGCGGCACGAGGCCCCGGCGGCCTGGCACCCGGTCGAACAGCCGCCCGCACGGGACGACTTCACGGCCCCGCCCTCGCGCCGCACTGGATCTCCCCGCGCAGCCGGCCGGACGGGTCCTGGTCGCTGACCGAGCGCCCCGGTTGGCTGGTGCTCACGGCCACCGGGGACAGCCTCGACCGCGCCGGGCACACCCTCGTCGGCCGGCGCCAGCAGCACGCCGACTGCCGGGCCGCCGCCCTGCTCGAACCGGGCCCGGGACGCGCGGGTCTGACGGTCCGTATCGACGAGGCCCACCACTACGACCTGGAGGTGAGCGGGGGAGTGGTGAGCGCGGTCGCACGGATCGGGCCGGTGTGCCAGCGGATCGCCGAACGCGCGGTGCCGCCGGGGCCGTTGACCCTGGTCGTCGAGACCCGTACGACCCGGGTTCCGGCGCCCACCGCCACCGCGCCCGGGGCGGACCGCGACGGGATCGGCGTCCGTCCCGGCGGGCCAGACGCCGTGACCCTTTCGATCGAAACGCCCGACTGTGTCGTCCGGCTGGCCGAACTCGACGGCCGGTATCTCTCCACCGAGGTGGCGGGCGGGTTCACCGGCCGGGTCATCGGCATGTACGTCACCGAGGGGCGGGCCGCCTTCGACTGGTTCGCCTACACGCCGATGAGCTGATGCGCGACACCTTGACGCTCCTGATGCGCCTTTCTAGAGTCGCCGTTCGGAACGTTCGGTGAAAACACCGAATGTTTCGAAAACGGCGGCCCCAGAGCACCACCGAACCAGGACGGCGTCGGTCGTCCCGTACCCCAAGGAGCGCATCATGGGCGACCCGGCACTGTCCCGGCGCGGATTCCTGGCGGCCACCGCGGCCGCCGGTCTGGGCATGACCGCCGTCAGCGGCTGCGGCTCGGGCGACGGCGGGTCCTCGTCGTCGGGGAAGGTCACGGTCGAGTGGTGGAACATCTCCACCACCCAGCCGACCAAGAACGTCTGGGCGGGCCTGGCCAGGAAGTTCGAGGCCCAGAACCCGCACGTGAAGCTGAAGATCGTGCAGTTGGAGAACGACGCCTACAAATCCAAGATGACGGCGCTCATAGCCTCCGGCAAACTCCCGGACATCTTCCACACCTGGGGCGGCGGGGTCCTCAAGCAGCAGGTCGACGCCGGCCTCGTCGAGGACCTCACCGACGGAACCAAGCCCTGGGCGGACGGGATGCTGTCGGTCGCCAAGCAGCCGTACCTGATCGACCAGAAGCTGTACGGCATTCCGTTCGACATCGGCATGATCGGCTTCTGGTACAACAAGGCACACTTCAAGACGGCGGGGATCGGCGAACCTCCCACCACGTGGAGCGGATTCCTCGACGCCGTGCGGAAGCTCAAGGCCGCCGGCATCACCCCGCTCGCCCTCGCGGGCAAGGAGAGCTGGACAGGTATGTACTACTGGGCGTACCTGGCGATGCGCACGGCCGGTCTCGACGCCCTCCAGAAGGCCGATGAGGACAAGGACTTCACCGGCACCGGGTTCGTCCAGGCCGGACAGCACCTGAAGGACCTCGTCGATCTCCAGCCGTTCCAGAAGGGCTTCCTCGGCGCGGCCTACTCCGCGCCCACCGGCCAGGCGGCCGCCGTCGGCAACGGCAAGGCAGCCATGGAGCTGATGGGCCAGTGGGCCCCGGTGGTGGAGGCGGACGCGGGCAAGGGCCTCGGCTCGGACCTCGGCTTCTTCCCGTTCCCCGCGGTCGACGGCGGAAAGGGCGCCATCACCGAGGTCTTCGGCGGTGGCGGCGGGCACGCCCTGCGCAAGGGTGCTCCGAAGGAAGCCGTCGACTTCCTGAAGTTCTTCGCCTCCGAGACCACCGACCTGGTGCTCGTCGAGAAGACCAAGACCCTCCCGGTGGTCCCCGGCGCGGAGAAGGCGCTGAGCGACCCCAACACCAAGGCCGTGCAAGCGCAGTTGAAGGCCGCCACCGGATTCCAGCTCTACCTCGACCAGGCGTACGCGCCCGCCGTCGGCCAGCAGATCAACGACAGCGTGGCCGGGCTGATCGCCGGCTCCAAGTCACCGGAACAGGTCACACAGGCGATCACCAAGACCGCGAAGGAAGAGCAGTAGGCCGCCCGATGACCTCGACCTACCTGCCCGGCACCCGGTCGGGGCCGGACGCCGCGCCCCAGTCGCTCCCGCCCGCGGGCCGGGCGCGATCCCGGCGCCGGCTGCTGCACTGGCTCACCGCGATGGGCTTCCAGCTGCCCGCCCTGGCGCTCTTCGGCGTCCTCGTCCTGCTGCCGATCCTCTTCGCGCTGTACGCCGCGTTCTTCCGCTGGGGCGGCTTCGGCATGCCCTCCGACTACATCGGCACCGACAACTTCACCCGGCTCTTCCAGGACGACGTCTTCCTCGGCGACCTGTGGCGCTGCCTGCTCCTGGTCGTGCTCTCGCTGGCGCTGCAACTGCCGTTCGCGCTCGCCATGGCGGTCCTGCTCAACCAGCGGATCCGCGGCCGGGCCGTCTACCGGATGCTGTTCTTCGCCCCGTACGTGCTCTCCGAGGCGATCACCGGCGTGCTGTTCGGCATGATCTTCGCCCCCGACGACGGGCTCGCCGACCACCTGCTGAGCGACATCGGCCTCGGCGCGCTCGGCGGGAAGTGGTTCTCCGACCCCTCGACGGTGATGGCCACCCTCTTCCTGGTCATGACCTGGAAGTACTTCGGCTTCCACATGATGCTCTACCTGGCCGGACTCCAGTCCATCCCGGCCGAGTTGACGGAGGCCGCGACCGTCGACGGCGCCTCGCCCTGGCAGCGCTTCCGGCACGTCACCCTGCCGCTGCTCGCCCCGACCCTGCGGATCAGCGTCTTCCTGTCGGTGATCGGCTCCATCCAGCTCTTCGACCTGGTGTGGGTGGTCACCGCGGGCGGCCCCGACCACCACTCGGAGACCATGGCCGTGACCATGTTCCAGTACGGCTTCAAGCGCTACCAGGTCGGCTACGCCAGCGCCATCAGCGTGGCCATGTTCGGCATCAGCCTCGTCTTCGCCCTCGCCTACCAGCGGTTCGTGCTCCGCCGCGACCTGGCGGGCGCCACCACGAACCTGCGGGGGGACGGCGCATGAGCGACAGCCGCAAGACCGTACGCACGCTTCCGCTGCACCTGGTCCTCGTCGTGGTCGGCGCGCTGATGGTCGTACCCCTGCTGTACGCCCTGCTCTCCGGGTTCAAGACGACCAGCGAGCTGTCCCGCAACCCGGTCGGGCTGCCCGAGTCCTGGGTCACCTCCAACTACACCGGCATCCTCGGCTCCGGCGCGTTCTGGCGGCTGGTCGGCAACAGCACGCTGATCGCGGTCGCCACCACCGTGCTCGTGGTCGCGGTGTCGGCGCTGGCCGCGTTCTCCTTCGCACGGTTCGCGTTCCGCGGGCGGGAGGTGCTGTTCACCGTGTTCACGATGGGGCTGATGTTCCCGTTCGCGGTGGCCGCCCTGCCCCTCTTCCTGCTGCTGCGCTCGATGAACCTGCTGGACAACCCGCTGGGCGTGATCCTGCCGCAGGCCGCGTTCGGGCTGCCGATGACCATCATCATCCTGCGCGGCTTCTTCCGGGAGATCCCCGGCGAACTGGAGGAGGCGGCCACCCTCGACGGCTGCGGGCCGTTCGCGTTCTTCTGGCGGATCCTGCTGCCCATGGCCCGGCCCGCGCTCGGCACGGTCTCCGTGCTCGCGGTCGTCACCAGCTGGAACAACTTCTTCCTGCCGCTGCTGGTCTTCACCGACTCCACCTGGTGGACCATCCCCATCGGCGTGCAGCAGTTCCAGGGCCAGTACTCCACCGACACCGCCCGGGTCTTCGCCTACCTGGTCCTCGCCATGGTCCCCGCCCTGGCCTTCTACTCGGTCGCCGAGCGCCAGCTGGTCGGCGGCCTCACCGCCGGCGCCACCAAGGGCTGAACACCCCTTCCACGGACAGGAGTCGCACCATGTCCCGTACCCGGCTCAGAATCGCCGGTGCCCTCGCGGCCGTACTCGTGGCGGCCGGAGTGGCCACCGGCCCCGCCGCCCAGGCCCACGGCCGGCAGCCCACCCTCGCCGAACTGGCCCAGCGCCACGGCCGCTACTTCGGCAGCGCCACCGACAACCCCGAACTCACCGACACCGCCTACACCAAACTCCTCGGCACCGAGTTCGACATGATCACGCCCGGCAACGGCATGAAGTGGTACGCCACCGAGCCCCAGCAGGGCGTCTTCGACTGGACCAACGGCGACCAGATCGTGAACCTCGCCCGCGAGAACCACCAGCAGGTCCGCGCCCACACCCTGGTCTGGCACAGCCAGCTGCCCGACTGGCTCACCGCACGCGACTGGACGGCCACCGAACTGCGCGCGGTCCTCAAGAAGCACATCCAGACCGAGGTGCGGCACTACCGGGGCAAGGTCTACTCCTGGGACGTCGTCAACGAGGCCTTCAACGAGGACGGCAGCTACCGCGAGACCCTCTGGTACAAGACGCTCGGCCCCGGCTACATCGCCGACGCGCTGCGCTGGGCCCACCAGGCCGACCCGCACGCCAGGCTCTACCTGAACGACTACAACATCGAGGGCCTCGGCGCTAAGAGCGACGCCTACTACGCGCTCGCGCAGCAGCTGAAGGCGGAGCACGTGCCGCTGGACGGCATCGGCTTCCAGGCTCACCTCGCTCTCCAGTACGGCTATCCGGCCACCCTGGAGGACAACCTGCGCCGCTTCTCCCGCCTCGGCCTGGACACCGCGCTCACCGAGGTGGACGTACGGATGCAGCTGCCGGCCACCGACGAGAAGCTGGCCGAGCAGGCGACCTGGTACGCGGATCTGACCAAGGCGTGTCTGGCCGTGCGCAGGTGCGTCGGCATCACCGTCTGGGACTGGACGGACAAGTACTCGTGGATCCCGGCGTTCTTCCCCGGCGAGGGCGCGGCCCTGCCCTGGGACGAGCAGCTCGCCCCCAAACCCGCCTACGTCGCGCTGCGCGCAGCGCTCGGCTACACCGGGTAACCGCACCCGGACGCACGTCGGGGCCGGTGCGCACCATGTGTGTGCGTCCGGCCCCTGCTGGTCACCGGGCGGAGCGGCGGGGCCGCCCGGGGTGGTGCGACGGGTCCGTCAGGCGGCGGTCACCACGCGGGCGGCACCGAGCGGGCGGTGCGGCGCGATGATCTGGCCGTCGGGCAGGAGCTCACCGGTGTCCTCGAAGAGCAGGACGCCGTTGCACAGCAGGCTCCACCCCTGCTCCGGGTGGTGCGCCATGAGGCGGGCGGACTCCCGGTCGGCGGATTCGGCTGTCGGACACGGCGGCTGGTGCTGGCACATGGATAGGGTCTCTCGCTCGGTCGTGGTCATGTCGTCCCCCGTGCTGATGAGTCGGTCGGAAACCAGTGTTGCCTTCCGGGCGTTGCTCCGCAGGGATTTCGCTGCACCGCTTCTCACAGGTTGGAGACGCGTCACCCACGCGGACGGTTCAGCTCCGCAGGGTTGCCCATTCGGATGGTTCTGCATGGCCGGATAGGGCTAGTCCGGACGGTGGGCCCCATACCTGCCTCTACCCCGCCACTAGTCCGGCAGTGGCGGGGTACGGCGGTGGCGGGGCTCAGGCGGGCGTGATGAGCAGGGGAGCCGGGGTGATCCGGTGGGTCAGCACCGGGAGGAGCTCGGCGACCAGGTGCGGCCGGTGGGCCGCGATACCGGGCGGGGCGGGGGCCAGCGGGACCAGCAGGTCGGTGGCGGCCGGGTGCCCCTCGGCGCCGTCCGCCGTGCAGTCGCCGTGCAGCCACAGGGTGAGCATGTAGAGGCCCGGAAGGGACAACAGGCGCGGCTGGTACGTCTGTTGCAGGGCTTCGGCCTGGTGCAGGGCGCGTTCGGTGGAGGTGATGTAGGGGCCCTCGAAGAAGTGCGAGAAGGCCCAGCCGTCCGGGGTGAGCATCGTCTCGGCCGCGGCCACCGCCCGGTCGCCGCAGCGGATCAGGAAACGCCAGCCGGCCAGCCGGGTGGCGGACACGCCCTCCGGGGTGATCCGGTCCATGACGTGCACGGGAAGGGGGAGTTCGGGGGTCGTGGGTCCCTGGGCGGTGCGCAGGGAGGGGGTGCGGGCCTCGCGGACCGCGGTGGGGGAACCGAGGGCGGTGAGGACGGAACGCAGTGCGGGCGCGGGGGCAGGAGGGACTTGCAGCGGCATGGTGGGTCGCCTCTCGTTCGACAGGCGCGACGGCGCGAGGGCAGGGGCGGACGGCGCTGTCAGCTCACAGGAAGTCAGAGAGGCGGGGACCCGGTTCGGTGACGAGAGGTGCGGGCGGTGCCTGCCGCACGTCACTCAGGTGGCAGGAACCAGACCGTGGGCGCCAGCCTTCTGCCTTGTTCGCGGAGTTTATACGACGCCCGTTCAGGTGGTGTTTCACCGGGATGTTTCACAGAAGACAGCAAGGCGCAATTCGGCCAATGATTGGTGTGGAATCCTCCCGATTTCCAGCCCGTCGGGTCCCCGCTGACCTCGGATTATGAGGCTGTCGCGGTCGGCCGGATGTCATCGGCGTTTTTCACGAGGGGAACGGGGAACCCGAAGTTGCATGCGGCGTCATGCCTCGTGAATGTGCCGCGGGACACATTCCAACAGAGTAGCGGGTGCAGGTGCGGTGCGCGACGTTATCGATCGCTTCCGCTGGGCATCATCCCACCTGGACTCGGGACACCGGCGGCCGGAACCCCCGGCCCGCCCATTCGAGGAGGGACGCTTCGATGGGGGAGAAGGTCGTGGCGGGCCGGTTCGACCTGTCCGATCGCCGGCACTACCGTGAAAAGCTCCAGGACTGCCTGGCGGGGCTGGAGCGGCTGCTGGTGGAGAAGCGGTTCGACCGCCCCAAGAACCTCATGGGAGTCGAGATCGAATTGAATCTGGCGGGCTCCGACGGCATGCCGAGAATGTTGAACGGACAGGTTCTGGAACGTATCGCGAGCCGTGATTTCCAAACAGAACTCGCCATGTTCAACCTTGAGGTGAACATTGCCCCCCACCGGCTCGGCGGGCGGGTATTCGACCGGCTCGCGGAGGAGCTCCGCACCTCGCTCGCGTACGCCGACCGCAAGGCGGGCGAGGTCGACGCCGGGATCGTGATGACCGGCATCCTGCCCACCCTGGAGCGCGACGACCTGGTCTCGGCGAACCTCTCCGACGTGGACCGCTACACCCTGCTCAACGACCAGATCGTGGCCGCCCGCGGCGAGGACTTCCTGCTCGACATCGAGGGCGTCGAGCACCTCGTGTGCACGTCGAAGTCGATCGTCCCGGAGGCCGCCTGCACCTCCGTGCAGCTGCACCTCCAGGTCACCCCGGCCCGCTTCGCCGACGTGTGGAACGCGGCGCAGGCGGCGGTCGCAGCGCAGATCGCCGTGGGGGCGAACTCCCCGTTCCTCTTCGGCCGCGAACTGTGGCGGGAGTCCCGCCCCCCGCTGTTCCTCCAGGCCACCGACACCCGCCCGCCGGAGCTCCAGGCACAGGGCGTCCGGCCGCGCACCTGGTTCGGCGAACGCTGGATCAGCTCGGCGTTCGAGCTGTTCGAGGAGAACCTGCGCTTCTTCCCGGCCCTCCTCCCGATCTGCGACGAGGAGGACCCGCTGGCCGTCCTCGACGCGGGCGGGGTGCCGAAGCTCGCGGAACTCGTCCTGCACAACGGCACGGTGTACCGCTGGAACCGGCCGGTCTACGGCATCGCCGACGGCGTCCCCCACCTGCGCGTCGAGAACCGGGTGCTGCCGGCCGGGCCCACCGTCACCGACATCGTCGCCAACGCGGCGTTCTACTACGGCCTGGTGCGCGCCCTCGCGGAGGAGTCCCGTCCGGTGTGGACACGGCTGCCGTTCGCCGCGGCCGAGGCCAACTTCGACAGGGCGTGCCGCGACGGCATCGACGCGCGCCTGGTCTGGCCGAGGCGGGCGCGGTACGGCGGCGGTACGGCCGAAGTGGACGCGGTCACCCTGGTCCGCGACGAGCTGCTGCCGCTGGCGCACGCGGGTCTTGACGCCTGGGGGGTGGAGCCCGCCGACCGGGACTTCTACCTGGGCGTGATCGAGGAGCGGTGCCGCAGGCGGGTCAACGGGGCGTCCTGGCAGGCGGCTACGTTCCACCGGGCGCTGGAGCGGGGGCTGCCGAGGGACGCGGCGCTGGCGGCGATGACGCGGCGCTATGCGGAGCTGATGAACGAGGGGGAGCCGGTGCATACGTGGCCGGTGGGGTTATTGGAGCCGGTGCCGTTGGGGTGAGGCCGACGGGGGTCGCGCCGTGAGGGGTGCGGCGCGTTGCCGGGTGCCGTGCCGTGGGGGCCGGTCGTGCAGTTCCCCGCGCCCCTTACAGGCGCTGCTGCGGGGGTCGGTCGCGTCTGCTTCAGGTTCATCGGGCAAGCTGTGATGTCCCGTGGTGAGGATGACCGTGGGGCGTGGGTTTGCTCGACCGGAGGCAGGGGTGCAGGTGGAGGCGGATCAGGTGGCCGGTGCTTATCCACTGGAGCGGCCCTCGCAGCGCATGTTCAGGGACGAGACGCTGCTCGTCCTGGGGCTGTCGCTCGGGGCGAGCGGAGTGTCCGCCCTGATCAGCTTCATCGGGTCGGTCACCAAACCGGGCGGTCTCAAGGACCAGGCGGCGACCCTCAACGCGTCGGCCGCGCCGGGCCGACCCTGGCTGGACCTGGCCTGGCAGCTCTTCGGCATCGCGACGGCACTCGTCCCCGTCCTCCTCGTCGCTCACCTCCTCCTGCGCGAGGGCGCGAGCCTGCGCACGCTGGGCTTCGACCGCACCCGCCCCTGGCCCGACCTCGGGCGCGGTGCGGCGATCGCCTCGGTGATCGGCAGCGCCGGGATCGCCTTCTACCTGGCCGCTCGCGGCCTCGGCTTCAACCTCACGGTGGTCCCGGAGGCGCTGCCCGACGTGTGGTGGAAGTACCCCGTGCTGATCCTCTCCGCGATGCAGAACGCGATCCTCGAAGAGGTCATCGTGGTCGGCTACCTGCTGCGCCGCCTCGACCAGCTGGGCTGGACCGCAGGCACGGCGCTGGTGGCCAGCTCCGTCCTGCGCGGCTCCTACCACCTCTACCAGGGGATCGGGGGCTTCGTCGGCAACATGGTGATGGGCGTGGTCTTCGTCTACCTGTACCGGCGGTGGGGCCGGGTGGGCCCCCTGGTGGTGGCGCACAGCCTGCTCGACATCGGCGCGTTCGTCGGCTACGCGCTGCTCGCGGGCAAGGTGGGCTGGCTGCCTACGGCGTGAGCAGTTCGCCGTCGATGACGGTGACCGCGCGCCCGGTCAGCAGTGTGCGGCCACCACGCAGTGAGGTCCGGACGAGCCCGGAACGACGAGAGGCCTGCAGCCCCGTGAGATCGGTCCTCCCCAGCCGTCCGGACCAGTGCGGCGCGAGGGCGGTGTGGGCGCTCCCGGTCACCGGGTCCTCGTCGATCCCGACGTTCGGGAAGAAGCAGCGGGAGACGTAGTCATACCCCTTGGCCGGGTCCTCGGCGCGGGCGGTGGCGATGATTCCGCGCGAGGAGTGGGCGCCGAGGTTCCTGTGGTCCGGGGAGAGAGCGAGGACCGTCTTCTCGTCGGCGAGTTCGACGAGCAGGTCGCCGATGTCCGCCCCGGTGTCGAACACGGCGACGGGGTCTGCCCCGAGCGCCTCGGCGACACCCTCGGGTGCGTCGACCCGGGTGAGCGGCGCGGTCGGGAAGTCCAGCGTGACGGCTCCGTCCGGACCGGTGGAGGCGATCAGCACCCCGCTCCGGGTGTCGAACCGCACGGGTCCCTCGTGCGCCCCCGTGCTGTGCAGTACGTGCGCGGTGGCCAGCGTGGCATGCCCGCACATCGCGACCTCCGTGACCGGCGTGAACCACCGCAACGCCCAGTCCGCGTCCCCGCCCTGGGGGAGGGGGTGCGCGAACGCGGTCTCGGCGTGGTTCACCTCCATGGCGACGTTCTGCATCCACCCGTCGTCAGGAAAGGAGTCGAGCAGCACGACCCCGGCCGGGTTCCCGGAGAAGGCCCGCTCCGCAAAGGCATCGACGATTCGAATCCGCATGCCCCAGAAGCTAGGCCCCGCACACCGCACCTGCCCAAGGCCAATCCCGGAGTCCTGGCCCGATTTCCACCGGGTGCGGCCGGATGGGGGCCTGGGGTGGGGACGCTCACCGGCGCTGGCCGGGCACCGCCGCGCCCACCCGTGCCGCCCTGCGGCACGCCTGCCCGCAGCCGAGGAGCCCCCGGCCGAAGGCTGGGGGAGGAACTCCGCGAGCCACCACGACGGCACCGCACCGGCGGCGTCCCACCACGGCGCGCCCCTCGGGGGCGCGGTGACCTGCGCGAGAACCCACGCCGGCGCCGCACCGGCCCCGCGACGGGTCGTCCCGCGGCGGCGCGGCCCCTCCCTCGGGGGCGCGGGGAACTGCGCGAGAAGGCACGACGGCGCCGCACTGGCCCCGCGACGGGTGGTTCCGCGGCGGCGGGGCCCCTCAGGGGCGCGGGGAACTGCGCGAGAAGGCACGACGCGCCGCACCCGGTTCCCGGACGGCGGCCCACCGCGGCGCGGTCCCTCAGGGGCGCGGGGAACTGCGCGAGAACGTGCCACGGCGCCGCACCGGCCTCTCGACCGGTCGTCCCGCGGCGCAGATGCCCGAGCGCCCCCGGCAAAGGGAAAGGGCCGACCCGTCACCAGGTCGGCCCCCCTGAGCGGAACGCTCAGTCCGTGCCGAGTTCCATCGCCGCCCGGTCCAGCAGCTCGTCGGCGTCCGGCGTAGCCTCCCCGCGGGACGCGATCGCCTCGGCGCCACCCTCCGGCATGCTGCCGATCAGCCCGGTCGCCGCCGCCTGCGCCGCCCCGATCGCCGGGTTGGCGGAGCCGATCAGGCCCAGCCCCGCGTACTGCTCCAGCTTCGCGCGGGAGTCGGCGATGTCGAGGTTGCGCATGGTCAGCTGCCCGATCCGGTCCACCGGACCGAACGCCGCGTCCTCGGTGCGCTCCATCGACAGCTTGTCGGGGTGGTAGCTGAACGCCGGACCGGTCGTGTCGAGGATCGAGTAGTCCTCGCCGCGCCGCAGCCGCAGCGTCACCTCACCGGTGACGGCCGCGCCGACCCACCGCTGCAGGGACTCCCGGATCATCAGCGCCTGCGGGTCCAGCCACCGGCCCTCGTACATCAGCCGCCCGAGCCGCCGGCCCTCGTTGTGGTACTGCGCGACCGTGTCCTCGTTGTGGATCGCGTTGACCAGCCGCTCGTACGCGGCGTGCAGCAGCGCCATGCCCGGCGCCTCGTAGATGCCCCGGCTCTTGGCCTCGATGATCCGGTTCTCGATCTGGTCGGACATGCCGAGCCCGTGCCGGCCGCCGATCGCGTTGGCCTCCATGACCAGCTCGACGGCGGTCTCGAAGTCCTTGCCGTTGATGGTGACGGGGCGGCCCTGGTCGAAGCCGATCGTGACGTCCTCGGGGAGGATCTCGAGCTCGGGGTCCCAGAACCGCACGCCCATGATCGGCTCGACGGTCTCGATGCCGTTGTCCAGGTGCTCCAGGGTCTTCGCCTCGTGCGTGGCGCCCCAGATGTTGGCGTCGGTGGAGTACGCCTTCTCGGTGCTGTCCCGGTACGGCAGCCCGTGGGCCACCAGCCACTCGGACATCTCCTTGCGGCCGCCGAGCTCGGTCACGAAGTCCGCGTCCAGCCAGGGCTTGTAGATCCGCAGGTGCGGGTTGGCGAGCAGGCCGTACCGGTAGAACCGCTCGATGTCGTTGCCCTTGAAGGTCGATCCGTCGCCCCAGATCTGGACGTCGTCCTCCAGCATGGCCCGCACCAGCAGCGTGCCGGTGACGGCACGGCCGAGCGGGGTGGTGTTGAAGTACGCCCGCCCGCCCGAGCGGATGTGGAACGCACCGCAGGTGAGCGCGGCGAGGCCCTCCTCGACCAGCGCGGCCCGGCAGTCGACCAGGCGCGCGATCTCGGCGCCGTAGGTGTGCGCACGGCCGGGCACCGAGGCGATGTCGGGCTCGTCGTACTGGCCGATGTCGGCGGTGTAGGTGCACGGGACGGCGCCCTTGTCGCGCATCCAGGCGACCGCGACCGAGGTGTCGAGCCCACCGGAGAAGGCGATGCCGACGCGCTCGCCGGCGGGAAGGGAGGTGAGGACCTTGGACATAGGAAGATTATGCATGAGAACGCATGGTCATGCAACGCCCCTGCTGGAGACTCGCCAAGGGCCTTGTCATTCGAACGCTTCCGATATATCGTCGAGGCATCGCGAAAGATACGCGACAGATCAACGATGGATGGAGTGATTGCGATGCGTTCCCACGGATTCGAGCGTGGACATGGTGAGGCCGGCCCGCACCCGCACGGGCGGGGCGGCTTCGGTGGACGTGACGGTCGGCGTGCGGCGTTCGGGCCCTTCGGCCCGGGGGGCCCCGGCTTCGGTCCCGGCGGCCCCGGTTTCGGACCGGGCCACTGGGGGCCGCGCGGACGAGGTGGTCCCAGGGGAAGGGCGCGGCGCGGTGACGTGCGGGCCTCGATCCTGGCCCTGCTGAAGGACCGCCCGATGCACGGTTACGAGATGATCCAGGAGATCGCCGAGCGCAGCGGCGGCGCGTGGAAGCCCAGCCCCGGCTCGGTGTACCCCACCCTTCAGCTGCTGGAGGACGAGGGCCTGATCGCCAGCGAGAGCGAGGGCGGCAAGAAGCTGTTCTCCCTCACCGACAGCGGCCGGACCGCCGCCGACGAGGGCCCCGACGCCCCCTGGGAAGAGGCTTCCCGCGGGGTGGACTTCGAGGCCCTGAACGAGATCCGGCAGGCGGGCTTCGGTCTGATGGAGGCCTTCGGGCAGGTCTGGAAGACCGGCAGCAAGGAACAGCGCGAGAAGGCGCTGGCCGTCATCAACGAGACCCGCAAGAAGCTGTACCTCATCCTGGCCGACGAGGACTGACCCTCGGGTGGGAGAGGGGACCGGGCGCGCCCCGCGGAGTGATCCGTGGGGCGCGCCTCCGTCTCTGCCGGACAGTCCCTAGGCCAGCAGGCCGCCCAGCTTGCGCAGCGACTCGTTGAGGGCCGCCGTCGCCGAGTCCTTGAGCTTGCCGGCCATCAGCGACACGGCGGCGCCGGTGAACTCGCCGTCGATCCGCACCACCGTCGCGTCCCCGTCCGGGGTGAGCGTGTAGCGCGTGGCGACGGTCACCGCCATCGGGCCCTTGCCGCGGATCGCCAGCACTCGCGCCGGCTCCAGTTCCTCGACGGTCCACTCGACCTCCGCCGGGAAGCCCATCAGCTTCATGTTCTCCTGGAAGGTGCCGCCCACCGCCAGGGTCTCGGGGCCGCCCTTGGGAAAGTTGGTGTGGGTCGCGTTCCACTCGCCGTACGCCGGCCAGTCGGTGAGCTGTGCCCACACCTTCTCGGCCGGTGCCTGGATGCGTGCCTCCGCGCTGACTTCGGCCATCGGGCCACCCCTTCGTGTCGGGCTACGGTGTCGCGGAACGTAGCCGCAGGGCCTCGAACATTCAATACTGATGAACCGTCAGGGAACGTGCCGATCGGCGCCTCCCGGGCCGGTCAGCCGACCCGGCGTATCAGCGCCGCGTCGAACAGGTCCCACGCGCGCGGCAACGCGCTCTCGTCGTGGCAGTGCCAGGCGTCCCAGAACAGGTCCGCGAGCAGCGCGTCCGCCGGGGCGTAGACCCGGTACACGTACTGCCTGCCGTCGACCGCCGGCAGGGCGACCAGCCAGCAACAGCACCCGCTCTCCACGTCAGTGGGAGACGTCCGGCGGATGCGCGACGGTTGCGTACGGGGCGCGTGGCAAGGCGGCGCGCGCCCCGGTGGCCGGAATCGGCCTGATCTCATCCGCAAGGAGGAGATTCCGGCCATCCGCGTCCACTCTGCGTGGGACGCGAAGATGCTTCCCCCCGCCGATGACTCGGGCCCCTGGGATTGATGAGGTAAGGGTGTGCAACCCCGTATTCCCCGCCAGCCCGCCCAGGACCAGGGCGGTATCCACGCGGACGACGATGCCGGGCTCGGTGCCGAGGCGGCAGCGGTGGTCGCCGGTGCCCGCCGCCGGGCCGTGCGGGACGGGGACCGTCAGGTCGACACCGCTCATCTGCTGCACTCGCTGATCGAGTACGACCCCGACGTGCGCGCCGTCATCGGCGACGCTCCGCAACTGGCCCGCCTGCTCGGCTACCTCGTGCAGCGCAGCATCGGCTACGGCCTGCGCTGGCAGGGCGGGGTCGAGGACTCCGGCGCGCTGCCCGCCCTCCCGTACGCCGGGGGAAGAGCCGAGGGCAGGGGCGACGGCGCCTGGTCCCCGGTGGCCGCGGCCGCCCTGGAGTACGCCCGCAGCCGCGCCCGGCGCCGCGGCGCGGCCCACCCGGACGGCATCGACCTGCTCGCGGGCCTCGTGCTCGACCCGGAGTCCCGGGCCGTCGAGGTGCTGGAGCGGGCCGGGGTGGCCGCGCGTGAACTGGCCGTGCGGACAGACGGCGACGGGGCGGTCGGCACGGACGGAGCGGTCCGGGACGCCGAGGGGGAGCGCCGCACGTCCAGCCGTTGAGACAGGTGTCATCAGGGGTGACGCTCATGTCGTCTGCTGGCATCATGTGCCGGTGCACACCACGGACAGCAGCCATGGAAAGGGCCTCGGGCTCTCTCTCGCCCTCGCGTCGGCGCTCGCCTTCGGCGGCTCCGGCGTCGCGGCCAAGCCCCTGATCGAGGCCGGGCTGGCGCCGCTGCAGGTGGTGTGGCTCAGGGTGGCGGGTGCCGCCCTGGTGATGCTGCCGCTCGCCGTCCGCCACCGCGACCTGCCCCGCCGCCGGCCGGCGCTGCTCGCCGGGTTCGGCCTGCTCGCCGTGGCCGGCGTCCAGGCCTGCTACTTCGCCGCCATCTCCCGGATACCCGTGGGCGTGGCGCTGCTCGTGGAGTACCTCGCGCCCGCGCTGGTGCTCGGCTGGGTCCGGTTCGTGCAGCGGCGGCCGGTCACCCGCGCCGCCGCGTTCGGTGTCGTCCTCGCGGCGGGCGGCCTCGCCTGTGTGGTGGAGGTGTGGTCGGGGCTGCGGTTCGACGCGCTGGGGCTGGTGCTGGCGCTGGCGGCGGCATGCTGCCAGGTGGGGTACTTCGTGCTGGCCGACCACGGCGGGGGCGAGGGGGCGGATCCGCTGGGGGTGATCGCCTACGGGCTGCTGGTCGGGGCGGGCCTGCTCACCGTGGTGGCCCGGCCGTGGGAGATCGACTGGTCCGTGCTGGGCGGCTCCGCGCGGATGAACGGAGCCGCCGTGCCGGCGGTCGTCCTGCTGGGGTGGATCGTGCTGGTCGCGACGGTCGTCGCGTATGTCACGGGTGTGGTGTCGGTACGGCGGTTGTCTCCGCAGGTGGCGGGGGTGGTCGCCTGCCTGGAGGCAGTGGTGGCGACCGTGCTGGCGTGGGTGCTGCTGGGGGAGCGGCTGGGTGCGCCGCAGGTGGTGGGAGGAGCCGTGGTCCTGCTGGGGGCGTTCATCGCACAGTCCTCGACTCCGGTGCCGGAGTCGGTGGTGAGCCGGAGCGCGGCGCAGGAGCCGGTCACCTCGGCCTGAGCGCGCCGCGGCGACTGCCGCGGCCCGTCGTGGCCGTGGTTCGACCGCGGCCTCGTCTCAGGCGCCCGTCAGGTACGGCGGCACCGCAACGTCCGCCGCCAGGTCGTCGTTCGCCACCGGAGCGTCGTATCCCTTGCGCAGCGGCAGTACGCCCGCCCAGTGCGGGAGGTCCATGTCCTCCGGCTCGTCGTTCGCGCCGCCCGTGCGGGTCTTGGCGGAGACCTCGTTCAGCTCGAGGCGGATCACCGCCGTCGCGGCCAGTTCCCTCTTGTTGGCGGGGCGGGAGTCGGCGGCCCGGCCCGGCACCACGTGGTCGACCAGGGCGTCCAGCGCGCGGCTCTTCTCCTCGGGGTCGGTGACCTGGTGGGCGATGCCGTGCACCACCACGGAGCGGTAGTTGACCGAGTGGTGGAAGGCCGAGCGGGCCAGCACGAGGCCGTCGACGTGGGTGACCGTGACACACACCGCGAGTCCGGGATCGGCCTGGCCGGTCATCCGCAGCGGACGCGAACCCGTCGAACCGTGCAGGTACAGGACCTCGCCGACCCGGCCGTACAGCGTCGGCAGCACCACCGGCGCGCCGTCCCGCACGAAGCCGAGGTGGCAGAGGTAGCCCTCGTCGAGGATCGCGTGCACCAGCTCCCTGTCGTACGAGGCCCGCTCGGCGGAGCGGGTGGGAACGGTGCGGTCGGTCTTCGCGTAGGCGGCGGGCTGGGCCGGGACCGTCCCCTGCACGGCTGTCTCCATTGCGGTTCTCCATTGCACTAGTGCATAATGTTGTTTGTGCTAGGAGAATATCGGATCGAGGGGCGCGGCGCAGCAGAGATTGCGGCCAGCGTCGAGCGCGCGGTGGGTGCCGGGGAGCTGGAGCCGGGACAACTGCTGCCCCCGATGCGGGAGTTGGCGGGCAGGCTCGGGGTGAATCCCAATACGGTCGCGGCCGCGTACCGCACGCTGCGCGAGCGCGGGGTCATCGAGACGGCCGGCCGGCGGGGCAGCCGGGTCCGGCCGAAGCCGGCCACCACCGGACGCGACCAGCTCCCCGACGTCCCGGCCGGGGTGCGCGACCTGTCCTCCGGCAACCCCGACCCCGCGCTGCTCCCCGCCCTCGCACCGGTCCTGGCGGCGGTGGCGGCCGAGTGCGACCGTGCCCCGGTCCTCTACGGCGCCGACCCGGTCGAGCCGGAGCTGGAGCGGATGGCGCGCGCCGAACTGGCCGCCGAGGGCGTGCCCGACGCTCCGCTCACCGTCACTTCGGGCTCCCTGGACGCGGCCGAACGCGTCCTGCTGGCGCATCTCAAGCCCGGCGACGCGGTCGCCGTCGAGGACCCCGGCTGGAGCCGCACCCTCGACCTGATCCCGGCGCTGGGGCTGCGCACCGTCCCGGTGGCCGTCGACGACGAGGGGCCGCGTGCAGACGCCGTGCGCCGGGCCCTGGAGTCCGGGGCGCGCGCCCTGATCGTCACGGCCCGGGCGCACAACCCCACCGGTGCCGCGGTGAGCGCGGCACGCGCGCGTGCCCTGCGGGCCGTTTTGCGCGCACACCCGCACACCCTGCTGATCGAGGACGACCACGGCCACGGCATCGTCGACCTCCCGCTGCACCCCCTGGCGGGCGTCACGCACCACTGGGCCTTCGTCCGCTCGGTCGCCAAGGCCTACGGCCCGGACCTGCGCCTGGCCACCCTGACCGGCGACGAGGTGACGGTCGACCGGGTGCGGGGGCGTCAGCGCCTGGGCCCGGGCTGGGTGAGCCGACTGCTGCAGCGCACGGTGGTCCGGATGTGGGCCGACGGCGTGGTGGACGGCCGGGCGGTGGCGGCGGCGTACCGGGCCCGCCGCGACCTCCTCGTCGACGCGCTCGCGGACCACGGCATCGAGGCGCACGGCCGCAGCGGCATGAACGTCTGGGTCCCGGTCCCGGACGAGACGGGCGCGGTGTCCCTGCTGCTGCTCGAAGGCTGGGCGGTGGCCCCGGGCGCCCGCTACCGCCTGGCGACCCCGCCGGGCATCCGGGTCACCGTCTCCACGCTGACCCCGGAGGAGGCCGGTCCGCTGGCGGCGGCGGTGGCGAGGGCGGTGACGCCGGCGAGGGGCCGGGTCCAGGCCTGAGCGCTCCGCCGGCGGTGCCGTTCGTTCACCGCGGGCCGGTGGGGGCCGCAGTTCCCCGCGCCCCTGCGGGGCGCGGCCGTACCTGGGTGAGGGCCGCTCCCGCGAGGACGATCACCGCGCCCACCGGCGTGCTCCACCGCAGCGACTCGCCCAGCACCGCGACCCCCGCCGCGGCGGCGATGACCGGGATGAAGTAGGTGACCATCTGGGCGGTGGTCGGACCCACCTCCGCCACCAGCCCGTACTGGACGAGCACCGCGAGTCCCGTCCCCAGCGCGCCGAGCGCGGCGATCGCCAGCAGCGGGACCAGGGCGAAGTGCGCCGGGAAGGAGGTGAACAACGGTGTCACCACGGCCAGTTGCACGGTCGCCAACAACAGCTGCGCGCCGGTCATCGCCAGATGCGAGTCACCCGTCCCGGCCAGCGTCCGCCGGACGTAGATCCAGCCGATCGGATAGCTCAGCGACGCCAGCAGCGCCATGACGGTCCCGGTGACGTCCAGGCCGTGGAAGCCCTCCCAGGCGCCCAGCACCGTCAGGACACCGATGAACCCCAGGCCGAGTCCGGCGAACCGGACCCGCGTCGGCCGGTCCTCCGACAGGGCCACCAGGGACAGCACCATCCCCCACAGCGGCGAGGTCGCGTTGCAGATGCCGGCCAGGGTGGACGGAATGGTCAGCTCCGCGTAGGCGAAGAGGGAGAACGGCAGCGCGTTGAGCAGGAACGCGGCGATCGCCAGATGCCCCCAGGTGCGGGCGCCCCGCGGCAGCCGCTGCCGCTTCACGGCCATCGCCGCCGCGAGGACCGCCGTACCGAACACCAGCCTGCCGAGCGTGACCTGGAACGGCGCGTAGCCCTCCGTCCCGACCTTGATGAAGAGGAAGCTGAAGCCCCAGATCAGGGAGAGGGCGCCGAAGCGCAGCCGCCAGTCGAGGCGGGGGCGGGAGTCGGCGGTGGCAAGCGCGGGCTTGCCGGTCGCGGCGGAGGTCACGGTGCTCATGCCCTCAACGATGCTGGAGGCGACCTCGTAGCACAATCGAGACTTCTCACTGGGTATCTCTTAGAATCGCTTACATGTTGAACCTGGAGCGCCTGCGCACCCTCGACGCCCTGGCCCGGCACGGCTCGGTCAGCGGCGCCGCCGAGGCCCTGCACGTGACCACGTCGGCGGTGTCGCAGCAGATGGGCAAGCTGGAGCGCGAGGTGGACCAGCAGCTCCTCGCGAAGAACGGCCGGGGCATCCGGCTCACCGACGCCGGGCGGCTGCTCGCCGAGCACGCGGCCCGGATCCTCTCCCAGGTCGAGCTGGCCCAGTCCGACCTGGAGGCGCACCGGGGCCAGGTCGTCGGCGAGCTGCGGCTGTCCGCGTTCCCGACGGCCGCCCGCGGCCTGTTCCCGGCCGCACTGGCCGCGCTGCGCGCCCGGCACCCGGCGCTGCGCGTCCGCTCCAGCGAACTGGAACCGGAGAACGGCGTCGCCGGGGTCGTCCGCGGCGACCTCGACCTCGCCGTCGTCCTGGACTGGTACAACAAGCCGATGCCGGTGCCCGACGGGCTGGTCAAGGCGCCCCTGCTGGACGACCCGGCCGAGGTGGCGCTGCCGGCCGGGCACCGGCTCGCCGGGCGCGAGGAGGTGGACCTGGGGGAGTTCGCCGAGGACGAGTGGATCACCTGGGGCGAGGGCGAGTTCTGCCACGAATGGCTGATGTTCACGCTGCGCTCGCGCGGCATCGAGCCCATCGTCGGGCACCGCGCGGCCGAGACGCACACGCAACTCAACCTGGTGGCAGCCGGACTGGGCGTCTGCATCGCTCCGCTGCTGGGCCGGCACCCGGTGCCGGAAGGCGTGGTCATGGTGCCGCTGAAGCAGCGGGTGCGCCGCCATGTGTACGTCGTCTGGCGGGCAGACGCCGACCGCCGCCCCTCGATCCGGGCGGCGGTGCAGGAGTTGCGCGGCGCGGCCGGGGCGATCGCCTGAAGCGGCCCTCGAACCGTGTTACGCCGAGCCGAGCTTGCGGAAGTCCCAGGAGGCGGTCTTCGTCGGGGTGAGCCGGGCCCAGGCGTGCCGGCCGTCGTGCGGCATCTCGTCCAGACCGAAGTTCTTGCGGGCGAACACCGTCTCGATGTAGTCGAGTTCGGCGACCAGTTCGCCGGTGCGCGGGACCTCGCCCACGAACTCGACGGTCCCTCTCAGCTCGACGCCGCGCAACTGGTCGTACTCCTCGCCGGAGTCGACGACGACCGCCACCCGCGGATCACGGCTGAGGTCCTTCCAGCGCTGGCTGCGCACCACCGAGTAGAGCCACAGGGACGTGCCGTCCCAGGCGAACCACAGGGCGCTCACGTGCGGGGCGCCGGACGCCGAGACGGTCGCGACCCGGCAGGTGCGCTGTGTGGTGAGGAACTCGTCCAGCTCACCGGGCGTCATCATGATCTTCCGGCCCCGGCGCTGAGTGACGGTCATGCGGCCCCCTCTTCTTCTGTCTCTTCTTCCGTTCCCGCGCGATGGCGGTTAGTGTCACCCGCCCCGCACCAAGGTGGAAGGGGGCGTCATGCCGTCGTCGTACGAACGGCTCGCGGAACTCCTCGACCCCGTGAGCACCGTGCTGCTCACCGTCGAGTGCCAGCAGGGTGTGGTGGGCCCGGACAGCGCGCTGCCCGAACTCGCCCGTGAGGCACGGACGTCGGGGGCCCTCGACAACATCGCCCGCCTGGTCGCCGCCGCGCACGACACCGGTGTCCAGGTGATCCACGCGATCGCCGAACGCCGCCCGGACGGCCGCGGCGCGAACCGCAACGCCCGCCTGTTCCGCGCCGCCGAACGGCTGCTCGTCCAGCAGCTCTCCGGCACCGCGGCGGTCCGCGTCGCGCCCCCCATCGAGGTCTCGGAGGAGGACCTCGTCGTGCGACGGCTGCACGGCCTGTCGCCGATCCAGGGCACCGACGTCGACCCGCTGCTGCGCAACCTCGGCTGCCGCACCCTGGTCATCACCGGCGTCTCGGCCAACGTGGCCATTCCCAATGCCGTGTTCGACGCGGTCAACCGGGGCTACACGGCCGTCGTCCCGGCCGACGCCGTCGCGGGAGTGCCCCCCGAGTACACCCCCGCGATGGTCCGCAACACCCTCGCGTTGGTCGCCACGGTCGCGACCACCGACGAGGTGCTCGGCTGCCTCAAACAACCGCGCCGGCGGTCCTGAGGGTCAGGCCAGCGAGATCTGGTCGCCGGAGACCGTGATGTTCGCGGCCGTCAGGCCCGTGGTCGCCGGGCCCTGCTTCACGCTGCCGTCCGCTATGGCGAACTTGCTGCCGTGGCAGGGGCAGACGATCTCGCCGTTGGCGATGCTGGTCACCGCGCAGCCGGCGTGCGGGCACTTCGTCGAGAACGCCTTGTACTGGCCCGACGTCGGCTGGGTGACGACCACGGCCTGGTCCTTGTAGATCGTGCCGCCGCCCTCGGGGATGTCCGTGGTCTTGGCGAGCGCGGTGCCGCCGGCCGCGGCCGTGGAGCCGCCGGCCGAGCTGTTGCTGTCCTGCGTGGTGGAGCCACCGCCCGCGTTGCCGTTCGTGGTGGTCGAGCTCGACGAGCCGTCGTCCGACGACCCGCAGGCGGTCAGCGCGGCGGCGAGCCCCGCCGCTCCGGCCGCCACCATGACGGTGCGGCGAGCCGGGCTGGCCGAGGGGTTGAGCGGTGCGCTGGTCATGTGAGGGGTCCCTTCCGCGGAGCTTCTCGTTGATCCGTCCAGGGGTACGGTCTTCGGGCACCACCTGTTCAGACTGCATCCAGATAGTGACCACCTGGACATGAGGCTTCGGTGAAACAGCGCTGTCGGTTCGCTGTCGGTCCTGACCTGCGACGCAGTTGACCTGGAACAGCGGTGGATCATCGGGCGCCAGCGCGGCCAGGGTGAACAGGTGTGCGCGCTGTGGTCCGGAGAGCCGCGCAAGGGCCAGGCTTTCGATGACCTGCCCGGACGCCGAGCCGCGAGCTGCGTCGTCCGCTTGCCAGGGCCCCGGACCTCACCCGCTGTCACGCTCGGTTACTATGCTCACTTCGTGCCGGAGGCCCCCCGGTCGCCGACTGCCTGGTTGAGAAGCTGGATGGCCTGGGAAAATGCTGCGAGAAGTCACCGCGACCCGCTACATCACGCCCCTGCGCGAGGGCGGTTCGCTGCCGGGGCTCGTCGAGGCCGACGATCTCGGCACGTACGTCATGAAGTTCACCGGTGCGGGGCAGGGCCGCAAGACGCTGGTCGCCGAGGTCGTCTGCGGTGAACTCGCGCGCCGGCTCGGGTTCCGGATGCCCCGTCTGGTCACCGTCGAACTGGATCCGGTGCTGGGACTCGGCGAACCCGAGCAGCAGGTGCAGGACCTGCTGCGGGGCAGCGGCGGCACCAACCTCGGCATGGACTTCCTCTCCGGTGCCCTCGGCTTCGACCCGCTCGCCTTCGCGGTGAGCCCCGCGGAGGCCGGGCGGATCGTCTGGTTCGACGCGCTGGTCAACAACGTCGACCGTTCCTGGCGCAACCCCAACCTGCTGGTCCACCAGGGCGACCTGTGGCTCATCGACCACGGCGCCACCATGATCTGGCAGCACAACTGGCCGGCGGCGGAGGCGTCCGCCGCCCGCCCGTACGACGCCGCCGACCACGCACTGAGCGGGTTCGGTCCCGACGTCCGGGCGGCCGCCGCCGAGTTGGCGCCCCTGGTCACCGAGGACCTGCTCGCCGAGGTCACCGCCGAGATCCCGGACGTCTGGCTCGCCGCCGAGCCCGGCTTCGACACCCCCGACGACCTGCGGCGCACCTACGCGCGCCCGCTGCTCGCCCGGGCCGCCGTCATCCACGAGCGCATCACCGGCATCGAGGGGGCCAAGTGAGCGAGACCCACATCAACGTGGCCGGACACATGACCGAGCGCCACATCACCCGGTCCGGCCAGGGCGGCGACCGGGACGTCTTCGAGTACGCCCTGCTGCGCGTCGTACCCCGCGTGGAGCGCGGCGAGTGCATCAACGCGGGCGTGCTCGTGTACTGCCGGGCCAAGGGCTACGTCGGTGCCCGCACCCATCTCGACGAGGCCCGGCTGCTGGCCCTGCATCCGGAGGCGGACGTCGCCGGGGTGCGGGCCGCGCTCGGGGCGGTGGAGGGTATCTGTGCGGGCGGGGCGGCGGCGGGACACGCGGCCGGTGACGACCCGGGGCGGCGTTTCCGCTGGCTGGTCGCGCCCCGCTCCACCGTCGTGCAGCCGGGCCCCGTGCACACCGGGCTCACCCGCGACCCGGCCGCCGAGACGGCGCGGTTGCTGGACCTCCTGGTGAGGTAATGGATCACACTGCGCGGAGTGACGTTGACACCGCGTGCCAGGGCTTCTAGCGTCACGTCTGTCGAAGGTACTAAGCGGTCGCTCACCCATCGGCCGGGTTCTCGATTCAGGTGTTCTCAAGGGCGAGGAGAAACAGCATGTCCAGCACTGAGCAGCGGGTGGCCGTCGTCACCGGTGCCGCACGCGGCATCGGCGCCGCCACCGCCGTACGACTGGCCGCCGAGGGCCGCGCGGTCGCCGTGATCGACCTCGACGAGGCCGCCTGCAAGGACACCGTCGAGAAGATCACCGCGGCCGGCGGCAAGGCGATCTCGGTCGGCGCCGACGTCTCCGACGAGGCCCAGGTCGCCGCGGCGATCGCGCGGGTCGTCGAGGAGCTGGGCGCCCCGACCATCCTGGTCAACAACGCCGGCGTGCTCCGCGACAACCTGCTGTTCAAGATGTCCGCGTCCGACTGGGACACGGTCCTCAACGTGCACCTGCGCGGCTCCTTCCTGATGACCAAAGCCGTCCAGCAGCACATGGTCGAGGCCGGCTGGGGCCGGGTCGTCAACCTGTCCTCCTCCTCGGCGCTCGGCAACCGCGGCCAGGCCAACTACTCCGCCGCCAAGGCCGGTCTGCAGGGCTTCACCAAGACCCTCGCCATCGAGCTCGGCAAGTTCGGAATCACCGCCAACGCCGTCGCCCCCGGCTTCATCGCCACCGAGATGACCAAGGCCACCGCGGAGCGCGTGAAGATGGGCTTCGAGGAGTTCAAGGCCGCCGCGGCCACCCAGATCCCGGTGCAGCGCGTCGGCGAGCCCGAGGACATCGCCAACGCCATCGCCTTCTTCACGAACGAGGCCGCGGGCTTCGTCTCCGGCCAGGTGCTGTACGTGGCCGGCGGACCGCTCGACTAGCAGCACACCGGGGAACCTGAGGAACACTGACATGACTGAACTGCCCGAGCTTTCCGGCAAGGTCGCCATCGTCACCGGCGCGAGCCGCGGCATCGGCTACGGCGTCGCCGAGGCGATGATCGCCCGCGGCGACCGCGTCGTCATCACCGGCCGCAACGAGGAAGCCCTCAAGGAGGCCGTCGAGAGCCTCGGCGCCGAGCGCGTCGTCGGCGTCGCCGGCAAGGCGCACGACCTGGCCCACCAGAGCGAGGTCGTCGACCGCGCCATGGCCGCCTTCGGCCGTGTGGACTACCTGGTCAACAACGCCGGGACCAACCCGGTGTTCGGCCCGATCGCCGACGTCGACCTGGACGTGGCCCGCAAGGTGTTCGAGACCAACGTGGTCTCCGCCCTCGGCTTCGCCCAGAAGACCTGGCACGCCTGGCAGAAGGACAACGGCGGCGCCATCGTCAACATCGCCTCCGTCGCCGGCCTCTCGGCCTCGCCGTTCATCGGTGCGTACGGCATCAGCAAGGCCGCGATGATCAACCTGACCCAGCAACTGGCCCACGAGTTCGCCCCCGGCGTCCGGGTCAACTCGATCGCCCCGGCCGTCGTCAAGACCAAGTTCGCCGAGGCTCTGTACGAGGGCCGCGAGGCGGAGGCCGCCGCGGGCTACCCGCTGAAGCGGCTCGGCGTGCCCTCCGACATCGGCGGCGCCGCCGCGTTCCTCACCTCGGAGCAGTCCGACTGGATCACCGGCCAGACGCTCGTCGTCGACGGGGGCATCTTCCTCAACGCCGGCATGGCCTGACGGAGCGTCGGGCGTCGTCTTCGTCACAGATATTTGCCGCATCTGTGAGGAAAACGGCGCCCACGCGGTCGCACAAGATCCGCACAGGAGAATGACAACGTCGTCATAGCACATTCGATCAACGCCCGTGTTTCCGGGGTGCTTCAACGCGCGCAACGCTGCGGTATGGTCTGCCGCCGACCCCTGGTACGGCGGATCGAGGAGCGTGCGCGTGTTCAACCGGAACCGAGGTCTGCGAAGAGCCGCCGCCGTCGCGTCCATCTCCCTGGTGGCCGGGTGCGGAGTGCTCTCCGGCAGCAGTGCGGACAACAGCGGACCGATCGTCGTCGGCACCACCAGCGCCCCCAGCACCCTTGACCCGGCGGGATCGTGGGACGGCTCCTGGGAGCTGTTCCGCAACGTCTACCAGACACTGCTCGCCTACCCCGACGGCGCCACCACCCCGCAGCCCGACGCCGCGCAGAACTGCGCCTTCACGGACTCCGGCTCCCGCACCTACCGCTGCGAACTGCGCTCCGGCCTGAAGTTCGCCGACGGCCGCAAGCTCGACGCCCAGGCCGTCAAGTACTCCATCGACCGGATCCGGAGCATCAACGCGCCCAGCGGCCCGGCCGGACTGCTCGGCAGCCTCGACCGGGTGCAGGCGACCGGCGACCGCGAGGTGGTCTTCCACCTCAACAAGCCCGACGCCACCTTCCCGTTCGTGCTCGCCACCCCGGCCATGTCGATCGTCGATCCGGACGACTACCCCGCCCACTCGCTGCGCAAGGACGCCTCCGTGCACGGCTCCGGGCCGTACACCCTCAGGTCCTACGAGGACGGCAAACGGGCCGAGCTGGTCCGCAACGACAACTATGAGGGCTTCGCCGACCGGCAGAACGACGCGGTGACCATCCGCTACTTCCAGGACTCGGCCACCATGGTCAAGGCCCTGCGCTCCGGGGACATCGACGTCACCTACCGCGGTCTCGCCGCCTCCGACATCGTGGCCCTGGAGGCGCGCCGCAGCACCGACCTGCAGCTGATCGACGGCACCGGCACCGACATCAGCTACCTGGTCTTCAACCCCGAGGACCCGTGGGCCAAGCTGCCCGCCGTGCGCAAGGCCGTCGCCCAGCTCGTCGACCGCGCCGCGATCGCCCACTCCGTCTACAGGGACACCGTCGACCCGCTGTACTCCATGGTCCCGGCCGGCCTGACCGGCCACACCACCGCCTTCTTCGACGTCTACGGCGACCCCAGCGTCTCCAAGGCCCGCAGGATCCTCGCCGACGCCGGCATCACCCGGCGCGTCCCGCTCACCTTCTGGTACACCACCGACCGCTACGGCTCCGAGACCGGCCGGATGTTCCAGGAGCTCAAGCAGCAGCTGGACGACTCCGGGCTGTTCACCATCACCCTCAGGAGCCGGCCCTGGAAGACCTACGTCGTCGGCTACCAGAAGGGGGAGTACCCGGTGTTCGGCCGTGGCTGGTTCCCGGACTTCCCCGACGCGGACAACTTCATCGCGCCCTTCGTAGGCGAGCAGAACGCCCTCGGCACGCCCTACCCGTCCCCGGTGATCACCGGCCGGCTGCTGCCGCGGTCCCGCAGCGAGAACGACCGCGCGGAGGTCGTCAAGGACTTCGAGGAGGCCCAGCAGATCCTCGTCAACGACACCCGGCTGATCCCGCTGTGGCAGGGGCGGCAGTACGTCGCGGCCAGCGACGACATCTCCGGCGGCGAGAAGGCGCTCGACCCGTCGACGATCATGATGATGTGGGAGCTGCACCGCAAGACCAGCTGGTGAAACCGCCGTCCGGCACCGGTTGTCAGTGGTCGCCTGTAGGTTTTCCGGTACCGGCAGGATCTGCAAGTTACCGCAATTCGTGAGGACGTTGACGTGACCGACATCGCCATGCTGCCCGAGTCCTGGCGCGGGGTTCTGGGCGACGAGCTGCAGCAGCCCTACTTCAAGGAGCTGACCGAGTTCGTCGAGGAGGAGCGGGCGAAGGGTCCCGTCTACCCGCCGCGCGAGGAGGTCTTCGCCGCGCTGGAGGCGACGCCGTTCGACCAGGTCAAGGTGTTCATCCTCGGCCAGGACCCCTACCATGGCGAGGGCCAGGGCCACGGGCTGTGCTTCTCCGTCCGCCCCGGCGTGCGGATCCCGCCGTCCCTGCGGAACATCTACAAGGAGATGCGCGAGGAGCTGGGCTGGGAGTCCGTGCCGGACAACGGCTATCTGATGCCGTGGGCCCGGCAGGGCGTGCTGCTGCTCAACGCGGTCCTCACGGTCCGTGCCGGTGAGGCCAACTCGCACAAGAACAAGGGCTGGGAGAAGTTCACGGACGCGGTGATCCGCGCGATCGCCGAGCGGCCCGACCCGGCCGTCTTCGTCCTCTGGGGCGGTTACGCGCAGAAGAAGCTCCGGCTGATCGACGAGACCCGGCACGTGGTGATCCAGGGCGCGCACCCGTCCCCGCTCTCCGCGAAGAAGTTCTTCGGCTCCCGCCCCTTCACCCAGATCAACGAGGCGGTGGCGGCCCAGGGCCACGAGCCGATCGACTGGCGAATCCCGGACCTGGGCTGACTTCGTAGCCGACCAGAGGGCGACCCGCCAGGGGCGCTGGGAGTACCCCCGGCCGGAGGCCGGGGGAGGAACTGCGCGAGCAGCCCCCAGCGGGCGGCAGTGCACCACCGGCCCGGGCTCCCACGGCGCCGCCTGACGACGAAACCCGGCGGCGCCCTCTAGCGTCGGCTGCAAACAACGGCTTACAGCCCGGAGGGCCCCGTGGCGGAGCGACAGGAGCGCACGACACCCGATGCCGTACTCACTCGGATCGGGCAGGTGGTGATGCTGCACCACGCCGGCGACCGCGAGGAGGCCCGGGGGCGCCTGCTCGACCTGTGGGCGGAGTTCGGCGAGCACGGTGAGCCGCTGCACCGCTGCACCCTGGCCCACTACCTCGCCGACACCCAGGACGACCCGTCCGACGAACTCGCCTGGGACCTGCGGGCGTTGTCCGCGGCGGACGAGGCGGAGGGAGATGCGCGGCTGCGCGGCTTCTATCCCTCCCTGCACCTGAACCTCGCCGCCGACTACGTGAAGCTCGGCCGTACCGAGGCCGCCCGCAGCCACCTGCACCGGGCCCGTGGCGCCTCCGTGGCCCTCGGTGACGACGGGTACGGCGACGGGGTCCGGGCCGCGATCGGCCGGCTGGAGCTGCGGCTCGGCGACGCGGGCGACTCCGGTGGCGAGTCCTGGGGCCCACCGCGACAGCGGCCGGAGTAGCGCCGCACCGGGCTCTCAGTGCCCGTACGCCTGTTCGCAGACGCGTGCCTGCGTGCTGTCCGCGGCCCAGCCGCCGTACTGCTCGCCGAGGGCGCACACGTCCGGGGGATTCGGGACGGAGTGGGAGATGCCGGGGAGGCCGGCCTGCGGGCTGTGCGTCCGGCGGGCCGTGGGGGGCTGCGGTGTGACGGCACGCGGGGCCGCCGGCGGGCGACGCCCGGCCGGGGGAGCGGGCGCCGGGGCGTGCGGTGCGGCCGGTGCGGCACGGTGGGGCGGTCGGGACGGGCCGACCATCTCCAGGGCCTCCTTGACCGGCGCCTGCACCACGCGCGGCTCGGCGCTGCCGTCCGTGCGGGGCACCGACGGCAGCGAGGGCGCCGTACCCGGAGGCGGGCCGGGTGCCGCCGGGTGCTGGACGGTCACACAGCCGGAGAGGGCCGAGACGGTCACGGTGACCAGGAGCGCTGCGGTGGTCGTCGTTCGATGCACCCGCGCAACTCTGCTGGTTCGGCGCGGGGGTTGACACCGGCGACAAGACTTTGGTGCCCCGCACGGGTGATCTCGTGCCCCGTACGGGGGACGGGCGGCTGCCAGGCTGACGTCAGTCGCCGGTCGCGCCGTCGATCCGCTCCCGGATCAGGTCGGCGTGGCCGTTGTGCCGGGCGTACTCCTCGATCATGTGGGTGTGGATCCAGCGCAGGCTCATCCGCTGCCCGGTGCGGCGGTGGCGGCCCTTGGACAGGTCGTCCAGAGCGAAGCCGGCCGCGGCCTGCCGGGCCGCCGCCAGCTCGGCCTGCCAGATCGTGTACGCCTCCCGCCAGGTGTCCGCCTCGGTGAGGTGGAACTCGGCGTCCGGGTCCTCGTCGCTGAAGTACAGCGGCGGTGCCTCCTCCCCGGCGAGGACCCTGCGGTACCAGGACCGCTCCACGTCGGCCATGTGCCGCACCAGCCCCATCAGGGACAGCGGGGAGGGTGCCACGGAGGCGGTCCGGAGCTGGGCGTCGGTCAGTCCCTCGCACTTCACCGCGAGGGTCTGCCGGTGGAACTCCAGCCAGCCCTCCAGCATGCTGCGTTCGTCGGCGTCCACGGCGGGCATACGGCGTTCGGTCGTCATGCCCGGCATCCTGGGGCACCTCCGGCCGGTCCCACCACAGATTATCGGCCCGTATGCTTTTGCGCAGGCACGTGTGGGCAACCGCTAGGGGAGCGTCAGTGAAGGTCGGCTGCATCGGACTCGGCGACATCGCGCAGAAGGCGTATTTGCCGGTGCTGGCCGTGCAGCCGGGGCTCGAACTCCACCTGCAGACCCGCACCCCCGCCACCCTGGCCCGGGTCGGAGACAGCCTCCGCCTGCCCGAGGACCGCCGGCACGCGACCCTCGACGGCCTCCTCGCCCAGGACCTCGACGCCGCCTTCGTGCACGCGGCCACCGTCGCCCACCCCGAGATCGTCACCCGGCTGCTCGAGGCGGGCGTACCGACGTACGTCGACAAGCCCCTCGCCTACCGGCTGGCCGACTCCGAGCGGCTCGTGACGCTCGCCGAGGCGCGGAACGTGTCGCTGGCCGTCGGCTTCAACCGGCGCCACGCCCCCGGCTACGTGCAGTGCGCCGACCACCCGCGCGACCTGATCCTGATGCAGAAGAACCGCGTCGGGCTGCCCGAGGAACCCCGCACGATGATCCTCGACGACTTCATCCACGTCGTCGACACCCTGCGCTTCCTCGCCCCCGGCCCGGTCGCGGACGTGACCGTCCGGGCCCGGGTCGCCGACGGCCTGCTGCACCACGTCGTCCTCCAGCTCGCCGGCGACGGCTTCACGGCGCTCGGCGTGATGAACAGGCTCAGCGGCTCGGCGGAGGAGATCCTGGAGGTCTCGGGACAGGACACCAAGCGCCAGGTCCTCAACCTCGCCGAGGTCGTCGATCACAAGGGCCAGCCGACGGTCCGCCGGCGCGGCGACTGGGTGCCGGTCGCCCGGCAGCGCGGCATCGAACAGGCCGTCCTCGCCTTCCTGGACGCCGTCCGCGCCGGGAAGGTGCTCAGCGCCCGGGACGCACTGGCGACTCATGAGCTGTGCGAGCAGGTGGTACGAGAGGTTGGGCGGCACTCCGGCGCAGCCTGACCGTCCGCACCCCCTCGGCCAGGCAGTACGCGGCCAGCACCAGCAGCGCGCCGTCCACCGGCCAGTCGCCGAACCGCACGAACGGGGTGACCCCACGGGCGATCGGCACCTCGTAGACCCGGGCGGTGCTCGCGTCGGTGCCGAGCCACGGGCCGATGCGCTCGCCGCCCGGTCCGTACACGGCGGACACCCCGGTCAGCGTGGCGTGCACCATCGTCCGGCCGGTCTCGGCGGCCCGGAGCGCGGCCAGCGAGGCGTGCTGCTCGGGGGCCCAGCTGCCCTGGAAGGACGAGGTCGACGACTGGCCGACCAGCACCTGAGCGCCGTCCTGGGCGAGGTGCCGGCTCATGTCGGGGAACGCCGTCTCGAAGCAGATCATCGGTCCGATCCGCAGCCCGTGGCCGACGTCCATCACCACCTGCCCGGTACCGCGCCGCCGGTCCTCGCCGGCCGCCTTGCCGACCGAGGTGGCCCAGCCGAGCAGCGAGCGGGCCGGTATGTACTCGCCGAACGGAACAAGCCGCATCTTGTCGTACCGGTCCCCGGTCGGGCCGTCGGCGCCGACCAGGATGGAACTCTTGTAGATGCCGGGCCGGTCGGAGCGCCGGGCATCCACGTTGACCAGGATGTCCGCGCCGGTCTCGCGGGAGAGGGCGGCGATCCGCCGCGCGAGGTCGGGCCGGTCCCCGAGGTCGTGCCCGACGCTGCTCTCGCCCCACACGATCAGGTCCGGATGCTGCCCCGCCAGCTGCCGGGTCAGCTGCTCCTCCCGGTCGAACCGCCGGTCGCCGCTGTCGGTGCCGT
Source organism: Streptomyces sp. NPDC001507 (assembly GCF_042894765.1). Taxonomy (NCBI): domain Bacteria; kingdom Bacillati; phylum Actinomycetota; class Actinomycetes; order Kitasatosporales; family Streptomycetaceae; genus Streptomyces; species Streptomyces sp. NPDC001507. The sequence goes on from NZ_JBIAVV010000017.1 coordinate 73,740, forward strand.
CGACGATGCCGGGCTGGACGACGGCGATCCGGGCGTGACCGTCGACGTCCGGGCGCGGCGACCACACCCAGGCCGCCGAGGTCGCGGCCGCCGTGGCCACCAGCGAGGCCACCGCGGGGAGCCGGGCCTCCCGCACGGACACCAGCACGGTGACGGCGACGTTGACCGCCACCACCAGGAAGCTCAGCAGCCACACCCCGCCGACCGAGGCCAGCCGCAGCGCCGGTGTCATCTGCCACTGGGTGGCGCCGAGCATCCCCCACGGGCCGCCGAGCCCCTGCCAGGACCGCACCAGCTCCACCATCAGCCAGCCCGAGGGCAGCACCAGCACCGCGGCCGCGGCCCGCCCCGGCGACGGCACCCCGCCCAGCAGCCGGTGCGTGACCCACCCCCAGGGCGCCCAGAACACGCTCAGCAGACCGGCGATCAGGAAGATGAAGACGTGCAGGCTCGGCAGCAGCCAGTGGTGCACGGCGACCATGAACCCGAACCCGCCGCACCAGCCGTCGTACGCCGCCCGCCGCCCGGTCGGCGCCGAGCGGGCCAGCAGCAGCCACGGCACCAGCGCGAGGTACGCGAACCACCACAGCGACGGCGCCGGAAAGGCCAGCACCGGCAGCGCCCCCGCGAGCGCCCCGGCGCAGGAACGCCGCCACGGGGAGGTGAGCCAGCGCTCGACGGTCCTCATCCATCGCCTCCTGCCTGCGGGTCCATCCAGTGTGCGGGACCGGGCCGGAGCTCCGACAGGGGGCAGGGGCGCGGGGTCAGTCGGACACTGCCACCGCACGCGGGTCGGGCAGCCTGCGCCACCGCTCCTCGACGACGACCTGACGCAGCCGCCAGCCGTCCCGGGTGCGCAGGAACGCGAAGGAGTAGCGGCCGCCGCACACGAAGTCCGGCGCGGTGGAGGCGGCGTCGCCGCCGGCGAAGCGCATCGGGTTGACGTAGTCGGCCTGCAGAAGGGCGGTGTCGCCGGTGTCGTGGTCCAGGATCCCGAAACGCACCCGGCGGTTGACGATGAGATGCTGCCGCATCGAGAACAGGGTCAGGTTCTCCGCGAGCCACCCGGCCACCTGCGCGGCATCGCCCTCTATCCCGCCGGCGGAGCGGTAGTCGGCCCGCCCGTCCGCCGTGAACAGCCTCCGGTACGCCGCCCAGTCACCGTCGTCGACGGCCATGGCGTACTCGGTGACCATCTCGTCCACGGCCAGCCGGTCCATCACGGTCGCGAGCTCCACACGCTGCGTCATCGGCTCAGTGTTGGGCACCGGGCGGGCGGAGCCAAGGGGCACGGACGATATTCGGTGATGTTCGAACCGGACCGCACGGCCGCCGGGTTGTCCGACGCGTCGTGCCGATGAGTCCTGGGGGGTCCGGCGGTCGTACGGTCGAACCCGATACCGAGGAGGACCCCCGATGCGCAGCGTGACCTATTCGTTGAACGTCTCGCTCGACGGCTACATCGTCGGGCCGGACGGCGACTTCGGCTGGACGGAGCCCGACGAGGAGCTCTTCCGCCTCAGCCACCGACGAGATCCGGGGGCTCGGCGTCCACCTGCTGGGGCGACGGCTGTACGAGACGATGCTGTACTGGGAGACCGCCGACGAGGACCCGGCGCTCGGCTTCTCGACGTCCGAGTTCGCCGAGATCTGGAAGCAGCTCCCCAAAGTGGTGTTCTCGAGCACGATCTCCGCGGTACAGGGCAACGCCCGCCTGGTCTCCGGTGGCCTGGCGGAGGAGGTCCGGCGGTTGCGGGCCGAGCCGGGGGAGGGCGACATCGCGATCGGCGGCGCGGCTCTCGCCGCGGAGGCGGCCGCGCTGGACCTGATCGACGAGTACCGGGTCCGGGTCCACCCGGTGCTGGTCGGCGGTGGCGTCCCGTACTTTCCCCGGCACGAGCGCCGCGTGGACCTCGACCTCGTCGAATCCCGCACCTTCGACTCGAAAGTCGTCTACCTTCGCTACCGCGTGACCCGCCGGACGGCCTGACCGGCAACACCGCCGGTGCCGCGGGACCGGATGGCGTGCGGGGAAGGGGACCGGCGGACCATGCAGGCGTCAGAAGCCCGGCGTGCCGTGGCTGCGGCCGGCTCGACTGCCGTGTCGCTCGGCCTGGCCGCCGACGACGTGACCGTTCTGCAGGACTCCAACAAGCTCACCCTGCGGCTGCTGCCCTGTGACGTGCTGGCCCGGGTGGCACCTGCGGCACAGCAGGTCGCGCGGTTCGAGATCGAGCTCGCCCAGCGGCTCACCGCGGCCGGGTGCCCGGTGGCCGCACTCGAACCGCGAGTGGAGCCGCGCGTCCACGAGCGGGACGGTTTCGAGGTCACGCTCTGGAGCTACCACGAGCCCCTGACACCTCGTCGGGAGATCCCACCGGCCGACTACGCCCATGCGCTTCGCCGGCTGCACGCCGGCATGCGTACGCTCGACGTGCCGACGCCGCACTTCACCGATCGGGTCGAGCAGGCGCAGCGACTCGTGGCGGACCACGACCGCACTCCGGAACTCGCCGACGCGGATCGCGAGCTGCTCGGCGACACGCTGCGGAACCTGCGGCGAGCGATCGGCGAGCACGGCGGCGCCGAGCAGCTGCTGCACGGCGAGCCGCACCCGGGCAATGTGCTCACCACCGGGAACGGGCTGCTCTTCATCGACCTGGAGACGTGCTGCCGTGGGCCGGTCGAGTTCGACCTCGCGCACGCACCGGAGGAAGTCGGCGCGCACTGTCCGGGGATCGATCGGGACCTGCTGCGCCAGTGCCGGCGCCTCGTGCTCGCGATGGTCACCGCGTGGCGCTGGGACAAGGACGACCAGCTCCCCGAGGGGCGTCGGCTGGGCACGGAGTGGCTCGGCCGGATCCGGGCGGCTCGCGGCCTCGGCGGCCCGGATGCCCGGCGCTGACCGGAGAGCCCGTGCCCGTGCGCGTGCCGACGTAAGATCGTCGTCCGGCCGGTTCGAGGAGGTCTGAGATGGCACGTCCCGTCACGGTGGTCACCGGTGGCAGCCGGGGTATCGGCGCGGCGACCTGTCTGCGGCTCGCGGCGGACGGGCACGACGTGGTGATCGGCTACGTCCGGGACGGGGACGCCGCCGAGGCGGTCGCGGAGGGGGTGCGCAAGGACGGGGCGCGCTGCGCCGTGGTCCGGGCGGACACGTCCGTGGAGGCCGAGGTGGAGGGGCTGTTCGACGCGGCGGAGCGGGAGTTGGGGGCCGTCACCGGGCTGGTGAACAACGCCGCCGTGACCGGGCCGTTCGGGCGGCTGGCCGACGCCGGGACCGCGGACCTCCGCCGGGTGGTGGAGGTCAACCTGCTGGGGACGCTGCTGTGTTCGCGCCGTGCCGCCCGGCTGATGACGGCCCGGGGGAGCGGCGCCATCGTGAACGTGTCATCGGCGGCGGCCACCCTCGGCAGCCCCGGCGAATACGTCCACTACGCGGCGACCAAGGCGGCCGTCGACGCCCTCACCGTGGGCCTCGCCAAGGAACTCGGCCCCGACGGCGTGCGGGTCAACGCGGTGGCACCCGGCGTGATCGACACCGAGATCCACGCGGCGATGGGCGACCCGGGCCGGGCCGAACGGGTCGGTCACACCACCCCGTTGGGCCGGGCCGGCCGGCCCGAGGAGATCGCCGCCGCGATCGCCTGGCTGCTGTCGCCCGAGGCCTCCTACACGACGGGCACGGTGCTGCGTGTCTCCGGGGGCCGCTGAACCCCGGCCGGTCAGGCCGCCTCGATGATCTGCTCGCGGATCGCCGCGGCCCACTCGACCACCAGAAGCTCGTACTCCGACCGTTCCTGCGCCGACAGGGTTCCGCCCGCACGCAGCCACAGCGCCCGGATGTGCTCGTTGACCTCGGCAGCAGACCGCACGGAACCAGGGGTTCGGGAATCGGGGGACATGCGAAACAGCGTAGGGGCAAGAGCTGACCGTGCGCCACCGGGCCACTACGCAGACCGTATGGGGTTGGTCACGGGCGGCACGGCGAGCGGGTGGCCGCGCCTTGGCATGTGCCAGGCGTATCGTCGGGGCTCCGGGCGGCCCTTGTGCCCCTGTGCAGGACTTCGCCCTTGCCGGAGCGGGTGCGGTGGCCCCGAATCCCCGGAACACGACGGAAGTCGGGGGTTGGCCGAGATGCGCCGCCCGGCCGTCGTCACCCCGTCGTCACCCCGGCGTCCCCGTCGGCAGCGCCGAGGCGAGCAGGGCGAGCTTCTCGGCGCTGCCGCTCCCCGGGTCCGGGTGGTAGACGACGAGGGTCTGCCCCGCGGCGCCGCTGACGTCGAGCCGCTCCCGGTTCAGCCGCAGCCGGCCGACCCGGGGGTGGTCGACGACCTTGGCCGCGCCGTCGCAGGACGCCACGTCGTGGCGGGCCCAGAGGCGGCTGAAGTGCGGGCTGGCGACGGAGAGTTCGCCGACCAGCTCGATGACACGCGGATCGTCCGCGTCGGTCCCGACGGAGCTCCGGAAGCCGGCGACCATGCCGGCACCGGCCTCCTCCCAGCCGGGGTGCAGGGCCTGCTCGGCGGGGTCGAGGAAGATGTCCCGCAGCCGGTTGGCGCCGACCGAGAAACGCGGTGACAGGGCGGTCGCGAGGGCGTTGACGGCGAGGACGTCGAAGTACCGGCCCTCGACCAGCGCGGGCAGCGGGAGAGCGGTGACGAGCTGGGCGACGCCGGGCGGGACGGTCTCCTTCCGGGCCCGGCGCCGGCGCCTGCGAGGCCGCCCGGCGCCCAGGCGGAGCAGATACGCCGTCGCGTCCTCGTCGAGCCGCAGCACGCGCGCGAGCGACTCCAGGACCTGCACGGAGGGATTGCGGTCGCGGCCCTGTTCCAGGCGCAGGTAGTAGTCGGCGCTGATGCCGGCCAGCATCGCGACCTCCTCCCGGCGCAGGCCCGGTACCCGCCGAACCCCCAGCACGGGGATGCCGACCTGCTCCGGCGTGACCAGCTCGCGGCGGGCGCGCACGTACGAGCCCAGCAGGTTCGGTTCGTCGGTCATCCCGCCACCGTAACGCCGCCGCCGCGCTCGTGCCTGGTCCTGTCACCCCCAGGATCAGCAGGGCTCTGCCCCGTCCCGGGCCGGGCCGCGAGCGTGACGGGTGACAGCGGCGAACCTACCGAGGAGCACGATCATGTCGACCTATCTGCTGGTGCACGGCGCCTGGCACAGCGGGGAGTGCTGGCAGCGGGTGGTTCCCCTGCTGGCGGCGGCCGGACACCGGGTGTACGCACCCTCCCTGACCGGTCACGGCGAGAAGGCCCGTCTGCTCGGTCCGGACGTCGGCCTGGACACCCACGTGGCCGACGTGGTCGGGCTGATCAGGGACGAGGACCTCACCGACGTCGTCCTCGTCGGGCACAGCTACGCGGGGCTCGTGGTCACGGGCGCCGCCAACGAAGTCCCCGACCGCATCGGGCACTTGGTCTACCTCGACGCGATGGTCCCGGAACACGGCGAGACCGCGGCCGACGTCCAGCCCGCGACCCGGGAGCTGATCGACAGGGCCCTCGCGTCCGGCGACGGCTGGCGGGTCCCGCCGCTGCCCGAACTGCCGCCGCCCTACGGCCTGTTCGGGGTGACCGAGCCGGCGGACGTGGCGTGGCTGCGCGGCCTGCTGTCCGACCAGTCGGTGCGCACCCTGCAGCAGCCGGTGCGCGTTGACGATCCTGCCGTGGGCGCGATCCCGCGCACCCACATCCACTGCGTGGCGAACGTCCCGGAGGGCATCGTCCGGCGTCCGGTCCCGGCGGCCCAGCAGGTGTGGGAACTGCCCAGCGGCCACGACTGCATGATCACCATGCCGGCCGAACTCACCGCCCTGCTGCTCAAGCTGGGCTGATTCCGGGCGGAATATTCGCTGGGCCCGGCGACCACCCGTCCATAAGGTCGCCGTATGACGGACGAGAACCAGCGGGCGGTACAGGCGGCCATCGACGCGGAGCTTCGGCTCCTCGACCCCGAGGTGCGCGCCCGCCCGGACCTCGTCCTGGAACTGCTCGATCCGGAGTTCACCGAGGTCGGGGTGTCCGGCCGCCACTGGGACGCGACGTCGATCCTGACGGTGACCAGCGGCGGATCGGTGTCCCCCGAGTCACCGGTCGAAGTCAGCGGGATGTCCGGGACCGTCCTGGCCCCGGGCATCGTGCACCTGACCTACTTCGCGGACAACCAGGGCCGCCGCGCCTGGCGCAGCTCCCTGTGGCGACTCACGGAGACGGGCTGGCGCCTCTACCACCACCAGGGCACCCTGGCCGCCGACCGCGGCTGAGAGCGCGCCCAAGGCGGCTGGGGTGCCCCCAGCCGTCGGCCGGAGGCTGGGGGAGGAACCGCGCGACCGGCTACGACGGTGCGGCAGTCGGCGGACGGCCCGGTGCGGTGTTTCAAGTGGAGCGCCCCCGCGGATTCGGTGACGCAGGCCGCGTGGGGCAGCGCCCCGAGGCGGCGCTGAGGGTGTCCCCGGCGAAGGCTTGGGGAGGAACCGCGCGACCGGCCACGACGGTGCGGCAGTCGGCGGAGGGCAGTTCGCGGCGCCCCCAGCGAAGCGCCTAGCTCGCCGACTCCGCCGCGTGCGGGCTCAGTACGTCCGCCGAGACCAGGGCGATGATGACGACGCCGAGGGCGACGCGGTACCAGACGAACGGCATGAAGCTCTTGTTGGAGATCCACTTCATGAACCACGCGATCACCGCGTAGCCGGACGCGAACGCGATCACCGTCGCGAACAGGGTCGGGCCCCAGTCCACATGGCCGTCGCCCACCGAGTCCTTGACCTCGAAGGCGCCGGAGGCCAGCACCGCCGGGATGGCGAGCAGGAAGGAGTAGCGGGCCGCCGCCTCGCGCTTGTAGCCCATGAACAGGCCGCCGCTGATGGTGGCGCCGGAGCGGGAGACGCCGGGGATCAGGGCGCAGGCCTGGCAGAGGCCGTAGATCAGGCCGTCCTTGGCGCCGAGGTTCTCCAGCGTCTTGCGCTGCTTGGGGGCGCGGTGCCTGCCGCCGGTCTCGTCCCGGGCGGCGAGCCGGTCGGCGATGCCGATGACGACGCCGACGACGATGAGCATGGTCGCGGTGATGCGGAGGTCGCGGAACGGGCCCTCGATCTGGTCCTTCAGCGTCACGCCCAGCAGACCGATCGGGATGGAGCCCACGATCACCAGCCAGCCCATCTGGGCGTCGTGGTTACGCCGCGTCGTCTTGTCGAACAGCGAGCGGAACCAGGCCGAGACGATCCGCCCGATGTCCTTGCGGAAGTAGATGAGCACCGCGGTCTCCGTGCCGATCTGGGTGATCGCCGTGAAGGCGGCCCCCGGGTCCTTCCAGCCGGAGAAGGCCGCGGTCAGCCGCAGATGCGCGCTGGAGGAGACGGGCAGGAACTCGGTCAGCCCCTGGACGAGTCCGAGGACCAGCGATTCAAACCAAGACATGAAGGTACGGCGTCCCAGGGGTGAGGAGGGGGCTGGCGGTCGCGCGGGCACACGCGATCACGCGGGCGCGGATGCTCACACGGCGGTGCGTGAAACAGTCGGGCGCACGTGATCATGCGCGTGCAACCGCAGCGTAGCGGGCCGGGGCGACAGCGGGGACACAGGGGTTCGGCAGGCGGACCGGCGGCCACGGGGTGTTGACCGGTCAAGGTGCCGACGCTTACGTTTCTGCAGGAGAAAGCGCTTGCTCCGCACATCGGGGTGCGTGTGCGGCGCGCTTCGGGCGGGAGTTCGCCCACCGCCGGTACACGCCCGAGGAGTGCTGATCACGTACATGCCCCGCTCCCCCCGCTCCACGGCCCCCTTCGCCGGCCGCCGCGTCCGGGCCGCCGTCGCCGGCGCCATCGGGCGCACCGGCCTGGAGCGGATCACCGCGCCGGACAAGGCGGCGCTCACGGACACCACCGTCCGCGCGGAGGTGTCCGCGTGAGTGACGAACTGCGGATCACCCACACCCACGGCGACCGGGTCACCGTGACCGAGCCGGTCACCGGGGTGCAGCTCTTCTCGTACGTCTACCGGCCCGAGCGGGCCTGGGAGGCGCCGCGGCCCTACCTCCACCCGGTGCGCACCCTCGCCGGGGACGTCGTCACCGACTACCGGCCCAACGACCACCGCTGGCACAAGGGCATCTCCCTGACCGCCTCGCACCTGTCGGGCGCGAACCTGTGGGGCGGCAACTCGTACATCCACGGGAAGGGTTACGTGGCCGTCCCGGAGCGCGTCGGCTCGATGCGGCACGCCGGGTTCGACGAGCTGTCCTCGGCCGACGGTCGCGTAGTGGTCGCGGAGCGGGTGACCTGGCATCCGTACGACGGGACGCTGTGGGCGGAGGAGCGGCGCCGTATCGAGGTCCACGACGTGGATCCCGGCGCGCGGTCCTGGGCGCTGACGTGGACCAGCGCGATCACCAACCGCCGTGCCGAGCCGCTGCTGTTCGGCAGCCCGACCACCGCCGGTCGTGAACAGGCGGGCTACACCGGCCTGTTCTGGCGCGGCCCGCGTGCCTTCCGGGACGGCCGGATCGTCGGCCCGGAGGGCGAGGGCCCGGAGCGCATGGGCTCCCAGTCGCCCTGGCTGGCCCTGTCCGGCGAGCACGACGGCGCCGACGGCCATGCCACCGTCGTCTTCGAACATGCCCCGGAGAACGACCACTTGGGCACCGGCGGCGGCCATCCCGCCCACTGGTTCGTGCGCAACGACCCGTTCGCCGGCATCGCCCCCTCGTGGGCCTTCCACGACGAGCTGGAGCTGGCCCCCGGCGACACCCTCCGGCGCCGCTACCGGGTCGTCGTCGCCGACGGTGCCTGGGAACGCGCGGAGATCGCCGGATACCTGGCGGCGCATCCGTGGTGAGGGCGGGGAAGCGGCTCCTCAGGCGGCTTCCGGCCCGCTGACGGTCCAGCCCGGTGTCTGCGGGTGGGCCGTCGAGTCCCCGTGGCGCACCGGGTCGCCGCAGGCCGCGCAGGTGACGACCGGGGTGAGGGTCTCACCGCAGTTGTGCTCGATCACCATCGGGCGGTCGCCGTCCGGGTGGAAATGGCGGTCGCCCCAGGCCATCAGGGTCAACAGGACCGGCTGCAGTTCGAGGCCCGCCTGCGTGGCCAGGTACTCGAAGCGCTGCGGCCGCTCGCTGTAGACGCGTTTGGTGAGGATCCCCGCGTCGACGAGCCGGCGCAGCCGGGTGGCCAGGATGTCGCGCGGGGCGCCGATGTTGCGCACCAGCTGGTCGAAGCGGCCGTTGCCCAGGCTCACCTCCCGCAGGACCAGCAGGGAGTACTTCTCGCCGACGACCGCCAGGGCGTCGGCGATCGAACACGGGCGGGGGTCCTTGGGGGCGGCCATGGGGCCAGTCTAGTGGAGGGTTGGAATTTCCAACCCTCGGAGTTATGGTGGGTTCGGATTTCCTACTCACCGGTAATCGACACTGGCAATCGAGGTCCCCGAGATGCGTGACGCAGTCATCGTCGAAGCCGTACGCACCCCCGTCGGCAAGGGCAGGCCGAACGGGTCCCTGGCGCACGTCCACCCCGTCGAACTCCTCGCCCACACCCTGCGCAGCCTCGTCGAGCGCTCCGGCATCGACCCCGCCCTCGTCGACGACGTGATCGGCGGCACCGTCGACCAGGTCGGCGAGCAGGCCATGAACACAACCCGGTACGCCCTGCTGTCCGCCGGCTTCCCCGAGACGGTCCCGGCGACCACCGTGGACCGCCAGTGCGGCTCCTCCCAGCAGGCCGTGCACTTCGCCGCGCAGGGCGTCATGTCCGGTGCCTACGACATCGTGATCGCCTGCGGTGTCGAGTCGATGAGCCGGGTGCCGATGTGGTCCAACGTGCCGGCCGGCAAGGACCCCTTCGGGCCCGGAGTCGCCGCGCGATACCCGGAGGGCCTGGTCCCGCAGGGCATCAGCGCCGAGCTCATCGCCGCGAAGTGGTCGATCAGCCGGGCCGAGATGGACGACTTCGCGGTCTCCTCGCACCAGAAGGCGGCGGCCGCGTGGGCAGCGGGACTCTTCGACGCGCAGGTCGCGCCGCTGGACGGGGTCGCCCGCGACGAGTCGGTACGGCCCGGGACCACCGCCGAGATCCTCGCCGGGCTCAAGCCCGCCTACTACGACCCCGGGTTCGCCGAGCGGTTCCCGCAGATCGAGTGGAACGTGACCGCGGGCAACGCGAGCCCGATCAACGACGGCGCGTCCGCGGTGCTGATCACCTCCGGTGAGACCGCGGCGCGGCTCGGGCTGCGGCCACTGGCCCGCCTGCGCGACTTCGCCGTCACCGGCTCCGATCCGCTGCTCATGCTGACCGGAGTGATCCCGGCGACGGAGAAGGTGCTGCGGCGGGCCGGGCTCGGCATCGGGGACATCGACCTGTTCGAGGTGAACGAGGCGTTCTCCAGTGTGGTGCTGGCCTGGCGGCAGGAGACCGGGGCCGATCTGGCGAAGGTGAACGTGCACGGCGGGGCCATCGCGCTGGGGCATCCGCTGGGGGCGAGCGGGACTCGGCTGACGACGACGCTCGTGCATGCGATGCGGGAACGCGGCGCTCGCTTCGGCCTTCAGACGATGTGTGAGGCGGGTGGGTTGGCGAACGCGATGATTCTGGAGGCGGTTCGGTAGGGGGGTGCTGTGCGCCTAGTGGGGTGCCGCTTGGGGTTGTCGGGCGGCCGGCGCGCCGTGGGGGCTGGTCGCGCAGTTCCCCGCGCCCCTTCGGGCGCGCTATCGCTTGGGGCGTAGGTGGTGGCGCTTGCGCCAGGCCACGACTGCTCCGGCCACCGCCGGGACGACGATCGCCGCCACCGAGATCAGGAAGACCGGGGAGGTCGGGGCCGAGGCGCGGGCGCCTGCGACGACGTAGGCGGCGACGTTCGGGATCGAGCCCAGGGCGGTCGCGACCAGGAACGGCGTGCAGCGCATGCGCGAGACGGCGGCCGCGTAGTTCGCGGCCCAGAAGGGAACGCCGGGGAACAGGCGTACCGCCAGCATCGAGCGGAAGCCGTGCTTGCTGAACTGGTTGTCCGCCGCCTTGAGGAGCCGGCCGCGCAGCAGCGGGCGCAGCGCCTCCTGGCCGAGCATCCGGCCGAGCACGAAGGAGATCCACGCCCCGAGCACGGTGCCGGCCATGGCCGCACCCATGCCCAGGGCCGAGCCGAACAGCGCACCGGCCGCGAGGTTCAGGATCGGCCGTGGCACGAACGCCACCGTGATCAGGCCGTACGCCACGGCGAAGACCACCACCGCGGTGGTGCCCGCCACGTGTGGCGGCCAGCCCTGTGTCATCAGCTTCTGGGGCTCGAAGAGCAGCACCGACGCCCCGGCCGCCGCCAGCAGGGCGACGAGCAGGGACAGCCGGGACCACGGCGACAGCAGCACGCGGGTGCAGCGGGCACCGAAGCCCAGCGGAGCGGGCACGGCGATGGTCAGCTCCTGGGCGGCGGGCCGGGGAGAGGCCGTGGCGGTGCCAGAGCGGTTGGCATCGAGCATTCGGTGACACTAACCGAAGCTGATGTGTGATCGCCGTATGGTTCCTGTCCCTTGGGTGAACCGGAGCCGCGGAAAACCGTTCGACGTGGGGCGACGCGTCGGACATGATCTGTCTCATGTTCCGGTTCGCCTTCCTCGTCGCAGCATCCGCAGTCGCGGATGCGCCGAAGGCTGCCGTTCCCGTTCTCACGGCCGCTGTCGACGGCGCCCGAAGCTGACCCTCCCCGGAAAGTCCGGCGGACCCCGCAGGGGGAGGGTCGGGCAGTTCCTCGGGGTCCCCGCTCTTCCTACGGACAAGCTTCGAGGTACAGCCATGCCCAAGACGGCATACGTCCGCACCAAGCCGCATCTCAACATCGGCACGATGGGCCACGTCGACCACGGCAAGACCACCCTGACCGCCGCCATCACCAAGGTCCTCGCCGAGCGCGGCACCGGCACGTTCGTGCCGTTCGACCGCATCGACCGGGCCCCCGAGGAGGCCGCCCGCGGCATCACCATCAACATCGCGCACGTCGAGTACGAGACGGACACCCGGCATTACGCCCACGTGGACATGCCGGGCCATGCCGACTACGTCAAGAACATGGTCACCGGGGCCGCGCAGCTGGACGGCGCGATCCTCGTGGTCTCCGCGCTCGACGGGATCATGCCGCAGACCGCCGAACACGTGCTGCTCGCCCGGCAGGTGGGCGTCGACCACGTGGTGGTCGCGCTGAACAAGGCGGACTCGGCCGACGAGGAGCTGGTCGAGCTCGTCGAGCTGGAGGTCCGCGAGCTGCTCAGCGCGCACGGCTACGGCGGCGACTCCGTGCCCGTCGTACGGGTCTCCGGGCTCAAGGCGCTGGAGGGCGACCCGCGGTGGACGGCGTCCATCGAGGCGCTGCTCGACGCGGTGGACACGTATGTGCCGATGCCGGAGCGGTACCTGGACGCGCCGTTCCTGCTGCCGGTGGAGAACGTGCTCACCATCACCGGGCGCGGGACCGTCGTGACCGGTGCGGTCGAGCGGGGGACCGTGCGGGTGGGGGACCGGGTCGAGGTGCTCGGCGCGGACGTCGAGACGGTCGTCACCGGCCTGGAGACCTTCGGGAAGCCGATGGACGAGGCGCAGGCCGGGGACAGCGTGGCGCTGCTGCTGCGGGGCGTGCCCCGGGACGCGGTGCGGCGGGGGCACGTGGTCGCGGCGCCGGGGAGCGTGGTGCCGGCCCGGCGGTTCTCGGCGCGGGTCTACGTCCTGTCGGGGCGCGAAGGGGGTCGTACGACTCCCGTCTCGACGGGGTACCGGCCGCAGTTCTACATCCGTACGGCGGATGTGGTCGGGGACGTCGACCTCGGCGAGACGGTCGCCCGGCCCGGGGACACGGTGGAGATGACCGTGGAGCTGGGGCGGGACGTTCCGCTGGAGGCGGGGCTGGGGTTCGCCATCCGTGAGGGCGGCCGGACCGTGGGGGCGGGGACCGTGACCTCCGTGGAGTGAGGTTGCGGTGTGCGGGGGGCTGCGGGCCGGTGGGGGCCGGTCGCGCAGCTCCCCGCGCCCCTGGGCAGGCATCGGCACCGCACAATGGAGAAGTGAACGAATCCATACCCGTCGTCCGGGTCACCGGGCACGGGACCGCCAAGCTGATGCCCGACGTCGATCGGGAGCGGGCCTGGTTGCTGACCGTCGACGGGGCGCCGCAGTCGTACGTGGACCTCGACGAGCCGACGCATCTCGAGTTCGAGTACGCCCGGCGGCTCGGGTACGTGCTGGACGCCGTGGCGGAGGCCGGCGTGCCGCTGGACGTGCTGCATCTCGGCGGCGGTGCCTGCACGCTTCCCCGGTACGTGGCGGCGACCCGGCCCGGGTCCCGGCAGGACGTCGTGGACGCCGACCGGGAGCTGCTGGAGCTGGTCACCGAGCATCTGCCGCTGGCGGACGGCACCGGGATCGCCCTGCACGCCGCCGACGCGCGGGGCTGGCTGGAGGCGGCGCCCGCGGATTCGGCGGACGTGATCGTCGCCGACGTCTTCGGCGGGTCCCGGATCCCCGCGCACCTGACCTCGCTGGGGTACGCGCGGGAGGCCGAGCGGGTGCTGCGCGGCGACGGGGTCTACCTCGCGAACCTCGCGGACTCCGCCCCCTTCGGCTTCCTGCGCTCCCAACTCGCCACGTTCGCCACCGCCTTCGAGGAACTGGCGCTCATCGCCGAGCCCGGTGTGCTGCGCGGGCGGCGGTTCGGCAACGCGGTGCTCATCGCCTCGCACCGGCCGGTCGACGCCGGCGCGCTGGCCCGTCGTACGGCCGCCGACGCCTTTCCGGCGCGGGTCGAACACGGGCCCGCGCTGCGGGAGTTCGTCGGCGCGGCCCGGCCGGTCGGGGACGCGGACGCCGTGCCGTCACCCGAGCCCCCCGGCGGAGCGTTCGGCATCGGCTGAGGCGGCCGACGGCCTGGCGGTGACCGGGACCGTGCGGCGGGTGAGGTTGCGTACGTCCGGGACGAGCAGCACCGCGGCCGTGACGGCGACGACCAGGCCCGCGCAGCCCCACAGCGCCGGGCCCCGGCCGAAGCCCTGCTCGGCGGGGCCCGCCAGCGCCGTGGCCAGGGGCAGCAGGGAGACGGAGCCGAACCAGTCGTAGGCCGAGACCCGGGAGAGCTTCTCCTCGGGGATCTCCTGGTGCAGCGCGGTCATCCAGGAGACGCCGAAGACCTCGACCGTCGTGCCCGCCACGAACATCACCGCGCACAGGACTCCCACGGAGACGGGTACCGCGAGCGCCGCGGAGGGGAGTGCCAGCGGGAAGACGCACAGGGTGCCGACGAACAGGAGCCGGCGGGGTTTCCACCGGGTCATCAGCAGGGCGCCGGCCACCGTACCCGCGCCGAACGCGGCCAGCGCCAGGCCCCAGGGGCCCGGTCCGCCCAGGCTGTCGCGGGCGACCAGCGGGCCGTAGACCGCGTCGGCGGCGCCCACCACCGCGTTCGCGATCGAGAACTGCACGACGATCCCCCACAGCCAGGGGCGGCCCGCGAACTCCCGCCAGCCCTCCCGGAGATCGGCCAGCATCCCCCCGCCCGGGGCGCGCGGCGGGATATGGCTGACGTCGAGGAAGGACCGCAGCGCACCGGCCACCGCGAACGCCGCCGCGTCCACCGCCAGGACCCAGCCGGGGCCCACCGCCGCCACCAGCGCGCCGCCCAGGGCCGCGCCTCCGAGGGCGGCGCTCTGCATCGCCATCCGGAACACGGCGAACGCGCGGCCCGCCTGTTCGCCGCTCACCGAGGAGAGCAGCATGCCCTCTGCCGCCGGGCTGAAGAACGCCTGGCCGGTGCCGCCCAGCGCGGTGAGCAGCATCATCTGCCACAGGCGGGGCTCGCCGGTGAGCACGAGGACGGCGAAGGCGCCCTGGGAGAGGAAGTTGAGGGCGTTCGCCGCGACCATCACGCGGTGACGGGGGAAACGGTCCGCCACGGCACCCCCGACGAGCAGGAACAGCACCAGCGGGAAGGTACGGGCGGCGGCCACCAGTCCGACGTCCCCGGCGTCGCCGCCCGCGTCCAGCACCGCGAACGCGGCGGCGATCAGGGAGCCGTTGGCGCCCAGGCTCGTGACGATCGTCGCCGCGGTCAGGAGGCTGTAGTTGCGGCCCGCCCAGGCGGGTCTGCGCAGGCGGGAGGCGGTGCCGGGGGCACCCGGGGAGCCGGGGGAGTCGGAGGCTGAGGTCACCGCCCGACTATCCCTGCCGGGTGCCCGCCTTGCCAATCCGATTCCCGGGAGTCCGGCCGTCGGGCGTCCGGTCCTTCGGCATCCGGCCCTCGGGCGTCCGGTCCTTCGGCATCCGGTGCTTTGGTATCCGGCCCGTCGGTGTCCGGGCCTTCGTCGTCCGGTCCCCGGCGGCGGTCAGCTCCCCGTCGGGGTCCCGTGCAGCCGGACCGTGCTGAGGATCTTCATGATCGTCGCCGTCGGGACCTCACCGTCGACTCCCTGGGCGCCGTAGAAGTCCCAGGACACCAGGTCGCCGGCCGAGTTCTCGAACCCGAAGGTGATCGCCCTGCCGTCGCTCGCGCACTTGCCCTTCTGCGGACTGTTCGTCGAACGCGCCCAGGCGTAGGCGCCCTTGAGCCCCGACGCGGTGGTGTAGGCGGTGGCCTTCTTGTCGTAGGTGATGCTCTTCTTGTCCGGATACGTGTAGCCGCCGTACACCCACCAGGGGACCTCCGTGACGGCCGCGTCGCCCGGGGTCTTCGCGCCGCTCTCGCCCTTGGTGCCCACCCCCGCCAGGGACGTGTCCTCGGTCCTGCCGTCCTTGTCGTCGTCGCTCGTGCACCACTTCGACTTGTACCGGGCGGGCGCCGACATCGTGATGATCGGCTTGCCGTCCTTGTCCTCGAAACCGATGGACGTCCCCGGGGTGAGGACCTCCCAGTCGGCCGGTACGTCGAAGGCCGTCCCCCACTTGGGGTTCACGACGGTCTTCCAGCCCGCGATCGTCGGCTTCTCGGTCTCGCCGCCGCCGCGCGGATCGTCGTCCGCCGGCGCGGAGGCGGAGGCGGTGACGGTGGGCGACTGGCTCACCTGCCGGTTCCCGCCGGTGTCCGCCTTGTCGTCCTTCTTGCCGCCGAGGACCAGGAACCCGGTCACCGCGGCCGCCACCACGACGGCCGCGGCCGCGATGACCGCGACCAGCTTCGTGCGGTCGCCGCCCCCGCCCCCGCCCTGCGGTGGCTGCGGAGCGCCGGCGGGGCCGGGCTGGCCCCACTGCGGCTGCTGCCCGTACCCGCCCTGCGGCGGATACTGCTGGTAGCCGGGCTGCTGATACGGATTCGGCTGCTGGTAACCCGGTTGCTGATACGGGTTGCTCTGCGGGTACTGCTCGCCCCCTGGCGGCTGCTGTTCTGGCCACATGGCCCGTAACCCTAGTGCGGCCCGGTCCGGTCCGCTCCAGGGCGGGGGCCGTGGCCCCGCCGTGACGGCCGTCACCGGACGATCACGGGAACCGCTCTGGTCAGACCCTGCTACCCGCTAGTAACATAACCGTCATGAGCACTGACCAGATGTCGATCGGCGAGATGCTCGCCGCCACGGTCCCGATGGTGCGGACCCTCAACCTGGAGTACCTGGAGACCACTCCGGAGCGGGCCGTGCTGTCCCTGCCGGACCAGGGCGACTTCCACAACCACATCGGCGGTCCGCACGCGGGCGCGATGTTCACCCTCGCCGAGTCCGCGAGCGGCGCGATCGTACTCGCCGCCTTCGGCGACCAGCTCTCCCGGGCCGTGCCGCTGGCCGTCAGCGCCGAGATCGCCTACAAGAAGGTGGCACTCGGCCCGGTCAAGGCCACCGCGACCCTCGGCCGCCCGATCGCGGACGTCGTCGCCGAACTCGACGCGGGCGAGCGCCCCGAGTTCCCGGTCGCCGTCGCCATCACGCGCGAGGACGGCGCGGTCACCGGTGAGATGACCGTCGTCTGGACGCTGCGTCCCAACAGCTGACCGGCCGGCGGGCCGGCGACGTCGGCCCGCCCGGTGGTGTCGGCCGCCCGGTGGTGTCGGCCGCCCGGTGGTACCGGCCGCCGGTGTCGCATTGCGTTGTCACATGTCGGACGGGGTGAGGGGCGCCGACCCCTCACCCCGTCCTTCGTCGGGGCCGCTCAGGCGGCGCGGCTCTCCTCGCGCCCGGCCCCCGTCTCCGCCAGGCCCGCCACGAACTCCTTGAGCCAGGCAATGAACTCCGGCCCCAGATCCGGGCGTTCGCAGGCGAGCCGGACCACCGTGCGCAGGTAATCGGCCTTGTCGCCGGTGTCGTAGCGCAGTCCGTCGAAGACCACCCCGTGGACCGTGCCGGCCGCTGCCAGGTCCTGCAGCGCGTCCGTCAGCTGGATCTCGCCGCCGCGGCCGGGGGCGGTCCGTTCCAGGACGTCGAACACCTCGGGGTCGAGGACGTAGCGGCCGATGACCGCGTAGTTGCTGGGCGCGTTCTCCGGGGACGGCTTCTCCACCAGGCCGGTCACCCGGACCACACCGTGCTCGCCGGTCGGTTCGACGGCGGCGCAGCCGTACAGGTGGACCTGCGACGGGTCGACCTCCATCAGCGCGACGACGCTGCCCTGGTGGCGGTCGCGGACGTCTAGCATCCGGCTGAGCAGGGTCTCGCGGGCGTCGATCAGGTCGTCGCCGAGGAGCACCGCGAAGGGCTGGTCGCCCACGTGGTGCCTGGCGCACAGCACCGCGTGGCCGAGGCCGAGCGGGTCGCCCTGGCGGATGTGGTGGATGTCGGCGAGCCGCGCGGGGTCGCGTACGGCGTCCAGGCGCACGGTGTCGCCCTTGGCGGCCAGCGCCTGCTCCAGCTCGAAGGCGTTGTCGAAGTGGTCCTCGATGGCCCGCTTGTGCCGGCCGGTGACCATGAGGATGTCGTCGAGACCGGCCTTGGCGGCCTCCTCGACGACGTACTGGATGGCCGGCTTGTCGACGACCGGCAGCATCTCCTTCGGTGTCGCCTTGGTGGCGGGCAGGAAACGGGTGCCGAGCCCGGCGGCCGGGACGACGGCCTTGCGGACCGGCCGGGGGGACGAGGGGGCGGGGGAGTGGGGGGCGATCATGCGGCACATGCTGGCCCACCGGGATGAGAGGGGGCCGGGAGAAACGTGGGAGGCGGCTGTGGAACCCGGCGTTCCGCCCCTGGTGACCCCGACCGTCCGGGAGTTGAAGATTTCGTGTGCCATCGGGTCCCGGGCGTGCACAAGTTGAACCCGTGCGGCCGCCGAATCCGGGCTGGATGTGGATACCGCCGGTAACTTATCTGAATTCCATGTTCCTTGAACTTCGGTCACCTCAACTTCTTGTTTCCCGCGAGGCCTGTGTGCAAAGGTGAGCCACCCCGCGGGAGGGTCCACGGAACGGTACGGCCGGCAGGACGCGGCCGTTACGGACCCAAAAGGTACGCACCAATCAGCACTGCATTCCGTCAGGGCGCCATTTCGCATGCCGTCCTGCGGCTCGGAAGGAAATGGTTCAGTGCAATCGCCCTACCCCCCACGCCCGCCTTACTCGCCCCGCCCCGGTTCGACCCCGGCGGAGTCCGACCGCAATCTCATCGCCCAGCTCACCGGCGCCCCCGCGGCCAGGCATCATGCCGTCGCCCTGCTGCTCGCCCGGCACTGGCGTGCCACCTGCGACTACGCCGTGGTCTGCCTCGCCGCGGCCACCCCCACCGCCCAACTCGTCGCCAGCGCCGCCTTCGAGCGGGTCCTCGGCCGGCTGGCCGGCGGCGCGGTGGGCGGCGCCCTGCGCCCGCAGCTCCTGGTGGCGGTACGGGAGACCGTCCGCACGTGGGCCGCCGACGAGGCCGTATCGGTGGTCGCACCGGAACTGCGCAAGACCACCGGCGGCCGCGGACTCAGCGCCGCAAGACCCGGCACCCCGGAAAGACGGCAACTCGCCGAACGCGCTTTCCAGGCTCTTCCGGGGGCCTCGCAATGCCTCCTCTGGCACACCGAGGTCGAAGCCGAACCCATAAACATACCCGCTGGTCTGCTGGGCGTCGACACCGCTACCGCGACGGCCGCCCTCGGTCAGGCCCGCGAACAATTCAGGACCGGATTGGTGCGCGCCCACCGGGAACTCGCGCCCTCGAAGGAATGCCGCTTCTACAACCGGCTGCTCGATGTCCCCATTCGCCGGGGCGGCGCCCTGCTCCCCGATGTGCAACGGCATCTCACCGAGTGCCGGTACTGCCGGCACGCCGCCGAACAACTCAGCCATTTCGACGGCGGTCTCGAGGTGCTGCTCGCCGAGACCGTGCTCGGCTGGGGCGCCCGCCGCTATCTCGACTCGCGGCCCGGACCCGGCGGGGTCGTCGAGGCCTGGCCAACCGGAGACGAAGACGCGGGCACCGCCGCGGTGCCCGCCGGACGGCACCGCACCGACGCCGGGAGCGGACGGCGCAAGGCCCTGCTGGCCGGTGCCGGCCTGGTCTCCCTCGCCCTCCTCGCCACCGTGCTGGTGGCCAAGAGCTGGTCCGACGACAACGGTGTCCCCCGCCCCGGCACCACCACCTGGGGAGCCCCCGGCGTCGGCACCACCGGGTCCGGCTCCGCCGTGAACCCGCCTTCCGCGGGCTCCCCGTCCCCGGCCTCGGTGGGCGAGCCCGTCGAGATCGCCCACGGCAGGCTGCGCAGCCTCGACGCCGGGCGCTGCGTCGACGTGCGCGGGGGCCGGGTGCGGACCGGGGCGGAACTGCTGCTCGGCCGGTGTTCGGACGCCGGGTCCCAGCAGTGGTCCTACCAGGACGACGGCATGCTGCGCAGCGCGCTCGACCCCACCCTCTGCCTGGCCGCCGACCCCGGTGCGCGCAGCGTCGTGGTCTCCGGCTGCCTGGTGCACGCGGGGGAGGTGTCCTACGACCTGACGGTGCGCGGCGAGCTCCTGCTCCGCTGGGACAAGGACCTCGCGCTGGCCGCCGACGGCACGCGGGTGGTCGTGGCCGCGCGGAACGGATCGATGCGTCAGCGATGGGAGTTGGAGTCCGGGAGCGGCGGCCCGGCGCAGACGCCCGGGGCACCGGGCGCCACGCCCTCCACACCGCCCGGGCCCCGGAAGGCCGGGCCGACGGGAATCCCCGCCCCGCCGCCCGTTCCGCAGGAACAGTCCGCCGAACCGGGTGGGCCCTACAGCACACGGGTCGCACAGGCCGCGGACCGGCACCCTCCCGTCACCGCCACACCGACCGCTCCCCGCGAACCCGTCGGCTCGCGAGCGTCATCGGCCGAGGACGCGGTCGCCGACGTCCTGGACGCCGTACCGACGACCGTCACGGCCGTCCTCGACTCCGTCCCGGCCACCGTGAACGGGGTGGGCGGCCTGGTCGGCTGAGACGTCAGGCCGGGGGCGAGCGTGGCTGCACGGCAGCCGAGCAGAGTCCCCGTCCGCTACGAAGCCGCGCCCCGGGCGGGAACGTCGGGTGCGGCGAGGGACGGCGCCGGGCTCTGCTTGGCGGTGCGGAAGGCCAGCAGGACCGCGGAAGCCGCAGCCCACAGGACGAGTGTGGCCAGTGGGGCGAGGACGTGGGAGCCGCGGAAATAGCTGAGATCGGAGATGGCACGGACGGCGGCGCCGGGTGGCAGCAGCTCCGACAGGGCCCGGGCGCCGCTCGGCATCAGGTTGGCGCCGATGGTGGCGCCGCTGGTGGAGTTGCCGACGGTCAGCAGCAACAGGGTGGCGAGGGGTATGCCGAGCGGGCCGACGTAGGTGGCCAGCATCTTCGTGGTGAAGGCCGCGGCGGCGGCCAGCAGGGCCAGGACGAAGGCGAGGGGCAGATACGGGGCGGGGACGGCTCCGAGGACGGGGCCGGCGATGGCGGCCGCGACCAGGCCGGACGCCGCGGCGAACGCGGCCATCAGGGCGAAGCGGTGCCGGAGCTGGAGCAGGCCGCTCAGTCCCACGACGTTCTGCGCGAGGGCGAAGCCGGAGAGGGTCACTCCGAAGGAGACGTAGAACCCGGCCAGGCCCCGGGCGTCGTACCGGGCGAGCGGCACGAGGTCGGAGACGCCGAGGTGCCGGCCGGCGCCGTGCGCGTAGGCCGTGGCGAGCTTGGTGACCGCGGTGGTCGTCGACAGCCCGTTCGCGCTCGCGACGTCGAGTTCGAGGCCCTTGCCGTGCGGGCCGCTGCCGAGGACGGCCACGACGTCACGGTGGCGCAGCGCGTCGCGTGCCTCGGCGGTCGAGTGGGCGGCCCGGACGTCGAGCGAGTCCCCCATGGCCTGCTGGACCTTGTCCGCCAGCTCGGGAGCCGTGACCGCCACGGGGATCCGGTGGGGCTGGGGATCGCGCATGAGCCCGATGTAGCAGCTGACGAACGCCGAGACGATGACCAGGCCGATCAGGAACGGCTGCAGCCACACCCGGACGGGACGGCGGCGCCGGTGCTGGGCGGGGTGGGGCGGATGGGACTGGGGCGGGTGGGACCTGGGACGCACTCGGGGTTTCTCCATGACGTGTGGTGGACCGACGGCAGCGGGGCCGGGTGGGGCGGCCGGGGGCCGGGACGGCGGGCGGCCAAGGGAGCCGACCGCCGCGCTCATCTTCCGGGGGCGGTCGTGGCTCCGGACGGGGACCACTCCTTGGTGTCGATCGGGGACCAGCCGGTGGGCCGCCCGTCCAGGCGCCGCATCCGCCGGCCGGCCCTCGCCGTCAGCAGTTCCCTGTCCAGGGGGGTGGTGAAGACGTTCTCGACCAGCGTGTACTCGGCGGCCAGGCGTCCCACGGCCGGCAGGGCGGCGGTGTCGATCCGGCCCCGGTCCAGGTAGAGGTCGTCCCGGATGTGGAAGCGCACGACCCGGCCCCACACCACGTGGTCGACCTTGTCGTCGCCGACGGGGATGATCCGGTCGACGACGCATTCGAAGGAGATCGGCGCATCCTCGACCCGGGGGGCGCGGACCACCTCGGACGGCGACTTGCCCAGGCCGAGCGCCTCGAACTCGTCCACGTCCGCCTCGTACCCGAACGCCGAACCGTGCATGGCGTCCGCCTGCGGCAGCGTCACCAGGTTGGTGACGAACTCGCCGGTGTCACGGATGTTGACGAAGGTGTCCTTCAGCGTGACGCCGTCCGCCTGCGGCTGCAGCGTGATCGAGACCATGGGCGGCTTCCTGCCGACCGCGGTGAAGAACGAAATGGGCGCGAGGTTGGCCACGCCCTCGGCGGACACCGTGCTGACCCAGGCGACCGGCCGCGGAATGATACTTCCGATCAGCAGTTTGTAGGCGTGAGCGGCGTCCAGTTCCGCAGCGTCAATGATCATCCTCGGACCTCCATCGGATTACGGCGCGCTCCGTGCCGGAGAGGAGCGACTCGTGGGGCGGTGCCGAACGCCCGATATCGGACACAACGCCGATCGACAGAAGTGTATGCCCCATGGATATGTCGATCCGGTGTGACGCTGGCCTCGCTCATCGCTCAGCAGATGCCGGATGCTCCCTACCGATGACATAGGTGTGGGGATTTTGGCCATGTCTATGACCTGGGTTAACTTCGACTGGAGGAGCTGAGAAGGTGCGACGCCGCGGCTCCACCACGGAGAGGGATCCCGCCGATGTCCTGGACCGCCACCGCCCGATACGGCCTGGAGCCTGCCCCGGGCGGGCTGGCCTTCGTGCAGGACCTGCTGAACACGCTGTCCGCCGGCAAGCCGCGCAAGCCCGACCTGCTGCGGACCGAGGAGGACGCCCGTGCCTGGCTCGACCAGGCGTTGCGGAGCTGGAGCGGCGTCACCCACCGGACCGCACCCGGCATCGAACTGACGGCCGAGGACGTGGAGGGCCTCCGCGACTTCCGTCATGACCTGGCCCAGAGCCTGCACGGCCGGCACAGCGACCCGGCGGCCGGGGCCGGTCCGGCGGCGTCGGTGCTGACCCTGCCCACGGCGCTGCGGCTCGACGAGCACGGGGTCGTCCACGCCGAGCCCCGCGGCACGGGCTGGCGGCAGGTGGCTTCACTCGCTCTGACGGAGATCTACCAGGCGCAGTGCACCGACACACTGCGCCGCCTGAAGTCCTGCCGCAACCCCCGCTGCCAGACCGCCTTCTACGACCGCTCCCGCAACAACAGCGGCGTCTGGCACGACGTCCACGTCTGCGGCAACGCGGCCAACCTGCGCAACTACCGGGCACGCAAACGGGCGGGCGCGGACCCCACCTGACGGACGGCGGCGCCCGGCCCGCCCCAGCGGACGGCCGGTCCGGTCCGTTTCGCCGGACGACGGCCGACCCGATCCGATCCGTTTCGGCGGACGGCGGACGGCGGGCGGCGGACGGCGGACGGCGGGCGGCGGGCGGCGGCCGGCGGCCGGCGGCCGGTCCGACCGTGGCGGCGGACGGCGGACGGCGGGCGGCGGGCGGCGGGCGATCCGATCCGTGGCGGCGGGCGGCGGGCGATCCGATCCGTTTCGGCGGACGGCCGACCGCCCCGGTCCCGGTCCCGGTCCCAAAGTGGCCGCCCCCTCGTCTTCGGTTCTTGTCGGCGTCGGGCCCTTTTCTTGTTCGGATCGTTGACACGAGTCACCACCGGATTCTACGTTTCCGACGCGCCGGTGGTACGGCTGACGGCTCGTCAAGGCCCTGTGGCGGTTGATGCGTTCACAGGCCGAACGCGCTCCGGACGCCTTCGGCGTCTTCGCGGTCCACATCGTCGTGCCCGCACACCGAAGGAGTGACGGCTCATGTCCGAAACCTTCTCCCGACGATCCGCCCTGCGCCTCACGGCCGGTGCCGTCGCGGTCGCCGCCGCGGCCACCGGCGGACTCATCCCGCTCACGCCCGCCGCGGCGGCCGGCAGACCCGAGACCGGGGCCGGTCCCCGCGTCGAGGGGCTGCTCGCCAGACTCACGCTCGACGAGAAGATCTCCCTGCTGCACGGGGCGGACGACCCCGACTCGCTCGGCCAGGCCGGCTACGTGCCCGGCGTCCCCCGCCTGAACATCCCGCCCCTCAGGCTCGCCGACGGCCCGGCCGGTGTCCGCATCACCGAACACGCCACCGCACTGCCGGCCCCGGTACTGCTCGCCTCCGCCTTCGACCCCGAACTGGCCCGCCGCTACGGCCGGGTGATCGGCCGTGAGGGACGCGCCCTCGGCCAGGACGTGCTGCTCTCCCCGATGGTCAACCTCATCCGCACCCCGTACGCCGGCCGCAACTTCGAGACGTTCAGCGAGGACCCGCTGCTCGCCTCCGACCTGGTCGCCGCCGAGATCCGCGGAATCCAGGGCGAAGGCCTGATCGCGACCGTCAAGCACTTCGCGCTCAACAACCAGGAGCAGAACCGCGACACGATCGACGTGCACGCCGGCGAACAGACCATGCACGAACTCGAACTGCGGGGCTTCGAGGCGGCGGTGGCGGCCGGCACCGGCGCGGTCATGGGTTCCTACAACCGGGTCAACGGCACCTTCGCCTGCGAGAACAAGGCCTTGCTCACCGACATCCTCCGCGACCAGTGGGGCTTCGCGGGCTGGGTGATGACCGACTGGTTCGCCGCCCACAGCACCGTCGCCGCGATCACCGCCGGCCTCGACATGGAGATGCCCGACGGCACGTACTTCGGTACGGCCCTCAGGTCGGCGGTGCAGAACGGCAGCGTGCCGGAGCGGTACGTCGACCGGGCGGTACGGCGGATCCTCGCGGTGATGGACCGCTTCGGACTCCTCGACGGCAGCGCCCCGCCCCGCCCGGACCGCGATGCCAGGGCGGGCGCCGCGGTGGCCCTGGAGGTCGCCAAGGCCGGCGCGACCCTGCTGCGCAACGAGCACGGCACCCTGCCCCTGGACGGCGGCAGCGTCGCGGTGATCGGACCGACCGGATCGCTGCCCTTCGTCAGTGGCGGCGGTAGCGCCCATGTCGTCCCCGACCATGCCGACAGCCCGCTCGACGCCATCAGGGCCCGGACCCGCGGCCCGGTCGGCTACGCCCTGGGCGAGGACCTGTTCGGCAAGGCCCTCCCGGCCGGTTCCCTCAGCCCCGGCTTCACCAGCGAGGGACAACAGGTGGGCGCCGGGAAGACCTGGGCTTACGACGGCACGCTCACCGTCGCCGAGGACGACGAGTGGACCTTCGTGCTCCACTTCTCCTCCGCGGCCACCGCCCGCCCCAAGGTGCTGCTCGACGGCGAGGAACTCTTCCCGCTCGCCGCCGGATACGGCGAGTACTTCTCCGGCGGCCTGGTCGCCGCGGCCCCCGACGGTCTGGGCGTCCGCCGTAAGACACTCCGACTCGGCCGGGGCGCCCACACGTTGAAGATCTCCGCGGACGGCGGCGACTCCGGTCTGCTGTTCCGGCTGCGCCGCATCACCGGCGCGACCCGCGCCCAGGACGTCGCCGCCGCGGTCGGCGCGGCCCGGGCGGCCCGCCATGTCGTGCTCTTCGCCTACGAGGACGCCACCGAGGGACTCGACCGCACCACCGTCGCCCTCCCCGGCCACCAGGAACAGCTGATCCGCGCGGTGACGGCGGCCAACCCGCGCACCACCGTCGTCCTCAACACCTCGTCGTGCACCTCGATGCCGTGGCTGGCGGGGACCGGAGCCGTGCTGCAGATGTACTACCCGGGCCAGGAGGGTGCGGCCGCCACCGCCGCCGTCCTCTTCGGCGACACCGATCCGGGCGGACGCCTCACCCAGTCCTTCCCGGCCGACGACGACCACCACCCGGTCGCGGGCGACCCGCGCCGCTACCCCGGCGTCGACGGCGTCGAGGAGTACTCGGAGGGCATCCACACCGGCTACCGCTGGTACGACGCACGGGGGGTGCGGCCCCTGTTCCCCTTCGGGCACGGGCTTTCCTACACCTCCTTCGCCTACTCCGACCCGCAGACCCGGTGGACGCACGGCGCACTGGAGGTCACCTTCACCGTGCACAACACCGGGCGCCGCACCGGGATCGCGGTGCCGCAGGTGTACGTCGGGCCCTCCCCGGATCTCCGACTCGACCAGGCGGTACGGGTGCTGGGCGGCTACCGGCGCCTGGAACTGCGGGCCGGTGAGCGGCGGCGGGTGGCCGTGCGGGCGGCCGCGCGCACCCTGTCGTCCTGGGACGCCCGGCAGCACCGCTGGACGCTCGGCACCGGTCGGCGGACCGTCTGGGTCGGCGCCTCGGCGGGTGACCTGAGGCTGCGCACCTGCGTGCGGGTGGGCGGCGGCCACCGCTGAATTCCTGTCAATGAACGGTCGGTGAGCAAGGGCTTTCCGGCCGTTTACTTCAAGGATTTACAAGAATTTTCCCCGGCGTGTGTTTCATTTGCAGCGATGTGGTTGACGGCAGATTTTTGTCAGGATTGGGTGAGGGGTTGCGCAGCGGCGTTCGCTGCGGGTTTCCGGTGTGCCACGATCGAGCCAGCGGGCCGAAGTCACCCCGAATTTACAGAGCTCGGCGCGGCCGCACGGTGCGTTGCGCCGTGGTGAGTACCGGGTGAATGACCGGTGCGCTTTGACGGCCTTGTGTCGGTGTGCCGTCGGTGATGCGGGTCCCGAGCGGACGCCGATCCGCAGTGGATTGCTCGGGTTTTCGGCTCTTGCGGTGAATTCCTCCCGCTGGCCGAATCAATACTACCGGACGTGACGGGTCCCCTCCGTTATTGACCCGCGAGTAATGAACTCGCTAGTTTCCGGTGGCCTCACCCCGAGCTTTCCGCCGCACACATCCCCCACCGTGCTGTCCTCCCGATTATTCGGAGCGTCATGACGTCCCCTGTGCGTGCCGTCGACCTGATCATGTGCATCACCCCTTTCGGAGAACCCGATGCCAGGCTCGCCACAGCGGTCTGTGCCGCCGGCGGACTCGGCGTCCTCGACCTGGGCCGCGGCGACCGAAGAACCCGGGAGGCGCTGGCCAGCCTGAGACGGGCGGCACCAGGGCCGTACGGCGTGCGGGTCGCCGCCGGCTGTGCCCTCGCCCCGGACGAACTCGGCGCGGCGCCCGACACCGTGGTCCGGGCCGCCGACGCACCCTGGAGCATCGCCGTACTCGCCCCGCACGCGCGCGTGCTGGCCGAGGTGACCGACCTGGCCGAAGCGCGTGCGGCGGTCGCCGCCGGAGCGCACGGGCTGATCGCCCGGGGCGCCGAGAGCGGCGGCCGGGTCGGCCACCTGAGCACCTTCGTCCTCCTCCAACAGCTGCTCGGCGCAGCCGAGTTGGACGTGCCGGTCTGGGCCGCCGGCGGCATCGGGCCGCGCACGGCGGCGGCCGCGGTGGCCGGCGGCGCGGCCGGGGTGGTCCTCGACAGCCAGCTGGCGCTGCTCGCCGAGTCCCGGCTCCCCGAGGCGACGGCGGCCGCACTGCGCTCCCTGGACGGCTCCGAGACGGCCGTCGTGGCCGGTCACCGGATCCTGCACCGCCGCGGCCCGGACGCCGTGCGCCCGCCCGCCGACGACCCGGCCGCGGTCGCCGCGCTGCTCGGCGCCGAGGACCTGCGCACCCAGCTGCTCCCGGTGGGCCAGGACGGCTTCCTCGCCGCGCGGTTCGCCGAGCGCTGGGGCGATGTACGGCGGACCGTGAAGGAGCTGACGGCGGCGATCGGCGTGGACCCCGGCGCCGTCGAGGCACTGCGGCCCGGCACCTCCGCCATGAGCCGTGCCCTCGGCACCCGGCTGCCCGTCGCGCAGGGCCCGATGACCCGGGTGAGCGACCGGGCCGCCTTCGCCGCCGCCGTCGCCGACGACGGGGCGCTGCCCTTCCTGGCCCTGGCCCTCGCCGACGGCGCGCGCACCCGCGAGATGCTGACCGAGGCCAAGGCCGCGCTCGACGGACGGCCCTGGGGCGTCGGCGTCCTGGGCTTCGCGCCCGAGGAACTCAGGAACGCCCAGCTCGAGGCGGTACGGGAGCTGCGGCCCAGCCACGTCATCGTCGCGGGCGGCCGGCCCGCGCAGGCCGAGGCGCTGGAGCGGGCCGGGATCAGCACCTTTTTGCACGTGCCCTCGCCCGGGCTGCTGCGGCAGTTCCTGGAGGCCGGGGCCCGGAAGTTCGTGTTCGAGGGCTCCGAGTGCGGCGGCCATGTCGGACCGCGCGCGAGCTTCCCGCTCTGGGAGGCCCAGCTCGCCGTCCTGGAGGACTTCCCCGACGTCGACGGCCTGGAGGTCTTCTTCGCGGGCGGCATCCACGACGAACGCTCGGCGGCGATGGTCGCCGCGCTCGCCGCGCCGCTCACCGCCCGGGGCGCGGCCGTCGGCCTGCTCATGGGCACCGCCTACCTCTTCACCGAGGAGGCCGTGGACCGGGGCGCGATCCAGCCCCTGTTCCAGCGCCAGGTCATGGCGGCCGCCTCGACCGCCCTGCTGGAGACCGCGCCCGGCCACGCCACCCGCTGCGTGCCCAGCCCGTTCACCTTCAACTACCGTGAGCGCGAGGCCGAGTTGCGGGACAGCGGGGTGCCCGACCGGCGGGTGTGGGAGGAGCTGGAACGGCTCAACGTCGGCCGGCTGCGCATCGCCAGCAAGGGCGTCGACCGGACGGCCGGCGGCGAGCTGACCGCCGTGGACGAGCAACGCCAGTTCTCCGACGGGATGTTCATGGCCGGAGAGGTCGCCGTCCTGCGCTCGGCGGCCACCACCGTGGCCGCCCTGCACCACGCCGTGACCGGCGGAGCCGCCGACTTCCTGGCCGCGCGCACGACGGCGGCGGCGCGGCCGGCCCAGCTCCCGGCGCCCGCCCCGCTCGACATCGCGATCGTCGGCATGGCGTGCATGTTCCCCGGGGCCCCCGACCTCGCCACCTTCTGGGCGAACGTGGTCGCCGGGCACGACGCGGTGACCGAGGTGCCGGTGGAGCGCTGGGACCCGGCCGTGCACCACGCCGACGGCTCCACCACCTCGAAGTGGGGCGGCTTCCTGCCGCCCATCCCCTTCGACCCGCTGGGCTACGGCATCCCGCCCGCTTCCCTCGGCCACATCGAGCCCGTCCAGCTGCTCGCCCTGGAGGCCGCCCGGCGCGCCCTGGACGACGCCGGATACGGCACCCGGGGACGGGAGTTCGACCGGTCGCGCACCTCCGTCGTCTTCGGCGCCGAGGCCGGCAGCGACCTCTCCAACGCGGCCACCCTGCGCGCCGTACTGCCCTCCTACTACGGCAAGGTCCCCGACGGCCTGGCGGACCAGCTGCCCGGGCTCACCGAGGACTCCTTCCCGGGCATGCTCGCCAACGTCATCTCCGGGCGGATCGCGAACCGCCTGGACCTGGGCGGCGCCAACTACACCGTGGACGCGGCCTGCGCCTCCTCGCTGGCCGCCGTCGACGTCGCCTGCAAGGAACTCACCGCCGGCACCAGCGACGTCGTCCTCTGCGGCGGCGCCGACCTGCACAACGGCATCAACGACTACGTCCTCTTCTCCTCGGTGCACGCCCTGTCCCCGACCGGCCGCTCCCGCGCCTTCGACGGCTCCGCCGACGGCATCGCCCTCGGCGAGGGCGTGGCCTGCGTCGTCCTGAAACGGCTGGCCGACGCCGAGCGCGACGGCGACCGGATCTACGGGGTGATCAAGGGGCTCGGTTCGTCCAGCGACGGCCGCTCCCTGGGCCTGACCGCGCCCCGGCCCGAGGGCCAGCGGGCCGCGCTGCTCCGCGCGTACCGCAACGCCGGCATCTCCCCGGCGCAGGTCGGCCTGGTGGAGGCGCACGGCACCGGGACCGTCGTCGGCGACCGAACCGAACTCACCATCCTCAGCGAGGTGTTCGCGGAGGCGGGCGCGGCGAGCGGTGGATGCGGCCTCGGGTCGGTCAAGTCCCAGATCGGGCACACCAAGTGCGCCGCAGGACTCGCCGGGCTGATCAAGACCACCCTCGCCCTGCACACCGGCGTCAAGCCGCCCACCCTGCACCTCGACCGCCCCAACCCGGCCTGGAAGGAGGCGGACAGCCCGTTCGCCTTCCACACCGAGGCCCGGCCCTGGGCGGTCCCGCCCGACGAACGGGTGGCCGGGGTCAGCGCGTTCGGCTTCGGTGGCACCAACTTCCACGTGGTGCTGGGCGCGTACGACAGCGCCGTACCGCCCGAGCAGGGGCTGGACGCCTGGCCCGCCGAGCTGTTCGTGTTCCGCGGGCGGGACGACAAGGCCGCGCACCGGGGCGTCGAGGAGATCCTGCGGGCCGCCTCGACCGGCTCCTGGCGGCTGCGCGACCTGGCGCTCGCCGCCGCCCGCCGCGCGGACTCCTCCCACGAGCCGGTACGGGCCGCGGTGGTCGCGGCCGACGTCGCCGGGCTGGCCGCACAGCTGCGCCGGGTCCTCGCAGGGGAGCACGACCCCGGCGCCGGGATCCACCTGGCCGACGGGCCCCGCGACGCCGACGCCAAGGTCGCCTTCCTCTTCCCCGGTCAGGGCAGCCAGCGCCCCGGCATGCTCGCCGACCTCCTCATCGCCTTCCCCGAACTGCAGCACTACCTCCAGCTCGGCCGCGCCCACGCCGACACCCTCTACCCGCCGGCCGCCTTCGACGAGGACACCCGCGAGCGCCGCCGGGCCGCCCTCACCGACACCCGGGCCGCCCAGCCCGCCCTCGGCATCACCGGCCTCGCCGCCCACGCCTTCCTGACGGCGGCCGGCGTCCGCCCCGACATGGCCGCCGGCCACAGCTACGGCGAACTCGTCGCCCTCAGCGCGGCCGGCGCCCTCACCCCCGAGACCCTGCTGCGGCTGAGCGGCGAACGCGCGGCCGCGATCCTGGCCGCCGCCGGCGACGAACCCGGCACCATGGCCGCCGTGTCCGGCGCGGCGGACGAGGTCGAGCGCGCGCTGCGGACCGCCGACGCCCCGGCCTCCGTGGTCGTCGCCAACCACAACTCGCCCCGCCAGACAGTCATCTCCGGCCCGACCGGCGAAGTTACCGAAGCCGTACGGGCGTTGCGCGCGGCCGGCCTCGGCGCCAAGCGGATCCCGGTGGCCTGCGCCTTCCACAGCCCGGTCGTGGCCGGGGCGGGCGAGCGGTTCGCGGAGGTCCTCGCGGACACGGCCGTACGACCGCCCGAGTTCCCGGTGTGGTCCAACCGCACGGCGGCACCCTACCGGCCCGACGCCGACGCGGTACGCGCCGAACTCGCAGCCCAGATCGGCTCACCCGTCGCGTTCGCCGCCCAGATCGAGGCGATGTACGAGGCCGGGGCCCGCGTCTTCGTGGAGGCCGGGCCCGGGACCGTCCTCACCCGGCTCGTCGGGCAGATCCTCGGCGACCGACCGCACACCACGGTGGCCTGCGAGCCGCGAGCGGGCAGCGGACTGCGCGGCTGGCTCGACGCGCTCGCCCAGCTGGCCGTGGCCGGCGCACCGGTACGCACCGCCTGGCTGCTGCGCGGCCGGGACGCCGTGGACGCGGTCCGGGCCCCGGAGCCGAAACGGCCCGGCTGGACGGTCGACGGACAGCTCGTGCGCACCGCCGCCGGAGACCTCCTGCCCGGTGCCCTCGCACCGGCCCGACGAGTCGTGGAGACGACGACTGTGACGACGAACCAGCCGCACGGCGCCCCCGCCGACCGCGACGCGCTGATCTCCGAGTTCCTGCGCACCAGCCGGGAGATGATCGCCGCCCAGCGCGACGTGCTGCTCACCTACTTCGGGGCGGCCCAGGTGCAGCTGCCGGCCGCGCCGGTGCTCCAGCAGCTGCCGTCGGCCGAAGTGGTCGTACCGCAACCCCGGTCGACGGCCCCCGCAGCCGCGCCCGCGCCCGCGCCTGCCCCGGCGGCCGAGCCCGAGGCGACGGCCGACGTCGAGCGGGTCGTCCTGGAGATCATCAGCGAGCGCACCGGCTACCCCGTGGACATGATCGAGCCCGACCTCGATCTGGAAGCCGACCTGAGCATCGACTCGATCAAACGGGCCGAGATCGCCGGGGAGTTGGCGAAGCGCCTCGGTATCGCGGGCGGCGCGGAGACCCTGGACGACGCCGAACTGGAGGAGCTGGCCAAGGCGCGCACGGCCGCGGCCGTCACCGGGTGGCTGAGGGCACGGGTCGGCACCGGCGCGGAGGAGACGGCGACGGTCCCGGCCGCCACAGACCCCGCGGCCGCTCTGCCCGAGCCGGGGGTACCCGCCCCGGCGCCCCGCCCCGCCGCGACCGACGAGGTGCCCGTGGCCGACGAGGCCCCCGCGGGCGAGGCACCCAAGCGGTTCGAGATGCGGCCCGTGGCCCTGCCCGAGCCGGATGCCGCGGCCGACCCGGCCGCCGTGCTGTCCGGCAGGCGGTTCCTCGTCCTCGGGGACGGCGGCGCGCAGGTCGCGGCACGGCTCGCCGGACACGGCGCCGAGGCCGTGACCGTCCAGGCGGACCACCTGCTCGGGGAGGCGGACGGAGCCGTGGACGGCGTGCTGTACCTGGGCGCGCTCCCCGGCAGCGACAGCCCCGTGCTGCCCGACGCCTACCCGGTGCTGCGGGCGGCCCTGGCCCGGAGCCCGCGCTGGCTGCTGGCCGCCCGCCCCGCCGACGGCACGGAGGCGGCACGCTCGGCGGGGCTGCACGGACTGTTCCGCACCGTGGCCAGGGAGTACCCGGACACCGTCGCCCGCGTCGTGACCCTCGCCGACACCGCACCGGAGGCGGTCGCCGACGCCCTGCTCGCGGAACTGCTCGCACCGGATCAGGCTCCCGTCGTCCTGCGCACGGCCACCGGCCGACAAGGCCTGGAGCTGGTCGAGGCGGCGCCCGGCGCGCTCGCCGGCACCGGGGCCGGACCGGCAGGGGCGGGGGCCGCCGAGGCCGCGGCCCTCGGCCTCGACCGGGACTCGGTGGTGCTGCTGGTCGGCGGCGCCCGGGGCATCACCGCGAAGTTCGCGGCCACCCTCGCCGCCGCCTGCCGCTGCCGGATCGAACTGCTCGGCCGGACCCCCGCGCCGAACGGTCCCGAGGCCCCGGACACCGCCGCCGCCCGCACCCCCGCCGAACTCCGCGCCGCCCTCGCCGCCCGGGGCGGCCTGAAGCCCGCCGAGATCAACCGCGAGGCCGAACTGCTCCTGGCCCAGCGGGAGATCACCGCCACCCTCGGTGAACTCGGCGCGCTCGGCAGCGAAGCCCGCTACCGCGCCGTCGACTTCCGCGACCGCGACGCCGCCCTCCAGGCCGTCAAGGAGATCCACGCCGACCACGGCCGCCTCGACGGGGTCGTCTTCGCGGCCGGGGTGATCGAGGACCGGCTGATCGCCGAGAAGACCCCGGAGTCCTTCCAGCGGGTCTACGGCACCAAGACGACCGGCGCGGCCACCCTGCTCGCCGCCCTGGAGGAACTGCCCAGCGGTCCCGGTTTCGCCGTCCTGTTCGGCAGCGTCTCGGCCGTCCTCGGCAACCGCGGCCAGGCGGACTACGCCGCCGCCAACGACGCCCTGGAGGGCCTCGGCGCCGGCTGGGCGGAGCGCACCGGGAACCGCGCGCTGACCGTGCACTGGGGGCCCTGGGCGCCCGTCGGCGGACACACCGGCATGGTCAGCCCGGAACTCGGACGCGAGTACGCGCGCCGCGGTATCCGGCTGATCGACCCCGACGAGGGCACCGCCGCGCTGCTGCGGGAACTCGCCTGGGGCGAGGAGTCCGTCCGGGCCGTCGTCTACACCGCCTCGGGCTGGTGACATGACCGACGACCGCCGGACACCGGTCGCGATCGTGGGCATGGCGGTGCTGCTCCCCGGCGCCGCCGGCCTCGACGCCTACTGGACCAACCTGCGCGACGGCGTGGACGCGATCGGAGAAGTGCCCGAAGGCCGCTGGGACGCGGAGTACTACCGGCCCGGCTCGGCCGCCGGGCCCGCCATGCCCGACGAGGTGTACTGCAGGCGCGGCGGCTTCGTGGACGGGCTGGCCGAGGTGGAGGTCACCCGGTACGGGATCATGCCCAACTCCGTCCACGGCACCGAGCCCGACCAGCTGATCGCCCTGGACGTGGCCGCGGCGGCGATCGCCGACGCGGGCGGCCCGGACCGGCTGCCCGACCGGCACCGGATCGGCGTGGTCCTGGGCCGGGGCGGCTACCTCACCCCCGGCCTGGTCCGGCTCGACCAGCGGGTCCGCACCGCCGGGCAACTCGTCCGCACCCTCGGCGAGTTGGTGCCCGACCTCACGCCCGGGCAACTGGCCAGGGTGCGCGAGGCGTTCACCGAGCGACTCGGCCCCGCCAGCCCCGAGTCCGCGATCGGCCTGGTGCCCAACCTCGCCGCCTCCCGGATCGCCAACCGCCTCGATCTGCGCGGTCCCGCCTACACCGTCGACGCGGCCTGCGCCTCCTCGCTGGTCGCCGTCGACCAGGCCGTCACCGAACTCGGCGCCGGGCGCTGCGACCTGATGCTCGCCGGGGGAGTGCACCACTGCCACGACATCACCCTGTGGAGCGTCTTCTCCCAGCTGCGCGCGCTCTCCCCGAGCCAGCGCATCCGCCCCTTC
Source organism: Streptomyces sp. NPDC001507 (assembly GCF_042894765.1). Classification (NCBI taxonomy): domain Bacteria; kingdom Bacillati; phylum Actinomycetota; class Actinomycetes; order Kitasatosporales; family Streptomycetaceae; genus Streptomyces; species Streptomyces sp. NPDC001507. The sequence goes on from NZ_JBIAVV010000017.1 coordinate 108,085, forward strand.
CACCGCGACGCCGACGGCATCCTCATCGGCGAGGGCACCGGGGTCGTCGTCCTCAAGCGCCTCGCCGACGCCGAACGCGACGGCGACCGCGTCTATGCCGTGATCCGCGGCACCGGCGTGGCCAGCGACGGCCGCACCGCCGGACTCGTCAACCCCGACCCCGGCGGCCAGACCCACGCCGTACGCCAGGCCTGGCGGGCCGCGGGACTCGACCCCGCCGCACCGCACTCGGTCGGCCTCCTGGAGGCGCACGGCACCGCCACCCCGGCCGGGGACGCGGCCGAACTCACCACGCTGGCCGAGGTGTTCGGACCGAGCAAGGGCGAGAGCGACCGGGCAGTGCTGGGCTCGGTGAAGTCGATGATCGGCCACACCATGCCGGCCGCCGGAGTCGCCGGGCTGGTCAAGGCCGCCCTCGCCCTTCACCACGCCACCCTGCTGCCCACCCTGCACTGCGACGACCCGCACCCGGCCCTGGCCGCCACCCGCTTCCGGACCCTGGACCGGGCCGCGCCCTGGGAGACCGCTCCGGGAGAGCCGGTCCGCAGAGCCGCCGTGAACGCCTTCGGGTTCGGCGGGATCAACGCGCACGTGGTGCTGGAGGAGGCCGCCCCCGGCCGTCGCGCCGCCACCGTCAGCCGCCGCGGCACGGAAGCGGCCGCACCCCGCATCGCCGAAAGCATCGAAGTCACCGAACCCGAGCGCGTCCTCCTGCTCGCCGCCGACACCCCCGGGCAGCTGACCGCACTCCTCGCCGCCGACGACTCCGCCGTCCTCGCCGCCGGTCTCGCCCCCGGGGGAACCCACCGGGAGGCGGGCCCGGTCCGCCTGGGCATCGTCGACCCCACCGCCCGACGGCTCGCGCTCGCCCGGCGCGCGGTCGGCAAGGGACGCGCCTGGCAGGGCCGCAACGACGTCTGGTTCCGGCCCGCCCCGCTGCTGCGCACCGGCAGGCTGGCCTTCGTCTTCCCCGGCCTGGAGGGCGAGTTCACTCCCCGCGTCGACGACATCGCCACGCATTTCGGCCTCCCCGCCGTCACCGGCCCCGCCATGGACGCCGTGCGGGTCGGGGACGTAGGCCGTCATGGGTTCGGTGTCGTCGGCGTGGGGCGGCTGCTGGACTCGGCGCTGCGCCGGATGGGCGTGGTGCCGGACGCGGTCGCCGGGCACAGCGTCGGCGAGTGGACCGCGATGGTGGCCGCCGGGCTCTACGCGGGGGACCAGGTCGACGCCTTCATGGCCGGGTTCGACCCCGACGCGGTCACCGTCCCGGGCCTGGCCTTCGCCGCCGTCGGCGCCCCCGCCGACCGAGTCCTCGCCGCACTCCGCGCGGACTGGACGGGCGCCGGGATCGTCCTCTCCCACGACAACGCGCCGAACCAGTCGATGGTCTGCGGCCCGGACCGGGCCGTGGCGGACTTCGTCCGGGCCTTCCGCGCCGACGGCGTGCTGTGCCAGGTGCTGCCCTTCCGGTCCGGATTCCACACCCCGATGCTGGCGCCGTACCTCACCCCCATCAGGGAGGCCGCCGAGCGCTTCCGGCTGCACCGGCCGACCGTCCCGGTCTGGTCCGGCACCACCGCGGCCCCCTTCCCGGCGGCCGAGGCGGAGGTACGCGAGCTGTTCGTCCGGCACCTGCTGGAGCCGGTCCGGTTCCGGCAGCTGGTCGAGGCCCTGTACGCCGACGGGCACCGGGTCTTCGTCCAGACCGGCCCGGGGCAGCTGGCCTCCCTGATCGGCGACACCCTCGGCGACCGCGACCACCTCGCCGTGGCGGCCAACTCCCCGCACCGCTCCGGCCTGGCCCAGCTCCGGCGCGTGGCCACCGCGTTGTGGACCGCAGGCGCCGCCGTCGCACCGGCGGTCCCGGGCACGGCCCGCACCGCCACGCCGTCACGACAGCGACCGCCCGTCCGGCTCGACCTGGGCGGCGCGCTGGTGTCCCTGGACGGCCCGGAACTGCCCGCACTCCGCGCCGCGCTGGGCAGCCGGCCGACACCCGCCGGGCCCTCCCCGCTGGACGACCTCGCCGCCCGCGTCCCGGCCGCCGCCGAACTCGACGCGCTGCTGCGGGAGACGGCGGACACGGCGGCGGCCGTCCTCACCGCGATCAGCGCCGCGCCGGCCACCACGGCCCCCCGTGCCAGGCCAAGCGTCCCCGCCCCCGCCACGCCACCCCCCACGCCCCGTACCACCACCCTCAAGGTGTCCCCCGAGGCGATGCCGCACCTCCTCGACCACTGCTTCTTCCCGCAACGCCCCGGCTGGCCCGACACCGAGGACCGGTGGCCGGTGGTCCCCGCCACCACGATCGTCCAGCACATGGTGGACGCGGCCGAGGACGCCACCGGACTGCGGGCGGTCGCCGTGCACGGAGCCCGCTTCGACCGCTGGCTCACCGCCACACCGGCCGTCGACGTCCAGGTCACCGTCACCCCCGAAGGTCCCGGCCGCGTCACGGTCACCTTCGGGCCCACCGCCCGCGCGGTCGTGGAGGTGGCCCCGGCCCACACCCCGCCGCCCGCAGGACCCGCCCGGCCCCCGGCTCCCGAGCGCACCCCCGGCCACACGGCCGCCGAACTGTACGCCGAGCGCTGGATGTTCCACGGCCCGGCGTTCCAGGGCGTCACCGAACTCACCGCGATCGGCGACCGGCACGTCCGCGGCGTGATCACCACGCCCGCCGCCCCGGGCGCCCTGCTCGACAACGTCGGTCAGATCCTCGGCTACTGGATCATGTCCACCCGCACCGAGCGGACCGTCGTCTTCCCGGTGCAGATGCGGGAGATGCGCTTCCACGGCCCGCATCCCGCCCCCGGCACCGAGGTCGGCTGCCTGGTCCGGATCACCTCGCTCACCGACACCGTCCTGGAGGCGGACGTGGAACTCACCGTCGGCGACCGGGTCTGGGCCCGGATCGACGGCTGGCAGGACCGCCGCTTCGACAACGACCCGCACACCCGCCCCGTCGAGCGCTTCCCGGAACGCAACACCCTCTCCGAGGCCCGGCCCGGCGGCTGGACCCTGCTCCACGAACGCTGGCCGGACCTGGCCTCCCGCGAGCTGATCATGCGCAACTCCCTCGGCGGAGCCGAGCGTTCGCAGTACGCCGAGCGCCCGCCACGTGGTCGCAGGCAGTGGCTGCTGGGCCGCATCGCCGCCAAGGACGCGGTACGCCGGTGGCTCTGGCAGCACGGCGAGGGCCCGGTCTTCCCGGCCGAACTCCGCGTCCACAACGACGAGCTGGGCCGCCCGTACGTGGTCGGCGTGCACGGCCGCACGCTGCCCGCGCTGGACGTCTCGCTCGCCCACCGGGCCGAGGCGGCGGTGGCGATCGTACGTCCGCACACCCCCGGACCCGGTCCGGGCATCGACCTCGAAGAGGTCACCGACCGGGACCCGGCGGCCATGGAGGTCGCGCTCGGTGCGGACGAACTACGCCTGCTGCACGCACTGTCCGCCGGCGACGCCGACGGTTCGCCGTCGCTGTGGTTCACCCGCTTCTGGGCCGCCAAGGAGGCCGTCGCCAAGGCGGAGGGCACCGGATTCGACGGCAGACCAAGGGACTTCACCGTACTGGAGGCGGCTCCCGACGGCAGCCGGCTGCTGGTCTCGGGCCGGCTGGAACGTGCCTACCCGGTGCACTGCGCACCGGTCCGCAATCCCCCCGCACTGCCGGACCGCGACTACGTCGTGGCCTGGACCACCGGACCGGCAGCCGCAGACCCCGAGGAGGACCCGCGATGAATCCCACCGAGCCCGAGATCCGCGCCGACGAGGAGGCCGTGCTCGCCGACCTCGCGGGGATGCTCCGCACCCTCCTGGAGGAGTACGGCGACGACGACGCCGAGATCGGCATGAGCACCACCTTCAACCGCGACCTGGAGCTGGAGAGCATCGACCTGGTCACCCTCGCCGGGCTCCTGGAGGAGCGGTACGGCAAGCGGGTCAACTTCGCCGAGTTCCTGGCCGGGATGGAGTTCGACGAGATCATCGAACTCACCGTCGGCCGGCTCGTCGAGTACGTGGTGTGGAGCCTGAAGGCCACGGAGGCGGGCTGAGTCATGGCGATCGTCGACACCGGAGACGTCCGGCTGCACGTACAGAGAATGGGCCCGGGGGAGGGCCGTACCCCGGTCGCCACCGTGGTCCTCGTCCACGGGCTGCTCACCGACAGCCTTGCCAGCTACTACTTCACCGTGGCCCCCGCCTTCGCCGCCTCCGGCCTCGACGTGGTCATGTACGACCTGCGCGGCCACGGCCGCAGCGGCCGCCCGGCGGGCGGCTACACCCTCGACCACAACATCGACGACCTGGAGGCCCTGCTCGACCACCTGGCGGTCACGGGCCCGGTCCACCTCGTCGGCAACTCCTACGGCGGCACCATCGCCTTCGGCTACGCGGCCCGCCACCCGGAGCGCGCGGCCAGCCTGACGCTCATCGAGTCCGAACCGGCGACCGCCGCCTGGGCCGCGAAACTCGGCGGCATCCTGCACCGGGTCGTCACCGAACTCGCCCACAACGAGCCGGACGCGATCGCCTGGATCACCGCCAACCGCAGCCACAACACCGCCCGCCTGGCCAAGGGCGCGGCCCGGCTCGCCCGTGAGACCAGCCTCGGCCGGGACATCCCGGCCAGCCGGGTCCTGACCGAGGACCAGATCAGCGCCGTACGCTGCCCGGTCCTCGGCGTGTACGGCGGGGACTCCGACCTGGTCGAGGTGGTCCCGCTGAAGGAGGCCCTGCTCGCGGACTACCGGTCGGTGGTGCTGCCCGGGCACGAGCACTCCGTGCTGGTCGAGGCGTCCGGCACAGTCGGCGGACACATCCTGGAGCTGATCCACTCGGTCAGCGGCGGCGTACGGGCCGGGGTCCGGTGAGCGGCTTCCTGTTCGCCGTACCGCCCCTGGTCGGGCACATCAACCCGGCCGTCGGTGTCGCGGCCGAACTCGCCGCGCGCGGACACCGGGTGGCCTGGGTCTGCGCCGACGCCGGGCTGGTGCACCGGCTGGCGGGTCCGGCGGCCACGGTGTTCCCCTGCGCGGGCGCCCTGGCGGGCGAACGGCCCGCCGACCTGCGGGGCGCGGAGGCGCTGAGATTCCTCTGGGAGTGGTTCCTGGTGCCGCTGGCGGACGCCATGGCGCCCGGCGTGGCGGCGGCCGTCGACGAGTTCCGCCCCGATGTGGTGGTCGCCGACCAACAGGCCTTCGCCGGGGCGCTCGTGGCCGAGCGGCTCGGCCTGCCGTGGGCGACCTCCGCGACCACCTCGGCCGAGTTCGGCGGCGCCTACGACGGCATCCCCAAGGTCGCGGAGTGGCTCCGGGACCGGCTCGCGGAACTGCGCGGCCGCTTCGGCGACCCGGCGGGCACCGCCGACCCGCGCTTCTCGCCCCATCTCACCCTCGCCTTCACCACACCCGAACTGGCGGGCCCCACCGACCGGCCGGCGGTCCGCTACGTGGGCCCGTCGATCTCCGAGCGGCCGGTCGCCGACGGCTTCCCCTGGGACTGGCTCGACCCGAGCCGGGAGCGGGTCCTGATCTCCCTCGGCACCGCCAACGCGGACGTGGGCGGGCGGTTCCTGGCCGAGTGCGTGGCCGCCGTACGCGACCGGGCCGACCGGGTCCAGGCGCTGGTCGCCGACCCCGGCGGCACCCTGCCCCCCGCGGCCGACGACAAGGACATCCTGATCCTGCCCTCGCTGCCCCAGCTCCCGCTCCTGGAACGGGTCGACGCGGTCGTCTGCCACGCCGGGCACAACACCGTGTGCGAGGCCCTGTGGCACGGCGTCCCGCTGGTCGTCGCACCCATCCGCGACGACCAGCCGGTGATCGCCGGGCAGGTCGTCGACGCCGGCGCGGGCCTGCGGGTCCGGTTCGGCCGGGTCACCGCCCCGCGGCTCGGCGAGGCCCTCGACACCGTCCTGTACGAGCCCGGCCCGCGCACCGCGGCGGCCAGGATCCGCACCGCCTTCCGCGCGGCGGGCGGCGCACCGGCCGCCGCGACCCATCTGGAAGCCCTCGCAGCAGACCCGTACGCAAGGAGACCCGATGAGCAAGCAGAGTGACGTCGAGGCGCTGCGCTCCGCCTACCAGCGGGACCTCGCCGAGGGCACCGACCGCTTCTTCGAACCCCGGCGCACCACCTGCCCCTGGTGCGCCTCCGACCGGCTGACCACCCGGCTGCGCACCACCGACCTGCTCCAGCACAAGCCCGGTGCCTTCGTCCTCGACCGCTGCCAGGAGTGCGGCCACACCTTCCAGAACCCGCGCCTGAACGAGACGGGGCTGGACTTCTACTACCGGGACTTCTACGACGGCCTCGGCGAGCAGAAGATGAGCGGCACCTTCGGCGGCCGCACCAAGATGTACCAGGGCCGCGCCCGGTCCCTGGTCCCGCATGACGCGACCCCCAAGAACTGGCTCGACGTCGGCACCGGCCACGGCCACTTCTGCGAGGCCGCCCGCGAGGTGCTGCCCGGCACCGCCTTCGACGGCCTCGACTTCACCGACGGCGTCGAACTCGCCGCCCGCGAAGGCCGCGTCGAGCACGCCTACCGCGGCGCCTTCCCGGACCTCGCCCCCGAACTGGCCGCCCGCTACGACGTCGTCAGCATGTTCCACTACCTGGAGCACAGCACCGACCCCGACCGCGAACTGCGCGCCGCCCACGAGGCGGTACGCCCCGGCGGCCACCTCCTCATCGAGGTCCCCGACCCCGAGAGCCGCTACGGCCGCCTGCTGGGCCGCTGGTGGCTGCCCTGGCTCCAGCCGCAGCACCTGCACTTCGTCCCGGTCGCCAACCTCCGCGACCGGCTCACCGGCCTGGGCTTCACGGTCGTCGCCGAGGAGCACGCCGAGGCCCACGACCCCGTCGACCTGCTGGCCGCCGTCTGGCTCGCCCTGGACCACACCGCCCCGCGCGAGGACGCCCCCTGGCTGCCGACCCCGCCCGGCGCCCCGCGGAAGGCGCTCCGCGCGGCCCTGCTCATCGCCGGCATCCCGGCCCTGATCGCCGGCACCCTCCTGGACCGCTTCGCGGTACGGCCGCTCTCCCGCCGCCTCCGCCTCTCCAACGCCTACCGGATCGTGGCCCGCCGCGACTGACGCCTCGCCTCACAGCACCTTCGCGCGGATCATCGCCGACAGCACCAGGGCGCCCGGCAGCAGCGGAATCCAGTCGGTCAGGACGCGGTAGCCGATCACGGTGGCGGTGACCACCGCCACCGGGGAGCCGAACGCGACCAGCGTGATCACCAGCGCCGCGTCCACCGCGACCCCGCCGGGTACCGGAACGGCACCCCCCGCCGTGCCCGCCGCCAGGTAGGCGAAGATCACGGTGCCCCAGGACAGCCCGAGCCCGAGCGCCTCCCCGGTGCAGGCCAGCACGCACGCCTGCACCAGCGGCATCGCGGTGGCCCCGCCCCACAGGGCCAGCACCCGGGCGGGCCGCGCGTGCACCGTCCTGGCGTCGGTGAACGCGCTCCGCACCATGCCGGTGACCGGCCGCCGCAGCGGTCGTACGACGGCCGTCGCCACGCCCAGCAAAGTGAGCACCGCGGCGACCGGGATCAGCACCACGCCGTCCGGCACCAGCTCGCCCAGCCGCCGCCACGCCGACGAGGACAGCAGGAACCCGATCAGCACGACCGTCTTCGCACCGGACTTCGCCACCGAGTACAGCGCGATCGAGGCGGTGGCCCGCTCCAGGGGGACGCCCCGGGTGCGCAGGAAACGCACGGTGACGGCGTGCGCGCCGAGTCCGGCGGGCAGCGCGTGGTTGGCGGCGCCGGCGGCGAACTGCGAGGCCAGCAGCAGTCCCGGCGGCAGCCGGTCGGGCACCGCGCCCTGCCGCATGCAGGCGGCCACCACCCAGGTCAGGCAGGTGAAACCGCCCGCGGCCAGCAGCCACGCCGGTTCGGCGCGGGCGAGCCGGGTGACGCCCTCGTGGAGCAGTGACTGGTTGGTCAGGCCCCAGACCGCCGCGATGAGCAGCGGGGACAGGCACAGGGCGAGCCGGAGCGGCCGGCCCGCCATCGAGGAGGGCGCCGGCAGCGGACGCCCGGGCGCGTCGGGGCAGGGCGGGGACAGCGAGGACAGTGAGGACACGGGGACGTTGTCCTTCCACGGCGGGCCGGCGGTGGGGAGCCGCAGGCGAGCAGACGCCGGGGAGCCTTCCCGTCCCGTGTGACACCCGGATGTCCGAAAGCCGAAGGCAGGGGGGCGGGCCGGTGCCGCGGGCGCGGTGGTACCCGGCCGACCCGGTAGCCTTCGTGAGGAAGGAGCACACGACAGGGGAGGTTCCGGCGGTGCACGTCCAGGAATGGCTCGACTCGGTGCCCGCGGTCGCCGTCTACGCCGTGGTGGCGCTGGTGATCGGCGTGGAGAGCCTGGGCATCCCGCTGCCGGGCGAGATCGTCCTGGTCTCCGCCGCGCTGCTCTCCTCCCAGCACTCGGGCATCAACCCGTTCGTCCTCGGCGCCTGCGCCACCGCGGGCGCGGTGGTCGGCGACTCCATCGGCTACGCGATCGGCCGCAAGGGCGGCCGCCCACTGCTGGCCTGGCTGGGCAGGAAGTTCCCGAGACACTTCAGCGAGGGCCACGTCGCCACCGCCGAGCGCTCCTTCGAGAAGTGGGGCATGTGGGCGGTCTTCTTCGGCCGCTTCATCGCCCTCCTCCGCATCTTCGCGGGCCCGCTGGCCGGCGTCCTCCACATGCCCTACTGGAAGTTCCTCACCGCCAACCTCCTCGGCGGCATCTGCTGGGCGGGCGGCACGACGGCGGTCGTCTACTACGTCGGCCTCGTCGCCGAGGACTGGCTGAAGCGGTTCTCGTACGCGGGCCTGGCAGCAGCGGTCCTCTTCGGGCTGGCGTCGATGCTGGTCGTGCAGCGCCGGGCGAAGAAGGCCCAGATGACGCAGAAGGAAGCGGAACCTGTGAGCGCCGGGGACTGAAGCGCCCCGAAAGGGGCGCGGGGAACTGCGCGACCAGCCCCCACTCCGCCGCACCCGCCCCACGACCTACTCGTGCACCCCGCGATGCGCCACAGCCAACTCCGCGTAGAAGGTCCCGTTGAGGGCCACCCCCTCCCGCTCCTCACGGCTGAGCTCGCGCCGCACCTTCGCCGGCACCCCCGCCACCAGCGACCCCGGCGGCACCACCATCCCCTGCGGCACCAAAGCCTGCGCGGCCACCAGCGACCCCGCCCCGATCACGGCGCCGTTCAGCACGGTCGCCCCCATCCCGATCAGGCAGTCGTCCTCGACGGTCGCCCCGTGCACCACCGCGTTGTGCCCGATGGACACCCGCTCCCCGACGCTCACCGGAAACCCCGGGTCCGCGTGCAAGGTCACGTTGTCCTGGACGTTCGACTGCGCCCCCACGGTGATCCTCTCCACGTCCCCGCGCACCACCGCCCCGTACCAGACACTCGCCCCGGCCTCCAGCGTCACGTCCCCGATCACCGAGGCGGTCGGCGCCACGAACACGTCGGCCCCGACCTTCGGCTCGCGCCCCCCGATCCCCACGATCAGCGCCCGCTGCGTCATCACCGTCTCCCGTCGTCGTCGATTCCCCGGCAACCTACGCCACCGCCTGGGGCGAAGATCACAGCAGCCCACCCTCTGCAAGCCGCAGCCCGCTGAGTAGCGTGACTGCGTGCCGAAGCCCAAGAACACGTTCTCGTCCTGGCGCCGTCACCTCGCCCAACGCGCAGTGCACGCGGCCTGGGCCTGGGTGCAGCGCACCGGATCCGTCACCGCCGACCATCCCGGCCGCTTCCGGTTCGGCGCCCTCGGCGAGGCCACCCGGCTCGCCTTCCCGCTCGGCACGGTCTTCGGCGAACCGTGGATCCACCTCGGCTCGCACTGCATCGTCGGCGAACAGGTCACACTCACCGCGGGCCTGATGCCCGACCTCGACCTCGGTCCGGACCCGATCCTGCGCATCGGCGACGGCGTGGTCCTCGGCCGCGGCAGTCACGTCATCGCGGACACGACGGTCACCATCGGCAGCGACTGCTACTTCGGCCCGTACGTCTACGTCACCTCCACCAACCACTCCTACGACGACCCGCACGAGCCCATCGGCCGGCAGTGGCCCCGCATGGAGCCCGTGGAGATCGGCCCGGGGTGCTGGATCGGCACGGGCGCGGTGATCCTGCCGGGCGCGCGGATCGGCCGGAACGTGGTGGTGGCCGCCGGTGCGGTGGTCCGGGGCGTGGTGCCCGACCACGCCGTGGTGGCCGGTGCGCCCGCCCGGGTGGTACGCCGCTGGACGCCCGAGACCGGCTGGCAGCCGCCGCTTCGCACGCCCCCGCCGGTGCCGATCCCGGCGGGCACCACGCCGGAGCAGCTGCGCGCGCTGGCGGAGCTGGACGAGGCGGACGTGGCGCGGCTCGCCGAGCTGGAGCCCGAGAGCTGAGCCGGGCCGCGGCCGGCGCGCTTGCCCCGGGCTGACGACGTCCGCTGAGGTGTCGGACCGGGGGACCGGGGCACCGGCGAGGTATGGATGCACAGGCATGGACACTGCGGGCGCGCGGCCGGGCCGCTCGGGGGGCGCACAGTCAGGCGCTGGCCGTGGCGGCACGGGCCGGGTTCGCCGCCCGCGGGCTGATCTACGTACTGGTGGGCGTGATCGCCCTGCGGATCGCGTTCGGGCAGGGCGGGGACGGTGGACAGCAGGCCGATCGCGGCGGTGCTCTGGAGGAACTGGCCGGCCGGCCCTTCGGGGCGGCGCTGCTGGTGGTCCTGGCAGTGGCGCTCGCGGGCATGGCGCTGTGGCGCCTGTCGGAGGCGGTGTTCGGCGGAGCGGGACCCAAGGGCGCCGAGCCGTCCAAGCGCGCGGCCGCGGCGGGCCGGTGCGTCTTCTACGTCTTCGCCTGCTACTCGGTGCTGTCGTACGCGGCCGGGGAGCGCGGCAGCGGCAGCGGGTCCTCGGACCGGCAGACGCACGACGTCACCGCCACGGTGCTGGGCTGGCCGGGCGGCCAGTGGATCGTGGGCGTCGCCGGGGCCGGGGTGGTGGCCGCCGGGCTGTGGATAGCCGTGCGGGCCGTCCGGCTGAAGTTCCGGGAGAAGCTGCGGACCGCCGCCATGTCCTCGCGGGCCAGGCGGTTCACCGACGTCTTCGGGGTGACCGGGGGTACGGCACGCGGGGCCGTCTTCGCGGTCGCCGGGGTGTTCGCGGTCGTCGCGGCCGTCAGGCACCGGCCCGGCGAGGCCAAGGGCATGGACGACACCCTGCGCACGTTCCGCGATCTGCCCGCCGGTCCGTGGCTGCTCGCCGCGATCGCGCTCGGTCTGGCGGCCTTCGGCGTCTTCTCGTGGTGCAACGCACGCTGGCGCAGGATCTGATGCCGGGAACGGCACCGCTTCCCAGTACAGTTCGGTGCACGGTCAGGTACATCCCGCCGTAGTACATTTGATCGAACCCTGCACGCGAAAATAATGGACCGCGATGCACTCGACGATGGACGGAACGTGTCGGACCTCGACCTGCTGACCCAGTCCCTGGCCCGCAACGTGAAGCACTGGCGGGCGGTGCGCGGCTTCACGCTTGACGTGCTCGCGGCCCGGGCCGGGGTCAGCCGGGGCATGCTGATCCAGATCGAGCAGGCCCGCACCAACCCGAGCATCGGCACCGTCGTCAAGATCGGCGACGCGCTCGGTGTCAGCATCACCACGCTGCTCGACTACGAGCAGGGCCCGAAGGTCCAGATCGTCCCCGCCGACAAGGCCGTGCGGCTGTGGCACACCGAGGCCGGCAGCTTCAACCGGCTCCTCGCCGGGACCGAGGCGCCCGGCCCGCTGGAGATGTGGGACTGGCGTCTGATGCCCGGCGAGAGCAGCCCTTCGGAGCCGCATCCGTCCGGCACGGTGGAGATCGTCCATGTCACCGCCGGTGAACTGACCCTCACCGTCGACGGGGTCGACTACCGCGTGCCGACCGGCGCCAGCGCCTCCTTCGAGGCCAACTCGGCCCATGTGTACGGCAACACCGGGGACGTGCCGATGGAGATGGTCATGACGGTCTCCGTGCCGCCCGTGCCCTGAGCCGGGCGGGCCGGGCTGTTAGCGTGCGGACATGCGCGCACCCATCGGAGACTTCGACACCGCCGTCTCCGCCCCCGACTGCCTCGACGAACTGACCGCGCCGGTCGCCGACGCCGTACGGCACTGGACCGGCGCGGTGCCCGCCGACCGGATCGTGTACGTCGAGACCGACCCGCAGTGGGCGGACACCGCGGTCTTCGTCGAGCACTACGGGCACGACCTGCTGGACAAGTCGGCCAACTGCGTGGTGGTGGCGGGCAAGCGCGGCGGTGAGACCACCCTGGCCGCCTGCCTGGTGCTGTCCACCACCAAGGTGGACGTCAACGGCGTGGTGCGCCGCCAACTCGGCGCCCGTAAGGCCTCGTTCGCCTCGACGGACACCGCGACCGGCGCGACCGGCATGGAGTACGGCGGCATCACCCCGATCGGACTCCCGCGCGACTGGCCCCTGCTGGTGGACCCGGCCGTGGTCGACCTGCCCTACGTCCTGGTCGGCAGCGGCCGCCGGCGCGGCAAACTCCTCGTCCCCGGCGAGGCGTTCGCCGAACTGCCGGGCGCGGTGGTGCTGCCGGGGCTGGGCGTCTGACGCTCCGTCGTCAGCGCCCCGTCAGGGGCGCCGGGGTGCCCCCGGGCCGAAGGCCGGGGAGGAACTGCGTGACCAGCCGCGACGGCGCCGCAGCCTGACGACGGCATGTCGCGGCGCGTCCGGCGCCGCGCTCAGGAGCCGGCGTGTACGTGGTGCGCCAACGCCAGGTGCGGGTCCGCCTGGCCCGGCGCCGGGGCCGGATCCGCGTGCACCAGGGCCGCCGTCAGCCTCGGCACGGCGTGCAGCAGCGCGTGTTCCGCCGCGACGGCGACCGCGTGCGCCTGCCGTACCGTCGCCTCGCCGTCGACCACGACCGCCACCTCGGCGCGCAGCCGGTGCCCGATCCACCGCAGCCGCAGCTCATCCACCGCCCGCACCCCCGGCACCTCCCGCAGCGCCCGCTCGGCCCGGTCGGTCAACTCCGGGTCCACCGCGTCCATCACGCGCCGGAACACCTCGCGCGCCGCGTCCCGCAGCACCAGCGCGATCGCCGCGGTGATCGCCAAACCCACGAGCGGATCGGCGAGTTGCCAGCCGAGGGCGGCGCCGCCGGCCCCGAGCAGCACGGCGAGCGAGGTGAACCCGTCGGTACGGGCGTGCAGCCCGTCGGCCACCAGGGCGGCCGACCCGATCTCCCGGCCCACCCGGATCCGGTACCGGGCCACCCACTCGTTCCCGGCGAACCCGACGAGCGCGGCCACCGCGACGGCCGTCAGATGCGTGACCGGCCGCGGGTCCAGCAGCCGTTCGACGGCCGTCCACGCGGCGAAGAGGGCCGACGCGGTGATCGTCAGCACGATCGCGATTCCCGCGAGGTCCTCGGCCCGCCCGTAGCCGTAGGTGTAGCGGCGGTTCGCCGCGCGGCGTCCGATGACGAAGGCGATGCCCAGCGGTACGGCGGTCAGCGCGTCCGCCGCGTTGTGCACCGTGTCCCCGAGCAGGGCGACGGAGCCGGACAGGACCACCACGACCGCCTGCACGAACGCCGTCGCGCCGAGCACGGCCAGCGAGACCCAGAGCGCGCGCATGCCCCGTGCCGAGGACTCCAGCGCGGGATCGAGCTTGTCGGCCGTCTCGTGGGAGTGCGGCGTCAGAAGGTGGGCGAGACGGTGTCGGAGGCCGGCGGCGGGGGAGCGGGACTCGGAGCGAGGGTGGCCGTGACCGTGCTCATGGCCGTGCTCATGGCCGTGGCCGTGAGCGTGGGCGGGCTCGCCGTGCCGGTCGGGGGTGTGTGCGTGCTCGTGACGGTGCCGGTCGCTCATGACGGCTCCCCTCTCCGGTGCGCGGGACGTGGACACGGGACGCCCACCACGCCATTATGTGCGTATGAGCGCACGCTTGCACCTATCACCTGCGCATCATGCGCACCCGCGCACCCCGGGCGAGGAACAGTTCGCGCTCGCCGCCGAACTCCTCGCCCTGCTCGGCGACCGCACCCGGCTCACGTTGCTGCACGCCCTGACCACGGGGGAGGCCGACGTCAGCACGCTCACGGAGGTGTGCGGCGCCGCCCGGCCCGCCGTCAGCCAGCATCTGGCCCGGCTGCGGCTCGCGGGTCTGGTGGGCACGCGCAAGGAGGGGCGGCGGGTGGTGTACTCGCTGCGCCACGGCCATCTGCGGACGCTCGTCGAGGAGGCGCTGAAGGTGGCGGACCACCGGCTGACCGAGACCACCGCCGAGGCGGACGGCTGAGCTTCGGCCGGAGGCCGTCGGCAGGCACTCTCAGAAGGCGGCGGCCGCACCGAGGTACTGCTCGGCGAAGGCCGTCGCCGCCGCGCGTGAGGTGAACAGCCTGCGCAGCCGGGCCAGGCTGGTGCCCGCGAGGAACGGGTCGCCGGAGGCCGTGCCGTGGTAGATGCCGGACAGGAACCGCGAGAACTCCTGGTAGTCCCAGACCCGGCGCAGGCAGGCGTGGGAGTAGCCCTCCAGACCGGTGTCGTCGCCCTTGACGGCGTGCGCGGCGAGCGCGTCGCCCAGCAGGAAGGCGTCGTGCAGGGCGAGGTTCATGCCCTTGGCGGCGATCGGCGCGGTCAGGTGCCCGGCGTCACCGGCCAGGAAGAGGCGGCCGAACACCATCGGTTCGACCACGTAGTCGTGCATGTCCAGCACGCGCTTCTCGATCAGCCGCCCCTCGGTGAGCGGCGGCGCCCCGGCGGCGCCGAGCCGCTCGCGCAGCTCGTCCCAGACCCGGTCGTGCGACCAGTTCTCCGGGTCGTCGCCCGGCGGGCACTGCAGGTAATAGCGGGTGACCTCGGGGCTGCGCGCCATGTGCCCGGCGAAGCCGTTCGGATGGACGCCGAACACCACACAGTCCGAGGACGGCGGCGCCTCGGCGAGCAGCGCCAGCCAGGCTATGCCGTAGTCCTGCCGGGCGATGTGCACCCGCCCCTGCGGTATCGCGTCCCGGGTCACCCCGCGCGCGCCGTCGCAGCCCGCCACGAACGCGCAGCGCAGGACGTGCCGTTCGCCGGTCGCGGGGTCGAGGTAGGACACGGCGGGCCGGTCCGTCTCCAGGTCGTGCAGCGCGACGTCGCGCACCCCGAACCTGATGTCCCCGCCGCGCGCGTCGGCGTACTCGCGGACCAGGTCCGTCACCAGCAACGGCTGCGGATAGACGTAGTGATGATGGTCCGTCAGTTCGGTGTAGTCGAACCGGAACCGGTCGCCGCCGAAGCGGAACTCGCACTCGCTGTGCACCTGCGCGCGGGCTGCCAGGCCGTCGCCCAGGCCGCGCTGCCGGAGCCCGCGGACCGCCCACTCCTCGATGACCCCGGCCCGCGGCCGGGTCTCGATGAACTGTCTGCTCTCGGTCTCCAGGACCACGCAGTCGACGTCGGCGGCCCGCAGGATGTTCCCGACGGTCAGTCCGGCGGGCCCGGCGCCCACGACGACGACCGTACGGCGTTCCTCGGCGGGGGAGTTGCGGTGGGGGGAGGGGTGCGTCACCCCCGCATTATGACGGTGTCCCGTCAGCCACGGCAGTGCCACCGTGGCTGACGGGACGCGGGTGAGGAGGAGGGGTCAGTGCGCCGGGGCGTCCGTGACCACGACCTCGTCGATGCTGCGCTCGATGTCCTCGGCCGTGGACGAGGTCGCCCTGGCCCAGTAGTAGATGACCACCGAGAAGGCCGCGATGACGACGATGTCCCACCACAGCGGGAGGTTCCCCCGACCGCCGAAGCCGCCCTGCCAGGAGATCAGGCCCATGCCCACCAGGTAGACGGGCAGCCACTGCGCGGCCTTGAAGTCCAGCCGGGGCGCGTCCGGCAGGTTCTTGCTGTGGGCGTACCAGGCGTAGCTGCCGAGCAGCAGGTAGCCGAGGACGATCGCCAGGCCGAGCCGCCACAGGGTGCCCCAGCCGGCCCAGTAGATGATCAGGTTGGCCACCACGAACGCCACCGGCGAGACCAGCTTGCCGGCGGGCAGCCGGTACGGGCGCTCCAGGCCCGGCAGCTTGTCGGCGAAGACGCCGTACGCCAGCGGGGCGCCCGCGTACATCAGCACGCTCGCGGAGGTGATGAAGCCGACCAGCTCGTGCCAGCTCGGGAACGGCAGGAAGCAGATCACGCCGGTCACGAAGGACATGATGAGCCCGAACCACGGCACACCGCGCGAGTCGGTCCGCGTGAACACCTTCGGCGCGTAGCCGTTCTTCGCCAGGCCGTAGGAGACGCGGGAGGTGGCCGTGGTGTAGATCAGGCCGGTGCCGCCGGGGGAGATGATCGCGTCCACGTAGAGCACCCAGGCCAGCCAGCCGAGGCCCACCATGGTGGCGACGCCGGCCCACGGACCGCTGTCGCCCGGGTAGTGCAGGCTGCCCCAGCCGTGCGCGAAGGAGCTGTGCGACAGCGCGCCGATGAACACGACCTGGAGCAGGACGTAGATGACGGCACCGATCGCGACCGAGCCGAGCGTGGCGCGCGGCAGGTCCTTCTTCGGGTTGCGGCTCTCGCCCGCCAGCTGGATCGCCTGCTCGAAGCCGAGCAGCGCGAAGATGATGCCGCTGGTGCTGATCGCGGCGAGCACGCCCTTGGCACCGAAGGGGGCGAAGCCCTCCGAGTGGAAGTTGGCGGGGTGGAAGTTGGTGGCAGCGACGATGAAGATCGCGGCCAGTGGCACGGCGATCTTCCACCAGGTCGCGGCGCTGTTGGTGTGTGCCAGCGCCCGGACGCCGAAGAAGTTGACGCCGACGAAGACCGCCATGAGGACGATCGCCACCAGCAGACCGCTGGCCGTCAGGGTCTTGTCGGCGTGCTGGAAGCCCTGGGCCCACTTCCAGTGACCGGCGTAGCCGATCATGGCCTCGACCTCGATCGGCGCCACGGTCGCCGCCTGGAGCCAGGAGAACCAGCCGAAGGACATGCCGGCCAGGCCGCCGAACGCGTAGTGCGGGTAACGGGCCGTACCGCCCGCCACCGGGAACATGCCGCCGAGCTCGGCGTGCACCAGTGCCAGCAGCACGATCGCGACCGCGCCGATCACCCACGAGATGATCGCCGAGGGACCGGCCTGCATCACCGCGTCGTGCGCGCCGTACAGCCATCCGGAGCCGATGATCGAGCCCACAGAGGCCCACATCAGGCCGATCAGCCCGACGTCCCGCCTCAGACCGCCCGAAGGAGTGATGTCCTCCGTTGCGGCTTTCTCGACACTCACCATGTCAAGTGGCCTCTCAGTTTCTGAACGCAGATTTAACGAGCAAGAGGGCACAACTTAAGGGCGCACGCCGCAGGCCGAGAAGAGTGTTGCCAAAGATTTGACCCTCGATCTTTCCTGTCTTGGCCAAAGCTTTTGCACAGGTCAGTGAGGGTCACAGAATGTCCGTATTCAGTTATGTTAGGTGAGAAGAGGGTAAGACAGGCAAGCTCAGATCTTCCTCAAATCCGGCTCAGTTCCCGTCCAGGAGAGGAATTTCGATGGCCGGGCAGCGGTCCATGACCATGTCCAGACCCGCGGTCCGCACCCGCTCGTAAGCCGCCTCGTCGACCACCCCGAGCTGGAACCACACCGCCTTCGCGCCCTTCGCCACCGCCTCGTCCGCGACCGCGCCGGCCAGCTCGCTGTTGACGAAGACGTCGACGACGTCGACCTCGAAGGGGATCTCCGAGAGGGACGCGTAGCCCTGCTCGCCGTGCACCGTCTCCGCCTTGGGGTGGACCGGCACGATCCGCTTGCCGAACCGCTGCAGCACCTGCGCCACTCCGTACGCCGCCCGTCCCCGGTTGGACGACAGGCCGACCACCGCCCAGGTGTCACCCGTCCCGGTCAGGATCCTGCGGATCGTCGCTTCGTCGCCGTACACCGTCGGCCTCCTCGGCTCGGGGAACATTCGCCGTGGGCAACAGCGGCCGCCGGAGCCTGATTCCCCGGCCCGGACCGGGTCCGCGCAGTACCGTCGGGACAGCCCGCGCGGCAGGGGGTGTCGCATGTCCCGCATGTCCCGCCACGGTGACCTGAATCATCGCAAGGTGCCTGCGTGCGGCCCGCCGCACGCCTACGCTCAGCCCGTGCTGCGCATCCTCGACGCCAAGTCCGGTGAGACCGTCCCCGCCGTCTCCGCCCGCCGTGCCCTGACCCGGGTGCAGGTCCACGCCTCCGGGTACGACCTGACGGCGTTGCGGGTCCTGCTCACCACCGACCTGCTGCTGCGCGCACTGGAACTCGGCGGCACCCCCGTCCTGCCCCTGCTCACCGCCGACCACCACCAGGCCGAGCTGCACGCCGCCGCGACCACCCTCGGCATCCGCCCCTTCGAGGACGGCCGCGACCTCGCGGCGGGACTGGGCGAGGCACAGGTCGTCCACGTGACGGCCGCGGGCGGCACCGCGCCCGGTACCGGGACCGGCGTGACCGTCGCCGTCGCCCCCGCCGACGGCCCCGACGCGGGTGTCCTCGGCACGCTCGACGACCCCGCCGCACTGCGGCTCGCCCTCCTCGACGCCCCTCGCGGCACGGCCGTCCACCTCGGTGCCGGCGCCCTCGACGCGGCCGGGCGGCGGCTCGGCAGGCTGCGCCGGTCGGTGGCGCACTGGGCGCGCAGTCCCTCGCGGCCGGTGCCCGAGAAGGTTCGGGGACGCCTCCGGGACGCCTGGGAGGACGACCTCGACGTGCCCGCGGTGCTCGGCGTGCTGCGCTGGATGGAGGACCAGCCCGAGATCCCCGACGGCGCCCGCTTCGAGACCTGCGCCTACGCCGACCGGCTGCTCGCCCTCGACCTCACGCGCGACCTCGGGCGGGCGGCGTGATCACCCGGGCGGGCGCGGGCCCGCTGCGCCGCCTGGTCGTGCTGCGGCACGCCAAGTCCGCCTGGCCCGAGGGCGTCCCGGACCGCCTGCGCCCGCTCGCGGACCGCGGCCGCCGTGACGCCCCCGCCGCCGGCCGTGCCCTCGCCGCGTCCGACTGCCTGCCCGACCTCGCGGTGTGCTCCACCGCGGTACGCGCCCGGCAGACCTGGGAGCTGGCCTCCGCCCAGTGGGGCACACCGCCGCCGGTCCGCCACGACCCGCGGGTGTACGCGGCCGACGTACCCGACCTGCTCGCGGTCGTCCACGAGGTGCCCGCCGAGGTGGAGACGCTGTTGCTGGTCGGCCACAACCCCGGCCTGGAGGAACTCGTCCTCGACCTCGCGGGCGACGGCCTCGACGACACCCTGGAGCAGGTCCGCAGGAAGTTCCCGACCTCCGCCATCGCCGTCCTGGCCTGGCACGGCACGACCTGGGCGGCCCTCGCCCCGGGGACGGCCCTGCTGACGGGGGTGACGGTGGCCCGGGGCCGCAAGGAGGGGGGAAAGGAGAGCTGAAGGCGTCCGCATAGGGTGGGCGGATGCAGGACGAGTACCGCACAGTGGCCCGCGCGGGCACGCACGAGACCGAGGTCAACCGCTCCCGCTTCCTGTGCGCCCTCGCCCCGGCGGCCACCGAGCAGGAGGCCCAGGACTTCGTCGCGGCGGTCCGCAGGGAGCACGCGGACGCCACCCACAACTGCTGGGCCTACGTCATCGGCGCCGACGCCGCCACCCAGCGGGCGAGCGACGACGGCGAACCGGGCGGCACCGCGGGCGTCCCCATGCTCCAGATGCTGCTGCGCCGGGACATGCGGTACGTCGTCGCGGTCGTCACCCGCTACTACGGCGGCGTCAAGCTGGGCGCCGGTGGCCTCATCCGCGCCTACGGGGGCGCGGTCGGCGGGGCCCTCGACGCCGTCGGCACCCGCACCCGGCGCCGCTTCCGGCTGGCCACGGTGACCGTCGACCACCAGCGGGCCGGCAAGGTCCAGAACGACCTGCGCGCCACCGGCCGCGAGGTCCGCGACGTCCGCTACGGCGAGGCCGTCGCCATCGAGATCGGCCTGCCGGACGCCGACGTGGACACCTTCCGCGCCTGGCTCGCCGACGCGACGGCGGGCACCGCCACCCTCGACCTGGGCGGGGAGGCCTACGGGGACGCGTGACGGCCGAGGACACCTGTGCGGAGACCTGACCGGCGGCCAGGCGCCCCGCCCGCAGCGACTCGCGTCTGCGCGCAGGGCCCGGTCGAGGTCCCGGTCAGTCCGCGACCACGGAGGTGTTCAGGCCCTTGTCGTAGTGGTTGCCGGCGATGCGGATGCCCGAACTGCCGTGGAAGACGAACAGCGGTGAGGTGTACGGCGGCCGGTCCGGGCCGTCCAGGCGCCGGACCGTGTTGCCGGTGAAGGCGAAGCCGCCGACGCTCTTGGCGTCGACGACGGTGACGTCACCGATGTCGAACGCGTTCTGCTCGACCTTGATGTTGTGGTGCACCGGGTGCGCCGGGTCGACGACCTGGTTGGTCGGCTCCACGAAGATGACCGGGCCGGTGGGCCGGGTGAAGGTGTTCCCGCGGATCGTGAGGTCGGTGACGGGACCCGACTCGTACCACTGGTAGGCGTCGGCGGAGACGTAGATGCTGGCCATGGACATCCCGTCGAACCGGTTGCCGGTGATGAGGACGGGCTTGCGGGTGGTGACCAGGACGCCGCGGGTGGGGACGTTGCGGAACACGTTGTGGGAGATGACGACCGACGGGGTGGCCGTGACGTTCTCGACGACCGTGCCGTTGATCTCGGTCCCGTCGGGGACCGGCCGGTCGAGGGTGACGGTCATCGTGGTGAGGGACTTGTCGTGGTCGGTGCCGCTCGGCCCGTCGACCGCGGCGACCACCGCGTGCGTGTCGGTCAGCGGGGTCATCGTGCGCTTGTCGGTGAACTCGACCTCGTCACCCGGCGCGAACTGCGGGAAGCCGGCGGTCTGCGGGTGTTCGTAGGCGACGGTGACGGTGTCCGGGCCGGGTTTCCCGACGACCTCCAGGTAGGTGCCGTGGATGTTGATCGGGTCGTCCTGCGGGCCGTCGAAGACGCTTCTCGTGATCGAGACCTTCCCCTTGACGCCGGACATCTGCACGAAGTCGGCGAAGGAGGCCGTGGAGCGGCCGGACGCCGGATCGGGCGCGAAGTTCACCCTGTCGATCGAGATGTTCTCGCTGAACTGCCCGACCACGCCGAAGGACTGCAGGTAGTAGGCGTTCATCGAGCGCAGGGTCACGTTCTTCGACTGCCAGATGAACGCGCCCGGTTCCGTCCGCTCGATGTTGCGCATCTGGTAGACGAGGCCGGCGTCCGCCGGCCGGGCCGCGGTGGTGTAGTCGATCCGGATCCGGCGGTGGCCGAGGTCGGTGACCGAGGCGACGTCGTTGAACAGCGGGTTGTCCCCGCGCCAGGTCCGCTGCGCCGCGGGGTCGTGGATCTGGGTGTACTGGAGTCCGTCGACACCGGACCAGTACGGCTGTCCGGTGGCCGGGCTGGTCTCGCCGAGCCAGGTGACGTGCGTGCCGTTCACCCGGTAGGGGCTGCCGGCGGGTATCGACAGGACGCGGTAGGCGTGCCCGTCGGTGACACCGGTGGCGGCGACCGTCGCGTCGACGACCTCGGGGGCCGCGTAGTCGAAGGAGAAGTCCGTGAAGGTCACGTTCGTGGAGCGGATCGACGCGAACGCCGTCTGCAGGCCGTGGTAGACCAGCTCGGCCCCGCCGCCGTCGACGGTGACGTCGTGCATGTCCTCGATGAGCAGCCCGATCTTCTTGTCCCGGTAGCGCTGGTCGGCGCCGACGGTGTTGGACACGTAGAGCTCACGCGTCTCGGCCCGCTCGGGATAGAGCTGGTAGGTGCCCTTCGAGAACACGATCCGGACCGGCCGGTCGATGCTCCGGGCGTGCCGCAGCGCCGCGGTGACGGCCGGCGTCGAGTCCGTCCGGCCCGTGGGGTCGGCCCCGTAGTCGTCCACGTCGACCACCACCGGCCTCGCCTTCGGCACCGCGACGGCAGGAGGACTCGCGGCACCTGCGAGCAACGCCGCCAGTGCCACTCCAAGAAACACGAACCGAGACATGGACAGTCCCTCCGGGTAATCCGCGCGTGTGCGTTGCTGGGTCGATCCGTGCTGTGCCGTCGCAGAACCGAGGACGGCCGCGCCTTCGGAACGGCGCCCTCATCCGCGCTCCTGCAACGGGGGTGCGGTGCTGGCGCGGATGACGAGTTCGGGGTCGAAGAGGAGTTCGCCGACGGGTACGTCGCGGTGGGCGAGGAGGGCGAGGACGCTGCGGGCGGCCTCGGCGGCGAGACGGTCGGCGGGCTGGCGGACGGTGGTGAGCGGCGGATCCACGAAGTCCATGATCATCGAACCGTCGTAGCCGACGACCGACACGTCACCGGGCACCTCCCAGCCCTGCCGGCGCGCCCCGCGGATCGCCCCCAGAGCCATGTAGTCACTGGCCGCCACGATCGCGGTGGCACCACGCGCCAGCAACGCGACGGCAGCCGACTGACCGCCCTCGACCGTGTAGGACTGCCGCACCACCCACTGCCCCGCCGATACCGACCTTCATACGGTTCCCTCCGCCGCCCGTGGGCCGGCCCTCGATCGTGCGCGGTCGTGCGTGCCGGATTGCGGCCTGGCTGGAAGCTAGCAAGTGCCCTGCGCCACTTACAAGATACCGTTGAAAACTTTCAGTCGGCTTGATCAGGTCAGTCGGCATTCGGATTGCGTGATTTCCACGTTCCCTGCGCATGCCGATTGAACGGCCCCCTCCGCCCCTGCTGCCTTGCCGCCGCCGGGCCGCCCCGCCCGCTTCTCCCGGTCATCGCCGCGCGGGGGGTTGTCCTGACATTCCTCCGCATCTAGGGTCCCTCCGAGAGCAAGCGCTTTCTCCGCGTCTTGGTTCTCGGCACTTCCATGGAGGACCGCATGCCCCCACACCCGACCCGCCGCCGTGTCGCCGTGATCGGCACCGGCTCGATCGTCAGCGGCAGCCATCTGCCCGCCCTCACCGCCCATGCCGACCGTGCCGCACTGGTCGCCGCGGTCGACGTCGACCAGACCCGCCTCGACGCCTTCCGGGAACTCGCCGGCGGCGACGTCGCCGGCTACACCTCCGTCGACGACATGCTCGACGCCGTACGCCCCGACCTCGTCCTCGTCGGCACACCCCCCTCCCTTCACCGCGAGCAGACGGTGGCCGCCCTGAAGGCGGGCGCCTGGGTGCTCTGCGAGAAGCCGCTGTGCCTGTCCCTCGCCGAGTACGACGAGATCGCCGCCGCCGAGGCGGCCTCCGGCGGCTACGCCTCCGTCGTCTTCCAGCACCGCTACGGCTCCGGCGCCGTACACGCCCGGCAGCTGATCACCGGCGGCGGGCTGGGCGCCCCGCTGGTCGCGCACTGCCAGACCACCTGGCACCGGGACGCCGCCTACTACGCCGTGCCGTGGCGCGGCACCTGGGCGAGCGAGGGCGGCGGCCCGACCATGGGGCACGGCATCCACCAGTACGACCTGCTGCTGCACCTGCTCGGCCCGTGGACGGAGATCCGGGCCATGGCGGGCCGCCTGGTCCACGACACCGAGAGCGAGGACGTGTCCACCGCCCTGGTCCGCTTCGCGAACGGTGCACTGGCCACCGTCGTCAACAGCGTGCTCTCGCCCCAGGAGGTGAGCCGCATCCGTGTCGACTGCGCGGACGCGACCGTCGAGCTCACCCACCTGTACGGGCACCGCAACGAGGACTGGGTCTACACCCCGGCCCCGCATGTCCCCGCCGCACGCGCCGCCGACTGGCGCACCCCGGAGGCGGACGTGCCCAGCTCGCACACCGCGCAGCTCGGCGCCCTCCTCGACGCCTGGGACGCGGGCGAACGGCCGCCGGGCAGCGGCCCCGACGCCCGCGCCACCCTCGAATTCGCCGCCGCGCTCTACAAGTCGGCGTTCACGGGCCGCCCCGTGCACGCGGGCGAGATCGGCCCCGGCGACCCCTACTACGCAGCCATGCACGGCGACCACCCCCACTGGGCCCCCACCGAGGAGCGCGCATGAGCATCCGCGTCAGCCACGTCCACGGCGAGCACATCGCGGTCGAGGCACCGGACGGCACCGAGATCCTGCGGTACGTCTACCGTCCCGACCCGGAGGCGTACGAGGCGCGCAAGCCGTACGCCCACCCGGTGCGCACGCTCGCGGGCCGCACCGTCACCGGCTACCGGCCGAGCGACCACCGCTGGCACAAGGGCCTGCAGATGACGGCCAGCCACCTGTCCGGGCAGAACTTCTGGGGCGGCAACACCTATGTCCACGGGCAGGGTTACCTGGTGCTGCCGGACCGGGTCGGCTCGATGCGGCACGACGGATTCACCGGGTTCGCCGTCGCGGACGACCGGTTCTCCTTCACCGAGGAACTCACCTGGGTGGAGAACGGCGGCGCGGAGTGGGCGCGGGAGGTGCGCGGGCTCACCGTCCACTCCGTCGACGAGGAGGCCGGCGCCTGGGCGCTCGACTGGGCCATCCGCCTCACCAACGTCCGCGACGTGCCGCTGACCTTCGGTTCCCCCACCACCGAGGGCCGCGAGATGGCCGGATACACCGGGCTCCAGTGGCGTGGCCCCCGTGACTTCACCGGCGGCACCGCGTTCGGCCCGGACTCCGTCACCGGCGCCGAGAAACTGATGGGCACCCAGGGCCCCTGGCTCGCCTACACCACCGAGCACGACGAGGTGGACGGCCACTCCACGATCGTCTTCGCCCACGCGCCCGAGAACCTCGACGCACGGACGGCGATCCACGAGTCGCACTGGTTCGTGCGCGCGGAACCGATCCCCACGGCCGCGTTCTCCTGGGCGTTCTTCGAGGAGTTCGACCTGCCGCCGGGGGAGTCCTTCGCCTACCGGTACCGGATCGTCTTCGCCGACGGCGCCTGGGACGCCGACCGCGTCGCCGGCCACCTGGCGAGCCTGCCGTGGTGAGCGCACCGGAGCCGGCGCTCGCGCACCCGCTGCCCGGCGCCATCGGCCTGTCCCACCTCAGCGCCTACGCATGGGCGGCCGCCGACGGGGTCTGCGGCGGCAGCCCGCACCTGCACCTGGTGTGCACCGAGGCGTACGTCGTCACCGGCGGCCGGGGCGCCGTGCAGACGCTCAGCCCGGACGGCTACCGGGACATCCCGCTGGAGCCCGGGTCCGTCGCCTGGTTCACCCCGGGCACCGTGCACCGCATGGTGCAGGGCGGCGGCCTGCGCATCACCGTGCTGATGCAGAACGGCGGACTGCCGGAGGCCGGGGACGCCGTCTTCACCTTCCCGCCCGAGGTGCTCGCCGATCCCGAACGGTACGCCGCCGCGGCGACGCTGCCACCGGGCACCGGAGCCGAGGCGGAGCGGGCCGCCCGCAGGCGCCGGGACCTCGCCGTCGAGGGCTACCTCGTCCTGCGGGAGGCGCTGGCCGCCGGGGACGGCGGCCCGTACGCGGAGTTCCAGCGGGCCGCCGCCCGGCTGGTGCGCGCGAAGGTGCCGCGCTGGCGTGAGCTGTGGCGGGCCGGTGCGCTCGCCGCCGCCGAGCGCACGGGCGCCCAACTGGACGCGCTGCAGGCGGGCGAGGCGTCGTACCTCGGCGAGGCGACCGCGTACGAGGCCGCGCCCACCCGGCTCGGGGGGTTCGGGATGTGCGGCCGCCGCGACGAGTACGACCTGCCGGGGACGACGCTCCCCTACGGCGGCGAACAACCGAGGCCCGGGGGGATCGAGGGGGGGCGTCAGGAAGTCCGGGGAAAGGATGAGGTGACCTCGGCATGCCCGCCGATGGCGTCCGGAGCCAGGGAACGTGAGGTCCGTGGTGGATCAGGGGGTGATATGCGTTAGCGTGGCAGGCGTTGCCGGGGAGTCCCCGTGCCGGTTCATGCGGGTCATATAGGTGCAATAGGGGTAAGGGTGCAGGTCGGGGTGGTTTCATGAGGATCCTGCACACTTCCGACTGGCATCTGGGCCGGGCCTTCCACCGCGTCAACATGCTGGACGCCCAGTCCGAGTTCATCGGCCACCTCGTCACGACCGTGCGCGAGCACGCCGTCGACGCCGTGGTGGTGGCAGGAGACGTCTACGACCGCGCGGTACCTCCGCTCGCCGCGGTCGAGCTGTTCGACGACGCCCTGCACCGGCTCGCCGACCTCGGCGTGCCCACGGTGATGATCTCCGGCAACCACGACTCCGCCCGCCGCCTGGGCGTCGGCGCCGGACTCATCGACCGCGCCGGCATCCACCTGCGCACCGAACCGTCGGCCTGCGGCACCCCGGTCGTGCTCGCCGACGCCCACGGGGACGTCGCGTTCTACGGCCTGCCGTATCTCGAACCGGCCCTGGTGAAGGATGAGTTCGCGGTCGAACGGGCCGGGCACGAGACGGTGCTGGCCGCCGCCATGGACCGGGTCCGCGCCGACCTCGCGGCCCGTCCGGCCGGCGCCCGCTCCGTCGTCCTCGCGCACGCCTTCGTCACCGGCGGCGAGCCCAGCGACAGCGAACGGGACATCACGGTCGGCGGCGTCGCCGCCGTCCCGGCCGGCGTCTTCGACGGCGTCGACTACGTGGCCCTCGGCCACCTGCACGGCTGCCAGACCATCACCGGGCGCGTCCGCTACTCCGGCTCCCCGCTGGCGTACTCCTTCTCCGAGGCCGACCACCGCAAGAGCATGTGGCTCGTCGACCTCGCCGCCGACGGCACGGTCACCGCCGAACGCCTCGACTGCCCGGTCCCACGCCCGCTGGCCCGCCTCCGCGGCACCCTGGACGACCTCCTCGCCGACCCCGCCCTCACCCCCCACGAGGGCGCCTGGGTCGAGGCCACCCTCACCGACCCGGTCCGCCCCGCAGACCCCATGGCCCGCCTCACCGACCGGTTCCCGCACACCCTCAGCCTGGTCTTCGACCCCGACCGCGCCCCGGACGACCCCGACGTCTCCTACGCCCGCCGCCTGGCCGGCCGCACCGACCGGCAGATCGCCGAGGACTTCGTCGCCCACGTGCGCGGCGCGGGCCCCGACGAACACGAACTGGCCGTCCTGGGCGAGGCGTTCGACGCGGTGCGCGCGGACGGCGCGGTACGCGAGGTGGCCCGGTGACAGCGCACCCGAGCCCCTGCGGGGAGGCGGCCGCGTGAGGCTCCACCGGCTCGACATCACCGCGTTCGGACCCTTCGGCGGCTCCCAGAGCGTCGACTTCGACGCGCTCTCCACCGCCGGTCTCTTCCTCCTGCACGGCCCGACCGGCGCCGGAAAGACCTCCGTCCTGGACGCCGTCTGCTACGCCCTCTACGGCACCGTCCCCGGCGCCCGCCAGAGCGGCCAGGGCCTCACCCTGCGCAGCGACCACGCCGACCCCGCCACCCGCACCGAGGTCCGCCTCGAACTCACCGTCGCCGGACGCCGGTTGGAGATCACCCGGCAGCCGCCCTGGGAGCGCCCCAAGAAGCGCGGAGCGGGCACCACCCTGGACAAGGCCCAGACCTGGCTGCGCGAGTACGACGTGACCGTCCGCGCCTGGAAGGACCTCAGCCGCTCCCACCAGGAGATCGGCGAGGAGATCACCCAGCTGCTCGGCATGAGCCGCGAGCAGTTCTGCCAGGTCGTCCTGTTGCCCCAGGGCGACTTCGCCCGCTTCCTGCGCGCCGACGCCGGTGCCCGCGGCCAGCTGCTCGGCCGGCTCTTCGACACCCAGCGCTTCGCCGACGTCGAGAAGCGCCTCGCCGAACGCCGGAAGACTGCCGAGGCCCGGGTCCGGGACGGCGACTCCGCGCTGCTGGCCGACGCGCACCGCATGCAGCAGGAGGCCGGCGACGCGATGGAGCTGCCGGAGCTGGCCCCGGGCGAGCCCGGCCTGGCCGAGGCCGTCCTCGCCGCCGCGGCCGTGGCCCGCAGCACCGCGCGGGAGCGCCTCGCCGTCGCCCACTGCCGGCTCACCGCCGCCGAGTCCGCCCAGGTCGCCGCCGACCGCGCGCTGGCCGAAGCACGCGAACTGGCCCGGCTGCAGGCCCGGTTCGCAGAGGCCCGGCAGCGGGCCGTACGGCTGGAGGAGCGCGCCGGGGACCACCGGGCGGCGCAGGCGCGGATGGAGCGGGCCCGCAAGGCGGAAACGGTGGCGCCGGCGCTGGAGCTGCGGGAGGCCGCCGAGGAGGAGCACCGCAGGGCTTCCGGCGCCGAGCTGCGCGCGCGGGCGCTGCTGCCGGAGAGCCTCGCCGAAGCCGGTGCGGCGGGGCTCGCAGCCGCCGCCCGCCGGGCCGCAGAGGAGCTGGGCGGGCTGGAGTCCGCCCGCCGGGCCGAGCGACGGCTCGCCGAGGCCGCCGACGAGCGGGACCGGCTCGACCGGCAGGAGCGGGACGACGAGGACACACTGCGCGAGGCCGCGGGCTGGCTCGCCGGCTGGGACACCCGGCGCGCCGGACTGCAGGCCCGTGTCGACGCCGCCCAGGAGGCAGCGACCCGCGCCGAGCAGCTCGCCGTACAGCGCGACCCCGCCCGGCGGCGCGTGGCGGCGGCGCGGCTCCGGGACGAGCTGGGCCGGGACACCGACGAGGCCCAGCGCGCCGCCCTCGCCTCCGCGCAGCATGCCGTCGACGCGCGGACGCACTGGCTCGACCTCAAGGAACAGCGGCTGAACGGCATCGCCGCCGAGCTCGCCGCTCAGCTGGCCGAGGGAGAGCCGTGCGCGGTCTGCGGGGCCACCGAACACCCGGCGCCGGCCGAGAAGTTCGCCGGTCACGTCGACCGCGAGGCCGAGGAGCGCGCGCTCGCCGCCGTGCAGCGCGCCGACGAGCAGCGCGCCCGGGACGAACGGCGGCTGGCCGCCGCACGCGAGGCCCTGGCCGCCGCCACCGCCGAGGCGGGCGACACGCCGACCGAGCAACTCGCCTCCCAGGCCGAGGAGCTGGAACGGGAGTACGTCCAGGCCCGGCGGGCCGGGTCCGTCCTGCACGCGGCGCACGAGGAGCTGCGGCTGGCCGAGCAGGAGCGCGAGCACCGGCTCGCCGGGCGGCAGCAGGCCGAGGTCCGGGCCGTCGCACGGCTCACCCGCCGTGAGGGTCTCGACAGGGAACTCGCGGCCCTCGAAGAGGAGCTGGCCCAGGCCCGGGGGAACGCCGCCAGCGTGTCCGCACGGGCCGCGCAGCTGGAACGGCAGGTGGCACTGCTCACCGACGCCGCCGACACCGCGCGCGCCGGCGAGGAGACCGCCCGGCACCTGAAGGACACCGACGCGCGGCTCGCCGACGCCGCCTACCGCGCCGGGTTCGACACCCCGCAGGCCGCGGCCGCCGCCCTCCTCGACGACACCGCCCACCGCGAACTCCAACGGCGCCTGGACCAGTGGCAGTCCGAGGAGGCCGCGGTGCGTGCCGTCCTCGCGGAGGCCGACACCGCGGCCGCAGCCCAGCGACCGCCCGCCGACCTCGGCACGGCGGAGCGCACCGCCGCCCTGGCCGCCCAGCGCCTGCGCGAGGCCGCCTCCGCCCGCGACCGGGCCGCCCGCAGCTGCGCCGAACTCGACCGGCTCTCCGCCCGCGCCACCGCGGGCGTCCGGCAACTGGCGCCGCTGCGTGAGGAGTACGACCGGGTCGCCCGCCTGGCCGGCCTCACCGCGGGCACCTCCGCCGACAACGAACGCAGGATGCGCCTGGAGTCGTACGTCCTCGCCGCCCGCCTCGAACAGGTAGCCGCCGCCGCGACCGTCCGCCTGCGGCGCATGTCGTCCGGCCG
Source organism: Streptomyces sp. NPDC001507 (assembly GCF_042894765.1). NCBI lineage: Bacteria > Bacillati > Actinomycetota > Actinomycetes > Kitasatosporales > Streptomycetaceae > Streptomyces > Streptomyces sp. NPDC001507. The sequence goes on from NZ_JBIAVV010000017.1 coordinate 137,791, forward strand.
CTACACCCTGGTCCACTCCGACGACCGCACCGGACGCGGCCGCAGTGGTCTGGGACTGCACGTCGTCGACGCCTGGACCGGACGCGAACGGGACACCGCCACCCTCTCCGGCGGCGAGACCTTCTTCGCCTCCCTCGCGCTCGCCCTCGGCCTCGCCGACGTCGTCACCGACGAGGCGGGCGGCGTCCGCCTCGACACCCTCTTCATCGACGAGGGCTTCGGCAGCCTCGACGACCAGACCCTCGACGAGGTCCTCGACGTCCTGGACTCCCTCCGCGAACGCGACCGAAGCGTCGGCATCGTCAGCCACGTCGCCGACCTGCGCCGCCGGGTCCATGCCCAGCTGGAGGTCTCGAAGGGGAGAACGGGCTCGACCCTGCGGCAGCGCGGGGTCTGAGAAGCGCCCCGCTGGGCGCGGTTCGTTCACCGCGGGCCGGCGGAGGCCGGCCGTCAGTTCCCCGCGCCCCTTACGGGCAGTTTCCCAGGCGACTTCACGCTGGGCGCCGACCGCCAGGGGGGAAGCGCCCCCGAAGGGGCGCGGGGAACTGCGCGACCAGCCACGACGGAACCGCAGTCGGCCGACGGCCTGTCGCGGCACTCCCGCGGAGCGCTCAGGTGCCGACGGCCCGGCGCGGCAGCGGCGAGGAGTAGACGACGCTGGTCGTCACCGAGCCCAGCGTGCCGATGCGGCCGGAGACCTCCTCGAGGTGGCGCATCGAGCGGGCGGTGACCTTGATGACGAAGCAGTCGTCGCCCGTGACGTGGTGCGCCTCCAGGATCTCGGGGGTGGCGGCGACCAGGTCGTGGAAGGGCTTGTAGTTGCCGTTCGGGTAGCGCAGCCGGACGAACGCGAGGATCGGCAGGCCGAGGCGTTCAGGGTCGACCACCGCCGCGTACCCCTGGATCACGCCGGCCTCCTCGAGCCGGCGCACCCGCTCGGTCACCGCGCTCGCGGACATCGCGACGGCCCGCGCCAGCTCGGCGAAGCTGGCCCGGCCCTCGCGCTGCAGGACGTCGAGGATGCGCCGGTCGGTGGCGTCCGGGGAAAACTCGGTCATGGGGGATGGATAACAGGGAATCCCCGGCCGGACAAGGGCACGGCCGGGGATCGCAGCTTCAGGGCGCCCCGGCACCCTCGTAGATTTGCGGCCAAGGAGAGATCCGCCGCACCGGCGGCCGGCGAAAGGCCTCACATGACCGGCACCACCCGCAACCCCGTTCTGCGCGTCGCCCCCGCCGCGCCCGTCGAGGCCGCCGCCCACTTCCGGGCGAGCCTCGCCTTCCACGCCGACGTCTCCGACGTGGCCGCGGCCCTCGTGGCCGGCGGCGACCCCGGCTTCGTCGTCCTGGACTCCCGCTCCACCGACTCCTGGGACCAAGGGCACATCCCGGGCGCAGTCCACCTGCCCACCGTGCTCATCCCCGAGCAGGCGCCCCAACTCCTGGACCGGTCCGTGCCCGTGGTGACGTACTGCTGGGGTCCCGGCTGCAACGGCGCCACCCGTGCCGCCCTCGCGCTGGCCGAACTCGGCTACCAGGTCAAGGAGATGCTCGGCGGATTCGAGTACTGGGTGCGTGAGGGGTTCGAGTTCGAGACCTGGCAGGGCCGCGAACGCCGCGCCCCGGACCCGCTGACCGCACCCGTCGCGGGCGACTGCGGTTGCTGATTCCCGGCGGCGAACCTGTGCCGTCGCTGTCCGTGTAGGTTCACCCCATGACTCGATATGGGGATCCAGGCGCGGTGGAGTGGGTGGAGTCGGGCGGTGGTCCGCTGGTGGCGGTCCCGGAGACGGTCCTGCCGTTCTGGGCCGGCGCCGACAGCGAGGATCTGGCCACCGACTACGACCGGGCCTGCGAGGTCGACGGCTACGTCGGACTCCTCCCGGTCGGGGACAGCACCGCCCTGGTCCTCGGCGACGAACCCGCCTCGACGTCCTTCCTGCCGGACCACGGCACCTTCGTACGGTGGTCCGCCGCCGACTCGGAGGAGGAACTCCTGGCACAGGTGCCCGCCGCCCTCGACGGCGCCGCGTGGGAGAACGAGATCCGCTGGCAGGTCCCCGGCCCGGTCGTCCTCTTCGACTCCGCCTGGCCCGGCGGCGAGGCCGAGGGCGGTGACCGTCTGCGGGTCCCGCTGGAACCCGGCACCTACGCGGTGCGCGCCGCCTACACCAGGCCCGGCCCGGAAACCTGGCTGGGCCTGGTGCAGTTGCGCCGGCTCTCGTCCTGAGAGCCCGTCACCTGATGCCGTCGATGGCGATGCCGAGGTGGCGCGGGCCGCGCAGCACCGCGTTCGGACGGTAGGGCGGCGGGTCCTCGACGAGGCGCGGATTGTCGAGCCGGCGGGCCAGCTGCGACAGCGCGATCTGCGCCTCCAGGCGGGCCAGCGGGGCGCCGAAGCAGCTGTGGATGCCGCTGCCGAAGCCGAGGTGCTGGATGTCCTGGCGGTCCGGGTCGAACCGGTCGGGATCGGTGAACCGGTGCGGGTCCCGGTTGCCGGCGGCAAGGACCAGCCAGATGCGCGAGCCCTTGGGGATGGTCACCCCGTGCACCTCGAGGTCGGCGATGCAGGTGCGCTGCGGCAGCAACTGCACCGGCGGCTCGTAGCGCAGCAGCTCCTCCACGATCCGCACCGACAGCCCCGGGTCGTTCCGCAGCCGCTCCAGGTACTGCGGGTACCGCAGCAGCGTCAGCATGCCGTTGGTGATGAGGTTGACCGTCGTCTCGTGGCCGGCGATCAGCAGCAGCACCGACGTGCTGAGCACCTCCATGGTCGTCATGGCGCCGTCCGGGCCGCGACTGTGCACCAGGTCGGACAGCATGTCGTCGCGCGGCTCCTTGGCCCGCTGCTCCACCAGCCCGTTCAGGTACATCCCGAGCTGCAGCCGGGCCTCCTGCGCGGTCTTCGCGGAGTCGTCGGCCGTGCGGCTGTCGGGGTCCAGACCGGCCACGATCGGGTCGACCCAGGCCCGGAACCGCGGCTCGTCCTCGCGCGGCACGCCCAGCAGCCGGCAGATCACCGTGACCGGGAACGGGTAGGCGACCTGGTCGACCAGGTCGATCTCCCGGGCGTCCCCGAGGCCGTCGATCAGCTCGGTGACGATCTCCTCCAGCTGGCCCCGCATGTCGTCGATCCGGCGCGGCCGGTGCGGCGGCCCGAAGGAGCTGTTGGCGATCCGGCGCAGCCGGTCGTGCTCCGGCGGGTCGAGCCGGATGAAGCTCGGCGGCAGCCCGGTCGCCTCCGGGCCGGACAGCTCGTCGTCCCCGCCCACGGTCACGTTGGACTCGTCGGAGCTGATCCGCGGATCGTGGAGCAGGGCTTCGATGTCGTGGTAGGTGCTGATGATGTAGGGGCCGTCCTCCTCCTCGTGCAGCACCGGCGTCTTGCGGAGCTCCTCGTACAGCGGGTACGGGTTGGCACGGTTCGCGAAGTCGGTGATCTGGCGCAACATCGAGGTCTGCGTCATGACAGTTCCTTGCAGCGTCGGGGCCGGGTCGCGGTCAGTGGCGGACGGGGTGGAAGACCAGTTGCTGGTCGGTCGGCGAGTAGCCGCTCAGGGTCACCATGGGGCCGTGCGTCGGCAGGGCAGGGTCCGGGAAGTCGGCGTCCACCGGCACCCGTCCCTCGGGACGGCGGTCCACGGTCGGGAACTCCACCGGGAACGGCCCGGCCTTCTCGATCTGCCGCTGGTAGAACTCCAGCCACCGCGTGTTGTCGAAGCTCACCGCGGCGATCGTCCGGCCCTGGTAGCCGTACACCCCGACGAACCGGCGCTCCGCCAGCGAACCCTGGGTGATCATGATCTGCTCGCCCATCGGCGGCACCCCGACCGACTTGATGTTCACGCCGAACTGTGACGACCAGAACGCCGGCACCCACAGGTGCGGCCGCCGCTCCGCGCTCGGGCTGATCATGTTGTGCGCGGCGGTCTCGGCCTGCGCGACCGCGTTGCCCCAGTGCTCGAGCGACAGGAACTGGTAGCCGAACAGCGCGTGCGGGGACCGTGCGACGTCGCCGGCGACGAAGATGTCGTCGGTGACGATGCCCCGGAAGTCGAAGGCACGGCAGCCCGCGTCGCAGGCGATGCCCCGCGGGCCGGCGCCGAGACCGGAGCCCGTCAGCCAGTCGGTGTTGCGGGTCGCGCCGAGCGACACGATCACCACGTCCGCCTCGACGACGGACTCGTCGGACAGGTGGACCGCCCGCACCCGCCCGGCCGGGTCACCCTCCAGCGCGGTGACCTGGACGCCGGTGCGCAGGTCCACGCCGTTCTCGCGATGCAGCTCGGCCGCGACCGCCCCGATCACCCCGCCGAGGGCGCCCACCAGCGGCGCGCCCGCGCGCTCCGCGACGGTGACCGCGATGTTCTGCTCGCGGCAGGCCGAGGCGATCTCCGACCCGGTGAACCCGGCGCCGATCACGAACACCCGGCGCGGCCCGGCCTTCAGCCGCCGCAGCAGCGCCGCCGCGTCGTCCCGGGTGCGCAGCGTGAACACGCCCTCCAGACGGGCCTCGTCCTCCTTGGGCCAGGGCCGGGCCCGCACGCCGGTCGCGATCAGCAGCCGGTCGTACTCGACCTCGTCGCCGTCGGCCAGCCGGACCCGCTTGGCCTCGACGTCGAGACCCGTCGCCGCGACGCCCAGCCGCCACTTCGCGTCGATCTCCCCGCGGTGCGGCAGCGCGGTGTGGTGCGGAGCCGCCCGGCCGAGCAGCACCGCCTTGGACAGCGGCGGCCGGTCGTAGGGCTCGTACGGCTCGTCGCCGATCATCGTGAGTTCGCCGGTGAACCCCTCGGCACGCAGCGTCTCGGCGCCCCGCAGCCCGGCCAGCGAGGCACCCACGACGACGATCCGTCCCTCGCGGCGCAGCCAGTCGAGATAGTCAGCGGGCGGCATCGGAGGACCCTCCCGCGAATCCGTCCAGGCCGTCGGCGGTGATCGCCTGCACCGGGCAGGCGGCGACGGCGCGCGCCACCCGCTCGCGGTGCTCCTGCTCGGCCTGCGGGTTGTAGACGAGGGATTCCTCGCCGTGCATGGTGAAGACGTCCGGCGCGAGGAACGCGCACTGCGCGTATCCCTGACATCTGTTGAGGTCGACGACAAGGCGCATCATGGCTCCGCCCTTCCGGTGGCCAGGTCCGGTGCGTACCGCGGTCCGTCGTTCCAGTGCCGGACGGCGGAGAACTCCCCGCACGCCAGCATGGGAGCCCCCTCCCGCGGTCGCGCGCCGGGGCCCGCCGATCGGGTGAGCGATGCGTCAGACCGCCGGGGCCGCGGCGGAGCGGCGGAAGCCCGCCACGACGAGGTACGCGCTGAGCAGCAGCGACCACGCCGGGAACACCAGCTCGGCCCAGGGCACGGCGGACGACACGAACAGCAGGACGACGGTGGTGAGGAAGCCGACCAGCGTGAGCCAGCGCGGCAGGATGCGCAGGCGGTGCCCGATCACCGAGGCGGAGCACGTGAAGACGGCGGCCATCCGCATCGCGTACCCGGTCATCAGCGTGTACGCGAGGTGCTGGCCGAAGTCCCAGGTGGGCCGGGACGGCGAGGTGCCCGCGGGATGAGCGGTGTCGAGGACGGCCGAGGCCACCGCGGCGGCGGCGAAGATCATGGCCGTGAAGACCAGGCCGCTGCCGAGGAACACGGTGGCGATGAAGCGGTCCTCGGCGTCGCCGACGTGCGAGCGGACGGCGCCGACGAACCACAGGAAGAAGATGCCGGCGAACGGCACCAGCAGGAGGGCCGTGCGGACGGCCTCGCGCCGGCCGGGATCCGGCTGCTGGACGGTGACCGCGTCGGCGCCCTGGGGGACGGCCAGCCGGATCAGCACCATGGCGGCGGCCAGCAGCAGGGCGAAGACGACCCCGGCCATGCCCGCGGCGCGTGGGGTCTGCAACGTCTCCGTCGGGTGCGTGGAGGTCTGCATCCGCGGCTCGCTTCCTGTCGCCGGTGGCCCCCGGCACCAGCAAGCCCGCCGGCTCCGGCCGCCGCCACCGGAGCACACCCGAACGGCAGACCGCGCCGGCCCGGTCGCGGCCGCCGCCGGGCGCCCACCGGCAGTGGGCGCTCACGGCAGCGGGCGCCCACCGTCAGTGGGGCGCCCGCTCGGTGCAGCCGCCCGGCGTCGTCGCCCGGCGCAGCCGCCCGGTCAGGCGCGGGCCGCCCCTGTCGTCACAGCTGGGACAGCTCGTCCACCAGGTCGTCCAGGCCGAGCGAGCCCTGGGAGAGGGCCGCCATGTGCCAGGACTTGAGGTCGAAGCCGGTGCCCCGCCGCTCCCGGGCCTGCTCCCGGCCCAGCAGCCAGGCCCGCTCGCCCAGCTTGTAACCGATCGCCTGCCCCGGCATGGACAGGTAGCGGGTCAGCTCGCTCTCCACGAAGTCCGCGGGCCGGCTGCTGTGCGTGCCGAAGAACTCCTGCGCCAGCGCCGGCGTCCAGCGCTCCCCGGGGTGGAACGGGGAGTCGTCCGGGATCGTCAGCTCCAGGTGCATGCCGATGTCGATGATGACCCGCGCGGCCCGCATCATCTGCGCGTCCAGGTAGCCGAGGCGGCGCTCCGGGTCGGTCAGGAAGCCCAGTTCGTCCATCAGCCGCTCCGCGTACAGCGCCCAGCCCTCGGCGTTGGCGCTGACCATGCCCACGCTGGCCTGGTAGCGGGAGAGGTTCTCGGCGACGTGCTTCCACTGCGCCAGCTGGAGGTGGTGGCCGGGCACGCCTTCGTGGTACCAGGTCGACACGAGGTCGTAGACCGGGAACCGGGTCTGGCCCATGGTCGGCAGCCAGGTGATGCCCGGGCGCGAGAAGTCGTCCGACGGCGGGGTGTAGTACGGCGCCGCCGCGCTGCCGGGCGGAGCGATCCGGGACTCCACCCGGCGCACCCGCTCGGCCAGGTCGAAGTGGGTGCCGTCCAGCTTCTCGATGGCCTCGTCCATCACCGCCTGCAGCCAGCCGCGCACCTCGTCGACACCCTCGATGTGCGTGCCCTGCTCGTCCAGGTGCGCCAGCGCCGCCCACGGCGTGGCCGCGCCGGGCAGGACCTTCTCGGCCTCGGCCTTCATCTCGCCGAGCAGCCGGTGGTACTCGGACCAGCCGTACGCGTACGCCTCGTCCAGATCGAGGTCGGTGCCGTTGAAGTAGCGCACCCAGCGGGCGTACCGCTCCCGGCCCACCACGTCCGGCGAGCCCTCGACCGCGGGCTCGTACACGTCCCGCATCCAGTCGCGCAGCGCCACCACGGCCTCGGTGGCGGAGCGGGCCGCCGTGTCCAGCTCGGTGCGCAGAGCCTCGGGGCCGGACGCCGCGAACTGCTCGAACCAGCCCGTGCCGTCGCCCGTGTCGGCCCACTCGCCGAGCTGCCCGACGAAGGTCGCGGTGGCGCGCGGACCGCCGTACAGCTTCCGCTCCAGGCCGAGTTCGAGGGACTGCCGGTAGCCCTCCAGCGCGGCCGGCACCGCGCGCAGCCGCTCGGCGACCGCCGTCCAGTCCTCCTCGGTGGCGGTGGGCGTCACCGTGAACACCTGGCGCACCGCGTGCGCGGCCGAACTCAGGTTGCTGACCGAACGCAGGCTCTCGTCGGCCTCGTGCACGGCGAGGGAGGCGCTGAGCCGCTCGCGCAGCAGGCGCGCGCAGCGACGCTCGATGTCACTGTCGGCACCGGGCTGCCGCTCGGCCTCGTCCAGCTTGGCGAGCGTGTCGCGCTGGAGCCGGGCGAGCGCCTCCGCCCCGGCCGGCGAGTTGTCGGGCAGCCGGCCCGAACTCTCCTTGTCGCCGAGGAAGGTACCGGTGATCGGATCGAGGGCGATGAGTTCGTCGACGAAGGTGTCGGCGACCTGACGGGGCAGCGGGTTGCTGGTCTGTGACATGCGGTCCATCCTCGTACGACGGACCGCCGTCCGTCACGGGGATTGAACCGACGACACCGGCGGAAGCAGCGGCCCGCACTCCCATTTCTGGAAGATCAGCCGGGTCTCCACCCGGGCCACTTCCCGATGGGCGGTGAACTCGTCCAGGACCAGCCGCTGCAGGTCCGTCATGTCCGCCACGGCCACATGCACCAGATAGTCGTCGGGACCGGTGAGGTGGAACACCGTCCGTGACTCCGGCAGCGCCCGGATCCGCTCCACGAACGGTCCCACCAACTCCCGCCGGTGCGGCCTGACCTGCACCGACAGCAGCGCCTCCAGACCGCGCCCGAGTCTGGCCGGATCGAGTTCGAGGCGGTGCCCGAGGATCACCCCCGAGCGGCGCAGCCGGGTCACCCGGTCCAGACACGTCGACGGCGCCACGCCCACCTGGGCGGCGAGATCACGGTAGGTGGTCCGGGCGTCGTTCTGCAGCAGCCGCAGCAGATGCAGATCGACCGGATCCAGTACGACGGAATCGGCCACGGGCCGAACGTAGCACGGGGTTCACCGCGCCCACCCCGTCGGTTGTTCACCCTTCCGTCATGGACACAGCGAGCTCTTACGACACCCTGGCGCCCGTCGGCGGCCCCGTCTCCCGCGCACCCCGCGCCCTGGCCACCGAGGCCGTGCACGCCGGCCGCGACGACCTCGCCCGCCAGGGCCTGCACGCCCCGCCGATCGACCTGTCCACCACCTACCCGTCGTACGACAGCCGGGCCGAGGCGGCCCGCGTCGACGCCTTCGCCGCCGACGGCGCGGACCCGGCGGGACCGCCGGTGTACGGACGCCTCGGCAACCCGACGGTGGCCCGCTTCGAGACCGCCCTGGCCCGTCTGGAGGGCACCGGCGCCGCGGTCGCCTTCGCCAGCGGCATGGCCGCCCTGACCGCCGTCCTCCTCGCCCGCGCGGCCGCCGGCCTGCGCCATGTCGTCGCGGTACGGCCGCTGTACGGCTGCAGCGACCATCTCCTCGACGCCGGCCTCCTCGGCACCCAGGTCACCTGGACCGACCCGGCCGGGATCACCGACGCGCTGCGCCCCGACACCGGCCTGGTGCTGGTCGAGTCCCCGGCCAACCCGACCCTCGCCGAACTCGACCTGCGGGCCGTCGCGCACGCCTGCGGCACGGTGCCGCTGCTCGCCGACAACACCTTCGCCACCCCCGTGCTGCAACGCCCCGCCGAACTCGGCGCCCGGCTCGTACTGCACAGCGCCACCAAGTACCTCGGCGGCCACGGCGACGTGCTCGGCGGAGTGGTCGCCTGCGACGAGGAGTTCGCCGGACAGCTCAGAAAGATACGGTTCGCCACCGGCGGCGTCCTGCACCCGCTCGCCGGCTACCTCCTGCTGCGCGGTCTCGCCACCCTCCCGGTACGGGTCCGCGCGGCCTCCGCCACGGCCGCCGAACTGGCCCACCGCCTCACCGCCGACCCGCGCGTCGCCCGCGTCCACTACCCGCGGCTGGGCGGCGCGATGATCGCCTTCGAGGTCTACGACGACCCGCACGAGGTCATCTCCCGGGTACGCCTGATCACCCCTGCCGTGAGCCTCGGCAGCGTCGACACCCTCATCCAGCACCCGGCCTCCATCAGCCACCGCGTCGTCGACGAGGGAGACCGCCGCGGCGCCGGCGTGAGCGACAACTTGCTGCGCCTCTCGGTCGGTCTGGAGGACACCGACGACCTGTGGGCGGACCTGGACCGGGCACTGGGGGTGATCTAGAGGCCCGTCGGCCGTAGCGCCCCGGCAGGGGCGCGGGGAACTGCGCGACCAGCCCCCGCACACCCGCAGCCGCAGGACCGCCCTGAACTCTACGGCGCCTCGGCGTTCCCCAGCTCACCCGCACCGGAAAGCCACCCCGCAGCAGTCACGGCGTCCCCCATCTCCGCAGCGAGCCGCGCCGTGATGACCAGCGTCCCCTCCTCGATCTGATAGTCCAACGGCAACCCCAGCCCCCGCATCGCCGCCACCATCCCCGTGTTGGACGCCTGCGTCACCGCGTACACGCTCTCGCAGCCCGCCTCGACGGCCATCCTCACCAGCCGCCCGAGCAACTCGCCGCCGATACCGCGCCGCTGCCAGTCGTCCTCGACGAGCAGCGCCACCTCGGTCTCGTCCCCGTCCCACAGCAGATGCCCGAGGCCGACGATCCGGCCCGACGCGGTCTGCACGGCCAGCGTCCGGCCGAAGCGGGGGCTGAGCAGGTGGTTCAGGTACCGGTCGGCGTCCCCGACCGGCCCGTGGTAGCGGAGCCCGAGCGTCCGCGACGAGCAGCGCTCGTGCATCGCCTTCGCCGCCTCCAGGTCACCGGTGTCGGCCCGGCGCACCGTGATCTCGCTGCCCGCGGGCAGCGAGATCACGTCCTGGCCGCGCGGGATGCGCGGTCCGAGCCGGGCGTCCAGCTCCACCAGCGCCCGCGCCCGCGCGAACTCGGTCGGCGTGAACGGGAGATACGGCCGTTCCACGGTGATCACTCCCCCCTCCGGCGCACGCAGCCGCATCACGGTGTCCTCCAGCACCCCTTCGACGGGAACCGCCTCGGGGCCCCGGGCCCCGCCGACCGGGTGGGCGGGGAGCGAGCGGATCGTGCACCTCCCCAACAACTGCCGGAGGGCCAGCGGAAGTTCCGCCGCGTCCAGGGCGGTTCGGGTGGCCAGGCCGAGGACCCTGGTCGGCGCGTCCACCAGATCGTGGGCGTCGGCCCGCTCGATCCAGGTGTCCGTGCCCCCGGCCAGCGCCACCGCCCGCGTGATCTCGCCGGCGGTCAGTTCACCCGGCGCCCGCAGCAGGAACTCGTCCACGGTCCCGTCGCCCAGCGGATGGGTCTGCAGGCTCAGGATGTCCACCCGGTGCCTGGCGAGCCCGCCGCACAGCGCCGCCAGCGATCCGGGCTCGTCCCGCACCGTCGTCCGCAGCCGCCACAGCGTGCTCGCCCGGTCGCCGGTTCCCGAGGTGTCCGCGCCGGGTCCGGCCTGCCGCGCCTGGGGAACGGCCGGCCGGGCGCCGGTATCGGTATCCGTCACCGGGGGTGCGTGACCCGGGCGCCTCGCCCACCAGACGTGGAAGCCCGCCGTCGCCGCCAGCACCAGCGCCGAGAGCACCAGCAGCGCCGGACCGTCGGGCCCGTGCCCGACCAGGTTGGCCACTCCGTCGGCCACCGCGACCGCCGTGAACAGGGCGGCGAGTTCGACGACGTCCCGCCGCCAGTGGTGCACGGGGCGTCCGTTCCTCGTGCGCGTCACATCAGACATGTCTCGATTCATGCAGCCACTGTGAAGCAATGGTGTTGCGTGATCACGAACGCTCTGTGACCGATGGGTAAAGCATGCTTACGTGGTTTTTGTGCTGTTTTCAACAGTTGCCGCGGTCATGGTCAGGGCGTCCTGCGCCGCCCTCCGCCATGCCCTGTGTCGACCTGCGAAGAGCCCGCGAAGCTGCGCTGCGGGCGGGCGGGTTCGGAGCATGCGGCAGGGCCGCGTACCGGGGGATGACGCCGGTCCGCGGCCCTGGTGAAAGCGTACGGGAGTTACTGGCCGACCCGGCCCGGCTGCAGGGTCCGGGTGAACAGCACGGTGCCGTCGTACTCCCGCAGGCGCACCGTCAGCTCGCCGCTGTCGCCGTCGATGTCGACCTCGCCGAAGAACTGGTAGCCCTCGGCGGGTGACACGTTCGAGGCGGTCGGCGCCTTGACGAACACCCGGTCGGGGCCGAACGTGCCGTCCAATGCGTTCGCCGGGAAGGCGCCGGCGTTCAGCGGGCCGGAGACGAACTCCCAGAACGGCGCGAAGTCCTTGAACGCGGCCCGCGACGGGTCGTAGTGCTGGGCCGAGGTGTGGTGGACGTCGGCGGTCAGCCACACCGTGCCGGTGATCCTCCGGTGCTTGATGTACCGCAGCAGTTCCGCGATCTGCAGCTCACGGCCGAGCGGCGCGCCCGGGTCGCCCTGGGCGACGGCCTCGAAGTTCGGCTTGCCCTCGACCGGGTCGGGCACGACAAGACCGATCGGCATGTCCGCGGCGATCACCTTCCACACCGCACGCGAGCGGGACAGCTCGCGCTTGAGCCACGCCAGCTGCTCGGCGCCGAGGATGCCCTGCGGGTCGGTGGTCTGGTCGTCGGGCGAGTTCGCGTTGCGGTAGGTCCGCATGTCCAGCACGAACACGTCCAGGAGCGGGCCGTGGTGGTGGACGCGATAGATCCGGCCGTCGGGGCGGCCGCTGATCGTGGAGATCGGGAAGTACTCGGAGAACGCCTGCCGGGAGCGCAGCGCCATGTCGTCCAGCCGGGTGCCGGCCGGGTAGGCGGTGCCGGTGCCGATGACCTCGCCCGGGTACCAGTTGTTGCGGACCTCGTGGTCGTCCCACTGGATGACGTTCGGCACCTGGGCGTTGAACCTGCGCAGCGCCTCGTCCAGCAGGTTGTAGCGGAAGTTGCCGCGGAAGTCGTCGAGCGTGACCGCGACGTGCGACTTCGCCTCGGAGGTGACGTTGCGGTACAGGCTGCCGTCGGGCAGCGCCTGGGTTGCCGTGATCACGCCGTCGGCGTAGACGTTGTCACCGCTGCACAGGAAGAAGTCCGGGTCCAGCTTCGCCATCGCGTCGAAGATGCGGTAGCCGCCGATGGACTCGTTGATGCCCCAGCCCTGCCCGGCGAGGTCGCCGGACCACAGGAACTTCACGCCCTGGCGGCGGCGCGCGGACGCGGTGCGGAAGGTGCCGGTGACCGGCTCGCCGGTGCGGCGCGGGTCGTCGGGGTCGGCGAGCCGCACCCGGTAGTGGATCTGCTCGCCGGACGGCAGTCCGTGCAGCCGCGTGGTACCGGTGAAGTCGCTGTCCGCGCCGAGCAGCGGGCCGCGCCAGGTGCGGGCGTTGCGGAACGACTCGGTGGCCGAGGTCTCCACGATCATCCGGGCCGGTCGGTCCGAACGGACCCACACCAGACCGGAGTCGGCGGTCACGTCGCCCGCCTGCACGCCCCAGTCCGCCTGGGGACGCCCGGACAGTGCGAACGCCGGCGCGGAAGAGAGCGCCGTGGGCAGGGTCAGGGCAGCCGACGCGGCGAGCGAGCCGCGCAGCACACTGCGGCGGCCAGGCAGCGAAAGGGACATGGAAGGGCCTCCAGAACGGGATCCGGCCAGGGGTGCACAGCCACAACTACTGGGGCACCGCAGCGCACACGCAAACCGCGAGTGAACAACTGACCGGTCCCGCAAGCGCTGTCCCTCCGGGGGGCAGCCGCTTCGCGGTCGGTCCGGTCCAGCGGTGTCCTGGTGGTTCCGGTCCGGCCGTCGCGCCGCCGCTTCGCGTCCGGCGATGCCGGCCTCACCCGTCCACCGCCTCCGCCATCACCCGCACGCCCTCCCGGCCCCGGGCCGCCGGCAGATGCGCGTACCCCAGCACCAGCCGTACGCCGGACGCGTCACCCGCGCGTGTGTGCACGCGCTGAGCGGACGGGCGCAGCGCGACCCCGGCCGTCTCGACCCCGGCCGCCGAGGCCCCGCGCCACACCGTCGCTCCGCCCCCGCACCGCACCTTCCCCCGGCTCCGCGCCGCTCCGTGCCGTCGGCCGACCGGCGCCGGCTGTCCGCTGCGCACCCGGCGCCGGCGCCCGGGTGTCGGTCAGCGGCTGCCGTCGAGGATGACGCGGGCGACCAGCGCCGGGTCGTCGTTCATCGGGCAGTGGCCGCAGCCGGGCAGCCGGACCAGCCGGGCCTTGGGGATGATCTGCTTGGCCCGGACCCCCTGGCGGCGCACCAGCAGCATGTCCCGGGTGCCCCAGCCCACGGTGACCGGGATGCCGGGGACGTCGTCGGTGAACTGGACGGCGGCACCCGCCCGCAGGGTCTCGGCGAATCCGCTGGCCTGCGCGAGGGCCAGCGTCTCGGCGACCACGGCCTCGGGTGAACGGCGCGCCGGGCGGGCGTAGATGGTGCTCGTCAGGGCGGCCCGGCCGGCGGCCGACCGGGACAGCCGCTCGACCAGCGGGAGCGGCAGCCGCTCCGCGATCCGCCGCATGGCGATGAGCACACCGAAGGCGTAGCGCCGCTCGGCCTGTGACCAGAACCCGGCGGGGGAGAGGGCGGTGACGGACCGTACGAGCTTCTCGCGGCCCAGCTCCAGGGCCAGCAGTCCGCCGAGCGAGTTGCCCGCCACGTGCGGCCGGTCCAGCTCCAGAGCCTCGAACAGGGCGCCGAGCAGGGCGTTGGTGGTCGGCAGGTCGTAGGCGAGGCCGTCGGGCAGGGCCGGGGAGGCGCCGAAGCCGGGCAGGTCCACGGCGATCACGTCCCGCTCGGTCGCGAGGATGTCCACCACGGGGTCCCAGGCCTGCCGGTGATGCCCTATGCCGTGGATGAGGACCAGTGGTTCGCCGCGGCCCACGCGCGCGTACGAGACGGTCACATCCTGCCGGCCGTGCGCGGCCGGGGCTTTGAACGAGACGGTGGCGGACATGGGGGCTCCTCGTCTGGCGACTTCGGCGGACGCCGTAGACAGCTTGTCAGCAATTGCTACTCGCGGGTAGTCCCCGATGGGGTGTGTCGTATGCCGGCACGCGCCGTCAACGCACCTCGGACGGCTCCGGATTCGCCTCGGGATGCCGCGCACGCATCCCGGGGTTCACCGCGCCGGCCGCTTCCGCACCGGGGCCGCCGTCCTCCGGCAGCCCCCGGATCATTCTGGGCCGAGGGTGCGGGGCGCGGCGCGATTCCGCCCTGGCATGCGCGAACGTGTCGGGCCCGGCGGGAGTGACGCCCTCGGCGCCGGCCGCGGCTCGCCCTGCTCCGGGCGCTTCCCGCCGCGCGACGGGAGCTTTGCCGCCATGTCACGAAAACGCACCTGCGCGAACGCCTCGTGAACGCTCTGTGGCACCGCTTTCTATGCGTGGGCCAAGGGATCGAGGATTGGTCTTGACCAAGGGTCTGCGCCGCCCTATGGTCGCAGATAAGTAAAACAACCTTTAATAAACAAGGGCGCTAAAACGCCGCCGGACCACGGCGATCGCGGAGGACAGGGTGGGGACCACGCAGCTGGAATCGGTGCCGGAACCGAAGTACTGGCATCTCAAGACCGTGCTCAGTGAGGCACTGGACTCGGAGTTCTCGGTCGGCGAGATCCTGCCCAACGAGCGCGACCTCGCCGCCCGCTTCGGCGTGGCTCGCGCCACCCTCCGCCAGGCCCTCGAACAGCTCGAACTGGAGGGCCGGCTGCAGCGCCGCCGCGGTGTCGGCACCACGGTCGCGCCCCCGCGCGTAGGCGTGGCGGTCGGCACCGACCAGCACGCCTGGCCGGGCGCCGCCGGGGACGCCTGGCAGCCCGTCGACTGCACCCTCGCGGTGCCGCCCGCCGCCGTCGCGACCGCCCTGGAGACCGGCCCTGAGGAGCCCGTGCACATCGTGCGCCGCTCTCGCGTCTCGCACGGCCAGCCCGTCGCCGCCGAGCTGCTCTACATCCCGGCGGACTCGGTCCCGGAGCTGACCGCGATCGACGCGCCGTCCGGCGCGCCCCGCGCGCGTGCGGTCCTGCGTGAGCTGCAGCGCCTGGAGCTCGAGGGCCAGGACCGCGCCGTGGAGCTCGGCTCGGCCCGCGCGGACGACGCCAAGGAACTCGACCGGCTCCCCGGCGCCCCGGTGCTGGTCGTCACCACCCGGTTCCTCGCCGCCGGCCGCACCTCCGCGCTCTCCGTCGCCACCTACCGTGCGGACACCTGCCGGCTGACCTTCGGTGACACCGGCGGCGTGGAGATCCACCACGGCCCCGAGCGGCAGGCCTCCTAGCCACCGCGCCGGACGACCGGACCGCGCCCCGGACCACCTCCGGGGCGCGACGGGTTTGCCGGCCCGGCGCAGCCGCTCAGCGGCGCGCGGTGACCGTCCCGTCCACGGCGAACAGCTGTTCCTCCACATGGTCGAGGGCGAGCCGCAGCGCGCCCGTCGCCACCGCCGCCTCACCGAGCAGCGAGAGCGCCACCCGGGGCGGCCGCAGACAGTACCGGGCCAGCTCCCGGCGCAGCGGCTCCAGGACGCCGTCCAGCCCGGCCGCCCAGCCGCCGATCACCACCAGCTCCGGGTCCAGCGCCAGCACCAGCGCGGCCACGTCGTGGACCAGCCGCTGGATGAACCGGTCGACGGCCGCCCGCGCCCGCGCGTCCCCCTTGCGGGCCAGCGCGAACACCTCGGCGACCGCCTGCTCGTCCAGCGGGTGCAGCGGCTCGTCGGTGGTCGACAGCAGCGTCTCCGGGGTCACCTCACGGCCCAGCAGGTGCAGTGCGCCGATCTCCCCGGCCGCCCCGCCGTACCCCCGGTGCAGCCGCCCGCCGATCAGCGATCCGGCGCCCGGACTCAGCCCGGCCATCACCATCACCATGTCGTCGGAATCGGTGGCCGCGCCCTTCCAGTGCTCGGCCACGGCCGCCGCGTTGGCGTCGTTCTCCACCAGGACCGGGCACTTGAAGGACCGGCTCAGCCGCTCGCCGAGCGGCAGCCCCGTCCACTCGGGCAGCGCGGTCCCCAGCCGCACCAGGCCGTCCGCCTCGACGATGCCGGGGGTGCCGACCCCGACGGCCCGCAGCGAACCGCGCGCCACCCCGGCCCGGCGCAGCAGCTCGGCGACGGCGGTGCGCAGCCGCTCCAGCCGCTCGTCCGCGCCGGCCGTCTCGTCGACCTCCTTGGCCTGTGCCCCCAGCACCCGCCCGTCCAGGTCGGACAGGAGCGCGGCGACGCGGTGCGGGCCTATCTCCAGGCCCAGCAGGTGCCCGGCCTCGGCCCGGAACCGGAACCGCCGCGCCGGCCGCCCCTGCTTCCGGGTGGCGCCCTCCTCGGCCACCGTCTCGACGACCAGTCCGGCCTCGATGAGCCCTTCCACGACCCCCTCGACGGTCGGCCGGGACAGCCCGGTCACCCGGGTGATCTCGGTGAGCGTGGCACAGTCGGTGGCTCGCAGCGCGTGCAGCACCACCGCGGAATTGATCCTCCGCAACAGAGACGGATCACCACCGGTCAACCCCGCCAACGTCCGTCCTCCCAGCTGTCCGTGCACGTTGGCCGGATCGTACTTCGACGCCGACGACCCCGGCGAGTGCCGGACGCCCCCGATCTGCCCGAGATCCGCGATCAGCACGACCCGAGGCGCAGGCACGCGGCCTGAGGATCGGCCGGGTGTCAGTGGCACCGGTTTTACTGGATCACATGGACATCGCGAAGTGCCTCGCCCGGATCGACGAGTTGTGCGCGCGGGAGTTCCCGGCGGAACACGGCCGAACGGATGCCGGCACGGGCGGACCGGGATACCTGATAACCGCGTTGGAGACCAGCGGAGACTTCTACGAGGACGAGGGAGGGGAGCGGGAGGAGACGGAGGCGCGGTTCGAGGCCGACCGGGACGCCCTCGGCAGACGGCTCGGCGAGCGGTGGGGGCCCGCTCAGGAGGTCGGTCTGCACAGCGTTGTGGAGCGTGCCATGGACGGCGAGGAGGTCGACGAACCCTGGGCGCACCTCTGCGACCACGTGCCGGACGTGCAGCTGTGGCAGACGGACACCGGCCGCCGGGTCGGCCTCGGCGTCTCCCAGTGGGACCGTGAGCTGCCCTTCCAGCTGCTGGCCTTCGTCATTCTTGCGGACCCTCCGTGACCGGCTGTCCCTCCGCCGCCGCGGCCCGCAACCGCCCGAACTCCTCCGCCATCGTCGCCGCCGTCCAGTGCGCGTTCAGGCCGCTGGGGTTGGGCAGGACCCACACCCGTGTCTCCCCGATCGTCCCTTCCTGTGGCCCCACTTGGGCCCTGCGGTCGGCGAAGGCGGCCCGGTAGGCCGTGACGCCCACGACCGCCAGCCACCTCGGCCGGACCCGCGTCACCTTGGCCGTCAGGAGGCGCCCGCCCTCGGCGTACTCCGCGGCCGTCAGCTCGTCGGCGCGCGCGGTCGCCCGCGCCACGACGTTCGTGATGCCGAGCCCGTACGACAGCAACTCGCCCTGTTCCGCGGGCTTCAGCAGCCGCGGGGTGAAGCCGGACAGGTGCAGGACCGGCCAGAAGCGGTTGCCGGGACGGGCGAAGTGGTGGCCCGTGGCCGCCGTCATCAGGCCGGGGTTGATCCCGCAGAACAGGACGTGGAGGCCGTCCGCGAGCACGTCGGGGACGAGCCGGTCGCGGGCGGCCTCCAGCTCCGCCTGGGTGAAGCGGGTCAGAGGATCGCTCCGGGGGTGTAACCGGCGGCCTCGGGGTGCTGCTTGACGATCTCCTCGATCCGGCCGACGACGGCACCGACCTGGGCGGCGGCCGCGCCCGTGAAGGACAGCTTGTCGGCCATCAGGGCCGCCAGCTGCTCGCGGTCCAGCGGCAGCCGCTCGTCGGCGGCGAGCTTGTCGAGCAGGTCGTTGCGCTCGGCGCCCTGCTCGCGCATCGCGAGCGCGGTGGCGACGGCGTTCTCCTTGATCGCCTCGTGCGCGACCTCACGGCCGACGCCCGCGCGCACCGCGCCCATCAGCACCTTGGTGGTGGCGAGGAACGGGAGGTAGCGGTCCAGCTCCCGGGCGATGACGGCCGGGAAGGCGCCGAACTCGTCGAGGACCGTGAGGAAGGTCTCCAGGAGGCCGTCGAGCGCGAAGAAGGCGTCCGGCAGGGCCACCCGGCGCACCACCGAGCAGGAGACGTCGCCCTCGTTCCACTGGTCGCCGGCCAGCTCGCCGGTCATCGAGGCGTAGCCGCGCAGGATCACCATGAGGCCGTTGACGCGCTCGCAGGACCGCGTGTTCATCTTGTGCGGCATCGCGGAGGAGCCGACCTGGCCCGGCTTGAAGCCCTCGGTGACCAGCTCGTGCCCGGCCATCAGCCGGACCGTCTTGGCCAGGGAGGACGGCGCGGCGGCCAGCTGGACGAGCGCGGTCACCACCTCGTAGTCCAGCGAGCGCGGGTACACCTGGCCGACCGACGTGAACGCCTGCGAGAAGCCGAGGTGCCGCGCGATCCGGTCCTCCAGCTCGGCCAGCTTCGCCGCGTCCCCGCCCAGCAGGTCCAGCATGTCCTGTGCGGTGCCCACCGGGCCCTTGATGCCGCGCAGCGGGTAACGGGCGAGGAGTTCCTCGACGCGGCCGTAGGCCACAAGGAGCTCGTCGGCGGCGGTCGCGAACCGCTTGCCGAGGGTGGTGGCCTGCGCGGCCACGTTGTGCGAGCGGCCGGCCATGACCAGCTCGGCGTACTCGCCGGCCAGCCTGCCCAGGCGGGCCAGGACGGCCGTCGTACGGTCCCGCATCAGCTCCAGCGAGAGGCGGATCTGCAGCTGCTCGACGTTCTCCGTCAGGTCCCGGGAGGTCATGCCCTTGTGCACGTGCTCGTGGCCGGCGAGAGCGTTGAACTCCTCGATCCGCGCCTTCACGTCGTGCCGGGTGACCTTCTCGCGCTCCGCGATCGAGGCCAGGTCGACGGTGTCGAGGACCCGCTCGTAGTCGGCGATCGCCGCGTCCGGCACCTCGATCCCGAGGTCCTTCTGGGCCCGCAGCACGGCGAGCCAGAGCTGCCGCTCCAGCTTCACCTTCTGCTCGGGCGACCAGAGCGTGGCGAGCTCGGCGGAGGCGTAGCGTCCGGCGAGGACGTTCGGAATGCGGGGCTTGGCGGGCGCGGCTGAAGTCACGTGTAGGGAGTTTACCCACCGTCCGCGGTGCTCCGTCACTGTCTACACAGGGTGAGAACGTCCAGGTCAGGGGCTCCGAGTCCGTCGACCCTCGCACAGTCCGTGAGACAAGCGTGAGACGGCGGCGGCCCCGGACTGGTGAACCCATCACCAGCCGGGGCCTTGATCCAGACCCTTCTGATCAAGGAGCCAGACCCATGGAAAACGTACCCGCCCCGCGCCAGGAACTCGACGAGACCGCCCGCCGCCACGTCGCCATTGCCCGTCAGCTGCTCGTCGAGACGGATGGGCTCGACTACACCGAACTCAGCGCGCAGGACCTGTGTCGTCTCGTCGGCCGACTGGAGGTCGTCGTCGCCATGCTGATCCTCACCGTCGAAGGCGGCGACCAGTGACCGACCAGGATCACGACCTCACGCGCACGTGGCTGCGCGACTGTCCCTCGCCGCCGGGATCGCCTTCACCGCCACCGCCGAATACGACCTCGCCCGTACCCTCGGCGCGCACCCGGTCATCGCCGCCATGCTGCCCGTCGCCATCGACGCGTACGTGGTCGCCGCCCTGCGATGGTTCCGCGCACTCGACGTCACCCTGTCGCTCGGGCTGATGTGCGCCGCGCAGGTCGCGGCACACGCCCTGGAGGCGGGCGTCATCACGGTCACCTTCCGTCTCGTGGTGGTCGTCTCGCTGCTCGTCCCCGTGGCGCTGTGGCGTACCCATGCCCTCGCCCGGAGCGAGTCCGAGGTGACCACGCCCGAAGCGCCGCGCAGGCCCGCGCAGGTGGTCACTCCGCCGTCCGCTCTGCCCGACCCGCTGCCGTTCGCCTGGGCCGACGTCACTGCCACTCAGACGACCAGCAAGGTGACCACTTCCCTCCCCGCCGCCACCCCCCGGAGGGTGGTCACCGAGGTGGTCACCCTCACCCCCGCTGAGCTGCGGAAAAGGGCACTCAAGCTGAACCGGGAAGTGGTCACCGCGACCGGACGGAAGGTGACCATCGATCGCCTGCGTTCGGAGTTCGACCTGTCTCGCCGTGAAGCGGCCGAACTGCGGCGCGAGATCGTCGAGGGGAAGCGGTCATGAACACCCCCGACTACACGCCGTCGCGTGACCACCTCCGGCCGATCGGTATGACCAGCACCGGCCAGCCGATCTACCCGTGGCCGACCACCCCGGCGCCGGTACCTCTGCCCCCGATCAAGGCGTACCCGGTCGGTACGTACGTCGGGCTCGGCTGCCTCGGCGTCGTCGCCCTGGCGATCGTCGGCGCGGTCATCATCGCCATCCTCATCGGCCTGTCCATCGCCTTGGTGGTGCTGTCCATCGCCGTCGTCGCCCTGACCATCTGCGTCCTGGTGCTGCGCTCGATGTGGCGCGACCACCTCGCGGGCCGCTGACGTCCGGCCCTCCTGTCCTGCACGGCCTCCATGACCGTGCAGGTGCGGAGGGGCCGGACAGCCCGGGCCGCCACCCGAGAGGAACCACATGGCCGAGATCACCGACCGGATGCGCCGCCAGGCCGACGACAACCGAGAGGCTGCCGAGTGGGCCCGCGCCCACGGCCACGAGCAGCGGGCCAAGCAGTTGGAGGAACGGGCTGACGAACTGGAGTCCGGCCGGGTCACCGACGTCACCGACAAGGTCAGCGTCCTCATCAGGGCCCTCGGACCCTCCGGTCGCCGCCGCTGATGGCCGACGACGACCTGAGCTTCTCCGACTTCACGGTGGGCGAACGGCTTCGTATCGGCGCCCTCACGGCGCGGATGGCGAAACGCGGCCTGGCCGACGACGGCACCGGCAACGTCGACATCAGCGATTTGCAGCGCCGCATCGAGCGGATCGAGGACGGCGCCCGCCGTCGTAAGAAGACCCGCATGTAGCTACACCCCGGGTCGGCCGTCACCTTGGCCAGACGTCTGCCGACCCGGGCCTCCCAACCCCCAGCAAGAGGCAGGGAGCCCTCAGCATGACCGAGAACGTGATCCAGCTCCACAAGACCCCGCCGCCCGGCATGTCCACGGACACCCTCACCGAGACGGTCATCGACGTCATCCACGACGCCGAGCCACAGCCTGTCGACCCGCCCAGCCCGGCTCCTGAACCTGGTAGCTGGCTCGCCGAACGGAAGGCCTACCTTGCCGACGCCCCGCCCGTCGTACCCGCCGCCTTCCGCCGCTGGGACACCTTCAAGGACGCCACCCGCTGGACCGTCTCCTACTACGCCCACGTCAGCGCCTTCCACACCGTCAGGGCGCCCGCCTACCTCGCCCGCCTGCTGCTGCGCTCCCCCGCGGTGCTGGCCGGCTGATCGTCCGCTGGGGAAAGTGGGTCGCCGACACCGAAGCCCGGCCCGTCGAGGCCAAGGCCGCCGCCATGGCGGACATCGAGGCGTGGATGGCCCTGTCCCGGGAGCACTCCCGCCGGGTCCGGCCCAGGCGTATCGCCTCCCTGGCCGTCGCCGCCACCACCAGCATCACCACCCTGACCGCCGCGTTCCTGGTGCCCGGCTGGACCCTCACGGCAGCCGTCGCCGCCGCAGCACTCGCCGGGCTGAACGGGAAGAAGGGCGGCGACAAGCCCCTGGTCACCCGCTACGTCGCCAAGAACGTGATGCGCCGCCTCGACTCCACCGAGGTGTTCGACGCGCTCGCCGCGATCGGTATCGAGGGCAAGAAGGGCCGCAAGGGTGTGGAGTTCGTCTCCGAGATCATGCGCGACGGCCCCGGCTGGCGCGCCGAGATCGACCTCCCGCCCGGCGTCGAGGCCACCGCCGTCCTGGAGAAGCGGGCCGCGCTCGCCGCCGCCATGCGCCGCCCCATCAGCACGGTGTGGCCCGAAGCCGACCGCACCGCCCACCCCGGCCGCCTCGTCCTGTGGGTTGCCCAGCGGGACCCGGCGAAGACGGGCCGCAAGCTGTGGCCGCTCATGAAGTCCGGCCAGGCTGACGTGTACGAGCCGCTGCCCTTTGGGTTCGACCCTCGCGGCAACCTCATCACCATCACCCTGATGTACTCCAACCTGCTGGTCGGAGGCATCCCCGGCTCCGGTAAGACCTCGTGCGCCTTGGCGATCGTCCTCGGCGTCGCCCTCGACCCCACCGCGGAACTCTGGATCTACGAGCTCAAGGGGTCCGGAGACCTCGACTCCGTCAAGCCCATCTGCCACTGCTACGTATCTGGCGACGAAGACGAAGACCTGGAGGCCGCGCTCAACGGGATGCGCTCGGGGATCGCCGAGTACCAGCGGCGCGCCGCGTTCATCCGCTCCCTGCCTGCTTCCGAGGTCCCCGAAGGCCGCAAGGTCACCCGCGCGCTCGCCGAGAAGTACCCCGAGCAGAACCTCGGACCGCGTGTCATCGTCATCGACGAGGTGCAGGAACTGTTCACCCACGCCGAGTACAAGGAGGAAGCCGCCGCCCTGGCCACCCGCCTCATCAAGAAGGCCCGCGCCTACGGGATCATCCTCATCCTGCTCACCCAGAACCCCGACGCACCGTCCCTGCCCACCTCAGTCTCTTCGTCGGTCGGCACCCGCCTGTGCCTGGCGGTCATGGACTGGCGGGCCAACAACAACGTCCTGGGCACCAGCGCCTATGAGCGGGGCCTGCGCGCCACAGACATCAGCGTCGACGAGCAGGGCACCGGCATCCTCGCCCGAGGCCGCGAAGGCATCACCGTGCGCGCCGCGTTCATCAAGCAGACCGAGGCCGAGGACATCGCCAAGCGCGCCCTCGCGCTGCGTACGGCGACCGGCGCCCTGTCCGGGCAGTCCGTCGGCCAGCAGATCGAGACACTGGAGATCGAGACGGTCGTCGATCACCTGCGCGCCGTGTGGCCGGACGGAGTCGAGACGGTCCACTCCCACCGCCTCGTCGAAGCCCTCGCCCGCCTTCGGCACGACCTGTACGGACCGTGGACGGATCTGGACACCGTCGCCTCGTCTACCGCACTCAGCGCCGCCCTGAAGCCCTTCAAGATCTCCACCAAGCAGATCACCATCAGGGAGTGCTGCGGTGGCGCCAAGGGCCTCCGCTACACCGACCTCCCGGACGCCGAGAACGTTGAGTAGGGCCCCTCCAGCCGGTTTCGGGGACGGGTTGAGGTTTCACCCCGGCCCGAAACTGGTTTCGCCCCCGATATCGGGCCTGAGCTGGGAAGTTTCGGGTTTCGTAGGCAGCCCTATAGGGCGGAAACCCTGCCCTATGGCGGCCTCGCCGTACCTGCCCAGCCCGAAGTCACACGGCCCCCGCCATGCCGAGGCGGGGGCCTTTCGCGTCTGCCTACTTCTGCTCGGGACACTCCGTCGGCTGGCCGGGCTCGGTGATGTGGCGAGGCGAGACACTCTCGCCGCTCCCGTTCGTAGCGCCGAGGCTGACGGGGAGGCCGCAGTCCTTGCAGAAGGTGACGCCGTCGGGCTCCTTGACCATGATCTTTGCCTTTCTGGTTGAGCTTGCTCTCGTCCCACAGGCCAGCACAGGGTGCCTGGACAGGAGGCCGCCCCAACTTTTCTCAGCGTGTCGCGGGTGGGGCGCTCTCGATCCGACCAGATGGGCTGACGATTCACGTCTCAGCGGGCTGCGGCCCCATCTTGCGGGCGAGCCGGGCGGCCATCTCCGGGGACACCAGCTCCACCTTGCGACGGAAGGCGCCCTTGACGACGAAGAAGCCAGAGAACTTTCCTTGTGCTCCGATCTCCCGACACTCGTAGAGGCCGTTTCCGGCGAGCGCCCATCCATAAGGGGGGCCGCTGCGGTCGAGGAAGGTGCGCGCGTACACGTACTTCTTGTTCGTTCCTCGGATCTTGGCGACCCAACCGATCGGACTGTCGCTGAAAACTCGTTGCGGCGTGATCGACACCATGGGAAACACCGTGGCGGGGTCCGCGGTGGCGATGTTGACGGGAATGTCCAGGGCCGCTGCGGATGCGGCCTTTTGCTCAGGGGTGGCGTGGCGCGCGCAGACTTCCGGGTGCGGGCCGATGCCGTGCCAGACCATGAGCGGGTGGCGGCAGCGGGTTCCCTTCTTCGTCGTGACCGTGCACTGACTCATGCTGTCCTCTGATTCTCACGTCGTACCTGATCAGCGACTGTTTCAGCAGGACAGTACATGGTGCCTCGGGAGGCCAGCAGCCCCTGTCAGCGGGCCGTGCTGGTCTCGGTTGCGTCTGGCATTGCATCAGACGCTGGCTAGTTCCCGGTGATCTCGTTAATCCCCTTCACCACAGTGTCCAGGTGATCGTTGCCGATGGACATCTCCGCGGACATCAGGTCGAACGACGCCTGGCCCTCGCTGGCCGCACCCACCGTGCACGCTGACGCGGACTTGCCGGGGTGGTCTCGAGCGCGAGCTTCCAACGCTTGGCCAGCGTCTCGTCTGGCATCGGTTCGTCTCCCTCCGCCTGCGCAAAGCCCCGGAGCACCGCTAGCCCGAGGCTTCGACGCCGCAGCGCCGGTCTACAGGCTGTCGAGGATCTGCGCGCGGCGCTGCGCGTACTCCTGCTCGGAGACGAGCCCTTGGCCGCGCAGCTGGTCGAGCGTCGCCAGACGGCTCGCCACGTCCTGGCCGGCCGCCGGGGCCGGGGATACTGCCGGGGCCGCGGCCGGTGCGCCGGGGGCTGTGCCCTGTGCGATGTGGCGGCGGAGATCGTCGGCCAGTGCCTTGCCCTGGTCCTTGGGCATGTTCTTGATGTCCGCCCGGTTGCCCGAGGTGTACACCGTGAGCGTGCCCATCATGATGCCGCCCTGCCACTGCACCGAGGACACCTTGCCGTACGGGAAGTCCTCGACCTTCTGCGACATGATCCCGTTCTTGTAGAAGATCAGCCGCAGGTTGGTCATCGCGACCAGACCTGCGCCCCCGCCATACTGCCCGGTCGCGAGCATCTCGACCGTCTCGCCCTCCCACAGCACCTCGGGCAGTCTCTGGATCTCTCGCTTCGACCCCAAGGTGCTGCTCAGCTTCGCAGCAGCCGCATCGATGTCCGGCCGAACATTGAACGTCGCCATGACGTCCCCCCTCCTGAAATGAATGTCCGGATCGTATCGACGCGTCCATGGCTGCGCAGCACCATCGACGAAGCCTGTCAGCACATGCTGGCGGTGCAGGCGGATTCGGGAAGTCGCGGACCGACCAGCAGCCGACACAGGTCCTGTGGAACCGGGAAGCCGGTGCGGCACCGTCCCCTTCGCAGTCTCACTACTGCTTGCCGATCCCCGGCCACGGTCGTACATTCCCGCTCCACGCCGTCCAATCGCACGGAAAGGGAGCGGGGATGAGCGCATCGTTCGAGGAACTGGAAGACCGGTACAGGACCGCGCTGAACCGGATGAGCAAGGCCTATCAGGTGTTGCATGAGGCGATGGGGGACCCCAAGCCGCTTGCTCCTGGAGAAGAGCCTCCGGTCCTGACGAAGGCGCATCGTGACGCACAGACCGAGGCAATGAAGGCGTTTCAGGAGTACGTGCCGGTACGGGATCTGTACTGGGCCACCCGGTGGGGGCGAGAGGGGAACCCGCCGAAGTCCTGACTACACCGAGCCCGTCGGGCATCTCGATCGGTAGGTACAGGAGGAGCGGCCCCCGGACGGGCCGCTCTCCTGCATCAGGCGGCCTTGAGAGGGTCGAAGCCCGAGCGCAGCAGGGTGTGAACCCGGGCGTCCCGCACCCGCGCCTCGGGGTGCTTGGGGAGTGTCTTTTTCTTTGTGTAAGCCCTGGTGCTGACGCTTCTTCTGTGTGGTGTGGCGGTGCTACTGGTTGTCGGTGACGCGGTCGCCGTA
>NZ_JBIAVV010000018.1:0-156906 GCF_042894765.1 Streptomyces sp. NPDC001507
CGGGCCGACGACAAGCTCTCCGAGGCCGCGATGGAAGACCGCAAGCGCGAGGGGTACTTCTAGCCATGAGCACCAGCACCACGGAACTCGGCCTCGCCGAGACGACCCTGCTGCGGTTCGCGACCGCGGGCTCCGTCGACGACGGCAAGTCCACCCTGGTCGGGCGGCTGCTGCACGACTCCAAGTCGGTCCTCACCGACCAGCTGGAGGCCGTCGAGCGTGCCTCGGCCAGCCGCGGCCAGGACGCCCCCGACCTCGCCCTCCTCACCGACGGGCTGCGCGCCGAGCGCGAGCAGGGCATCACCATCGACGTGGCGTACCGCTACTTCGCGACGCCCGAGCGCCGTTTCATCCTCGCCGACACCCCCGGCCACGTGCAGTACACCCGCAACATGGTCACCGGCGCCTCCACCGCCGAACTGACCGTGATCCTGGTCGACGCCCGCAACGGCGTCGTCGAGCAGACCCGCCGGCACGCCGCGATCGCCGCCCTGCTGCGCGTCCCGCACGTCGTCCTCGCCGTCAACAAGATGGACCTGGTGGGCTACCAGGAGGCGATCTTCGCGGGGATCGCCGAGGAGTTCACGGCGTACGCGACCGAGCTGGGCGTCCCCGAGGTCACCGCGATCCCGATCTCGGCGCTGGTGGGTGACAACGTCGTGGAGCCGTCCGCGAACATGGACTGGTACGGCGGCCCGACCGTCCTGGAGCACCTGGAGACCGTCCCGGTCGCCCACGACCTGAGCCACTGCCACGCGCGCCTGCCCGTGCAGTACGTGATCCGCCCGCAGACCGCGGAGCACCCGGACTACCGGGGCTACGCCGGCCAGATCGCGGCCGGCACGTTCCACGTCGGCGAGGCGGTCACGGTCCTGCCGTCGGGGCGTACCACGACGATCTCCGGCATCGACCTGCTCGGCAAGCCGGTCGACGCGGCCTGGACCACCCAGTCGGTGACGCTCCTGCTCACCGACGACATCGACGTCTCGCGCGGCGACCTGATCGTGCCGACGAAGGACGCCCCGGCGACCACCCAGGACGTGGAGGCGACCGTCTGCCACGTCGCCGACCAGCCGCTGACCGTCGGCCACCGGGTGCTGCTCAAGCACGGCACCCGCACGGTCAAGGCGGTCGTCAAGGACATCCCGTCCCGCCTCACGCTCGACGACCTGTCCCTGCACCCGCACCCGGGACAGCTCGTCGCCAACGACATCGGCCGGGTGAAGATCCGCACCGCCGAGCCGCTGCCGGTCGACTCCTACGCCGACTCGCGCCGCACCGGCTCGTTCATCCTGATCGACCCCGCCGACGGCACCACGCTCACCGCGGGCATGGTCGGCGAGTCGTTCGCCTCCCCCGAGCCGGTCAAGGACGAGACCGAAGACGACGGCTGGGACTTCTGACATGACGATGACCGACGTCTACTCGACGTTCGCGAAGGAGGGCGGCCGCGTCGGCAGCGGCGCCCTCGGCAGCGGGCAGGGCGGGGTGGCGCGATGTGCGCGATGACGTACGCGCACTGCCTGCGCGCCCTGGCCCCCCACCCGCCGTCCCGGATGCGACGAAGACCTGCCGACCTCCCGGCCACGACCTGAGAGACCGTGACCGCCGGGCCAACGAGAGGAAAGCCTCCCGTGCCTGTCAACCGCTCAACCTTCCTTCGCCGCGGCATAGCCGCGCTCGCCGCGCTCCCCTTGCTCACCCTCGCCGCCTGCGGGTACGGGTCGGACTCCAACAAGAGCGACACCACCAAGGTGGCCGCCGGGTCCAAGAAGATCGACGGCCTCGACACCGTCAAGATCGGCTACTTCGGCAACCTGACCCACGCGACCGCCCTGGTCGGCAACCAGAAGGGCTTCTTCCAGAAGGAACTCGGCGCCACCAAGGCGAAGTACGCGATCTTCAACGCGGGTCCCTCCGAGATCGAGGCGCTCAACTCCGGGTCGATCGACATCGGCTGGATCGGCCCCTCCCCGGCGATCAACGGCTACACCAAGTCCAACGGCACCGACCTGAAGATCATCGGTGGTTCGGCCTCCGGCGGCGTGAAGCTGGTCGTCAACCCGAAGAAGATCAAGTCCCTGGCGGACGTCAAGGGCAAGAAGATCGCGACGCCTCAGCTGGGCAACACGCAGGACGTGGCGTTCCTCAACTGGATCGCGGACCAGGGCTGGAAGGTCGACGCGCAGAGCGGCAAGGGTGACGTCACGGTCGTCCGCACCGACAACAAGATCACCCCGGACGCCTTCAAGGCCGGCTCCATCGACGGCGCCTGGGTGCCGGAGCCGACCGCGTCCAAGCTGGTCGCCGAGGGCGGCAAGGTGCTGCTCGACGAGTCCTCGCTGTGGCCCGACAAGAAGTTCGTGATCACGAACATCATCGTGTCGCAGAAGTTCCTCAAGGAGCACCCGAAGGTCGTCGAGGCGGTCCTCAAGGGCTCGGTCGAGACCAACAAGTGGATCAACGCCAACCCGGACGCCGCGAAGGCCTCGGCCAACAAGCAGCTGGCGGTCGACTCCGGCAAGGCGCTGCCCGACAACGTCCTCAACTCGGCCTGGTCGTCCGTCAAGTTCACCGACGACCCGCTGGCCTCCACCCTCAACACCGAGGCCCAGCACGCCGTCAAGGCCGGTCTGCTCACCGACCCGCTGCTCAAGAACATCTACGACCTGACGATCCTCAACAAGGTGCTGAAGGCCGACGGCCAGAGCCCGGTCGACGCCGCCGGTCTCGGCAGCAGCTGACGCCGGTCCCGACGAGATCCCAGGAGGTGACGACCATGGCCACGACCACGACACTCGCCAAGGCCGACGAGTCGGTCGAGTACGCGGCACGCCTTGAGCATGTCTCGAAGTCCTTCGCGACTCCGGGCGGGCAGCAGCTCGTCCTGGACGACATCACCCTCGATGTCGCGCCGGGCGAGTTCGTCACCCTCCTGGGGGCCTCGGGCTGTGGCAAGTCCACGCTGCTGAACCTGGTGGCGGGGCTCGACCGGCCCACCGCGGGCTCCATCGCGACGGACGGGCGGCCCGCCCTGATGTTCCAGGAGCACGCCCTCTTCCCGTGGCTGACCGCGGGCAAGAACATCGAACTCGCCCTGAAGCTCAGGGGGGTTCCCAAGAACGACCGCCGGGACAAGGCCGAGCAGCTGCTCGAACTTGTCCGGCTCAAGGGCGCCCACGGCAAGCGCGTCCACGAGCTGTCCGGCGGCATGCGCCAGCGGGCGGCCCTGGCCCGTTCGCTCGCCCAGGAGAGCCGGCTGCTCCTGATGGACGAGCCGTTCTCGGCGCTGGACGCCATCACCCGTGACGTGCTGCACGACGAGCTGACCCGGATCTGGGAGGAGACCGGTGTCTCCGTCCTGTTCGTCACGCACAACGTGCGCGAGGCGGTGCGGCTCGCCCAGCGGGTGATCCTGCTGTCGTCCCGGCCGGGCCGGATAGCCCGCGAGTGGGAGGTCGGCATCCCGCAGCCGCGCCGCATCGAGGACGCCCCCGTGGCCGAACTGTCCCTCGAGATCACCGATGTACTGCGTGGGGAGATCCGCCGTCATGGCCAGCACTGAGACGACGCCGGCCAAGGACGCCGGAAGTGTCGAGGCCGGCCTCGACGCCCTGGAGACGACGGCCACCAGCCGCCCGACCCTCCGCCAGACCTTCACCGGCAAGATCCTGCCCCCGATCATCGCGCTCGCCGTGGTCCTCGTGGTCTGGACGCTCCTCGTCCCGGTCGTCGACGACCCGTCCAAGCTGCCCTCGCCGACGGCGGTCGGTGACGCCTTCAAGGACGCCTGGCTCAAGGGCGACCTGCTCGGCTACATCTGGACCAGCGTCAGCCGCGGCCTGCTCGGCTTCCTCTTCGCGCTGCTCATCGGCACCCCGCTGGGGCTGCTGGTGGCGCGGGTGAGGTTCGTGCGGGCGGCGATCGGCCCGATCCTGTCCGGCCTCCAGTCGCTGCCGTCGGTGGCGTGGGTGCCGCCGGCCGTGATCTGGCTGGGCCTGAACAACTCGATGATGTACGCCGTGATCCTGCTCGGCGCGGTCCCCTCCATCGCCAACGGCCTGGTGTCCGGTGTCGACCAGGTGCCCCCGCTGTTCCTGCGGGCCGGCCGCACCATGGGCGCGACGGGCGTCAAGGGCATCTGGCACGTCGTGCTGCCGGCCGCCATGCCCGGCTACGTGGCGGGGCTGAAGCAGGGCTGGGCGTTCTCCTGGCGTTCGCTGATGGCCGCGGAGATCATCGCGAGCTTCCCCGACCTCGGCGTGGGCCTGGGCCAGCTCCTGGAGAACGCGCGGACCGCCAGCGACATGGCGATGGTGTTCGAGGCCATCATCCTGATCCTGTTCGTCGGCATCGCGATCGACCTGCTGATCTTCAGTCCGCTGGAGCGGTGGGTGCTGCGCAGCCGCGGCCTGCTGGTGAAGAGCTGAGGTCCATGCGTACGAAGCCCGTTCTCCTCGTCATCGCCCACGGCAGCCGTGATCCGCGGCACGCCGCGACCGTCCACGGCCTGGTGCGCCGGGTACGGTCGCTGCGGCCCGGGCTGCGCGTGGAGACGGGCTTCCTGGACTTCACCATCCCGTCCGTGCACGCGGTGCTGGAGTCCCTGGCGGCGGAGGGCGTCCGTGACGTCGTGGCCCTCCCCCTGCTGCTGACCCGCGCCTTCCACGCGAAGGCGGACATCCCGGCCGTACTGCGGGACGCGCCGGCGCGGCTGCGGATCCGGCAGGCCGAGGTGCTGGGCCCGTCGCCGCTGCTCCTGTCGGCCCTGGAACGGCGGCTGCACGAGGCCGGACTGACCCCCGCCGACAGGTCCTCGACCGGGGTCGTGCTGGCCTCGGCGGGGTCCAGCGACCCGGAGGCGATCGCCGTGATCGCACGGCTGGCGCGGGAGTGGCAGCGCACCGGCTGGGGCGCCGTGCGGCCCGCGTTCGCCTCCGCGTCCCTGCCCCGCACCGAGGAAGCGGTACGCGAGCTCCGGGAGCTGGGCTGCGCCCGGGTCGCGGTGGCCCCGTACGTCCTCGCCCCCGGCTTCCTGCCGGACCGCATCGCGCGGGGCGCGGCGGAGGCGGACGTGCTGGCCGAGGTGCTCGGTCCGGCGCCCGAGGTGGCGCGGGTGCTCCTGGAACGGTACGACGCGGCACGCACTCCGGCCCTGGCGGCCGTCGGGGCCTGAGCGCGGGGCTTGGTGTTCGCGGTCCGGCGCTCCCCTGTCCGTCGGACCGCGAACAGGCCGGCCCGTGGCCGGCACACCTACTTCTGCGTCGCGTCCGGCAAACGCGTCACACCAGGGGCTGCACCGGTCCGCGCGGACCGCCGCGCCGTTGGGGTTGCCCGCGCAGTTCCCCGCGCCCCTGAAGGGGCGCTACAGGTGACGCGCCCCAAAGGAGCGCGGGGAACTGCGCGCGAGCAGCCACGACGGCGCAGCACGTGACCAGCTTCTTGTATCAACCAGTTGTGGAGGCGGCCTCACCGGCGAGGCGGGCGAGTTCCCCGAACGGCATCGAGCCGGGCACCCGGCGCTCGCGCGCGAAGGTGTTGGCGAGCTGCTGCAGAAGGTCGTTGAGCGGCGTCGGAACGCCGTGCAGGCGGCCCAGCAGCCCGATCTCGCCGTTGAGGTAGTCCGCCTCGATGGTGCCGGTACCGCGGCTGAGGGACTGCCAGGAGGAGCCGCCGCCGCGCGGGGCACCGGCCAGCGGGACCAGGTCCACCTTGTGGCCACGTAGCGCCTTCTGCTCCTCGACGCTCGCGTACGCGATACCGGCGGCGTCGAGCACCCTCTCGCCCTCGGCCCGCACCCGCTGGAACAGGGCCTGGGCCGCGTCGTCGGCGACGGGCCCGGCGACCGCCTCCAGGGCGTTGCCGAGGTTGGAGAGCAGCTTGGCGTACTGCCAGCGCGCCACGTCGGGCACGACCGGTGCCTCGAAGTGGGACTTCTCCAGGTCGGCGGCGACCAGCCGGGCGGTCGCGTCGGTGCCGTGCGGGTGACGGCCGAGGTGCAGCATGCCGGTGAGGGGGGCGCCGCCCGCGGAGACGACGCCGGGTTCGACGAAGGTCGACGGCAGCCAGACGCAGACGCCGTAGACGTGCCGGAAGACGCGCAGGGCCAGGCGCTGGCCCTCCACGCCGTTCTGGGCGCAGAACAGGGGCAGCCGCTCCGCCGCCGTGCTACCGCCCGCGACCGGCGTCGGCCCCCAGGCCTGGAGGGCGGTCACGGTGTCCTGTGTCTTCACGGCGAGGACGAGGACGTCGTCCGCGCGCAGCCCGCCCAGTTCCCCGGGCCCGGTGACGGCCTGCAGCCGGTACGTGTACTCGCCGTCCGGCACCTTCAGCCGCAGCCCGGCGTCCCGCAGCGCCGCGTGGTGCGCGCCCCGTGCCACCAGGACGACCTCGTGTCCCGCGCCGGCCAGCCGCCCGCCGACCGCGCCGCCGACGGCGCCCGCTCCGATGATGATGTAGCGCATGGGAGGAGCCTCGCACAGGCCGTCGCCCCGCCCCCGGGGCAGGGGGGCGGCGGCGGTCGGTCATGCTTCCGGGGCCGTCATCTCCACCAGTTTGACCACCGTGTTCCAGTTCCGGGTGGTGGCGGTCAGCCCCTTGTGGATCCGGGGCCTGGACAGCGCCTCGGCGAGCTTGGAGCGGCCGAGGCCGTCCGGGGCGTACAGGTACAGGGCCCGGTCGCCCAGCCGGAACTCCTCGGGGAGGTGGGCGGCCGGGTCGATGTCCGCGTAGCGCTCCGCGGTGACCGGCGCGGAGAGGTACGTGACGTGCAGCTGCCTGGCCGTCAGTTCGGCGGCCGGGAACGGGCAGGACGCCTCGACGGCCTTCAGGTAGGCGTGGTCGCGGACGAGCACGTCGACCGGGAAGCCGAACCGCTCCTCGATCGCCCCGGCCAGCTCCGCCGCCAGGGTGTCGGCGTCCGCGTCGGCGGCGGTGAAGACGGCCTGTCCGCTCTGCAGGTAGGTCTGGACGGAGTCGTACCCCAGTCCGCTCATCAGCGTGCGCAGTTCGGCCATCGGGAGCTTCTTGTTGCCGCCCACGTTGATCCCGCGCAGCAGCGCCGCATACCTCGTCATTCGAACACCTTAGAACGGCCGTCGTGCCCCGTGGGGGTTGGCGCGACGGCCGTGCCGGGCATGCCGGACTGCCCGAAACTCTGGCCGATCGGACCGGTCCGGATCAACTCCTACACGCACCTGTGACTTGTTCAACAAGGTTTTGTAATCACAAAGAGGATCACCGTCGTCGGAAGGGGCGTCCCTGATCATCACCCCCGAGATGGGTGGATAGATGTAAGGGCCCGACATCCTCCCAGGCGACGAGAGACGGCCACCCGACCTCACCGGGCAGCACGAGGAGTCGGTCTTGTCCGGCCCATACCTTCGAATCGAACGAAGGAAGTCGTGAAGAGATCGTGGCGGCCGGGGGGTCGTCACCGCACACGAGGGGGCGGTTCCGTCATGGATCCCGTGAAGGGAAACGGAGAGACGCGGGTGCGGGGGCTGGCCGCCCGGGCCGGCGGCTGGAGCGCCCGGCACCGCTGGGCCGCCGTCGGCATATGGGTGCTGTTCGTCGTCCTGGCGATGGGGCTCGGCTCGGCGGCCGGCCGGGTCGACGTCGACGAGAGCGACCAGCTCAAGGGCGAGACCCACACCGCAGCGCAGATCATCGACGACGCGGGCATCAAGGAACCCGCGAGCGAGACCGTCCTGATCCAGGCCGAGGACCCGTCGGTCAAGGCCACGGACACCGCCTTCAAGGCCGCCGTCTCGGACGTCGTGAAGGCCGTCGGCGGCACCGGCAGGGTCACGGACGTCACCTCGCCCTACGTCACCGGCACGATCTCGAAGGACGGCCGCAGCGCACTGGTCCAGTTCGACATGCGCGGCGACTCCGGGACGGCCGGCGACCGGGTGGAGCCGGTGCTGGACGCGGTGGCCGGGGTGCAGAGGGCGCACGGCACGCTGCGGATCGAGGAGATCGGCGGCGCCAGCATGAACAAGCAGTACGCCGACGCCTTCGGCAAGGACTTCCAGCGGGCCGAGTACTCCGCCGTGCCGGTGGCCTTCGGCATTCTCCTGATCGCCTTCGGCGCCCTGGTGGCCGCGCTGCTCCCGGTGGGTCTGGCGATCACCGCGATCATGGCGACGATGGGCCTGATGGGCCTGGTCAGCCACCTGCAGCCGATGAGCGACACCGCCAACTCCGTGATGCTGCTGGTCGGCATGGCGGTCGGCGTCGACTACTGCCTGTTCTACCTGCGCCGGGAGCGCGAGGAGCGGGAGGCCGGCCGGGACGCGGACGCCGCGCTGCGGATCGCCGCCGCCACCAGCGGACGGGCCATCATCGTCTCCGGTGTCACGGTGTGCGTGGCGATGGCGGGCATGCTGTTCACCGGCCTCGCCGAGTTCGAGGCGATGGGCCTGGCCTCCCTGATGGTCGTCGCGGTCGCCATGGTCGGCTCCGTGACGGTGCTCCCCGCGCTGCTCTCCCTGCTCGGCCACCGGGTCGAGAAGGGCCGCATCCCGTTCCTGCGCCGCCGCAAGCGGGCCCACGGCCCGTCAGAGAGCCGCTTCTGGACGGCCGTGCTGCGGGGGGTCCTCGCCAAGCCGCTGGTCTCCGTCGTCGTGGCGGTGGGCGCGCTGCTCGCGGTCGCGGCTCCCGCCCTCGGCATGAAGACCTCGCAGCTCACCCTGGACCAGGAGTTCGGGAACTCGCTGCCGATCGTGCAGACCTACGACCGCGTCAACCAGGCCTTCCCCGGCGGCTCCGAGCCCGCCGAGGTGGTCGTCAGGGCGAAGGACATCAACGCCCCCGAGGTCCGGCAGGAGCTGACCGACTTCAAGGAGCGGGCGATCAGTTCGGGCGCCTCGCGCGGGCCCGTCGACATCAAGCTGCACGACGCCCAGAACGTCGCCCTGATCACCGTCCCGCTGGTCGGCGGCTCCGACCTGGACAAGGCCGGCAAGAGCCTGCACACACTGCGCGACGAGGTACGGCCGGCCACACTCGGCAAGATCGACGGCGTACGGGCGCCCATCACCGGTAACGTCGCGGGCAACCAGGACTTCAACGACCAGCTGCTCGGCTCGGTCGTCCCGGTCTTCGCCTTCGTGGTCGTCTTCGCCTTCCTCCTGATGCTGCTGTCCTTCCGCTCGCTGACGGTCGCGGTCACCTCGATCCTGCTCAACCTGCTCTCGGTGGGCGCCGCCTACGGCATCCTCGTCGCCGTCTTCCAGCACGGCTGGGGCGCCTCGCTGGTGGGCGCGGAGGGAGTCGGCGCGATCGTCACCTGGCTGCCGCTGTTCCTCTTCGTGATCCTGTTCGGCCTGTCCATGGACTACCACGTGTTCGTGGTCTCCCGGATCCGCGAGGCCCGCCTGCGCGGCCGGTCCACCAGGGACGCGATCCAGCACGGCGTGGTCACCACGGCGGGGGTCGTCACCAGCGCCGCCGTCATCATGGTCGCCGTGTTCGCGATCTTCGGCACGCTGTCCATGCAGTCCATGAAGCAGATGGGCGTGGGCCTGGCGGCCGCGGTCCTCATCGACGCGACCGTCATCCGGGGCGTGCTGCTCCCGGCGGTGATGGCCCTGCTCGGCGAGCGCAACTGGTACCTGCCGCGCTGGCTGCGGTGGCTGCCCGACCTGACGCACGACGAGTCGCCGGAGGCCGGGGCGCCGGCCACGCGGGGCGAGCAGGAGCGGCTGCCGGTCTGAGCCGGGCGGCAACGCCCTTCGACACAGGGTCCGTTGGTCTCCGGGGGAGCCAACGGGCCCTGTCCCTCGTGGGCCTCAGCGCTGGTAGCGGGCCAGCACCAGGTTGCCGTCCTGCTCCAGACGGCGGCGGAGTGCACCGAGGCCGATGACCCCGCTGTAGTACTCCTGGAGGGCCGGGGTGGCCACCTTGTCCTTCCACTCGGGGTAGCCGCGGACCGTCTGGGCGGGGGCCGGGCTGAGGTGTCCGGCCAGAGCGGTGCCGGTGGCCCAGCCGTACTTGGCGGTGCGCAGGGCGGGGTCCCGCAGGGCCTGGGTGCCGGTGGGCAGCATCCAGTCGCCGAGGGCGAGCCGGACCATGTTCTCCGGCCGCAGCAGGAAGTCGATGAACTCCGCCGCCGCCTTCTTGTGCGGGCTGTCCGCCGCGACGGACAACGTCTGCGGGCTGACGCCCTGGGCGAGGCCGTCGGCGCCGGCCGGGGCGGGCAGCACCTCCCAGTCGAAGCCCTTGGGTGCCTGCTGGACGATCTGCTGACGGTAGGAGAACCCGAGCGGGACCATCGCGTACTTGCCGCCGAAGAAGCCCGGCAGGGTGTCCGAGCCGCCGCTGCCCAGGGTGGAGCCGGGCGCGCTGTGGTCGGCGTTCACCTGGTCGTGGATCGTGCGCGGCACGACCTGGTCGGCGGACCCGAACCGCACGGTCACCTTCCCGTCGGCGCCCCGGTGGAAGAGCTGCCCGCCCGCCGACAGCGACAGGTTGAGCGTGGCGGAGACGGGCTCCTTGAGCGGCCACGCGACGCCGTACTTCCCCTCGCCGCTGAGCCGCTCGGTAATCTGCCGGAACTCGGCCCAGGTCCAGGGGTGTTCGGGGGTGGGTATGCGCACGCCGCCCTTGGCGAGCCAGGTCTTGTTGGCGATCAGCACGCGCGGTTCCTGGAGGAAGGGCACGCCGTAGATGCCTTGCCCGAAGGTCGCCGTCCGCCAACTGCGCTGCGGTATGTCGGACTTCAGGCGGTCGGACAGCAGGCCGGTGAGGTCGGCGAGGTAGCCGCCGTAGGCGAAGTCCGCGAGGTCGTCGGAGGCGTCGTGGATGATGTCCGGTGCCTCACCACCCTCGAAGGAGGTGAGCAACTGGTCGTGGACGCTGTCCCAACTCCCTTGGACATACTTGACCTTGACGTCCCTGTGCGTCGCGTTCCACTCCTTCACCAGCTCCTTGTTGGCGGCCACCGACTCGTCCTGCCAGGCCAGGGACTGGAACCGCAGGGTGATGGGGCCGGTGCGGGCGGCGGAGGTGCAGCCCGCGAGCAGCAGGAGGAGTACGAGGACCGCCGTGCCGATCCTGGTGCGCATCAGCTCTTCACCGCCCCGGCGAGCATCCCGCCCGTGATCCGCCGCTGGACCAGCGCGAAGACGACCAGCGAGGGCAGGGTGGCGAGGAAGGCGGCCGCCGCCAGCGGACCCAGGTCGGCGACGCCCTCCGCGCCGATGAAGTGGGTGAGGACGACCGGCAGGGTCTGTTTCTCCGGTGCCTTCAGCAGCACCAGCGCGAAGAAGAACTCGTTCCACGCGGTGACGAAGGCGAACAGCCCGGTCGCCACGATCCCGGGCGCCAGCAGCGGTGCCGTCACCGACACCAGCGTCCGCAGCCGCCCGGCCCCGTCGACGGCCGCCGCCTCCTCCAGTTCCACGGGCACCGCTCGGACGTATCCGACGAGCATCCACAGCGCGAACGGCAGTGCCCACACCACGTACACCATCACCAGCCCGAACAGGGAGTCGATGAGCCGCAGGTTCTTCAGCACCAGGAACAGCGGGATGATCACCAGGACGAACGGGAACGCCTGGCTGACCACCACCCATGCGGTCGCCGCCCGGGCGAGCACGGTGCGGCGCCGGGCCATGACGTAGGCCGTCGGGGTCGCGAGCACGACGGCGACCAGCGCGGCGCCGAGCGCGGCGAGCAGGGAGTTGAGGCCGGCCCGCAGCAGGGGCTGTTCGTCGAAGGCCTGGCGGAAGTTGGCCAGGGTGGGGTGCCGGGGGATCCAGGTGGGATGCAGACTGCCAAGCTCCTGAGGGGACTTGAAGGCGGTGGAGAGCAGCCACAGGAGCGGGAAGGCCAGGAAGACCAGGTAGGCCAGCAGGGCCGCGTACTGACCGGCGCGGGCTGCGGTACGGGTCCTCACGCGTCCTCGCCTCCCCGCAGCCGGCCCGTCAGGAAGACGGCCAGCAGCACCGCGATCACCGCGACCATCACACAGCCCATCGCCGCCGCGTACCCGAACTGGCCGTAGCGGAAGGCCTCTTCGTAGGCGAAGAGCATCGGCAGCCGGGTCTTGCCGCCGGGGCCGCCGTTGGTCAGGACGTAGACCAGGGCGAAGGAGTTGAAGTTCCAGATCAGGTTGAGTGCGGTGACGGCGAGGGCGACGGGTCGCAGGGCGGGCCAGGTGACCGCGCGGAAGCGGCGCCAGGCGCCGGCGCCGTCCACTGCCGCCGCCTCGTGCAGTTCGCGCGGGGTGTTCTGGAGTCCGGCCAGCAGGGCGACGGTGGTCTGCGGCATCCCCGCCCAGACGCCGACGACGATCACGGCGGGCAGGGCGGTGCCGAGACCGCTCAGCCAGTCCCGGCCGTCGCCGAGGCCGAGGTCGTGCAGGGTCTCGTTGAGGACCCCCGCGTCGGGGTTGTAGACCAGCCGCCAGATGATGCCGACGACGACCTCGGGCATCGCCCACGGCACGATCGCGAGCGCGCGGGCCAGCCAGCGCAGCCGTAACTCCTGGTTGAGGAGGAGGGCGAGGCCCAGGGCGAGCAGGAACTGGGGCACGGTCACGCCGACGGCCCAGACCAGGCCGATCCGGAACGACTCCCAGAAGAGGGTGTCGTGCAGCAGGTCCCGGAAGTTGAGACCGCCGATCCACCGCGTCGCCGCGGTCCGGCCCGACTGGGCGTCGGTGAACGCCAGCAGGATCCCGTAGAGCAGCGGACCGACGCTCAGCACGAGGATCGGGATCAGGGCGGGCAGGACCAGGAACCAGGCGCCGCGGCCGTCGACACGGGCGGCGGCCGGCCGCCCCGCACTCGCCACGTCGGTAACCAATGCCACGTCGTCCCCCTTTGCGCGGCCCGGTCGGGCCTGGACATGGTCGTGAAGGCGGGTTGTCCCGTCAAGGCACCGCGCACACCGTCCGACCTCCGTGGATGCGAGACTGGCCGCCGGATGGCGAGAAGGCGACGCCGTGTGCACCCGCACAGCGGCGGGCACCCGGGCGCCGGGAACGGACACGGAGGCGGGCGATGGACGAGGCGAGGGCGCGGGACGTACTGGCCGCGGCGGGTGTGCTGCCCGGTGCGGCGGCCGACGCCGCGCTCCTGGCCCTGGGCGAGAACGCGGTGTTCGCGGCCGGGGACCTGGTGGTGAAGGTCGGCCGGGACGCCGAGCTCCTCGACCGGGCCCGGCGGGAGCTGGAGATCGCCGGATGGCTGGCGGAGGCGGACGTACCCGCCGTACGCGCCGCCGAGCCCAAGGCGCTGCTCGTCGACGGCCACCCGGTGACGGTGTGGCACCGGCTGCCGGACCCGGTGCGGCCGGCCGAGCCGCGGGATCTGGCCGCGGTGCTGCGGATCGTGCACGCTCTGCCCTCTCCTCCCTTCGCGTTGCCGCCCCGCGAGCTGCTGGGCGGTGTGGAGCGCTGGCTGCGGCTGGCCGGCGACGCGATCGACCCCGCCGACGCGGCGTATCTGCGAGAGCGCCGGGACGGTTTCGCGGCGGCCGCGGCCGCGCTGACGCCTCGTCTGGCGCCGGGGCCGATCCACGGGGACGCACTCCCCCGCAACGTGCACGTCGGCCCGGACGGCCCGGTCCTGGTCGACCTGGAGACCTTCTCCTGCGACCTGCGCGAGCACGACCTGGTGGTGATGGCACTGTCCCGCGACCGGTACGGCCTGCCCGCCGACGCCTACGACTCGTTCGTCACGGCCTACGGGTGGGACGTACGCGAGTGGGAGGGGTGCGGAGTGCTGCGCGGCGCCCGGGAGACGGCCAGCTGCGCGTGGGTGGCCCAGCACGCCCCGACCAACCCGAAGGCACTGGCGGAATTCGAACGCCGGGTGGCTTCGCTACGGGAGGGCGACGAGTCGGTGCGCTGGTACCCCTTCTGAGCCGCGGCCCCTGAGCAGCGCCCCTTCGGGGCGCTGGGGTACCCCCGGCCGAAAGCTGGGGGAGGAACTGTACGACAAGCCCCCACCGGCCTGCACTCAAACGACGTCGGCCAGCTCCCGCAGGGGCCACGCCCCGTCCACCACCGCGTCGGCCTCCCCCTTGCCCCGCAAGAACCGCTGGAAATCCGCCGCCCACTCCGCGTACCACTCCACCTGCCGCCGGTGCAGCTCCGCAGGACCCAGCGCCGCGATCTTCGGGTGCCGCTCGGCTATCGCACCGGCCAGCCGCGCCGCGGCAAGGGCGTCGGCCGAGGCGTTGTGGGCGGCGGCGAGGGTGATGCCGTACTCGGCGCACACCGCTTCCAGGTTCCGCTTGCCGCGGCGGTAGCGGTCGACCCAGCGGTCGATGGTGTACGGATCGACGACCGGTGCCGGGTCGAGGCCGCCGAGGCGGTCGGAGAGGGACGGGAGTCCGTGCCGGCGCAGCTCCGCCGAGAGCAGGGTGAGGTCGAAGGTCGCGTTGTAGGCGACGACCGGGACGCCCGTCTTCCAGTAACCGGTGAGGACGTCCGCGAGGGCGTCGGCGACCTGGTCGGCCGGTCTGCCCTCGGCAGCCGCCCGCTCGTTGCTGATGCCGTGCACCGCCACCGCGTCGGCCGGGATCTCCACGCCGGGATCCGCCAGCCACTCGCGGCGGCCCAGCTCCTGCCCGGCCCTGACCTCGATCACGGCCCCCGTGACGATCCGTGCCTCGCGCGGATCCGTACCCGTCGTCTCCAGGTCGAAGCCGATCAGGAGCTCCTGGTGCCAGCCCATGGGCGGCCCCCCTTCTTGGTGGTGCTTTCCCCCAGTGGTCTCCACCCTCGCATGCGCCACTGACAATCAGACGACCGCGTTCCGCTTACCGGTGCGTCAGCGTCGCACACGCGCGTCAGGACACCGGGCGCGAATCCGCCCAAGCCGTCTCGAACTCCTCGCGGTACGTCGGGAAGAGGCCTGTCTCCACGACGTCGTCCGACTTGACCACCTTGCTGCCGTTGCGGAGCACCAGCACCGGTGACTCCATCCCGCGCGCCCCGCGCAGGTAGGACTGGATGATCCCGACGCCGTCGGCGCCGTCCCCGTCCACCAGGTAGGCGGAGAAGCGGGGGGTGTCGTCGTACACCTGGATCTCGAAGGCGCCCGGGTCGCGCAGGCGGGAGCGGACCCGGCGCATGTGCAGGATGTTCATCTCGACCGAGCGGGCCAGTTCGCCCCGTTTCATCCCGAGTTCGCGTTCGCGGCGCTTGACCGCGCTGGAGGCGGGGTTGAGGAAGAGGAGGCGGACCCGGCAGCCGGTCTCGGCGAGGCGGACCAGGCGGCGGCCGGAGAAGTTCTGCACGAGCAGGTTGAGGCCGATGCCGATGGCGTCCAGGCGGCGGGCGCCGCCGAAGAGGTCCTCGGCCGGGAACTGGCGCATGAGGCGGACCCGGTCGGGATGGACGGCGACGACGTCGGCGTAGCGGTCGCCGACCAGGTCCTCCACCGCGTCCACCGGGAGCCGGCGCGCCGAGGGCACGTCGCCGCCCGTGCCGAGCATCTCCAGGAGCCGGGCGGAGGCGCGCTCGGCCTGGTCGAGGACGGCCCCGGACAGCGCCCGGTTGCGGGAGACGACGTTGCGGGTCACCTCCAGCTCGTCCAGGGCGAGTTCGACGTCCCGGCGCTCGTCGAAGTACGGCTCGAAGCACGGCCAGTGCTGGACCATCAGCTCGCGCAGTTGCGGCAGGGTGAGGAAGCTGAGCACGTTGTCGTCGGCGGGGTCGAGCAGGTACCCCTTGCGGCGGCTGACCTCGCGCACGGCGACGGCCCGCTGGACCCACTCCTGGCCGGCCGGACCGGCGGCGGCGACCACCCACTCGTCGCCGTGGACGGGTTCGTAGATGGGCCGCAGCACGGCGGCCACGACCGCCCGCATCCGCTGCTCGACGAGGTTCAGCCAGATGTAGGCCCGGCCGGCCCGCTGGGCGCGCGTACGCACCTCCAGCCAGGCGTCGGCGTCCCACTCCAGCTCCGGCCCGATGGAGCCCGTGGCGTCCATCGGCCGGGCCAGGGACACCGCGCCGGGCGGGACGTCTGTGGAGTTCCCCTCGTGACCCTCGTCACCAGGGGGCAGCTCCAGGCCTCCCGAGCCCACCCGTGCACCGCCTTCCGCTCCCCCGAGCTCTCCCTGTGCCAATGATCAAGGAAGGGTACTCCGGGAGTGGTCGGCGGTGCAGCCGGATGGACAGGTCGTTTCTCAACTACCGTTTCCGGGCTGTCCGTTCTGATCAGC
This sequence comes from Streptomyces sp. NPDC001507, assembly GCF_042894765.1. Lineage (NCBI taxonomy): Bacteria > Bacillati > Actinomycetota > Actinomycetes > Kitasatosporales > Streptomycetaceae > Streptomyces > Streptomyces sp. NPDC001507. The sequence continues at coordinate 16,186 of NZ_JBIAVV010000018.1, forward strand.
GAGGGCTGCCGGAGTGAGCGGATTCATAGCGGTGACGTCGCGCGGGGCGATGGAGAAGCCCTGCCAGTGGACCGGCATCGGCTGCTGGTCCTCGTCGCGCGCGATGTGGTGGAAACCGACGTTCACCCAGACCACGGGGTCGGTGAGGGTCTGCCCGTTGACGAACTTGTCGACGGTCTTGGGGCGTCCGCTCGGGCAGCCCGGGTTGTTGCTGGCGAACTGCTCGCACTTGTCGTACTGGGTGAAGTAGACGTCGTGCGAAGTGAACGCGTGGCCCGGGTACTTGTTGCTGGCACCCCGGACGATCTCGTAGGACCGCGCGTGCCCGTCCTTGTTCTTGCCGGCCGTGCTGACCACCCGCCACCAGCGCATGTTCTCGGCGTCGCCGGCGAGTTCCCTGGTGACATCGGTGCGGGTGGTCTTGTTGGTGGGCGCCTCCTGGCCGTGCACGGGAGCGCTGACCTTCGAGTCGTACTGCTCGATACGGCTCTTGGAGGAGCCGTCGAGGTCGAAGTCCAGCTTCCAGAAGACGTTGTGGGCGTGGCTGGTTGCATAGGCGGTGGCGCCCTTGCCTATCGGCCAGCCGCGGCCGTCCCCGGCGTCGTAGTCGCCCGGCGAGAGGCTGCCGGTGGCGCCGACGTTCATGTTGATCGTGCCGTCGTCCTGGAACCGCCACTCGGTCATGTACTCGTACCAGCCGACCTTGTTGACGGTGTAGACCAGCAGGTCCTTGCCCTGCGCCTGGTACACCTTGTTGCCGGTGTCGGCCTGCATCCGGTACGCGTGACCACGCGAACGGGTGGTGGTGCACAGGCCGTTGACGTCGGGGTGGGCCGGATCCCAGGCTTCCGGGACCTTGACGGTCTTGATGGTGCCGCCGGGGCACTCGGCCGAGTCGAGCGGCACCAGGCCCTGGGCGAAGCCGAAGCCGGTCAGGTCGTCGTACTCGACGCTGCCGTCGTCGTAGGGGACGTCGATCTGGGCGAGGCGGGCGCTGGAGAGGACCTTGACGGGGGCCGACTCACCCTTGGGCTGGTAGGAGATGTGCTCCAGGACCAGTCCGGCCTTGCTGTCGTAGCGCCAGCACATCCGCCAGGTGGTGCCGGTGGAGAGCTGCTGCTCGATGCGGTAGGCGGCCGAGCAGTCGGCGGCGGCCGCGGCTGCCCGCTTCGGCTGGGCGACGGCGGGTCCGGCCGCGGTGGTGGCGCCGGCGGCCAGCGCGACCGCGGACAGGCCCACGGCGGCCGTCCTGCGGGCATGGCGGATTCTGGGCACGCGCGTGCTCGCGCGCAGGTTCACGTGCATGACGAAGTGACTCCTGGTACGGGAGATGCAGGGTGAAAGGTGAACGGAGGGGCCGGCTCAGTGGCCGAGCTTCACGACCTTGCGCGCGCTCAGGTCGACGATGAGCGACCTGGCGTCGATCCACGGCCCGTTCTTCACCTTCGGGAAGAGCCGCACGCAGCGGTGTTCGCCGCACGCGTCGAGGGCGGCGGGCTGGGCGCCCGGAGTGGCGCGGTAGACCGCGCTGTTGAGCAGCAGCTGCTGTTCCGGATCGGTCAGCGCGGTGCCGGTGGCGTCCTTGAAGTCCGCCTTCAGGCCGGCGCCGAGCGGGTCGGCGACGAGCACCTTGAGCGCCTCGACGTTCTCGTCGTGGCTGAGCGGCGGCTGGACGCCCTTACTGCTGGTGGTGTGCTCGACCTTGCCGGTGTCGAGGTTGACGGTCCGGGTGACGAGGGTGTCGTCCCGGTAGTCGTAGAACGTCACGTCCGCGCGGCGCGGCGCGTCCGGGCTGTCCAGTTCGTTCGCGTCCGGCTCGGCGAGATCGACGCTGAGCCGCTGCGGGCCGCGCCGGCCCTCGACGTTCTCCCCGGCGCTGAACATCTGCTTGGTCAGAGCAAGTTGTTCGACGCGCCTGGTCTCGTCGTCGGTCAGCGGGTCGCTGCCCGTGCCCTTCTTCCCCTCGGCGGGCGCCCGTTCCACCACGCCCGGCTTGACGGCGTCCTGCCCCCGGCCCCCCTGCTGCGCGGCCACCGCCGCGTTCCCGTCGCTGCCTCCCGACTCGTTCGCCCCTGCCGTGCCCGGCAGGGTGATCCCGACCATCACGGCGGTCCCCGCCACCGCCAGTCCCGCACCGGCCACCACCTTGCCCAGATGGCGGTGCACTATCTTGCGCACATCTTCCCCCTACTCCCCCTTGGTCACAGGGAGTACGTGATTGCCCCACTGGTTCGGCACACGTCGCCTTACGGGCTGCTGTGTGCACTGGTCGCGGGGTAAGAGGGACGTAAGTCACGAGGGGTTCCATTACTTTCGGGCAGACTCATGACCAAGGCGCCCCCGGGCGCAGGACACACCTGGAAGAGTCGACTTCATGCAGGTCTGGCCTGGAGAGGCATATCCGCTCGGCGCCACGTACGACGGCGCCGGGACCAACTTCGCGGTCTTCACCGAGGCCGCGGACCGAGTGGAGCTGTGTCTGCTGCACGACGACGGCTCCGAGACGGCGGTGGAACTGCGGGAGAGCGACGCCTTCGTCCGGCACGCCTACCTGCCCGGCGTGATGCCGGGGCAACGGTACGGCTTCCGGGTGCACGGCCCGTACGACCCCGGGCGCGGGCTGCGCTGCAACTCGGCGAAGCTGCTGCTCGACCCGTACGCGAAGGCGGTCAGCGGGTCCGTGCGCTGGGGCGAGGAGGTGTACGGCTACCACTTCGGCGACCCGGACAAGCGCAACGACCTGGACTCGGCGCCGCACACCATGACGTCGGTGGTGATCAACCCGTACTTCGACTGGGGCGACGACCGGCGGCCGCGCACCGAGTACCACCACACGGTGATCTACGAGGCCCATGTGAAGGGCCTGACCATGCGCCACCCTGGGCTGCCTGAGGAGCTGCGCGGCACCTACGCGGGCCTGGCCCACCCGGCCGTCATCGAGCACCTGACGGCGCTCGGCGTCACGGCCCTGGAGCTGATGCCGGTCCACCAGTTCGTGAACGACCACCGGCTGGTCGACATGGGCCTGAACAACTACTGGGGCTACAACACCATCGGCTTCTTCGCCCCGCACAACGCCTACGCCTCCTGGGGCGACCGCGGCCAGCAGGTCCTGGAGTTCAAGTCGGCGGTCCGGGCGCTGCACGAGGCCGGGATCGAGGTGATCCTCGACGTGGTCTACAACCACACCGCCGAGGGCAACCACCTGGGCCCGACGCTGTCCTTCCGGGGCCTGGACAACCCGTCCTACTACCGGCTGACGGACGACCCGCGCTACTACATGGACACCACCGGCACCGGCAACTCGCTGCTGATGCGGTCCCCGCACGTCCTCCAGATGATCATGGACTCGCTGCGCTACTGGGTCACCGAGATGCACGTCGACGGCTTCCGCTTCGACCTCGCGGCGACCCTGGCGAGGCAGTTCCACGAGGTGGACCGGCTTTCGTCGTTCTTCGACCTGGTGCAGCAGGACCCGGTCGTCTCCCAGGTGAAGCTGATCGCCGAGCCCTGGGACGTCGGCGAGGGCGGTTACCAGGTGGGCAACTTCCCGCCGCTGTGGACCGAGTGGAACGGCAAGTACCGCGACACCGTGCGCGACCTGTGGCGCGGCGAGCCGCGCGCGCTGGCGGAGTTCGCATCCCGGCTGACCGGTTCCTCCGACCTCTACCAGGACGACGGCCGCCGCCCGCTGGCCTCCATCAACTTCGTCACCTGCCACGACGGCTTCACCCTGCACGACCTGGTGTCGTACAACGACAAGCACAACGAGGCCAACGGCGAGGACAACCGGGACGGCGAGAGCCACAACCGGTCCTGGAACTGCGGGGTCGAGGGCCACACCGACGACCCCACGGTCCTCGAACTGCGCGAACGGCAGATGCGCAACTTCATCGCCACGCTGATGCTGTCCCAGGGCGTGCCGATGCTCGGCCACGGCGACGAGTTCGCGCGCACCCAGCAGGGCAACAACAACGCGTACTGCCAGGACAACGAGGTGTCCTGGGTGGACTGGCCGGCTCCCGACGACGACAGCGGGCTGCTGGCCTTCACGCGCGCGATGGCGCGGCTGCGCAAGGAGCACCCGGTCTTCCGGCGCCGCCGCTTCTTCCACGGCCGCCCGGTGGAGGGCACCCACGACGAGCTCTCCGACATCGCCTGGTTCACCCCCGAGGGCCACGAGATGGTCCAGCGGGACTGGGACTCGGCCCAGGCGTCGGCCCTCACGGTCTTCCTCAACGGCAACGCGATCTCGGAACCGGACACCCGGGGCCAGCGGATCGCCGACGACTCGTTCCTGCTGATGTTCAACGCGTCGCCGGAGCCGCTGGACTTCGTGGTGCCGGTGAACCACGGCCGGCAGTGGGAGGTGGTGGTCGACACGGCGCAGGCGGAGCCGGTGTCGGCCGGACCGAAGGTGGACGGCGGCGAACGTCTGACGTTGGTGGGCCGGAGCCTGACCGTGTTGAAAAGGCCGGCGTAGGGATGCCCGCGCCACTTCGGGGCGGGGTACCGCACCCGGTGACACAGAAGCCGACCAGAGGGGTACATACGTCCGCATGACAGCCGAGCGAACCGCCCTCACCGTGCCGACAGCCACCTACCGACTCCAGCTCCAGCCCGGCTTCCCCTTCTCGGCCGCCCAGGCCGCCGTGCCGTACCTCGCCTCGCTCGGCGTCTCCCACCTCCACCTCTCCCCTGTCCTGGAGGCCGTCCCGGGCTCCACGCACGGCTACGACGTCGTGGACCACGCGCGCGTGCGTGAGGAGCTCGGCGGCGAGGAGGGACTGCGGGCACTGGCGCGCACCGCGCGGGAGCACGGCCTCGGCCTCGTCGTGGACATCGTGCCGAACCACATGGCGATGTCCCCCCGGCACAACCACGCCCTGTGGGAGGTGCTCCGGGAGGGCCCGAAGTCGCCGTACGCACGCTGGTTCGACATCGACTGGGAGGCGCAGGGCGGGCAGCTGCTGGTGCCGGTGCTGGGCGGCCCGGTCGGCGAGGTGCTGGGGCAGCTGGCGGTCGACGGGGACGTGCTGCGCTATCACGAGCACGCCTTCCCGCTCCGTGACGGCACCGCGGACCTGCCGCTGCCGGAGCTGCTGGACGCCCAGTGGTACCGCCCGGTGTGGTGGCGGCTGGCCCGGACCGAACTGAACTACCGCCGGTTCTTCAGCATCTCGGAGCTGATCGGGGTGCGGGTGGAGGACCCGGAGGTGTTCGAGGCCACCCACGCCAAGATCCTCCAGCTGCTGCACGAGGGCGTGGTGGACGGGCTGCGCGTCGACCATCCCGACGGTCTCGCCGACCCCGACGGCTACCTCGCGCGGCTGCACGAGGCGACCGGCGGGCGCTGGACGGTGGTGGAGAAGATCCTGGCCGACGGGGAGCACCTGCCGGCGGGGTGGGCGGTCGCGGGGACCACCGGGTACGACGCCCTTCGGCACGTGGACGGCGTGTTCACGGATCCCGCGGGCGCCGCCGAACTGCTCGGCGGCTACCGGAGCTTCGCGGCCCCGCAGACGGACCGGGGCGGCGACTGGGCGGCCACGGTGCGGCGGGCGGCGTACAACGTGATCACGCACGAGCTGGCGACCGAGACGGACCGGCTGACGCGGGCGGCCACCCGCGTGTGCGCGACGTCGCCGGATCCCGCGTTGCGCGACCGGGCGCCCTGGGCGCTGCGCACCGCGCTGCAGGAGCTGCTGGTGCGGATGCGGGTGTACCGGCCGTACGCCTCAGGCGACGTGGCCGCCGTGGTCACCGCGGATGCCGCCGAGGAGGCCCGGCGGGCCTTCGTGGTGCCCGCGGAGGGCGGCGCGGTGGACGTGGTGCGCGGGCTGCTCCTGGCGGGGGACGGGCCGGGGGTCGCGGAGTTCCGGACGCGGTTCGCGCAGACCGCGTCGGCGCTGCGGGCCAAGTCCGTGGAGGACACGGCGTTCTACCGCTACGTGCCGCTGCTGTCGGCGACCGAGGTGGGCGGGGACCCGGGCAGCCCCGGCGTCACCCCCGATGCCTTTCACGCGTACTGCGCGCGCGTGCAGCGCGACTGGCCGCTCACGGGGACCGTGGTGACGACGCACGACACCAAGCGCAGTGCCGACGTCCGGGCCGCGCTGGCGGTGCTGACGGAGTGCCCGCAGCGCTGGGCGGACGTGCTGGCCGAGGTGACCCGCGACGAAGAGGGGGTGCCGGACGCGCAGCTGGCCTGGGCGGCCTGGCAGACGGTGTTCGGGCTCGGCCCGGCGGATCCGGAGCGGGTCCGGGGGGCGCTGATGAAGCACGTGCGGGAGGCGGGCCTGTACACGAGCTGGACGGAGCAGGAGCCGCCGTACGAGGAGGCGGTGGTCTCGTTCGTCGCGGCGGGGCCGTGCGGGGCGCCGGGAGAGCGCGTGACGGCCTTCCGGGCCTCGCTGGAGCCGCATGTGCGGGCGAACGTGCTGGGGGCGGCTCTGGCGCACCTGACGATGCCGGGCGTGCCGGACGTCTACCAGGGTACGGAGGGCGAGTACCGGGCGCTGGTCGACCCGGACAACCGGCGGCCGGTCGCCTTCCCGCCGGAGCACCCGGGCGAGAAGGACGCCGTGACCGCGGCGGCGCTGCGGCTGCGGGCGCGGCGCCCGGACGTCTTCGGCGGCACGGCGACGTACGCGCCACTGGCCGCCGAGGGGCCGGCCGCGGCGCACTGCCTTGCGTTCGCGCGCTCCGGGGAGGTGATCACGGCGGTGACCCGGCTGTCGCTGCGGCTGGCCGACGCGGGCGGCTGGCGGGACACGGTCCTGCCGCTGCCGCCGGGCCGGTGGGCCGACGTGCTGGCGCCGGGGCGGGAGTTCACGGGGCACGCGCGCGTGGGCGAGCTTTTCGAGGGGCTGCCGGTGGCGCTGCTGGAGCGGGTGGGAGAGGCGGGCTGACGGGGGTTGACAGGGGTTGACGGGGCTCACGAGGGCTGACAGGGCTCACGAGAGCTGACGAGGTGTGGCCGGAATTGGCGGGAACCGATACCGGAATTCACTCGTACGAGTGAATATGTGGCTGATCCGTCGGTTTGCTGGAACTTGCCGGGCGCCGACCGCGTCGGTTATCGGCGCGCGGAGCCGTTCCGCGCCCCGTAGTGGCTTCGCACCCCTCTCGGCGCCAAACAGTCCCACCGGCCGACGGCACGTGCCTCTGGGCGCCCCCTGGAGCCTCCCCCGAGAGGTTCTTGACAGTTCACCTATGCCGTGCGGGACTGGGGAATGCGAAGCCGGGCGGACAAGTCGGGGGTGAGTCTCCTGCCGGAGCTGCGTTACCCCAGTGTTCCCGAACTCGTCGCCACCGCCCGGGCGCTGGCCGCGCACCGGCCCGGCCTGTGCACGTTGCGGGAGATCGGTGTCTCCCGCGCGGGCAGACCGCTGCACCTGCTGTCCGTCGGACACGCCCGGCGGGCGGTCCTGGTGGTCGCGGGTGCCCACGCCAACGAGCCGACCGGGGGCGGCACCCTCCAGGTGCTGGCCGAACGGGTGCTGAACGAGCGGGAGCTGCGGGCCGAGAACTCCTGGCACTTCCTGCTCTGCGCGGACCCGGACGGAGCGAGCCTGCACGTCACCCCGGCCCCGCGCAGCCTGTTCGACTACCACCTCGGCTTCTACCGGCCGGCTGGCCCGGAGCAGCCGGAATGGTCCCCGTCGGTGCTGCCGCCGGACCGGCTGCCGCCCGAGACCCGGGCCCTGCTCGGGGTGATCGACGAACTGCGCCCCTACCTCCAGGTGACCCTGCACGGCACCGATCTGGGCGGCAGCTGGGTGCAGCTGACGAGGGACGTGCCGGGGCTCGCCGAACCGTTCGCCAAGTCCGCGGCTGAACTGCACATCCCGGTGGAGACGGGCGCCTCGGACGCCGCGGGCTGGCCGCACTCCGGGCCCGGGGTGCGGGTGATGCCGGGTCCGGAGACGGGGGTGGCGTACCCGAGCATGCCGGACGACGCACGGCACAGCACCTGGTACCACGCGCACCGGTACGGCGGTCTCACCGCGGTGGTCGAGGTGCCGATGTGGGCGAGCGACCTGGTCGACGACCCGGCACCGCACCCGGCCCCCGCGGCGGCGATGCGGCGGCTGGCGCTCCGGCTGCTGCGGGACTCGCGGGAGGTGGAGCGGGTGCTGGCCGAGGCGCTGCCCAGGCTGGACGGTCTGAGCGGCCTGGACGGGCCGCTGCTGCGGGCCGCCCGGTGGGCGCTGGGGCTGATCCCCGGGCTGGCCGAGGACTGGATCCAGCGGCCGCCGGTCGACACCACGATGGCGTACGTCGGCAGCGTGGACGCCTTCGGGCGGCGGCTGCCGTTGCGGGCCGCGTCGATGCTCCTGCGGGTGCTGCGGGAGGCGGACGACGGCGCGGCACCGCGGCTGGAGGAACTGGTGGCCTCCTGGTGCGAGGCCTACGGCGAGCGTTTCCAGGCCCGCTGGGTGCCGCTGGAGCGTCAGGTGGAGCACCAGTCCAGGACGGTGCTGGCGGCCGCGCAGCACGCACGTGAGCAGGCGGCGTGAGGCCCGGCCCCGGGGCCTGGCCCGGGAGGCCGCACGCCGCCCGCGGGCTCAGTCGTCGAGGGCGAAGACCGGTCCGGTCCTGGCCGCCATCTGGCAGGCGTTCGGGAACGTCTCGCGGTACTCGATCGGCCTGCCGTTCCACTGCCCGCGCGCCTGGGCGGTCACCGGGGCGTAGACCATCGGGCACATCGCGTCCTTGGCCGGGGTGATGCGGGCGATGTCACCGCCCGTCGCGGCGAGTGCGGCACAGGCCTCGGCCGCGTGCGCGTACCCCTGGGGCGGGTCGCACAGCAGGACGGCGCCGTGCGCGTCGTCCGACTGGTTCTCGCCCTGGCTGACGGTCAGGTACAGGTAGTCGCCGCCGCGCGTCGCGGCCGGCGCGGCATGGGCCGGCCCGGCGGCGAGGAGGGCGGCCGCGGCCAGCAGGGCACCGCAGGCCGCTGTCGCTTTGTTGAGATGTGTCATTCCCCGTGCATCGGCACGGCGGGCGCGGTTCCCCAGTCCGGCTCACCCGATCGGGCCGTCACGCGCGCGTGGCGGCGTGCCAGTTCGAAGGCGCTCAGGACCACCCGCGTCTGGTACTCGGCCTGGCGCGCGACCGGGATCCAGCGCGCGCCGAGGGCGTCCTGGTAGTCCGCGCACCAGGTGTCGATCAGCCGGTCCAGGTCGGGCAGGGCGGCGGCCGGGTCGTGGCCGGTGCTGCGCAGCAGCTGGTGCAGGATCCCGGCGGTGCGCAGGACCAGCCGGCGCCCGGCGATGCGCAGGGCGGCCAGGTGGGCGGAGCTGAGCGGCGGCAGCGGGCGGGCGCTGCCGGCGTCCGTGTCGGGGTCCCAGGCGTCGGCGAGGCCGGGGCGGACCAGCAGGTAGTCGTCGACCGGCGCGAGCAGCCGGGCCGCGTCCGGCGCCGCGTACAGCTGCGGCCGGACCCGGGCCAGGACGCCGTCCAGGAGCTCCGTGTCCCGCCGCAGGGTCCGGCTGACCGAGCGCAGCGCCGCGTCCCGGTCGGCGGGCGGTGTGCCGTCCTGGACGGCGGCCACGCCCCACATGGGCGCCTCGACGATCGCGGTGACGGTGCCGTGCCGGTACGGGTGGAACCAGGTGGACTCGACGGCGGCCTCGGTGATGGCGGCCGCCAGATCGCCCCGGCGGGGCGGCGGGACGCGGTAGACGGCCGGGCCCAGGGTGGGCCAGTACAGGGTGTCGTAGGCGCCGAGTTCGCGGGGGATGCCGAGCCGGGTCGCGGTGTGCGCGAGGCGCCGGTCGAGGCCGGGCAGCTCGCGGGTCAGCTCGACGAAACCGCCGCCGACGTCGACGCCGTGCAGCGAGCACTGGAGGAAGGGCCGCAGCTCGTCCTGGAGGCCGAGCAGGGCCCTGGTCTCGGGCAGCGCGGCGGCGGCCGCCCCGTCGGGCAGCCACTCGGGCTGCTCCAGGAAGCCGGGCCGGAAGAAGTTCCGGAAGTAGTGGCCCAGGGTGTACGGCCCGGCCAGCCAGCCCTCGTTGCGCCGTGCGCCGTCGGGGTCCAGGCACAGCAGCAGGTTCCAGGTGACGTCGGCGTCCTCGGTGAGCCTCGGGTCGGCGAGGAGCCGGTCGGCGAGGCGGAGCACGGTGGCGCCGCCGACGGGTTCGTTGGCGTGCGGGCCCGCGACGACGAGGACGTGGCGGGTGCCGTGACCGATGGAAAGCAGCCACATCGGGGTGCCCGCGCGGGAGGTCCCGGCCCGGCGCAGCCGGGCGTCCCGGGGGCGGTCGGCGACCAGTGCGGCCGCCCGCGCGGCGAGCTCGTCCACGGACGGATAGCGGAGGAGGGGCGGCAGGTCACACCTCCACAGAGCGGTGCCGTCGATTCACATGACGTGCATGGTTCCCGCACAGTCAGTCACGACTTGGGGGGTACGTCAACACCGCGACGGACAAACACTTTTCGGCCATCCCGCGGGACAAGGCCGGGTGCCGGCGGACGGCCCGGGGTTCAGTCGCTCGCGAGCCGGAACGCGATCCGGCCGAACGCGACCTGGTCGCCCTCGCGGACGACGGCGGCGCCGGTCACCCGGCGGCCGTTCACGGTCGTTCCGTTGGTGGAGCCGAGGTCCCTGAGGACCCACAGGCCGCCCTGGCGGCGGAGTTCGGCGTGCACCCGCGAGACGGTCTCGTGGTTGAGCCGCAGCCCGTTGGCGGGGTCGCGGCCGATGCGCAGCGGATGGCCGTTGCCCGGATGCGGAAGCAGCAGCTTGGGCAGCCGCTCGGCCTGCCAGGCCCGGCGCAGCCGTACGGTGAAGCCGGAGACGGCCTCGACGGTGCCGAAGAGCAGGCGCGCGAAGCGGTTCTCCTGCGGCAGGTCGGCGGTGAGCGCGGCGAGTTCGTCGACGCGGCGGGCGGCGAGCGCCAGCTCCATGCGGCGCACGAACGTGTCGTGCGACAGCCGTCCCATGGCGACGCCGTCACGCAGCACGCTCAGTACCTTGTCGCGCTCCGCGTCGGACAGACGCGCGGGGTAGGTGTGGAACTCGAAGGACGACGTCACGCTGCCGATTCTGGGTCAGTGAACCCCGGGTGTCCAGAAAACGGGGAAACGGCCGTCAGCCGCGCGTACGGACGGCGACACCCGTTCCGCAAAGCCGGGATTCAAAGCGGATTGATCTCTTTTCACGGCACGATGGACGTACTACCTCACGATGAGCCAGACGAAGGGGACCGTCCGTGCAGTTCGAGGTGTGGGCACCGCAGGCAGACCGTGTGACGCTCCATTGCGACGGCGCCACGCACGCGTTGGAGCGCGACCCGGACCGGTCCGGGTGGTGGACCGGGGAGGCGGCCGCCGGGGACGGCACCCGCTACGGGTTCGCGCTGGACGACGGCCCGGTGCTGCCCGACCCGCGCTCGCGCCGCCAGCCGGACGGGCCCGACGGGCTGAGCGCCGTCGTCGACCACGAGCGCCATGAGTGGCATGCCGCCTGGCCGGGGCGGGCGCTGCCCGGCGCGGTCCTCTACGAGCTGCACGTGGGCACGTACACCCCCGAGGGCACCCTGGACGCGGCCGCGGCCCGCCTCGGCCACCTGCGGGAACTGGGCGTCACGCACGTGGAGTTGATGCCGCTGTGCCCGTTCCCCGGGCGGCACGGCTGGGGGTACGAGGGCGTCTCGCTGTGGGCGGTGCACGAGCCGTACGGCGGCCCCGAATCGCTGAAACGCTTCGTCGACCGGGCCCACGAACTCGGTCTGGGTGTCGTCCTGGACGTCGTGCACAACCACCTCGGCCCCTCCGGCAACTACCTGCCCGCGTTCGGGCCCTACTTCACGGACGCGCACCAGACGCCCTGGGGCTCGGCGGTGAACCTGGACGCACCCGGATCGGACGAGGTGCGCGCGTACCTGGTGGGCAGCGCGCTGGCCTGGCTGCGCGACTACCGGATCGACGGACTCCGCCTGGACGCGGTGCACGCCCTGTGCGACACGCGCGCGTGCCACTTCCTGGAGGAACTGTCGTCCGCCGTGGCCGGCCTGGCGGCCGAGTCGGGCCGGCCGCTGTTCCTGATCGGCGAGTCCGACCTGAACGACCCGCGGGTCATCACCCCGCGCGCGGAGCACGGGTTCGGCCTGGACGCGCAGTGGAACGACGACTTCCACCACGCCCTGCACGCCGCGCTGACCGGCGAGTCCCAGGGCTACTACGCCGACTTCGCCCGCGCCCCGCTCGCCGCCGTCGCCAAGACGCTCACCGGCGGCTACTTCCACGACGGCACGTACTCCAGCTTCCGCGGCCGCCGGCACGGCCGCCCGCTGGACCGCGCGCGGGTGGCCGGGCACCGGCTGCTCGGCTACACCCAGACCCACGACCAGGTCGGCAACCGCGCCCAGGGCGACCGGCTCTCGGCGGCCCTCTCCCCCGGCCTGCTGGCCTGCGCCGCCACGCTGAGCCTGACCGCGCCCTTCACACCGATGCTGTTCATGGGCGAGGAGTGGGCGGCCGGCACCCCCTGGCAGTTCTTCACCGACCACACGGACCCGGACCTCGCGGACGCCGTACGGCGGGGCAGGCGGCGGGAGTTCGCGGCGCACGGCTGGGCCGAGGAGGACGTACCCGACCCGCAGGACCCCGCCACCCGGGACCGCTCCTGCCTGGACTGGTCGGAGCCGGAACGCGAGCCGCACGCGCGCGTGCTGGCCTGGTACCGCCGCCTGCTGGCGCTGCGCCGCGAGCAGCCGGACCTCACCGATCCCGATCTCGCCGACACCAAGGTGGCGTTCGACGAGGCGGCACGCTGGCTGGCGTTCCGGCGCGGGGACGTGCGGGTGGCGGTGAACCTGGGCAAGGAGCCGGCCGAGATCCCGCTCGGCACCGGGCGGGTGGAGGTCCTGGCCGCGTGGGACACCACGGCGGCACCGGACCCGGACGGGGTGCTGCGGGTGCCGGGCGAGTCGTGCGTGGTGCTCACCCGGGCCTGACCGCGGCTCGACCCGGGCCCCGGCCGCGGGCGTCCCGCTACAGCTCCTCGTCGTCCTCGGTGCCCTCGGTGTCCTCGCGCAGCTCCGTCACCCGTTCCAGCAGGATCGTCTCCCAGGCGCGCCGGAGCTGGGTGCGCAGCAGCGGCAGGGGGCTGTCGTCGCGGCCTTCGAGGCGGTCGGTGAGGCGGATGACGGTGTCGCAGCGGGCCAGCCACAGGCCGCGCAGACAGGGGCGGGCGCCGTAGCCGGCGAGGGTGGCCGCGCGGACGGCCGCGCCGGAGCCGACCGCGAGGGCGAGCCCGGCGATGTCCTCGGCGGGGTCACCGACCGCCGCGTCGGTCCAGTCGAGGACGCCGCGCACCCTGCCGTCGGCGCTGACCACCAGGTGCTCGCCCTTGAGGTCGTGGTGGACCAGCACGGCGGTACCGGGCTGGGCGGCGAGCTGTGCGGCGCCCGGCGGGGTCAGCTGGAGCAGCCGGGAAGGGTCGAACTCGTCGGCGGCGGCGAGCCGTTCGGCGGCGGGCACCGCCATCCTGCGCAGTGCCTCCAGGGAACGCGGCGGGGTGCGGGGCACGCCGAGCGTCTCGGCCTGCCGTACCGGAACCTCGCGGAGCCCGGTGAGCAGCCCGGCCAGGTCCGCCTCGCCCACCGCGGAGACGTCGTGCTCCTCGGCCGTGCCGCCGGGGATCACGGTGTCCAGCGTGTACGTCAGTCCCGGCGCCCACTCACCGTGCGCCACGCCGGCCGGGACCGCTACCGGCAGGTGCGGCCGCATCAGGTCGCGCAGCCGCAGTTCGCGGCGCTGGCGGACGGAGGCCTCCCGGTCGGGGGCGAGGCGCAGAACGTGCCGGCTGCCGACCCACCAGGTGGAGTGTTCACCGCCCTCCGCGACGGGCCGCACCTCGGGGCCCGAGGCGCCGTCCGCGCTCTCCTTGAGCAGTGAACGGACCAGCTTGCGGACGGTGTCCACGGTGGGAGTCGGTGCCTGGGTCATGGATCGCGCCGTTGCCGTTCGGGATGGGTGGGGGCGGGCGGGAGGTTCCGGGGCCGGGTCGGTCAGCCCACGACGACCATCTCGCGGGTGGTGTTGTTGAAACGACGGCCGCCTTCCGCGGTCACCGTGACGATGTCCTCGATCCGCACGCCGAAGCGGCCGGGCAGGTAGATGCCGGGCTCCACGGAGAAGCACATCCCGGGCACCAGCGGCTGCTCCTCGCCCTCGATCATGTACGGCGGCTCGTGCGTGGTGACGCCGATGCCGTGGCCGGTGCGGTGGATGAAGAACTCGCCGTACCCGGCGTCGGCGATGACCGCGCGAGCGGCCCGGTCGACCTCCTGGCAGGCCGCGCCGGGTCGTACGGCCCGGAAGCCGGCCTCCTGGGCGGCGCGCACGATGTCGTGCACCTCGCGCTCCTCCGCGGACGGCGGGCCCACGTGCACGGTGCGGGTGGTGTCGGAGCCGTAGCCGTCCTTGAGGCCGCCGAAGTCGAGGACGACCATGTCGCCGTCCTGGATGACCCGGTCGCCGACCTCGTGGTGCGGGTTGGCGCCGTTGGGTCCTGAGCCGACGATGGTGAAGTCGACCTGTTCGTGGCCGAAGCGGCGCAGCAGGTCGGCGAGGTCGTGGCCGACGTCGGACTCGCGGCGGCCGGCGAAGGGAACCTTGCGGATCTCCTCGAACGTCGAATCGGCAGCCGCTCCGGCGGCGGCGAGGAGTTCGAGCTCGGCCGCGTCCTTGACGGCGCGGAGCATGGGGAGCGCGTCGGTGAGGGAGGCGTAGGACGTGTCGGGAAGTGTCCGCTGCAGGCCCAGCAGGTGCATGGCCCAGGCGTTGTCGCTGATACCGAAGCGGCCGTCCTTGGCGAGCAGGCCGGCGGCCACCGCGTAGGGGTCGGTGCCGTCGGTCCAGTCCCGCAGGCTCAGCACGGCCGCGCCGTCGGCCTTCTCGGCGTCGGGGGCCTCCAGGGTGGGGACGACCAGCACGGGGTCCCTGCCGGGGGCCAGGACGAGGAGGGTGAGCCGCTCGGTGACCGCGGTGGGGGTGTACCCGGTGAGCCACACCATGTCGGGGCCGGGGGCGATCAGGAGGCCGGCGAGCCCGGCGTCCGCCGCGGTGTGCGCCGCGCGCGTCATGCGCGACTTGTAGTCGTCGGCGGTGAAGGGGGCGGCGGTGCCGGTCATCCAGGGCCTCCTTGCGCGGGTGAGGGTGCCTCCGGGAGCATCCTGCCGGGTGCGGCGTGGCCGCGCGAGCCGGTTTGGGCAGAGCCGCCGTCGTGGATTGCGGTCGTGTCGCCGGTACAGGTGTGTGGTGCCGATCGCGCCCAGGCGGCGGAGCCGCATCTCGATGCCACCCCGCGCCCCTGGGGCGGTCACGTCACGACGCCGGGAACTACCGTCAGCTGCTGATACCCACCGCTCGCGTGCCGGACCGTGAGCTTGGCCCCCTTGCCCGGACGGGCGTGGGCCACTGCCCGGACCAGGTCGGCCGCGCTGTCGATTCGGGTGTCGCCGAACTGGAGCAGCACGTCGCCCCTGACCAGTCCCGCCGTATAGCCCGGGCCCGGCACGTGGACGCCCGTCACCAGCGCGCCCACCTTCTCGGCGTCCACGGCCTCCAGGCCCAGGGTCGCGGCGGCCGTCGGCGAGGGGGTGGGGGTGGCCGGGGGTGCGGGGCGCGGTGCCGGCGGCGGGGTCTGCTGTCGCAGTTCGGCCAGCTTGCTCATGCCGATCACCGTGGCGCCCACCGTGCCGAGGCCGACCCCGGACAGCACCAGGACGGTGCCGACGAACGCTCCGAACAGCAGGGTCCTGATGTGGCGGCCGCGCCGGCGCGCGGCGTGCGGACGGCGGGCCGGGTCGGGCGGGGGGCGGGCGGGGTCGGGCGGGGGGCTGTCCCCGCGCTCCTGACCGGGGATCGGCTTGGGACGCAATGCGGTCTGTTCCATGGTTCGCCTCCACCCCGAGCTCTACCCGGCGCACGCGGGCGCGACGAGACACGAACGAGTGAGACTGCCGCTGCGTCAACGGCGGAAGGGCCCAGCCCCAGCCCACGCCGCGGGCCCCGTCGAGCAGGTCCGCCACCAGGTTCGCCGCCGCTCCCGCGGGGGTCCCGCCGTAGACCAGTTCCACGATCCCGACGCCGAGGACCTCCTGATCGAGCCGCTGGCCCGCTCTCTGGTGGGTCACGAGGCCGCGGTGCGCATCGAACCCGGCACGCCGGCCGAGTCGGCGATCGGCTCCGGGCGCACGGTCGAGCGCTACTTCTGCCCGTACGGCCCCTCCCGGGCCCCCGCCGTCCGGCTCCCGGCCTGCCGTGTTGTTCATCGGCCGAGACGAGTCCGCACCATGTCCACCATGGCGTCGACTTCGCTGATGCGCAGCACGCGCGCGAGAAGCAGGAACAGCGCGATCAGTACCGTCGCTCCCGCGGCGAGTGCCGTGAGCGCGGCGACGGCGGGGGCGTGCACCGCTGTCATCAGCCGGGCGGCGACCGATCCGGCCGCCAGGGACGCGGGCAGGGCGGCCCCGACGAGACGGGCGTAGGTCCGGACGACCCGGTGGCCGTCGAGGTCGCCGCCGAGTCGGTCGCGGAGCCGTTTCCAGGCGACGCCGACGCCGATGACGTAGGCCAGGCCGTAGGTGAGCGCCATGCCGGTCACGGCCCACCGCGCGGGGAGCAGAAGATAGGCGGTGAAGGATCCGGCGGCGTTCACGAGCGCGACGACGAGGGTGTTGAAGAAGGGCGTCCGGGTGTCTTCGTAGGCGTAGAACCCGCGCAGCAGCACGTACTGCACCGAGTAGGGGATCAGCCCCAGGGCGAAGGCCATCAGGACGAAGCCGATGTTGCGGGCGCCTTCCTCCCCGGCTCCGGCGTAGAGCAGCTGGATCAGCGGCACCCCGAGAGCGAGGAACGCGAAAGCACAGGGAACGATGGCGACCGCTGACGTACGCAGGCCCTGTGAGATGTCGTCCCGGACCGCTCCGTGGTCGCCGTCGGCGGCCGCGCGGGCGATGCGGGGAAGAACGGCTGTCATCACGGAGACGGTGATGATGGCCTGCGGCATCTGCCACAGGAGGAGCGCGTAGTTGTAGGCGGTGATGCCGGTGCCGGGGTGTCCGCTCTTCTCCGCGGCCGCGCCGGCCGCGGTGGCGAGGCGCGTCACGACGACCATGCCGGCCTGGTTGACGAGCACGAACAGGAAAGTCCATTTCGCCAGGCCGAGAGCCTTCCCCAGACCATGGCCACGCCAGTCGAAGCGCAGGCGGATCCGGAATCCCGAGTCGCGCAGGTAGGGGACCATGGCCAGTGCCTGGACCGCCAGCCCCAGAAGGGTGCCGACACCGAGCAGCCGTGTTCCCTGCGGTGTGATCGTCGATGCCGAGATTCCCGAGCGGGAGGCCGTGCCGAAAACCCAGGCGAACGACCCGAACGCGGCGATGATCAGGATGTTGTTCAGGACGGGCGTCCACATCATGGCGCCGAACCGCCCCCGCGCGTTCAGGATCTGACCCATCACCACGTGAATCCCCATGAAGAACATGGTGGGCAGGCAGTAGCGGGCGAAGGCGACCGCGACCCGCATCTGGTCGGGGTGCGTGGCCATCGAGGGCGACATGACGCGGATGAACTCCGGCGCCGCGACGACACATATCAGGGTCGCCGAGCCGAGGAACGTGACGACCAGGGTGATGAGACGGTTGGCGTAGGCGGCACCTCCGTCGGAGTCCTCCTTCATCGACCGCACCAGCTGCGGGATGAAGACCGCGTTGAGGGCTCCTCCGCCGACCAGCACGTAGATCATGGTGGGGAGGGTGTTGGCCACCTGGTAGGTGTCGTTGAGCGTTCCCACACCCAGCGCGGCCCCCATGACCAGAGTGCGCAGAAATCCGGTCAGGCGTGAGACCAGGGTTCCGGCCGCCATCACGGCGCTGGACTTCATGAGACCGGGAGACTGGCCGGCGCCGGAGCTTCCGCGCGGCGCCGGAACGGCTTCGGTCACGACAGAGTTCACGCCCGCGGCGGAGCCGGGCACCCGGCGGATCCGGAGCGTCTCGAAGTCGCGGGCGGCCGTGCGGCTGCCGTCGTCTTCAGCATCCATGCGTGATCCATCGCTCCCTGTGTCCGGCCGGCACGGCGAACACGCCACCCTACCGGCGGGACGGCGGGACGGACGGCCCTGCCGAGCCCGTCCCGCGCCGGGCCGCTGTCCACCTGGGTGCGGCCGGCGCCCGAGCAGGGGACGACCGAGCTCGCCCGGGTGGCGCTGATCCGCCGCCTGGACGGCATCTTCATGGACCAGAGCCTGCTGCTGCGTCCTGGCGGCAGAACGGACCTCGATCCGGCACCGCTGCTCCGGCTGGCCGAGGAGTTCGATCGGCTGGGCGACCTGGCGCAGGCCGAGCGGGCCCGGGGTCTGCACGCCTCCCTCCGGTAGGCACCCGCGCGACGGGCGCCGTCAGCCGACCGGAAGCACCGGAGCGAGCGGGGGGCGGTCCGGGACGAAGCCGTGGGCCCGGCGGGCGAGGTGGTCCGCCTTGTAGCGGTTGACGTGCTGGTGCCAGTTGAGGATGCCGGCCATCCAGTTCTGCAGGTCGCGGACATAGGCGTCCATGGCCGCACGCGCCTCGGCGGGCAGCTCGAAGTCGTCGTACACGACCGGTAGTTCGCTCGCGACGACGTGTTCGAACTGCTGCATCCGCTGGGTCATCAGGTCGTGGACGACATGGAGCGCGGTCGGGTAGTCGACGCCGAAGAAGTTCTGCACGACGAGGACGGCGTTGTGCAGTTCGCCGTCGTACTGGATCTCCTTCTGGTAGGAGAAGACGTCGTTGACGAGCATGCCGTAGTCGATGGCGGCGTTCTCCAGGGAGCGCACCGGGCCGCTGCGGTACACCTCCGGGGGAATCGCGGGGCCGTGGCCGCGGCGGGCCAGGCTCAGGGTGAGGTCCGATCCGAAGGTGGAACGGCGCATCTCCAGGTAGTCGACGGGGTCGGGGATGCGGTGCTGGAGCTGGTTGGACATCTCCCAGAGCCAGCTCTCGGTCATCCGGTCGACGGACTCCTTGAGGGCGAGCCGGTCCTCGGGACCCATCCCGGCGGTGGTGCGGGCCCACAGGTCGACGAGGCCGCGTTCCATGCCGGTGGCCGGCACCGGCACGGGCTCGTCGGCGAGGGGCATGCACGCCGAGAGCCGGGCCGTGGCGAGCCGGGCGCCGGCCAGGTCGCGGCGGGCGCCGAAGCAGAGCGGGTAGTAGTCGTCGGCATAGGTGCCCCAGGCCAGCCACCGGGCGCTGAGGTCGAGTTCCCCGGGGCCGGCGTCGGGGTCGAGTCCCGCGGCGCAGAGCACGAGGTCGGAGGCGGCGAGCCGGTCCTCGTCCCAGACGCCCTCGGACAGCATGCCGGTGCCGTGCATCCAGGCGGTCAGGCGGGGCCGGGCGGCGTCGAGGTGCGGGTTGAGCTCGACCTCGTACGGCATGTGGAAGTCGGGCAGGAGGGAGGGGCCGACCTGCTGGAAGGGCACGTGGGTGTAGGCGCGCAGGCGCTCGGCGGCGGCCGCGGCCAGTAAGGCGCCGACGTCCGCGGCGGAGGTGCCGGGGCCGGTGAGCTGCTGCCAGGGCGAGGAGGGGACGGCGCCCTGGTTCATGTAGCGGCTGGAGCGCAGGTGCCATTCGTGGCCGCCGGACTGCCAGTCCTGGAGGCCCTTGGTGTAGGCGGCGATCGCGGCGGCCTGGCCGGGGGTGAGGCCCTTCTCGGCGGCGAGGGCCGGGACTTCGGTGAGGGCGGTGTGCTCGAACTGGTGGAGCCGGGAGGTGAGGATGTCGTTGACCGCGTCGGCGGCCTCCTGGGTGGTGCAGTCGAAGAAGGTCTCCAGGACCAGGACGCCGTTGCTGTTCTCGCCCTCGTCCTCCACCTCGCGCTGGTAGGAGAACAGGTCGTTGCGCAGGTGCACGGCGTCCGCGAAGGTCTCCATGAGCACCCTGAGCGGCCGCGAGCCGGAGACGACGGCGGGCACCTCGGCCGTCGCGTACTCCACCAGCCCCGCCGACCAGGGGGCGCCGCCGACCTTGCGGCGCATCTCGATGTACTCGACGGGGTTGGCGATCCGCCCCTCGTTGATGTTGGACAGCTCCCACATCGACTCGTTCAGCAGGTGCTCGGTGGCGACCGAGAAGCGGCGCCGCCAGTCGACCGACATCGACGGCACCGTGCGCGCCCACAGGTCCGCGAGGCCCGCCTCGACCGGGTTCTGCGGCTCCGGCACGTGCGTGGCCAGGTCGAGCGGCATGAACAGCGGGAGCCGGTCGAGGTGGGCCTTGCCGGCGGCGCGGTCCTGGGTGCGCTTGTACATGTCGAGGAAGTGGTCGTCGAAGAAGAACACCCACACGTACCAGTCGGTGATCAGCGAGAGGGCGGGACCGTCGCAGTCGGGGTGGGTGTAGCTGCACAGCAGGCCGTAGTCGTGTGCCTCCAGGTCGGCCTGGGTCCAGATCCCGGACCCCTCCAGCATGCCCATCTCGCGGGCCCACTCGGTCGAATGGGCCCGGGCCTCCTCGAGGTGCGGGTTGAGCCGCGCGGGATACGGCATGTAGAAGTGCGGGAGTTCGAACGGCTGCGTCATGGCCGGGGCCCTACCCGCGCGCCACAAGGGCCATCCACCGCGCGGCACATGATCACACCATCGCGTGAACCGGCGCGGGTTCCGGGCACGGCCTCCTCCGCAGCGTGCCCCCGGCGCCTGCGGCCTCCGCCGCCCTGCCGTTCCGTCTTGCCCGGCCCCGCCGCACGGGTCACCGTGGTCGCATGACTTTCTCCGCCGGCGGCGGTGAAGCCCCGCCCGTACCCGATGTGTTCGATCCGCGCCGGTACGCGGTCGCCGTGCCGCACGCCGACTACCGCGTCCTGCGCGACCACCACCCGGTGTCCTGGCAGCGGGAGCCGGAGGTGCTGGGCTGGCCGGCCGGACCGGGGTTCTGGGCGGTGGCCCGGCATGCGGACGTGGTGCGGGTGCTCAAGGACCCGGGGACGTACTCGTCACGGCTCGGCGCGACCCAGATCCGGGATCCGGACCCGGAGGACCTGCCGTTCATCCGGCGCATGATGCTCAACCAGGATCCACCGCAGCACGGACGGCTGCGGCGGACGGTGAGCCGGGCCTTCACGCCGGGGCGGATCGGGCGGTTCGAGGCGGTGGCGCGGGAGCGGGCGCGGTCCCTGTTCGCCCGGGCGCTGTCGGCGGCCCGGGCGGGGGACGGCACCGTGGACCTGGTCGCCGCCGTCACCGACGAGTACGCGCTGCTCAACCTCGCGGATCTGCTGGGTGTCCCGGAGAGCGACCGGGACCTGCTGCTGCACTGGACGCGGCGGGTGATCGGCTACCAGGACCCGGACGAGGCCGGTCCCGGGAGGCTCGACGGCGAGGGCGGGCCGGTGAATCCGCGGTCGCCCGCGATGCTCCGGGACATGTTCGGGTACGCCCGGCAACTCGCCGCGCACAAGCGCCGGCATCCGGCCGACGACGTCATGACGGCCCTCGCCCACGACTCCGGACTCGCCGACGGCGAACTGGAGATGTTCTTCTTCCTGCTGACCGTCGCGGGCAACGACACGGTGCGCTCGGCCGCGCCCGGCGGACTGCTGGCGCTGGCCGAACACCCCGAGTCCTACCGCCTGTTGCGTGCGGGAAAGGCAGCCCCGGACAGCGCGGTGGACGAGCTGCTGCGCTGGCATCCCCCGGTGCTGACCTTCCGCCGTACCGCCACGCGGGACACCGAGCTGGGCGGTCGGCGCGTGCGGAAGGGCGACAAGGTGGTCGTGCTGCATGCCTCGGCCAACCGTGACGAGCGGGCCTTCGCCGGGCCCGACCGTCTCGACCTCACCCGGGCGCCGAACCCGCACGTGTCCTTCGGGGACGGGCCGCACGTCTGCCTGGGCGCCCACTTCGCCCGGCTCCAGCTGCGCACGCTCTACGCGCAGGCGCCGGCCGTCCTGGAGCCGGCCGGTCCCGCCGGGCGGCTCGTGTCCAACTTCATCAACGGACTCAAGTCGCTCCCGATGCGCCTGGGTTGACCTGGATCAGGGCATGGGTGCCGGCCGTGCGCCAGCGCGCCCCCTCGGCCGCGTCCAGGGCCGCCTCGGTGTCCGCGGAGAGCCCGGTGATCACATCGGACTTGAGGGTGCGCAGCGCGGCCACCGGACCCGGGAACCAGGCGGTGACGTCGGCGAAGGGGGTGGTCGGCGGCCAGAGCCGGTCGCCCACCAGGCGGCGGTAGTTGAGGTCGCCCTTGAAGATCGTCAGCGCGGCGGAGGCGAACTCGGCGCGCAGGTCGCCGGGCATCTCGGCGTACGGCAGCGGGGCGCAGGAGAAGGGGTGGGCGCGCACGGTGAGGCGGCCGTCGGCCATCGCCGACCAGAGGGTACGGCCGTAGTCGGCGGCGGCGCCGGGGGCCGCGGTGAGCCTGCGCAGGGCGTCGAGCACGTCGGCGGTCGTGGCGTCGGAGACGTAGTACGGGTAGGGCTTGATGTGCAGGACCGCGCGGGCGATGCGGTCCGTGTCCAGGAGGTGGGCGATCAGCAGCAGGTCGGGGACGAGTTCGCGGCCCGCGTTGTCGGCGACCAGGCACAGGGTGCCGCCGCCGTGGAGCAGCGGCCACAGGGCGGCGCTGTCGTCGGCGACCAGGGCGGCTACGGCCTCGCCGGACTCCGCGGCGGAGAGCCGGAAGCCGAGGTCGGCGCGGTTGCCCCACAGGGAGCCGTGCAGCAGGGCCCGGTCCGGGTCGTCGCCGAGGTCGTCGAGTGCGGCGAGCTCCTCGTCGGTCTCCTTGGCGTCGAGTTCGGCGAGCTTGAAGGGGCGGAAGGGGTCGATGCCCTGCCAGGGGCCCGGGCCGAAGTAGCCCACGGCGTCCAGGAGTCTGCGGTAGAAGTAGCTCTCCGACCACAGCCACGGCACGTCGAACCAGGACCGGCCGGTGTGGGCGTCCAGGTCCCAGTCGCGCCAGTCGCCCGCGTCGGCGGGCAGGGGCTCGATCACGCCCTCGGTGCAGTCGTGCAGCAGCGCGTCGAGGGCGCGGTGCTGCCCGGGGCCGTACGGGAAGGCGTCCCGCACCTGGCGGATGATCGCGGGGTGCCGTTCGGCCAGCACGCTGTGCGGGAACGGGCCGGTGGTGCCGAGGATCACGGGCGGTTGGGCGGAGTCGGGCATGAGAGCCACGCTATCGCGCGGGCCGCCCGGCTCCGCCGCACCGCACAGCACCTGTCAGGCGGTTCTGATCTCGCGCTCCAGCTGGGTGGCGAGGGTCAGGTAGCGGGCCCGCCGGTGCACCGGGACCAGGCTGCGGATCATCAGGTGCCACATCTCGGCGACCCTGCGCGGCAGCCGCCCCACCGGCTCCAGGTTGCGGCCGGCGACCCGGGTGCCGACGAAGAAGCAGACCAGGGAGTGCGCGACCGCGCCGACGTCTATGTCCGGGTGTATGTCGGACTCCTTGACGGCGCCCGTGAGTTTGCGGGTGGCGAACTCCAGCCACTCGGTGAACGGGTGCCTGAGCGGCGGACGTACGGTGACGTCCGCGGTGGCGAGGCGCAGGCCGGCCCGCGGGATCGGGCCGTCCACGGAGAGCCGTGCGATCGCGAACGTGGTACGCATCAGGGCTTCCAGTGAGGAGTAGCCGCGGCTGTCCATCTCCCGCACCAGCTGGCCGGAGGTGCGGGACTGGAGTTCCATGATGGCGTGCGCCAGGTCCTCCTTGGCGGCGAAGTGGAAGTAGAGCGCCCCCTTGGTGACCTTCGCGTGATCGACGATCTCGCTCAGGCTGGTGGATTCATAGCCGTGCCGGTCGAAGAGGTCGGCGGCGGCCGTGATGATCGTGGCGCGGGTCTGCTCCGCGCGTAACTGCCTCGCCATCGACTCGACGCTCCTTCACGGCTTCGGTACTGCACGGCTTCAACGACGTCCCGGCTGTCAAACCGACGGGGCATGCGGTTTGTTTTTACCCCGTGCACACGATAGCTCACCGTGCGGCAACGGGAGACATCTGTGCGGACCTGGTGACGGACACGTGCAAGTCGAGCGTGCGGCCACGTGATCACGGGCCCGCAGTGCACGAACGCACCAGATCAGCACGCGCTCCTCCCTCGTCCTCGCACCGGTCTCCGGAAGCGTCGCGGCCGGCCGGGCGGCCGTCGGTGATCGCCACGATACGAGCCGCGCGGTTGGTTCTCAATGGCGCCCGGCACGTCGGCAAACCGGACGATCCAGTCGGTGTCGCGCACTTCGACCGGCGCTGTGACCAACCGCGTTGAACGGCGCGGCGCCGATTTCCGTACTCAGTGCGGCAGAACCCCCTACCCGCGCCCGCCGAGGAGACGTCCCGCATGACCCGGACGACCGCCCGCCTGAGAGTCGCGGGAGCCGCTGTCGCGGCCCCGCTCCTGCTCCTGTCGTGGGCGGCGGGTTCCGCCCGGGCGCACGGCGCGCCCACCTATCCCGTGAGCCGGGCCTACGGCTGCTCCCCCAGCGGCGGCAGTGCCGCGACGGCGGCCTGCAAGGCGGCGATCGCGGCGAGCGGGCAGAACTTCGTCGCGTGGGACGACGTGCGGGTGGCGGACGTGAACGGCCGGGACCGGCAGGTGATTCCGGACGGCAGGTTGTGCAGCGGCAACCTGCCGGCGTACAAGGGGCTCGACCTGGCGCGCGCGGACTGGCCTGCCACCGAACTGGCGCCGGGCGCCCGGATGACGATGACGTACGCCGCGACGATCGCGCACTCCGGCACGTTCAAGCTGTATCTGACGAAGCCCGGCTACGACCCGGTGAAGCCGCTGACGTGGTCCGAGCTTTCCGCGCAGCCCTTCGCGGAGTTCAAGGACCCCCCGCTGACGAACGGCGCGTACCACTTCACCGCGGTGCTGCCCGCCGACCGGACGGGCCGTCAGGTGCTGTACACCGTCTGGCAGACCAGCAGCACGCCTGACACCTACTACTCGTGTTCCGACGTGGTGTTCACGGCGAAGAGGACGCCGAAGAAGGAGGCCGCGAAGGGCGCGGCGCAGGGCGGGCAGAAGGACGGCGGCGCGACCGCGGGCACGAAGCCACGACCGAGTACGACGCCGGCTCCCGGCGCCTCGGAGAGCGATCCCGCGCGGGCACAGCGGACGGCGGCGGCGACCCCGGTCTCCCCAACGACCGGAACCCCCGCCGCCGACAGCACTCCGGTGGCCTCCGACACGGACCCCGGCTCGGGCCCGTCGGCGCCACTGCTGGCGGGCGGCGCCGCGGCGGTACTGGTGCTCACCGGCGGCGCCGCCCTGGCGTTGCGTCTGCGTCGACGCTGACGGCCTGTGTTACGGGGTCAGTTGACGAAGACGGCGGCACCGTTGTCGCTGACCGGGGCGTACTTGGCGGTGAAGTAGCCGGCGGAGGGGCAGAGGATGGAGCCGGAGGACTTCGTGAACGCCTGGTTGCTGAAGGCGAGGCTGTTGTCGGTGTTGGAGCTCGTGCCGGACAGGCTCGGGGCCTGGTAGACGCAGGTGATGCTGCCCAGCAGGGTGGTCAGCTTCACCGTGGTCTGGATGGTCGAGCCGCTCGGCGGGGTGACCGCGACCGTGCCGTCCGAGGAGACCGTGGTGGTGTACGGCAGGTTGTTGACCGTGATGCTGGAGACGCCGGTCACGCCGGTCACGTTGCTGGTGCAGTTGCCGAAGGTCTGCGCGCCGGCCGACTCGGTGGCGGTGCCGGGGGCGGCCGGGTTGTCGGTGACCGTCGCCGTGAAGGTCGAGGCGGCACAGGTGATGCCGCTGGTGCTGGTGGCGCTGGAGTAGAGGGTGGCGGTGGTGCCGCTGGCCAGTGCCGCGCTGAGGGTGTCGCCGACCGCGACGGCGGTGCCGCCGGCGCTGCCCGTGGTGAGCACGGCGCCGTCGGCGGAGGCCGGAACGGTGGCCGCGACCGAGAGGGCGACGACGGTACCGGCGAGGGCGATGAGGGTTCGCGTACGCATGCGGGTTTGCCTCTTTCTTTGGGGGGTCCTGCGTGGGGTGAGGTGGGGGGTTCGAGGGCGCTGACGCAGCGCCGGCCGTTGCCGGCTCGTCACGCCTTCTCCGTACGTGACGGGCCGGCAACGGCGGTCAGGCCGGACACCGGCCGAAAGCCTGGGGGGTTAGGCCTCCGGCCGGGCCGGTCAAAGGCGTACGGGTACGGCCCCTGGGGGGAAGCGACCGTGCCGACGCCGCTGAGCGGAGCGGTGATCGAAGAGGCCGGGAAGCGGTCGATGCCGCTCGGCGGATCCGGCGCCACGGATCCGAAGGAAACCAGGGAGAGTTGTAGACCTGATCAGCCGTCAACGTCAAGGCCGAGCAAGGGAGTTGAGTATTGGATCATGGGAATGCATGGTGGGAACATAATTGACGCGAATTCAACACCCTTTTTTCACAACTGTCTTGACCCTGAAAAGTAACCGCCGGTAACTTGCGGCTTGGCTACTGCTGCGTAACGAGAAAGCCCTTGCACCCGCCGGGAGTTGTGAGGAGGCGTGCGCGGCAGCCGCTGTCCGCGCCAGGACAACGTGCCACTGAAGCCCAACCCGCGTGACTAATGCATGGGAGCAGACATGGCCGAGTCCCCGGACGTTCCGTCCGCCGACAACACGCCTGAGAACCCGGGAAGCGGTTCTCTTTCCGAAACACCAGACACCACCGGGGACACCGGAGGGGCACCGAGACGCGGACGGGTCCGGGCCCGCCGGGCCGCCGTGATGGCCGTACCGGCCACGCTGGGCCTCGCCGGCCTCGCGGTCCTGACCGCGCAGGGAGCACTGGGGGTGTCGTTCTCCATCTCCGGCATGCCCTTCACGGTCACCGCCAAGTCGCTCAACGGCACCGGCTTCGAGCAGTTCGGCGCGCTCGACAGCATGGCCGACGGCAGCCCGAACGCCGGTGACACCGGCGGTCAGGTGCTGGTCGTCACCTCGGCGATCAAGAACGCGACCCTGGACAGCCTCTGCCAGAGCGTCGACCTCGGCGGCACCAACCTGCTCATCAAGGCGGGCAGCGGCTCTTCGAAGGTGCAGGCGACCGACCTGACCACCGACTCGACCGAGCTGTCGGGTGACGCGTCCTTCAACAACATCGAGATCGGCAACGACGCGAGCACCCTCACCAAGGCCGGGGTCAAGGGACCCATCGGCGTCTTCAGCCAGCAGGCCGACACCGTGCACATCGACAACCTGCGGCAGACCAACTACGCGACCACTGCCGGGGTGTTCAAGCTTCCCGGCCTGAAACTCAGCTTCAGCGACTCGGGTTGCTGATGTCCGGCACAGACACTCCACCTGTGGGGTGGCGGCCCGCCTTCCGTCGTTGGCGGGCCCGTCGGCCGTTCTGGGGCGGCCTGCTGCTGACCCTGGGCGGCACGTGGATCCTGCTCACGGAGAAGGCCGCGCTGAAGGTCGTCATACACATCGGCATGCAGGGCCTGGTGGGCTACCTGCTGCCGGTGATCATGGTGGTGTGCGGCCTGCTGACCCTCTTCAGCCCCGGACAGCGCCTCTTCTACTCCATCCTCGGCATCCTGTGCTCCCTGGGCACATGGGTCACCTCCAACCTGGGCGGTTTCTTCCTCGGCCTCGCGCTCGGGGCCGTCGGCAGCTGCATGATCTTCGGCTGGCTGCCGGACCAGGAGCCCCGGGTGAGCCGGCGCAGGCGGCGCAAGGCCGCGCGGGCGGCGGCGCAGGGGTTCGGTGAGGGTGCGGAAGCGGCCTGACACCTGCGCGGAAGAGGCGGGCCGGTGGGTTTCGGTCCGCCTCTTCCTGTATGTGCGAGGACCTTAGTGCGCCACTCCCCCGAACAGGTGACTTGGGAACTTCTTTGCCGTTGTCGTGAGTTCATCGGGCAGCCGGACGGCGTGTGGCCGGCCGGGGTGTGCGTGACGAGTACGGCGAAGGAGCGGCGGCTTCATGGTGTTCAAACGGCTGCTGGGGGCGATCGGAGTCGGCGGTCCCTCGGTGGACACGGTGCTCGACGGTGGCACGGTGGTGCCCGGCGGGGTGTTGTCGGGGCGGGTGTGGCTGAAGGGCGGCTCGACGGCGGTGGACGTCGAGCACGTCGGCCTTGAACTGCTCGCGCGCGTGGAGGCGGAGCACGAGGAGGGGGAGAGCGAGGGCGCGGTCGTCTTCGAGCGGTTCACCGTCGGCGGCGGCTTCCGGCTCGGCGCCGAGGAGGAGCGACAGGTGCCGTTCAGCGTGCCGGTGCCGTGGGAGACACCGGTCACCGAGCTGTACGGACAGCCGCTGGGCGTCGTGCTCGGGGTGCGCACGGAGGTCGGGGTGGCCGGCGCCCGGGACAAGGGCGATCTGGACCCGGTCGCCGTCGGGCCGCTGCCCGTCCAGGAAGCAGTCCTCGACGCCCTCGGCGGGCTGGGCTTCGGCTTCCGCTCGGCGGATCTGGAGTACGGCCGGATCGGCGGCACCGGCCAGCAGTTGCCGTTCTACCAGGAGGTCGAGCTGACCCCGGCGCCGCAGTACGCGCACGAGGTCACCGAGATCGAGCTGACCTTCCTCGCCTCCCCCGCCGGCCTGGAGGTGGTCCTGGAGGCGGACAAGCGCGGTGGCCCGTTCTCCGCCGGGCACGACGCACTGACCCGCTTCACGGTCCGCCACGAGGACGCCCGCACCCTCGACTGGAGCAGCGAGGTCGACGGCTGGATCCGCCAGTTGATCGCCCACCGGGAGGCCTACGGCGCCCACGCGGCATACGGCCACGGCGGGCACCACGACGGCGGGCACCACGACGGCCACCACCGCTCCGGGCCGGGCCTCGGCACGGCGGTCGCCGCCGGTGCGGCGGGCCTCGCGCTCGGGGCGGTCGGTGGAATGGTGGCGGCCGAGGTGGTCGACGAGATCGGCGACTTCTTCGAGGGGGACGAGGACTGACGCCGGGGCGGGGTCAGCTCGGGGAGACGGTCGGCTCGCCGGCCGGCTTCGGCTCCGGCTGCGCGGTGGCCGTGACCGGCTCCGCCGCCATCTGTACCGACGTCGGCTCCACCGGCGCCGCCGCGGCCGTGTCGTCGGTCTTCATGGCCTTCGCCTCGCTCTTCAGGATGCGCATCGACTTGCCCAGGGCCCGGGCGGTGTCGGGCAGCTTCCGGGAGCCGAAGAGCACGATGAAGACGATCGCGACGATCAGCAGATGCCAGGGTTCGAGTCCGTTACGGAGCATGACCGCCCCCTCCCTTTCTCACGTTTTTCCGTGCCGACGGAGGGTGCTGCATGCGCCCCGGCCGGGCAGCGACGATTGCTACATTGCGCAACTGTACAACCCGGAGGGGGAAATGCCCCCCGGACCCGGCCCGCGCTCGCTACCGCCGGTCGTGGCGTGCCCGCACCGCCCGCAGCGCGAGGGCGTACAGCCCCAGGACGGCGGCGAGCAGCACGTAGTAGCCGGCGGGCAGGCCGGTCACGCCCAGGGCCGCGCCCAGGGGGCCGGGCGGCAGGAGCAGGCCGACGGCGGCGAGGGCGGCGGCGGCGCGGCCGACGGGCCCGGGGCGGGTGCCACCGCGCAGCAGGAACATCACCAGGGCCTGGGTGAGCAGGTTCTCGGTGAACCAGGCGGAGTGGAAGACCGCCTCGTCGTCGAGGGCGTCGGGGCCGCGCAGGGCGAGCGCGAGGACGCCGAAGGTGGCCAGGTCGGCGACCGCGTTGAGCACCCCGAAGCCGGTGATGAACCGCAGGAAGGCACGCGGCCGCAGCACGGTCGGTCGGCGCAGTGCCGCAGGTCCGGGCCGGTCGTACGCGAAGGCGAGCTGGGCGGCGTCGAAGCAGAGGTTCTGGGCCAGCACCTGGACCGGGAGCATCGGCAGGAAGGGGAGCAGCAGGCCGGCGGCGAGCATCGCGATGACGTTGCCGAGGTTGGAGGAGAGCGTGACCCGGAGGTAGGAGGCGATGTTGGCGCTGCTGTGCCGGCCCGCGGTGACGGCGTGCCCGATGGCGCCGAGGTCCTTCTCGGCCAGCACCACGTCGGCGGTCTCGCGGGCGAGGTCCACGGCGGCGCGGGGCGCGATCCCGACGTCGGCCGCGCGCAGGGCGGGAACGTCGTTGACGCCGTCCCCGAGAAACCCGACGGTGTGCCCGGCGGCCCGCAGCCCCGCGACGATCCGGGCCTTGTCCTCGGGGGTGCAGCGGGCGACGACGACGGCGTCCGCGTCGAGGCGGTCACCGGCCACGGCCACCGGCCCCGCGGCCAGGCCGAGGTCCCGGCAGGCGCGGGCCGCGGTCGACGGGTGGTCGCCGGTGAGGACGCGGACGGCGACACCGAGGCCGGCGAGGCCGCGCAGGGCCTCGGCGGCGCCCGGTGCGAGGGCGTCGCGGAAGGTGACCAGGCCGCGGAAGGTGAGGCCGTGCTCGTCGGCGGCCGTGCAGGGGCGGGTGCGGGCCGGGCGGCGGGCGGTGGCGACAGCGAGGACCCGCAGCCCGGCGCCCGCCTCACGGTCGGCGAGGGCGAGGAGGCGCTCGCGTTCGGCGGGGTCGAGGTCGCAGCGGTCCAGTACGTCCTCGGCGGCACCCTTCATGACGAGGTCATGGGTGCCGAGGGGGCCGGCGACGACGGCGGTGGCGGTGCGCCGCTCCGGGTCGAAGGGGACGGCGCCGATGCCGTCGTACTCCTCCCCCACCGGCCCTGCGGCCGTGAGCAGGGCCTCGTCGAGGGCGTCGGGTGCGGGCAGTTCGGCGAGCTGCAGGGTCCACCAGGCGCCGACGGCCGCCCAGCGCAGCACGTCCGGGTCGTCGGCGCCGTCGGGCCCGAGGGCGCGTTCCACGACGGGCCGGTCCTGGGTGAGGGTGCCGGTCTTGTCGAGGCAGAGCACGTCGACCGCGCCCAGGTCGTGCAGTGCGGGCAGCCGCCGTACGACGACCCGGTGGGCGCGGGCCAGCAGCGCGGCGCCCCGGGCCAGGCAGGTGGTGACGATCACCGGGAGCATCTCGGGGGTGAGCCCGACGGCCACCGCGACCGCGAAGGGCAGTGTCTCGAGTCCGCGGCCGCGCAGGGCGGCGTTGGCCATGAGGACCAGCGGTGGGGTGAGCAGCATGAACCGGATGAGCACCCAGGAGATGCCGTGCACGGACCGGTCGAAGGCGCTCGCCTCCCGTCGGCCGCCCGCGACGCCCTGCGCGGCGGCGAACCGGGTCCGCTCCCCCGTCTCCACGACCACCGCCGTGGCACTGCCCGAGGCGACCCCGCTGCCCTGGAAACAGAGGTACGGCTCCTGGAAGGGCCCTGGGGCCGCCGCGGCGGGGACGTCTACGGCGGCCTTGGCGACCGGCGCGGACTCGCCGGTGAGCACGGCCTGGTGCACGGTCAGCCCACGGGCGCGCAGCAGTCGTACGTCGGCCGGGACCAGGTCGCCCGGGCCGAGCCGGACGACGTCGCCCGGGACCAGGTCGGCGACCGGGACCTCGCGCGGACGCGGCTCCGCGTCCGCGCCGGCCCGGCGCAGCACGGTGGCGGTGCCGGCGACGAGTTCGCGCAGGGCGGCCAGCGAGCGATCGGCACGGTGTTCCCCCGCGGCGCGCAGTCCGCAGCTGACGGCGACCAACGCGAGGATCACGACGGCCGTGCCCCAGGAGGCGACGAGGGCGGAGACCAGGCCGAGGGTGAGCAGGACGGCGGTGAAGGGGTCGCGCAGGGCACGGGCGCAGCGCAGCGGCCAGGAGGCGGTGTGCGGCAGGGGCGGGGAGTTCGCGCCGAGGTCGGCGAGCCGGGCCGCGGCCTCGGCCTCGGTCAGCCCGCGCGGTCCCGTGTCCAGCCGGCGCAGCACCTGCAGCGAGGTGGCCGCCTCGCCCTCAGAGGCCATGGAGCCGTCGGGAGGCCGGGACTTCGGCGCCGGTGGTGCGGGCGGTGAGGCGGCAGACGAGCAGGCGTACGACGTCGACGACGTCGGGGTCGTCGACCAGGTACACCTGGCGGCGGCCTTCCCGGCGGGAGCGGACGAGGCCGGCCAGCTTCAGTTTGGTGAGGTGCTGGCTGACGGCCGGCAGCGCGCCGCCGACCCGTTCGGCGAGGCCCGTGACATCGCTCTCGCCCTGGGCCAGCGCCCAGACGATGTGCAGCCGGGCGGGCGAGGCGAGCAGCCCGAAGGCCGCGGCCGCCTCCGTGAGCACGTCCGCGGTGGGGTCCTCGTAGCCGCTGCCGGGCACCGTCGCCACCGTCGTGGTCCTCCTGTCCACCGCGCTCTGTCCACCAGGCCGGAGGGACAGTTTAGGACGTGGGAACTTATCGGCCGCCGCGCAAGTTTCTACGGTGTTGTAGAAGTAATTTTTTGGCAAGCAGACTTCTTACCGACCGAGGAGTGAGTGCGCATGGCCCTGTGGGACCGCATCAAGGATTCCGCGACGCAGATGCAGACCCAGCTGGTGGCGAAGAAGAACGACCTGAAGAGCGGGGCGTTCCGGGACGCGAGCATGGCGATGTGCGCGCTCGTGGCCGCTGCCGACGGCACCATCGACCCGGCCGAGCGCCAGCGGGTCGCCCAGCTGATCGCCACCAACGAGGTGTTGCAGAACTTCCCGGCGGACGACCTGCGCCGACGCTTCGAGGAGAACCTGAACAAGCTGACCGCCGACTTCGCCTTCGGCAAGGTGAGTGTGCTCCAGGAGGTGGCCAAGGCGAAGAAGAAGCCGGCCGAGGCGCGGGCCGTCATCCAGATCGGCATCGTGATCGGCGGCGCCGACGGCGACTTCGACAAGACCGAGCAGGCCGTGGTCCGCGAGGCGTGCTACACCCTGGACCTGCCGCCGCACGAGTTCGACCTCTGACCGGACCGAAGAAACCGAGGCCGAGGCCGGACCCGGCGGGACGGGGACGGCTCACATCGGACGGCCCGTGGCCCAGTGTCGCCCCCAGCTGCTGTACGGCGTTCAGCGCACCCGCCGCCGTGCCCGCGCCGCCGGCGTGGCTGCGCAGCAGGCGCACGGTGTGGCCGGCCGCGTCGGACGGGTCGACGGTGACCCGGTCGAGCGCCTCGGACGGTACGACGGGAACGGCAACGGCGTCGGCCGGCCGGACGAGTCCGGTCAGGCCGAGGCCGTTGCCGTCGAGCACGACACGGTCCCAGGAGGGTCCAGGGAGGATCCGTGGCAGGTCGGGCACGGTCAGCTGCTGAGGCCGGCCTTCTTCAGCCAGGCCTGGGCGACGTCCAGCGGGTCCTTGTTGCCCGACTGCACCTGGGTGTCCAGATCCAGCAGGGTCGCCGTGTCCAGCTTGGCGGAGACGGCGTTGAGCGCGTCGGTGGCCGTCTGGTTCAGGGCGCTCTTGTATACGAGGGGCTGGACGTTCTCGAAGCCGAAGAGGTTCTGCGGGTCCTGCAGGACGACGAACTTCTCCTTGGTGATGGTCGGGTCCGTGCTGAAGATGTCGCCGGCCTGCACCGCGTTCTTCTTCAGGGCGGCCTGGGTGAGCGGGCCGCCCGCGTCGAGCGCCTTGAAGGACTTGAACTCCAGGCCGTAGACGTCCTTCAGGCCGACCAGGCCCTGCTGACGGGTCTGGAACTCCGGCGAGGCGCCGATGACCAGGTCCTTGGCGATGCTCTTCAGGTCGGCTATGGAGGACTTCTCGGTGAGGTTGTACTTGGCGGCGGTGGCCGCGTTGAGCGTCACCGTGTCCTTGTCCTGCGCGTCCGCCGGGTCGAGCAGCGTCAGCTTGGAGTCCAGCTTGGCCTCGATGGCCGACGTGGTCGCCTCGACGGTCTTCGGGGCGGCCTTCGGGTCGAGGTAGGCGAGCAGGGCGCCGTTGTACTCGGGCAGGACCGAGATCGAACCGTTCTTGAGCAGACCGTAGGTCGTCTCACGACTGCCGATGTTCGCCTTGTAAGTGACCTTGACGCCCTTGGCCTTGAGTGCTTCGCCGTAGATGTCGGCGATCAGGATGCTCTCGGCGAAGTTGTTCGAGCCGACGACAACGGTGTCCCCGCTCGCCTTGCTGTCCGACAGCGGGTCGGACTTGCTGTCGTTGGAGGAGGAGGAACAGCCCGCCAGCAGGGCCGTCGTCGCGGCGAGCGCGACGGCCGCCACGCCTCGGTATGTCCGGATTGACCTGCTGGGAAGGGTGTTGGAAGTCACGGTTGCCGTTCCGGGAGCTGTGGGAAGGGTGGGGGTGTTGCGAACCACGCGGGAGCTTGTGCGCCACGGGGCTGTTGCGAACCACTCCCGACGATCCAATCCAGCCGGTTCTCGGTGAGTCAAGTGTCTCCGGGTCACCGATTGGCTTCGATCCGTGGCCAGTTGTGGACGGAGAGCGGTCTCTTTGTAACGGATTCTTGATAAAGAGCAAGCGGAATCGCGCTTCAAGAACGCTGTAGTCTCACGGCAGTTGATATCGGTCACAGCGGTGCACGGGGCCCGCTACACGGTGTCGTTCCGCAACAGCTCGGGGTGAAGACGCCCCCCAGACCAGACACCCTCATGAAGGAGGCCCGGTGTCCACGAACCAGGTGGACGCGCCCGTCCGGCCCGCCCAGGCGCGGGGCGGGATACGGGGTTTCGCCGACCGTTGGCCCTTCCGGCGCAAGCTCAACCTGCTGGTCGGTGTCCCGCTCGCCGTCATCGCCGTGCTGCTTGCGTACGTCTTCACCGACCTGCTGGAGCAGTCCACCAGCGCGGAGGACGCCGCGCAGACGGTCCGGGACAGCGCGCAAGTGGCACGTCTCGTGGACAGCGTCGAAGCGGAGCACCAGCAGGCGATCCTGCTCTCCGCGCGGTACGAGTCCGGCTACTCCACCCCCTCGGCGGCCGCCTACCGCGCGGCCCAGAAGACGGTGGACTCCCAGGTCGCGAAGGTCCGTGACACCTTCGGCGGCCGGCTGCCGGACACCGAGGCGGCCGCCCTGCGGCAGGTCGAGGGGCTGTCCAGCCTCCGGGACTCCGTCGAGCAGTCCTACCTGCCCGCCGACAACATCGACCCGGCCTACACCAACGCGTCCAACGACCTGATCGACGGACTCGGCCTGGACCGCGACACCAACCTCGCCGCCACCTTCACCGGCAACCTGCTGGACTCGCTGCTGCGCGCGGACGCCGCCCACGGCGCCTTCGAGACCAACGTGCTCGCGGCGACGACCGGTGACACCAACGCCCTGATCGAGTTCACCAACGCGGTCGGCGCCTACGACCTCTACCAGCACCAGGCCGACCGGTTCACCCGGTTCGCCACCGAGGGACAGGCGCGGCAACTGGCCGACGTCGAGCACACCAAGGCCCAGAGCACCATCGCCGAGTCCTTCGCCGAGCTGCAGATCGACCCGACCAAGCTGCAGTCCGGCAACCCGGACCAGATCCGGGCGGCCGTCAAGGACGCGCTCATCGACTACCCGGCCTATCTCCAGCAGGCCACCGCCCGGCTGACCATCACCACCTCACTCATCGGCCAGATCGCCGACCGCGCCGACGCCGCCGACCGCGCCGCCGAACTGCGGGCCGTGCTGCTGCTGGGCGGCGCGCTGCTCGGCTTCGTCCTCTGGATCACCCTCGCGGCACTGGTCCGCCGCTCGGTGATCCGCCCGGTGCAGGCCCTGACCGGGGTCGCGCACGAGGTCGCCGAGGTGGCCGGCCGCGAACTCGCCCGCGTCGCCGACGACGACGCCGAGGACTCCGGCCCGCCCCGGCTGCGGGACATCCCGGTCACGGCGCGCGACGAGATCGGCGACCTGGCCGAGGCGTTCAACCAGGTGCAGACCACCGCCGCGGCCCTGCTCGAACGCCAGGTGCTCAGCCGCCGCAACACCGCCGAGATGTTCGGCAACGTCGGCCGTCGCGTCAGCAACCTGACCACCCGCCAGCTCGCCTTCATCGACGCGGTGGAGCGGGCCGAGACCGACCCGGCCCTCCTCGAACGCCTCTACTCCATCGACCACATCGCCGTCCGCCTGCGCCGCAACGCCGACAGCCTGATGCTGCTGGCCGGCATCCGCGAGACCGTGCTGGCCGCGGGCCCGACCCCGGTGTCCAACGTGGTCCGGGCCGCGCTCGGCCAGATCGAGGGCTACCAGCGGGTTCGGCTGTACGCCGGCACGGAGGCCATGATCGAGCCGGACATCATCGGCGACCTCACGCTGATGGTGGCCGAACTCCTGGAGAACGCGGTGTCGTTCTCGCCGGCCGGCAGCCCTGTCGAGGTGACCGTCCGCTCCAGCGACGCGGGCGCGCACATCGTTGTCACCGACCACGGCCTCGGCATGAGCGCCGAGCGGCTGGCCGAGGAGAACCAGCGGCTGATCCGCCGTGAGCGCCTCGACCTGGTGCCGACCAAGGTGCTCGGTCTGTTCGTGGTGGGTGCGCTGGCCCGGCGCTGGGAGATCGGCGTCGAGCTGACCCGGACCCCGGGCGGCGGCGTCACCGCGGAAGTGACGCTGCCCGCCCGCCTGTTGCTGACGATGAGCGCGGTGGCGGACACCTCCGGCACCCCGTTCGCCGCGGAGCCGACCGGAACGGCCGGGCCGGCCGTTCCGGTGGCGCCGGCGATACCCGCGGCGACCGCGGCACCGGTCGAACCGACCGGCCCGACCCCCGCCGTCACGGTGCCCTCCTGGGCCGAGCAGGAGAGCCCGCTCCCCCGCCGGCTGCCGCGCCGCGAGTCCGCCCCCGAGCCCGCGACGCCACAGCCCCCGCTGATCCCGGCCGCACGCTCCGGCGAACCCCCGGCCGGGGCGGACACGGACGCCGTCCCCGACTCCGCCGACGGGCCCCGCCCGCTGCGCCGCCGGGTACGCGGCGCGACCCTCCGCACCACCGTCGGTGCCGCCCAGACCCTCGCCCAGGCGCCGCGCACCCGTGATGCCGAGGCCGAACGCGACGCGCTGGACGAGTTCGAGGCGGCGGTGGAACGCGCCCGGCGCGAGGGCGACACCGGGAGTTACGAACGGCCCGCACCGCGCACCGACCCCCTGCACCCCCCGCAGGACCAGAACCACCTTCCGGAAGGAGCCGAGCAGTGAGCACGTCGACAGGTGACACCCCGACGGGCGGCGTCACGCCGACCGACCTGCAGGCGGCCGCAGCCGACTTCACCTGGCTGCTGAACCGCTTCGCCACCGAGACCGCCGGCGTGGTCGACGCGATCGCCGTGTCCTCCGACGGTCTGCTGATCGCGGTCTCGGAACTGCGTGAGCGCGCCCACTCCGAGCGGCTGGCCGCGATCGTCTCCGGCATCACGAGCCTGGCCGCCGGCGCGTCCGGCAACTACGGCCTGGGCGGCCTCAACAAGGTCATCATCGACCTGGAGGGCGGCCATGTCATCGTCTCCGCGATCGGCAGCGGCGCCGTGCTCGGCGTGGTCGCCGACAAGGAGGCCAAGCTCGGCAACATCGCCTACGAGATGACGCTGTTCGCCAACCGCGCGGGTGCGGCGCTCAGTCCGCAGCTCGTCCTGGAACTGAAGAACAGCGTCGGCGTCCCACAGACGCGCTGACCGGCATCGCCGGTCGGCACAGCCGAGAAGGCCGAGAGAGGAAGACACAGCCATGGCGGACCCGCCTCCGGGCCCGGACCCGGTCGGCCCCGCCCCGGCCGTACGGCCGTTCCTGGTCACCGCCGGCCGGGTGGCGGACAGCGCCTCCGGACCGGCGATGCCCGTCGAGACCCAGGTGGTGGCCACCGCCGCCGGACTCACCGCCCTGGACCGGCTCTCCTTCGAGCAGCACGACATCGTCGCCGCGTGCCGGATTCCGCAGTCGCTCGCGGAACTGGCGGCCCGGCTGCGGCTGCACCTGAACGTGGTCCGGGTGCTGGCCGAAGACCTGCGCGAGGCCGGGCAGCTGACGGTGCACGTGCCCGACTTCGAGGCCACCCACGACTCGTCCGTCCTGCGCAGGGTTATCGATGGCCTGCGGGCCATCCCCGACTCCCGAGGGGTACTCCGTGACACCGACTGACTCGCTGACCCGGGGCACCGGGCGTACGGCCGTACGGCCGCCGCTGCCGGTGAAGATGGTCATCGCGGGCGGTTTCGGCGTGGGCAAGACCACCGCCGTCGGCTCGATCTCGGAGATCGAGCCACTGACCACCGAGGCCTCGATCACCGAGGTCGCGGCGGGCGTGGACGACCTCTCGCTCACCCCGCGCAAGACGACCACGACCGTGGCGATGGACTTCGGCTGCATCACCATCGACCCGACACTGAAGCTGTACCTGTTCGGCACGCCCGGGCAGGAACGGTTCGGCTTCATGTGGGACGACATCGTGGAAGGGGCGCTCGGCGGGCTCGTCATCGTTGACACGCGTCGCCTCGACGACTGCTACGCGGCGGTCGACTACTTCGAGCACAAGGGGATTCCGTTCGCCGTCGCGATCAACGCGTTCGACGGCCGCGTCGAGCACACGCTGGACGAGGTGCGGTGGGCGCTGGACGTCGCCGAGGGGACGCCGCTGGTCGTCTTCGACGCGCGGGAACGGGGTTCTGTGCGGGATGCGCTGCTTGTCGTGCTGGAACTGGCACTGGCGCGTAGTGGGGGTTAGCGCGGCGGGTGGGGAACTGCGGGCCGTGTGTGGCTGAGCGCGCAGTTCCCCGCGCCCCCGAAGGGGCGCGCTATCCCCTCCGCACTCCGGGAGAAACCGTCACTCGGGCTATGGCCCAGAAGATGCCCAGCGTCGCCAGGGCCATCGCCGCCACCAGGGTGGCGCCGCCCACGACCTTCTCGTAGTTCTTCTGGTAGAGGCCGTCGATGATGTAGCGGCCCAGGCCGCCCAGGCTGACGTAGGCCGCGATGGTCGCCGTCGAGACGATCTGGATGGCCGCCGAGCGCAGGCCGCTGAGGATCAGCGGGAGGGCGACCGGGAGTTCGACCTGGAAGAGGACGCGTGACTCCGGCATGCCCATGCCCCGAGCCGCGTCCACCGGCGACGGGTCGACCGAGCGCATCGCCTCGTACGTCGTGACCAGGATCGGCGGCACCGCGAGGATCACCAGCGGGATCATCACCGGCAGCATGCCGAAGCCGAGCCAGATGAACATCAGGACCAGCAGGCCGAAGCTGGGCAGTGCCCGGCCGGCCGTGGCGATCAGGGCGAGGGTGTTGCCGCCGCGCCCGTAGTGGCCGGTGATCAGGCCGATCGGCAGGCCGATGACGGCCGCGTAGGCCAGCGCCTCCAGGGAGTACTGGACGTGTTCCCAGAGCCGGGTGGGGATGCCGTCGTAGCCGTGCCAGTGACTGCTGTCGCTGAAGAAGGCGTGGACGAAGTTGAGGACGTTCACCGGGTGCTCTCCTTCGGCATCCAGGGCGTCAGCACACGGCGTACGAGGACGAGGACGGCGTCGGCCAGGATGGCCAGCACGGCGGTGGTCACGACCGAGTTCACCGCCAGTTCGGGACGGTGGTAGATGTTCGCGTCGTTGAGCAGGTTGCCGAGCGCGCCCTGGTTGCCGATCAGCATGCCGACGCTGACCAGGGAGATGCTGGAGACGGTGGCCACCCGCAGGCCCGCGATGATGGCGGGGACGGCGATCGGCAACTGCACCTGGAAGTACCGGCGTACCGGGCCCAGGCCCATCGCGGTGGCGGCGGCCAGGGTCTCCGCAGGGACCGAGCGGACGCCGTCCACGATGGCCGGGACCAGGACCACCAGGCTGTACACGGCGAGCGGGATCATCACCGTCGTCTCGGTCTGGCCCGTGTAGTCGATGAGGACGACGAAGAAGGCCAGCGAGGGGATGGCGTACAGGATCGTGGTCACGCCCAGCACCGGCGGGTACAGCCAGCGGAAGCGCACGCAGAGCTGGGCGATGGGCAGGGACACCAGCAGGCCGGCCAGGACCGGGATGAGGGCCTCGCGCAGATGCAGCCCGATCAGCCCGAAGTAGGTGTTCTGGAGGTCGCTCGGGATGTCGAAGAAGCCGCTCATCCCCCGACCTTCGCGTCGTCGCGGCCCTCGGCGTGGGCGGTGCGGATCGCGGCGCCGATGACCTGCTGGGAGACGACGCCGACCGCGCGCCCCTCGCCGTCCACGGCCACGGCCCAGCCGGTCGGCGAGAGGACGGAACCGTCGAGGGCTGCGCGCAGCGAGTCCCGGCCGGGCAGGAAGGGGCGTCCGTACGGGACGAGCTGCTCCGGGCGGATCGACCCCGCGGTGAGGGTCCGCGGCTCGCCCCAGCCGAGCGGCCTGCCGTCCAGGTCCGTGACGAGGAGATAGGGCGCGTCGGCCGTGGCGCGGGCGCCGAGCCGGGTGGCGTCGGCGTCGATCGCGACGATCGGCGCGGTCTGCAGTTCGAGGTCCGCGGACGGGAAGAAGGAGAGCCGCCGGATGCCCCGGTCGGCGCCGAGGAAGTCCTCGACGAAGGCGTCCGCGGGGTCGGTGAGCAGCTCGGCCGGCGGGGCGTACTGGGCGAGGTGGCCGCCGGTGCGCATCACGGCGACCATCGTGCCGAGCTTGATCGCCTCGTCGATGTCATGGGTGACGAAGACGATGGTCTTCCCCAACTCGTCCTGGATCCGCAGGAGTTCGTCCTGAAGCCCCTTGCGGACCACGGGGTCGACCGCGGAGAACGGCTCGTCCATCAGCAGCACCGGCGGGTCGGCGGCGAGCGCCCGGGCCACGCCGACGCGCTGCTGCTGGCCGCCGGAGAGCTGGTACGGGTACCGCTTGGCGAGCGCCGAGTCCAGGCCCACCCGCTCCATCAGCTCGGCCGCGCGGGCCCGCGCCTTCTGCTTGGTCCAGCCGAGCAGCCGCGGCACGGTGGCGATGTTGTCGACGATGGTGCGGTGCTGGAAGAGACCGGCGTTCTGGATGACGTAACCCATCGACCGGCGCAGGGTGTTGACCGGCTGCGCGTGGATGTCGGCGCCGTCGAGGAGGATGCGGCCCTCGGTGGGTTCCACCATCCGGTTGATCATCCGCAGGGTCGTCGTCTTGCCGCAGCCCGAGGGACCGACGAAGACGGTGATCGAGCGGTCCGGTATCTCCAGGGAGAGCCGGTCGACGGCGACCGTACCGTCCGGGTACCGCTTGGTGACTGAATCTATCCGTATCAAAACGCCGAATACCCTTCGGGTTTGCCAGAAAGTGCCCAGTTGTCGACCACGGTCGCCGTGGCGCAGGCTGTTCGCCCAGAGTCTAAACCGGAAGTGTTTCAGCACTTTGGCAGCTGACTGATCCTCTTCAGTTTGTGACCTGACCGTCCTCCGCTGTGCGCCACCTGTGAGTTCCCTGATTCTCATTCCTCGCTCAGTGAGGCCTCAGGACCGCCCCAGGCAGCGCCCCGACCGTCATGGTCATGAACGAAACGAACGCGGCCTTCCCGGACGTCGATCCGTCGACGGCCCCGGTCCAGGACGGCCGGCACCGGGCCGCCGCCCCGCCGGTCTCCCGCACCAGAAGGCTGTTCCTCGGCGCCCCGGAGGACCCGCGCTGGGCCCGCCCGGCCCTGTGGGCGGTCCTGCTCCTGGCCACCGCCCTGTACGCCTGGAACCTCACCTCGATCACCGGCAACTCCTTCTACGACGCGGCGGTCTACTCCGGCACCAGGAGCGACTTCCTGTTCCACATCCGCCGCGGAATGCTGGAGTTCGTCGGCTTCCAGGTCCTCGATCCGGTGGTCACCCACGCACCGGCCCGCATGACCGGCCAGGAGCGGACGGCGGCCCTGGACGCGGTCGCGGAGTCCGTCGCACGTCTCGCGAAGCAGCACCCCTCCCCCGTCCGCTGAGCCGCCGGGACGCGTCAGGCGGCCGTCGGCCGCTCCCCCGCGACCGGGAAGCCCGCCGTCCGCAGCACCTGCCGGCCGGCGTCCACGGCGAACACCTCGCAGCCGGGGCGCGCGGCCGCCCACCCCACGCCCTCGGCACCCATCGCGAAGGCGGCCGTGGCCACGCAGTCCGCCTCGGTCAGTGAGGAGGCGACGACCGTCAGGCTGAGCAGGCCGGTCGCCGGGCGCCCGGTGCGGCCGTCGACGATGTGGTCGCCGCGCTCGTAGCGG
The DNA here is from genome assembly GCF_042894765.1 of Streptomyces sp. NPDC001507. NCBI lineage: Bacteria > Bacillati > Actinomycetota > Actinomycetes > Kitasatosporales > Streptomycetaceae > Streptomyces > Streptomyces sp. NPDC001507. The sequence continues at coordinate 58,093 of NZ_JBIAVV010000018.1, forward strand.
GCGGAGGTGGCGACCGCCCCGTCGGTGAGTTCGAGGACCGTGCACAGCCGGTCGGCGTGCTCGGGGTGCCGTACCCCCACCCGCCAGGGCCCGCCGGCGGCGACCACGTCACCGCCGGCGTTCAGCACGAAGCGGCGCGCCCCGGCCGCCGACAGCAGTTCCGCGGCCCGCTGCACCGACCAGCCCTTGACCACCGCGCACGGGTCCAGGCCCCGCCCCGGCAGCCGTACGTCGAACGCGCCCCCGGTCGCCAGCCGGTACTCCTCGCACAGCGCGAGCACCTCGGCGAGGTCCGGACTCACCTCGGCCTCGGCGATCTCGCCCCGGTCCAGGCGGCAGACCTCGCTGTCCGGCCGGAAGGGGCTGAACCGCTCGTCGACCTCGCGCAGCCAGGCGAACACGGCGTCCGCGGCCGCCCCGAAGTCCCCCTCGTCGTCGATCCGCAGCGAGACGGGGAAGCCCATGACGTGTTCGACCCGGTGCATGGTCAGCCCTTCGCGTCGATCGCGGCCTGGAGGGACTCCTTGTAGCCGTCGCTGGTGATCGTCGCGCCGGACACGGTGTCGATGTCGGCGCTCTGTGCCTTCAGTGTCTCAGCGACGAGCACCGGGACCGCGGCCGTGGTCTGCGGGTGGTTCGGCTGCTGGAGCATCGTGACGGCGGAGATCCTGTCGCCGTCGAAGGTGACCTGCACCTGCACCGGCCCCTTGTCGGTGTTGACGGTCGTGCCCTTGACCACCGTCCCCGAAGAGGCGGCGGCCGAGGAACTCGGGGCGGGCTCGGCGGTGGACGTGCTGGTGGTGGTCGTACCGCCGATCGACGGCTCGTAGCGCCAGACGGGGATCAGGCCCGCGATGCTCAGAACGACGACGGGTATGGCTCGCTTCACGGTGTCTCTCTCATCCCGCCAGGCTGAAACGCTCGAAGTGGATCTGCGGTTTGGGCACGCCCAGGTCACCCAGGGTGCGCAGCACCGCGTTCATCATCGGGGGCGGCCCGCACAGGAAGACGTCCCGGTCGGCGATGTCCGGCACGAGCTGCGCCAGTTCGCGCGCCGCCAGCTTGTCCGGCACCGGCGGCCCGGTGACCAGGTGCAGCTCGGCGCCCTTGGCCACGGCGAGGTCGCGCAGTTCGTCGTAGAGGACGGCGTCCCGGTCGGCGGAGACGCGGTAGACGACGACCGCGTGGCCGTCGAGGGCCTCCAGGAGCGCGCGGATCGGGGTGACGCCGACGCCGCCCGCGATGAGCAGGGACTCGGTCTTTCTCCGGTGCAGGGCGGTGAAGGCGCCGTAGGGGCCCTCGGCGAAGACGCGGGTGCCGACCTCGAGGTGGCGCAGGCCCGCGCTGCCGTCGCCCGCGGCCTTGGCGGTCAGGCGCAGGGTGCGGCCGTCCGGGGCGGCGGACAGGGAGAACGGGTTCGCCTGCCACCAGCGGTCCTTCGTCAGGAACCGCCACAGGAAGAACTGGCCGGCCTGGGCGCCCAGCCGGTCCAGATCGCGGCCGGTGACGTACACGGACACGACGTTGTCCGACTCGGGGACGACGGCGGAGACCCGGAACCGGTGCCGGTGGTTGCGCCACAGCGGCAGGACCAGGCGGCCCAGGGCCACCGCGCCGAGCGCCCCGCCCCACACCGCGTACCAGTACGTCTTCGCGGCGGACGACGCCGTGAAGGTCGTACCGACCGCGACCTGGTGGGTGAACGCCAGCACCACGGCCACGTAGGTGTACAGGTGGATGAAGTGCCAGGTCTCGTAGGCGAGCCGGCGGCGGGCGTAGCGGGCCGAGACGGCGCCGACCACGAGGATGATGCCCAGCGCGACCACGGCCCGGAGCACGCCTTCCGTCGTCTCCGCGAGGTCGACCAGCTCGCTCACCGGGCCGACGCCCGCGCCGTCGGCGTAGCCGAAGCTGATGAAGACGGCGTGCGCGAGCAGCGTCCAGAGCAGGGTGAAGCCGGTCCAGCGGTGCCAGGAGGTCAGCCGGTCCATGCCGATCCGGCGGTCCAGCCAGGGCAGCCGGGCCACCAGCACCAGCTGGAAGGCCATGACGAGGGCGCCGTAGAGGCCGAAGAAGCGGCCGATGACGATCAGGGCGTTGGAGGCGAAGCCCGCCTGGGCGAAGAACCAGGCGACCACGGCCGCGTTCGCGGCGAGCACGGCGTACAGGCCCGTGCGGGCCACCACCCTGGGGCGTAGCGCCGTGGGGGGCGCGGGGCGTGAGTGGACGGTCGTCACGGGTGGGCAGCTCCTTGATCGGGTCCTGGGAGTCGAGCTTCACCCGTGGCCGCTGTCGTTTTCCTGTCGGACGACTTTCAACTGGTTATCGATGTGTTCTCGGTGCGGGCACGGGTCTGGCGTCCACGGCCGCGTGCCGCAGTATGAGCGGGTGGAAAAAGTACGACTCCTCGTCGTGGACGACGACCCGCCGATCGCCGACCTGGTCGCGACGGTCGCGCGGTACGAGGGCTGGGACGCGGTCACCGCGTACTCCGGTGAGGACGCGCTGGCGCGGGCCGCCGAGTTCCGTCCGGACATCGTCGTGCTCGACCTGATGCTGCCCGACCTCGACGGCTTCGGTGTGCTCGACCGGCTGCGGCACTCCGGGACGATGGTGCCGGTGGTGTTCCTCACGGCCCGCGACGGGGTCGCCGACCGGGTCGCGGGGCTGACCCGGGGCGGGGACGACTACCTGGTCAAGCCGTTCGCGGTGGAGGAGCTGATGGCCCGGCTGCGCACGGTCCTGCGGCGCAGCGCGGGTCCCGGCTTCCAGCGCTCGGTGCTGCGGGTCGCCGACCTGACGATGGACGAGGACACCCGCGAGGTGCGCCGCGGCGACCGGCTGCTCTCCCTGACCCCGACCGAGTTCGAGGTGCTGCGCTACCTGATGCGCAAGTCGCCGACCGTGCTCACCAAGGCGCAGATCCTCGACCACGTGTGGGAGTACGGCTTCGGCGGCCGTTCGAACGTGGTGGAGCTGGTGGTCAGCCGGCTGCGCCGGAAGATGGACGAGGACGGCGAGCCGCTGATCCACACCGTGCGCGGCTTCGGGTACGTCATACGGCAGCAGGCGGCGGAGTGATCGTGCGGCTGCGGCGCTGGTACCGGTCGATGCGGCTGGGCACCCGGCTGGCGCTCGGGCTCGGGGCGCTGGCGCTGGTGGTGTTCGCGGTCGTCGGCACGTCGCTGACGATGTACATGCGGGACTACCTGTCGGCCCAGCTGGACGACCAGCTGGGGCTGGCCCAGGTCGCCCAGTCCAAGAGCATCGCGCAGAACGGCACGCTCCAGGGCAAGAAGTACTACCACTGGTACTACGCCGTGTACGACGTCTCGGGCGGCACCCCGGTGCTGCGCAAGCCCGAGGAGAGCAGCGACCTGCCCGCGGACATCGCCCCGCTCACCTCGGTGGCGAAGGCGCAGGTCGCCGCGGGCACCGAGGTGCTGCGCACCGAGGACCTGACCGGCGAGGGCCAGTACCGGCTGCGCGGCTGCGCGGTGGAGCCGGGGGTGGTGCTGGTCAGCGGAGCGCCGACGAACAGCATCGACGCGACGGTACGGCAGCTGGTGACGGTCCAGGTGGTCGCCTTCGGGCTGGCGCTGCTGGCGCTGGTGGTGTTCGGCCGCCGGCTGCTGCGGCACGGTCTCGAACCGCTGAGCGACATGGCGCACACCGCCCACGGCATCGCCTCGCACAACCTGACGGAGTCCGCGGCCCGGCTGCCGCTGCGCGCGGCGAAGCGCGGCGGCGGCCCCGAGGTCGAGGAACTGCGCACCGCGTTCAACACCATGCTGGAGCACATCGACCACTCGCTCGCCGTCCGCGCCGAGGCCGAGCAACGGCTGCGCCGGTTCGTCGCGGACGCCTCGCACGAGCTGCGCACCCCGCTGATGTCGGTACGCGGCTACGCCGACCTCTTCCGGTACGCCGCCGCCAACGAGCCCGAGGAACGCGAACGGCACCTGGCCCGGCTGCGCGCGGAGGCGGCCCGGATGGGCATCCTCCTCGACGACCTGCTGCTGCTCGCCCGGCTCGACGCCGCCGAGGTGGAGACCCCGCTGCGGCTGGAGCAGGCCGACCTGACGGAACTGGTCCGGGAGGCGGCCGACGCCTTCCGCGCCGCCCACGCCGACCACCCGCTGACGGTGACCGCCGGCCCGGACCCGGTACCGGTCCGCCTAGATCCGGTCCGGATCCGCCAGGTGCTGGACAACCTGCTCACCAACGCGGCCGTCCACACGCCCACCGGCACCCCGGTCTCCGTCACGGTCACGGTCACCGCGGACTCGGCGTCGGTCGGCGTCACCGACCACGGCCCCGGCATCCCGGCCGGCGACCGCGCCCGGGTCTTCGACCGCTTCTACCGCGTCGACAAGGCCCGCAGCCGGGACCGCGGCGGCAGCGGGCTCGGCCTGTCGGTGGCCCGGGCGCTGGTGGAGGCGCACGGCGGGACCATCGGACTGGGCGACGGCCCCACGGGCACCACGGTGTTCACCCTGACGCTGCCGAGGAAGCAGACGGGTTCGGCGGCGCCCCCCAGGGGCGCGGGGACCTGCGCGACCAGCCACGACGGCGCCGCAGACGACTGACGGCACATCGCGGCTCTTCCAGGGGCGCTCAGCCCCCCGCCTCCTCCACCGAGGTGAACCCGCCCTGCCGCGGGTGCGGACGCGCCGCCAGCACCGCGACGTCGTCCTCGGCGTGCCGCGCGTCGAGGCGGGTGAGGATGGATTCCAGCAGGCCGTCGATGTCGACGGCGGGGGTGAAGTGCAGTTCGGCGAGGCGGTCCAGGGAGCGGTCGATGTCCTCGCCGCGGTGTTCCACCAGGCCGTCCGTGAAGAGCACCAGGGCCTGGTCGGGTTCGAGCCGGTGGGTGGCCGACTCGTAGCCGCCGAAGCCGGTGCCCAGCGGCGGGCCGACGGGGACCTGCAGGAGTGCGGTGTCGCCCTCCCCGGTGATCAGCGCGGGCGGCAGATGGCCGGCGCTGGCCAGGGTGACCTGCCCGCGGCTGGGGTCGACGCGTACCAGGAGGCAGGTGGCGGGTCTGCGGTCCGCCTCGGTGGCGGCGATGTCGTCCAGCTGGCGCAGCACCCGGTGGGGCGGCAGTTCGGAGGAGGCGATGTAGCGCAGCGAGGAGCGGTACGCGTTCATGTCGACGGCGGCCTCCAGACCATGGCCCATCACGTCGCCGACGACGAGCAGCGTGCGCCCGAAGTGCAGCCGTACGGTCTCGCACCAGTCGCCGCCGACCAGTACCCGCCCGCCGGCCGGGAGGTAGCGGATCGACACGTCCAGGTTCGGGTGCGGCCGGCCCGGCTCGGAGAGCAGGGCGCGTTGCAGGTCGGCGGCGGTGCGGTTGACCTGGTCGTACTCGCGGGCGTGCCGGATGTGGGAGGCGGCGCGTTCGGCGAGCAGCGCGAGCAGTTCGGCCTCGGCGCGGGCGAACGCCGGCCCGTCGCGGCCGCAGACCAGGACGCCGTACTGGTCGGAGCCGCTGGCCAGGGGCGCGCACAGGGCCGGGCGGGGATGGCTGCCGAGCGGGCGGGTCAGCCACGGGTCCATCCAGGTGTCTGCCGCCGGGGTGCCCGCGTCCCGGGCGACCGCGGTGGCCCAGCGGGCGTCGGGCAGCAGATCGGCGTCGCCGGAGATCGACTCGTAGCCGGAGACGGTGTCGCCGACCCGCCGCAGCACGGCCGCGCAGCCGCCGGCCAGCCGTACCGCTGCCCGGGTCAGTTCCGTACAGGTGGTGGGCTCGTCCAGGCTGGTGCCGATGCCGGCCGCGGCCGTGCGCAACGCTTTGAACGGCTCGGCGAGCCCGTCCGGTCCGCCCGGGCCGTCGGCGGACGCGGGCCCCCTTCGGCCCTGGAACCATCGCGCGACACCCGACACCCTCACAGAATCTCAAACCGCACCGATCCGGGCACCAGCCGCCCGCGGGCGCGTGGTGTCAGACCCCGTCCGGCGTCCATGCGGCGACCAGGTCGAGCAGGCCGGGGAAGCGCGCGTCGAGATCGTCGACGCGGACCTGGCTGCGGCGCTCCAGCCCGTACTGGCGCTGCCGGGTGACGCCCGCCTCGCGCAGGGCCTTGAAGTGGTGGGTCAGCGAGGACTTCGGGCGGTCGAAGCCGAACCATCCGCAGGTGTGGTCGAACCGCTCGGACTCCAGCAGGAGTTTCTGCACGATGCGCAGGCGCAGCGGATCGCTCAGCGCTCCCAGCACCGTCTCCAGGCGCAGGTCCGCCACCGCGGGCTCGGGCAGCGGCGCGGGCAGATCCGCCGGCTCCGGCAGCACCTTGAACTCCGGCACCCGTACCGACATGGGCGACTCCTCGCATCCTCGCACCCGGTTCCCTTGTACGACTCCAATCGTACTGCATGCTATGTTCGAGAAAACTCGTACTGGATCCAGGGAAGGGACCTGTCATGCCGGAGAGTCGAACGGCGCCTCGGGAAACAGCGGCCGGACCGCGGACACCCGCGCCCTTACGGTGGGTGTGGCTGGCCGCCTGGCCGGTGACTGCGGTTTTCGTCCTGTCCAACGCGGCGACGCCGCTGTACGTGCTGTGGCAGCGCGAGATCGGGTTCTCCAAGGGCACCCTGACCGTGGTCTTCGCCTGCTACATCGTCGGCCTGCTCGGGTCGCTGCTGGTCTCCGGCGTCGTCTCCGACCGGCTCGGCCGCAAGCCGGTCCTGCTGCCCGCCCTGGGGCTGGCCCTGGCCGCCTGTGTGATCTTCGCGACCGCGTCGGGTGTGGCCGCGCTGATCGTGGCCCGGCTCTTCACCGGCATCGCCGTCGGCGCGGTGGTCTCCGCGGGCATGGCCGCCCTGACGGACGTGGCCGGGCCGCACCGCAAGCGGCTCGCGGCCCTCCTCGCCTCCTGCGCCATGGTCTTCGGGGCGGGGCTCGGCCCGCTCCTCGCAGGCGTCCTGTCCGAGACGCTGCCGGGCCCCACCGTCACCGTCTTCGTGGTGGAGACGGCGCTGCTCGCCACCGCCGTTCTCGCCGTGCTGCGTATGCCGGTGCGGCGCCCCGCCGCCCCCGCCCGGGGCTCCTGGCTCCGCGTCCCCGGCGTCCCGCCCGGAAACGGCCGGCAACTCACCCTCGGCATCGCGGTGTTCGCGCCCGGCCTCACCGCGACCTCGTTCGTGCTCTCGCTCGGCCCGTCGCTGCTGTCCGGCCTGCTCGGCACCACCAGCCGGATCGTCGCCGGGTCCATGGCGTTCGTGATGTTCCTGACGGCCACCGGGGTGCAGTTCGCGGTGCGGAAGCTGCCCCGGCACACCGTTCTGGCGGCCGGCGCCGCCGGCACCACGCTCGGCATGCTCGCGCTGGTCACCGCCGTGCACACCTCGTCGGTCCCGGTACTGATCGCCGCCGCGCTGCTGGCCGGGGCCGGCCAGGGCCTGGGGCAGCTCGGCGGGCTCTCGCTGCTCAACCACAGCGTGCCGGCAGAGCGGCTCGCCGAGGCCAACGCGGCGCTCAACGTGGGCGGTTACGTCCCGGCGGGCCTGCTGCCGGTGTCGGCCGGCTATCTCAGCGACGCCGTCGGACTGACCGCCGGCACCACCGTGTTCGCGGCGGTCCTGACGGGCCTGGCCGTCGCGGGCGGCCTGGTGGTCCTCGCCACCGGCCGCCAGGACCACGGGCCCGTCCGATGACGGGCCCGGCCGGACTCAGCTCTCGTCGGCGGTCAGCCGCAGCGAGATCGAGTTGATGCAGTACCGCTGGTCGGTCGGGGTGGCATACCCCTCACCCTCGAACACGTGCCCGAGGTGCGAGCCGCAGCGCGCGCAGCGCACCTCGGTGCGCACCATCCCGTGCGTGCGGTCCTCGATCAGCTCGACCGCGTCGGTGTCCTTCGGGTCGTAGAAGCTCGGCCACCCGCAGTGGGACTCGAACTTCGTGTCGGAGGTGAACAGCTCGGCACCGCAGGCGCGACAGGAGTACACGCCCTTGGTCTTGGTGTCGGTGTACTCACCCCTGAAGGCCGGCTCGGTCGCCGCCTGACGCAGCACGGCGTACTCGGCCGGCGACAGCTCCGCCCGCCACTGCTCGTCCGGCTTCTCGACGTCGTACGACATGACTCTCAGCCCCTCACTTCGTCAGGCGTTCCAGGATCCTCGGGCCCAGGTCGGTCACGTCTCCCGCGCCCATGGTGAGAACCAGATCACCGGGCTTCGTCATTCCCGCGACCACGGCGGGGACCTCGTCCTTGTCGTGCACGGCCGTGACGTCGGCACCGGCCGCGCGGGCGGCCTCGATGATCAGCTCGCTGGTGACGCCGGGGATCGGGTCCTCACGGGCCGGGTAGATGTCGAGGACGACCGAGGCGTCCGCGAGCGCCAGCGCGTCGCCCATCTCCTTGCCCAGCTCCTGGGTGCGGGAGAACAGGTGCGGCTGGAAGACGACCAGGATCCGGGCGTCCCCGCCCGCGGCACGCATGGCCTCCAGGTCGGCGGTCATCTCGGTCGGGTGGTGGGCGTAGGAGTCGATCACCTGGACGCCGGCCGCCTCGCCCTTGAGCTGGAGGCGCCGCTTCACACCCGTGTACGCGGCCAGGGCGGGCGCGAGCTCGGCGGCGGGGACCCCCAGGGCCACGCCCGCGGCCAGCGCGGCGACCGCGTTGTGCGCGTAGTGCCGGCCCGGCACGGAGACCGTGAATGTCAGTTCGGTCCCGTCCAGCAGGACCGTGACCTCGCTCTTCAGGCCCTGCGGAACGACGGACAGCACCCGGACGTCGGCGTCCGCGGCCTCGCCGTACGTCACCGTCCGGACCTTCCCCGCCACTCGCCGGGTCAGCTCGCGCGCCCCCTCGTTGTCGGCGTTGACCACCAGCGTGCCGCCGGGCACGATCCGGCCGGCGAAGGTCTCGAAGGACTCGTAGATCTCGTCCATCGAGGCGTAGTTGGCGTGGTGGTCGAGCTCCACGTTGAGGACGACGGCGACCTCGGGCGCGTACTTGTGGAAGCTGCGGTCGGATTCGTCCGCCTCGGCGACGAAGATCTCGCCCTCGCCGTGCAGGGCGTTGGAGCCGGGGGCGTCGAGGTCACCGCCGATGGCGTACGAGGGGCCGCGGCCCAGCGCGGTCAGGGAGACCGCGAGCATCGACGTGGTGGTGGTCTTGCCGTGCGTGCCGGCGACCGCGATCGGCCGCAGGCCGTCCATCAGGGCGGCGAGGGCGTCGGAGCGGTGCACCACCGGGACGCCCAGCTCGGCCGCGCGGGCCAGCTCGGGGTTGTCCTTCCGGATCGCCGACGACACGACGACACAGCTGGCGTCGTCGGCGAGGTGCCCGGCCGCGTGCCCGATGTGCACGGTGACGCCGAGCGCCCGCAGCGCCCCGGCGGTCTCCGACTCCCTGGCGTCGCTCCCGGCCACCTCGGCCCCGCGCTGCGCGAGGATCTTGGCGATCCCCGACATCCCGGCGCCGCCGATCCCGAGGAAGTGCGGACGCTCCATGGCGGAAGGAAGGCCGGGTGCCATGTGTTTCTCCCAGAGACGGTGACGTGCGAAAGCAGCCCTAGCCTATGTGCTGCACCACCGGTCGCTTCGCAAGGGACGCACGGCAGACCCACCTAGGGGCGCGGGGACTGCGCGACCAGCCGCAAAGCACCCGCAGCCGCGAACGCCCCGCACCGCTCCCCACGGCACCTACGCCTTGCTGTGCGAGAACAGCTTCAGCACCGGCACCCCCACCTTGTGCCGCGCCCGCGACGCCCAGTCCCGGTGGAAGAACTCCTCGACGTAGTGCGGATCGGTCAGCACGATCACCTCGTCCGCGCCCACCTCTTCCACCAGTTTCCGCAGCGCGTCCAGCGGGTGGTCCTCGACCATCCGCCCCTCCGCCGTGCTGCCCGCCGCCCGCAGGGCCGTCAGGGACACGTCCAGCGCCTGCTCCGCGGGGCCCTTCGCCGCATCCCCCTCCGGCGTCTCGCGCTCGCGCGTCGCCTCGTCGAGTTCGCCGAGTGCGATGTCGTCGATGGCCCGCAGCAGGCGGTCCGCCTGGTCGCCGCGCGGCTGGAGCAGTACGTGGAAGGCGACCTGCTCGTCCCCGTGCAAGGTGGTGACGAACTCCACGTCGGCGGACGTCAGGGCCTTCTCGATCATCAGAACGCTTGTGAACACCAGGCGCCTCTTCTCCCTAGAGGGCCGCACGACCCTCTGTCCTCCGTGGGGTCGGCACCCCTGCGGAAACCATCCTGCCCCGTGATCGCACGGGTACTGCCGGATTCAGTTTGCCCGCCGGAAGCTAAGCGGAACGGTATATTCCGCTGATTTCAGGACCGGCGGTAGCGACCGAACAGGAATCCGGCCTCTTCCAGGAGGGACACTAGTTCGAAGCGTCGGGGTACGGCGACACCGGGCCCCCCGGCGATCCGCTGCGCGTCGCCCGCCGTGAGCATCGGGGAGACGGTCAGGCACAGCTCGTCGAGGACACCGGCGGCGACGAACTGCCCGAGCAGCCGGGGTCCGCCCTCGGTGAGCAGCCGGGTGTGGCCGAGACCGGCCAGGGCGCGGACCGCGCGGGCGGGGTCGACGCCGACGCCGTCACCGGCGACCACCACGCGGGCCCCGGCCTTCTCGGCGGCGGCGACGCGGTCGGGAGCCGCGGCCGCGCCGGTGAGGATCAGTGTGGGCACGAGGGGCGAGGTGAACAGCGGGAGCGAGTAGTCGAGGTCGAGGCTCGCGGTGACGACGGCGACCGCGGCGACCACGTCCTGGCCGGCCGCGGCCCGGGCGCCCGCGAACTCCGCCCGCTCGCGCACCGGGCGGTAGCCCTCCTGCCGTACCGTTTCCGCGCCCACGACGACGACGTCCGCGAGCCCGCGCAGGGTGCCGAAGATCCGCATGTCGGCCGCGCCGGAGATGGGCTGCGACCGGCCGTCGTGCTGCCCGGCCCCGTCGAGCGTGGACACCATGTTGGCCCGCAGCCACGCCTCCCGCCCGGCGGACTGGGGCGAGGCATAGGCGTCGGGGTAGGCATAGGCGAGGGCCAGCTCGGCGAGGCTCCACTCCCGGTCGACGGGACCGGTACCCTCGGCCCCCTCCCCTTCGGCCGGACCGCCGGAGGCCCGCGCAGCTGTTTGTTCGGTCACAGGGAACAGGCGTCGCATGTCGTGCAGTGTGGCACGGCGACCGAACGGGTCCGACGAAGTCGGCTGCGGTCGGGCAGCGCACCGATGGGGCGCTGGGGTCACCCCCGGCCGAAGGCCGGCGGAGGAACCGCGCGCCCAGCCACGCCGGCGCCGCGGCCGACCGATGGCCTATCGCGGCACTTCCTTCCGAGCGCTTAGCATGGGTAACCGTGTCGTCTTCTCCCGCCGCATCCGAGGTCAGCCCCATAGCCGACGCGGCCCCGCTGTCCCTGTGCGCCCGTTCGCCGCACGTCCCCGCGGACCGGCTGGTCGCCGAGATGGTGCCGCCGCCCCGCTTCGACTCGGTCCGCTTCGCGACCTACCTCCCGGACCCGAACCAGCCGAGCCAGACCGAGGCCGTGCGGATCCTGGAAGGGTTCGCCGGCGGTCTCGGCGGGGCACACGCGGTGGCCGGGGGCAGGCGCGGCCTCTTCGGCTTCGGGAAGGCGAAGGCACCGAAGGCACCGGCCGGGCCCCGCGGGGTCTACCTCGACGGCGGGTACGGCGTCGGCAAGACCCACCTGCTCGCCTCCCTCTGGCACGCCACCCCCGCCGAGCCCGCCCTGAAGGCGTTCGGCACCTTCGTGGAGCTGACCAACCTGGTCGGCGCCCTCGGCTTCCAGCAGACCGTGCAGACCCTCTCCGGTCACCGCCTGCTGTGCATCGACGAGTTCGAGCTGGACGACCCGGGCGACACGGTCCTGGTGTCGACGCTGCTCGGCCGCCTGGTGGAGGCGGGTGTCGCGCTCGCCGCCACCTCCAACACCCTGCCGGGCAAGCTCGGCGAGGGCCGGTTCGCCGCCGCCGACTTCCTGCGCGAGATCCAGGGCCTGTCGGCCCGCTTCCGCACCCTGCGCATCGACGGCGAGGACTACCGCCACCGCGGCCTGCCCGAGGCACCGCCGCCGTACTCCGACGAACAGGTGACGAAGGCGGCGTACGCCACCCCGGGCGCCTCGCTCGACGACTTCCCGCACCTCCTTGACCACCTGGCCAAGGTGCACCCGAGCCGGTACGGCGCGCTCACCGACGGCCTGAGCGCGGTCTGCCTGACGGACGTGCAGCCGGTGCCCGACCAGTCGACCGCGCTGCGGCTCGTGGTCCTCGCGGACCGGCTCTACGACCGCGAGGTCCCGGTCCTGGCCTCCGGACTCCCCTTCGACCGGCTGTTCAGCGAGGAGATGCTGAACGGCGGCTACCGGAAGAAGTACTTCCGCGCGATATCCCGGCTCACCGCCCTGGCCAGGGACGCCAAGGGGCTCGTGGCCACCGACTAGGCGTCGGCGATCGCGCCGATAGTCGATCAAGGTCACCGGGTCAAGAGCCCGATCAGGCCACGCCACCGACACTTTTCACGCTCTCTTCGGCTCGCAACACCGAGTTAACCCTGCAAACAACTTTGCAGGGTTAACGTGTTTCTTGACCAACCATTGACCTGTGCTTGGTGCACACGAGAGGCGTGAACTGCCGCGAGGGAGGCTCATGTTCCGAGGTACGACAGCCCGGACCGTGCTCTCGCTCCTGGCCGCCGCCCTGCTCGCCGTCCAGTTCTTCGCGCCTGCGGAAACCTTCGCAGCCGCGCACACCCTCAGTCATGTCGAGGCCAAAGCCCAGCCCGGGCCGCAGTCCTCGGCGAAGGCCGTCCGCGCCGGTTCGCACATCCTCCGTGACCTCCACGGCCACTGCGGCGAGCCGCCCGGCCCGCCGCGGAGCGCCGACCGCCATCGCAGCGCCACCGCCGGCTGGGCGGACGACCGTCCGCCCAGCGCACGGCACACCGAGGCCATACGCACCCCGGTGCCCGCCAAGGCCGGGCACCACCGCACGTCGAGAGCGTCCAGAGCCCACTCACCGGCCGCGCTTCAGGTCTTCCGCTGCTGACGGAACGGGCTCTGCCCCGGGCAGTTCACGCCCTTCACCCCCCCACAAACGTCGTGCAAGCCCGACGCGCCGCTGTAGCGCGCCAGGAGGAATCCACACACCATGCAGCCCCTCATCGACAACGCCCGTACGTTCGGACAGCGCCCTGAGGAGTTCGCCAGGCTCGCCGAAGGCCAGTCCCCGCAGGTGCTCTTCATCACGTGCTCCGATTCCCGGGTCGTCCCGGCCCTGATCACCGGCGCCCGCCCGGGCGAGCTCTTCGAGCTGCGCACCGCGGGCAACATCGTCCCGCCGTACGCCTCGACCACCCCCACCAGCGAGGCGGCCACCATCGAGTACGCCGTGGAGGTGCTCGGCGTCCGCGACATCGTCGTCTGCGGGCACTCGCACTGCGGTGCCGTCGGCGCGCTGGTGCGCGGCGACGACCTGACCGCCGTACCCGCCGTACGGGACTGGCTGGCCAGCGCCGGACCGCGGCCGAGCGGGGCGGCCGAGGATCCGGCCGTCGCGGAAGGCGTGCAGAACCACGTGCTCGCCCAGCTGCTGCGGCTGCGCTCGTACCCCTGCATCGACAGGAAGCTGACCGCGGGCGAACTGACCCTGCGCGGCTGGTACTACGAGGTCCACACCGGTGCCGTGCGCGAACACCGCGCCGCCACCGACACCTTCGAGGCCCTGTGAGCGCCACGATGACCAAGTTCCCTTACATACGTCAGGACTTCGCCGCCTCTCTCGTCGTGTTCCTGGTCGCGCTCCCGCTCTGCGTGGGCGTGGCCGTCGCCTCCGGTGTCCCGGCCGAACTCGGCCTGGTCACCGGCATCGTGGGCGGTCTCGTCACCGGGATGCTGCGGGGCAGCAGCCTCCAGGTGTCGGGGCCGGCCGCCGGTCTGACCGTGCTCGTCTTCGAGGCGGTGCGGGAGTTCGGACTGCCGCTGCTCGGGGTGATCGTGCTGGTCACCGGTGTCCTCCAGATCGCCATGGGCGTGCTGCGGCTGGGGCGCTGGTTCCGGGCCATCTCGGTCTCGGTCGTCGAGGGCATGCTGGCCGGAATCGGCCTGGTGCTGATCGCCGGCCAGCTGTATCCGGCCCTCGCCGCCAAGGCCCCGGAGTCCGGCCCCGGCAAGATAGCCGGGCTGCCCGGGGCGTTCCTGGACGCCCTCGGGGACGGCGGGGCACTGGCCTCGCTCGCCCTCGGCGCGGGCACGGTCGCGGTCCTGGTGCTGTGGAAGTACGCGCCGGCGAAGGTGCGGACGGTCCCCGGACCGCTGGCCGCCGTCGGCCTCGCCACCCTGGCCGCCTTCCTGCTGGGCCTCCCGGTCGCCACCGTCGAGGTGCACGGGCTGCTGGACTCGGTCCAGCCGCCCCCGCTCAGCGCCTTCGGCGAGCTGGCGAGCGCCGGACTGATCGGCACGATCGTCGCGTTCACGCTGATCGCGTCAGCCGAGTCGCTGTTCAGCGCGGCGGCCGTGGACCGGCTGCACGACGGTCCGCGCACCCGGTACAACCAGGAGCTGATCGCCCAGGGCGCGGGCAACGCGCTCTGCGGGGTGCTCGGCGCACTGCCGATGACCGCGGTGATCGTGCGCAGCGCGGCCAATGTCCAGGCGGGCGCCCGCACCAAGGCGTCCCGGGTGCTGCACGGCGTCTGGCTGCTGCTGTTCGCGGCCCTGCTGCCGGGAGTCCTGGGGTACATACCGATCCCGGCGCTCGCCGGAATCCTGGTCTACTCGGGCGCCAAGCTGATCCCGGTGCGCGCGCTGGGCGTGCTGTGGCGCGAGCACCGGGGCGAGGCGGTCGTCCTCGTCGTCACGGCCGTGTCGATCGTCGCGGTGAGCATGTTCGAGGGCGTGCTGATCGGGCTGGCCCTGTCGATCGTCAAGACGGCGTGGGAGGCCTCGCACCTGAAACTGGAGGTCGTCGACAAGGGCTCGGGGCCGATCGACGCCTATCTGTCGGGCAACGCGACCTTCCTGCGGCTACCGAAGATCCTCGACAGCCTGGAGGCGCTGCCCCAGGACCGCCCGATCCAGGTGGACCTCTCCGGGCTGCACCACCTCGATCACGCCTGCCGGACCGCGCTGGAGAGCTGGGCCCAGCGGCACAGCGACGCGGACACCGAGCCGGTGAAGGTCACGGCCGCCTGAACCGGCGGCCGCCCCGGGCCGGGGTGCCGACGCCCCTCGGCACCCCGGCCCGGACCAGCTGCCCGGGGCCGTGGCCCCGACCGTCCCGTCGGGCATATCGTTGCAGCAACAGACATATCGGACCTCTTTGACTGGGGGTCGTGATGGTTCAGGAGCTGCTGGTCGCGGTGGTGACGGCGCTGTGCGTCGGTGCGCTGTACCTGGCCGCCGGCGCCCGGGTCGTCAAGCAGTACGAGCAGGGCGTGTTGTTCCGGCTCGGCCGCGTCTCCGGTGACGTGCGGACGCCCGGCTTCAACCTGGTGATCCCGTTCGTGGACCGGCTGCACAAGGTCAACCTGCAGATCGTGACGCTGCCGATCCCGGCCCAGGAGGGCATCACCCGCGACAACGTCACCGTGCGCGTGGACGCGGTCGTCTACTTCCGGGTGGTCGACGCGGTGAGCGCGCTGATCAAGGTCGAGGACTACAAGTTCGCGGTCTCGCAGATGGCCCAGACCTCACTGCGGTCCATCATCGGCAAGAGCGACCTGGACGACCTGCTGTCCAACCGGGAGAAGCTCAACCAGGGCCTGGAGCTGATGATCGACAGCCCGGCCGTGGGCTGGGGCGTGCAGGTGGACCGGGTCGAGATCAAGGACGTGTCCCTGCCGGACACGATGAAGCGCTCGATGGCCCGCCAGGCCGAGGCCGACCGGGAGCGCCGGGCCCGGATCATCAACGCCGACGCCGAACTCCAGGCCTCGAAGAAGCTGGCCGAGGCGGCCCAGCAGATGGCGGACACGCCGTCGGCCCTGCAGCTGCGGCTGCTGCAGACGATCGTCGCGGTGGCCGCCGAGAAGAACTCCACCCTGGTCCTGCCGTTCCCGGTGGAGCTGCTGCGGTTCCTGGAGCGGGCCGGCGGGCAGCAGCCGGGGCCGAACGGCGACGCCCCGGCCGAGATCGACGAGAACACCGTGCGGACGGGGCCGCCGCCCGGGTGACCCGGCGCCGTGCCGCCCGTCGCGCCACACCCGAAAATCGGACATACCGACCTAAGTTCGTACGGTGATCCGACTAGCACGCCGTCTGACCGGTACGAGCACCGTATGTGTCGCCCTGGGCGCCGCGCTCGCCGCCTGTGGCACCACCGAGGCCCCGCACCCCGGCCCCCCGGCCCCCGCCAAGGCCTCCTCCTCCGCCACCCCGCCGCCCACGCTCGCCCCCGGGCCCGGCGGTACGGCCCCCGTCTTCACGAACGGCCCGCGCACCCTGGGCAAGACCGTCGCCCTCACCTTCGACGCCGACATGACCGCCGACCAGGGACCGCGCGCGGCCAAGGGCGAGCACTTCGACAACCCGGCGCTGATCGCGACCCTGCGCAGGCTGAAGGTGCCGGCCACGATCTTCATGACCGGCCGCTGGGCCGACCAGTACCCGGCCCAGGCCCGTTCGCTCGGCCGCGACCCGCAGTTCGAGGTCGCCAACCACTCCTACAGCCACTACGCGTTCACCGGCGACTGCTACGGCCTGCCGACGGTCGCCGCCGCGAACATGAAGTCGGACGTGGAGCGCGCCTACGCCGCCCTGCTCCGCGCCGGGGTGCCGCACCCGATGCCGTACTTCCGCTTCCCCGGCGGCTGCTACGACCGGCAGGCGCTGCGGGCGGTCGGCGCGCTCGGGGTCACCGCGGTGCAGTGGGACGTGGTGAGCGGGGACGCCTTCGCGACGGACGCCGACGCGGTGACCAAGCAGGTGCTGGACGGGGTGAAGCCGGGCTCGGTGGTCGTCATGCACTGCACCCGCAGCGCCGCCCCGACCACCGAGCAGGTGGTACGGAGCGTCGTACCGGAACTGCGCAAGCGGGGCTTCCGGTTCGTGAAGGTCTCCGAGCTGATCGGGCAGACGCCGGGTCACCGGTGACCCGTCCTACGCTGGAGGCATGAGCGACGAGGGCTACTGCACGACCGACGAGGCCGCGAAGCCGCCGGCGGCGGCGGGACCGCCGTACGCGGAGTGCGTACTGTGCCGGGAGCCTACGGAGTACCCGGAGTCGTACAAGGGCATCACGTTGTGCCCGCGGTGCGAGTGGCAGGAGGCGCAGCGGACCGCCTGTTCAGGATGAGCGGCGGCCGTTGAGGGCGCAGGCCAGGGTGAAGGCCGCGGCGGTGAGCAGGGCCGCCGCGGCCACCGGCAGGGGGGAGACGGGGATCCGGCCCGACTCCGAGCCGGTCACCAGACCGCTGACGGCCGCGCGTGCCGGGGAGCCCCCGGCCACCACGGCGAGCAGTGCGGCCAGCAGCATCGTGGGCACCGCCCGGCCCGGCGAGCGCAGCAGCGGGCGGTTGGTGAGCGCACCGACGGCGGTGCCCAGCAGCGCGCAGACGAGGGTGGCGAGGAGTCCGGCGGTACCGGCCCGCAGGGGTGGTACGGGGAGCCGCTGGTCGTTGGTGGCGTGGTGGCTGATCACCGTCACGACCAGGGTGGCCGCCGTGCCGAGCATCGCGGCGGCGCAGAGGGCGGTGAGCAGGGCGGCCAGATGGGTTCTGGCCGGGCCGCGGGCCGCCGTGACACACGCGCGGGCGGCGGGCGGTTCGCCCGTGACGCAGATCCGCACCAGCCAGGCGGCCACCGGCAGCAGCGCGGCGGCCGTGTAGCCGAGCGAGTCCAGCACCGGCTGACCGCTCTGCACGCCCACGCCCAGGAACACCGCGTACAGGATCACCGGGGGCAGCCAGCGCTGGGAGCGCAGGAGGAGAGCGGTCTGGTAGCGCAGGAGTGCGGTCATGGGCGGTCTTTCTCGTCCGGCGGGACGTCCGAGGGGTTGTCGGCGGGGCTGACGGAGACCACGTGCCAGGGCGGGTGGGCCGCGAGCAGGGCGCGCAGCACCACGTCCGAGTGCGACGCGGGAACCGTAAGACGGTAGGTGCCGGGTGCCGGTTCCGCCGCCGAGGCCGCCGTGCGGGTCGCGTCGGCGGGCAGCCGGCCGCCGGCCGGCCCCCGGACGGTGACCACGGTGAGCGGACCGGCGGGTGAGGTCGCGTGCGCGGTACGGGGTCTGAGAGTGCCGTCGACGACCTGGTGGATCGCGTCGGGCGCGCCCGCGAGCCGCCGGGGATCGTGGTCGACGAACAGCACGGCGCCCCCGGCCGCGGTGCGCTCGGCGACGGCCCGCTCCAGCTCGGCGCGGGCCTCGGCGTCCAGGCCGGTCCAGGCTTCGTCCAGGACGAGCAGTTCGGGGTCGGCGAGCAGCGCCTGGGCGACGGCGACCTTCTGGCTGGTGCCCTTGGACAGCTGGGCCATGGGCGTGGCCGCGTAGGCCGCGGCGCCGAACCGCTCCAGCCAGGTCGCTGCGCGGGCGGCGGCCGACCTGCGGGAGAGGCCGTGGACGGTGCCGAGATGGGTGAGGTAGCCGGCGGGGGTGAAGGGGAGGGCGGAGGGGAAGCGCTCGGGGACGTACGCGGTGCGGGGGCGGCCGGTGACGCGGCCCTCGGTGGGGGCGTCTATGCCGGCGACGATGCGGAGCAGGGTGGACTTGCCGGTGCCGTTCGCTCCTTCCACGCGGGTGAGGGAGCCGGGGGTGAGGGTGAGGTCGACGCCTCGTAACACCCAGGGGCCGCGTATGCCGTAACGGCGGCCTACGCGGGCCAGTTCAAGATCACGGTGCATGGGGACATTGTGGAGCGGGATCGAGGTGGTGGGTTGCGGTGGTGTGCGGACTGCGGGTCAGTGGGGGCTGTTCGCGCAGTTCCTCCCCCAGCCTTCGGCCGGGGGTACCCCCAGCGCCCCTTAGGGTGTTCGTGTGAGCGCTCCTTTCCAGGTCACGGCGAACAGTCGTGACGAAGCACCCCAGTTCGTGCTGCCTCTTGTCGTGCGGATAGAGAAGTCGGCTCCCCCGGCCCGCACCGACGCACTCGAAACGGCCGCTCGGGCTGTCCTGGCCATGCTCAGTGATCCGCGTGCCCTCGGCGACGGGGAGTGGGCGCAGGCCGTTCGGGACTGGGAGGACGCGCGGATCCGGAAGGTCGTGCGGCGGGCTCGGGGGGCCGAGTGGCGGCGGGCCGGGGAGTTGCCCGGGATCACCCTCACGGGGAAGTCGGCCGAGGTACGGGTGTTTCCGCCGGTTCCCCTGGACGGGTGGCCCCGGGACCTGGCGAAACTGCAGGTGTCCGGCACCGAGCTGGACGACCCCGAGCCGCCGGTGGCCGCCGACCGGTCCGCCCCCGTGCTGTGGCTGAACCCGGAGCTGGAGATGTCGGCCGGGAAGGCGATGGCGCAGGCCGGGCACGGGGCCCAACTGGCCTGGTGGGCGCTGCCGGAGGAGGAGCGGGAGGCGTGGCGCGACGCCGGGTTCCCGCTCGCCGTGCGGACCGCCGATCCGGCCGAGTGGCGTGAACTGACGGACAGCGGGCTGCCGTTGGTACGGGACGCCGGTTTCACCGAGATCGCGCCGGGCAGCTGCACGGTGGTCGCGGATCATCCGGCGCTTCACTGACCTGGTGTCTTTAGACTTCCCTGGCAAACTTTGCCGTTTGTTTGAACATCGTCGCCGCCCCGCCCGTACGTCCTGGCACTGAACCAGCGACACGGGGAGGCATCCCTTGCGGCGTTTCAACGGTACGGCCATGATCCTGGCGGCCCTGGCCACCACGCTCGGGGCGCTCGCCTACCCCGTGTGGTCTTACGCCGACCGTTCCGGCACCGGTCAGGCGAACCTGGCGGCGGGGACCGTGGCCACCCAGTGGGGTCCACTGTCCGCCGCCGACCGCGATCTGATCGTGCGGGTCCGGCTCGCCGGGCTGTGGGAGCTGCCCGCCGGGCAGCAGGCCATCCAGCGGGCGCCGAGCGCGGAGATCAAGGAGGCCGGCGACCATCTGATCGTCGGCCACACCGACCTGGACCGCCGGGTCCGGATCGTCGCGGGCCAGCTGGGCGTCGAGCTGCCCAACGTGCCGAACGAGCAGCAGCAGGGCTGGCTCCAGGAGATGTCGGCGGCGACCGGCGCGGAGTACGAGTACAAGTTCGTGAACCTGCTGCGGGCCGCGCACGGCAAGATCTTCCCGGCGATCGGGACGGTGCGGAACACCACCCGCAACAGCCTGGTACGGCAGCTCGCCTCGGACGCCAACCAGACCGTGCTGGACCACATCACGATCCTGGAGAAGACCGGGAAGGTCGACTTCGAGGCGATCGCCAACGAGATCGCGGGCGCGAGCACCGCCAGCCCGACCGGTCCGCCGGTGCCGGCGCCCGGGGTGGTGGTGCCCTCCGCACCGGCCGCGCAGGCGAGCGGCGGCGTGCGCACCACCTCCCGGCCCTCCCCCGGCGAACCGGGCACGGTGAACACCGCGCGCCCCGACCCGGTGGACAGCCTGGGCGTGCTCGGCGGGTAGCCGCCCGGACGGCTCCCCGGAGCGCGGCCGCGAACCTCAAATGTTGCTCTGAAGCGGCAGAGGACACGGTTCGCGGCCGCGCTCCGGGGCCATACCCCCGTCATCCGGAACAGGTCGGAGCAGGAGGGGGACGGCCATGACCCTGGAGCGGCTGGGCACGGGCATCGGCTGGCGGCCGGAGATCGCGGACGCCGTGGAACGCATGCCGGGCATCGACTGGGTCGAGGTCGTGGCCGAGAACACCTGTCCTGGGCACCTTCCCGAGTCGCTGCGGCGGCTGCGCGAGCGCGGGGTGAGGGTCGTGCCGCACGGTGTCTCGCTGGGCCTGGGCGGCGCGGACCGCCCGGACGAGGGCCGGCTCACCGCGCTCGCCGAGCGGGTGGCGGCGCTGGGTTCGCCGCTGGTCACCGAGCACATCGCGTTCGTCCGGGCGGGCGGCGAGCGCACGGTCTCGCCCGTCCTGGAGGCGGGCCACCTGCTCCCCGTCCCCCGCACCCGGGACGCCCTCGACGTGCTCTGCGAGAACGTCCGCATCGCCCAGGCCGCGCTGCCGGTGCCGCTCGCGGTCGAGAACATCGCCGCGATCGTCTCGTGGCCGGGCGAGGAGATGACCGAGGGGCAGTTCCTGTACGACCTCGCGGACCGCACCGGGGTACGGCTGCTGATCGACGTGGCGAACCTGCACACCAACCACGTCAACCGGGGCGAGGACCCGGCCAAGGCGCTCGCCGAACTTCCCGTCGAGGCGATCGCCTACGTCCACGTCGCGGGCGGCTTCGAGCGGGACGGCGTCTGGCACGACAGCCACGCCCACCCGGTGCCCCCGGCGGTCCTGGACATCCTGACCGGCCTCGCGTCCCGGGTCACGCCGCCCGGTGTGCTGCTGGAGCGGGACGAGAACTTCCCGGAGCCGGCCGAGCTGGAGCGGGAGCTGGCGGCGATCCGGGTGGCGGTCGCGGCCGGGGGTGCGGTGGCCGGCGGCCCGTGGGAGCCCTCGCCGGCGGTTCCCGCCTCCGACGTCCCCGACGCCGTCCGGGAGCGGGTCGGGCTCGCGCAGACCGCGATGCTGTCGTCACTGATCGCGGGGACACCGGTGCCGGAGGGGTTCGACCGGGCGCGGATGGGGGTGCAGGCGCGGGCGCTGGCGGCGAAGCGGGCGGACGTGGTGGCGAAGGTCGCACCGGAGCTGCCGGAGATCCTGGGGGCGGGGTACCGGGCGGCGTTCCTGGCGTACGCGCAGGAGCGGCCGATGACGGGCGGCTACCGGCGGGACGCCCTGGAGTTCGCGGGCGCGCTGCTGCGGGCGGGGGGCGGCTCCTCTCATCGGCGGCTGGAGCAGTGGTGGCTGGAGCGGGCGGGGTCGGCGCCTCGGCGGTCGCGCGTGCGGAGGGCGTTGCGGCGGCGGGGTTAGCGGCCGGGGGCGGGGTCGCTCACCGGCGCTTGCCGGGTGAAAGACACGGCTGGACAGCGCGCCCCAAAGGGGCGCTGGGGGTACCCCCGGCCGAAGGCTGGGGGAGGAACTGCGCGACCAGCCCCCACCGGCCCGCAGTCGACGTACGGCCCACACGCCCCCGTCGCTGCTTCGTCCGTCACACCCCACGACCGCTTTCCGCACCCGTCGGTAATATGCCAACCCCGCACCCAACCGGCGTGCGGTGCTGGAGGCACTATGCGACCCCGACCCCCCGTCCAGGGACGAGGCATATTCAGCGGTACCGGGCTGATCATCGTCTGTCTCGCGGCGACCCTCGCCGCCCTGGTGTTCCCGATCTGGTCGTACGCCGACCGTTCCGACCCCACCGGCTCGGTGAACGTGCTCAGCGCCCAGACCGTGTCGACGGCCTACGGCCCGCTGTCCGCGCAGGACCGGGACTTCATCGTGAAGGTCCGCCTCGCCGGCCTCTGGGAGCTGCCGGCCGGGGAGATGGCGGAGCAGAAGGGCACCACGGCCGCCGTACGGACGGCCGGGCAGCACCTCGTCGACGGGCACACCTCCCTCGACGCCCACGTCCGCACCGTCGCCACCCAGCTCGGCGTGCCGATCCCGAACGCGCCGAACGTCCAGCAGCAGCAGTGGCTCGCCACGCTGAACGCCGCGCAGGGGCAGGACTTCGACCGGGAGTTCGCGAACATCGTGCGGCTGGCGCACGGCCGGGTCTTCTCCGTGGTGGCCCAGGTCCGCGCCGCCACCCAGAACACCCTGGTCCGCGATCTCGCCGACGACGCCAACAGCACCGTCCTGGACCACATCAAGGTCCTGGAGGCGACCGGCTACGTCGACTTCGGCACGCTGGCCCGGCAGTTGGCCGGCACGCCCTCCCCCGTGGCCGCACCGCCCGTCGTCGCCCCGGCGGACGCGACCCCGATCGCCCCCGGGCCGACATCGGCGCCGTCCCCGACGTACACGCTGCCGCCCGCCACCGCCAGCCCGGAGACGGCTGCCCAGAACCCCTGACCTGGGCGGAAAACGGAACGTCACATACCTACAACACTCGGTCCGGAATGTGAACAGGGCATGGCGAAGGCCAGGACCCTGGCATAGAAACGTGTCATGTTCTGGGTCCTTCTGCTGCTCCTGGCCTGGGCCGTCGCCGGCACCGCCTGCACCCGGCTGTGCCTGGCCGCCGTACGGACGGCGGCCGTCGACGCGGACGCGGGCCACGGACACGATCTGACGCTGTACGAGGCGGCGTTCCTGTCCGGCGGGCCCGCGCGGGTCGCCGATGTGACGCTGGTGTCCATGGCCCGGCAACGGCGGCTGCTGCTCGCCCACACCGGCTGGGCGACCGTCGTGGACCCGTGGGGCCGGGACGAGATGGAACGGTCGGTGATAGGGGCCATCGGGCCCGAGGGCCAGTCCCGGATAGCGCCGGTGCGCTCGGCGGCGGCCGACACGGACGCCGTGCGCAGTCTCGGCGAGGAGCTGGTGCGGGCGGGGCTCGCCGTGCCCGACGCGGCCGCGCGGACGACGGTCGCCTCCGGCGTCCGGCAGGTCCGGGCCGCCGCGCTGGCGATCCTCGGGCTCGCCGTCGTCGCGCTCACGCTGCCCGCTCCGACCGAGATGCCGCGCGACCTGGTCGCCGTCTGGTTCGCGCTGCCCCTCACCCTGACGCTGAGCTGCCTGGCCATCGCCCGGGTCGAGGTGCACCCGTACTCGCGCTGGGCCTCGCCGGCCGGCCAGCGGCTGCTCGGCACGCTGCACCGGCGGGCGAACCGCGCGGCCGACGACCACTCGCGGCTCGCCTCCGTCGCCGTCCGGGGCATCCGCGCGATCGGCGAACCGGAGCTGCGTGCGGCCTTCGCACACCGGGATCAGCTGCCGCGGGAGTGAGCGGGGGCGCATAGGGGGCATTGCGCCGACACCGGCCCGATGGTGCTTGCCTTCGCCGGCAACCGGTCGAAATATCCCTTTTATTGCTGCCGTGCAGTCGCTGCGGTGTCCTTGCCGCCACGCCACCGCAGCCGTTGCACCGAAGGGATACGCATGAGAGCCCCCGCCCTGTACTCGGCCGCCGGGTCCCTGATCCTGACCGCCCTGGCCGCCGCCCCGGCCGGGAGCGCCCCCCGCGTCCCGGACACGGCGGCGGCCGAACTGCACGGCACCGCCGTGGCCGCCGCGCGGGCGCATGCCGCGGGCATCGCCTTCGGCAGGTGCGCCGCCGACCTGGAGGCGCCGGACACCTTCCGGTGCGGCACGGTGAGCGTCCCGCTGGACTACGCGCACCCGGACGGCAAGCAGATCAGACTCACCGTCAGCCGGGTGGTGGCCACCCACAAGGACCCGCACAACAGCAAGCGCCGGGTCCCCCGGCAGGGCGTCCTGGTCTACAACCCTGGCGGCCCCGGCGCCTCGGGCATGCTGTTCCCGATGGTCGGCGCGCAGCCCGAGTGGAAGCGCATCGCCGCCGCCTACGACCTGGTCGGCTACGCACCGCGCGGCGTCGACCGCTCCGCCCCGCTGTCCTGCGTCGACCCCAAGCACTTCTACAAGGTGCCCTCGCAGTCGCCGACGCACCCCTCGGAGGCGTACAAGAAGGCCCGGATCAAGGAGGCGAAGGCGTACGCCCAAGGCTGCCTGAAGCGTTCCGGGAGCAGGCTCCGCCACTACACCTCGCTCAACAACGCCCGCGACCTGGACGTGCTGCGCGCGGCGCTCGGCGAGAACCGGCTGACCTTCATGGGCGCCTCGTACGGCACCTACTTCGGCGCGCTGTACGCGACCCTCTTCCCCTCGCACGTGCGGCGGATGGTGCTGGACTCGGCGGTGGACCCGGATCCGTCGCAGGTCTGGTACCGGAACAACCTGGAGCAGTCGGCCGCGTTCGAGAGCCGCTGGGCGGACTTCCGTGAGTGGATCGCCAGGAACGACGCCGTCTACAAGCTCGGGAACACGGCCGCGAAGGTGCAGGCGAGTTACGACAAGGCGAGCAGGCGGCTGGCCAAGAAGGCGGCCGGCGGGAAGGTCGGGCCCGGCCAGCTGCAGGGCGCGTTCCTGTCGGCCGGGTACTACGACGACTTCTGGCCGAGCCGGGCGCAGGCGCTGTCGAAGTTCCTGCACGGGGACGCCAAGCCTTTGGTCCGGCTGGCGGCACCAACGGCGGAGACGGCCGCCGAGGCGGAGAACGGCAACGCGGTCTACACGGCCGTCGAGTGCAACGACGCGTCCTGGCCGGCGAAGTGGGCGACCTGGAACCGGGACAACACCCGGCTGGCGCGCGTGGCACCCTTCGAGACCTGGGACAACGCCTTCATGAACCTGCCGTGCGCCTACTGGCCGGTGCCCCGGCAGCAGCCGCTGGACGTGCGCACGGGCCCCGGTGAGCTGCCGCCGACGCTCATCCTGCAGGCCGAACGGGACGCGGCCACGCCGTACGCGGGCGCGCTGGAGATGAACCGGCGGCTGTCCGACTCGGTGCTGGTGACCGAGCGGGACGCGGGCACGCACGGCATCGGCGGCGGCCCCAACAAGTGCGTGAACGGCTACCTGGAGGCCTACCTGCTGGAGGGCCGGCTCCCGCAGCGGCACGCCTCGTGCGCGGGGCACGCGGAGCCGAAGGCGACCGCGCCGGCCGACCATGCCCGGCGGAAGAACCTGCGGGACTCCCTGAAGGGCAAGACCGGCCGGCACTGACGAGCGTCAGGCGAGGCCCGCGACCAGGTCGGCCACCGACTTGCGGCGCCCGGTGTAGAACGGGACCTCCTCGCGGACGTGCCGGCGGGCCTCGGAACCGCGCAGGTGGCGCATGAGGTCGACGATGCGGTACAGCTCGTCGGCCTCGAAGGCCAGCACCCACTCGTAGTCGCCGAGCGAGAACGAGGCGACCGTGTTGGCCCGCACGTCCGGGTAGCCGCGGGCCATCTTGCCGTGGTCGGCGAGCATCCGGCGGCGGTCCTCGTCGGGCAGCAGGTACCAGTCGTACGACCGCACGAACGGGTACACGCTGACGTAGTTGCGCGGGGTCTCGTCGGCGAGGAACGCCGGGATGTGCGAGCGGTTGAACTCGGCGGGGCGGTGCAGCGCCATGTTCGACCACACCGGCTCGAGCGCGCGGCCCAGCTTCGTGCGGCGGAACAGGTTGTACGCCTCCTGGAGCTGGTCGCTGGTCTCGGCGTGCCACCAGATCATCAGGTCGGCGTCGGCCCGCAGCCCGGAGACGTCGTAGGTGCCGCGGACGGTCACGTCCTTGGCGGCGAGCTGGTCGAACAGCTCCTGGACCTCGTCGGCGTAGCCCGCGCGGTCCTCGGGCAGCACGTCCTTCAGCTTGAAGACCGACCACAGGGTGTAGCGGATGACCTCGTTGAGGTCCTTGGCCAGCTTGCCCTTGTTCGGGATCCTGCCGGAGTCGGTGGTGGAGGCGTCGTCACTCATGGTCCCTATTCTCCCGCTCCCCCGTGCAGGCTCTGCACCGGGTTGGCCGTCAGCTCCTCGACGCCCCTGAGGTCGCCCGCCAGCTGGTCCACCGCCGCGTACGCGCTCGCGATGCAGGCGGGGATGCCGACGCCGTCGTACTGCGCGCCGCACACCGCGAGGCCCGGGAGCTTGGCGACGTGCTCGCGGACGCGGGCCACGCGCGCGTGGTGGCCGACCGGGTACTGGGGCAGGCCGTCGGTCCAGCGGGTGACGCGGGTGGCGACGGGGGTGGCGTCGATGCCGGTGGCCGCGCGCAGGTCGTGCCGGGAGAGGTCCACGAGCTCGCGGTCCTCACGGCCGAGGACCGCGGTCTCGCCGTACCGGCCGACCGAGGTGCGCAGGACGACGGTGTCCGGGTCGTCGTCGGCGATCCAGCCCCACTTCTGGGAGGCGAAGGTGGACGCCTTGATGGTGCGGCCGTCCACGGGCGGGACGAGGAAGCCGCTGCCGGCGGGGAGGTCCAGCTCCGCGCGGCGGTAGGCGAGGGTGATCAGGGCCATCGAGGCGTACTCGACGGCGGACAGCTCGGCCGCGGCGGCGGGTGCCTCGGCGCGCAGCAGGCCGGCGGCGACGGGCGCCGGTACGGCGACGATCACGGCGTCGGCGTGCAGCTCCCGGTCGGCCGTGGTGATCCGCCAGCCCCGGACTTCCCTGCGCAGTCCGGTCACGGGCGTGCCGGTGCGGATCTCGCCGCCGCGGGCCCGCACCGACTCGGCGACCGCGAGCGGCAGGGTGCCGACACCGCCCTCGATGCCCATGAACACCGGCCCGGTCTGCTGGTTCGCCGCCGCCTTGGCCTGGATCTCCCGGACGGCCTCCGTCAGCGAGTCGTGGGTCCGCGCGGCCTGGTAGAGCTGGGGGACCGCGGAGCGCATCGAGATGCGGTACGCGTCGCCCGCGTAGACCCCGCCGAGCAGGGGCTCGACCAGCCGGTCGACGACCTCCCGGCCGAGGCGCGCGGCCACGTACTCCCCCACCGCCACGTCGTCGCCGACCTCGGTGCGGGGCAGGTCGGCGTCGCGCTCGATGCGGGCGAGGCCCTCGTCGGACAGCACCCCGGACAGCGCGGCGGCGGTTCCGGGAACGCCCATGACATGGCCCTTGGGCATGGGGCGCAGGGCGTCCCGGGTCCAGATGGCGGCCGTGGCGGTGGCGGGGGCCTGCAGCCGCTCGCCGAGCCCGGCCTCGCGGGCGAGGGCGACCGCCTCGGGCCTGCGGGCCAGCATCGACTCGGCGCCCAGGTCGACCCGCACGCCCGCGATCTCGCCGGGCAGCAGCTTGCCGCCGACCCTCTCCGAGGCCTCGAGGACGGTCACGCGCGCTCCCCGCTCCAGCAGCCGGTGCGCCGCGGCCAGCCCCGCGATCCCGGCTCCGATGACGACGACCTGGCCCGTACCCGTTGCGCTCATGAGGCCCACTCTCTCAGACCCCACCGACAGCCCCGCCCCGGCCCGGTGACCCGTACGCGTCCGGACCGTGACCGCACCGGGACCGTCGGCCCCCGAACGTCCCGCCCCGCCCCGGCGTCGAAGTCGCGTCAGTCGTCACCACCCTCGGGGGGAACCATGCGCCATCCCGTACGACCCGCCCTCGCCGGCCTCCTGCTCGCCGCCGCCCTCGTCCTCACCGGATGCGGTGCGAACGACACCTCCGGCAGCGGCAGCTCGGCCGGCGATGCCAAGGCCGATGTCGGCAGCGCCGCCCAGGAGGCGGCGGGCTCCGCGGGCGCCAAGGACAGCGGCAGCGGGGCCGGCCGGACCGCACCCGACCTCACGGTGAACCGGATCATCCGCACCGCCTCCCTGACCGTGCAGGTCAAGGACGTCCCCAAGGCCCTCGACGCGGCCCGCACCACGGCCGAGGACGCCGGCGGCTACGTCGGCAACGAGACGACCACCCGGGATTCCGGGGGCCACGAACGCACGCGTGTGGTCCTCCGGGTGCCCACCGGGAAGTACGACGAGGTGCTCGGCGACCTCCAGGGCGCGGGCAAGCTGATCGACCGCACCGCGAAGGCACAGGACGTCACCGACCAGGTGGTCGACGTGGACAGCCGGGTCAGGTCGCAGCGGGCCAGCGTGGCCCGGATCCGCGAGCTGATGGACCGGGCGGCCAAGCTCAGTGACGTGGTCACCCTGGAAGGGGAGTTGAGCAGCCGGGAGGCCGACCTGGAGTCGCTGCTCGCCCAGCAGGCGTCCCTGAAGGACCGCACGAGCATGGCCACGATCACGCTGTCCCTGACCCGGACTCCGGTGCACAAGGCCGCGAAGGACGACTCGCCGGGGTTCGTGGACGCCGTGTCCGGCGGCTGGCACGTCTTCGTCACCATGCTGCGCTGGATCGCCCTGGCCCTGGGCGCGGCCCTGCCGTTCGCGGCACTGGCGGCCGTGGCGGCGCTGTTGTGGTGGAAGCTCCTGCGCAGGCGCCGCACCCCCGCGCAGCCCGGCAGCGAGACCTGAGCGAGCCCGAAATGACCGCGCCCCGTAGCGTGTTCGCATGAGCATGAACGGTGGGCGGGAACGACTGGTCGTGATCGGCGGTGACGCCGCGGGCATGTCCGCGGCGTCCCAGGCGCGGCGGCTGCGGGGACCGGACGAGCTGGAGATCGTGGCCTTCGAGCGCGGCCACTTCACCTCCTACTCGGCGTGCGGGATCCCGTACTGGGTCGGCGGCGACGTCGGGGAGCGGGACGAGCTGATCGCCCGCTCGCCCGAGGAGCACCGGGCCCGCGCGATCGACCTCCGGATGCGCACCGAGGTCACGGAGATCGACGTGGCCGGGAAGCGGGTACGCGCGCGTGACGTCGATTCCGGCGCCGAGTCCTGGACGCCGTACGACAAGCTCGTCATCGGGACCGGCGCCCGCCCGATCCGCCCCGACATGCCGGGCGCGGACGCGCCGGGGGTGCACGGCGTGCAGACCCTGGACGACGGCCAGGCCCTCCTCGACACACTGGCACGCACGCGTGGCCGCCGGGCCGTGGTGGTCGGCGCCGGCTACATCGGCGTCGAGATGGCCGAGGCGCTGATCAACCGGGGCTACAAGGTGACCGTCGTCAACCGCGGCAGCGAGCCGATGTCCACGCTCGACCCCGACATGGGCCGCCTGGTGCACGAGGCCATGGAGGGCCTCGGCATCACCATGGTCAACGACACCGAGGTCACCAAGGTGCTCACCGGCCAGGACGGCCGGGTGCGCGCGGTGGCCACGGAGGACGCCGAGTACCCGGCGGACGTGGTGATCCTGGGTATCGGCGTCCGCCCGGAGACCGGCCTCGCCCAGGCCGCGGGCCTGCCCGTCGGGCAGCACGGCGGCCTGCTCACCGACCTCGCGATGCGGGTGCGCGGGCACGGGGACATCTGGGCGGGCGGCGACTGCGTGGAGGTCCTGAACCTGGTCTCGGGCCAGGAGCAGTACATCCCGCTGGGCACCCACGCCAACAAGCACGGCCAGGTCATCGGCACCAACGTGGGCGGCGGCTACGCCACGTTCCCGGGGGTCGTCGACACGGCGGTGAGCAAGGTCTGCGACCTGGAGATCGCCCGCACCGGTCTGCGCGAGAAGGACGCCCTCCGGGCGGGCCTGCGGTTCGAGGCGGTCACCATCGAGTCCACGAGCCGCGCCGGCTACTACCCCGGCGCCAGCCCCATGACGGTCAAGATGCTCGCCGAACGCCGCACGGGCCGCCTGCTCGGCGTGCAGATCGTCGGCCGGGAGGGCGCGGGCAAACGGGTCGACATCGCGGCGGTCGCCCTCACGGCCAACATGACGGTGGAACAGATGACCGCCCTGGACCTGGGCTACGCGCCCCCGTTCTCACCGGTGTGGGACCCGGTACTCGTGGCGGCCAGAAAGGCGGCAACCAAGGTGCGCAACGGTCACTGAAGCGCCCCGTAAGGGGCGCGGGGAACTGCGCGATCAGCCACAGCGCACCCGCACCCCGCAACGGCGATCAAGCCGTCCCGCTGATCCGCGGCAACGAAGTCACCCCCGCACCACCCGGCGCAGCCGCGGCAGCGGGCTGCTCGGTCCCCGGCCGCGCATGCGCGGCCGCGGGACGCGTCGACCGCAGCCGGTTGCTCACCGCCTCGTCCAGCGTCACCGGCCGCTGCATCTGCGCAGCGAGCCGTCCCGCCTCCTGGCCGAGCCGTGCCACGTCCTCCCAGGGCAGCCGTACGACAAGGGAGATCTCGGCCTCACCGTCGGGCAGGGCCTGCATGGGAGGGAATGCCTGGGGAGTAACCCGCTCGTTCATCGCCTGTTCCTCACGTCGCCTGAACCTCACGTCGGTCGCAAGGACATACGCACGCGCGGGTGACGACGTTCACCGGGGCTCCCCGCGCATCGAGCGCCCCCGCCCTGGGCACTAGTCAGCTGTGGTCATCCCCGTTCATGACGTGAACCCGGTGCGTCGCACGCCGTACGTGACGTACGCGCTGATCGCGGCGAACGTGCTCGTCTTCCTGTTCACGCCCGGCATAGCCGGCTCCGTGGCCGGCGGCAGCGATCTGGCGCAGCTGTGCCATCTGCAGGCCTTCATGGACCACTACGCGGCGGTCCCCCGGGAGCTGATCCACCACCAGATGCCGCAATTGGTCCCGACCGGCCAGGTGGGCGTCGGCCGCAGCGGCCCCGGCTGTGTCGTGGGCCCGCCCGGCTACGACAAGTCGCCCGCCCTCTCGGTCTTCACGGCGATGTTCCTGCACGGCAGCTGGCTGCACCTGCTGGGCAACATGCTGTTCCTGCTGATCTTCGGCAACAACGTCGAGGACCGGATGGGCCACATCCGCTTCTTCCTCTTCTACGTCTTCTGCGGCTACGCGGCCGGCTACGGCTTCGCGCTCCTCAACGCCTCGTCGGGCGACCCGCTGATCGGCGCGTCCGGCGCGATCGCCGGTGTCCTCGGCGCGTACCTCGTCCTCTACCCGAGGGCCAGGGTCTGGGTGCTGGTCCCGTTCCTGGTCTTCCTGCCGCTGCGGCTGCCGGCCTGGCTGGTGCTGGGCTTCTGGTTCGTGCTCCAGGCCGTCTACTCGTCCGGCGAGGGCGTCTCGGACGCCGGGACCGTGGCGTACGCGGCGCACATCGTCGGCTTCCTGGTCGGCATGGTGCTCGCCTGGCCGCTCAAGCCGGGCACACCTCCGCCGCCGGAGCCGCGCGGCCTGCTGTTCGGCAGGCGGGCCCGGCCCCGGCACGGCTGGTAGCGGACCGGGTCAGCGCTCGCTCTCGGTGTGGACGAACTCGACGAGGCGGGTCAGCGCGTCGGGGTCGGTGGACGGCATCACGCCGTGGCCGAGGTTGAAGACGTGGCCCTCGAGACCGGCGGCCGCGTCGAGCACCTCGCGCGCCTTGGTCTCCACCGCGTCCTTGCCGGCGAACAGGACGGTCGGGTCGAGGTTGCCCTGGAGCGCCTTGCCGGGGCCGATGCGGCGGGCGGCCTCGTCGAGCGGTACCCGGTAGTCGACGCCGACGACGTCCGCACCGGCCTCGCCCATGAGCTGGAGCAGCTCGCCGGTGCCGACGCCGAAGTGGATGCGCGGGACGCCGTATCCGGCGACGGCGTCGAAGACCTTCGCGGAGGCGGGCAGCACCGAGCGCCGGTAGTCGGCGGGGGCCAGCGCCCCGGCCCAGGAGTCGAAGAGCTGGACGGCGGAGGCGCCGGCCTCGATCTGCACCTTGAGGAACGCGCCCGTGATGTCGGCGAGGCGGTCGAGCAGGTCGGCCCAGAGCTCCGGGTCGCCGTACATCATCGCCTTGGCGTTCTCGTACGTCCGCGAGGGGCCGCCCTCGACGAGATAGCTCGCGAGGGTGAACGGGGCGCCGGCGAAGCCGATCAGCGGGGTCGGGCCGAGCTCGGCGGTGAGCAGGCCGATCGCCTCGGTGACGTACCAGACGTCCTCGGGGGTGAGGTCGCGGAGCTGGGCGAGGTCGCCGCGGGTGCGGATCGGGTGGGCGACGACCGGGCCGACGCCGGGCTTGATGTCGAGGTCGACGCCGATGGCCTTGAGCGGGACGACGATGTCGCTGAAGTAGATCGCCGCGTCCACGTGGTGCCGGCGGACCGGCTGGAGGGTGATCTCGGCGACCAGCTCGGGCCGCGTGCACGACTCCAGCATCGGGATGCCCTCGCGCACCTTGTGGTACTCCGGCAGCGAACGGCCGGCCTGGCGCATGAACCACACGGGGGTGTGCGGCACGGGTTCACGCCTGCACGCCTTCAGGAAGGGGCTGTCGTACGTCGCTGTCGGCTGCTGGCCCGCGGGGCTTCCGTTCGCACTCACGACGGCAAGTCTCGCACGCCCCGGAACCCGGGCCCGCGCCGCCCTTACATGGTCCTTAGGTGGTGTCTCTCCCTGCGCGAAGGCGTCGTTCCCCTTACTCTTCCCCGCATGGCTGCGGCTCAGGGACGACTGTCGGACGGCGCTGGCGGGATGGGCGAGGGGAAGGACACCGGGGAGGACGAAGGACATGCCGGGAGTGCGGCGCCACCGGTACCGCCGGCCTTCCGGGCCGCGGTCGACGCGCTGCGCGGTGCCCGGCTGCGGCCGCAGGTCGAGGTGGAGCCGACGCCCGCCCCGCAGCGCCTCGCCCCGTTCGCGTACGCCGTGGAGGCCGCGGTGGTCGACGGCGAGCAGGATCTCGCCGACGGGCGGCTCGTACTGCTGCACGACCCGGCAGGCCACGACGCCTGGCACGGCACGTTCCGGCTGGTCACGCTGGTCCGCGCGGAGCTGGAGCCGGAGATGGCGGCCGATCCGCTGCTGCCGGACGTCTGCTGGGCGTGGCTGACCGGCGCGCTCCAGGCGCGCGGCCTGGCGTACGGCGAGCCGAGCGGGACCGTGACGCGCGCCAGTTCGCACTACTTCGGCGGGCTGTCCGCGCGCCCCGCCGCCTCGCAGATCGAGATCCGGGCGTCCTGGACGCCCCGGGAGGGCCGCGCCGGCGTCCCGGACACCGCCGGCCACCTCGCCTCCTGGTGCGATCTGCTGGCACAGGTGGCGGGTCTGCCGCCGGCCGCCCCCGGCGACGCCTCGGTGGTCACGCTGCCGCAGCGCCGTGACCCGCAGGCGCGCTGAGCCGCACCGTCACGGACCGGGGACCCGTCCACTCGGGTCCCGCCGAATCACCCTGTCCACCCGAGTCCCGTCGACTCACCCTTCATTGACCATCCCTTTGTCGATACGGCCACTTTCTGTCCCGTACGGCAACGGCCCGAACCGATTCGATCTTCGGATGATCGATCGCGTGTCCGAATTGCACGTATTGTTACTCACCAGATCGTGATCATTCTCTAAAGGCGGACGGGTTTGGTGCCGAAGACGACTGTGACCTTGAAAGCACGGTTCGTCCCGGCTTCTTCCCCACAAGCCGGCCCCGTCCCCCCACCCCAGGAGGCCTGGTGTCCGTTCTCCTAGAGCAGCCCGCAAGCCTGGTCGCCTACCGCCCGAACAAGCCCACCGCCATGGTGGTCGTGGCCGACCCGCGCGTCCGTTCCACCGTCACCCGCCACCTGTGGGCGCTCGGTGTGCGCGACGTCATCGAGGCCTCGTCCATCGCGGAGGCTCGTCCCCGCATCGGCAACCCCCGCGACATCTGCGTCGCCGACGTCCACCTCCCCGACGGCTCCGGCCTGACCCTCCTGTCCGAGACCCGCGCGGCGGGCTGGCCCAACGGCCTGGCCCTGTCCGCCGCCGACGACATCGGCGCCGTGCGCAACGCCCTGGCCGGCGGTGTCAAGGGCTACGTCGTCACCGGCACCCGCACCAACATCGGGCTCCCCACCCGACCCGGTGCCGCCCCGATGGGCTCCGCCGCCCGTATGCACCGCCGCCCCCCGGGTGCCCCGAGCCACCCGGGCGGCTACCGCGAGCTCTCCGGCCGTGA
The DNA here is from genome assembly GCF_042894765.1 of Streptomyces sp. NPDC001507. Taxonomy (NCBI): domain Bacteria; kingdom Bacillati; phylum Actinomycetota; class Actinomycetes; order Kitasatosporales; family Streptomycetaceae; genus Streptomyces; species Streptomyces sp. NPDC001507. The sequence continues at coordinate 92,415 of NZ_JBIAVV010000018.1, forward strand.
GGTCGAGGTGCTCCGGCTGGTCGCCGAAGGCCAGTCGAACAAGGCGATCGGTGTCTCGATGGGGCTGTCCGCCCTGACCGTCAAGAGCCACCTCGCCCGCATCGCCCGCAAGCTCGGCACGGGCGACCGCGCCGGGATGGTCGCCGTTGCCCTGCGCACCGGCATCATCCACTGACCGATCCTCTCCGACGGCCTGCCACTGTCTGCGTCCACCACCGATTGCCCACCAGCGGCGGCCGACCGTCGACGGCCGGTCCGGCCGCCGGCCCGGCGTCACCCCGTAAGCTGTTGTCCCCCGTTCGTGGACCTGATCTTTCACCGGCCTGACTGGTTTACGACCCTCCGGCGCCCGTCGACGGAACGTTCCGTCGACGGGCGCCGTCCACACACAGATACCCTTGACATGTGACGGACGCCCAAGACACCGCAGCAGACAGTTCACTGCGCACCACCGGGGGCACTCCTCCGGACGACGCCGGATCTTCTGTGACGGGGGCGCCGGTCCCTTTGCTGGAGCCCCGTGAGGGCATTCCGCCGGTGGTCGTGGACGAGGCCGCGCTGGCCGGCGTGATCGCCGCCTTCGCCGCCGGCTCCGGACCCGTCGCCGTCGACGCCGAGCGCGCCTCCGGCTACCGCTACGGCCAGCGCGCCTACCTCGTCCAGCTGCGCCGCGAAGGCGCCGGAACCGCGCTGATCGATCCCGTCGCCTGCCCCGACCTGTCCGGCCTCGGCGAGGCGCTGGCCGGCGTCGAGTGGGTGCTGCACGCGGCCACCCAGGACCTGCCCTGCCTGCGCGAGATAGGCATGACGCCCAGCAGCCTCTTCGACACCGAGCTGGCCGGCCGGCTCGCCGGGTTCCCCCGGGTCGGGCTGGGCGCGATGGTCGAGGGCGTCCTCGGCTTCGTGCTCGAGAAGGGCCACTCCGCCGTGGACTGGTCGACCCGGCCGCTGCCCGAGCCCTGGCTGCGGTACGCGGCGCTGGACGTCGAACTCCTCGTCGACCTGCGGGACGCCCTGGAGAAGGAGCTGGACCGGCAGGGGAAGCTGGAGTGGGCGCGGCAGGAGTTCGACGCGATCGCGGCCGCGCCGCCGGCCGAGCCGCGCAAGGACCCCTGGCGCCGCACGTCGGGAATGCACAAGGTGCGCCGGCGCCGGCAGCTGGCGGTGGTACGTGAGCTGTGGCAGACCCGGGACCGGATCGCGCAGAAGCGGGACGTGTCACCTGGCAAGGTGCTCAGTGACACGGCGATCGTGGAGGCCGCGCTGGCGCTGCCGGCCAACGTGCACGCCCTCGCGGGGCTGAACGGCTACGGCCACCGGATGGGGCGGCGGCAGCTGGAGCAGTGGCAGGCGGCGGTGGACCGCGCCAAGGCGCTGCCGGACGCCGCGCTGCCGCAGCCGGGACAGCCCGTCACGGGGCCGCCGCCGCCCCGGGCGTGGGCGGACAAGGACCCCGCCGCGGCGGCACGCCTGTCGGCGGCCCGGGCCGCGGTCTCGGCGCTGGCCGAGCAGCTCACCATGCCGCAGGAGAACCTCATCGCGCCGGACACCGTGCGCAGGCTCTGCTGGGAGCCGCCGCAGGTGATCGACGCGGAGACCGTGGGGGCCGCGCTGGTGGGATACGGCGCCCGGCCCTGGCAGGTGGAGCAGGTGACACCGGTGCTGGTGGCGGCGCTGTCCGCCTAGGCGGACGGTCGGCGTCCGGTGCCGGCGGCCGTTCCGCCGCGCTCACTCGCCCCCGGGCTGCTCGGACGGTTCGCCCTGCGGTGGTTCCGGCTCCGCCTCGTCGGCCGGGCCTTCGAGGAACTCGGTGTAGAGGTGCCTGCCCCGGTGCACGGAGAAGTCGATCTCGGGCAGGAGGTCCGGAACCGCGATCGCGGTCAGCAGGTTGCGGTACATGCGGGAGATCCGCGCCTCGACATTCCGCATGTGCCGGTCGAGGGTGTTCGTGACGAGCACCACTCCGGCCCAGTTCCCCGCGATTTGGCAGGCCTGCTCCTCGACATCGACGAAAGCTTTCAGCTCACCGCGTCGGCGCGCTTCCGTGAGCTGCCCGGTATTGAATGCGATCCAGTCCGGCCACGGAGTTCCGTAGGTCTCCGGCGCACTGCTGTGGAACGACAGCTGCAAAGCGGCCCGAAGGGCGTTCTCTCGGGAGATCCGGTAGGCCAGGATCATTCCGATGTCGACCACTTCCTGGAGCATGATCCGCTGTTCCCGCAGGCCGTCCATGGTCAGCGTGTCGTGCATGATGGCCGTCGCCACTTCGATCTTTCCGCCCGGGAAATGCCGGTAGAAGGCCCCTTTGCTGGTCCGTGCGGCGGTGATGAGGTCGCCGACCGACATGCCTTCGTAGCTGTCCTTCACGAAAAGCGCGCCGGCGGTGTCGAGGATTCGCTGCCTGGTGTCGATGGCGCGTTGTTGCTGACGTCGCGGCCTGCGCGGGTTGCTCATTCGATCTCGCCTTCGAGGCCCATCGACGGGTTCATGACCGAACGGGCATTGTCCGGGAAAGCTGCGCACGCATTTCGGAACTCGCCTTCGCGTACGCGCTGATCAGCGTCCCGATACTACCGCGGGGGCCGGATCGGGCGAGAGGTTCACGGGATTGCGGAAAAGCGCTCCGGCCCCCGTCTCCCGTCGCGGTGGGCACCGCCCGCGACCCGCGCTCGCTTGACGTGACCGTGCCAGGGTTCCAGACTGGCCGCATCAGAACAGACCGAACGGTCCCTTCTAGCCTGGAGACCGTCACGACAGAACAGACATCACGCCTCTTCGACCGGCCGACCGGTCCGGACTACCGTCTCCCGCTTCCGTCAGGTTGCCCGGTATTCCCAGGACACGACGGCCTGTTCAGCAGGAGCAGGCCGCCACAAGGGGGAAGCAGAGCAGAAGAGACCACTCGGTCCAAACGGGCTCGGCACCACGGGGCCCGGGCAGTCGGCCCGGCCCGGTACGGCAGTGCCCTTTCAGACACTTTCACCGGCCGGGCGGCGGGCCGCACCCCGGCCCCGCCGTCGCCGACATCCGCTCGGGAGACCGCCGTCATGACCACCGCCCTTTCCGCCGCCGCGACCGTGTCAGGGGCCGATCCAGCCGCCGGTACCGCGGCGGTGGTCGCACCGTACGAGGGCGGCGGACCGTGTCCGCGGGCCTTCGCCCGGCACGGCTGGCGGACCGTGGCCGTCCTTCCGGAGCACCGGCTGCGCCCGCCGGCGTACCGGAACGCGGCGCCGCCCGCCGGGTACGGCGGCACGGTCGTGCACCGGGGGCTGCGGCAGACGGTCAAGGCGCTGCGGGCGCTGGAGGTGTCCGCCGTCGTCGCGGGCGGGACCGGGGGCATCGAACTGGCCGAGCGGATCGCCTGGCAGCTCGGCCTCCCCGGACCCGATCCGGCGTCCTCCTCGCTGAGATACGACCGCGGCGCCCAGGCGGCACGGCTGGCCCGGCTGGGGATCCCGGCGCCGCGGGGCATCCGTACCGCGTGTCCGGCCGAGGCCGCGGCCTGGGCACGGTCGTACCCCGCGGCCGGCTATCTGCTCGCCCCGGCAGCCGCCGGAACGCCGGTCGACGAGGTGGAATGCGCGGACGTGGGCCGCCTCGACACGGCCTGGCCCGCGCTGTGGCACGCGGCCGCCCGGCACTCGGGCAGCCCGCACCTGGTCCTGACCGAGTTGCCCGGTCGCCGCCGGTACACGGTCGGCACCGTCACCCGCCCCGGCCCGGACGGACGGCCCGAGCACGTCGTCACCGGGCTGCGGGCGGACCCACCCGCCGGACCGCGCCCGCCGAGCGGCCCGGCGGCGCAGGCCCTCGCGCGCTACACGGTCCGGGTGCTCGACGCGCTCGGCGTGGTCCGCGGTCCGGCCACCGTCCGGCTCGCGTACGACGACACGGCCGGCCACGGGCCGCTGCTGGTCTGCGCGCTCGCGGCGCCCCTCATGACACGGACCGACGACCGTCCGGATACCTGCACCACGATCTGAGAGGAGCCCCTGTGCCCACGTCACCCGCGCATCGGTCCCGGCCCGCCCGTACCCGGCGGCTGCTGACGGGCAATGCCCGCATCTTCGAGTTGGGCACGCCGCACACCGAGCCGTCCGCGCGGCAGCCATCCACCGGCCCCGTGATGCGCGCCGTACCGGTCTGCGGGTCCGATGCGGCTGGTCGCGCGGTTCCTCGCGCCCCTGCCGGGGCGCTGCGGCGCGGCCCGCTTGCCATGTGACCTTCGCCGCTCCCCCCTCCAGGACTGGGCAGTCACGTTACTCATAAGTAGCATGGGCCCTGAGCGCGCGCTCAGCGCATCGCAGCAGTGCCATCCCGCACCCTGGAGGAGAGCCAATCGTGCCTCGTACCGTCAGGGATGTCGTCTTCGTCGACGGCGTCCGTACCCCGTTCGGCAAGGCGGGCCCGAAGGGCATCTACCACGAGACCCGGGCCGACGACCTCGTCGTGAAGGCGATCCGGGAGCTGCTGCGCCGCAACCCCGGTCTGGACACCAAGAAGATCGACGAGGTCGCCGTCGCCGCGACCACGCAGATCGGTGACCAGGGTCTGACCATCGGCCGTACCGCGGGCATCCTCGCGGGCCTGCCGACCTCCGTGCCCGGCTACTCCATCGACCGCATGTGCGCCGGCGCCCTGACCGCCGTCACCACGGTCGCCGGTTCCGTCGCCTTCGGCGCGTACGACGTCGCCATCGCCGGCGGTGTCGAGCACATGGGCCGCCACCCGATGGGCGAGGGCGTCGACCCGAACCCGCGGTTCGTCAGCGAGAAGCTGGTCGACGAGTCCGCGCTGTTCATGGGCATGACCGCGGAGAACCTGCACGACCGCTACCCGCAGATCACCAAGCTGCGCGCGGACGAGTACGCGGTGCGCTCGCAGGAGAAGGCCGCCAAGGCGTACGCCAACGGCAAGATCCAGGCCGACCTGGTGCCGATCTCGGTGCGCCGGACCAACCCGGAGGGCGGCGAGACCGGCTGGGGTCTCGTGACGGCCGACGAGCCGATGCGCCCGGGCACGACGCTGGAGAGCCTCTCCGGTCTCAAGACCCCGTTCCGTGTGCACGGCCGGGTCACCGCCGGTAACGCGGCCGGTCTCAACGACGGTGCGACCGCCTCGATCATCGCCTCCGAGGACTTCGCCCGCGAGAACAACCTGCCGGTGAAGATGCGCCTCGTGTCGTACGCCTTCGCGGGCGTCGAGCCGGAGGTCATGGGTTACGGCCCGATCCCGGCCACCGAGAAGGCCCTCGCCCAGGCGGGTCTGTCGATCTCCGACATCGGTCTGTTCGAGATCAACGAGGCCTTCGCCGTGCAGGTGCTGGCCTTCCTCGACCACTACGGCATCGCGGACGACGACGAGCGCGTCAACCAGTACGGCGGCGCCATCGCCTTCGGTCACCCGCTGGCCTCCTCCGGCGTCCGTCTGATGACGCAGCTGGCCCGCCAGTTCGAGGAGCAGCCGAACGTCCGCTACGGCCTGACCACGATGTGCGTCGGCTTCGGCATGGGCGCGACGGTCATCTGGGAGAACCCGCACTTCGAGGGGGACAAGTGAGCACCACCGCCGAGCTTCTGAAGCAGGCCTCGGACCTGTTCCCCGACGAGGTCGTCACGTCGGCGCACGTACGCCACTTCGACCTGCCGGCCGGGGCCGGCCGCTTCGCGCTGATCACCCTGGACAACGGCCTGGACCACACCAAGCCGACCACCTTCGGCCCGGCCTCGCTGGCGAACCTCAACACCGCGATCGACCAGGTGGAGAAGGAGGCGGCCGAGGGCGCGATCGTCGGTGTCGGCATCACCGGCAAGCCGTTCATCTTCGCGGTCGGCGCGGACCTCAAGGGCGTCGAGCTCCTCAAGGAGCACGAGCACGCGCTGGCCATCGGCAAGGGCGGTCACGAGGTCTTCAAGCGCCTCGCGGGCCTGGCCGTGCCGACCTTCGCGTACTACAACGGTGCCGCCATGGGCGGTGGCGTCGAGGTCGGTCTGCACTGCCAGTACCGGACCGTCTCCAAGGCCATCCCGGCGTTCTCCCTCCCCGAGGTCTTCCTCGGTCTGGTCCCGGGCTGGGGCGGCTGCGCGCTGCTGCCGAACCTGATCGGCGCCGACAAGGCCGTCTCGGTCATCATCGAGAACAGCCTCAACCAGAACAAGCAGCTCAAGGGGCAGCAGGTCTTCGACCTGGGCATCGCGGACGCCCTCTTCGAGGGTGCCGACTTCCTGGAGCAGTCGCTGATCTGGACCGCCCAGGTACTGAAGGGCGAGATCGAGGTCGAGCGCCCGGTGATCGACCGCGGCGAGGCCTGGGACCAGGCCGTCGCCCGTGGCCGGTTCATCGCCGACTCCAAGGTGCACGGCGCCGCCCCGGCCGCCTACCGCGCGCTGGACATCATCGCCGCCGCCAAGAACGGCGACCTGCAGCAGGGCTACGACGCCGAGGACAAGGCGCTCGCCGACCTGATCATGGGCGGTGAACTGCGCGCCGGCATCTACGCGTTCAACCTGGTGCAGAAGCGCGGCAAGCGGCCCGCGGGCGCTCCGGACAAGAACCTGGCGCGCCCGGTCACCAAGGTCGGCGTGGTGGGCGCGGGCCTCATGGCCTCGCAGCTCGCGCTGCTCTTCCTGCGCCGCCTTGAGGTGCCGGTCGTGCTGACCGACATCGACCAGGAGCGCGTCGACAAGGGTGTGGGCTACGTCCACGCCGAGATCGACAAGCTGCTCGGCAAGGGCCGTATCAACCAGGACAAGGCCAACCGCCTCAAGGCCCTGGTCACCGGCGTGCTGGACAAGGCCGAGGGCTTCGCGGACGCCGACTTCATCATCGAAGCGGTGTTCGAGGAGATCGGCGTCAAGCAGCAGGTGTTCGCGGAGGTCGAGGCGGTCGCCCCGGCGCACGCGATCCTCGCCACCAACACCTCCTCGCTGTCGGTGACGGAGATGGCGTCGAAGCTCAAGAACCCCGAGCGGGTCGTGGGCTTCCACTTCTTCAACCCGGTCGCGATCCTGCCGCTCCTGGAGATCGTCCGCGGCGAGCAGACCGACGACGCCTCGCTGGCCACGGCCTTCGCCGTCGCCAAGAAGCTCAAGAAGACCGCGGTTCTGGTGAAGGACGCCCCGGCGTTCGTCGTCAACCGCATCCTGACCCGCTTCATGGGCGAGATCCAGAACGTCATCGACGAGGGCACCCCGGTCGAGGTCGCGGAGAAGGCGGTCGAGCCGCTGGGCCTGCCGATGTCCCCGCTGGTCCTCCTGGAGCTGGTCGGTCCCGCCATCGGCCTGCACGTCTCGGAGACCCTCAACCGGGCCTTCCCGGACCGCTTCACGGTCTCCCCGAACCTCGCGGCCGTCGTCAAGGCGGGCAAGCGCGGCTTCTACGTCTACGACAGCGGGAAGCCGGAGCTGGACCCCGAGGTCGCCGCGCTGCTCAAGCAGGGTGACTCCGTCCTCACCGAGGAGCAGGTCCGGGACCGCGTCCTGGACGCCGTCGCCCAGGAGATCGGGCTCATGCTCGACGAGGGTGTCGTCGCCGAGGCGCAGGACATCGACCTCTGCCTGATCACGGGCGCCGGCTGGCCCTTCCACCTGGGCGGCATCACGCCGTACCTGGACCGCGAGGGCGTCTCCGAGCGCGTGAACGGCAGGAAGTTCCTGGCCCCGGGCGTGGCGAGCGTCCCGGCGTAGCCGCGTCCGTACGGACGCGATGCCCGGCACACCGACTGGTGTGCCGGGCATCGGCGTGCCGGGGACGCACCGGTCGCACCCGCTTCAGGAGGGCGGAGTCACCTCGACGTGGACGACGCTCAGTTCCGTGCCGTCGAGGTCGCGGCGGGAGCGGCCCAGGAGGCCGACGGCCAGGTGGGACGGGTCCTCTGGGTCGTCGCGCGGCACGAAGGTGATGACGTCCGGATGGTGGCTCGTCACCAGCCAGCCGTCGCCCTGGTTGAGTTCGAGCACACGGAAGTCACCCGCCGCCGTGGCGACATGCATGGGACCGAACTCGCCAAGAATGCCGACGGCCTGCTCGGCGACATCGCCGGTGGGGTGTTCGAGCACCACGCAGGTGCCGTGCGCGAACAGCACCCATGACTTGCCTGAGCCGGTGAGCAGACGCCGCCAGGCGTCGATGAGTGTCTGGTTGTCCACGGTGCTCATCATGGCGCACGCGCGCCCCCCGCCGTGCCTCGGGCTCCGGGCCCGCAGACCCGGCTGCGAAGGGCCCGGAGCGCGTCAGAGCTGCCGCCAGGCCTCGAGCGCCAGCCCCGGTTCGTCCTTACGGCCGGTGAGGAGGAGCTGACCGGTGGACGGGGACAGGCTCGCCGCGGTCACCCGGCCCGCCTCGTCGGTGGTCAGGGCGACCCTGGCGTCGGCCGGGAGCTGCGGTCCCGACTCGGTCCACCAGGCGCCGGCCCGCTCGTCCTGGGTCGGGTAGGCGGCGAAGGCCACCCGGCCGCTCGCCGAGCGCTGGGCGAGCAGGGTGCAGTCGTACCCGTCGAGTTCGCAGCGGACCGCGGCGACCGGGCCGGGCCCGGCGGAGGGCAGCAGGGCGTACGGCTTGCCGCCCGGGCGCCAGGCGCACAGGTCGCCGGACTCGTCGGTGTAGTAGAGCGTGGTGCTCTCGGCCGACGTGGCGAGGGCGGTGAGGGTGCCGGGCCGGACCGGGGCCTCCAGCGCCTCCAGCTGCACGGGCGGCTTACCGGCCTCCTCCTGACGCCAGTACACGATCCCGCCGGGCACGGCAGCGTACACCTCGACGCGCCCGGACTCGCCGGTCACCGCGGCGAGCCCGTCCTCGACCAGCCGCCCCTTCAGGTCCCGCCAGGGCTCCCAGCCGCCCTTCTCCTTCTGGGCGACCATGCTCAGCCCGCGCCCCTGGTTGCGGACGAAGACATGAGCGCGGCCCGCCGCGTCCACGGCGACGGCCGGGGCTCCGGTCACCTCCCCCTTCCTGTTCGGGTGGCCGACCGACTGCCAGTCCAGGGCGGCCAGGTGCGGGCGGAAGTGGGTGGAGTGGACGAGCCCCGACTCGCCCTTCACGGTGGGGCGCCAGGCGACCAGATGGGCGTACCCGTCGACGCCCCGACCCACCGCGAAGCCGGGATGCAGCCGCTGCTCGCCGCCCACTTTCCGGGGCGTGCCCCAGGGCGCGCCGGGTCCGCGTTCCGCCCGGCACAGCACGGCGTCGCCGGACGGCAGATAGACACTGAGCCGGCCGTCACGGCCGCGGAGGAGCCAGTCGCCGTTCACGGCTTCACTCTAAGCGGGGCCGTTCGCAGCAGTGGGGCGGCCCCGGGCGTGCGAGGCTTGGGGCATGGAAGACAGAGCTCCCCTGCTGGTGATCGTCGACGGCGCCAACGTCGTCGGGTCGCGGCCGGACGGCTGGTGGCGGGACCGCAAGGGTGCCGCCGAACGGCTCCGCGACCGGCTCGCCGAGCGAGGGCTGCCCGGCCGGCCGACGCCGGTGGAGCTGGTGCTCGTCGTCGAGGGCGCGGCCCGCGGGGTGGCGTCGGTGCCCGGCGTACGGGTGGAGTCGGCACCCGGCAGCGGCGACGACCGGATCGTGGAGCTGGCCGCCGAGGACCCCGGCCGGCCCCGGCTCGTCGTCACCGCCGACCGTGAACTGCGGAGTCGGGTGACCGAGTTGGGCGCCGAGGTGATCGGGCCGAGCGCGCTGCTGTAGCGCTCCGCTGGTGGGCGGTTCGTTCGCCTGCGGGCCGGTGGAGGCTGGTCGCGCAGTTCCTCCCCCAGCCTTCGGCCGGGGCCCCCAGCGCCCCTTACGGGGCGCTGCCGCGACCGCCTGTTCCCCCGGCGCCCTGACTTGCAACACCGCGACAGGCCGGCTGTCGACTGCGGCGCCGTCGTGGCCGGTCGCGCCCGCGCGGCGGAGCCGCATACGAATACAGCCTCGCGCCCCTTACGGGACTCAGTTCCCCGGCGCTCTGACGTAGAGCACCGCCCCGTCCACCTCGCCCGCGTGCTCGTAGCCGGCCGCGAGCAGCCTGCGCAGGCTCGGGACGCGGTCGGGGCCGTAGGGCTTGCCGCGGGAGTCGTCGATCACCAGGGCCGGTGCCCGGTCGGCCAGTTCCGCGCGGAAGACGGGCCAGGTGCCGGCGACGGCGTACTTCTCGCCGACCTGCGGGCCGTCCCGGCCGCCGCTGAAGTTGGTGAGGAGGCCGGCGGTGAGGTAGCGGGTGGCGGGGGTGCGGTCGGCGAGCCAGTACGTCTCCGGGTGCATGCCCCAGACCAGGACTCGGTCGCCGGGAGCGGTACGGCGGTCGAGGGTGAGCGCCAGCCGCTGCGCGTGCGCGAGTTCGGGGCGGGGGGCGAGGGCGCCCCAGGTCAGGAAGAGGGTGCAGGCGCAGGCCGAGGCGAGGACGGCGGCCGAGGTCCGTTCCCGCGGCAGCACCTGCAGCGCGGCCGTGGCCAACAGGGCGAGGGGCGGGGTGAGTTGCAGGAAGTAGTGGCCGAAGAAGTGGAAGCCGAGGGTGACTGCGGCCACCGACGCGGCCAGCCACAGCCACAGGTCGGCGGCGCCGGTGCGGGCGATGCGCAGGGTCCGCGCGATGGGCGGGAGCAGGCCGGCCGAGGCCGCGCCGAGGATCGCGGTGTTGGTCAGCGCTCGTGCCAGCACGTGGAGTTCGGAGCCGGTGAAGGAGGCGTAGGCGCCGGATCCGGTGACCGTCCAGAAGGTGAAGCCGGCCGGGTCGGTGGCCAGGGCCGCGCCCAGGACGGGCAGGGCGGCGCCGGCCGCCAGCCGGAGCAGGCCGGCGCGCGGCCCGCCGTACCGGTTGAGGAGATAGAGCACCGGCAGCAGGACGGCCCCGCCGGTCTGCTTGGTGAGGAAGGCGCAGGCGACGGCGGCCCCGGCCGCCGCGAAGCGGCGCCGGTCGGCGCACCACATCGCGGCGGCCGTGCAGGGCAGCATGAACACCTCGAAGGTGGCCGCCTGCGCGTCCTCGGGGTTGAGCCCGACCGAGACCAGCAGGTACAGCGCCCCGGCGGTGCGGCCCGCGCGGTCGCCCCAGCGCCGCCGGGCGACGGACGCGAGCAGCGCCGCGGTGGCCAGCTGTGCCAGTACGGCGAGGACCCGGACCGGGGTGAGCGATCCGGACCCGAAGACCGCGAACGTCCCCTCGTACAGCCATGGCAGCAGCGGCGGCTTGCGGTCCACCACCGTCTCGTAGAGCTGCCCGCCGCCCGCCAGCATGCGTGCCTGGACGGCCAGATAGCCCTCGTCCGGGTTCCAGAGCGGCCGGAGGAAGGACGGCACCCGGGTCACGCAGGCCAGCACGGCGAGCAGGGGCAGCAGCCGCGTCCAGTACCCCTTCCCTGCGACTACGGACCGTGGCGGGGCGTGGGGCGCGAGAAGCATGGGGAGCACGCTATCCGGCCCCGCAGTCCCATCAGGACGGGACATACGGGGCCGGGGTGGCGAGACTGCCGGTCACGGAGCGTCGGCGGGGGCCCGTTCGGCCTGGGCGAGGCGGCTGTGCGTACGGCCGTAGAGGAAGTAGACGACGAAGCCGATGACCATCCAGACGGCGAACCGCAGCCAGGTCTCGGCGGGCAGGTTGAGCATCAGCCACAGCGAGGCCAGCACGGACAGGACCGGCAGCACCGGCACCCAGGGGGTGCGGAAGGACCGCTCCAGGTCCGGCCGGGTGTTGCGCAGGATGATCACGCTGATCGCGACGACGATGAAGGCGAAGAGCGTGCCGATGTTCACGAGTTCGGCGAGTTCGCTGAGACTGGTGAACCCCGCGACGACCGAGATGACGACACCGAGCAGGATGGTCGGCCGGTACGGGGTGCGGAACCTCGGGTGGGTGTGCGAGAAGAAGCGGGGCAGCAGGCCGTCCCGGCTCATCGCGAAGAACACCCGGGACTGGCCGAGCAGCAGGATCATGCAGACGGTGGTCAGGCCGACGGCGGCGCCGAAGCTGATCAGGCCGGCGAACCAGGGGTGCCCGGTGGCCTTGAAGGCGTCGGCGAGCGGGGCGTCCACGGACAGCTCGCTGTACTTCTGCATGCCGGTCACCACGACGGCCACGGCGACGTAGAGGGCGGTGCAGATGATGAGGGAGCCGATGATGCCGCGCGGTACGTCACGCTGGGGGTTGCGGGTCTCCTCGGCGGCGGTGGCGACGACGTCGAAGCCGATGAAGGCGAAGAAGACGACGGAGGCGGCGGTGAAGATGCCCATCACGCCGAAGTTGGAGGGCGCCCAGCCGATCATGAGCTGGATCAGCGGGGCCTTGAGGTTGCCGCCGGCCGGCACGGCCTCCTTCGGCGGGACGAAGGGGCTGTAGTTGCCGCTGTGGATGAAGAAGGCGCCCGCGATGATGACGACCAGGACGACGGCCACCTTGATGGCGACGACGACCGAGGTGACCCGGGCGGAGAGCTTCATGCCGACGACGAGGATCGCGGTGAGGGCGAGGACCAGGGCGGCGGCCAGGATGTCGAAGCCGAAGCCGTGGGCGCCGTCGCGGCCGCTGAGGTACTCGGGCAGGTGCCAGCCGGCGTTGTCGAGCAGCGAGTGGATGTACCCCGACCAGCCGACGGCGACCACCGCCGTGCCCAGCGCGAGTTCGAGGACCAGGTCCCAGCCGATGATCCACGCGGGGAACTCGCCGAGGGAGGCGTACGAGAAGGTGTACGCGGAGCCGGCCACCGGGACGGTCGAGGCGAACTCGGCGTAGCAGAGTGCGGCGAGGCCGCAGACGACGCCGGCCACGACGAAGGACAGGGCCACCGCGGGCCCTGCGGTGTTCCTGGCGGCTGTGCCGGTCAGGACGAAGATGCCGGTGCCGATGATGACACCCACGCCGAAGACCGTGAGGTCCAGGGCCGAGAGCGACTTCCTTAGCGCGTGCTCCGGTTCCTCGGTGTCCCTGAGGGACTGTTCGACGTTCTTTGTCCTGAAGAGGGTACTGCCCACGTGCCTACCTCCCACGTTTGTCGTCCTCGACATGATCGAGAGGGCCGGGGGTGCGTATGCCCCGGCAAGGGCAGGTTCACGCAGATGGGTCGGTCTCGCCACCGGAGAGGTGAGCGGGACCGACCCGTCGGGGTGGTTCGTGTCTCGTCGGGGTCTGCCGGCCGGTGGGGGCTGGTCGCGCAGTTCCTCCCCCAGCCTTCGGCCGGGGGTACCCCCAGCGCCCCTTCAGGGCGCGTTGCAGCTCAGTCCCTCGCGGGCGCCACGGAGTCGACCTCCGTCGTCGTGCCGTCCAGCTTCGCGACCAATCCGGTGACCTGGCGGGCGATGTCCGGAGCGGTCAGGCCGATCTCCGCCATCACCTCGGCCCTCGACGCGTGGTCGAGGAAGCGGGGCGGGATGCCGAAGTCGCGGAGCGGGACGTCTACGCCCGCGTCGCGCAGGGCCTGGGCGATGGTGGAGCCGACGCCGCCGACGCGGCTGTTGTCCTCGACCGTGACGACGACCCGGTGGCGCTCGGCCAGCGGTGCCATGGCCTCGTCGACCGGCTTGACCCAGCGCGGGTCGACCACGGTCGTCGAGATGCCCTGCTTGTCGAGGAGGCCGGCGATCTCCAGGCACATGGGGGCGAGGGCGCCCACGGAGACCAGGAGCACGTCCGGGGTGTCGGTGCCGGGCTCGCGCAGCACGTCCATGCCGCCGATCCTGCCGACGGCCGCGACGGCGGGGCCGACCGCGCCCTTGGAGAAGCGGACGACCGTCGGGGCGTCGTCGACCTGGACGGCCTCGCGGAGCTGGGCGCGGACCTGGTCGGCGTCGCGCGGGGCGGCGAGCCTGAGGCCGGGGACGACCTGGAGGATCGACATGTCCCACATGCCGTTGTGGGAGGCGCCGTCGGTGCCGGTGACGCCGGCCCGGTCCAGGACGAAGGTCACCCCGCACTTGTGCAGGGCCACGTCCATCAGCACCTGGTCGAAGGCGCGGTTGAGGAAGGTGGCGTACACGGCGAAGACGGGGTGCAGGCCGGCCGTGGCGAGGCCGGCCGCGGAGACGGCGCCGTGCTGCTCGGCGATGCCGACGTCGTAGATGCGGTCCGGGAAGGTGTCCGCGAACTTCTTCAGGCCGACCGGCTGGAGCATGGCCGCCGTGATGGCGACGATGTCCCCGCGCTCCTTGCCGAGCTCGACCATCTCGTCGCCGAAGACCGAGGTCCAGTCGGCGCCGGAGGCCTTGACGGGCAGGCCGGTGTCGGGGTGGATGGGGCCGATGCCGTGGAAGCGGTCGGCCTCGTCCTGGAGGGCGGGCTGGTAGCCGCGGCCCTTCTCGGTGAGGCAGTGCACGATGACCGGACCGCCGAACCGTTTGGCCCGCGCGAGCGCCGACTCCAGGGCCTCCATGTCGTGGCCGTCGATCGGGCCGACGTACTTCAGGCCGAGGTCCTCGAACATGCCCTGCGGGGCGATGAAGTCCTTCAGCCCCTTCTTGGCGCCGTGCAGGGTGTCGTAGAGCGGCCTGCCGACGACCGGGGTGCGCTCCAGCAGGTCCTTGCCGCGGGCCAGGAACCGCTCGTACCCGTCCGTCGTGCGCAGGGTCGCCAGGTGGTTGGCGAGGCCGCCGATGGTCGGGGCGTAGGAGCGCTCGTTGTCGTTGACGACGATGACGAGCGGGCGGTCCTTGGCGTCGGCGATGTTGTTCAGCGCCTCCCAGGCCATGCCGCCGGTCAGGGCGCCGTCACCGATCACGGCGACGACGTGGCTGTCGCGTTCGAGCAGCTGGTTGCCCTTGGCGATGCCGTCGGCCCAGCCGAGCACGGTGGAGGCGTGGCTGTTCTCGATGACGTCGTGCTCGGACTCGGCCTGCGAGGGGTAGCCGGACAGGCCGCCCTTCTGCTTCAGCTTCGAGAAGTCCTGGCGGCCGGTCAGCAGCTTGTGCACGTAGGACTGGTGGCCGGTGTCCCAGAGCACCTTGTCCTTCGGGGAGTCGAAGACGCGGTGCAGGGCGATGGTGAGCTCGACCACGCCCAGGTTGGGACCGAGGTGTCCGCCGGTCTTGGAGACCGCTTCCACGAGGAAGCTCCGGATCTCCTCTGCCAGCTGGACCAGCTCCTCGGGGCTGAGCCGGTCCAGATCGCGCGGTCCCCTGATACGGGTCAGCAGCGGCACCCGTGCCTCCTTGCAGTAGAGCTGATCGAGCTGTTGCCGGGCTCGTCGAGTCTAATGTTCCGCCCGGGCGGAACGACTCCGGCCCTTGGGTCATGGGTCACGCGATCGGCTGTACCCATCCTGACCCCCACCTATGACACGACTGTGCCCGGCACTGTCCAGTGCCGGGCACAGTCAAAAACCTAGGGGCGCTGGGGGTACCCCCGGCCGAAGGCTGGGGGAGGAACTGCGCGACCAGCCACGACGGCGAGTCAGCCGCACCGTCACCGCACCCCCGACGGCGATCGGCGTCAGCCGCGCCCCGCCGCCTTCTGGCTCTTGCGGGAGACGGAGTCGATGACGACCGCACCCAGCAGAACGCCACCGGTGATCATGTACTGGATCGACGTGTTCATGTTCAGCAGGTCGAGGCCGGTCTGGATGGACTGGATGACCAGCATGCCCAGCAGCGCGGACCAGACGGTACCGCGGCCACCGAACAGCGACGTACCACCGATGACGGCCGCCGCGATGGCGAGCATCAGCGTGTTGCCGCCACCGGCGTTGAGCGTCGCGCTCGCCGTCTGGCCGGCGAAGAACATGCCGCCGATCGCCGCGAAGCCGCCGGAGATCGCGAACACGGTGATGCGGACCATCGGCACGCTGATACCGGCACGACGGGCGGCCTCGATGCCGCCGCCGACCGCGAAGACCTTGCGGCCGTACGTGGTGCGGCGCAGCACGAAGTCGACGATGACCAGCGACGCGAGGAAGATCACCAGCGCGTTGGAGACACCGGCCGCGTTGTTCAGCACGGCCGCCGCCGCGAAGGACGCGACCGCGAGCAGGATGACGCGGATCAGGATCTCGCTGGTGGGCCGGAACGGCACACCCGCCGCACGGCGCCGGCGCTGCTCGTTGAACTGGCCCAGGGCCGAGAGCACGACACCGAGGCCGGCCAGCAGGTAGGCGCCGATGATGGCCTGGTTCATGAAGAAGGAGCTCTGGCCGAGGAGGTTCACCGGGCCGCTGTCGGCCGGGATGTTGATCGTGCCGCTGGAGCCCAGCAGCCACAGCATCAGACCGTTCCAGCCGAGGAAGCCGGCCAGGGTGACCACGAACGCGGGTACGCCGATCTTGGCGAAGAACCAGCCGTGCAGCGCACCGATGCCGATGCCCGTGATGATCGTGAGGATCAGGGCCAGCCATTGGTTCATTCCGTGGTTGACCACGAAGACGGCGAACACCGTGGAGGCCAGACCGCTCACCGAGCCGACGGACAGGTCGATCTCGCCGAGCAGCAGCACGAACACCAGGCCGATGGCGAGCATGCCGGTGGCCGAGAGGAAGTAGCTGATGTTGGAGAGGTTGTCCGCGCTGAGGAACAGGCTGTTCTTCACCTGGAAGATGGTCCAGATGATGATCAGGCCGACGACCACCGGCAGCGAGCCCAGCTCGCCGCCCTTCACCCGGCGGGTGAACTCCGTGAGGTAGCCCTTGAAGCCCTCTTCACGGACCAGCAGCCGCGGGTCGACGACCGTGACGGGCGCGGCCGTCGGGTCGTCGGCGGGGGCGACCGTGGTCGGGGCCGCCGCCTCGGTCTTGCCGAGCTCGGGCGACTCGTCGCCCTTCACGGTCTTGTTCGACGTCTCGCTCACTTTGCCGCCTCCGTGGTGCGTCGCTCGGAACGACGGGTCACGGCGTTGTCCGTGGCACCCGTGATCGCGGCGATGATCTCTTCCTGGCTGGTGCTCTTCACGGGGAAGAAACCGTTGTTCTTGCCCAGACGCAGCACGGCGACGGTGTCCGCCACCGCCTTGACGTCGGCCATGTTGTGGCTGATGAGGATGACGGCGAGGTTGCGCTCGCGCAGCCGCTCGACCAGGTCGAGGACCTGCGCGGTCTGCTCGACACCGAGGGCGGCGGTGGGCTCGTCGAGGATGACGACCTTGGGGTCGCCGATCAGGGCGCGGGCGATGGCCACGACCTGACGCTGACCGCCGGAGAGGCTGGCGATCGGGATGCGGACGCTCGGGATGCGGATGGAGAGCGTGCTCAGCAGCTCGCGGGCCTGCTTCTCCATCGTGACCTCGTCGATGACGCCGCGGTGCAGCAGCTCACGGCCGAGGAAGAGGTTCCCCACCACGTCGAGGTTGTCGCAGAGCGCGAGGTCCTGGTAGACCGTCGCGACACCCAGTCCCTGGGCGTCGTGCGGCTTGTTGATGCTGACGGAGTTGCCCTCCCACTCGATGACGCCCTCATCGATGGGGTGCACACCCGCGATCGTCTTGACCAGGGTCGACTTTCCTGCGCCGTTGTCGCCCACCAGGGCGACCACTTCTCCGGCGTGGACCTCCAGATCGACGTCGGTGAGGGCCTGGACCGCACCGAATCGCTTGGAGACTCCGCGCAACGCCAGCACGGGCGTAGCGGACACGTGAACCATCTCCTTCGCCGCCTGACCGGCGGGGATGCCGCGCTTGGTGATCAGGCGCGGAGGGTCGTGCGGTACCCCGGACTGTCGTCGGGGAACGCACGCGGTTTACAAGATGAACATGCGCGAATCCGCTGCGCTTGGCAACGGGTCCGTCCGACGCCCGCTCCGGCAGCGGGGTATGAAGGCCGGAGCGGGCGTCGGAGGGGTTTCGCGAGACCGCCGGACGGCCGGGGCACCTTGCGGAAGGGCCGGCGTGTCGGGCGGCCGGGGCCCGGGTGTCGTACTGCGACCACCCGGGCGCTGGCGGCCGGAGCCTCAGGGCTCCAGGGCGGGACTACTGCAGGTTGGCGGCCTTGCAGGCCTTGGCGAACTCGCTGGTGCAGATGTCCGAGACGGTGTACAGACCGTCCTTGATCACCGTGTCCTTGATGTTGGCCTTGGTGACCGACACCGGGGTCAGCAGCTGCGAGGGCACCTGGTCGCCGGAACCGCTGGTCTGCGTGGTGGTGGCGAGCGAGGAGATGCTCTTGCCCTGCAGCAGGTCCACGGCGATCGTGGCGGCGGCGTCGGCCTCCGGCTTGAACGCCTTGTAGACGGTGGAGGACTGGGTGCCGGCGACGATGCGCTGGATGCCCGCGAGCTCCGCGTCCTGACCGGTCAGCGGGATGCCGCTGATGCCGGCGCCCTTGAGGGTGGTGGCGATACCACCGGCCATGCCGTCGTTGGCGGAGTAGACACCCGCGATGTTCTTGGCACCGAGCTGGGTGATGGCCGCCTTCATCTTCTGCGCGGCGACGGTGTCCTTCCACAGGCCGGACTGCTCGTAGGCGATGTTCACCTTGCCGTCGAGGGCCTTGTGCGCGCCCTGCTTGAACTGGCCGGCGTTCGGGTCGGCGTCGTCACCGTTGATCATGACGATCTTCGACTTGGTGGTCGCCTTGGAGCCGAGGGCGTCGAGCAGGGCCTGGCCCTGGAGCTCGCCGACCTTGACGTTGTCGAAGGAGACGTACGCCGAGACCTTGCCCTGGGCGAGGCGGTCGTACGCGACGACCTTGACGCCCTTGGCCACGGCCGCGTCGATGGAGGACTTGATGGCCGCAGAGTCCTGGGCCGAGATCACGATGACCTTGACGCCCTTGGTCACCATGGTGCTGACCTGCTGGGCCTGCTTGGCGGCGTCACCGGCGGCGTTCGCGTAGTCGACGGTGCAGTCGGCACACAGCGACTTGACCTGCGCCTCGAAGTACGGGTGGTCGAACTTCTCGTAGCGCGCGGTCACGCTGTCGGGGAGCAGCAGGCCGATGGTCTTGCCACCGGAGGAGCTGCTGCTGCTCGAGTCGCTCTTCTTGCTGTCGCCGGCCTTGCCACAGGCGGCGACGGACAGCGCCATGGAAACCGCGGCGGTGCCGATCACGACTCTACGCATCGTTGCGTTCATTTGGGGGTGCCTCCCTGACAGGGCCGCAACGCTGCGGCCGAGGTGGCTCGAAGTCAACTCGGCCGCAAGTTCGACGTCAAGAAGTAAATACTTAACGAGATGGCAACGGCGCCATGCGTTCTCTAAGTGAAGGCAGGTGCGATGACAGGTACAGATCCGTCCAGAAGGGTCGAATCGCCCATCTCGCTGAGCGCGAGAGCGAGCGCTCCGAGCACCTCCGCACGGCCGCCGAGGGCGCCCGGAAGCACCGAGAGCTGACGTGCGGCGCTGGGGATCGCGTAGCGCCCCACGGACTCCCTGATGGGCCCCAGAACCAGCTCTCCGGCCTCGGCGAGGTCGCCGCCGAGGACCACCCGGCTCGGGTTGAGCAGGTTGCAGAGATTGGCCACCCCGCTGCCGATGTGGCGGCCGACGTCGCCGATCACGCGACGGCAGCCCGGATCGCCGTCCCGGGCCAGCCGTACGACGCCTTCCATGGTCAGGTCGGGGCCGTGACCGGGCTGGAGCAGCGGCAGCACGTAGCGGGCCGCCGCGAAGGTCTCCAGGCAGCCGCGGTTGCCGCAGCGGCAGACCGGACCGGACTCGTCGAGTGTAATATGTCCTATTTCGCCAGCCGTGCCGCCGGGGCCCCGGTAGATCTTCCCGTTGATCACCAGACCGGCGCCGACACCGCTCGCGACCTTGATGTACGCGAGATCGCGGACGCCCTTGCCGCTGCCCCAGACCAGCTCGCCCAGGGCGCCGAGGTTGGCGTCGTTGTCGACGTGCACGGGGACGCCGAGGCGGAGCCGGAGCTCCTCCGCGGGTCTCGCACCGATCCAGCCGGGCAGGATGGCGCTGGAGCCGAGGGTGCCGGACTCGACGTCGATCGGGCCGGGGACGCCGACACCCACGCCGGCGATCTTCGAGCGGTCCACGCCGGTCGCCGCGATCAGGCGGTTGACCAGCTCTTCCGCCCTGTCGAAGCCCTGGCTGGACGACGCGTCCACGTCGAGCGGCTCGGACTCCTCGGCCAGCACCTGGTGGGCGAGGTTCCCGATCGCGACGCGCAGGTGGGTGTGGCCGAAATCGACCCCTATGACGATGCCGGCGTCACCGCTCAGGCTCACGCTGCGAGCCCTGCGGCCGCCCGCCGACGTGGGCGTGACCTCGACGGTTCCGCCGTCCTTGAGCTCGCGCACGATGTTGGAGACCGTTGCGGCCGACAGGCCGGTCGTGCGCGCGATCTCCGCCTGCGTGAGCGATCCGGCCAGACGTACGGCCCGTACGACACGTTCCAGGTTGGCTCGGTGCAGCGACGACTGCGACCCCGGAGTCTCCATCGACCCATCCACTCCCGCCATCGGAGGCGGCCACGGTGCCGCCAACGTGACCCAGATCACCTCACTGAGACCGGGTCACTTACAAGTTATGAACTCCAAGCTCTGCTGAACGGGTTACCGACGTCAAGTCCTTGACAGAAATCGTTGGCGGTTCGGAGGTTGCCTGAGGGACACGCGACGGACACGTCCAGGCCACTGGTCAGCAGGTCGAAGGGCGCGCGCGGAGGGTCGGGTGCGGCGCCGTCGTGGCTGGTCGCGCAGTTTCCCGCGCCCCTTCGGGGCGCGCTCGTGGGCGCCGGTACAAGGGCGCCCTCTTTCGGGTTGCGAACGTTCGGGCTACTTCAGAGCACCCGCCGTCAGACCCGCCACCACCTGGCGCTGGAAGACGATGTACGCCGCGAGGACCGGGAGCATCGCCATCACCAGGCCGGCGAAGAGGCCGGACCAGTCGCCCTTGTAGCCCTGGCTGACGGCCAGCTGGACCAGGCCCTGGGTGAGGACGTGTTTGTCCGGGTCCGTGTTGAGGACCGTCGGGAGCATGTACTGGTTCCACTGGCCGAGGAAGTTGAAGATCCCGACGCTGATCAGGCCGGGCTTGGCCATCGGCAGCATGATCTGGAAGAACGTACGGGTGTGCGAGGCGCCGTCGACGAAGGCCGCCTCGGCCACGGAGGTGGGCAGCGTGCGGAAGAACGCCGTGAGGAAGAAGACCGTGAACGGCAGCGAGTACGCGATGTAGACCAGGATCAGGCCGTGGATCGTGTTCAGCAGGCCCAGGTTGTTCACGACGTAGAACAGCGGGACCAGCGCGAGCATGATCGGGAAGCTCATGCCGCCGATGAAGAGGTAGTAGATGAAGCGGTTGCCCGGGAAGTCGAAGCGGGCCAGGACGTAGGCGGCCATCGAGCCGAGGACCAGGGTGCCGATGAGCGAGCCGCCGACCACCAGGACGGTGTTCAGGAAGTAGTCGCTCATGTTGGCGTCGGTCCAGGCCCGCGCCCAGTTCTCGAAGTGCAGCCGGTCCGGGAGCGCCCAGGGCGAGGTGAAGATGGACCGGTCGTCCTTGAAGGAGGTCATCACCGCCCACAGCAGCGGGGTGACCACCATGACCGCCCAGATGACCAGGATGCCGTGGGAGAAGACGTTGAGGACCCCGCCCTCGCGCTTCGGGCGGGCCGGCTTCGGCGCGGGGGGCTCGGCCTCGGTGACAGTGACGTCGGTCTCGGTCGTCGTCATCGCTTCAGTACTCCAGCCGCTCGCGACGGCCCAGCCGCATCACGACCGCCGCGAAGGCGAGCGTGACGACCAGCAGGGCGACGCCGATGGTGGTGGCGTAGGCGGCCTGACCGTCCCGGAACGCCTTCTGGTACACGTACAGGACCATCACGGTCGTCGAGTAGTCGGGGCCGCCCGGTCCTGTCGTCATGATCTGTACGACTGCGAACGACTCGGCGCCGAGCGCGAGGATGCCCATGTAGACCCAGCCGGACTGCACGGTGTCCCACAGCAGCGGCAGCGTGATGCGGAAGAAGGTGGTGGCGCGGCCGGCGCCGTCGAGCAAGGCGGCCTCGTAGAGGTCCATGGGGATGGACGCCATGCCGGCCGAGAAGAGGACCACGAAGAAGCCGACCGTGGACCAGACCAGTACGGCCATCACGCACCACAGGGCGAGGCTCGGGTCGCCCAGCCAGAGCGGCTGGATATTGTCCAGACCAATTCCCCGGAGCAGTGAATTGATCGCGCCACTGTCGGGGTTGTAGGCGAAGGCGAAGAGCAGCGAGACGATCGCGATCGACAGCACCTGCGGAAAGAAGTAGACGATCTTGTAGAAGGAGGAGCCCCGGACCCCTGAGATGACCGGGCCGCCCCTCCTTCTCCGGCCGCCCACATTGATCATGAAGGCGAAGAACAGCGCCAGGCTGATCGTCACCAGCGGCAGCACGACCGCGAACATCAAGCTGTGCTGCAAGGACTTCCAGAAGACGTCGTCGTGCAGCATCCTCCGGTAATTGTCCAGGCCGACCATCTTGAATTCGGGGCTCAGGCCGGTCCAGTCCGTGAACGAGTAGTAGATGGACTGGATGAACGGCCACACCACGAAGAGCGCGTACAGTCCGAGGGGCAACGCGAGAAACCCCACGATGAACCGGTACTTGCCGTGCTGCATCGCCACTCCGGTGCCGAGACGGTTTCTGGTTACTGGTGCTTGTAGTGCTTGATCGAGGTGTCCTTGGCGGCCTCGTCGGCGAAGCCCTGGATCTTCTTGACGGCCTCCGCCGGAGTGAGCCGGCCGGCCATCATCTCGCCGAGACCGGCGACCCCGATCTTCTCCTTCTGGAGCTGCACGTACCAGTCCTGGAGCCGCGGGTTGACCACGTTCGAACCGGCCAGCTTGAGCGCCGCCACGCCCGAGGTGAGACCCGGCGTGAGGCTGATGCCGTCGGTGCCGCCGTTGTACGCGGTCAGGGACTTCACCTTCGTCGTGAAGTTCTTGGAGGACGCCTCGCTGAGCATGATGCGCAGCTGCTCCATGCCGCCCTGGGCGTTGGCGGCCTTGGCCGGGACGATGAAGGGCTCGCCGCCGGAGGCCCAGATGGTGCCGAACGGCATCTTGTCGTTCTTGTCGATGCCGGTGGGCGCGGAGACGGCGAGGTTGAAGTCGGAGGGGATGACGTTCGCCGACTCGTTCTCCACCCAGGAGCCGTTCGGGATGAACAGGGCCTTGCCCTGGGCCCAGGCGGTCTGCGACTGGATGTGGTCGAGGCCGGGCGTGCCCTTGAGGATGTAGCCCTTCTTGTAGAGCTCGTAGTAGGCCTCGAAACACGCCTTGACGGCCGGGTGTTTCCAGGCGTTCGGCTCCAGGTTGTCGATCGCGTTCAGGACCTCGACACCGCCGACCTTGCCGATCATCGGGTAGAGCGAGAAGGGGATGTAGTACGGGTACTTGCCGGCGTAGGTCCAGCCGGCCATGCCCTTCTTCTTGGCCTTCTCGCAGACGGCGATCATCTGGTCCCAGGTCTGCGGGTACTCCGCGTCGAGCGAGTCCAGGGCCTTCTGCGAGTACCAGACGCCGTAGACCGTGTAGGCGTAGTACATGATCCAGACCGGGTCGCCGTCGAACTGGCCCATCTCGACGATGCCGGGGCGCAGGGTGTCGCGGACCTTCTTGTTCGGGTCGTCGTACGACGGGGCGTCGAGCAGCGGGGTGAGGTCGGCCAGCTGGTTCTTGCCGACGAGGACGCCCATGTCCATCTGCTCGGCGCCGGAGTTGTCGATGAGGTCCGGCGGGGTGCCCTGGTTGAAGCGCGGCTGGAGCGTGGACTGGATCTTCTGGGTGGCGGAGAACTTGACCTTGGCCTTCGGGAAGTCCTTCTCGTAGATCTTCACCGCGTCCTCGGCGTACTCCTTGCCGAATCCGCCGTCGAAGAGGACGAATTCCATCTGCGCGGTGTCGTTGACGCCCAGCGGGTTCTTGGACGTCTTCTTGCCGGCCTTGTCCTTGGACTGGCCGCCGCCGCCACTGCTGGCGCAGGCGGAGAGGAATCCGACGGTGGGGACCGAAATCAGGCCGAGTGCGGCGGACCGCTTGATCAGATCGCGGCGGCCGACACCCTCGGAACCGGGGGTCGCTGCGGAATCGGAACCGGGGTGCGCTGCGGACGTGGATCCCATGCTCAAGTCCTCGCCTTCTCCAGGACTCAGGCGGTGAACCGGTTCCTCCCCGGCACCGCGGTCGGGTAGTGCTGGGTCGTGCAGGAAGTCATGCGGGAAACGCCGACAGGTATAGTCCACTTCCCGTCAGCGAGGCAAGATCGAATGCATGGTTGCCGATGGGTCTTTTCCTAGTTGAGACCTGTCGGAAATATGAGCGATCTCTGTACGCCTTGCCGGAAAAAGAGCCGACATACACCCCCGAATGCCGCACCCAACACCCTTGACATCACGGGTCACTTGACCACCTACTGGTTCCTGCGCCACGCAGCTGACAACGTTGTCTCATGTGGCAGGGAGGGTACCCGTTGTGATGCAGCGGAGAACGCAGCGAAGAACAGGGCACGGATCTGGTACGGCGGTCGTGATCGCGGCCGCCGTAGTCATGACCCTGGGCTCCCAGGGAGCAGCGGTGGCGCTGCCGGCGAAGGCACCGGCCGCCGCTACGCAGTTCGCATCCTCGTTCGAGTCTGGCGATCCGTCACCGGACTGGTCCGACACCGTGGACACCGACCCGAGCGGCGCCCCCCGCGCCTTTGGGGTGGACGGCGGCTACAGCACCGGCATCCCCGGCAACGTCACCGACCACGTCACCGACGTGCGGGCGAGCGGCGAGAACACCGGCGCGGGCGAGGTCAAGGAGAACCTCGTCGACGGCGAGTCCGGCACCAAGTGGCTCACCTTCGAGCCCACCGGCTGGGCCGAGTTCGACTTCGACAAGCCCGTCAAGCTGGTGACCTACGCCCTCACCTCGGCGAACGACTACGCCGAGCGCGACCCCGCGGACTGGACCCTTGAGGGCTCGACGGACGGCAAGGACTGGAAGACCGTCGACACCCGGACCGGCGAGGCCTTCACGGAACGGTTCCAGACCAAGTCGTACGACCTCTCCGCACCGGCCGAGTACCAGCACTTCCGGCTCGACGTCACGAAGAACAACGGCGCCCCGGACATCCTCCAGATCGCCGACGTCCAGTTCTCCACGGGCGGCAGCGGCGGTCCTGTGCCCCAGGACATGCTCTCGCTGGTCGACAAGGGCCCGACCGGCTCGCCGACGGCGAAGGCGCGGGCCGGGTTCACCGGAACGCACGCCCTGCGCTACGCGGGACGGCACACGGCGACCGGCCGGGCGTACTCGTACAACAAGGTCTTCGACGTGAACGTGAAGGTCGGCCGGGACACGCGGCTCGGGTACCGGATCTTCCCCTCGATGGCCGACGGCGACCTCGACTACGACGCCACCAACGTGGCGGTGGACCTGGCCTTCACGGACGGCACCTACCTGAGCGACCTCGGGGCCGTCGACCAGCACGGGTTCGCGCTCTCGCCGCGCGGGCAGGGCGCGTCGAAGGCGCTGTACGTCAACCAGTGGAACGACATCTCGTCGGTGATCGGTTCGGTGGCGGCCGGCAAGACGGTCGACCGGATCCTGGTGGGCTACGACTCCCCCGCCGGACCGGCGAAGTTCCGCGGCTGGATCGACGACGTGTCGCTGAAGCCGGTGGCGCCCGAGAAGCCGAAGGCGCACCTGTCCGACTACGCGCTGACCACCCGCGGCACCAACTCCAGCGGCAGCTTCTCCCGCGGCAACAACTTCCCGGCGACGGCCCTGCCGCACGGCTTCAACTTCTGGACGCCGGTGACCAACGCGTCCTCGGAGAGCTGGCTGTACGAGTACGCGCACGCGAACAGCGACGAGAACCTGCCGATGATCCAGGCGTTCAGCGCGAGCCATGAGCCGAGCCCCTGGATGGGCGACCGGCAGACCTTCCAGATGATGCCGTCCGCCGCCGGCACCCCGGACACCGGCCGGGAGGCCCGCGCACTCGCCTTCCGGCACGAGAACGAGACCGCGCGGCCCTACTACTACGGCGTCAGGTTCGAGAACGGGCTGAAGGCCGAGATAACACCCACCGACCACGCGGCCGCGCTGCGTTTCACGTACCCGGGCGACGACGCGAGCGTGATCTTCGACAACGTGACCGAGCAGGCGGGCCTGACCCTCGACAAGGAGCACGGGACCGTCACCGGCTACTCCGACGTCAAGTCGGGCCTGTCGACCGGCGCGACCCGGCTCTTCGTCTACGGCGTCTTCGACAGGCCCGTGACGGGCGGCGACTCGAGCGGGGTCAAGGGGTACCTGCGCTTCGACGCGGGCGCCGACCACACCGTCACGCTCCGGCTGGCCACCTCCCTGATCAGCATCGACCAGGCCAGGGACAATTTGCGCCAGGAGATCCCGGACGGCACCTCCTTCGACACGGTGAAGGCACAGGCCCAGAAGGTCTGGGACACGCTGCTCGGCAAGGTGGAGGTGGAGGGCGCCACGGCCGACCAGCTGACCACGCTCTACTCCAGCATGTACCGGTTGTACCTGTACCCGAACTCCGGCTTCGAGAAAGTCGGTTCGACGTACCGGTACGCCTCCCCCTTCTCGCCGATGACCAGCCAGGACACCCCGACGCACACCGGCGCGAAGATCGTGGACGGCAAGGTGTACGTCAACAACGGCTTCTGGGACACGTACCGCACGACGTGGCCGGCCTACTCGTTCCTGACGCCAGGTCAGGCCGGGGAGATGGTCGACGGGTTCGTGCAGCAGTACAAGGACGGCGGCTGGACCTCCCGCTGGTCCTCACCCGGCTACGCCGACCTGATGACCGGCACCTCCTCGGACGTGGCGTTCGCGGACGCCTACGTCAAGGGCGTGAAGTTCGACGCGAAGGCGGCGTACGAGGCGGCCCTGAAGAACGCGACCGTCGTACCGCCCTCCTCGGGCGTCGGCCGCAAGGGCATGTCCACCTCCCCGTTCCTCGGCTACACCAGCGACGACACCCGCGAGGGCCTGTCCTGGGCCATGGAGGGGTACGTCAACGACTACGGCATCGCCGAGATGGGCAAGGCGCTGTACAGGAAGACGGGCGAGAAGCGCTACAAGGAGGAGTCGGACTACTTCCTCAACCGCGCCCAGGACTACGTGAACCTCTTCGACCCGAAGGCCGGCTTCTTCCAGGGCAAGGACGCCCAGGGCGACTGGCGGGTGGACTCGGCGTCGTACGACCCGCGGGTGTGGGGGTACGACTACACCGAGACCAACGGCTGGGGCTACGCCTTCACCGCACCGCAGGACAGCCGGGGTCTCGCCAACCTGTACGGCGGCCGGTCCGGTCTCGCCGACAAGCTCGACGAGTTCTTCGCGACGCCCGAGACGGCCTCTCCCGACTTCGTCGGCTCCTACGGCGGGGTCATCCACGAGATGACCGAGGCCCGGGACGTCCGGATGGGCATGTACGGCCACTCCAACCAGGTCGCCCACCACGTCATCTACATGTACGACGCGGCCGGGCAGCCCTGGAAGGCGCAGGCCTACGTCCGGCAGGCGCTCTCCCGGCTCTACCTCGGCAGCGAGATCGGCCAGGGCTACCACGGCGACGAGGACAACGGCGAGCAGTCGGCCTGGTACCTCTTCTCGGCCCTCGGCTTCTACCCGCTGGTGATGGGCAGCGGCGACTACACGATCGGCTCCCCGCTGTTCAGGAAGGCGACGGTCCACCTGGAGAACGGCCACGACCTGGTGATCAAGGCCCCGCAGAACAGCGCGAGGAACGTCTACGTGCAGAATGTCCGCGTCAACGGCACTAATTGGACGTCGACCTCACTCCCCCACTCCCTCCTCTCCAAGGGCGGGGTCATCGACTTCACGATGGGCCCGAAGCCGTCGAACTGGGGCACCGGCAAGGACGCCGCCCCGGTCTCCATCACCAAGGACGACAAGGTCCCGGCTCCGCGCGCGGACGTCCTGAAGGCCGACGGCTCCCTGTTCGACAACACCTCGGCGACCGAGGAGACGGTGACCTCGGTGGACCTCCCGGTGACCGGGTCGGTCAAGGGCATCCAGTACACCCTCACCTCACCGTCGGACCACACCAAGGCTCCGACCGGCTGGACCCTCCAGGCCTCGACGGACGGCAGCAACTGGCAGACCGTGGACGAGCGTTCCGGAGAATCCTTCGACTGGAACCTGCAGACACGGGCGTACACCGTCCAGAAGCCCGGCGCGTACACCCACTACCGCCTCGTCCTGACCGGTGAGTCCACGCTGGCGGAGGTCGAGTTGCTGGCCTGAGGCAGCGACAGCGGCACGGAGAGGGGGGCGGCCCGCCGGGCCGCCCCCCTCTGTCGTTCGCCGGTCAGCCGGTGGCGAGGGTGAACACGTGCAGGTCGCTGTTCTCGGGCAGTCGGACACTCCTGACGGTTTTGCCGGCCGGGGCCGTGAAGGGCCTGGTCGCGAAGACATAGGTGGCCACCGGGTCCCTGTCGGCGCCGGAGACGTTGCGGTAGGCGGTTCTCGCGACGATCTCGTTGCCGTACTGGACGGTGCCGCCTCCACCGCCGACGGTCCAGTCGGTCAAGGCGAGGTCGACGGTGCCCGTGGTGCCGTCGGTGTAGGTGACGGTCGCCTGGGCGGACTGGTTGCCGTTGGTGGCGCTGCCGAGGAAGGACAGCGTGGTGGCGGGGGTGGGGAGTTCGACGGTCTGGCCGGTGGCCGTCGCGTTGTCGGGCCGGCCTGCCGGGGCGTTCGGCCAGGTGTAGGCGAGGCCGTCGACCGTGCCCCGGTCGCCCGGGGTGAGACCGGCCGCCGCGAGGGCCTGGCGGGAGTAGCTCCAGCCGCCGCCGTCGAAGTCGGCCTCGTCGTGGTCGCCGGAGTCGTCCGAGATGCCGGTGCTGGAGTAGGCGGCGAGGAGGGTGCCGGGCGCGGCGACGGTGAGGGCGACCGGCTGGACGTAGGAGGAGCCGGCCGAGGTGACGGTGACCTTCGCGTCGTAGTAGCCCTGCGGGGTGCCCGGGGTGGTGGTGAGCGTGATCTGCCGGGAGCCGCCGGTGACGGTTCCCTCCGCGGGGTTGGCCGACACGCCGTCCGGTGTCTCGACGCGGAAGCGCACCTCGGGGCCGGTGCCGCCGGACAGGGACAGGGCGCGGACGGTGAGCGCCGTGCTGTCGCCGGGCGCGATCGTGGCCGTCGTCGGACCGACCCCGATCTGGTACGGCTGCTCGCCCTGGCGGAAGGACGGGGGCGGGTCGCTCGCGCCCCAGGTGCGGTTCGGGGTCGTGGCGAGGATGTAGTCGAGCCGGCCGCCGTTGCGGACGAAGGAGCTTTCGAGCCAAGGCCGGTCGCTGGTGCGGCCGTTGACCTTCAGGGACTGGACGTACGGGGCACCGCCCGCCGCCCCGGTGGCGTGGATCGAGATGTCGCCGCCGGCCGGGCGGTCGATCTCCACGCGCTCGAACAGGGGTGAGGCAAGGACGAGTTCGGCACGGGAGGGGACCTGCGGGTACATGCCGAGCGCAGAGAAGACGTACCAGGAGGACATCGCGCCGAGATCGTCGTTGCCGGGGATGCCGCCGGGCTGCGCCGACCAGAGCCGTGTCATCGCCGCGCGGACGGTCTCCTGGGTCCGATAGGGCGCTCCGGCGTAGTCGTACAGGTAGGGCACGTTGAGCGAGGGCTCGTTGTCCAGCTCGGACTTGTCGCCGCCGCTGCCGGTGAAGGCCCAGCTGCCGTCGCTGTCGTGGAAGAAGGCGGCAAGGCGGGCGAGCGCCTTGTCGGTGCCGCCCATCGCGGCGAAGAGCCCGGCCGGGTTGTGCTGGACCATCCAGGTGTACTGGGCGGCGGTGCCCTCGACGAACCCGTTGCCGGTGCCCGGGGTGAAGCCGGTGACCCAGCTGCCGTCCGCCTTGCGGTTGGCGATGTAGCCGCCGGTGGCGTCGGCGGCGATGTCGAAGTTGTTCTGCCACCACTGGGACCGGTCGGCGAATGCCGCAGCCGTCCCCTTCTCCCCGGCTGCCGTGGCGAGTTGGGAGAGGGAGAAGTCGGCCGTGGACATCTCCAGGGTCTCGGCGGCGCCGCCCCAGGCGTTCGACACGGACGGCATGTAGTGGTGGTCCACGTACTTGTCCAGGGACGGCCGTTGGCCTGTCGACAGCACCGGTTTGCCGGCCGGGGACAGGTCCTGGGCGGTCGGGACCGTCGCCGCCTTCACCAGCGAGGCCAGCGCGCCCTTCAGGTCGAAGTCGGTGCCGCCGAAGGCCCGGATGCCGGCGAGGGCGGTGGGCGACGGGTCGCCGTTCATGACGTGGGTGCCGCTCGCGCCGTGCAGCCAGCGGTCCCAGACCCCGCCGTTCTGCCGTGCGAGTTCGTAGAGCGACTGGGCGATGTCCGAGCCCGTGCGCGGGTCCAGGAGGGTCAGCAACTGGACCTGGTCGCGGTAGACGTCCCAGCCGGAGAAGGTGCCGTACTGCGCCCGGTGGCCACGGGCGACCCGGTGCACCTTGCCGTCGCTGCCCCGGTAGCGGCCGTCGGCGTCGCTGATGACGTTCGGGTGGAAGAGGGAGTGGTAGAGGGCCGTGTAGAAGGTGGTGCGGTCGGCGTCCGTACCGCCGCCGACGCGGATGGCGTCGAGGCGGTCCCGCCAGGTGCGGTGGGCCGCGTCGCGGACGGCGTCGAAGGAGCGCCCCGGCGGGTTCTCCGCCGTCAGGTTCACCTCGGCGGCGGCCCGGCTGACGTACGAGATGCCGACCTTGACGTTCACCGGGCCCGCGCCGGGCGCGAACTGGACGTAGCCGCCCGCCCCCTTGCCGGCGACCGGTCGCCCGCCGTTCGCGGAGAAACCGCCGGTGCCGCCGGACGTGGTCGTCGAGCCCGGGCTGAGCGTGCCGTCCTGCCAGGTGCCGGTGGCGGTGAAGGCGCGGTCGAAGCGGGCGGTGAAGTAGAGGGTGTAGTAGGAGCGTCGACCCTCGGGGTCGAGGTAGCCGCAGAAGTCGCCTGAGGTGACCGAGCCGGAGACGGTGCGGGCCTCCGGGTCGATGGTGACCGTCGAATCGGCCGATCCCACCTCGGAGTTGGCGGTGCGGATCAGCAGGGAAGCGGGCTTGTCGGACGGGTAGGTGAACTGGGCCGAACCGGTGCGGGCGGTCGCGGTGAGGTCGGCGGTGACACCGGAGGCGAGGCCCACCCGGTAGTGGCCGGGCTCCGCGGTCTCGTCGGCGTGGCTGAAGTCCGAGGCGTAGACGGCGTCCTTCGTGTCGCTCGCCGGGGAGGAGGTGACCTCGCCGGCGTACGGGAAGAACGGGATGTCACCGCTGCCGCCCGCGCAGCCGGTGCCGGACATGTGGGTCAGGCTGAAGCCGCGGATGCGGGTGGCGTCGTACTGGTAGCCGCCCGGTGCGGCCGTTCTGGTCGCGTCGCCTCTGGTGTTCTCCGGGCTCCAGGAGACCATGCCGAACGGCACGACGGCGCCGGGGAAGGTGTTGCCGCCGTTCCTGCTGCCGATCAGCGGATCGACGTACGCCGTGGGGTCCTTGACCAGTTCGGGTGGTGCGCCGGCGGTCGCCGCGAAGCCGAGCGTGGGGGAGCCGCCGGCCGCGAGTACCGCGGCCAGCAGCAGGGACATGGGTCGGAAACGCATGACGCGGCCCTTCCTCCTCCGGACGGGTCGCGCACCACGGGTCGCACAAGCCGCAGGGACAGTAACGTGCGCCACCGGTACCACGGAAGACCGCGCATGCCGCGGACGGCTCGGCACCGGTTCACCCGGTCGGGTGACCCGAAGTGGGTTGACATCGTTGTCCGTTGAGGCGGTAAAGTCATGTACAGACCATGAGACAACGTTGTCGCCCGTCACGGGACCGACACAGGCCGCAGAGCGGACGCGCACGAGGCATCACGAGCAACTCCCCCCGGACAGGCCCACCCACCCCCCTCGCCTGCCCGGCTCGCGGACCCGGTGTGCACCGACACCGGGTCCGCCCAGAGCAGACCGCGCACGTCCGTGCGAGGTGAACGGCCGTGCGCGGGCCATGGGGAGCAAGCGTGGGGCGGAAGCGGGCCCGCCGCCTGGCGGGTTCCGGTCCGTCGGGCATATATGGGAGCGCTCCCACCCCACTCCCCCGTGAAGCTAGCGCGGACGGGGGGCGGGTGTAAACGGTGCGGCACGGCCTGACCGCTCCGAGCGGCAGGCGAGATCGCCGGCGGCAAGCCCGCCACAGCCCGCGCACAGACTTGACCCATTCTTGGCCGAGCGCGCTATGTGGTGACTGGCGTGCGGTCATGTTCACTTGACGCGGCCATGAGGTTGGTTCTTGACGGTTTCTGAGTCATCGGCCTTTCCGCACCGACCGTCGCGCTGTCAGGGCGCTGCGATGGAGGAAGAACTCATGAGAACACGGATACGCGGCGTGCTGGCCGCGTTCACCGGAGCAGTGCTGCTCACGATGGGAGTCACCGCGGGCGGCGGACAGTCCGCGCGAGCCGATGACAACGGTGTCGGACTCAAGCCCGTCCTCGGGTGGAGCAGTTGGAGCTTCGTCCGGCGCAACCCGACCGCGGCGACCATCGAGGCGCAGGCGAAGGCGCTCAAGGACAGCGGGCTCGCGAAGAAAGGATTCGTCTACGCCAACGTCGACGACTTCTGGTACCAGTGCCCGGGCAGCCAGGGTCCGGACGTCGACCAGTACGGCCGCTGGGTCACCGACCCCGCCAAGTTCCCGCCCCGCGGCGCCGAGAACGGCATCCAGGTGGTGGCCGACTACGTCCACTCCCTCGGGCTGAAGTTCGGCCTGTACGTGACCCCGGGCATCTCCCGGCAGGCGGTCGCCGAGAACACCGGGATCCAGGGGACCGCGTACCACGCCCGGGACATCGCCACCACGACGGCGGAGAACAACTACAACTGCGGCGGCATGGTGGGCATCGACTACGCCAAGCCCGGCGCGCAGGCGTTCATCGACTCCTGGGCCGGGCAGTTCGCCGGCTGGGGCATCGACTACCTCAAGATCGACGGCGTCGGCACCCCCGACCAGCAGGACGTGCAGGCCTGGTCGGACGCGCTGCGGCACACCGGGCGGCCGATCCATCTGGAGCTCTCCAACAACCTGGACATCAACAACGCGGCCACCTGGGCGAAGCTCTCCAACGGCTGGCGCACCGGCGGCGACGTCGAGTGCTACTGCGGGCCGGGCGGCAGCAGTTACCCGCTCACCACGTGGGCCTCGGTCGCCTCACGGTTCGACCAGGTCGCCGCGTGGGCGCCCTACGGCGGTCCCGGCGGGTACAACGACTACGACTCCCTGGAGATCGGCAACGGCGACGACAACGGCCTGACGCCCGACGAGCGCCGGACGCAGATGAGCCTGTGGTCGCTGGCCGCCTCCCCGCTGATCCTCGGCACCGACCTCACCCACCTCGACCCCGCCGACCTCGCCCTGCTGAAGAACAGCGACGTGCTCGCGGTCGACCAGGACGGTATCGACGCCCACCGGATCTCCTCGGACACCGACTCCCAGGTGTTCGCCAAGACCGAGCCCGGCGGGGACGCCGTGGTCGGTCTGTTCAACACCGGCTCGGCTCCCCGGGAGGTCGCCACTACCGCGGCCGCGCTGGGCCTGCCCAAGGCGCGTGACTACGCCCTGCGGGACCTGTGGGACCACGGGCTGACCGAGTCCGCGGGCCGGATCGCCGCGAACGTCCCGCCGCACGGGGTGGTCCTGTACCGGGTGCACGGCACCCGCCACCCGGTGACCGGCGCGGCGCCGGACGTCTCGCTGGCGCTGGACTGGGCCCCCGCGCCGAGCGACAGCACCACGCGTACCGTGACCGCGGTCCTGTCCGACAACGGCTCGCAGCCGGTCACCGACGCCGCCCTGACCCTCACCGGGCCGTCCGGCACGAAGATCACCACGCATCAGGCGACGCGGGCCCGGACGATCCGCGGCGGCCGTGCGCTGAAGGCCACCTACTCCGTGGCCATCCCGCCCTCGGCGAAGCTCTTCGCCTCCAGCGACTTCCGGGGGACGGCGGCCTACCGCTTCCGGTCGGCCGGGAAGACGCACCTCACCGCCGGTGACACGATCACCGTGAACCATCAGGTGACCGCCCCGTACCGGACGTTCGCCTCCACCACGGCGAGCTTCAGCGAGTCCGGCACCGCGCTCGGGATCCGGGCCCAGGGCGCCGACCTCTACAACGGCACCAACGAGTACGGCACGGTCTACCTGCCCGGAGCCGAGCACGACGGTTCCGTGACCACCGTGAAGCTCGACTCCCAGTCGGACACCGACGTCTGGGCGAAGGCCGGGATCATGGTCCGCAACGACATCACCCAGCCCAACACCTCGCCCGGCTATCTGGCCCTGGTCGCCACACCGGCCAACGGCTACCTCCTCGACTGGGACAGCGACGGCAACGGAACGCTGGACTCCCAGGACTCCACCGGCAGCGCCACCTACCCGTCGTGGCTGAAGCTGGTCCGCCACGGCACCACCTACAGCGGCTACTACTCCACCGACGACGCCACCTGGAACCTGGTCGGCACCGTCACCGTCCCGACCGCCGCGGCCACCCAGGACGTCGGCCTCACCCAGACCTCGCACGCCTCGGGCACCACCGGCGAGGCCGACTTCGACGCGTTCACCACCACTCCCTGACGGTCCCGGCCCGCCGCCCGCGTGGTGCCCCGCCGAGCGCTCCGCTGGAATCACCGCGCGGTGCCGTCGGCCGGCTGCTGCCCCGTCGTGGCTGGTCGCGCAGTTCCCCGCGCCCCCTTGGGGGCGCTGCCTCCGGACCCGCTCACACAGGTGCCGTACGGGCGGCGGTCGTGGTTCCGGTCGTCGGGAGTTCGGCGGCCGGGAGTTCGAGGGTGAACTCCGTGCGGCCCGGAGTGCTCTGTACGTCGATGCGGCCGCCGTGGGCCGCGGTGATGGCCGAGGCGATGGCGAGGCCCAGGCCCGAGCCGCCCTCCAGGACCCCGGCGCGGGTGCGGGAGGTGTCGGCCCGGGTGAAGCGTTCGAAGACGGTCGGCAGGAGGGCGGCCGGGATGCCGGGGCCGTCGTCCCGGACCCGGACCACGCAGGTGGTCCGGGTGGATTCGACGGTCGCGATCACGGTCGTACCCACGGGGGTGTGCACCCGCGCGTTGGCCATCAGGTTGGCCACCACCTGGTGCAGGCGGGCCTCGTCGCCCAGCACCAGTGCCGGGCCGTCGTCGAGATCGAGTTCCAGCCGCCAGACGTGCCCGGCCCCGGCCGCCCGCGCGTCCCACACCGCCTCCGCCACCAGCGCCGCCATGTCCACCTCGGCGGACTGCAGCGGGCGGCCCTCGTCGAGGCGGGCCAGGAGCAGCAGGTCCTCCACCAGGCTGCGCATCCGGGCCGACTCGGCGTCGACCCGGCGCCAGGCCAGGCCGGGTTCGATGCGGTCCGTGCCGCGGTTCATCAGCTCGGCGTACCCGGCGATCGAGGCGAGCGGGGTGCGCAGTTCGTGGCTGGCGTCGGCCAGGAAGCGGCGCATCCGCTCCTCGCTCCGGCGCACCTGTTCCTCGCTGCGCTGGCGTTCCGCGAGGGACGCCTCGACGTGGTCGATCATGCGGTTGAGGGCGGCGCCGACCTGGCCGGCCTCGCTGCCGGGGTCGGTGTCCTGTTCGGGCACCCGGGTCAGGCCGGTCACCTGGCCCCGGCCGAGCGGTGCGTGGGAGACCTCGACGGCGGTGGCGGCGACCCGGCCGAGGGGCCGCAACTGCCGTCGTATCACCACCGCGCAGACGCACCCGGCGGCCGTGAGGCCGACCGCGGCGACGGCGATCTCGACCTCGACCAGGCCGCTGATGGTGTCCAGTACGTCGTCCATGGGGAGGCCGGCCAGGACGCGGACGCCGCCGGCGTTCAGGGCGGTGACCCGGTAGGTGCCGAGGCCGGGGACCTGACGGGTGTGGGTGGAACCGTCCTGGGCGAGGCCCTTGAGGGCGTTGGTCTGGGCGGTGGAGAGGGAGCGCGGGGGCGCGTCCTGGCTGACCACGGCCGCGTTGATGATGTCGCCCTCGGCGTCCAGGCGGGCGGCGAGCATGCCGGCCGGGTGGCCGCTCTCGCCGAGGAAGGTCAGGTCGCGGGTGAGTTCCGGGTGCAGCGCGGCTCCGCCGACGCCGCGCTCGGCCGCGTCGCTCACCTGGTTGTCCAGACTGCCCATCAGATAGGCGCGTTGGGCGAACACCGTGGTCAGGGCCATCACGGCACACACACAGACCAGGACGGCGGTGATGAAGACGAGCAGTCGCGTGCGCAGCGACCGGCTCCGCAGCCGGGCGGTCATCTGCCGTCCTCCACGGGCCGTACGACGTAGCCCATGCCGCGCACGGTGTGGATCATCGGCGCCCGGCCCCGGTCGATCTTGCGGCGCAGGCTGGAGATGTAGACCTCGACGAGGTTGCCGCCGCCGTCGAAGGAGGTGCTCCAGACGTGGTCGAGGATCTGGGCCTTGCTGAGCACCTGGCGCGGATGGTCCAGGAGCAGGCTGAGCAGGTCGAACTCCTTTGCGGTGAGCCTGATCGGGGTGCCGGCCCGCTGCACCTCGCGGGACTCGCCGCTCAGCACCAGGTCGCCGAGGACGCGTACCGAGTCGTCGGCGGGGGGCTGTTCGGTGCCGGCCCGGCGGAGCAGCCCGCGCAGCCGCAGCACGACCTCCTCCAGGGAGAAGGGCTTGGTGACGTAGTCGTCGGCCCCGGCCTCCAGGCCGTCGATGCGGTGCTCGATGGCGTCGCGGGCCGTGAGCATCAGGACGGGCAGCCTCGGCATCTCGTAGCGGAGTCTGCGCAGCACCTGGAGGCCGTCGAGGTCGGGCAGCATCCCGTCGAGCACCACCGCGTGCGGGGCGCAGCCGCGGGCCAGCCGCAGGGCGCTCTGTCCGTCGAGCGCGGGGTACGGGCGCCAGCCCGCGTCGGCGACGGCGGCGGAGAGCAGCTCGGTGAGACCGGGCTCGTCGTCGACGATCAGGACGCGGACTCGGCCGGTTCGGGCCCCTGCGGTGGCAGACATGTAGCAAGTCTGTGCCGGTTGGCTGGGGGAACCCTGTGTTCCGACTGAGCTTTGACGATGTCACGTACAGGAAACGCGCAAAGGGAAGGCGGAGGGCCGCGTCCCCGGTGACCGGGGACGCGGCCCTCACAGGCCGGCGCGGACCGCTGCGGTCCGCAGCCGCGGACTACTTGCGGATCAGGCTGCGCAGCACGTACTGCATGATGCCGCCGTTGCGGTAGTAGTCGGCCTCACCGGGGGTGTCGATCCGGACGACCGCGTCGAACTCGACGCCCGTGTCGGTGGTGACCTTGACCGTGCGCGGGGTGGTGCCGTTGTTGAGCTCCTCGACGCCGGTGAAGGAGAAGGTCTCCTCGCCGGTCAGACCGAGGGACTCGGCGTTGGCACCCTCCGGGAACTGCAGCGGCAGGACGCCCATGCCGATGAGGTTCGAGCGGTGGATGCGCTCGTACGACTCGGCGATGACGGCCTTGACGCCGAGCAGCGCGGTGCCCTTGGCGGCCCAGTCGCGGGACGAGCCGGAGCCGTACTCCTTGCCGGCCAGGACGACCAGCGGGATGCCCTGTTCGATGTAGTTGCGGGAGGCGTCGTAGATGAACGACACCGGAGCGTCGGCCTGGGTGAAGTCGCGGGTGTAGCCGCCCTCGGTGCCCGGCGCGATCTGGTTGCGCAGGCGGATGTTGGCGAACGTGCCGCGGATCATGACCTCGTGGTTGCCTCGGCGGGAGCCGTAGGAGTTGAAGTCGCGGCGCTCCACACCGTGCTCGGTGAGGTACTTGCCGGCCGGGGTGTCGGCCTTGATGGCGCCGGCGGGCGAGATGTGGTCGGTGGTGACCGAGTCGCCGAGCTTGGCGAGGACGCGGGCGCCGGCGATGTCGGTGACCGGGGCCGGCTCGTGCTGCATGCCCTCGAAGTACGGGGGCTTGCGGACGTAGGTCGACTGCGGGTCCCAGTCGAAGGTGTTGCCGGTCGGGATCGGCAGCGACTGCCACTGGGCGTCACCGGCGAAGACGTCGGCGTAGGACTTGTTGAACATGTCCTCGCCGATCGCGTTGGCGACGACGTCGTTGACCTCGGCCTCGGTCGGCCAGATGTCGGACAGGTAGACCGGCTTGCCGTCCTGGTCGGTGCCGAGGGCGTCCTTGGTGATGTCCACCTTCATGGAGCCCGCGAGCGCGTAGGCGACCACCAGCGGCGGGGAGGCCAGGTAGTTCATCTTGACGTCGGGGTTGATCCGGCCCTCGAAGTTGCGGTTGCCGGAGAGGACCGAGGTGACGGCGAGGTCGTGGTCGTTGACGGCCTTGGAGACCTCCTCCGGCAGCGGGCCGGAGTTGCCGATGCAGGTGGTGCAGCCGTAACCGACCAGGTTGAAGCCGACCTTGTCGAGGTACGGGGTCAGGCCCGCCTTCTCGAAGTAGTCGGTGACGACCTTGGAGCCCGGGGCGAGGGTGGTCTTGACCCAGGGCTTGCGGGTCAGGCCCTTCTCGACCGCCTTCTTGGCCACCAGGGCGGCGGCGACCATGACGTACGGGTTCGAGGTGTTGGTGCAGGAGGTGATGGCCGCGACGGTGACCGCGCCGTGGTCGATCTCGTACGAGGTGCCGTCGGGGGCGGTCACGGTGACCGGGTTGGACGGGACGCCGTTTGCGGACGCCGGGGCGTCGGAGGCCGGGAAGGACTCCTTGCCCGCCTCGTCGGCGGTGTCCACGTAGTTGCGGACGTCGGTCTTGAACTGCTCGGCGGCGTTGGCGAGGACGATGCGGTCCTGCGGGCGCTTCGGGCCGGCGATGGAGGGGACGACCGTGGCGAGGTCGAGCTCCAGCTTCTCGGAGAAGTCGGGCTCGGCCTTCGGGTCCAGCCAGAGGCCCTGCTCCTTGGCGTACGCCTCGACGAGGGCGACCTGCTGCTCGGAGCGGCCGGTGAGCTTGAGGTAGTTCAGGGTCTCACCGTCGATCGGGAAGATCGCGGCGGTGGAGCCGAACTCCGGCGACATGTTGCCGATGGTGGCGCGGTTGGCGAGGGAGGTGGCGGCCACGCCCTCGCCGTAGAACTCGACGAACTTGCCGACCACACCGTGCTTGCGCAGCATCTCGGTGATGGTGAGGACGAGGTCCGTGGCGGTGGTGCCGGGCTTGAGCTCACCGGTCAGCTTGAAGCCGACGACGCGCGGGATGAGCATGGAGACCGGCTGGCCGAGCATGGCGGCCTCGGCCTCGATGCCGCCGACGCCCCAGCCGAGGACGCCGAGGCCGTTGACCATGGTGGTGTGCGAGTCGGTGCCGACCAGGGTGTCCGGGTAGGCCTGGCCGTTGCGGACCATGACCGTGCGGGCGAGGTGCTCGATGTTCACCTGGTGGACGATGCCGGTGCCCGGGGGGACGACCTTGAACTCGTCGAAGGCGGTCTGGCCCCAGCGCAGGAACTGGTAGCGCTCCTTGTTGCGGCCGTACTCCAGCTCGACGTTCTGCTTGAAGGCGTCGTTGGTGCCGAACTTGTCGGCGATGACGGAGTGGTCGATGACCAGCTCGGCCGGGGCCAGCGGGTTGATCTTCGCCGGGTCGCCGCCCAGCTCCTTCACGGCCTCACGCATGGTCGCGAGGTCCACGACACACGGCACACCGGTGAAGTCCTGCATGATCACGCGAGCCGGCGTGAACTGGATCTCCTGGCTGGGCTGGGCCTGCGAGTCCCAGCCGCCGAGGGCGCGGATGTGGTCGGCGGTGATGTTCGCGCCGTCCTCCGTGCGGAGCAGGTTCTCCAGCAGCACCTTCAGGCTGTACGGAAGGCGAGCCGAGCCTTCCACCTTGTCCAGCCGGAAGATCTCGTACGACTCGTCGCCCACCTGCAGCGTGCTACGGGCGTCGAAGCTGTTCGCCGACACGACAGTCTCCTTCATTGATGTGCGCGTACCACCGTCATCGTGCCGCCACGCCGACTTGGCCGATCCAGTAAGGTCAGACTAAGTTAGGCATGCCTTACCAGGGTGGCGATCACGGTGCGCCTAGGCAGATATCTCGATGTCGAGATAACTCTAGTACACGGTCGCGGGTTGGTCATGCCCGGACCCGCTGTGTTCTGCGCCGCCGCGCTCCCGGGCACGGACCCACAGCGGTCACCGGGTCACCCTGCATGCCAGGTACGTCTACGGACTGTCGGCCAGCGAACGCCAGGTGGCGCAGCGGGTGCCGGGGGGACGCCCAGTGGGCCGGTCCACCCCCGAGCTCATGGACGAGCAGGCGATCAGAAGGTCTTCTCCCACCACTACCCGCCCGGCCCGTCACCCGGTCCCCCGCCCGGCCCCTCACCCAGCCTCCGCCGACCACGGACGGCCGGAGACGGCCGCCGGGCCGCGGCCGACGGGAAAGAGACCGCCGGGCCGGGCTGAGGGCGCCGCGCCGGGGTAGCCGGAAGCCATCGGCAAGCCTCACAGAGAGGTGGAAGGAGACACCGTGCCCCTCACGTTCCGCAAGAGTTTCCGGATCCTGCCGGGTGTGCGCCTGAACATCAACCGGCACTCCTGGTCCATCACCACCGGCGGCCGGCACGGGCCGCGCCACACGCACAGCAGTACGGGACGGCGTACGACGTCGATGGACCTGCCGGGCCCGTTCGGGTGGCGGCGCACCAGCAGGGCCCGGCGCGGGTGACGCCCGCGGAGGTCGGGCTCAGGAGCTCTCGAGCCGGCCGTAGGCGCTGAGGCCGGCCGGGCGGTGAAGGCGGTGTCGTCGATCACACGGGCGCCGCAGTCCGGCTCCGGGCGGAGGTGCGGGGAACCCGGAAGGCGGATCGTCGGCGTGTCGGAGAACGTGCCACAACGTGTCAAGTCGGGCCTCGCGAGAGATGAGGTCGAAGCGCATGCAGGTCGGGCCGTTGCCCACGCCCAGACGGACGCCCACGGCACCCTCGTTGAGCAGGCCGTTCAGGCTCCAGCCCACCCGGTCGGCGAAGAGCACACCGCTGCCGACGGCGTCCTCGGCGAACCCGTCGCCCTGGATCCTCACCTGCAGCGGAGAGGAATTACGCATCTCCTCCGCTGTCTCGGCGGCGGCCCTGAACCGGTCGGCGCGGGCACCG
Source organism: Streptomyces sp. NPDC001507 (assembly GCF_042894765.1). Classification (NCBI taxonomy): domain Bacteria; kingdom Bacillati; phylum Actinomycetota; class Actinomycetes; order Kitasatosporales; family Streptomycetaceae; genus Streptomyces; species Streptomyces sp. NPDC001507. The sequence goes on from NZ_JBIAVV010000018.1 coordinate 133,341, forward strand.
GTCAATTCACGGTGTCCGGCGACGAGTACGGATTCCATTCGCAACGTTCGGGAAACGGTGAGCTCGGCTTCCACGCGGTCGGCGAGAACGGTCGGCGACTTGGCCACCTCGAAGTGGTTTCCGATGGTGGAGTGTTCGTCCGGGAGAGGTTCGGGGCGGGTACGGCAAACGGCTGCAGATTTCTCCGAAGGCGAATGACGCGATCCGTTCCCGGGCCGGTCATCCACACCTCTTCGCAGGCCAGGAGAAGTTGGCAAACGGTCCGGAATATCGATCTCCGAGAACGTTTCGAGACCCTGTCGGACGACCCGCGGATCAGCGGAGAAGGAGACCAGTGGAATCCACAGCACACCGGACCCGGAAGAGAGCGCGACCAGGCCGGGGCTGGTCGGGATGTCGGCCAGGTGGCTCTTGAGACATATACGATCACCACTGTGTGCGACGAGACTGCGGGAATTCCCGGCGGCTGCCGCGGGCACCCATCGGAACAGGGCACCGGCAGCAGTATCGGGCACAACGGGCCGCGCATCACATTCCGTTGTGGATGATCGCGAGAGACGGCTAGTGTTTTCACCCTCGGGCGTCATGGTGGTCGTGCCCCGACCGGCGTCGAGGGAGCCGAGCGCGATGACTTCCGGGACTTCCGGAGTTCCGACGGACAGGGCGGTTCCCATGACCGCCGGGGGCATTTCTCGTGCCTCCGAATTGCGCCTTATGACACATGCCGACGAAGAGCACAACGGCCGAAGGAATTCCTGCCCAGACGTCGGGAGCCGCCTTGACGCGCTCTCATCTCACCCTCGCGCAACTCTGAACCACGGTCGACGGGCCGAACGGACGGGCCCGTTGACAGGGCATCACCCGAACGGACCCCCCAACGGGCGCCATCTCATATCTGAGATAACCTCGGCCTCATGGCAGACGACTACCTCGTACGCATCGGCAAGCTCATCCGTGACGCCCGGCAACACCGAGGCTGGACACAGACACAGCTCGCGGAGGCGCTCGGCACCAGTCAGAGCGCCGTCAACCGCATCGAGCGCGGCAACCAAAACATCAGCCTTGAGATGATCGCTCGAATCGGTGAGGCCCTGGACAGTGAGATCGTCTCACTGGGCTACGCGGGCCCGATGCATCTGCGGGTGGTCGGCGGCCGCCGGCTGTCCGGCGCCATCGACGTGAAGACCAGCAAGAACGCGTGCGTGGCCCTGCTGTGCGCCTCGCTGCTCAACAAGGGCCGCACCGTCCTGCGCCGGGTGGCCCGGATCGAGGAGGTGTACCGCCTGCTGGAGGTACTCAACTCCATCGGCGTGCGCACCCGCTGGATCAACGACGGCGTCGACCTGGAACTGGTGCCGCCCGCCGAACTCGACATGGCGTCGATCGACGCCGAGGCCGCCGTACGCACCCGCTCGATCATCATGTTCTTCGGCCCGCTGCTGCACCGTATGGACCACTTCAAGCTGCCCTACGCCGGCGGCTGCGACCTGGGCACGCGGACCATCGAGCCGCACATGATCGCGCTGCGCCGGTTCGGCCTGGACATCGCGGCGACCGAGGGGCAGTACCACGCACAGGTCGACCGCGCGGTCCGCCCCGGCCGCCCGATCGTCCTGACCGAGCGCGGCGACACGGTGACCGAGAACGCGCTGCTGGCCGCCGCCCGGCACGACGGCGTCACCGTCATCCGCAACGCGTCCTCCAACTACATGGTCCAGGACCTCTGCTTCTTCCTGGAGGCGCTGGGTGTCAAGGTCGAGGGCATCGGCACCACGACGCTGACCGTGCACGGCGTCCCGAACATCGACGTGGACGTGGACTACTCGCCCTCCGAGGACCCGGTAGAGGCGATGAGCCTGCTGGCGGCGGCCGTCGTCACCGAGTCGGAGCTGACGGTCCGGCGCGTCCCCATCGAGTTCCTGGAGATCGAGCTGGCCGTCCTGGAGGAGATGGGCCTCGACCACGACCGCAGCCCCGAGTACAGCGCGGACAACGGCCGTACCCGCCTGATCGACCTCACGGTCCGCCCCTCCAAGCTGGAGGCGCCGATCGACAAGATCCACCCCATGCCGTTCCCCGGCCTGAACATCGACAACGTGCCGTTCTTCGCCGCCATCGCGGCGGTCGCGCAGGGCAAGACCCTCATCCACGACTGGGTCTACGACAACCGCGCGATCTACCTGACCGACCTGAACCGCCTCGGCGGCCGCCTTCAGCTCCTCGACCCGCACCGGGTCCTGGTGGAGGGCCCGACCCGCTGGCGCGCCGCCGAGATGATGTGCCCGCCGGCCCTGCGTCCCGCCGTGGTCGTCCTGCTGGCCATGATGGCGGCCGAGGGCACGTCCGTCCTGCGCAACGTCTACGTCATCAACCGCGGCTACGAGGACCTCGCCGAACGCCTCAACTCGATCGGGGCGCAGATCGAGATCTTCCGCGACATCTGAACGGCGCGGTGTCGTGCCCCTTGGAGGCAAGGGGCACGACACCTCGACATGTCATGGCCTCGCCGTAGGTCGACTGCAGCCGGCCTCGGATCCGGAACCACACAGCCCGACGACCGTCGGTGAAAACGCGGAGCCGGGCAGCCGGCCGGATACCGGCGGGCATGGGGCACTGCGACCCGCCTCAGCGCCGCCCACGTCTGTGCGCCGTTGACGTCACGCGGCGTGGCGCTCGGACGCCCCGGCCGCCGGCAGAGAGGGGGAGCCGCTTCCCTCGCCGGGGATCAGCTTCAGACGGCGGCGCCCACGCGCCTTTTGCGGGCCGGTGGAATCGGCGGGCAGCCAATCCTCGAAACGGTCCATGACCAGCAGCAACAGCCCCAGCGCCGGGAGCAGCAGTACCGCTATGACGACCACAGCGTCGCGTCCCTTCCTCGATGACGGGTACCGCCCGGGTGCCCTCCCCACGGAACGCCTCAACGAGGTGATGTGAGGGTGGGGTGAAGGTTGGTGCGAGAAAACGGCGTGCATCGTGGCTTTGAGGCCGCGGTGGGCGGCTATCCGCCCGGGTATGGCGAAGTTGCATCTCCCAGGACGAAAAGACGATCACGGCGATGACCGCCCTCCGGCATCCCGGATGCCCTCACCCGAGGAGGCAGGGCCGGACCCGCAGGTCGAGCAAGCGGCACCGAACGCGCCGACGAAGCTACCGAAGCAGGCCTGGGGCGCGGTCCTGAGGGGGAGCCTGAAGGAGTTCAAGGACGACGAGCTGACCGACCGGGCGGCGGCGCTGACCTACTACGGGGTACTGTCGCTGTTCCCCGCCCTGCTGGTGCTCGTCTCTCTGCTGGGGATCACCGGGAAATCGACCACTGACAAGGTGCTGGCCAACCTCAAGCAGCTGGCTCCCGGCTCGGCCCGGGACATCATCACCCGGGCGGTGGAACAGCTGCAGGGCGGCGCCGGCGCCGGATCGGTGATGGCGCTGGTGGGCATTCTGCTGGCGGTGTGGTCGGCGTCCGGGTACGTGGCCGCCTTCATCCGGGCCGCCAACGCCGTCTACGACATGCCCGAAGGCCGCCCGGTGTGGAAGATCCTGCCGGTACGCCTCGGCGTCACGGTCGTACTGATGGTGCTCGCCGTGGCCAGCGCGCTGATCGTGGTCTTCACCGGCTCCCTGGCGAGCAGAGCGGGGCAGACGCTCGGGATCGGACAGACGGTGCTGACGGTGTGGTCGATCGCGAAGTGGCCGGTACTGGTCCTGCTGGTCACCGTCATGATCGCGCTCCTGTACTGGGCGAGCCCGAACGCGAAGGTCAAGGGGTTCCGTTGGGTGACACCGGGCAGTTTCCTGGCGCTGGTGATCTGGATGATCGCCTCCGCGGGCTTTGCGTTCTACGTCGCCAACTTCGCCTCCTACAACAAGACCTACGGCACGATGGCCGGTGTCATCGTCTTCCTCGTCTGGCTGTGGATCACGAACCTCGCCGTCCTGCTGGGCCTGGAGTTCGACGCCGAGACCGTGCGCCAGCGGGCCGTGGCCGGCGGGCACCCGCCCGAGGCCGAGCCCTACACCCAGCCGCGCGACACCCGGAAGTGGGACGAGGAGGACGTGCGCCGCCTCGACGACGTCTGACCGGCCAGGCCACGGTGAGCACAGGAGGTCCTGCCGTCGTCGGGCCCCGGGCGGGCACACCGCGGCCGCCACAGCGTTCACCGCGGCCGTCTCGCCCGCGTGGCCTGCGGCGGGCATGGCAGGTGCGGTTCCGGCCGCCATGGTGGCGATCGAGCGCGTGCAGAGCGGTGCGCACTACCCCACTGATGGCGCCGCCGGTGCGCTGATCGGCTTGGCCGCCGCCTGGTTCGTTCGTCGCAGTCCCCGGCCGGCGTCGCGGTGGCGGCTGCCTTAGCCACGCCGGCCGGGCAGCGGCACGGATGGCCGTGATCGTGTGAGGGTCTCGTGGCGATGGTGATCCTGCCGTGACAAGCCTCTTGTCGGGGGCAGGAGTTCCACCAGCACTTCCCCATGGCCTGCGCGGTGCGGTCAGTCGGGCAGTGGCATCGCGTGCTCGCCACCGCCGGCCGCACCGCGCCGGCAGTGCGCGGCACGGTCCTGCCGGAGCCGGCGGGCCGACGAAGCGCTGACGTCGAACGAACCAGCCCGCCCCACATCGGTGTCCTGGACCGGCCCCTTCGGGGTACTCGCGCGTTGACCAGGGGCGCTGCAGCGTCCGTCTCGGCGGAAGAAAACCAGTACAGGGAGTTGATCGTCATGTCGTCCGGTACGCAGCCGCACTACGGCCCAGGCCAGCAGACGTCGGCGGCCGAGCCGGTGGGAGAACTGGTACAGCGCGCCTCGCAGCAGCTGACCGAGCTGGTGCGCGGCGAACTGCGCCTGGCGCGGGCCGAGATGAAGCAGAAGAGCAAGCGCTACGGCAAGGGCGGCGGACTGTTCGGCGGCGCCGGCGTCGTCGGCTTCCTGATGCTGCAGGCACTGGTCGTCACCGTGATCGAAGCGCTGGCGGTGCCGTTGCCGGTGTGGGCGGCGGCGCTGATCGTCACGGCGGTGCTGGGTGTGATCGCCGCGGTGATGGCCATGAGCGGAAAGAAGCAGGTCGACCAGGCTGCCCCGCTCACACCCGAGCAGACGGTCGAGAACGTGAAGGCCGATGTGGCCGAGATCAAGGAGAGTGCGCACCGATGACCCAGCCGCCTCACGACGAGCCGACAGCCGAGAACACCGAGCAGCTGCGCGAGCAGGTCGAACAGACCCGCGAAGAGCTCGGCCAGACGGTACAGGCGCTCGCGGCCAAGACCGACGTCAAGGCCCACGCCCAGGAGAAGGCCGCCGAGGTCAAGACCCAGGCCGCCGCCAAGGCCGGAGAGCTGAAGGACCAGGCTGCCCTCCAGGCCGGTCAGTTGAGGGTCAAGGCGGCCGAGGCCGCGGCTCTGCTGGAGGACAAGCTGCCGGACCCGGTCAAGGACAAGGCAGCCCAGGCTGCCGGGCAGGCTCGCGCCGCAGCGGCTCGCGCCGGTCAGATGTGGCAGGACAAGGCGCCCGAGCCGGTGCGAGCCAAGACCTCCCAAGCGGCCAAGGCGGCCCGGGACAACCGTCTGATGCTGGCGGCCACCGGTGCGGCCGTCGCCATCTGGCTGGTATGCCGCGGCCGGAAGGGTTGAGCCCATGAAAGCGTCCAAGCTCGCCTACAAACCGGTCGGTCTCGCCCTCGGCGCTCTCAGCGGCATGTTTGCCGGTGTCCTCTTCAAACAGGCGTGGAAAATAATCGGGCACGACGGCGACGCCCCCGATGCCACCGATGAAGAGCGTGGCTGGGGAGAGGTGGTGACGGCCGCGGCCCTGCAGGGCGCCATCTTCGCCGGCACGAAGGCGATCGTGGACCGTGCCGGCGCAGCCGCCACACGCAGCCTGACCGGAACCTGGCCCGGCTGATCCGCTGTGCGGAGGCGGGGGCCGGTCCGACCCGGTGCCCGAACGCCCGCACCCGCTGTGCCACCGGTCACCCAGCCACCCAGCCGCCCGTGACACCGGCTCCGGGGACACGAGTGGATCAACCGCGGCCACCACCCGCCCTGCTCATCCGCGGAAGCCGTGGCACAGCCAACTGAGCTGCTCCCCTCCCCCCAGGGCGCGAGACACCACCGGGCCCCCGGATGCACTTTCCGGGGGCCCGCTGACAGTGGTGATCTTCGGCTGTCGGTCCAGTGCGCCACCGGCCGACGTCGTGTCACGCACTTCGTCAGCGCGGCAGGGTCACGACGGCGCGTACTCCGCCGGTGTCGGCCTCGGTGAGCACGATCGTCGCTCCGTGTGCCGTGGCGATCTCCTTGGCGATCGCGAGGCCGAGTCCGGTGGACCCGCTGGTGCGGCCCCGGCTGGCGTCGAGCCTGACGAAGCGGTCGAACACGCGCTCGCGCTCCTCGGCCGGGATTCCGGGGCCGTCGTCGCTGATCTCCACACGCACGCTGCCCGCATCGCCCCCGGAGGCGAGAGACACGCTCGATCCCGCGTGGCGGACGGCGTTGTCCACGAGGTTGCGGAACAGCCTCGCCAGGTCCTCGGGGTTGCCGGTCACGGTGGTGTCCGGTGGGACCGAGACGTCGATCCGCAGGTGCGGGGCCGTGGTCGTGGCGCGGATCTCGGTGAGCAACGCGCCTAGATCGACGGTCTCCTGCCCTGCGGCCAGTTGTCCGACGTCGGCCCTGGCCAGGGTGAGCAGCTGGGAGATCAGCTCTTCGAGCCGTCCCGTCTGCCGGACCGCGCGCGTGGCGATGTCCGGCCACGGCGCGCGGGCGGGATGGGCCAGCCCCACCTCCAGACCGGTACGGATCGCGGTCAGGGGGCTACGGAGCTCGTGGCTGGCGTCGGCGACGAAGCGGCGCTGGCGTGCGGCGGAGTCGTCGAGCCGCGTGAGCATGTGGTTCATGGTGCGGGCCAGGTGGCCGATCTCGTCGTCGGTGCCCGGCTCCGGGACGCGCTGGGACAGGTCCGCGGCGGTGATGGCGGTGACGGTGCGCCGGATCTGCTCCACGGGCCGCAGCGCGCGGCCGACGACCCACCACACGGTGCCGCAGGCCAGCAGGAGCGTGGCCGGCACGCCGATGAGGAGGAGCCGGGCGAAAGTCTCGTCGACCTGGTCGCGTTGGTTGGTCGAGGTCACGGTGACGACGGTGACCGGTCGGCCGCCGACCGTGGTGCGCTCGCCGACGACGGAGACCTCGGCGGGGAGGATGTCGTCGGCTGCCTTCTGCCGGACCGGGGCGGTGGCGCCGGGCGGGAGCGAGAACACCGCGGATCGGCCGTCGAGGTCACGGGTGGCGGCGAGGACGGTACCGTCCGGCGCAAGGACCTGCGCCTGGGCCTGAGCGTCGAGCACCGACGGCGGCAGGAGCCGCGGGAAGACCGGGCCGGTCGCGGACTGCTCGATCTGGACGGCGTAGGTACGCAGTTGGTCGGCGGTGGTCCGCTTGGCCTGGCCGACCTGGAGCAGATACATCACGACCAGCCCGAGCATGACGGCGGCGGTCAGCGCGATTCCCGCCAGGAACGTGACCCGGGTCCGCACGCTGCGGGGGTGAGCCGTTCGAGCCAGGCGGTACCAGCCGCGCGGGTGCTCGGTCATGACTCCTCGCTCCTGATGACGTATCCCTTGCCGCGGACGGTCTCGATGACCGCAGGTGCCTCCAGCGTCTCGATCTTGCGGCGCAACCGGTGCACCACGACCTCGACGACCGCGGGATCGGCGTCGCGGGAGGCGTCCCAACAGTGGTGCAGCAGTTCGGACTTGGAGACGACGGTGCCTTTGTGCCGGAGCAGGTGCTCCAGCACGGCGGCCTCCCGACCGGTCACGTCCAGGGGTGCGCCGTCGCGGGTGACGGTGCGCGCGGCGGGGTCGAGCGCCAGGCCGGCGGCGGTGAGTACCGCCGGCCTGGCACCGAGGGTCCGCCGGGTCAGCGAGCGCAGGTGCGCCAGCAGGACCGGGTAGGAGAACGGCTTGGAGAGGTAGTCGTCCGCGCCGGAGTCCAGTCCCTCGGCGTGGTCGAGGTCGTCCGTCATGGCGGTCAGCATCAGGATCGGCGTCCAGCGCTCTTTCTCGCGCAGCCTCCGGGCTACTTGGTAGCCGTCCAGGCCCGGCAGCATCACGTCCAGGACGATGACGTCGTAGGCGTTCTCCGTCGCCATCCACAGTCCGTCGGTCCCGTTGTCCGCCGTGTCCACGATGTAGCCCTCGGCCGTCAGGCCCCAGACCAGGGCCTGGGCGACGTCCGGCTCGTCCTCGACCACGAGTACCCGCATGGGCTAAGCATCCCCGACGTGCAACGGAACGGACGTCCCGCCCTCGACTACGGCGGCGGGCTCCTTCGCCGGCAGCCGCAGCAACCGCGCGGCCCGGTCCGGCAGCCACCAGTTCCACTCCCCGAGCAGTGAGACCAGCGCGGGCAGCAGCAGCATCCGGACCACGACGGCGTCCAGCAGCACCCCGAACGCCAGGCCCATGGCGATCTCCCGCACGGTGACGTCGTTGGCGGTGGCCAGCGAGGCGAGCGCGAAGAACAGGATGAGCGCGGCCGAGGTCACCAGGCGACCGGTGCGGGACACGCCCTCGATGATGCCCTCCCGGGTGGACCGGGTGCGCTCGTACCCCTCGCGGACCCTGGCCAGGATGAACACCTCGTAGTCCATGGACACCCCGAACAGGAACCCGAAGATCAGCACGGGGGCGAGGGCGTCGATCGCGCCGTAGGTGGACGCGCCCCACAGCGCCTTCATGCCGACGCCGTGCTGGAAGACGATGACCAGCAGCCCGTAGGAGGCCGCCACCGACAGCATGTTGAGCAGCACGGCCTTGGCGGGCAGCAGGATCGACCGCATCCCGCGCGCCAGCAGCAGGAAGGTGACCAGCGCGACCACCGCGAACAGCAGCGGGAACGAGCCGTACGTGGCGCTGGTCTCGTCGATCTTCTGCGCTCCCTCGCCGCCGGCCAGCACACCGGGCGGGACGCTGCGGCGGATGTCGTCCAGCGAGGTGCCGCCGTTCGCGCTGCCGACCTCGTGCCGCGGGATGGCGATGACCATCGCGCCGCTCCCGGCAGGCCGGCCGGGCCACGCCGGGGCGACCGCGCCACGAAGGCTGGAGACGGTGTCCAGAGCCGCCACGACGGTCCCCGCGTCCGCGCCCTTCGGCGCGTACAGCGGCACGGCCGTCAGCGTCCCGGAGGGGAATCCGTCGGCTTCCAGGGTGTGCAGCCCGTCGGTGTACGCGCCCGAGGTGGCCAGTGCGTGGCTGCTCGGCGCGCTGATGTCGATCGTTGCGGCGGTGCCCGTCAGGGCGGCCAGGATGCCCAGGCCCGCGACCGCCGAGGCCACCCGGTGCCTGATCACGAACCTCGACCAGCCGGTCCAGAACCGGCCGGCGGCCTGGCGCCGCGACGCCCGTCGCGGCCGGTCGACGCTCGGGCCCACCTTGGACAGCACGGCCGGCAGCAGCGTCAGCGCGACCCCGGTCGCGGTGGAGGGGATGAACAGGCCGGACACCCCGATGCCGCGGACCATCGAGTTGGGGACGACGATCAGCGCGAACAGGCCGAGCGAGGCCACCATGCCGCTGAACCAGACACTGTGCCCGGCCCGCTTCACGGCCGCCCGCACCGCCTCGTCGTTGCTCCGTCCCGCCGCGCGCTCCTCCCGCCAGCGGGTGACCACCAGCAGCGAGTAGTCGATCGACAGGCCCAGGCCCAGCAGCGCCACGATGTACTGCACCGCCGGGTTGATCGGCGATGACGAGGGCATCAGGTAGGTGAGGCCATAGACGAAGAGTTGCATCGTCAGCACCGAGACCAGGGCCATCAGGAGCGGCAGCAGCGCCAGCAGCGACCCGAACACCCAGGCCAGCACCACCAGGGCGGCAAGCGCTCCGACGATCAGCTCGCCGGTGACGCTGGAGTTGCCGCTGCCGGTGGTGTTGCCCGCCTCCAGGGACCGCAGGCTGGTGCCGTGCACGGTCAGGCCGGGGGCCGCCGACCTGGCAGCGCTGGTGAGGGCGTCAATCTGATCGGTAGCCATGTCGTCGCCCGGCTTCGGCGGGTAGGCGAGCACGATCGTGCTCGTGCCGCCGGTCCCGACCAGCGTCCGGCTGCCGGTCGAGGCGTAGGAGACCACCCGCAGGCTGGGCGCCGCCTTGGCGATCCCCGCATCCACCGCCTTCAGTTCCGTCGCGGCCTGCGGCGAGGTCACGGTCTGACCTGCCGGCAGGTCCAGGATCACGACACCGGGGTCCTGGGTCACCCCGCCGAAGGCCTGGGCTATCGCCACGTTGGCGGTGTAGCCCGGGCCGCTGACATGCGTGCCCGACTGCAACCGGCTCGACAGCGACGGGGCCAGCACCACGCCGGCGACCGTGATCACCAGCCAGCCCAGGCCCACCAGCAGCCGATGGCGGATCACCCACCCGCTCAGCTTCTCCATGTTCCCCTCCCGGTGAACGGCAGCAGCGGCGGCCACTGCCTGTCTCACTCGGCAAGGTAGGGAGAGCTTCCTTACGAGACGCTTTCACCGCCCCCGGTTCGTCCGTTCAACCCCGCGTCAAGGTCGGCAGAAGGGCCGCGTGGGTCAAACTCGGCATCCCCACCGAAGCCGACAACGGCGACTTCGCCAGGAGGGACCCTGCCCGACCTGCCGCTCACCGGGGTGGGGAGGGGTGCGGCGGTGTCTGGTCGAAGTGGACGTCCTTCACGTCGATGGCGACCATCAGGAGGCCTGGCCAGGCGCGGCCGGAGCTGTCGCGGCGGAACGCCCTTCGCACCGAGGGCAGTCGGATGCCGTCGGCCTCGATGAAGTCGTAGACGTACTGCGCGGCGGCGAACCCGCCGGCGACATCGACGTGGTAGTCGTGCCTGCGCAGCAGGTTGTCGGGGCCGAAGTAGAACTGCTGGTGCTCGCTGTGGCTCGGGTTGGACGGCGGAAAGGTCACGTCGAGTCCGCGCCAGACCTGGTCGCGCTCGTGCCACGGCGCGATCTCCGCCACCTCGAACCCCGGCAGGGTGAACAGGAACGGGGTGGTGAAGTACGTCCACATCGCGTACCCGTTGAAGTAGGCACGGTCCAGCGCGTCCCACGGAGTTTCGAGGACGTGCCCGGCGAACGACTCGCGCGGGTCGTCGCGCTCGGCCACCGTCTTCCCGTCGGTCGTCACGATCCTCAGGTGGTCCGGCGTGAACTCGGATCTGCGGTCCGCGGCGCCGAACGGGAAGAGCGAGGTGCGCTCCTCGTGCAGCCACACCGTCTGCCGCCTCGGCGCGGGATCCTGCGGAGTGCCTTTGATCATGAACAGGTCCCCGCCGCTGACGACCGTCGCCGTCAGCTTCGTGAACCGGTTCCACCGGTCGAGGCCGCCGTGCGCTTCGAGGACGTCCTCGAGAAGGCTGGGCATCGGTCGGTTCACTGCCCCGCTCCCCCTGTCAGTCGGTGAGTTCCGCCGGAACCGGCAGGCCGAGGTGGTCGAGGAGGGTGGCGAGCTTGCGGTCCAGTTCGCGGCCCACCTGCGTGATCTCGTCGAGTCCGAAGCTGCCGAACTGGTCGCTCGGCCGGTCGACGGAGAAGCGGGCGGGCCCGTCCGGCTCGGCCCAGATGACCGTGTGCAGCGGGGCGTAGAGCAGGATCGAGGGCTCGTACCGGTACATCCGCTCGGCGATCGTGTGATTGCCCATCAGATAGCTGGTGCACATCGCGCCGTCGCCGGCGAGCGGGAAAAGCTGGTCGGCCTGGTTCCGGAAGTAGACCAGGAAATCGAAGGGCGCGCTGGCGCTGATCAGTTCGAGCATGTCGGACCAGGGCGCCCGGCGCCGGACGAGTTCGTCCACCCGGTCCGTCGGGACGGGCGGGACGGCCCGCTCGTAGCGGGCCCGCAGTGCTCCCGGGTCCTCGCCTGATTCGATGGTGAACCGGGTGGTGCCGTAGCGCACCGTCCGCGTCTGCTGCGTCATGGGCGGATCCTCCTCGCGGGACGCACACCGTCGTGAGCGGGGCACCCCGCCCGGCTTCCCTGGGTTCAGACCTGGACAAGGCCGCCGTCGACGAAGAGTTCGGCTCCCGTCGTGAAGGAACTCTGGTCGGAGGCGAGGAACACAGCCGTGGCGGCGACCTCCTCGGGGCGTCCTATCCGGCCGAGGGGAATGTCGCCGGCGAGCCGGTCCGCCAGCTGCGGTTCGTCCTTCGCCGGGCTGTCCAGGCCGCGGATGCCCGGGGTGTCTATCGGTCCCGGGCTCAGGGCGTTGACCCGGATACCGCGCCCCGCGAGTTCGGCGGCCCAGGTGCGGGCCAGATTGCGGATGGCCGCCTTGGTGGCGCTGTAGACCGTCATGGCCTGGACGCCCATCGACGCGTTGGTGGACGAGAGCAGGATGACCGAGGCCCCGTCGGAGAGCAGTGGGAGTGCTTTCTGGACCGTGAAGATCGTCCCCTTGACGTTGATGTCGAAGGTCGAACGGTACTGCTCCTCGGTGATCTCCCCGAGCCGTGCCAGCTCGGCGCCGCCGGCGTTGGCGACGACGACGTCCAGACGTCCGCTGCCGCCCTGGATGATCGCGAAGAGGTCGTCCAGGGCGGACAGTTGCGAGACATCGCTCTGTATGCCGATGGCCCGTCCCCCGAGGGTTTCCACAGCCGCGTCAAGTTCGGCCTTGCGCCGGCCCGTGACGTACACGGTGGCGCCCTCCTCGACGAACCGGCGGGCTATCGCCAGACCGATCCCGGTCGAGCCGCCGGTCACCAGGCTGATCTTGCCGTCCAGCTGTCCCATGATGTCCACATCTCCACGGGCCGCCCGTTCTGGATGCATTCGTACCCATCAGTAAAAAACCTTGGGAGGGGCGCTGCAACCGGATGGGTGACCGGCTGGGACAGGAGACCGGACACCGGGGTCACGTGAGCGGGGGCGGCCGGGGCGGTACGGCCGGCGGTGGCTCGGCGGCCGCGCGGGGAGGGCGGCGGCGGGCGCCCCGCTGCTGCCCGCGTTCGGCGGCCCGGACGATGTTGCGGGCCATGCCGCCGAAGACGACCGCGTGGAAGGGCGAGACGCTCCACCAGTAGAGCTGGCCGAGCAGTCCGTGCGGGTGGAACAGGGCCCGCTGCCGGTAGCGCGCGCCGTCGGCGCCCTCGTCGTCGACGTACATCTCCAGCCAGGCCAGGCCGGGCAGCCGCATCTCGGCGCGCAGCCGCAGCAGCCGGCCGCGTTCGATCTCCTCCACCCGCCAGAAGTCCAGCGAGTCACCGACCCGCAGCCGCCGCGCGTCCCGTCGTCCGCGGCGCAGGCCCACCCCGCCGGCGAGGCGGTCGAGCCAGCCGCGTACCGCCCAGGCCAGCGGGAAGGAGTACCAGCCGTTCTCGCCGCCGATGCCCTCGACCACCTCCCACAGCACGCCGGGGGCCACCTCGGCGTGGCGTTCGCGCACGTCGGTGTAGAGGCTGCCGCCCGCCCACTGCGGGTCGGTGGGCAGCGGGTCGCTGGGAGCGCCCGGCACGGCGGCGGAGGACCAGCGGGTGACGACCTGGGCGTCCCGCACGCGCTGCAGCGCGAGGGCGACGGCCCGGTCGAAACCGACCGGGTGGCCTGGGGGGTTCGGCACGTACCGCCCGATGTCCTCCTCCCGGCACACCACCTCGTAGCGCAGCGACTCCGTCAGCGGGCGGGCGATGGCGGCCGGTACGGGGGTCACCAGGCCGACCCACTGGCTGGACAGGCCGGGTGTGAGCACCGGCACGGGCACGATGAGCCGCCGGGGCAGCCCGGCGACGGCGGCGTACCGGTGCATCATCTCCAGGTAGGTGAGCACCTCGGGGCCGCCGATGTCGAAGGTGCGGCTGACGTCGGGCGGCAGGCCGGCGCACCCCACCAGGACGCGCAGCACGTCCCGTACGGCGATGGGCTGGATGCGGGTGTGCACCCAGCGCGGGGTGACCATCACCGGCAGCCGCTCGGTCAGGTAGCGCAGCATCTCGAAGCTGGCCGAGCCGGACCCGATGATGACAGCGGCCCGCAGTACGGCCGTCGGCACACCCGAGTCGAGGAGGATACGGCCCACTTCGGCGCGCGAGCGCAGATGCGGCGACAGCTCCTGCTCGGGCACGCCTGCCGGGGTCAGGCCGCCCAGGTAGATCAGACGGCCGACACCGGCCCGGCGGGCCTGCTCGCCGAAGACACGGGCCGCCTCCCGGTCGGTGCGCTCGAAGTCGCGGCCGGCGCCGAGCGCGTGCACCAGGTAGTAGGCGACGTCGACGCCCGCCAGCGCCGCCGCCACCGAATCCGCGTCGGTGACGTCGCCCTGTACGACCTCCACCCGCCCGGCCCACGGCTGGTCGCGCAGCTTCCGGGGCGTGCGCGCCAGGCAGCGCACCCGGTACCCGGCGTCCAGCAGCTCCGGCACCAGCCGTCCGCCGATGTAGCCGCTGGCCCCGGTCACCAGACAGGTCTGCGGAGCCGTGGCAGCGGTTCCGTTCACTTTCTTCGTCGTCCCGGCCGTCTCGTCCGCCACGCGAACCGCCTCAGTCGTCGTCCGTGCGCCCTTGCCGCCTCTACACCTCTACGGTGCCGCCGGCCCGTGCGGATGCACCGGGCGACTGCGCCGTCCGGGTGACGCTGGGCTCTCGCGGGTGGCGCCGGGGTTCACCGGGCTCTCGGCGGTGCGGTGCTGGCGCGGATGACGAGTTCGGGGTCGAAGAGGAGTTCGCCGACGGGTACGTCGCGGTGGGCGAGGAGGGCCAGGACGCTGCGGGCGGCCTCGGCGGCGAGACGGTCGGCGGGCTGGCGGACGGTGGTGAGCGGCGGATCGACGAAGTCCATGATCATCGAACCGTCGTAGCCGACGACCGACACGTCACCGGGCACCTCCCAGCCCTGCCGGCGCGCCCCGCGGATCGCCCCCAGAGCCATGTAGTCACTGGCCGCCACGATCGCCGTGGCACCACGCGCCAGCAACGCGACGGCAGCCGACTGACCGCCCTCGACCGTGTAGGACTGCCGCACCACCCACTGCCCCGCCTCCTCGATCCCCCGCCGGCCCAGCGCGTCGACGAACCCCCTGACCCGCCGGTCGGCCGGCCGGTTGCCGACCGGCCCCGACGCCATCCCGATCCGCCGGTGCCCCAGCCGGAACAGATGATCCACCGCCAGCTCGGCGGCCAGCAGGTCGTCCGTGGAGAACACCGGAGCCTCACCACCACCCTCGAACTGACCGTTCACCCCCACGAACGGGATCCGCCGCGAGCGCAGCAGCTCGTACGCCTGCGGATCCGCACCCTCGATCGTGTTGCTCGCCGACAGGAACACCACCGCCGCCACCCCCCGCTCCGCCAGCGACGTCAGATAGTCCAGCTCCTGCACCCCGCCCGCGAAACACGGACACACCACCGTCTTCAGCCCGTGCGGCGCCAGCGTCGACTCGATCCGCTCACACACATCCGCGAAGAACGGATTGGACACCAGCTCCGTGACGACCGCCACCAGCTGCCCCTGCGTCTGCCGCTCGTACCCCAGGTCGGCCATCGCCTGCTCGACCGCCTCCCGCGTCCTGCGGGACACCCCCTGACGCCGGTTGATCACCCGGCTCACCGTCGCCTCACTCACCCCCGCCCGGCCCGCGACCTCGGTGATACCGACCTTCATACGGTTCCCTCCGTGCCCCCGCCGTGCCCCGCCGTGCGGCCGTCGTGCGTCCTTCGCAGGCGTCGATGATACGCGGGCCCGCGGGTGCCGCTCTTCCCGGCCACTTCCCACTTGCAGGATCTCAATGAAAGTTTTCTATTCAATCCGGCAAGCTGGAGTGCGATACAGACAGGTCTCTTGCAACTTCGCCATGCATGACCATTGAACGGCTTCCTCCGGCCCTGTTAGCTTTCCGCCACGAGTCGGCCGCCCCGCCCGCCGTAGCTGAAGACCGGAGACCCGATGAAGCCCTCACGGCTCATGCTGCTCACCGCCGTTGCCCTGCTCACGCCGCTCCTCCCCGCCACGTCCGCCACGGCGGCACCGCGCGCGACCACCGACCCCCGTCCCCAACTCGCGCTGCCCGACCCCGGGTTCGAGAACGGCGGCACGGGCTGGACCTTCGGCCCGGGCACCGGGGTCGGGGCCGGCAACGTGCACAGCGGCAGCCGCTTCCTCTACCTGGACGCCGGCACCGGCAGGTCCGCGCGGCTGGACCTGGTCGCGCCGCGGGACGGCAGCTACGACTTCTCCGCGTGGGTGGCGAGCGCCGGCACCGGCGGCACGTACACGGTCCGGCGCAACGGCGAGACCGTCGGCACGGTGGAGCTGCCGCAGCGCGCCACCTACGCCCGGTACACGGTCAGCCGTGTCGAGCTGAAGGCCGGTGACCGGCTGGAGATCGCCTTCGGCTCCGGCAGCAGCTGGGTCAACGCCGACGACCTGATGATCTCGCCCGCCGCTCCGGCCGACCCCCGGGTCACCTCGTCCGACCCCGAGGTCGTCGAGATGTTCGACTGGGCGAAGCGGAAGGCCAACAGCTGGGTGCAACTGCCCGGCACCGTCGGCCCGGTCAACGCGGACGAGTACCACACCAGCGGCACCGGGACCGCGACGTACGGGCCCACCTACTGGGCCGGATACGCCAACCGCAGCGCGTACTACTCACGCGACATGGCCCACCAGCTCGACGGCGCCCATCTCCTCGGCCTGGACACCGAGAACGAGACGATGCTCCGCTCGTACGCGGCCTCGGCCACCGCCGAGCACAAGTACTTCCCGGTGTGGTCGCTCAACTTCGACGCCAAGACGTACCTGAGCATCGACTACAAGAACCCGGACGACTTCGTGCGCGAGGTCCCGGCCGTCTTCGAGCTCGTGGAGAAGGCGGCACAGGCCTACCTCTGGACCGGCGACCGCAGGTACGTGGACGACCCCGTGCTCTGGAACTTCTACCGGCACGCCACCGAGCAGTTCATCGACCTCCACAACAGCGCCAAGGACAACGGCAGCGTCAAGGTCGCCGAGGGCACGGGCCAGGGCATCTTCGCCGGTGCCGCCAGCTACGACGAGCAGGACGGCGACGACCTCGCCGAGGCCGGGGACACCATCGCCTCGGAGTACCAGGCGTACCTGGCGATGGCCGTGCTCGCGCGCGGCAAGGGCGACACGAAGCTGGCGAAGACGTACGACCGGCGGGCCGCCGACCTGAAGGCGTACTTCAACGACGAGTGGAGCGGGACCGGAAGCGGCGCCGGCATGGTCCGGGCCTACACCGTCTCCGGCACCCCGGTCACCGGCTGGGGCAAGGAGAACAGCGTGTTCATGCCGATGAAGCAGATCATCGACCCCGGCCCGCGCAACGACGCCTACCTCGACTACATCCAGGCGCAGGAACTCGGCCCCGAGGGCTCGTCCAACATCGAGTCGACGACGTACCTGCCCGACATGTTCTTCCGGAACAACCGCGCCGACACCGCCTGGTGGTGGATGAAGAAGATCTACGGCGAGCGGGACGTCCAGCACGTCAACTCCGGCCAGGGCCCCGACGGCGACTACCCGGAGGTGTCGTTCACCCTGGTCAGCCAGACCGTCGAGGGCCTGATGGGCATCGCCCCCGACGCGGCCGCGCACCGGGTGACCACCCAGTCGCGGCTGCCGTCCGGGATGAAGTGGCTCCAGGTGGCGGACGTACCCGTCGGCACGGGCACGGTCACCGTCCGGCACGACGGCACCACGAAGACCACGCTCACGAACAACTCCCGTCACGGCGCCTACCGCTGGGAGGCCCGTTTCCCCGGCGCCCACAAGAGGATCACGGTCGACGGCGTCCCGCAGCGGGCGCGCACCAAGACGGTGAACGGCGTGACGTACACGTACGCGACGCCGACGGTACGCGCCGGGGCGACCGCGGTGGTGCAGGTGTCGGGCTGAACGGATACGGCCCCGCGTCCCTCACGGGGTGACGACGGCTTCCCCGATGGTCCGCAGCCAGTCGTCGACCGGTCCTGCCGTCAGCAAGCCGCTGCCCGCGCCCGCCAGTTGACCGGCGGCCGGGCGGAGCGCGGTCAGGCAGCGGTGCAGGGTGGGGCGGTCGCCGAGTTCCAGGGCGACGGCCGCCATGACGCACCACAGTGCCTCCTGCACGAGGTCGGCAGGAGGTGCGGGCAGCTCGCGAAGCGCATCGCGGGCTGCCCTCTCGTCGTCGGCGGCGAGGGCGAGCGCGGGGCGGATCCAGCAGAGGTACGGCCCCCAGTCGGCGCCCGGGTCGACGGCGTCCCTGATGCCGTACGACCGTTCTGCCAGCCGGGCGCAGAGCAGCGCGAGGGGCAGCAGGCCGTCGCGCACCCCGGGCATGCCGGGGCCGTAGAGGAGCCGGCCGACCTCACGGTAGGCGGCCTCGGCGGCACCGGTCCCTCCGCCGCCGTGCGCGGTCCCGCCCGTCGCCGCCAGGCGCAGCGCGCGGTATCCCTGCGTGAACACCCTCACCAGCGGTAGTTCATGACGGTCCGCCAGCCGGTCGGCCGCCGTCGCGTGCGCGTCGGCCGTGGCGAAGTCGGCGAGGGCGGCGCGGGCCTGCGTCCGGATCAGGTGACCGAGTACCTCGTAGGTGGCCAGGCCGTGGCGGGCTGCGAGGGCGACCAGTTCGGTGCCGACGGTGTCGCGGCGCGGGGCGAGGCCGGTCCGGGTGCAGGACTGCATGAAGACGCCGTTGAGGGCGAAGGCGAGCAGGGCCGGGTCGTCCAGGCGGCGGGCGAGACGCTCGGCCTCGGCGGCGGCCGCCACGGCACGGCCGGACCTGGTGCCGCGGGTCTCCAGGGCGACGGTGGCGAGCAGCCGGCAGCGGGCCGCGTCCTGGGCCGGGGTGGCGGGGAGGCGGACGAGCGCCCGTTCCGCGGCCCGGACGATGCGGACGGCGCCCGGCTCGTCGTCGGATCGGGGCCAGATCGCGGGGACGTCGTAGGCGCCGATGACCCGGGCGGTGAGTTCCGGGTCACCGGTCTCCTCGGCCGCGGTGATCGCCGCGAGCCGGTGTTCGCGGGCGGCGGCCAGCCCGCCGGAGCCGGTCACCGCGAGGGTGCGCAGCAGTCCGACGGTCGATTCGAGCCGGGCCCGGGCACCGGCGGCGACGTTGCGGTCGTACGCCTCGGCCGCCTGGGACCAGACCCGGGCCGCCGCGGTCTGCGGTTCGGCGTCCAGGCCGGGGTCCTGGGCGAGGATGCCGGCCTCCAGGCGGCGCAGCGCCCGGCCCGGGTCGAGGCCCAGCCGGCCGGCGAGGGTCGCGCGGGCCCGGCGCAGCACCGCGAGGGCGTCGCCCTGGCGGCCGGTGCGGTAGAGGGCCAGCGCCAGCAGCCGCCAGGCCTCCTCGCGCCACGGGTGCCCGCTGAGGTGGGCGTCCAGGTCGGGCACCGCCTCGGCCGCCCGGTCCGCCGCCAGCAGCGCTCCGGCCCGCTGCTCCACGGCCCGCAGCCGCAGCTCGGTCAGCCGCGCCCGCTCGCCCCCGCACCACTGCTCGTCCGCGAACTCGGCGTAGGCGGGCCCCCGCCACAGGTCCAGCGCCTCCCGCAGCCGGTGCGCGGCCCGCGCGGGCTCCTCCTGCGCGGCGGCCGCCACGGCCTGCTCGAAGAGCCAGGCGTCGACCTTCTCCGCGCGCAGGGCGTAGCCGGGGCCGTCGGTGACCAGCAGCCGGGCCGGGGTGCGGGGCGGCCGGTCGGGTTCGAGCGCCCGTCGCAGGTCGCCCACGAAGGTGCGGATCGCGCCGACGGCGGCGGGCGGCGGCTCCTCCCAGAGGTCGGCGACCAGCCGGGCGACGGGCACCACGCGCCCGCGGGCGACGAGCAGCCGGGCCAGCACGGCGCGGTGCCGGGGGCCCTTCAGGGCGAGCGGGAGGCCGGCGCGCTCGGCCGTCACGGGTCCGAGCACCCCGAAGGCGACCTGGTCGATCCTCACCCGCCCACCGTACGTGCTGCTGATCGGCTGCTGATCCGAGCACGGGAGCCTCGGCGCATGAACATTCCCGGATTTCAGCGGCACCGCGTCCCGGTCGCCGACGGCGTCGCCCTGCACACGGCCGTCGGCGGCACCGGCAGCCCGGTCGTCCTGCTGCACGGTTTCCCCCAGACCCACCTTATGTGGCGGCACGTGGCCGCCGGCCTCGCGGCGGAGCACACCGTGATCTGTCCCGACCTGCGCGGCTACGGCGCCAGCGACAAGCCGGCCGACGCGGACGGGACGTCGTACGCGAAGCGGACCATGGCCGGCGACGTCGTCGCGCTCGCGCGGGCTCTCGGCCACGAGCGGTTCGCGCTGGCCGGGCACGACCGGGGTGCGCTGGTCGCCTTCCGGGCCGGTCTCGACCATCCGGACGCGGTCACGCACCTGGCGCTGCTGGACGTGCTGCCGACCCTGGACATGTGGGAGGTGCTGCACGGCGCCACGGCCGCGGTCGCCTTCCACCTGTACCTGATGGCGCAACCGCCCGGTCTGCCGGAGGAGCTGATCGGCGCGGCGCCGGACCTGTTCTTCGGCCACTTCCTCGACCTGTGGACGCGCGAGCCCGGGGCGGTCCCGGCCGACGTCCGCGCCGCCTATCTCGCGGCCTGCCGGGCGGCGGTGCCCTCGATCGTGGCCGACTACCGGGCCTCGGCGGGCGTCGACACCGAGCACGACCGGGCCGACCGGGCCGCCGGGAACGTGCTGCGCATGCCGGTCACCGTCCTCCAGCAGGACTGGGGCGCCGCCCTCGGCTACGACGCGGCCGCGCTCTGGCGGGCCTGGGCGCCGGATCTGGAGCACCGCATGGTGGACTGCGGGCACTTCATGGCGGAGGAGGCGCCGGACGAGGTGGGCGCGGCGCTGCGCAAACTGCTGAGCCGCTGACGGATGCGGTCCGGCGTCCGGCGGCCCGGTACCCGGCGGCGCCGGACCGCCCGGAGACGCGACTCAGGCCTTGGTGAGGGTGATGTCCTGACGGCCGGCGGCGTGGAAGAACGGCAGCGGCAGGCCGCCCGTGTTGCGCAGTTCCAGGATCGTGGCCTCGACGTTGGCCGCGCCGGGCTTCAGCTTCTCCGAGGCGACCTCGCCGGTGTTCTCCCAGTGGTGCTCCGCGCCGTCGCAGACGGCCTGGGTGCCGCCGATGCCGTGCCGGAAGGTGGGGGAGTCCTGGCTGAGCGAGGCGCTGACGAACACAGGGCCGGTGGCATCGGTACAGGTGTAGGTCCCGGACAGGGTGACGGTGCCGTCGGCGGCGAGCCGGCCGGTGGGGTCGACGGTGACGGACTCGGCGGGGGCGGCGGCCGGAGCGGCGGTCGCGGGAGCGACGGCGGCGCACACCAGGGCGGCGGAACCGAGGACCGCGGCGAGGGCGGGGCGTAGGGGCATGGTTTCCTTCCCGGATCATGAGGGGGCATGCCCTGGATACCGGGCGGCCGGGCCGGGGAGCGTGACCGTCACCCCTTCGGTGGCGCGTCCCGCCGCACCGGGAAAACCGCGGGGCGTGTCCCGGAGCCGCGGCGGCCGTCGTGGGGGCGTCCGGGAGTTGTCCGCGTGTTGTCACAGGTCGCGGCAGGTGGTTCCCCGGCGTTCACGGCGGGAGCATGGTCTGGTCATGCCGGTCGGCGACCGTGCCGGAGGCAGACCCGTGGAGGTGCGCCATGTGTTCCCACCAGTCCCCGAGCGCGACGGCCGGCCGCGGCCCGGCGCACATCGTCGCCGCCCACCCCGAGCAGGGCTGGACCCTGCTGTGCGACGGCGCGATCGTCTTCGACGACACCGGCGAGCTGCACGCCGACGGCAGCGTGGTCCCGCCGCACCGCGGCCCGGCCGAGCGCCTCGCCGTCGCCGCCTGACCCGGCCCCCGCCGGCCTGCACGGGGCGTCCGGGACGGGTCCCGGAATCCTGACTCTCATTCAGCCGTGCACCGAAGGTGACCAGCAGCGATGCCGGGGACCTAAAATGATCAACGTGCCCGAGCAACACGCCCCGAGGTCCCTCATCGTCACGCTCTACGGCGCGTACGGCCGCTTCCTGCCCGGCCCGGTGCCCGTCGCCGAGCTGATCCGGCTGCTGGCCGCCGTGGGCGTGGACGCCCCCTCCGTACGTTCGTCGGTGTCCCGGCTGAAACGCCGCGGCCTGCTGGCACCGGCCAGGACCACGCAGGGCGCCGCCGGGTACGAGCTCTCCGCGCAGGCCCGGCAGCTGCTCGACGACGGCGACCGCCGGGTGTACGCCGCCGCACCGCCGCAGGACGAGGGCTGGGTGCTCGCGGTGTTCTCGGTGCCCGAGTCGGAGCGGCAGAAACGGCACGTGCTCCGCTCCCGGCTGGCCGGACTCGGCTTCGGCACCGCCGCGCCGGGCGTGTGGATCGCCCCCGCCCGGCTCTTCGAGGAGACCAGGCACACCCTGTGCAGGCTCGGTCTCGACCCGTACGTGGACTTCTTCCGCGGTGACCACCTCGGCTTCCAGCCCACCACCGAGGCCGTCGCCCGCTGGTGGGACCTGACGGCGATCGCCAAGGCCCACGAGCAGTTCCTCGACGCGCACGAGCCGGTGCTGCGCGACTGGGAGCACCGCGCCGACACCCCGCCCGAGGACGCCTACCGCGACTATCTCCGCGCCCTCGACACCTGGCGCCACCTGCCGTACACCGACCCCGGACTGCCGACGAACCTGCTGCCCGCCGACTGGCCGGGCACCCGCTCGGCGGCCGTCTTCCGCGCCCTGCACGAACGGCTGCGGGACGCCGGGGGCGTCTTCGCGGGCCTGTGAACGCCCCCCGCGACACCGGTGCCCGCCTCGGTGAACGGGCCGCCTTCTGTGAAATGTTCATTGCAGGAGGCTGTGACCTCTTGCGTACCAGGAGTCACTCAGTCAAACCTCAGCATCCTTGACCACTCCTCTCAGACTTCTTACCTACTCTTCGACGGGTCGTTCGCGAGTCGCCGAGAAGGTAAGGAAGAGGTCTGTTGCGCATGACCACCACGCCAAGGGCTCAAGGAGCCACGGTCTGGCTGACGGGACTGCCGAGCGCGGGCAAGACGACGATCGCCCGGCTCCTCGGCGACCGGCTCAAGGCCGAGGGACATCGCGTGGAGGTCCTCGACGGCGACGAGATCCGCCGCTTCCTCTCGGCCGGCCTCGGCTTCTCCCGGGCGGACCGCAACACCAACGTGCAGCGCATCGGCCTGGTCTCCGAGGTCCTCGCGCGCAACGGCGTGCTCTCCGTCGTCCCGGTCATCGCCCCCTACGCCGACAGCCGCGAGGCGGTCCGCAACCGGCACGAGAAGAGCGGGACGCCGTACCTGGAGGTACACGTGGCGACCCCCGTCGAGGTGTGCAGCGAGCGGGACGTGAAGGGCCTGTACGCGAGGCAGGCCGCGGGTCGGCTGACCGGGCTGACCGGTGTCGACGACCCGTACGAGCCGCCCGTCGACCCGGCGCTCGCGCTGCGCACCCAGGATCAGACCCCGCAGGAGTCGGCGGACGCGGTGCACGCGCTGCTGGTGGAGCGAGGGCTGGCATGAGCACCTTCACGCTGTCCCATCTGGACGCGCTGGAGTCCGAGGCGGTCCACATCTTCCGCGAGGTCGCGGGCGAGTTCGAACGGCCGGTGATCCTCTTCTCCGGCGG
>NZ_JBIAVV010000019.1:0-91133 GCF_042894765.1 Streptomyces sp. NPDC001507
TACGGCGACCGCGTCACCGACAACCAGTAGCACCGCCACACCACACAGAAGAAGCGTCAGCACCAGGGCTTACACAAAGAAAAAGACACTCCCCCCGGCCGTGTGTCATCGTGCCGCTGTCTGCTGGGCGTCGGCGTGGTGGGCGACGGGTGTGTAGGTGCTCCAGCTGCGGGTGTTGAGGCGGTGGATCTGGTGGGCCCAGTGGGAGTGGGCGGCGTCGCGACCTCGGGGCTCGCTGGTTCGTACGTCCTCGCCGCTGGAACGAGACCGTGACGCCATAAACACCGCCCTCGCGCTTCCGTACGGCCCGCTTCGGCAGATGGCGGAGATATCGCGGGGCGAAGGTCTTGCTCAGCAGGTGAACGCCTTCCGGGTACGGCGTCGGCTCATTTCCGCTTGGGCTCGTACGGGCTCCAGCCATGCAGGTAGGGGTGCAGGTCTTCTGGTGTGATCGTCGGAGGGTCCGGTAGTCGCGGGTTCTGAAGTACGGGGTCGATACGGTCGGCATAGGCCCGGGCCCAAGCAGTCCAGGCCGTGACTCCTTCGGCCGCTGCGGGATCGGTGTCCTGGTGGTCTTCCAGTGCGTCGCAGTAAGCACGAATGACAGTGGCTTCCTGCCAGGCCTGCACCTGCGCGCGCAGGGTCTTCAGCCGGTGATCTTCCACCAGGGCAGTGCGAGCCTGCTGCATCGCGGTCAGCCAGCGTTGGCGTGTCTCTTCCTCTTTGCGCTGCTGGGCCTGCCGTCGTTCGTCCTCGGTCTGTGCGCGGTGGGCGATTTCTCGCAGGAGGGCGGGGAGTTTGTCTTCCAGGCGCCAGCGTTGCCGGTCTCCCCAGTGAGAGCGGCGGCCTCGATGCGCGTAGGTGTGCTGGAGGCTGAGGTCGAGTTGATGGGAGGGGCGTGTGGTGTGTGCGGTCACGCGTTGCCAGGCGTACTTCGCGCCGCTGGGGTCGGGGACCTCGTAGGCGCCTTCGTGGAAGGAGAGCGGGAAGGAACTGTCGCCGATGGTGATCACCAGGCTGGCGGCTGAGCCGGACTCGGGGTTGCTGACCGTGTAGTTCTTGGCTTCTGCTGCATGGCAGAGGGCGTGGAGGATACGGCGGGCGCGGGGCTGGCACTCGGGGCAGGCCGGGATGCACGCTGCGACGGCTGCGGGGTGCAGGTGGTCTGGGGGCAGGTCGTCGGGAACGGGGACGGTCTCGTCTGGGGGTGTGGAGCGTCGTGGTGGTGGGCCTGGGCGCAGGGTGATGACCAGGTCGCCTTTGTCTCTTCCGGTGTGCTGGAGGTGGTGGCCGTCGGGGACCAGGTGATCTGCGCGTGCGGTGTGCAGGGCGCGGCGCCAGCGGGCGCGCTCGTCCGGGGTGGGGTTGGCGATGTGCAGGGTGCCGTCGGCTTGCTGGAGTCTGCTGATCAGTTCGGCCGCCTCGGGTGCCGTCGCCGGGGCAGAGGCGCTCGGGGGCGGGGCGAGCGTGGCGTCGGTGTGGGCGAGGTGCTGGAGGCCGGCTTCGGTGGGGGCAGCGGTCCAGCGGCCGTCGGTCCGGGGCGTGGTGACCAGGCCCCGGTTGCGCAGGGCGTAGACGGTCGCGGCGAGGCCGGAGTCGTCGGAGGTGATGGGTGTCTCGCCGTGGCAGATGCGGCGCAGGGCGTCGAGTTGGCGCTCGTTGAGCTTGGTGCGGGCCACGGAGCTTCCTGTCGTTGGTGCCCGGACGGTCGGGGTGTCAGTGGTCGCGTTCGGCTTGGCGCAGCGTCTCGAGGGGGATGCCGAGTTCGCGTTCGAACCGGTCGGCGGCTTTGGTCTGTCCGGCCTGGCGGAGCAAGCTGATGGCCTGTTCCGTGAGTTTGCCGATGCGGAGTACTTCGTCGCGCAGGGCCTTCAGCTCCTCGTGGCTTTCCACTGCATCGGTGCCGCACCAGTGGCGGAGCAGGTCGCGGGCGGGTTTGGAGCTGTGGTCGACCTCGGCGCAGATCTCGGGGCTGATGTAGGTGCCGGGGTTCTTGCCGCGGCCGCGGTAGTAGTGGCCGTAGATCGCCTCTTGCTGTGCCTGGCGTTCGTGTTGGTCCAGGAAGGGTACGAGGTGGTCGGCCCGGGTGCGGGCCAGGAGGCGTGCTACTTCGACGGTGGTGGGCCAGGGTGCGGTCAGCGTGCCGTCGGTGTCGGTGAAGGCCCGCGGATCGGTGTGGAAGAAGCGTTCGGGGACCTCGAGGAACGCGGCCAGAGCGGGCACGTCTTCGACGTACAGCAGGCCTCGGTCACGGTAGTTGACGCCGAAGGTCACCAGCCCGTCCCAGAGGTGCTCGTCAAACAGGATGATGACCGCCCGGAACGCGGGATCCTCCTCGTCCGGGCCGTCGTTCGTCAGCTCGCTCCACTGCTGCTCACGGGCCAGCCACACGTCCTTGTCCTGCCAGAGGACGCGCAGCCGGACCGGCGGCACCCACTCCTCGCGGCCCTCGGCGTCCTCGGCGACGAAGCGCACTTTGATGCGCACCGGGCGCTGTACGCCGATCTTCAGCACCTCGACCTCTTCGACCGGGCCGTGGTGCGGTGCCGCCCGGTACGCCCACCGCTCCCCCACTTCCATACGCCGCTCCTCCTCACGTCATCACCACGTCCACCATCCTGCTCCCGCTGCACCGGGGGGGCCGTGATTGTGGCTCCACGGGCCGTCCTGTTCTGGGAGCGCCGTTCACACCGCCTGGATATGAGGCGGAGCCCGAGAGCGGGCCCCGTGGTCGTCGACGAGGTTCAGGACCGGCGGAACAGTCGCCGCAGGACTTTGCGCAGCCGGGCCAGCCGCGACCGCGCAACGGCGATCGAGGCGGACGGCGCCGGTATCGGCGTGGGCTGCGCCGGCGATACAGCAGTGTCTTCCTCGGCCGCCGCCACCGGCAGCATCGGCGCCGCGGCGCGCGCGAGGGGCAGCTTGGTGTGTGCCTGGGTGAACTGGGCGCGGGCCTGAGCGCGCCGGTAGCTTTCGCGGCCGTGTTGGACGCGTTCCAGCTCAGCCATGGTCTGGGGCGCGGCGGCCAGCAGCATGGGGGCAGTCAGGGCCCACAGCGGAACGGGGACCAGACCCCACCAGGCCGCGTCCGTGGCCGGCTGGGGGTGGCTGATCTTCCAGTCCCGTTGGGAGACGGCGGGGCCTGTCCAGTCTTCTCCGCTGCGGGGCTGGTGGAGGACGGCGTGTCCGCCGAAGGGAATCAGCAGGAGTCCCTGGGCGCGCCAGGCGACGGCGACGGGAGTGGCGGCCAGGCGGCGCTGGGTGGCGGTGGGGGTGAGGCGCTCCAGGCGCTGGTTTTGCCGGTGGAGGCGCACGGTTATGTGTCCGAGGCTGTGAGTGTGGTCGGGGGTGAGGCGGTCGTACAGCAGCCAGTGGTGCGTGGTGGTGCCGTGGGCCGCGTGGGCCAGTTGCTCGGCTTGGTGGGGGGACAGTTCGCTGGCGTAGGCGAGGTGGACCGTGGTGGTGCCGTGCGGGGCGTGCAGCCGCAGGGCCAGCACGGGTGGGCAGTCGCCGTCTGCGATGGCGGTGACGGCCAGCGCGATGTCCGTGCCGGGCTGGGCGGTGTGGAGGTGTCGGGCCAGGGTGCGGGCGTGGCGGACGGCAGCGGGGACGCTGGCTTGGCGTGCGGGGCTGGCGTTGCAACGGTCCGGGTCGTGGCGGGTGTGGCGGAAGCGGGCGGTGTAGTCGGGGCGGGTGCGGGGGCCGCAGTACTCCAGGGGCAGGCCGCAGGCCAGGCAGCGGTAGCGGTCCTGGGCGCGCCCGCGGGGCAGACGCTGGGCAGGGCCGGCGGAAACGGTGAGGTCGAGCAGGAGGCCGGTGCGGGTGTCGAGGGCGATGTCCCCGCTGCGGGAGCGCGGCCGGCGGGCAGGTGCGGTGCGGGCAGGCGCGGAGGCGGCGGGGGCGGTCTGGTTGGTCTGCGCGGTCATGAGCGGGCTCCAAGACGAGGTCCGGGGAAGAGCGGTTCGTCTTGAGGTTGCGGCGGTGGGGAATTGTCCACACGGGCCGCTGAGGGTTCGTGCAGGTCGGCTCTGGACATTGTTGGCAATGTCCAGGACAACGTCATGGTGCAGGTAGGGGCGTGGATGGCCGACGGCAAGAAGCGGGGGCGTAAGCCGGCACCGATCCGAGCGGAGACGCCTGAAGCACGGCGGCTGACGGTGTTTCTGCGCGAGTTGTGGGAGCGATCCGGCAAGACCTACAACGATCTCGCGGCGGAGCTGAACTGGTCACGTTCCAGTATCGGCAACCACTACAGCGGCGCTGTCCCGTCCCGCCGGGTCGTGACGCAGCTGGTGGAGGCGACCGCGTTGCCGCACGAGGTGGACCAGAAGAAGGCGGAAGCGGTCCGCCTGTGGGAACGCGCTGCCAATCCGCCCTCCGCCCAGGTAGCCGTGCGCAAGCAACCGGCAGGCACTCCCCCTGTGGTGGCCCGCTACCTGCACGACGGTCACTCCCGGTTATCCGAGGCCGACCAGCAAAGCCGCCGGCTGGCCAGAGAGTTGGCGACCGCTCAGGAACTGGTGGTGATGCTGACCGCGCTCAACACCAGCCTCGACGCCCGCCTGCAGCAGCTGGCTGCCGCATCGGATGAGGACGACAGCGAGCAAGCCCAGCAGCAACTCGCCGAGGTACTGCATCATTTGGAGCAGACGCAAAAGGATCTGGTGGAGGCCCGTCAGGCGCGCGATCAGGCAGAGGCGCTGGCCGCGACCGCCCACCGCCGCTGTCTGGAACTCGAAGAAGAACTTGCCCTGCTGCGGCTGCTCGATCCCGACACCGCCCCCTCCTCTGGATCTTCGGAGCCGGAGGAGGGACCGGACCTGGATACGCAGGCACTGCTCGCAGACCCGGCAGAAGCCCTGCGTACCGCCCGGCGCCTGCTGGACGAGGGACGCGTCCTGCGTGCAGAAGCAGCCGACTTCCTGGGAGTGGCCGCTTCGACTGCCGCCACGAGCCAGGTGGTACGGCGCAGCGAGCGCTGGCAGGCCTCCACGCTCGTGCTGGGGCGGGCCCTGGGCTGCGTGTTGGCCATGAGCAGCGCAGCCGTGCAGGCCGCCACCCCTGCCGCCTGGCACCTTCTGACCGCGCCGATGCTGATGCTCGGCGTTGTGCTGGCCATCGACCCATGGCACTGGATCGCCGTGGCCTGGCCCTGGATACGCTCCGCCGTCCGCCGGGAACCGCTCCCGCGACAGCTCCCGGTCCGGCTCGGTGATCTCGCTCCCCGACTGCTGCGCGGTCTGACAGCAGTACTCGCGGCCGCCGGGGCCGGCTACACCACTTCCCTCGCCCGCAACGATCACCTGTGGTGGCTGTCCCTCACCCTTCCCGGCACCGCGGTCATGGCGCTGGTCACGGTGTGCGGCTACGACCGCCATCTGGCCCGGACGCTGCGCGCGGCACTCGCCGACGTGATCGCCGACCTCAAAGCCCCTACCGCTCCCGCCACGCAGCCGCCCCCTGGCCAGCGGCGGCTCCCAGTGCGGCAGCGGTGGCTGCAGATTATGGACGGCCGGTGGATCGACACCCGCGCCGATGAAATCAAGGCTTTCCTGCGCCGGCCCTGGAGTCCCCACACCCCGTGGTGGCTGCTGATCTGCCTGATGCCGGTGGTGTTCCTCGCACTCGCTCCCCTCGGTGTGGTTCTCGAACGGTTCTTCAGCCCTCTGGCCGAGCATGCGGGCTCGGTGTGGGCCACCATCACCCAGCCCGTCAACCGCTTCCTCGCCACCCACACCGGCGGGCTGCCGCTCACCGCGTCAGAAGTCCACACGTTGTGGCTGACAGGCGGCATCGCCATCGGCCTGCTCTCCGCCGCCACCCGCACTTTCGCAGCCCGCTTGACCTGGGCTCTGTGGGGAGCTGCAACCATCTGGATGACATGGGCTGGCACCCCCGCCACCACACGCCCCACAGCAGCGGGCCTGACCGCCGTCGTCTGGGGAACCGCCTCCGTCATTGCGCTCAACGGCCTCGGCTCACGCCCCCGCGTCACTACCATCAACCTCATCGGCGACGTCCACGATGCCCTCCAAAAGAACCATTCCGCAGACTCGCCCGAGAGCGACACGAACGGCCACGAAGCCGACAGCACGCAACCACCAGCGGCTTCTGCGTGACACAGCGGGCTGACGACCGCCTGGACGGCGATGGACTCAGCGTCTCAGCACTACCTCAGCCCTGATCATGATGTTGGCTGGTGGGATGGCGGGAAGTGTGAATGCCTCTCCCACCGGCCAGGCTCACTGTTGGGCGCACCGCTCCAGATAGATGGAGGTGAACACGGCGACCTTGGCGCGCAGGGCCCAGGGGTCGAAGGGCTTGCTGATGTAGTCAACAGCGCCGGCCGCGTATCCGCGGGCGGAGTGTTCCGAGTCCACGCCCATGGCGGTCAGGAAGATGATGGGGACATCCCGGGTGCGGGGGCGACGCTTGATGTGGGCACAGGTCTCGTAGCCGTCCATCTCCGGCATCTGCACGTCCATGATGATGACCGCGAAGTCGTCGTGATCGAGGAGTGCTTTGAGTGCTTCTCGCCCGGAGGGCACGGTGACGAGTTCCTGATCGAGCGTCGCCAGAACCGCGGTCATCGCGAGCAGGTTGTCCGGCTGGTCATCGACGATCAGGATCTTGGGCATGCCATGCGGTACGGCGGGCAGCGAGGGGGCGGGCTTCTCCACGGCCTCCAGTTGGCGTTCGAGCAGATTGCAGCGGTCTTCTGCTGCGGCACGCTGGGCGCCTGCCTGAGGTCTTCTCCGAGCCGCTCCACTTCCAGCTGTAGTGCGTTGCGTTCCTGGAGGAGGCCGGAGATGTCCGGGCTGGCAGCGGCGAGCGCGTCCGCTCGTCGCTGCTCTGCGCTGCGGTCGGCTTCCAGCTGGTTGAGTCGCGTCTCCAGATCGGCGATGCGCTGCGTCCGGTCCAGGAGCGCGTCTCCCAGGACGTCGCCGCGGACGCTGGAGCGCCGGGAGACGCGCTCGGCGTCGGCCAGTTGCTGTTCCAGGAGTTCCATCGCGTGTTTCGGCGAGGAGGCGGCGTCCACGGCCGACCCGTACAGCTTCCGTACGAACTCGATGGCCTCGGTGGTCACTGCGGCTCCGCGGTGTTCGGCGAGATCCGCGAACAGGTCGGTGATCACCTGCCATGGGGGTAAGCGGGTGCCGTTCAGGTAGCGGGAGAACGTTCCCGGGTCGCGCTGGCGCCGCGCCGCATACCGTCGGATGGATACGTGCATGCCTTCGAACAGCTCTCGAAGAGCCATCGCAAGGGCGCGGGAGGCGTCGTTGAGGTCGTCCCCCAGAGGCCGCAGCTCACCCATTGCTCTCGCCCTCCGCGGAGCTGGCACCGGCACCGGCTCCTGCAGGACCCGGCGGCTGGACTCCGCCGCCCTCGGTGTCGATGAGGCGGTTGAAGAACGGCACCGCCAGCCCCACGACGGCGAGACCCGCAAGCAGACTGCGCGGCGCTCCTTCCCCCGCAAGTACCGTCAACCCACCTGCGACCGTGCCTGCGAGCAGCGCGAGCAGGAACACCAGAGTCGCTCTCATCGACAGTAGGGGGCGGTCCACCACGGTCTCCATTCGTCTTCCCCACCTCAGGAAGGCGGGACGTAACGCCCATCCAGCGGATTGCGGAAGAGGAATTACAGAATGGACGAACCCGAAGCCGTTGCGATCCATGTCGGGGGAACAGGAGCAGCAACGGCTAGCGTTGCGCCCGCCCGCCTGCCCGTTCCCGGGGCATTCTGACTGGTTGGACGCTCCAGAGCCCCGAACGTTGCCAACGTGTTGCTCTGCAACACTGCCGCCCTCCGGCAACACGGCACCAGGCGCCCCGCGTGGCCTGGGATCAGTTGGCGGCGGCCGGGTCAGGTGTCCGTGGGGTATCTGGATACCGGCCGGTTGTGACGCGACGCCCTGACATCAACACGGCAGGCCAGATTCGCGCTTCCGGTGTCCAGCACCGCGGGACGGCAATGCCGCAGTCCGGGCGGCCTCGTTCAGCGCCCCTGTCCGCGGCGCTGGGCGGGACGGGCAGCACGTGACGTGCGGCGTGGACGGCGGGGCTGCCGCGTCTCGCCCTCGGCGGGTTGAGCGGTGGGCGAGGAGAAGCCACCGGGAACACCCGGCCGAGCGGGCATCGGCACCTGAGGCGCCGGCACCTGCCCGTCACGGCGCTGGCTCGCACGTGGGGGCCGGGCAGCGCGGGCTAGGACGCGGGCGTTGGGGATCAGCGGGGCGCACGCCTCGCAGACCTCCTCCAGCGTCCAGACGCGTCCCACGACGGGATCGTGCAGCAGGATCAGTGCCACGCCGCCCGCGCAGTGAGCGGGGTAGTCCGGGTGGGCAGCGCACTGCGTGGAGCCGCAATGGCACCAGGCGTTGGCGTGGACGGTGGCCACCCGCGCATGGGCGGCAGCATGCTGCGCGGCGAACGCCCGCAGCCCGGACAGGTCCTTCGAGCGCGGCGGCATCCGGCACGCCGCGGTACTGCAGGTCACCGCCGCGGTCCGGTCCGCATGACCGGTCAAGCGGACCGTCCAGACCCGGCCGGGAACACGCTCGGTGGAAGGCTCGCTGGCAGCAGTCGTCACAGGCGTCCGTTTCTGAGGAGATCAAGGGCTGAAGCAGTCCACTATGAGCTACCCAGCACCGGTACGGCACCATCTTCGCGCTGGCGCTTCGGGGCGTATTGAGCGTCGTGGGCCGGCACTGCTGCGGGAACCGTCACCGGGGGCGGGGTTTCCGGCCGTGGACACACGCGTCCCAGGCAGAGGAGCCGGGGCGGCAGGACATGCTCGTGATCGTGAAGGGGCGGTCGCCTACGCGGCGAAAGGCTCCATGAGGCTTCAGCCGAACGATCGTCCTCATAGGCAATAGGTGAGGCCCGGGGACACTACCCCCTCCACAACCACACTCCCGTAACACGGGCAGGCAGTCCGGCATTCCCGTGCAGGGTGCGCCGCGCCGGGTGCCCAACCAGCAACGGGCGCACGCCGTCCGCGACAACAGGCGTGTCCTGCCCTGTAGTGCTGTTGGACGGTGCCGTGCAGGCGGGACCGCCTCCGTGGTAGCGCACAGCATCGCCGAACTGCCCCAGGACAGCGGATGGGAGTGTGCCTGCACCGGGCTCGGAGGACACCAATATCGCTGGCGCTGTCCCTGACCCTTCGATCGCACTTAGCTCTGCTGCGGCCAGCGGCTACGGCTCTGGAAGTACTCGGGAGCCGCGGGTTCCTCCGTGAATTCGAGCAGGCCGCCTACCTTGTCTGCCAATAGTGCTCGCACCTCGGATGGTGTGGCGAAGAAGAACTCGCGTCGTTCGTTGACGAAGTTGACGCGGCGAGCGGCGAACGCCTTGTGGAGTTCGGACTCCAGTGTCACGGCGTCCTCGGAGAAGAACATGGCGTGGACGTCGTACCGGAACGGCACTGAAGCATCGCCGAGCTCGCGGACACGGTCCATCGGCTCGAGGCGGCGGGTCATGCCGATCTTGACGATGTTCGGGCCGAAAGCACCCAGGTTGGAGATGACGTATACGTAGCCGGCGCGGATGTTCGCAATGCGGTAGTCGTTTGCTGCGATGGCTTTTTCGATGTCGGCGAGGCGGAGCGAGAGCTCAGCGACAGCAGTGTCGTCGCCTTTGGCCCTCAGGGAGTCCAGGACGCTGATGTAGTGCGCGCGCTCCTTCTCGAGTCGCTCCTTCTCGGCGGCCAGCTCCTGCTCAGCCCGGCGCTCTTCGCGAAGGAGCTGGCGTTCCTGGCGAGCGCGTTCGCGCTCTTCTTGCGCCTTCATCTGAAAGTCTGCGGTGAGTTCGAGCTCAGTGATGCGCAGAGCGTGATACTCGGGGTTGATCCGCATCTCCATGATCACCCCCAACTTCTCGATCGCGGTGACCGCCGACTCCAGGCGCTTGCGCGCGGCGCGCACGTTCCCCGATCGCAGCGAGCGCACGCAGTTGTCGGCTTCCGCGTTGTAGGCCCGCAGCATCAGTTTGGACAGGTCGCCGACAAGCTTTCGCCCTCGGGCCAGGGATCCGTCGAAGGTGAACATGTCGGCAGCGAGGATCGCGCGGCCGCTCTTGATGATCTCGTCGATCTGGCCTTCGAGGTTGTGGAGGCGCTCCTTGTAGGCCGCAGCGTTCTCCAGAGGGTGGTGGTAGCGATAGATGCCGACGTCCTGTAGTGCGCGCTGGTCGCTGAGATCGATCACTGGGGCGCCGCTGTGTGCGGTGGCGAGCTCGGCTTCGAGAGCGGCGATACGGGCCAGCAACGGCGCGGGGTCAACTCCGTTCAGCGGCTGCGCAGTCGGAGGATCAGCAGATGTCTGGTCCTGCCTGAACTGAAGTATTCCCGGCGTCGGGTCGGCGGGATCCTCGGTGGCCGGCACGGTGGTGCACACATCGATGCTGTTGTCCGATGCGGACGCGTCGTCGGTGACGAAGAGCTGCCAGCCGGGCGGTGGGGCCGGCCAGGCCGGGTCGGGTTTCCATCCCTGTGGAGGTGTCCAGCCCTCGGGCGGCGTGGGCCACCCTGGTGGCGGGTTGAATCGCATCGTCACTGCCCTCGAACCCGGATGCCGCGGCTGGTGTCTGCCGCTACCAGGTCGAAAGGCGACTTCGACAGCGCGGCACCAAGGTGCTGCAACGTGGCCTGCGGGACAACTCTGGCCAGGTCGAACCCGTTGAACGTCTCACGGTCCGCGGCAACGACAGCAAGAGGAACGGTGGCTGGGCGTCCCGTGGCCGGGTCGATGGTGTCGACGCCGACCGTCAGCGCGATCGAGTGGATCTTCCCGGCACGGTCGGCCTCGAAGACCTCGTGGAGGCTGCGGACGGCGACCTGCCAGACCGCGTTCGCGTACCGCTCTTTCTGCTCACGGACCGGCAAACTGCTTGCGGCTATCTCGTCTTTCGTCTTCACGTACCGGTAGCCCTTGACCGAGGGCACCGTTGAGGGCTCTGGAACGCTGACCGTGAGCGTGAGTTCCCGCGACGCGAGACGGAACGCATGGTCGTGCTCGACCGGGAAGACCTCGGGATAGACCGAGTTGGACAGGACGATGCCGACGTACTCCTCGATCGCGGACTCCACATCGAAGGCAAGATCATTGATGAGCTTGGAGAGCTCTGCGTTGCGAGCAGACGCTTCTGCCTCGCGCGTTTCGCATTCCTTCCTGTACTTCTCCTCGGCGGCAGCCAGCTGGGCCACACGCTTGGCTTCCTTCTTCTCCCTCCGGGCCACCGCCTCGGCGTGGCGCTGATGGAGAGCGTCCCTGGCACGCTCCCAGTCGCCATGCGCCTCCTCGAAGGCGGCCCTGGCCTTCTCGACAGCCTGCTGGTGCCGCTTCTTCCCGCCGAGCACAGCGGAGAGTCCCGTGGGTGCAGCCGGCTCCTGATACACCGGCTCAGGGCCATACTCCGGCTGGGCAACCACAGCCGCAGGAACAGCCAGGCCACCAGGCTCGAACGGAGGATGCTCGACCTGCGAGATCTTCAGCGCTTCGAGATCGACATAGTCGTCCACATCCAGAGTCCAGGCGAGCAGCCCGTCGATGTCAGCAAGATCGCTGGCCAGATCCGTATTCAGGGACTCGACCTCAGCCAGCCGGGACTCCACCAGGAGCCGCGCAGCCTCACGCTCCGCGGCCTTCTTCTCCGCAGCCGACGCTCTCACCGCCGCCGCCTGCGCACGCTGATGTGCCTTCATGGCCCGTTCGGCTTCGCGCAGCGCTGCGACATGAGCACGATGCGCGGCAGCCTCCTGCTGTCGTCGACGCTTCTCCGCCTGCTGCGCCTGGTAGTTCAGCTCCGCGAAGAAACCACGACGTCTGCCCATAACGCCCCCCAGAAGACCCGGTGCCGAGAACTCTCTGTACCGAGAACTCAAACTCTCTGTGTCACCGTAGCGACGATCACTGCCACCGGGAAGTTGATCCAGCATTTGCGCGGGCCAGGCCAAACACCTGCCACGAACCGCTTCTCCCCATCGGCCGGAGCGGTGCCTACCAGCGCCTGTCCCGTCATGAAGCCGTGCACCACCCGCTCCTCCTTCGCCCTGGCACGGTTTATTCCCCCCGGGGGGGCCAGCCCAGCCCGCGGGGGCTCAGAAGGTCAGAGGGCGCGCTGCATGCGCCAGGAGCGGCATAGCCGCGAAGGGGCCGATGGCGCGTTGGCGGTTGCCCTAGGACGAGGGTGAAATACGTGTCCGGAGAGCGGGCTGGGCCGGGATACTTCCTGAGTGTCGACGATGGATCTCAAGGCCGTCCGGGCTGCGCTGCGTGCACACGACCCTGCCCTGCTGCTGGAACAACCGGAGGGCCAGTGGCTGGACGCCAAGGCCGTGCCGTATGCGCTGCGTGACCCGCGCGCAGTTGAGGAACTCGCCAAGGACGTCTGCGGATTCGCCAACGGCGGCGGCGGTGTCCTCGTCCTGGGGATCGCTACGCGGCTGGTGAACGATGTAGAGATTCTCGACGCGATCGTTCCGGTCGACCGCGCCTTGGTCGACCGCGACCAGATCCGCAAGCTGATCCGCGCGCACATCACTCCTGCCCCGCGCGGGGTGACGGTGGACTGGTCCGACGACCAACAGGGATCCTGCGTGCTCTAGATCGACGTCCCCGCCCAGGACTCCGGCTGCCTGTTCGTCGTGGCCGCGCCGGTCGGCAAGCCTGGCACGCCCCGTACGGATACGGTCGCGGTGCCCGTACGCGAGGCGGACGGGACGCACTGGCTGCCGCGCACCGAGATCCAGCGCCTGCTCTCCGCCGGCATCGCCGCCTCCGGCATGCCCACGGCCGAGACGCTGTCCCAGCTCCTGCATGACGCCGTCGCAGGCTCGCAGTGGCCGGGCGCGCCGCGGATCGGTCAGGGCCTGCCCGAGTGGGAACGCGAGATGCTCGAAGCGTACGAAGAGCTGGCCGATGTGGGCCTTGGGCCGCCGGCCGGTGAGGCGTATCGCCACGGACCGGCAGCGCTGCAGGATCTGAACCACTTCCTGGACGGGAAGCTGGGG
Organism: Streptomyces sp. NPDC001507; assembly: GCF_042894765.1. Lineage (NCBI taxonomy): Bacteria > Bacillati > Actinomycetota > Actinomycetes > Kitasatosporales > Streptomycetaceae > Streptomyces > Streptomyces sp. NPDC001507. Next base: position 13,013 of record NZ_JBIAVV010000019.1, read on the forward strand.
TGGGTGCTGTGCCTGGCTCCCCCGCGTTCGCCCGTCGTGGTGCGCACCCCCGTGTGGCAGGCGATCGTCGACGCGGGCCGGGCTGACGCCGGCGGGGATCCGCTCGCGGCGATAGGCTACCCCGTAAGCACTTCTGGAGCGGTGAGGGGCGCCGTCAGCGTCGTGAAGCTGGATGGTGGCAGGTGGGGTCCTGGCCGTCTCGTGCGCTCCCAGAACGGTGTCTGGCGATGGCAGCCCGCCGTGCGCCTCGGTCTGGACATGACCCGGTCCGCGCTCAGGTGGACGAGCCAGATACCGAAACCGCAGCTGCGGCTGCGCGCCCTGGTGACCCTTCCCTGGGCGGAGGCTTCCACCCTGGAGATCACGAAGGCACGGCGCCAGCACCTTGAGCAGCAACTTGCCTTCAGTCCGCTGGCCGGTGCCGTGACGATGCTGTCCCAGCGCCGCGGCGGCAACCTCCCGACGGGACAGTGGGAGCCAGGCCCGCACGACAACTCGCTGCACGCCGCCAGCTACACGAGCATCCTTCGAGCCCCGGACGGGCGGCCGGCGATATCGGCCGCCTGCATGATCACGTGTCCCGGCGTGATGGACTCCGCCGTCGTCTCGTGCGCGGACGTCCTGATCGAAGACAGTGCCGCCTGGGCGGAAGCGCTGGGCGGCCACCAGAGCGCACCGCTGGGCTTCGATGAGGTCCAGGAGGTTCTGCTGCATGCCTGGCAGGCGGCCGCCGAGCTTGTGCCCGAAGTGCTCGGTGATCCGGCCGGTCGACGCTGGGCCGCGCCGCCCACCACCGAGTTGCGCCTGAGCGCCGAGCGTAGCGACGACACCGGCGTGACGCCCGGCCTGGGCTCCCTCATCGATCTGAACCCGCTCGGCCCTACCGGGCGAGGCCCCAGCCCGGAGATGGCTGTCACGATCACCGCCGAGCCCACCATGCGACATACCGAGCGCCAAGACCTGCTGCGCCAGGCTCTGGTCCACATGGCACAGGCCTTCGGGCACATCCAGGCCGAGGTGGGGCTGCTGTAGCGGGAGCGACTGCCTACGCCGAGGCGCTGGCGGACCGCTTGCCGTTCCTGGACATCGAACTCTGGCTGCCGGACGAAGACGTCACCGCCTTCGGCTTCACCCACCGCATCGTGTGTCCCCCGCGGCGTCCGGCCGCCTCCGTCCCGGGGTGAGGTGTTCGCCGCTGTCGTGCCGCAGGCGATGGCGGTGGTCGCGGTACAGCAGGCGCGGAGGAGGGCCGGGTCACGCGTGGCGGCCGTCCGGCCCAGCGCCGCCACCGGTCTCGGCAGCCGTATGCGGCACCCGCTCAGGCCTGACGTGCCGGCGGGTCTGACGGCACAGCTGCTGGTGGCGGCGGCGGTCGCGCCACCAGGCCAGCCGGTGGGCGGACTCCTGCGGGATGAGCGACTGGATGGCGATGACGACCAGCCCGAGGGCGAGGCTGGCGAAGGCCATGGCGGACAGCCACCACGGTGCGTGCAGCAGTGCCGACGTCGTGCCGCCGAGTCCGGCGGCGATGGACGCGATCAGGAGTCGGCCGGCGTCGTGCCGACCCAGACGGCCGACGAACCCGACGGGCAGGTCCTGCTGTGCCTGCTGGGCGCGCACCCGCTCGGCGGTATCTGTGGCTCGTGCCATCGAGCCACAGACCTCGATCTGGCCGATCTGTGCAGTGACTGCCTGGACATCCGGTACGCGAAGTTCTGACAGACGCGCCGGCAGCCCCCGCGGCCTTGCGCCCTGCCAATGCCGGGGCAGTGGCGGCCTGCGTCAGCGCGTGCTGAACCTGCATGCCGGCCTTCGGCGGTCTGGCGGCGTCACGTCCGTGCGGAGGCCCGGGCGCCGGGTCAGGCCGGCTGCGGTGGCCTGCCGGGCGGGCGCCCGAGGAGCTTGTCGAAGAAATCGGTGATCAGCGGCCGCGCGGTGTCGAGGTCACGCAGTTCGTCATGGCCGAACCGGAACACCTCGTAGCCCCTGAACTTCAGGTCGCGGTCCCCGGCCATCGTGGCGGCGTAGGTGGTGCTGTCGGGCTGGATGCTGCCGTCGGCGGTCCGGCGCGTGTAGTGCTGCATGCCGTCGACCTCAAGGACCACGCGGCGGTTTCCCGGCAGCAGCATGAGAAAGTCCATGCGGAGGTTTTGCAGGGCATGGACCCCACGTTGGCGTACGGTCTTGTGATCCCAGTGAACCCAGACCTCCGGCAGCAGGGCGGGCACGTCCGGGAGGTTGTCCTGGTGGATGTTGTAGTAGAGCCACAGCAGGTTCTTCTGGCCCTCTGATTCGGGGGGCAGGGATGCCTTCATCCGCGCGTACAGGGAGCGGGTGGCTTCCTGCGGGTCAAAGACGTGGCGGGTTTCCTGCCACCAGGTCAGCAGGTCGCGCCCGAGCAGGCCGTCCTTGGTGATGTCGCGGTCGTAGACCAGGACCTGGTCGGCGCGTTCTGCGATCTCGATGTCGTTGTCGAGTGCGTCCGTGAAACGGATGTCCGGCTTGCCCAAGGTGGCGAAGATGACGTTGCGCGGCCGGCGGGCCGAGCCGTGGCCGGGCTGGACGAGGTGGAACAGCGGGTATCCGTCCGACTCCCCTTCCTGGCGCAGCTGCGCGCCGAGCGGCTCCAGGTGGCGGTTGGCCATCTCGATGAAGCGGCGCTGTGCCTGTTCGTCCGGGATGGTCTCGGCTGAGGCTAGTCCTTCGAGGAAGCGGCCGAAGCGGGGATGTGGGGCGCCGAACGCGCCGAGTTCCTCAAAGAGACGCTCGACTGTCCAGTCGTCGCGGAAGCGGACCACGTGGCGCTCAATTCGTCACGCAGGCTGGTGGTGGAACCGCCCCACTCACGCAGGTCGCCGCCCAGGTCCCAGATCCGCTCCAGCAGGTTCATCAACCGATCGGCGTGTTCGAGATGGTCGGACAGGTCGAAGTCCCGGGCCAGCTCCCGTCGGGTACGGCCGGGTATTTCGACGTGAGGACGTCCGAGCCACAGCAGGTCCTGGATCCGGTTGCGCTGCCAGGCGGGCAGCGGCTGGTGGTCGAGTATCGCTTCGGCGACGCCTGCCAGGTGGCCGTCCGGACATGCCTGCAGGCTGGCTGTCAGCCGCTCGTGCTTGGAATGGCCGTCTTCCGGCGGGGGTGAGGGCAGTCGCAGGCGGTCGCAGAGGGCGGGCAAGTCCTTGTGCCGGGGCGATTGGTAGGAATCGGCAAGTACCTCGTCGATGAGCTCCCGCAACCGTTGCAGATCCGTCTGCTGTGCAACCATCCCCTGATGATGAGCCAGGCCCGCGCACGGGTCCAGACGCAACATCTCGCGCTGCCCAGTACAGGCGGAGGCTGGCAGTAGCCGAAGTACTGGTTTCCGGGGCCGGGTTCGGCATGCCGCTCTACGGTTAGCTGATGAACCAGGTTGAAATCTACGAGGACTTGGTGAGCTCCGCCCGGCGGTGGGCGCGGACCTCCATCGAAGCCTACCTGGAGGAGCCCCCTGACCAGGACTTCGCGGTGCATCACATGGCAGTGGCCGTCGAGCACATGGCGAAGGCGTATCTGGTGTCCGTCACACCGGGGCTGCTGACTCCCAAGAACCCTAAGGTGAGCGATCTGCTGGTGCTGGGCGGCCATGAGGACAAGACAGCCAAGGGTCGGGCCGCGCTGAGGACGGTCGGCGGTGAGGACGCCGTGGACCGGGCCGGGGAAGTACTGGGCGACAAGCGGCTGCCGGCGGCGGACCTCAACGCGTTGCGGGATGCCCGCAACGGCATCACGCACATGGGGTGGGGCCGTCCGGCCAGTGAGTGCAGGAAGCTGCTGGCCTCCGGTGTGACCTGCATCGACTCGCTCCTTGCCGCACTGTCGAGGGAGCAGGAGCGGTTTTGGGGGCGGCTCTTTGAGCCGAGCAGACATCTCGTCACAGAAGCGATGTCCGAACTGAAGCTGCGCTACCAGGCACAGCTCCGGCAGGCCCGGGAGAACTTCGCGAGGACGACCGATCACCTGCCCGCCGACGAGAAGGCGGCGGTCATCGCCAGCCTGTCGGCTCGCCCGTGCCCAGCAGATGGCTCCTGCACATCCCTCATCCCTGCCCGGCCTGTGAGAGTCCCGCCTTCGTCAGCGGGCGCGACAGGAGTGGGGACTACGGCGAGGTCTGGTTCTTCCCGCGCCACTTCGGGTGCCGGGTCTGCAGGCTCACCCTGATCGAGCAGGAGTTGGACCTCGCGGGCATCGAAGCCCACACGCTGGCCGACGAGCCGGAGGTGGATCCGGACTGGGAGCCGGATACCGGCGTCCTGTAGGGGCCCTTCGTGCCCTGAAACACGCACAACGCCGCCGACACGCAAGTGGACAACGCTGCCTGTCCGACCGCTCGTACGCCTAGCGACGGCGCGCAGATGTCCGCCCTGACGGAACCGCACGCTGGGGGCGAGAGGGTGGTGGTGGCGGAGGGGCGGCGCAGACTCAGGCTGTTCGCGGTGCGGCGGTGCCCGGCGCTGGAGGATCGAGCCGGGTGATGAGGGTATGGCCGATGCGCTGGAGTTCCTCGTCGTGCTCGATGCTCTGGAACCTGCCGCCGCGCCGGGGCAGGGCCAGTTGCTCGCGGAGCAGGGGCAGGGCCGGTGCCGCGAGGGGGCCCATGCGTTCCAGGCAGGCGACGACGTGGTTGGCCGTCGCGGGGTTCTTGGCCATGGCCTGCAGCAGGGCGTTCAGGACGGCCGGTGCCTCGGCCTGGCCTCCGATTTCCCAGAGCGCGGCGGCGCAGTGCACTCGGACCCATTCGTAGTCGTGTGTCAGGAGGTCTCGCAGGAGCGGCAGGGCGGCGGAGGCGGGCGGGCCTATCTCGCCGAGCAGGTCAGCCGCGTCGCTGATCCGGAAGGTGATGCGGTCGTCGAGGAGGTCGAGCAGGAGCGGCATGACCTCGGCCAGGTCACCGTCGACGGCCCACAGCGCGGCGATGGCGGCAGGCCGTACGTGCGCATCGGTGGCGGTGGTCAGCAGCCGGATCGTCTCCCGTGTGCCGGCCGCCGCCGGGCCGAACGCCCCCAGCGCCTCAAGAGCTGATCGCGTGACGCGGTCCTGCTCATGGCGCACCGCGGCACCGAGCGTGTCCACCACCACAGGAAGCGCGGCCGGGTCGGCCAGCGTGGCCAGGGCGGAGAGGATCGCGTTGGCGCTCATCTCGGTCTGCTGCTGGGAGAGGTCGATCCGGCGCAGGTGGTCGCAGAGCCGGGGCACCAACTGGTCCGCCGCCTGCGGCAGATGCTGTGCGACCTGGATCGCGCGCCAGGCGTCGATGTCGCTGTCCAGCGCGGCCAGCAGACTCGGCAGCGCGCGTGCGTCGCCGAGGCGCGCCAAGGCCCGCACGGCCTCCTGATGGCTTCTGCGCAGCAGCACGTCGGGGGCCGCCCATACGTGAGGGCCGTGCACCGCGCGTTGGGCATCGATGTGTGCGGCGAGTGCCTCCCGGGCCGGGGCGGCGATCGGGTGGCAGGCCTCCAGGACGGCCGCAGCCTCGGCGGCAACCTCCTGATCGGCCGTGGTGAGCTGGTCGGTGATCAGCAGGAGGAGCCGGGTGTGATCCCCGCGCCAGGTGCGCATCAGCTCCCCGCTCATACGCACCGCGTCCAGGCGCGAGCCGGGGTCGGGGCTGCTCAACTGCTCGGCCAGCACCGCGGTGCGCTCGGACACCCGGGCCCCCAGGGCTTCGTGGAACGTACGCAGCAGGGCCGTGGTCGGTGCGTACACGCGCGTGTACCGGTCGAGATCCTCGAAGGCGGCGACGATCTGGGGCGCAACTCCTTCCGTGGGAGCCGCCGGGCGGCTCGGGGCCGGTGCGACCGGCCGCACGGGTATGGCGCGGGCACTCTCGCGCAGCAGGGCGACTGCGGCCACCACGACGTCCTCGTCGATCTCATCCGGGGCGCAGCGGGCCCGCTGGACCAGGGCCGCGAGCCGTGTCACGGGGCCCTGGGCCGGGTCGGCGGCGAGCCCGCCGAGCCAGTCCATCACCTGTTGCGCGACCGCAGGCAGCCGCAGTGCAAGGGTGGCCGCCGCCTGAACGATCCGCAGCCGCGCCGCGATGCCTTGCTCGGCGGCCAGCCGCTCGCGCAGCATGACGGCGGCCCGGTCGGCGTCGTCGAGGAAGAGCCCGAGCCCGGGGATCGCGGCCAGCCGCACGTTGGGGTCGAGGTCGCGGGCGAGTTCGGCGAACTGCGCACCCCGCTCGCGCAGGAAGGCGACGGCCTGCGCGCAGCCCATCGGGGGGTAGTACTCGATCTCGGTGCCGTCGTCCTCGAAGCCCCGGTCGAGGGACTCCCGGCCGATGCTGACCAGCAGCGCGACGACGGCGGCCCGGTCGGGCGTGGCGCCGTCGGCGGCCAGCTCGAACAGGAAGGGCAGGCTGGCCGCCGTGGGGGGGTACACGCTGCCCTGATGGTGGACTGCGCCGTAGAAACGGTCTAGGGCCTTGCGGCGTTCCTCGGCGTCCGGGGAGCGCAGCGCCGTCAGTAGCGCCGGTACCTCCTCGGCCGAGCCGTACGCGTGCTCCATCGACGCCCAGGCGATGTCATGAAGTCCGTCGAACATGATCAGAACCATGCCAGGCGGCACTGACAGCAGGGGCGTCCCGGGACGGGCCGTACGACACTCGTCGGCACGGGCCAGGACGAACGGGGGCCAGGGAGCCTGCGCTGGAGGGGCGTGGTGGGTCAACGGCACCGCTGCGCTAGGCGGTCTGGGCGCCTCACCGGAAGTCCTGGCATTCTCGCGGGCGCGGCACTCCTGTACCGGTCAACACCCAGTGGAAGTAGCTGGGTTCTCGGTTGCCGCGATACGGGCCGAGTCGGGGAAGGCGCAGCGTGGATCCGGTTTCCGGTAGCTGTAGCAGGTAGTCGGCGTCGTCGGGGTGGCCCATCACGCAGGTGATCTCGGTGACTGTCCAGGCGGCTCGGTTCACGAGTTCCATGCCCTTGGCGTTGAGGGTGCGCTCGGTGAGCGGGCCGGCCTCGTAGTCGTCGGTCGGCTGCGCGGCGCCCACCACCATCAGCACGGCGATGTCGCCGGAGACCGGGAAGAGGACACCCTTCAGGTCGAGCAGGGTGTCGTGCATGGGGATGTAGCCCTTGTCGTTGAGCACGAACCGAGGCGCGGCCGCGCCTCGGCGTATGAGGGCGTAGCGTGCATTGGCCATCCACTGCCGGGTCTCTCGGAACGTGGTCTGCCGCTGGCGTTGCACGTGATCACGGCCCGGAGTGGGCAAGCCACCTTCCCCTTGGATGTAGGTGACGGCGACGCGGTCGTAGTCGGGATGGCGGATGGACTGCGCCTGGACGTGCAGCAGGATGGTCTTCCAGTCATCCCTGGTGAATGTGCCCTGCTCAAGGGCAAGGATCGCGGTGGGCAGAGCCCCCTCGTACTCCTGCCAGATGGCCTCCGCGAAGTCGGCGGGAAGGTCGCTGCTCGGGTCATCCACGTCGTAAAGCCCGTACTGGTAGGCGATGTTCTCCGCCTTCAACGGCCCGAACACCTTCTCCGGCTCCTTCCGTCGGCGCACGCACACCTTCGCGTGCCGGAGGCCGACGACCCGGCCAGTCTCCGGCACGCCGAAGCCGCCGATCAAGGCGGCGGGCAGGTAGTGCGGTTTGGGAGCCATGCGTGCCATTGTGCCCGGCGCCACCGACAACCCCGGGCCGTCGCGTGAGCCGGCCATAACGCTGACCGGACCCGAGCACGGCCCGGTGGAGTTGCCGCTGCACCGCGCATGGTCCGGGCTGCGCATGAGCCCTACACAACGGTGCCCGCCGAAGGCTGCGCGACGACCTCTGCTGCTTCCTCAACCGGGACATCTTGCTTGGGCTACGGCCAGTGCTCCGCAGCCCCATCAGCTCGACCACCAAAGACGTCTGGGAAGAAGCTTCCCCGGAGCTGCGAACACTGATCGATACCCTGCGTACTCCCCAGCCCGCCACAGTAGGCGTTCTCACCGCATCTGCAGCAGTCTCATCCAACCTGGAGCATCGCAGGTCAATCACCCCGCACAGGTTCCAGAAGGCGTCGCAATCCACCTGCGGCCCACAGGTTAACGACGCGCGGTCACCGCATCACCAGTGAGACCTCACAGCAGGCACTGCTGGCGAACGGGCTGACGGCCGAGGGCGCTCCCGCCGCCCCTGGTGAGCTGGGTGGCGGCGCCTCCTGTGTTGCATGACGTCCATGGTGGCGGGTCTGGGAGGGACGCGGACATGCCAAACGCAGACTGTGCAAGGAGCGCAGGGGCGATGAGAACCGTAGACAACGGACGGGCTGCTTGTCGCCCTGCTCGGTCCGGCGTTCAGCGGGGTGGGGAGTTTCAAGGAGTGTCGCACGGGTTGCAATGGGGGCTGGCCGTTCGTGGTGTCGGCCGTGCTGTTAAGCGCCGTCGTCGTGGGTGTGGTGCTGCTCACCCGCTGGCCGTTGGCCGCCTGCCGTTCTGACTAGACTGGCGCAACAACGAGGCGAGGCGGCGGGCTCGCTCGTGACAACTTCGTGCGGCCAAGCGGCAGTTGCGTTCAGCTCGTCGATGACCGTGCTGTCTCAGGGGCGCGTCGTGGTCGCGGGCCAACGCGGAACGGGGTAGTGATGGCGCGTGTTGTGGTTCTCCACGGGGTGGGGCAGGAATATCTGGGGCGCTCGAGCCTCCAAGGACCCGTTGCCGCCGCCCTCGCGGACGGCGTTGAGGTGGCCGAGCGGGCCGGGGACCTCCCTCCGGGGGCGGTGCCCGACGTCAAGGACGTCGACGTCGCCTTCTACGGCGACGTCTTCCGTGCCCCAGCGGCGAAGGGGGGGCAGGCCGGCCCGCGCTCCGCCGCCGAGGTGACCGATCCCTACGAGGTAGACCTCCTCCTGGCGTGGGCCGCTGCGGCAGGCAGTCCGCGGGAACAGCACGGGACCAAGGCGCCCACGCCGCGGACACTGCAGCGGGCCATGAACGCCCTGCTGCGCTCGCCCTTCCTTCCGGGGCCCGTGGCCGAGCGTTTTCTGCTCGGCGTACTGCGGCAGGTGCGCCGCTACTTCAGCGAGGACGTCGTGCGCGAGCGGGCCATGGAGGCGGTCGCGGCTCGCGTCGGGCCGGACACGGCCGTGCTCGTCGGGCACTCCTTGGGGTCCGTTGTCGCGTACGAGGCCCTGTGCGCCCATCCCGAGTGGCCCGTCCGCACCCTGGTGACGCTGGGATCCCCGCTCGGCATGCCCTCGCTGGTCTTCGACCGGCTGCGCCCCGCGCCCCGTGACGGGCGGGGCTGCTGGCCGGACGGCCTGGCCTGCTGGACCAACCTCGCCGACCAACACGACGTGGTGGCCTCGGTCAAGCGGCTCGCCGATCTATTCGCCCCTGTCGGCGCACCCGCCTTGAACGCTGCGGGCGCTGCGAAAGCGCCTCCTGAGGCCGCGGCGCGCGTCCTGCGTGACGTACCGGTGGACAACGGATGGAAGGTCCACGACCTGCTGCGCCATCTGACCGCCCGGGAGACGGGTGTGGCGATTGGTGAGGGCCTGCGAGCGGGATGACGGATGACGTGGAGCCACCGCGGCGCTATGTGCTGGCTTTCGGCGCCGCGCGGTACACGCACGAGGAACTGCCGGATCTGCCCGGCGTTGCCGATGACCTGCCAAGCGTGCTCGGCTCACTCGCCGCTGTCGGGTACGCACCGGTGCCCGTCTTCCCCGAGGGCAGTCTGGACCCGGCCCGCCCCGAGGAGGTTCTGGGGCCGCTGTTGCGGTGGATCCCTGAAGGCTTCGACGATGGCGACGCCCTGCTCCTCTACTACAGCGGACATGGGCAAGCGGAGGGCGAAGAACACTTTCTGATGTGCTCGGGGTCCGATCCCGGAGCAGCTGAGGTCAGGCTCAGCGCCGTGAGCACCCGCCATCTCGTGGAACTCCCCGCCCTCAAAGGGGTCCGGCGGATCCTGCTAGTGATAGACGCTTGCTACGCGGGCCGGGGCGCGGTCGACGCGGTGGCCTGGGCCGTCCGGGCCAAGCACGCGGTCGCCCACGCGCCGGGCGCCGACCACCGCTTCCTGAAGTCCTTCGGCGTGCTCAGCGCCGCGCGGATCACCGAGGAAGCAAAGGACGGCGAGTTCAGCGCGGCGCTCTCGCATGTGCTCGGCGACGAGACCTGGCTCGGCAACCGCGCAAGTCATATCTCCCTGCCGGATCTCGTTGGCGCGCTCAACGCGGAGTTCCGGCGGCGCGGCGTGGACCATCACGCGGACTGGGCGCAGCTGTGCGACGACACCGTGCGGGGGGACCCTGCCACCGGGTTCTTCCCCAACCCCTTCCACGTCCCCGAGCTTCTCATGGTCGACCGCGACCTCGACGTCGCTGAACAGCGGCACTTCGTGCGGTGGCTCGGTGCGGCGTCCGGCTACGGCGCCGCCGAACAGCAGCGCCGCTACCGGGAGTTGGTGGAGCACTTCTCGCCTCGGGGGACGGGCCGGCAGGCCGTCGGGGAGACCGGCCACTACTTCACGGGACGGGTCAACGTCCTGAGGCGACTGGCCGGATGGCTGCGGGGCGAGAACGACCGCGACGCCCGCGTCTTCGTGGTGACCGGTCCGCCTGGTGTGGGCAAGTCGGCAGTATTGGGCCGCCTCGTCACGCTCTCCGACGACGCCGCGCGCGGCGCCATTCCCACCGACGCCGTCACACCCGGGACGCTGCCGCCGAGCGGCTCTGTCACCGTGGCCGTACACGCCCGCGCCCTGGCTCTGCCGCAAATCGTCTCCGCCCTCGCCGCTGCGTTCGGCTGCCCCGAGCCTACCGAGGCGGCGCTGCGTGAGCGCTTGGGCGCGCTCGACAGCATCAGTACCATCGTCGTCGACGCGCTCGACGAGTCTGGCGTGGCTCATGACGAGGAGCGCCGCATAGCCCGCTTCCTGGCCGACCTGGCGGGCGCAGCACACCGGTTGCGGCTGCTCATCGGGACCCGCCCCCACCTCGCGGACGCGGTGGCGGACAAGGCGCCCTACGCCCGGGTCGTCGATCTCGCGGCTCCGGAATGGAACGAGCCCGAGGACCTTGTGCGGTACTCCGAGCGCATCCTTCGCATGCCGCTCGGGCCTCACAGCGGCACCGGCCTGCCCGACTCCCTCATCTCTTCGGCCGCCAACGAGATCGCTCAGGCCGCACACGCGATCTACCTCGTTGCCCGGCTGATGGCCCGCTCCGTCGCCGGCTCCGGGATTCCGTCGGCGCGCTCAGCGTTGGAGCTGCCGAAGCACGATCCGGCGTCCGGTTCATCGGCGTTGGTGGGCCGAGCCTTCCGGTGGGCCCTGGCGCGGCAGTTGAGCCCCGAGCGGGCGGCGGAGGTTAGGGCGCTCATACTGCCGCTCGCCTACGTGGAGGGCCACGGCATGCCCCTCCATCAGGTCTGGGCGGCACTCGCGGCCGACCGCCCGGACCAGGTTGCGCCCATCGCCGAGCAGTTGGCCCACCTTCTGCGCGACGACGCCGTCGGACCGTATCTGGTCGAGACCCTCGACGAGGACGGCCGCTCGGTCTATCGGCTTTACCACCAGGCGCTGGCCGACGAGTTGCGACGGAACGACGCGCCGCCCGACGCCGAGACGCGGTGGTACGTACGGCTCCGGGACACGGTGCCCCGGGCGGCCGACGGCACGCCGCGGTGGCACGAGGCCGACCCGTACGTCCTGCGCCACCTGCCGGCGAAGGCCGCGGCAGCGGGGCGTCTCGACGAACTCATCACCGATGGCGAGTTCCTCGTCCACGCTCGGCCCACCGGACTCGTCCCGTGGCTGCGTGGCCTTTCGACCGAGCGGGCGCGGCTTGCCGCCGCCGTCTACCGCGCCCATCTGGACGTTTACCACGAAATGTCGCCGCAGGACCGCCGGCACGTCCTGGCGTGCGACGCCGCCCGCCTTCAGCACACCGCGCTGCTCGCCAGCCTGAGCTCCGTCATAGAGGAGAGCCGTTGGCGGCCCGTGTGGGCTGCCGCGGGCAGCGTGCCGGTCACCCTGTCGGTGCATCGCCTGGCCGACGGCCGCGGGCCGGCCGACTCGGCGACCTGCGTCGGCCTCGCCGGGCGGGACACCGTCGTCATTGCCGGCCGCGGGTCCCTCCAGGGCTGGGAGATGGCGACAGGCCGTTCGATCGAACTGCCGCCCGGCGTGGCGGACTTGAATGCCACCGCCGTGACCGCGGCCGCACTGGCCGGCCATGACCTGCTGGTCGTCGGCACGGACACAGGTGCCGTCCACATTTACGACCTCGCCTCGGGGCGGATCCGCACCGCCGCCCCGCTGGACGAGGATGCCGGGCCGACGGCCGCTTTCGTCACGCTTGAACTGGCGGGCAAGAAGGCCGTGGTGAGCGCATCGTCGGACGGTGAGCTGCGCGCCTGGGACCTCGCCGACGCGACGGCGCTGCCTTGGAGGATCCGGCTGGCGGACGGCAGCCCCAGCAGCCTGGCGACGGTCACCGTGGACGCAGACCCCAAGGCGCGCAACGAGATCCTGCGGCGGGGCTGGGACGTCGTGGTCGCCGGTGGTCCACAGGGCGTCCTGTACGTCTGGGACCCGCTGCGCGGAAAGCTCACGGCGACCGCGGCGGAACCGGGGCGACCGGCCATCGGCTCGATCGGCTGCGCCGTCGTCCATAACATTCCCCTCGCCGTGACGACCGACGGCGCCACCCTGCGCGTCTGGTCGCTGCGCAGGCCGCGCGCGCCACGGGAAGTGGACTCCCTGATATTGCCGTCTCCGGCCGTCGCGGTGTCCTGCACCGACCTGGGCGGCCGCCCCACGGCGGTCCTGGCCTGCGAGGACGGCGCCGTGCGGCTGCTCGACCTGGAGAGCCGCGAGCTGACCGCCTCTTCGTCGGCGTGGCGGCCATCGATCGCCGTCACGGCCCCGAGTCCCTCCGAGCCGACGTCGTTCTCCACCCTGCACCTGCACGTCTCCGCCGGCCAGGCCGTCACCGCTGTACTGGGAGCGGCCGACGGATCGGTCCACGTTTGCGACCTCACGGCGCCGCGCCGGGCGCCGGGCGACGGCCACACCAGGGCCGTCGTCGGCGCGGCCGTCGCCGGCGACGGGCACCTGCCGCGGTGCGTGGTGACCGCGGGCGGTGACACGACGGTGCGTAGCTGGCGGATGGACACGGGGGCGCCGGCCCTACCTCCCGTCTCCGACGGGGTCTCGGCATTGACCGGCGTCGTCGCAGCCGTGGTCGACGGCCGGCTGCTCGCCGTGACCCGGTCCGCCAACCGCCCGGTGAAAGTGTGGGACCTCGTGACTGGCATGGCGATGGAATGGCGGTGGCCGCGCTGGACCGTAGCGGCGGCTATCGGCTACCTAGAGGGCCGCCCGGTCGCTGTCACCGCCGATTACACCCACCGTGTCGAGGTGTGGGACCTGGTCAGCGGTGTCACGCTGCATCGGCTGGAGAAATGCGCCAGCCGGGTGACCGCGCTCGCCTGTGCGCCCGCGGACGGCGACCTCGCCATCGCCGCCGCCCTGGCGAACGGCTCGGTGGTGCTCTGGAGTCATGGCGGCATCGGCTTCACGAGACATCACTTGCAGAGGAGATGGCAGGCGTCGAAGGTCGTCTGCGTTCGCGTACAGGGGCGCCCCGTCGCCGTCATCGCCTACGACGACGGAACGATCCGGGCGTGGGACGGCGTCAACGCCGTCATCCTCGCGCGATGGAACCGCGGCGCGACCGGTCACGGCCAGCCGTCCAGGTCTGACCGAAGTGGCGGGAATGCGAAGGGGAACGGTACGCAGGTGGCCGTCGAGTCTGGGCCCGTGCCTCGTGCGACACCTCTCGGGGCGTCGCACGAGGCAGCGACCGCCGGTGCCTGGCGGGGCCGGATGGTGTCGCTCGCAGGGCGCGTCGTCGACGGACGCCTGCTGCTGGCGACGGGCGACTCCGCCGGGCGGGTGACGGTCTGGGAGACGCCCGGCGGCGCCTGGCCGCCGCCGTTCCGCGACGCCGCCTCCGACACGTTTACCGTGCCCGGCGACGCCCCTGTCACGGCCTTGGAGTTCATGCCCGACGGGCGCCTCCTCCTCTGCGCCGACATGGACGTCTACGTCTTCGGCCGACCGTGCTCAAAATCTGGTCAGCGGTGACACACCGGAGATGCTGTAGACACACTCTGTGTTGCCTCAGGTCGTGTTGCGACTGAGAGAGCGAAGTGGTGGATGAGCGGCGGCTCATGGCAGTTATCTCTGATCTCTCGCTTACGCATCTGCGGCACACCCGCCACGCGCTGAACTGGTCCTGCTGGCATCGCCGTCACCAGGCCACTCGTCCGTCGCTGCCACTTGGCGACTTCTGAGACTGCCGGACAGGCGAGATCAATGAGCTGGTGGCTCGCACCTCCACTGGCCCAGATGCCTGCTCGCGGGGGCTCGCCAGAGGGCCTGGTCCCCCCCCGTTACCGTCTTCATCGGCTCCGCAATGGGGCCTCCGGCCTTCGGGTCCGGCATGACTTCCCCCTCCTGTTGTTGATGATCCGGGGGGTGGTGTCACCGGGTCCGGAGGCATCGACGGACCGCTGATGAGGGGCTTGAGCACCGGCTTCACAGGCCGGAAGAGCTCTCCGTAACGTGGATGCGGCAGCTCGGTGCCCTGGCAAGGCCGGACGAGAGCGTGATGGAGGGGCCTGCACGTGATCGACACCGGCGACATCGACGTCTTCCTCGGCCTGGACGTCGGCAAGGGCAAACACCACGCCACCGCCGTCACCCCGGCCGGGAAGAAGGCGTTCGACAAGCGCCTGCCCAACACCGAACCCAAGCTCCGCGAGCTGTTCGCGAAGCTCCAGGCCAAGCACGGAACGGTGCTGGTCGTCGTTGACCAGCCGGCCTCGATCGGCGCCCTGCCACTGGCGGTGGCGAGGGACATGGGCTGCCCGGTCGCCTACCTGCCCGGGCTGACGATGCGGCGGATCGCCGACCTCTACCCCGGCGAAGCCAAGACTGATGCGAGAGACGCATTCATCATCGCCGACGCCGCTCGCGCGATGCCCCACACGCTGCGGGCGATCGACGGCGAGGACGAGACCATCGCCGAGCTGGAGATGATCGTGGGCTTCGACGACGACTTGGCCGGCGAGGCAACCAGGGTCGCCAACCGGATGCACGGCCTGCTGACCCAGATCCACCCCTCGCTGGAACGGGTGCTGGGACCGCGGTTGCAGCACCCAGCCGTCCTCACGCTGCTGGAACGGTTCGGATCTCCGGCCCAGATCCGCAAGGCCGGCCGTCGGCGGCTGGTCACCCTGCTGCGGCCAAAGGCGCCGAGGATGGCCGAGAGGCTTGTCGACGAGATCTTCGCGGCGTTGGACGAGCAGACCGTGACCGTTCCGGGGACCGAAGCAGCCGCGCTGATTGTCCCGAGCCTGGCCGCCTCGTTGACGGCCGTACTTGACCAGCGCACGCTGCTGGCCGGGCGGATCGAGGAACTGCTGGAGGACCACCCTCTTGCGAAGGTCCTGACGTCGATGCCAGGGATCGGCGTCAGGACCGGAGCCCGGATCCTGATCGAGGTCGGCGACGGCAGCACCTTCCCGACCGCCGGCCACCTCGCCGCCTACGCCGGCCTCGCCCCGGCGACCCGGAGCTCAGGCTCCTCGATCCGAGGCGAACAGCCCTCCAGACGAGGAAACAAGCAGCTCAAACGGGCCTTCTTCCTCTCCGCATTCGCCGCTCTGGGCGACCCGGCCTCCCGGGCCTACTACGACAAGAAGATCACCCAGGGCAAACACCACACCCAGGCCCTGCTCTGCCTCGCCCGACGCCGGGCCGACGTCCTCTTCGCCATGCTCCGCGACGGAACCTTCTACGCACCCCAGCCAGCCACGGCACTCGGCGTCTAGGAGGAAGTGTCGTCCCCAGCCGGAAGGTGAACAGCAACGTCATAGTTGGCAATCCGCCCCGCCAGTGCCCTCGGGCTCACGCCATGAACGTTGTCCCTGTCAGGGTCAGCACCAGCTTCCAACAGGCGCCGAATCGTCCCGCCTTCGCCCCGCGAACAGAACACCGCCCTCCACAACGGCGTATTGCCATGACGGTCCATGACATCGACCGCCGCCCCCGCGGCCAGCAGGACTTCGACAGCCGCAGGCACCTGCGCCTGAGCAGCAAAATGCAGCGGAGCCCAACCCTCGGCGTCGACAGCCCCCGGGTCAGCGCCCTCAGCCAACAGCGCGCTCAGGCCGTCCACATCCCCGCCACCAGCCGCATAGTGCACCGCGGTCCGCCCCAACCGATCCCGATCCGTCATGCCGACCATCCTCACCCGGCTTGACGAAACAGATAGGGGCCCCCGAGGCCGTCGGGAACGGCCGTCCCAGGGGTGGCCTGAGACGGCGCCGCCCGGCGCTGCGCACCATGGAGCAGCGGGCCGGGCACTACGGGCCCGCCTGACGTCACGACACGCACGGCGACTTCGCGGCCCGGGAGGCCGCGGTGCCGGTCCAGGCCGCCTCGCCGAACCCGGGTGGGCGGGCCAGGACGTACGTCGTGGGGGACCGCCGGTGGACCGCGCCGTCGAGCGGGCCGGGCTCTTCGGTATGAGGTCGCTGCGCAGGGCGTGTCCGGGTGCGATCCGAGCCGCCGGTGGTTCCGAGTGTCGCCCTGGCCGATGTGGTGGCGGCCGCGGTGCCGGCGAGGGCTGCCGCTACCGGGCGGCACCTGTGCTCGTTTCCCTGTGCATCGGCGCACCTGGCGGCTACGAGCGGATGGCGGGCGTTACGGGGTCGCGGGGGGCGGTTGGGGTGGAGGCGGTGATGCGGGTGGTGCCCGCGGCGGGTGAGACGACGTGGTCGTTTGTGCACCGGGTGGCGGCCGCCTACCGGCTTCAGGTGACCGATCTGGCCGAATGGTGGCGCTGGCCCATCCCGGTACGGCGAGAAAACCGAGAGCGTCCGGACGGCGAGGTGCTGCTCGACACCACCGCCCAGCAGCAGCTGGCCGGGGGTGCCGGGTGCCGGCAGCGCATCTGGCCCGGGCGCTGCCGTCGTGGCAGGCCGGCCCGCAAGCACTGAACCAGCTGAACGGGCATGATGATCTTGGGGTGGGGCGGGCGAGGTGGCGGGCGGGGCCGGTGGCGTTCGGATGCCGGGCGTGTGCGGCCCGGCGCGCCGCTCACGGCCGGCCGGTGTGGGCCTCCGTGCAACTCCAGGACGGCGGATCTTGACCCTCATACACCAACAAGGGGTGCGGTCGAAACGAAGTGACCCCCGGATACTTTTCGTAATTTGTCGATACACAGCATCCAGTCAGAAGCGGAATAATGAGCGCTGCAATAAAATGAGAGAAAAGTTACGGTACGATCTCACCGCACGACTAGACCCGGACGCGACTCCCCTGCCCGCCAAATTGATCATTCACCAGGTGATTCGAACACCTGAAAGGATGCTTGCAGTAATGGCTCGGGCCTTGAACTTCCGGAGTCAGCAAATTTCCTGCATACTCTCTGAATCTTACCCAATTTTCCGGATACTCGAGAGGATAGCCAGTGACTTCGACATTACCGTCTCTTCAATGGAAGGTGATATCAAACATGGCTCCCCAGCATTCTAAGCGGGAACCTCCATGACGCATATTACGGGCTGCCCGCACCTGACGAGGTGCGGGCAGCCCGTATGACAAGGGAGCGGATTCCTCAAGGAATTAGATGGGCGACCCTAAGGCTTCAGCCAGCATCGAGCACGCCTCTGATGCCATAGTTTCCGTTAGACGTCAGCCTACGGCTCTGCATCTCAGCTCTAACCCCAGCCAGCACCGCAGGAGACGGTGCCTCATCTGGGCAAACTCTAGGCCTGCCCGCAGCCCGCCGCCGACTCAGGTCCATCCCGATACCTCTCGGAATCTCCGTACGGTCGCTACATCAACGCGCCATTCCGAGATGTTGTTTCCTTCCTCGTCGACGACCTCTCGGGGGCCGACTGAAAACCAGGGATTTTCCGGGTCAAAAGCATGGTCCAGATCATTGAGAATGATCAGGAAATTCTGCACAAAAATGTCGTCGTGTATCCGATAGAGAGGCCAGCAGAACACGAAGTTGGCCGTCTTGGGGTCTGTGATGGAGGAGACGAGACAGGAAGTGGTCACGTTCGCCTCCTCTACTCGGCGCAGTGCACTCGCCCAGCTCTTCTCGTAGTGCTCTGGATCCCAGAACGTGAGGTCTACAGGAAAGGTCTCGGTGAAGTCACCGACGACGATCCTGCCAGCGCCTGCCGACACCAACTCGATCGCGAAACTCTCATGGCTTGAGGTAGTTGAGATCTGGGTCATACGTACCGATCCGCCGCCCTTGTCGGTTAAACATCTTCCAGCCGTCTGAGACATTGTGCCCGTCGACGTCCGGCGTGATGTAATTCTTGCCGTTGAAGTACACGTCCTGGCCATGTGAGTGGAATGGCGCCCTGTTCGCCTTGATGACCTTGTTGTAGCCCAGGTCGGCGGCACGGTCCGTGTTCGAGCGCTTGTAGAGCTCCTTGTTGTAGTCTCGCCGCCCCTCCACCGACTCGGGAGAGTATGGATCCTCCGGGTTGAACGGAGCCGATTTATACCCCGGCTTCATCGGGACTTCCTCAGGAGCGGTTGCCCCCTTGCCGCCGCCTGTCCCGAGGCTACCGACTGCTGCCCCGAGACCAGCCGCGTTGGAGTCGGGATGCAGGCCGTGGTCCTTGCCCCAGGCCTTGTACCGGTCAGTCAGGCACTGCCCCTCCAGCGCACAGGCGGGCGTATACAGGGCGCTCGTGATGTCCAGAAGGTTGGTAAAGGGCAGGCCGATGCCGAAGAAGAAGTTTCCCAACCCGTGACCAGCGATGTTCGCCCAATTCATCACCTCCGGATCGCTCGCCCATGTCGGGTCGTAGTAGGGAACCGCCCCAGGGACAGGGACACCGGCCGACGTCGTGGAACCCTGCGAGTCGTACAGGGTTCCGGTGCTGGTGGTACTCGCAGTGCCGTCCTTCTGGCCCCCAGGAGCCGGGGAGGTCGTGCCTAGTTCGGCGGGCGTGCAGAACGAGATGTCGTACTGGCAGGAGTTCGGCTTCGACCCGATTTCTGTACCTGCTGGGTCGCTGAGGGTGACGGGGTTGTTGTCAGCGTAGGTGTAGCCGTTGAGGGATTGGGCGTCGCCGGTGTCGAGGATGGGGTCGATGCTGAGGAATCGGCCGGTGGTGGAGTCGTATTCGCGGGCACCGATGTAGGTGAGGCTGGTGGTGGGGTCGGTCGTTTTGCCGAGGAAGGCTTTGTCGTCGGCCCAGGTGCCGGTGCCGCCTGAGCGTGTGGCTCCGAACGGGGTCAGGTAGCGCTTGGTGACGGCCTGGGTGGTGGCGTCGAGGCCGAGTGTGGAGGTGCCGTGGGGGTCGCCGGAGAGGTAGGTGAGGGTCTGGGTGCCGGTCTTGTTGGTGCGCAGGGCGATCGCGGTGCCGTCGGCGTTGTAGTAGCGCTGTGCCCAGTACTTGGCGGTTGAGGTCGAGGTGTCGAGGTGGACCTCGGTGCTGCCGAGGTAGAGGGTGGTCTCGCCGCCGCTGTTGCGGCGGATGAGGAGGTTGCCGTCGGCGTCGTAGATGTGATTGACCGTGCTCTTGGTGGTGCCGGCGTTGGACTTCTCGGTGACGGTGTCGAGGTCGCCGGTGGCGTTCCAGGTCAGGGACTGGGTGTCGGTGCCGTTGGGACGGGTGGTCGTGTCACCGATGTTGTCGTAGCCGTAGGTGGCGGCGACCCCGGTGCAGGAGGCCGCGGTGATGATCGCGGTGAGGCGATGGGGTTTGTTGGTCGTGTTGTAGCAGTAGGTGCGGGTGGTGTTGCCGGCGCTGGCGTGTGTGGTCTCCGTGGTGCGCAGGCCGCTGCTGGTGTAGGCGTACGTGGTCCAGTAGGGGGAGGCTCCGCCGAGGTTGGTGGTGGTGCGGCCGCTGGTGGCGCAGGAGGCGGTGGACGGGGTCCATGCGTCGGTGAGCCGCTGGTAGCCGTCGTAGCTGAAGCACTGGTAGTCGGTCGCGCCGGTGCCGGAAAGGTTGGCGGTGTCGAAGGTGGAGGTGACGTCGCCGGCCTGGTCGTAGGCGAAGTTCAGGTCCTGGACGCTGCGGGTGGCGTCGGTGGTGAGGCTGCGTTTGAGCCGGTCGGTGCCTTCCTCGTAGGTATTGGTGACGTACGCCTTCTTGGCGGTGGAGGCCGTAGAGGTGCCCAGGGTGTACTGGTTGACTTGGCCGAGGGCGTTGTAGTCGGAAGCCAGGAGGTAGCCGGTGGCGCCCCCGACATCGGTGACCATTCCGAGGCCGTTGTACTCGTAGTCCACGGTCTCGCTGCTGAGGCCGCCGGCCGCGGGTTCGCTGTAGTACTGCTGGGTGCCGTCGATGTTGTAGTACGAGGAGACGGACAGGGTCGCCGAGCTGACCGCGCCGGAGGTGACCAACGGGTCGCTGGACGGCAGGATCAACTGCGTGCCGGTGGCGTGGTAGAGGTTGTCGTAGGCGGTGACCTTGCGGGTGTAGGCGCTGCCAGTGCTGACGTTGCCGCCGACGTAGCTGATCGAGTCGTAAAGCTGGCCCTTGGCCGTGGTGTCGTAGTCCCAGTGCGCCAGCTTGTTCGCGTCCGTCTGCGACGTCTGCCACTCGTCGATCTTGCGGCCCAGAACGTCGTACGCGTAGAGGAGTTCGGTGCCGCGGTTGTCGGTGGTGGTGGCCAGCTGGTCCAGGTTCGTGTAGCTGGTGGCCGTGGTACCCAGGTCCGGGTCGGTGGCCGAAGTCTGCCTACCGAACAGGTCGTACACGTAGGACCACTGTGCGCCGTCCGGTCCGGTGACCGTCTGCGGCTTGCCATCGAGGGTGTACGAGTACTTGGTGGTCGTGTAGGCGGCCCCGGTTCCGGCGCCGTAGTCCGCATCAGCGGGGTCGGTGCCGGAGTAGGTCCGCTGCTGGACGGTGTTGCCGAAGATGTCGGTAATCGCACGGGTCGCCGAACCGCCGTCCAGGGCGGTCGTCGCAGTCGAGTCACCTGTGTAGCTGGTACTCGTGGACCACTTCTTGACGCCGTACACGTACAGGCTGCTGCTCGTGGCCCGGCCCGCTCCGTCGAAAACGGTCTCCATCTGCTTGGGTGCGCCGCCGTATTCGGCTCGCACGTAGGTGCCGCTGGGGAGGTTCGCGGAGTCGAAAACGTCCGCGTAGGTCTCGTAGGCCAGACCCCGGCTGTCGTAGCGAGTGTCCGTGAGCAGGCGTCCGCCGTCGGGGGTCGGGGACTGGGTCTGGAGAGGCCGCAGGAGGGAGTCGTAGATGGAGTAGATGGTGGTGTAGGTGGTGCCGTCGGCCTTCAGGGTCGACGTGGACTGCCAGGACGGGGCGTCGTTGGTGACGCTGTAGGCGTAGGTGTAGTTCGGGGTCTGGCCCCCGGAGTGAGAACGGTTCGGCAGCCATGTCGCGGTCTTGCGGCCCAGGGCGTCGTAGGTGGTCTCGGTGATCTTGTTGTTGACGTCGTAGACCTTGGTGGGCAGACCGGAGGCGTAGTCGGTGTAGGTGTAGGTGGACTGGGTCTTGGCGTTGGTGACCTTGGTCTTGGTCAGCGGGCCCGAGTCAGCGGGGGTGTAGGTGGTCGAGGTGGTGTTGCCGGCCGCGTCGGTGACGGTCATGGCACGGCCCAGCCCTGCGGTGCCACCGCTGTCGTCGTAGGTGGTGGTGGCGACGGTCTGCCACGTGGTCGGATTGCGTTCGCCGCTCGTGGCCGCGGCCGGGTAGGCGGCGGCCCGTCCGGTCCAAGTCGCCTCGCCCAGCGTCGGGGTCTGGGTGGCGGACCAGGTGGTGGCGGAGGTGTTGTCGTACACCGTTGCCATGTCAGAGAGGACGTCGCCGCGGGACGTCGAGGCGGCTGGCAGGTTCAGGCTGGTTTCGGCGACGGAGCAGTCCTGGCCCACGACGCGGGTGCGGGAGACGAGGTCGGTCAGGCCGACGGCGGTGTTGCGGGCGTACCAGGTGCGGGTGCAGGTGTTGTCGCCGCTGACGCCGGTCTGGCCGGTGTCGTTGACCTGGGTGGCCATGCCGTAGGCGTCGTAGGTGGTGCTGGTGGTGCGGGTGCGCCAGGTGGCGGAGGTGGTGAGGTAGGTGGAGGTGGAGGTCTGGCCGGTGCGGACGTAGTACGCCTTGATGCTGGCGTAGGACTTCTGCTGGCTGGCGGTCTGCTGAGACCAGGGAGAGTTGACCGTTACGGTGACCGGGGTGTCGCCGTTGTAGGTGACCTGTTCGCGCTGGAATCCGGCGTCCTGGTCGCTGTCGGTGATGTCGGCGACGTCCAAGCCGGAGACGTCTAGGCCGGTCCGGGTGGCGGGGACGGTGGTGCCGTCGGAC
Organism: Streptomyces sp. NPDC001507; assembly: GCF_042894765.1. Classification (NCBI taxonomy): domain Bacteria; kingdom Bacillati; phylum Actinomycetota; class Actinomycetes; order Kitasatosporales; family Streptomycetaceae; genus Streptomyces; species Streptomyces sp. NPDC001507. The sequence goes on from NZ_JBIAVV010000019.1 coordinate 35,367, forward strand.
TGCTTGTCGCCGTCCATGCCCTGCATGTACAGGCTGACGGTCTTGGACTGGGTGGTGCCGGCGGCGCCGGTGGTGGTGGTGACCTTGCCGTAGCCTCGCCAGTCCGACCAGGTCCGCTCGTCGGCGGGGACCAGGGGGTCGAAGTTGTAGTGCCAGGCCGGGTCTGCGTAGCTGTAGGAGTTCTCGACGCCTTCGCCCAGACCGGTCGGGTCGGTGCTCAGCACGGCGGTGACCCGGTACTTGTTGAACCAGTCGAGGGAGGCTTCGGTGGCGCCGTTGATGTGCCAGTACTGGGGATAGCAGCTCAGGGTGTCGTCGTCCTCGGACGACGGCATCTTCGAGCCACGTACGCACTCCGGATCGGAGAGGGTCACCGTGGTGATCGCTCCGGTCTCGGAGGTGACGGTGGCGATCCGCGGCATGCTCAGCGGCAGGATGTCGTCCGAGGTGGAGTCCACCCGGTTCGCCCGCAGCTGGTAGGTGAAGGTCACCGGGTCCAGCTTGATGTCGCTGCCGTTCTTGCCGGTGTGCTGGATCGAGGAGAGCACCAGGGTCTGGTCGGAGGTGTTACCGATGTCCTGGCCGTCCAGAAACTTCTGGGTCAGCGCCCATGAGTCCACGGGCATGTGCTTGCTGTCGGTTGCCGACCAGGCGAAGGTGTCGATGTTGGTCAGACGCTTGCGGGTGAAGAACGAGGGGCTGTTGGTGTTGCAGTCGGTGGCGACGCTCGCACAGATGAAGTCGTACGGGACGTCCGGCCAGTTATCGGACGTGGAGTCGGTCAGCGAGGAGCAGTCCGAGGCCGTGCAGCGTTCGTCGTAGGAGAACGTCACCTCGTCCGAGGCCGTGCCGGTGAACAGTGTGCTGACACGCTGGCCGTAGAGGATCTTGTCCAGGTGTCCGCCGCGGGTGTACTGGGTGTTGGCGGTCGAGGCCCCGTTCTTGGGGTAGTAGTTGGTCTCGGCCGTGTACCAGTACGACATGGCGTTGCCGTGCAGGTCGACGACGTAGTCGAGGTTCCAGCGCCAGGCCTGAGTGAGCGACCGGTCGGCGAAGGTGGATCCCTTGTCGTAGCCGGGCTCGCCGGAGTCGTCGCCGAAGACCGGGACGGTCCACACCGAGTTGGTCCGCTGGGTGTCGGCCCCGGGCAGCTTGTTGAGGCCGAACACGTACTTGGTGCCGTCGCCGGTGGTGACAGTCCAGTACTCGCCGTCGTTGTCGTCGTTGTCGCCGCCGGTCGAGTGGGTGACGGTGGAGGCGTCGTCGTCTTTGAGGTGCCAGGCTCCCGTGGTGTCGTCCTTGACCAGTTCGGTGGACTTGCCGTTCAAGACGAGCGAGGCGTTGTCGTACTTCCAGCACAGGTCGTGCTTGCCGTCCTGGCCGTCGTCATCGCAGGAGGCGTACGACCGCTCGATGTACGACGAGCCGGTCAGCTCGAAGCCTTCACCGACCTGGGTGGACTGGTTGTTGGTGGACGCCGTCTTGCCATCGGTGCTGCCGGAGTCGTAGTCCAGCGAGAGAGACGGCGACGGACCCGCCGCCGCGGGTGGAGTGGACAGTGGATAGTTCCAGGTGAACGCGCCCGAGGATCCACCGGCCTGCCAGCTGGACGACGCCGACAGGGGCGAGGCGGAGTAGTTGCCCGAACCGGATGCCGACTCTCCCGACGTCGCCGTCAGCGCGAGGACGGTGGCTGAGGCGGCCGTGGTCTGGGACAAGAGAGCCGAGCGGGCAGTCGAGCGAGATGCCCGGGCGTCGCTTCGCTGGGCGGCGGCCTGCCCGAGTGGCACCGTGGCAGACACGCTCTGGTTGCTGATGCTGTTGTGCGAGTTCAGGGGTGTCTGGACTCGGCAGGCCGCCTTGTCCGGGGTGGTCAGGGCGCAGGCCGGCAGTTGCACAAGGTGCAGGCGGCCGGCCCAGTCGCCGCCGTAGGCCGAGGCGAAGGCGCTGTAGTCGATGTTGAGCTTGGCGTCTCCGTTGTCGGTGGCGCCTGCGGTCAGCAGCACGCCCTTGATGCCGGCGGCTGTCGCGGCCTTGCGGCTGAGGACCCGGACGCTGACGGTGCCCGCGGCGGATTTCGCGTCTGCGCTGCGGTGCACGGACACGGGCAGTCCGCCGGCCGTCAGCTTGACGGTGCCGGAGACGGGCAGGGATGCGGTGTCGGTGGCGGCCTTGGGCCAGGTCGCCTTCTGCTCCGCGAGAGCGTGTTCAGCCTGCTTCTTGTTGGCGGCCTTCGTCGAAGCCACCTGCCTCCGTGCCTTCTTCGCCCCCAGCCCCTTGACCGCCTTGACGGCGTCGGAACGCTGCTCGGGTACGGCAGGAACCAGTTGTTTCGTTGTGGAGGCGTGGGCGGCCACGGGCGTCAGGCCGGCCAGGGCCAGCGCGAGTGTCACGCCGACCGTGAGCACTCGGTGTCTACGGCGTCTCGCATCACTGGCGGCACGCACGGCAACAACCCCTTACACGTGAGAAGTCATCAGCAAAGGACGTTCGGGATTTGCCGGTGGCGAGGCTGCATCTGCTGCCTCGCCACCGGCGGTGGGGGTGTCAGTCCCCGACTGTTTCGACGATCTGCTCCTGGCTGGCCATCGCACCGGCCCAGACCCGGATGTCGCTGACCGTCGCGGGCAGGTAGTGGCCCCAGGCGGAGTTCACGTATGCCTTGCCGACCGCGAAGTCGCCGGTGCCCGGTGTTGCCGTGTAGGCAGTGTCGTCCCCGTTTTGCGCATCGCCGACGTAGAGGCTGACCGTGCCGGTCGTGCCGGCCTGGGCATCGAACACACCGGTCAGGCGTACCGCGCTCCCCAGGTCGGCCGTGTAGTCGGAGACCACTCCGGTGAAGCTGCCGTCGGTGTTGAGACGGCCGAAGTGCCAGAACCCGACGGGGACGGTGGCACCGGTTTCGGGGTCGTTGTCGGTGCCGGTCATCTCGTACCACAGGCCCCAGGCGGAGCCGTCCGCGCTGCGCTGGCCGAGGACCTGCCCCATGTAGCCGGTCGGCTTCGCCGCGAGCGCGGCGCTGTTCAGCTGGACCGCGGTGGTCACGGTGAACGACCCGGTGTCGTCCACCAGCGGCCCCGGTGCGGTCGCGGCGTCGTCAGTGCCGTCCAGGACGATTCCCGTTCCGTCCAGCGACGCGCCGCCCGACAGGGTCAGGGACGGACCGTATCCGGAGGTGGTGTCGGCGAGGGTAGTGCCGGTCGCCGCGGACGGGTCCCAGGCCGCCACCAGTTCGGCAGCTGCGTAGCTGTCGTTGGTCTTCAGCTGCGCCTCGGTGGACAGCGCTGCCGGCGACAAAGCCCGCTGCCAGACGGTGGCCTCGTCGATCTGCCCGTTGAAGTAGTCGGTGAACGTTCCCGCGGTACTGCCGTTGCCGCGGCCGAACTCCAGCGGTCCGGTGTCGGCTTCCGGCTCCCCGCTCGGCAGGGCCTGCGGACTGCCCTGAGCCTTGCCGTTGACGTACAGCTGGATCGTGTCCGCCTTCGTGTCGTACACACCGGCCAGGTGCGTCCAGACCTTGACCGGCGGGGAGGCTGTGTCTGCGAGCGATCGCACGAAGTGCGCGGTGCCGGCTGAGTCGGTCCAGTGCCAGTTGAAGACCCACTTACCGTAGCCGGTGGAGTAGTAGATCGCGAAACCAGGCTGGGTGCTGCCGCTGCCCGTCTGGGAGAGCACCACTTCGTTGTGCGTCGGGGTGCCGGCCATACGGGCCCATGCCTCAACGGTGTAGGAGGAACGTGACTCCACGACGGCCCCCGAGGTGGCCGCATAGCCTGCCGATCCGTCCACGGTCAGGCTCGTGTCCGTCTCAGGGGTGGCCAGTTCCGCGCCTGTCGCGTCATGGGTGAGCACGCCGCGTCGGCCTCGCGCGTCCCGGGAGGCGCCGGAGGAAGAGAGAGTTGCGTTGTCCTGCTCCGCCGCAACCGTCGTCGACGTGTCGAGCGCGGCACCGCTCGCCTCGTCGAAGTGCCACAGCCCGATCGGGCCAGAGCCCTCCGCGACCAAGAAGTCCACGGAGTTCGTGGCGCCCCAGCCCAGCGAGTCCTCCGCCCGGACGAACACAGTGAACGTGCCCGACGTCGGCGGTGTGAACGCCGCCGTGGGCTTCGAGGCAGGAATTGGTGACGACCAGGCGGCCGAAGAGGTCAGTTTGTACTCGTAGTTGGTGTTGGTGGCGGCGTCGCCGGACGCGGGGCTGAATGTGAACGTCACGCCGGTACCCGGTCCGCCCGCCGCGGTGCAGGAGCTGGTGTCGCACGCCGAGTAGGGGCTCGACAGCGCGATGCCCGGGGCTTTGGGACGGGTCGGGTCGACCTTGAAGTAGCACCAGGCATTGCTGGCCGCGTTCGACGGGCCGGCCAGATAGTCGCCGCCGCTGTTGTAGTACGACCGCGTCCACGCCCGGTACCGGTACAGCGTCCCCTCGGTCAGCGTCGACGTGGGGACGCTGCCCGGTGAGACGTTGTCGCCCACATATCCGCTCGTCGGCCGCGCGGTCTCGAAGACGGTCGACCACGTATCGCTGCTCGCCGTGTACTTGTCCACGCTGTAGACCGCCTTGAGCGACGCACCCGACTCACCGCCCGCCACGGTCTGCGGGGTCGCCGTCAACGCCGGCGTCGGGTCGGAGACCACCAGCGGGTCCGACTGCTTGGTCTCACACACAGAAGTCGTCCCGGCGACCAGGCCGATCTTAGTGGGCTTGGCCGGGATACCCACGTACTTCACATCGATCTCGGCGTCGTCGTCGAACCGCTTCCAGCTGTTCGGATCGGTCTCGTCGTGCGCCTTCAGCATCAGCGTGAGCCGGGAGAAGTCGCCGTTGGCGAACTTCGTCAGGGTGGAGGTGAGATTCTCGTTCGTCTCGGCGGGGTTGTCGTTGAACTCGATCGGGGCGGCCGGCTGACTGGGATCACACGCCGAACCGCGTCCCGCGGACACGTTGCGGTCCACCATCAGGTCCCAGTTCGCCGTCGGGCCCGGCCAGTTCGTCGACGACGAGATGTTGCCCGTGCGCACCAGGTCCACCCACGACGGGGTGCAGGACATCGACCACTTCTCCGTGATGGCAAACGTGGCGTCCAGGACATGCTTTCCCGCCAGCTTCGCCGGCGAGAACTCGAAGTACATGCGGTTCTTGTAGCCGGAGCCGCAGTAGTAGGCGTAGCCGCCGGTGACGTAGGTGCCGCAGTAGCCGACGCCCTTGCCGCTGTCACCGCCGGAGAAGTTGTAGAAGGTGTCGCCGTCCGAGGACAACAGAGTCCGCTCGGAGGCCGTCATGCCGACGTCCGGGTCGATGTACTGCGGGAACACAGCGGAGTCATCGTTCAGCATCGACGCATCTGGGGTCACCGTGATGGTGTCCTGTTCCGCGGTGACCGGAAGGCGGGCGGAGGAGTCTCCGTCGCTGGGCCCCTCGGTCGGGTCCGGTGTCGCCTCACCGTCGTCACTCGCGGTCTTGTCCGCAGTGTCGGCCTGCGTCGTTGTCGTGAACGAAGCCTGGGACGCCGAGTGGGAAGCGGCCGCGGGGGAGGCGGTCGCGGTGTCGGCGGCATCTCCCGCTGAGTCCCACTGCTGGGCGGCAGGAGCACGGAAGACGATGTTGCCGTCGTCGTCGACCGCGGACAGGCCGCCGCTCCCACCGTCCTGCAGGGACAGCCCGTCGGCTCTAACCGGGAATGAGAGCTTCTTCAGGTCCGGGTTCGAGGCGGCTGACGCCGAGGTGACCACGAGCACCTCGCGGTAGCCCTCGGCGGTGGCGGTCATCCGCAGATCCACGCCCGGCAGGACGTCGGCGTACACCGCCGAGTCGCCGTCCAGCGTCGGCTTCGGCAACGTGCCGGGCCACCCCACGGTCAGCGACCGCCCGTCAAGGGACAGCTTCACCAGATCGGAACCGTTTCCACCGCCGGAGAAGGAGATCTTGGCGACCGATGCCTTCGGCCCGACCGTCCCGTCCGACCGCGCCTCCAGCGTCGCGTCCGGCTGCGTCCAGGATCCGTCCGCCTGGCGAGCCCGCACTGGCACGGCGGAGTCCTTCAGCGTGAACGTCACGCCGTCCGGGTTGGCGAACGTCGTGGTGTAGGGCGTGCGTTCGCCCACGACCTCGACCTGCTCCCCCGTCTGCGCCGCCTTCTCCGCGTCCGCCCGCGCCTCCGGAGTCACCTGGTCGGTCGTCGCGGCGTCGTCGGCGTACGCACCCGCTGTCGGCGCGGCCAGAGCCGGCACAGCAGCCATCAAAGCGGCCGACACGGCCAGCGAGACAGCACGTCTACGCGCGCCACCCGTGAAGCGCGCATGCCAAAGAAAGCCCATCCCCCACCCCAACTGTTCACGGAGCTCTTACCCCGCCCTTACGGCCGCCTCATCAGAACCGCACTCATCACCGCAGGTCAATGGCCCATGCAGCAAAGAAGCACAAGATTCAGCCACCCCCGAGAATGATCAAACAGGGCAAACGAAGACTTCGGAGCTGGTGCCCCCACCGCCTCCCCTTCGATCGACCCCACGATGCGGGCAAGTGGCCAAGTTTCGCCAATGATTGCGTCGCACCGGCAAATCTGCACCCAGAAAATCCCGTCACCCACAGATGAGTAGCGAGCCATCGATGACCTCGTGAAGCAAATTGTCAAGGCCATGACGTGGGACGGGAGCGCTTGAAACGACTCCTGTGACTCATCCCCGCGCCACTCTTCGGTGACTGGAAATCGTCCCATGCATGGCACTTTCGTTCGCACCCCCAGGCCTGATGAGCTGTGGCCTGTATGCAACCCGGGAGAAGTGAAAGAAAGCGCAAAGTGAAAGCCGGCGGGATACAAGAGATACACAGCTTTCAAACGTGAACACATGATGCCGCTGTGGGCGGCCCGGCCAAGGACCCCGAGGACCACGCCTCCCGCAACGTCATCGCCCGCTGGCAGCCCAGGCCACCACCCTGACAGGACCAGGGATCGGCGCGGCTGTGGGGACCAACGTCGTCTCCGGCTCCCCAAAAGGGTCCGTAAGCGGTTGAAGCGCGTATAGAGTCCCTCTGCACTTGTTCCGCTTCAAAAAGGGGGGGTCCCTTTGCGCGCTCGTCTTGCCGTCTCAGCCGTGGCCGTTGCCGTGGCTGGTGTCTTCTTCAGCGCACCAGCTGCCTCCGCGGCGACACTGCCGTCGACCAACACCGCGCACCACTGCATCAGCCACACCACCGGACTGTGCGGCTGGACGCACCACCAAAAGCCCAAGGACAAGTACGAGACCGCCAAGTGCAAGGACGCCACGCTGTCCTACTCGCGGCACTCCCAGGGCACCTGCTCCCACCACCACGGCGTCCGCTACTGGTTCAAGTAGAACGCCGCACGCAATAGGCCGCTGAACCGCTCCGGGACCGGTGCAGACTCCGAGCGGTTCACGCGCCGCCGCCTGGCCCGGTCAACGACCGATCCGGTACCGAGAGGGGCGCCCACCGCGGTACCGGCCAGCGGTCTGTCGTTCTGGCTTCGGCGACGCGATTTGGGTTCCGCCTCAGTTTCGGTGCTACAGCAGAGCGCCGACACCGACGCCGTGGGTACCTACCTCCGTCTCCAGCGCAGGGCCGTCTGCGCCGCGATCTCAGCGCGGGGTGGTCGGACACGGCTTGCCGGGCCCAAACGGGCTGCACCAGTACAGGGTAAGATCACCCCGGCATCGCGAGCAGGGCCAGCGCTCCGAGCTGGGCGGGGTACAGGAGCAGTAGCGTGCGAGCTCTTCTTGGGTGTATCCGTCGTACCGGCCGTCCCAGTTGCCGAGCCGGTGGAACGAGCCGTCGGGATGCACGTGGTATCGCCAGATGGACATACAGAAGCCCCTCTTCCGCCGGGTGAACCATCGGCGCGAACAGCCACGATCTGTCCGTTGTCCAAGCATCGTCAAGAGCCATACCCGCCCCAGCATCCTGATCTTCGACCGCATCGCCCGCGGTCGCCAATGTGGCGACCCTCAGAACCTTGTGGCGGGTGGAGCCTGTCGGAATCCGGCGGCGATCTCGGGGTGACGTGCGGGCACCGTGTTCGGGCCGACGCGGACGTAGAACTCCGGACGCTGTGAGTCACGGTCGCGGTAGGCGTACATCTGGCCCCCGCCGGAGACCTCGATCGCGAGGACCTTCTTGCCGTCATGGTCAATCACGCGTGACGCGTACGGCGGCGCTGGTTCCACGCTGTCCCGGATCATGCCGACGACCTGGAGTTCCTGCTTGTCGACGGTGGGCTTCTCGGGCAGGCCCACGATCTGCAGGTCGTCGCGGACACCGATCAGGACGGTGCCGCCGTCCTGCGATGCGAAGGCGGCGATGGTCTTGAGCATCTTCTTCCGCGAGTCGCCCTCCGGGACCTCCTGTTTGCACTCCAGGTGCTTTCCCTCTCCGTTCGCCAGGAGAAGCTCTAGCTCCGGGCCGGGCTGCTCCCAGACGACCGAGGCATCGCGGGCGCGCCCGTACGAGGGAGCCGCGAAGTGACGCCAGTCCAGCCACTGATCGTCGCGGCGGAGCATCAGCAGGCTGTCGTGCGCGAGTCCGTTGGGCAACGCGAAGCGATAGGCGCCGGCGCCGTAGACGGGCTGGAGCTCGTTGCCCGCCGCCCAGCTCAGCTCGAGTACCGCGCCGTCCAGGGCCTCGCCGTCGACGACGGCTGTCAGCAGGTCGGGCCGGATGGTGATCTGCGAGAGCCAGCCCGCACGCTGCGGCAGAACGATGCGCCACAGGTCCGAGCGGCCCGCGTTGCTGTCGTGGCGGCGCTGGTGCAGGAAGGCGCTGAGGGCCTGGTCGAGGTTCAGGAAAGAAGGGCCGTCCCCGACCAGCAGGTCGTGGCTGGGCTGGGGCGTGTTGGCGTCCCGGTTGATGGTCCACTCAGTGCGCGGCCACGGCGTGGTAACCCGGTCTCGCTCTTGCTGGCCACGCAGCCGAGAGATGGAGGCGCTGGAGGGCGGCGGCCCAGGGACGACGACGTGGAGGCCGTGGATGTCCTGGTCGTTGCCCCGCAGCAGCGCGGCGACCGTCGGGCCGGGCAGGCGCAGTTCCAGGAAACTCGCCGTGCTGTAGCGCCAGGCCCGTTCCTTAACCGGGGTGTCGTCGTCCAAGGTGACCTGGCCGTGGTGCAGTTGCCACTGTTGTGCATCCGCGACCAGTGCCATCCGGACGTTCACGGCAGCGCGCTCGCTGAGCATCGCCACCAGTACGGCCGTGTCCGTCTGCCCGTTGTTCATACCCGGTTCCCTCTCCCCGCAGCGTGCAAAGCCGAACCAGGCTCATCGTCACGGCTCGTGCTCCCGAGCAGGCTACGCCGGGGGTACCTGAGCGGGAGGCCAAGGGGCTTTGCTCAGCTCAGGCGGTAGCCGGGCAGCGCGAGGCCGGCGGCTGCGGCGCAGTGCCGCGTGGGGTTCGATTCCCCGCGTCCGATTCGAACGATCCGATTCGAATTCGAGTCACACGGACCCGGCTTTGTGGGGACGCCAGTGGGAGGACGTTCCCGTCAGCAAGATGGTCTTGTTGGGCGCAGTTGCAGCTGGAGAGGGGATCGAATGCCTACAGGAGTCGCTGTCGTGTGCGACACCGACGACTGCTTAGCCGTCTACCTGGCGGTGGAGACCGGCGACGACGAAGACACGCGCTCCGCCTCCGGGGTCTCGCAGCTGGCGCGCGACGCCGCCCAAGGCGACGGGTGGGTGGTCAGCTTCGGCTTACGGCAGCCGGTGATGACCTGCCCCGGCTGCGCGGACGGCCGGGGACCGGTGCGTGAACGCGGAGACTGCCGGCGGTGCATGGGACGCGTCGACTCGGCATCCCGGTGCGTGTACTGCCTGCGCCAGGTGGAGCCCTCACAGCCCGAGGCGTGACGGCGACGTCGCGCTGTCGTTGAACAGCACGACTCCATACACCGGGCCCCGGGGATGCCTTCACTCTCCGGGGCTCGTGGTGTGTCCGGACGCGGGGCCGAAAGGGGCGTCAGCGGTCGATCGGGAGCACCTGGTCCAGGCCGCTCTCGCGCAGGATCTGCTGGATGGTGTCGTCCAACGTGCTTGCCGCGTCGATCACGGACTCCAGGCCGTCGGGCAGCAGGTCCTTCTCCCGGTACCAGTCGCGCAAGTGGTCAGCGGTGACGTGCTTGAGGTACTCGGCATCGGGTTTCGTCGCGTGCCGCAGCAGCGTCTCGGTGTAGGGCACGTGGAGGTAGTAGCAGCGTGAGACACCTCGGTGGGCGTGCACCAGGTCCTGGAGCATCGTGCCGTAACGGTCGGCGTACAGGATGCCCTCCACGACGACGTGGAAGCCGTTGTTGAGCGCGTAGCGGGTGGTCAGGTCGATCAGGCCGATGTTGGCGCCGCCTGGCCGGTCGCGTTCGCGCAGCACGATGCGGCGCAGGTTGTCCTGGCCGACGATCGCGAGGTTGCGGCCGAACTCCTCGCGCAGGCCGGCCGCGACGGACGACTTCCCCGAGGCACTGTTGCCCCGGATCACGATCAGTCGCGTGTCTTGCGTTCCCACGGTTCCCGGCGCGCTGTCCGTCACGCGTCGTCGCCATTGATGGTCAGCTGCAGTCGGTGCTCGTGGAAGCGGCCCCAGTTCATGAGCAGGCGGAAGCGCTGGTGTGCCTCCAGGCGTTCCGCGTCGGCCCGCCCCTGGCCCCGCTGGACGCGGGCGTCCCCGGAGGCCACGAGTTCGGTGAGGGCGATGCGCACGTCGTCGGCATCCTGGCTGGTGGCGGCCGCCAGTCGGTCCAGGGAGGTGAGGATCTCCTGCGGCTCGCCCAGATCGTCGACCAAGTGGTTGATGAGCCCGTCGACGAGAGGGCCGGTGCGCAAGGTCCAGCGGATCCGGTCGAGCCGCTTGGCGAGGTCGGCATCCAGGGGCAGCAGGTCACCAGGCAACGGCAGCACTGGGGGCATCGACCACCGGGTGCCGTCCGGTGTCTCCTCGCGGCGCGCCAGGCCCCACGTCAGGTACAGCTCCGACAGGTCCCGCACGGTTTTGGGCACCGGGCAGCCGGCCGCCGTGAGCATGGCGCCGAACTTCTCCCAGCGATGTGCCTCGTTCGCTTCGCGCCCCTCGGGCACCTCCTCGTAGTCCCATTCCTCATCGGGCCACGAGAACGTGAGCGCGCCGTCGAGATCGCCGCCGATCATGTCCCAGTGGCCTTCGAAGATCTCCTGCAGAAGGTCGTCCAGGGAGCCGGTGAAACCGGGCTGACTCGCGGTCCCGATCAGCATCGTCAGTGGGAAACCCTGGCGGGGCAGGACGTGGTCCCAGCCCGAAGCCCACCAGTCGTTGTGCATCGCCAGGTCCCGGCGCGGCCCAGGCACCGACGGGTTCTCAGTCATCCGCAGCTCTTCCTCCAGAAACAGTCAAACGCTCGCAGAGTACGCACTGTTGTGCGCGAAGCGTTGTCACGCACGCCCGACCCAGGCTTGATGGTGGGACGCGACGTGCAGCCCCTCGCGCAGGCGGCCGCGCAGGACACCAACGCGTGTCCTGCCCTCCACGACCTGCAGCCCGCTGTCTGACGGGTGCAGGAGGCGTCGGGCGATCAGGATCGGCGAGCGTAGCCACGTCCCGTGCTCTTCCCAGTGGCGACCCACCTCGGGGCGGCGAACGTTGACCCAGTGCACCGGGTTCTCGGCGTAGATCTCGATACAGCGGGCATCGGACGCTCCGGTCGGCATCTTGACGAAGTCCGCGGCCGGGATCGTCTCCAGCCGCCACCTGACGTCGCGCAGGTCGATGCCGCCGTAGGCACGCACGAAGGCGGCGTTGTCGCCGTGGTCGAAGAGGAACTGTTCGAGGACGTCGTCGGGCCAGTCCAGGGATGCCAGTGCAGGGTCGGCGCGGAAGCGGTCATAGCTGAGGCCGCCGTCTTCACGGCGTGCCATCACCGGGCTGAGGTCGCTCAACTTCATGCCGCCAGGTGTACCGCAGGTTCCCGACAGGGTTCCACTGCTCCGGTTCGCCGGGGCCTCGCCCGGCGGGCTTCAGTGGTTCCCGCGTTCGTAGCGGACGACGGCGTCGGCCAAGTACCGCTTGAGCTCGTCAACCAAACCGCCGCGCGGGTCGATGAAGGAGCGCTTGCTGAGCGGGTCCGGGTCGGTCGACGACCCGTACTCTCCCTCCCGCTCGGGCCGCAGCTCGGGATCGAGCCAGAAGCGGCCGGCGCTGCCGTCCTCCAGAAGCAGGATGGGAGAGTCCATCCAGACGTCGCTCAGTTCTCCGTCGACCTCACGTCGTCCGGACAGGCGGACTATCCGCCTGCACCGCTGCTGCGATACCCGGCGGTAGCGCTGCCCCTCGGGACCGGTGCAGTCCCCGAAGAACATCACGGGCTTGACCCGGATGAAGGTCTCGCTGCCGAATGGTCGTAGCCGTACAGCTGCCTCGGCTAAAAGCTGCTGAGCCTCCGCTCGTTCCTTGCGTTCAGTGCGACCAACGCCAGCCACTCAACGCGATCATGCGATTACGGAACAATGCCCCGCGGGTCCCCAACGACCCGCCGGTCCCCCCTGCACAGCCCGGTCGGCCCGTTACTCCATCACCGCCACATACGGGACCAAATCGTGCCCGAATGAACGCTTTTGAGCGCGAAACCGTACCCGTCATTGCGGCACAGCCGGGATGGCGCACCATGGAACACGGACGCCTCCCCCGGCGTCACACCTTCCCATCCGGAAGGCCGCGCGGCCCCCTTGTGCTGAAGAACGACCGAAGGGGACACCGCACCGCTTCCGCCCAGCCACCCACGCGCCGGGCGGAAGCGGCCTTGCGTCAGCACCCCGGACGTCCGGCGCCGTCTGCGATGCCGGCGAACGCCCTGGGCCACGCAAGAGACGATCGCGTGAGCGGCCTGGGCAACGAGCCCAAGCTCGGGGCGTTCCACCGCAGCCGCGCCGCCGAACTCAGCCCACTGCGGCTTTGTTCACGGTGCTCGCCCGTCGATGGTGTGACTAGTTCGCCGGTCGGGTGAACCAGCCCCGGCCGGCTCACACCACACCGCCGGGACCGCTACGAAGATCACAGCCCTGTTCGTGATCTTCGGAACGGAGACCCGTCCGTGCGCCTCGCCCGCACCCGACGCACCCTGATCGCCGCGCTGTTCACACCGCTCGTCCTGATCGCCCCCACCACCGCCGCCCACGCCGCCGCGGCGCCCGTGCGCCACGCGCCGGGCGAGACGATCACCCTGCCGGTCCGCGACGCGCTGGCAGCGCTGACTGTCGCGGACGAGAGCCGCGCCGGCTACTCCCGGGACAAGTTCAAGCACTGGACCGACGCGGACAAGGACGGCTGCAACACGCGCGGCACGCGCGCCGAGGTCCTCCTGGCCGAGGCCGTCACCGCCCCCGAAGTCGGACCGAAGTGCGTGCTGACCAGCGGCAGCTGGTACTCGCCGTACGACGACCGCTACCTCGACAGCGCGAGCAAGCTGGACGTCGACCACCTGGTCCCGCTCGCCGAGGCCTGGGACTCCGGCGCCTCCGCCTGGACCGCCAAGGAACGCGAGGCCTACGCCAACGACCTCGACGACCCCCGTGCCCTGATCGCGGTCTCCGCGGCCTCCAACCGGTCCAAAGCCGACAAGGACCCCACCGAGTGGCTGCCCCCGTACGCGCCCTACTGGTGCGAGTACGTCACCAACTGGGTCGCCGACAAAACCCGTTACCAGCTGAGCGTCGACCCCACCGAGCACAACGCGCTCACCGAGCGCCTCGCCGCCTGCCCCGACCAGCCCATCACCGTCACCTACGCCCACTGAAAGGCCCTCCGGCCCGTCACCACGGCGGAAGCGGGTGACGGGCCGGACAGGGAGACAGTACGCGGCGGCGGACCGGCGGTACGTCCCGGACACCGCCGGTCGGCGGGGGGGTGCCGGTGACCGGACCGGGGTTCCCGGCCACTGGCACCGCGTGCGGTCAGCGGCGGTGGTCGCCGCCGCCGCGGTGCTCGCCCTCGAACCGGCGGTCGTCGCCCCGGCGGTGCTCACCACGGCGGCCATCACCACCAATCCGGTCATCGCCACCCCCACGGTGCTCACCGTCGAACCGGTGGTCGCCGCCGCCGCGGTGCTCGCCCTCGAACCGGCGGTCGTCGCCCCCGTAGTGCGCACCACGGCGGTCATCACCACCAATCCGGTGATCGCCACCCTCACGGTGCTCACCGTCGAACCGGTGGTCGCCGCCGCCGCGGTGCTCGCCACCGATCCAGCGATCACCGCCATCGCGGTGGTCGCCGTCGCCGATCCGGTGGCCGTCACCGCGGTGGTAGCCCCAGGAGACCTCGTCGATGAAGCGGCCGTGGTCGTTGCGCAGGGTCGCCGTGTCGGAGTCGTTGTCCCACACGTAGCTGCGGCGGTCCTGGTAGACGTCGGTGGAACGGTCGCGGCCGATCCCGGTGTGGACACGGACCGTGGAGCGGCCGTCCAGGCGGAAGCGGTCGAAGGTGTAGGTGTGGCCGGCCTCGTCCGAGAGCGTCCAGCCGTCCAGGTTCACCTCCCGCCCGGAGGTGTTCGTGACGTCCACCCATTCTTTGTTCAGGGACCAGTTGGTGCGGTCGTCGCGGCCCGGCGAGTCGTACTGCACGTCACTGATCACCACCGCCCGGTCATGCGGGCGGGCAGCGGGCCGGTCGGCGGCCGCGGCGGGCAGCGCGAGCCCACCCACACAGGCAGCAGCCACGGCAGCAGCGGCAGTCACACGGCGGACGGTCACAGAAACAGACACGGGATCCCCCTTCACGGGGCCGGACACCCCCAGGCGCACGGCATATAGCCGCAGGTCAGGCGGGGTGTGTGGTGCGGGTCGGCGGCCGGTCGGCCGCACACGCACACCCTGCCCGCCCACCGGCACGAGGTGAGGGAAACGCGAAGCACGTGACGAATCACGGATATTTCTGTGACTCTCGCATGGAAACAACATGTATGTGATGAACATGACGATTTGACTGCCTGTCATCAGCCGGTGCCGCGGAATAGGCGGCTCCGGGGCCGCGAGCGGGCCGCACGGACCGCCTCCGGCCGACGGGCCGCGGCCGGGAAGTGCGTAACAGACGCCGTAGCCCGAACAGGTGGAGCAACCACGACAGCAAGATCTCCCTGCGCGACCTTCACCTGGCCGGCGCCGCCCCAAGCCGAAGCGCAGCGCCCGTAAGCCGACGGTGTGCAGCGAGGAGTCCGGGCGGCAGACCGGGCAGGCCGACACCCCGTCGGTGGTTGAACACGAGTCCGGGCCCACAGCTACGGGGGAAAGCAGCGGGCCCGGACACCCTCACGATCGCACACCCTGCCTGCCGACCGCACGAGGTTCGTCTCGCCGGGCAAAGGCCGTCAGCTGAGACCGAGCGTGGTGAGGGCGGTGGTCCAGTCGGTGACGATCGCCTGCTGGGCCTGGGCGAGGGTGACCTTGCCCGCGCAGACCGCGGTGTGCAGCTTCGTCTCCACGGGGTCCTTCTTGTTGTTGATGCCCTGACTCGTCTTGTGGCCCGGGTCCTGGGGTTCAACCCAGAGGTTGCGCGGGTCGTTGGGGTCACCGCCGAGCTGCAGGCTGATCAGATGGTCGTACTCGGCCTCGCCCATCGCGCCGGTGTAGCCGTAGGAAGCCGCGTTGAGCTTCTTCTCCTTGCCGGTGACGGAGGTGGAGGGCCGCACACCGGAGGTGTAGCCGCCCTTGCGGCAGATCGTCGACGCCAGGTTGGCCTGGGTGACCGCCGGGGAGATCGCGCCCGGAGTGCAGGCCGGGTCCTCCAGCGGCTCACCCTTCTCGTACCGGTAGTGGCACGAACCGGCGGCCGGCTGCTGCTGCACCGTGTACTTCTTCTGCGGGCCGGCCCCCACCGCGATCGCCCGCGCCGCGCTGGCCGCACCGCTCCCACCGGCGGCCGTCGCCGAAGCGCTCGCGCTCCCAGACGGCGACAAGCCGCCCAGCGAACCGGTCTTGCAGCCCGCGAGCAGCAGGCAGGACAGCACCACGATCGGCATGGCGCGGCGGATGGACAGCATGACGGCCCCTCACGGTCAGGCGACGGCTGCCCAGATGCTGCCCTACCGAGCCAGCGCCATATCGCGCGGGGTACGGCGCGCAGACGCACACCCGCCGACGAGTTCAGCCCGAGCCGCGCCAGGCCGAGACGGAACGGGCCTCCACTGCGTTCATCGTGGATCTGCTGGGCGAAGTTGAGTCACGCGTCACGGGCAGCGAAGGCGCGCTGCGCCGGGGAGGGCGCGGTCCGCGGCCGCCCGGCGCCCCGTCTCCGTGTGCCGGTGCCGCGGTATCCGCGACGGCCTTCTCGCGATCGCCAGGCTGGCGTGCCTACTGATGCTGGCGCGATGTCGGCGCGGCTGTCACTCAACATCAGTGATGTTCATGGGGCTTGCGCAGTTTATAGGGATGTTTTGTAAAGTATGCGACTGCCCCGTGGCGTGTGTCCGGGTGTCCGTCACGGGGGGATCGTCGCGTGAGCCAGTACCAGCCCGGGCCGTGGGCGGTCCGTCCGCCTGAGCCTGTCCGTATGCCTGACATCCGCCCGCTGCACAAGCGCAAGCGTGTGTGGGCCGGCGGTTTCGCACTACTCGCGGTCGGTGCCGCGTTCGGCAGCGGTGGTAGTTCCAGCGCGGCCAGTCCCGCACCGCGCCCAACGGTCACCGTTACGGCTACCACATTGAAGACAGCGGCGCCGGCCCCGGCGGTCACCGTGACGAAGTCGGCGGCGCCGGCCCCCACGGTCACCGTGACCAAGACGGCCAAGCCAGCGTCGGCGGCCACGCACAAGTCGAGTTCAGGCTCCTCGGACAGCAGCAGCGGCGGTTCGTCATCGGGCGGCTCGTCGGGTTCCGGCGGCACGGCTGCTGCGGCAGGGGCCACCGCCTTGTGCAATGACGGCACCTACAGCTACGCCGCTCATCACCAGGGAGCGTGCTCCCATCACGGCGGTGTCGCCGTCTTCTACCGGTAGCGAGCGCGCTGCGGTGCGGCTGTGCTCGGGCTAGTAACAAAGTTGGTGAGGCGGCCCACCGGCTCTCCAGTCGTCATCGGTTGTGCCGGCCGCAAAGCAGCCAGGCCGTGTGGGGCGGCCGGAGTGGTCGCGACGCAAGCGGTGCGCTGTGCGTGAGGAAGGCAGGAACGGAGAGGGACCATGGCTTTCGGCTTTCGTGTGGGTGTGCCGGGGATGAGCGTACGGATCTCCACCCGGGGTGTACGCACCTCCGTGGGGCCCCGCGCGGCGCGCATCAGCATGGGCAGCGGCGGCACGCGGATCTCTTCGGGGATGGGCCCGTTTTCTGCCTCCACCTCCCTGGGCGGAGGGCGCCGCCGCACCAGCCCGAGCCGTACAACCGGCTCGCGGGCTGTGGCCCCGTCGGCAGCGCAGCTGGAGCGTGCTCGCCGGCAGGCGGAGCGTGCCCAGCAGCAGGCGGAGCGGGATGCGGCGATTGCGCGGCTGGAGGAGTTGCGGCGGCAGACGACCAGTGTCCATCTGCAGTCCTTCCCGTCGGCCCGGCCGCCGGTGGTTCCCGGGCCTCAGCAGTTGAGCCTGGCCTGGGCCCTGGCAGAGGCCCAGGCCCATCACCTGGCGGGGCTGGGGCTCTTCGCCCGCGCCGAGAGGGCAGTGGCCAAGCGCAGGGCCGAGGAAGACGCCCCTGCCTATCTGGCCGCCGAGGAGGCGCGCCTGCAGGCCGTGCACGGCGAGCTGACCGCTGAGGCCGGCCAGTGGTGGCAGGCCCTGGTCGCCAACGACGAGGAGACCGTGTGCGAGGCGGTCAACTACGCGTTCTCCGACAACGCGGCCGCAGGCTGCGCGGTGGGAGCGGACGGGACTGTCCTGTCGGTGGTGATGCGGCAGCAGGACATCGACTCGCTGCCCGCTCAGATGCCAGGCCTCACCCCGAGCGGGCGCCCCACGCTCAAGGCCCTGAGCAAGCGAGACCGCACTTTGTGGTGGCTCACCTCGATGGGGTCGAACGTCGTGGCCACGCTCAAAGAGGCGTTCGCTGTCGCGCCGGGGATCACCGCGATCGACCTGGCCGTGCTCACGCGCCTGCCGGACACTCAGCGTCTGGGGTTCGTGGCCTACGGCCGCTGGACGCGCCAGGCCATCGAAGCCGGCCCGTGGCGGGAGACGACCGACGCGCTGCGGTTCCTCGACATCGGCCAGGACGTCGCCTGTTCGGTCACCACGACCGCGTCCGGGAACCTGTCCAGCTCCATCAAGCCCCTGGACACCAGCCGGCTGCCCGGCCTGCAGAGCCTTCTCGACCACGCCCAGGACGACGCCGGATCCGGCGATGCGACCCTGGCCGACCTCGATGGAGACGTGCGCGCCAACGTCCCCGCCGCGCACGCGGCTCCCCTGCCCGACCGCTACCGGATCCGCCCCTTCGCCGAGTGGAAAACCCAGACCGCTCCCCCGACGCCGCCCGCTCCGACGGCGCCGGCCCACGCCCCGGCGCTGACGGGCCGTGGCACCGCGACCGCGCTCACTCCGGGGCAGAACCTGGTGCTGCCCGAGGAAGCCCGGCAGGGGCTGCTCATCGCCTTCAGCTTCGCCGGCGCCGACGCCGACCTCACCCTCTTCCTGACGAACGCCGACGGCCAGGTCACCTGCGATGAGGACTTCGTCTTCTACAACCAGCCCTCGACAGCGCAGGGCGCGGCCCGCCTGCTGGGTAAGCAGAGCGAGGGCCCGCACACCGTCGAACGCGCAGCCCTTCACCTCAACGCGCTGCCCACCCACATCCAGCGCATCACGATCGCCATCAACATGGACGTCGACACCGGCCTGACCTGCGGCGCCCTCACCCACGCAAGCCTGTACACGGACTGCGTCACCGGAGCCGCCTGGACCTTCCAGCCCCCCGCTGACCCCGACGTCCGGGCCATGTCCATCGCCGAGTTCTACCGCCACACCACCAACGGCCAGCAGGTCTGGAAACTCCGCGCCATCGGCCAGGGCTGGGCCGACGGCCTCGACGGACTCGCCCGGGCCCACGGCGTCAACGTCACCTAGCCAGACAGCGGCCCGCAGCCGAGAACCGGCATCCGGAAGGGCAAAGATAACCGGCCCGGGCAGGAACTCGCCGCCCCCGCCGGGACATCCAGCTGGATGTCCCGGCGGGGGCGGGGTCAGCCGATGCCGGTCACCTGCAGGGCCGTGGTCCAGTTGGTCTTGATGGCGCTGCGGGCCGCGGACAGGGTGATGGTGCCGGCGCACACGGCGTTCTTCAGCTTCGTCTCCACGCCGTCCTTGGTGGTGGCGGTCTTCGTGCCGGAGTACGGCTCGGGCCACAGGTTGCTGGTGCTGCGGGGCGAGCCACCGAGTTCGAGGGGGACCAGGTGGTCCTCCTCGTAGTCGGCCATGTTGGTGTCGGAGTAGCCGTAGTCGATGATGCCCTGGGCCTTGAGCGGGTTGGTGTAGGACGTCGGCGGGCGGACGGTGGCCGTCCAGCCGGACACGCAGATCGTGCTGTGGATGTTCGACTGCGTGACATCCGGGTTGTAGGCGCCGGGCGTGCACGAGGAGTCGGGCAGCGGCAGGTAGGCGTGGGAGCAGGTCGACGCCTGGGCGGTGCCGGCCGAAGCGGCGATCACGCCGGCGGCCGCCAGGGCCAGGGCGCAGGTAATAGCGGTGAAGCGGCGCATCAGTGGGGTCTCCCGCGGGATCGGCCCGGAAAGTGGGGTGCGTGCCGGGCGGCTGACGGCATGACACCACCACCTGGGTCTATGCGAGTAGAGCCGCGAGATGAACAAGAAGCGACCTGCGCAATCCTGACCCCACCCTGACCAATCCTTTCCCAAGCCCCCCGTTTCACCGCAGAGATGGGCTGCAGCCGACCTGGCCCAAGACCCGCGCCCAGCACGAGGCCCGCAGAACAATCCCGGCCAACGACCGGCCAGACGAGCCGGGTCGGGACTCATTCTGCTGAGGCGCCTCTACCCGTAGCGAGGCCCTTTCCCTCGCGGTTTGGCCACGGACGCGAGTGGTGGACCTTCTCCAGCGCCTCGGTGTAGTGGTCGGCGAAGTCCGGGCCTCCAGCCGGTCGGTGGTCATCCGCTCGATCAGTGCCACGGCCTCGCCGACTTCCGCGTCCGAGACGTCCGCCGCCGGCGGGTACAGCTCGCTGGGATCGCGGACCTCATCGGGCCAGCGCATCGCGTGCAGAACGATCGTGTTCTCCCGCACCCGCAGCAGCCCTAGCCGCTCCCGGCCGCTCCAGGCGAACTTGGTCACCGCGACCCGCGAGGACCTCTCCAGCGCCTGCCTCAAGAGTTCGTACGGCTTCGCGGCAACGGGCCCGTCGGGCTGGAGGTAGTAGCCCTCGCCGATACGGATGACGTCGACGGACTCCAACGGCACGAACCCGTGGATCTCCAACGCCTTCGCCGTGGGCAGCGGCAGGTTGCGCAGCTCCTGGTCGGTGAGCGGGATGACCTGCGTCTTGGTCAGTTCGTAGCCCTTGCCGATCTCGTCCGAGCGGACCTCACGGTCCTCCAGCTCGCAGAACTTGCGCACCCGCACCCGGGCCATGTCGTCCAGGTGGTACTGGTGGAAGCGCACCGATTGGTCCTCGGTCGCGCTGACCACGTGAACGGGCACCGTCACCAGCCCGAAGCTGATCGCACCAGACCAGATGCTCCGGGGCATCGCAGACCTCCGTATGGCGGGCCCCGAGCCCCCTCTGTAGGGTCTCAAATTTTGTGTCGGAATCTCGCGGCCAATGTCGGATCGATGTCGGATGCGACATCGACCGTGAGACCGTCCGGTGTCCTGTCGCACGGAAGCTGTCGGATTCTCACGGCTTCTCGTTCGTACTGTCGGATTCTCATTGCGTCGAGCGCTGAGCGGCGACGTTTGCCCCGTACGTAGGGTTTGATCTCAATTTCCTGGTCCGGTTCTCGCTGTACCTGTCACGGTCGTTTGCGTCAGGTACGCGAAGCCGGGGGTGGCCATGGATCTTGGTCTGGTCGATGTCGAGTGGGCTGACGGTGAAAACGGTGGGCTGCGGAAGTACGTGCTGGAGGCGGTCTCCGGGGTTCGGTTCGAGTCGGCGCTCCCGGTACGGCGCTTCACGTCGTACCGCGGGCAGCGGCACTTCACGGGCTGGTACTGGGCGGCAACGACGGAGTCGCTGGTGGGGTTCGAGTCGTGGCTGGAGCGGGACCGGGCCATGCTCCTCGATCACGACCGGCGAGTGCTGGGGCTGGCCTCGCAGCCGTTCCGGGTGACATGGCAGGGCGAGAAGCGCCGGATCTCGCATACGCCGGACTACTTCGCACGGCTGGAGGACGGTTCGGGCCTGGTCGTCGATGTCCGGCCGGCGGACCGCGTCGGCCCGGAGGATGCGGTGAAGTTCTCGGCGACCGAAGCGATGTGCCAGGAGATGGGCTGCTGGTCTTACGCGCTGGTACACGAGCCCGACCCAGTGGAGATGGCCAACGTCCGCTGGCTGTCGGGCTATCGGCATCCGCGCAACCGGGTCGGTGACGTTGCGAACCGGCTCATGGATGCCTTCGACGATCCGCGGTTGCTCATGGACGGCGCCGAAGCGGTGGGGGACCCGCTGTCCGTCCTGCCGACGCTCTACCACCTGCTGTGGTGCGGGGACCTGTGTCTTGACGTGGCAGTGCCGCTGGGAGACGGCTCCATGATCGGCCGCGCGGTGGTGAGCCATGGTTGAACTGGCACCACGCGGGGTTCTGCGGGTCGGGGACCGAATCCGGTTCGAGGGCCGCAACCAGCAGGTCATCGGCCTGGAGGGGGTGGCCTTGCGGCTGCTCAGCGAGGAGGGCGACACCAGTGTCATGGCTGCTGGCTACGTGATGGCGGCCGCCGATTTCGAGGTGCTGGACCGAGGGGCGGAGGCGGTCCCGGACAGAGTCCTGCCGCCGTTCGCCCTGATGGATGCGTTGCCGCCGCCGGTCGTCGAACAGGCCCGGTTCTGGGAACAGCACGTGGTGGAAGTGCTCACCGGGTTGCCCCCGGACGCTCCCGAAGGCACGTCTCCTCGGCCCGAGTACGACCCGGCCTGGCGGAATCTGCTGGAGCGAGAGGCAGCGAAGCTCGCCGAACTGGCGGCGGGTGGGCAGCAGCTCAGCCGGCGGACCTTTCTACGGATGCGGCAGCGGTATGAGGCCGAGGGGCTGTGGGGACTGGTGGATGGACGGTCCCGGAAGCCGCCGGCCCCGGCCCCCGGCACAGGAAGAGTAGACGAGCGGGTTGTCGAGGCGGTCACCGAGGCGCTGGCCGGGCAGACGGACCTTTCGACGGGCGACCGCAAGCGGCTCATGGTGCAGGCCGAGCAGATCCTCGCCGTGAAGCACGGTGAGGAAGCAGCGAAACTCCTGCCGTCGAAGGCGACCTTCTACCGGCTGGTGAACAGCCTCGCCAAGAACAACGAGTCCTTCGGATCGGCAACGATCCGCCGCCAGCGGGCTCTTCGGCCCGTGGGTCCGTTCACCCCGTCCATGGCCGCCCGCCCCGGGGAGATCGTGCAGATCGACTCCACGCGGCTGGACGTGATGGCGGTCCTGGACGACGGGGTCGTGGCCCGCCCGGAACTGACGATCGCGATCGATGTCACGACGCGCACGATCTGCGCGGCCCTGCTCAGACCCGCGGGCACGAAGGGCGTCGACGCCGCGGTGCTGCTGGCGAGGATGCTGGTTCCCGAGCCGATGCGGCCGGGCTGGAGCCAGACATTGGCGATGTCGGCCTCGATCCTGCCGCACCAACGGCTCATGGCCGCGGATGCGCGGTTGGAGAAGGCCGCGGCCAAGCCGGTCATCGTCCCGGACACCATCGTGATCGACCGCGGCAAGGTGTTCGTCTCCGACACCTTCTCCTCGGCCTGCTCGCTGCTGGGGATCTCCCTGCAGCTCGCGCGGCCCAGGACCCCGACGGACAAGGCGATCTTGGAGAGGACGTTCGCCTCGATCAACTCGCTGTTCTGCCAGTACGTCGCGGGCTACACCGGTTCCGATGTCACCCGTCGCGGCAGTGATCCGGCCTCCGAGGCGATCTGGACCCTCGCCCAGCTCCAGGACTTCCTGGACGAGTGGATCATCTGCTGGCAGCAGCGTCCGCACGAAGGGCTGCGGAACCCCTATATGGCGGGGCGAACCCTGTCGCCGAACGAGTCGTACGCCATCGCCGTCGCCCGCGCCGGATACCTGCCCGTCGCTCTGTCGGCGGAGGACTACATCGAACTGTTGCCCGCAGTCTGGAGGACCGTCAACGACTACGGGATCAAGGTCAACTACCGCACCTACGACAGCCCGGAGCTCAACCGGCTACGCAGGCAGCCGTCCGGGGTGACGGGCAAACAGGATCAGTGGGAGGTCCACTACGACCCCTACGACGTCTCCCGCGTCTGGGTACGTCGAAGTGACAGCCGCCGCTGGATCGAAGTCCCGTGGACCCATCTGCCCATGGTCCGGGCCCCGTTCGCCGACTTCACCTGGCGCCACGCACGCCAGCTCCTTGCCGACCAGGGCCGCGACGACACCAGCGAGACCGCCATCGCCCAGGTCCTGGCCAAGTTGTTGCGCAGGTCAGGGAAGCCGCCGGCCGGATCGGAGCAGGTCATGGCCCGCACCCGGGCCGCCCTTGAGGCCCCGGCACGGCCCGCACTGCCGCCTGCTGAATCCATCGAGACGGACGACAGCGAGGACGAAGAGGCACAGCAGACTCCGGTCACCCCATTCGGCGTCTTCAACCCCCTGGAAGAGGAAGGAAACCCGCTGTGGTGACTCCACCCGATACCCCGGATGACGAGCACAACCCGCTGACCACCAAGGACGGCTGGAGACAGTTCGTCGATGACACCCCGGCCTGCCCGCCGATGCTCTCGCTGCGGGCCTTCAAGGCCCTGCCCGAAGAGAAGCGGCTCGCCTACAACGAGCCCCGGCTGGACTACCACTCCCGACTCGTGATCGTGGCCACCCCCACCGTCCGCAACGTGTTCACCACCGGACGGCGCCTGGTCCTGCTCAACCGGCACCAGATCTCCGGCCGCCGCGGACTGATTGTCACCGGTCAGGCCGGAACCGGCAAGACGACCGCCATCGCCCAACTCGGCCGCAACCATGAACTCCTGGTACGCAAGCGGCTCGGCCCGACCGCCACTGGGCGGCTGCCGGTCGTCTACGTCACCGTCCCGCCCCGGGCCACCCCGAAGATGCTCGCCATCGAGTTCGCGCGGTTCCTCGGCCTCCCAGTCGTCCGGCAAGAGACCCAGACCTCCATCACCAACGCCGTCTGCGACCTGCTGATCAAAATGCGGGTCGAACTCGCGCTCGTGGACGAGATCCACAATCTCAACCTCGCCACCCGCGCCGGAGCCGAAGCCTCCGACCAGCTCAAATACCTGTCCGAGCGCATCCCCGCCACCTTCGTGCTGGCCGGCATCGACGTCGCCGCGAGCGGCCTGTTCAACGGGGTCCGAGGCCAGCAGATCGCCGGCCGATACACCGTCACCGACACCGAACCGTTCGCCTACGGCACCACCGAGCAGAGGCAGAGCTGGCGGAACCTGATCGCTTCCCTCGAAGACGCCCTACGACTGCACCGGCACAAGCCCGGCAGCCTGGTCAAACTCGACGGCTACCTTCACGAACGCACCGACGGCGCGATCGGCAGCCTCTCCCAGCTCGTCCGCGGCGCCGCCCTTGAGGCCATCATCAACGGCAGCGAGTCCATCACCCGCAAGACCCTGGAGACCATCAAGGTCGACCAGACCGCCGAGGACGCTCGCCAGGAACACCGCCGCAACCGGCGCCCCCGCCGCCGGAGGCCAGATGCCGACGCAGCCTGACCGACTCCGGCAGCTGCCCATCGCTCTCGGCCCGGTCCACAACGAAACTCTCGGTTCCTATCTCCACCGCCTGGCCGTTGCCAACAATCGTCCCGCGGGATGCCTCGCCCGCATCGTGGGCCCGCTGCCGCCGGAGTTCTCCCCCCTCAGCAACACCACGGCCGGCTGGAGTCCCCACTCTCCCGAACGCCTGGCCACACTCTCAGGACGCCCGACACCCCACCTGGCCCGAGCCTTGCCCGCGCTCGCCGACTTCCTCAACCCCGGCGGTCCCGGGCCGCAAGCGGAACACCTGATCAGCCGTCCCTGCCGCTGCTGCACAGCACGCCGCAGTCCCACCGCTTCCGTGGTTATCACCCTCTCGCCCGCCCACGTCCACCTCTGCCAGCGGCATCAGCTCTGGACTCGCTCCGCTCGCGACGTCCCGCTCGGCACCCTCCCGGAAGTCGTCGAGGCTCAGCGCCGACTCGATCAACTCGCCCGCCGCCACCGGCAGACCGGACGAGCCCTCGATCTGGCGCGGAAGGTCGTCGAGGACTGGTCCGCCTCCGGAATGCCGATCGACCTCGGAAAAGAGTGGACCGACCGCCTTGAACGCGTCGAGGCAGTCGCCGTCAGCAAGAACATCTCCGCCGAGGATCGCCATCACCTCGCGGCGTTCCCTGAGATCGTGGTGCTGACGCACTTGATCCTCAACCCACCCACGGCCGCCCCCGATCCCAAGGAGCTCTATCTGGCGACGACCGCGGAGCTGAGCCGACGATTCGCACGGATCTACACCGCCGTCGGAATCCAGGACCCCCTCTACCGGAGGTTCTGCCTCTATCGAGACCGCGCTTTCCGCGAAAGCCAGGTCACTTGAATCCCAGAGCCGCCGCCTTCTCAAACGACTTGGCATCCCGGCAGGTCAACGGCTCGTCAGCTGACAGATGCACTTCGACAGGACATCAGCCCTGCTCCTTCGCCCTCGCCGCGTAGACGGGCACGTACTCCTGGCCGGAGACCTCTGCTATGGCCTGCACAATCAGGTCAGAGACAGCCCTTCGGGCACCAGCGTCAGCGGCGGAGTCCTCGTACAGGGAGAGGTCGACGGGCTTGCCGAAGGTGACCTTGACCTTGGCCGGACGCGGAAGCACGCACCCGGGCGGCAGGACGCGATCGGTGCCGCTCATGGCCACCGGCACCACGGGCGCGCCGGACTTGAGAGCCAGCCATGCCACGCCCGTCTTGGCCCGGTAGAGCCGGCCGTCCGGGGAGCGTGTGCCCTCGGGGTAGATACAGAAGACGCCACCGTCCTTCACCACCCGAAGACACGCGTCAAGCGAGGCTACCGCCGCCCGTTGGTTCTCGCGGTCAACTGGAACCTGCCCACTGCCCCGCATGAAGGACGAGACGATCCGCGTCGGCCAAGAACCTCCCTCAAAGTACTCCGCCTTCGCCATGAAGGTCACCTGTCGGTCCAGCACCAGCGGCAGGAAGGTGGAGTCCACGATGGACAGGTGGTTGGACGCGAGAATGACGCCGTTCGACTGCGGCACATTCTCCAGGCCCACGGCTGCGAGCCGCACCGCGGTACGCAGAACCGGTCCGGTTAGCCGCTTCAAGTGCTCATACATCAATTCGTTCCTCTAGTGGATCTGTGCCGGGCTCGCGGCGAGCGAACGCTGCAGGCTGGGCTGCGCCACCAGCAGAACGGTGTCGTCCAGTGCGACGATCACCGCCCCGGCCACGCTGACGAGAAGCGGGACCGAGCGTCGCAGCCGCCCGGTCATGAGGCCATCGGCCCGAGATGGGCGTCCAGCGCAGCTTCGATCAACCTGTCGTGACGGTCGGAACCCTCGCCGCCGAGGGCGAGTTGCAGGCTGCCCCAGGACCACAGTTGGGCGATGCCGTGCAGGTTCGCCCACAGGGCGGCCGCAGTGACGGCCGCCGAAGGCTCCAGCGCCTGTGCCCGGCACCGAGCGACGAGCTCGGTGACGCGCTGGAACATCGGGAGCGTTGCCTCCCTCAGCCGAGGAACGTCCGGAGTCCCACTCTGCTCACCGCTGTCGAGCAGGTCGTGACGGAACATCAACTCGAACATGCCGCGCCGTTCCAGTGCGTAGGTGACGTACACCCGCGCCAGCGCCGCCAACTCATCACGCGGCACGGCAGTCCCTGCCGTGGCTGCGGCGGACCGCGCGCCCAGCTCCTCGAAGCCTCTGCGCGCGATGGCCGACAACAGCGCCTGGTGTGTCGGAAAGTAGCGCCGCGGCGCACCGTGCGACACACCTGCCCGACGGGCGATCTCCCGAAGACCAACCGCAGCGGTGCCCTCAGACAGCACCAGCTCTACGCCGGCATCGACCAGTCGTTCCCGCAGGGGCCCTTCAACATCCATAGACAGTGTCTACCAGGCATCCGTAGACAGCGTCTACTGGCAACTCATCTGCGCGGGCTGAGGGCTGGAGGTCCGCGTGGTGCCGTGCGCCGTTTGCTCGGCCTGACGTTCGCGTCGCTGGAACCCGGCCCCCGCGGAACCCAGGACCCCCTCCGGAGGTTCTGCCTCTATCGAAACCGCGACTTCCGCGAAAGCCAGGTCACTTGAGAACCCAGAGCCGCCGCCTTCTCAAACGACCTGGCATCCCGACAGGTCAACGGCTCGTCAGCTGACAGATGCACTTCGACAGGACATTGGAGAAGTCTCACTGATCTGAGCGGGGCGGCCTCGAATCTCATGTCCGGTGGCTGTTGTCGAGGGCGCGGTCACCCTCAGGGGTGACCCGTGTCCCGTTCCATGTGGCTTGTCTCACGGCATCCGTGATGGTCGAGTCATGGATGGGGTACAGGTCCTGCGGGGTGGGGCTCCGCCGGAGGTCTCGGATTTCGATCTGGCCTGGCTGGAGCGTGGTGACGAGGTACGCAAGCCGTTGGGGTACGCGGCGGAGGTGGCCTTTGAGGAGGTCGCGCCGGTCCGGGACTTTCCGTCGTACCGGGGACAACGGCACTTTCCGGGCCTGTACTGGTCGGCGACGACGGGGCGGCATGTCGGGTTCGAGTCGTGGCTGGAGCGCGATCACGCGATCCTGATGGACTTCGATCCGCAGGTCGTGGGGTTCGCCTCGCAGCCGTTCTGGCTGTTCTGGCGCGATGAGGCATCGGGCCGCGGGCGGTCGCACGCGCCGGACTTCTTCGCGCGGGCAGCGCACGGGACGGGCCTGGTGGTGGACTGCCGCCCGGCAGACCGCATCGATGCCCGCTCCGCGGTGGCGTTCGCCGCGATGCGCCGCGCCTGCGACCAGCTGGGCTGGGCCTATCGGCTGGCCGGGGAGATCGACGCGGTGCG
This sequence comes from Streptomyces sp. NPDC001507, assembly GCF_042894765.1. NCBI lineage: Bacteria > Bacillati > Actinomycetota > Actinomycetes > Kitasatosporales > Streptomycetaceae > Streptomyces > Streptomyces sp. NPDC001507. The sequence goes on from NZ_JBIAVV010000019.1 coordinate 63,495, forward strand.
GGTGGCGAATCTGCGCTGGCTCGCCGGCTACCGGCACCCCCGTTACGGGCAGGCGGAGGGGCTCAATGCGGCGGTGACCGCGTCCTTTGCCGTCCCCGCGCCGCTGCTTGCCCAGGCCGCGTCCGTCGGCGATCCCCTCCAGGTTCTCCCGGTGGTGTTCCACCTGCTGTGGTGCGGACGCCTGGCCGCGGATCTGTCCTATCCGCTCAGCGACCGCACGCTGGTGAGCCGGAGCGAGGAGCGATGAGCCGGACAAGTCCACGTGGAGCACTACGTGTTGGCGACCGGGTTCGCTTCGACGGGCAGGTTCATACGGTGGCCGGGCTCGCGGGCACCACGGTCCGGCTGGTCGACAGCCACGGGGCACCGTCGCTGATGATGTTCACCCACCTCATGGCGGCCGAGGACTTCGAGCTGCTCGACTCGCAGGCCAGTACGCCGGGCCTGCCGCCGTTCGGGCAGCTGGACACGGTTCCCGAACCCCCCTTGCGCAAGGCCCAGTTCTTCGAGCGGCACCTGATCGAGGTCGAAACCGGGGTGCCGCCGGATGCACCTGCGGGCACCAGTCCCCGGCCGGAGTTCGACCCGAAGTGGCGCACGATCAACGAGCGGATCACCGCAAAGGCCGCCGAGCTGACCGCCTCGGGAACGTCGGTCTCGGAGCGGACCTTGCACCGCATGCGGCTGCGCTGGCGCGATGAGGGTGTGTGGGGTCTGGTGGACCGGCGGGCCACACGGCTGTCCAAGCCGAGTACGGGACGCGTGGATGAACGGCTGGTGGAAGCCCTGATCGAGGTGCTCGCCGCGCAGGAGAACAAGTCGACCGGCACCCGCACCCGGGCGATGCGACAGGCCGAACAGCTGGTGGCCGAGCGCCACGGCGAAGGCGTGGTGCCCATTCCTTCACGGGCGACGCTCTACCGGCTGGTGAAGGCTCTGGCCGAGGGGCGGCACAGCTTCGAGGCGGCCACGACCAGGCGATCGCAGGCCCGGCGGCCGGAGTCGCCGTTCACGCCGACCATGGCCGCCCGGCCCGGCGAGGTGGTGCAGATCGACACCACACCGCTGGACGTGCTGGCGGTCCTGGACGACGGGGTGACCGGCAGAGTCGAGCTGACCATCGCGGTCGATATCGCCTCAAGAACGGTCTGCGCGGCCATCCTGCGGCCGGTGGGCACGAAGGCGGTCGATGCCGCCTTGCTGCTGGCGCGGATACTGGTGCCCGAGCCGATGCGGCCCGGCTGGGCCGACGCGCTGCGCATGTCGGCCTCGCTGATCCCGCACGCCCGCCTGATGAGCATCGACGCCCGGCTGGAGCACGCTGCGGCCAAGCCGGTGATCGTCCCGGACACGATCGTCGTCGACCGAGGCAGGGTCTTCATCTCCGACACCTTCATCGCGGCCTGCCGGACACTGGGCATCTCCCTCCAGCCCGCCCGGCCGGCCACCCCAACCGACAAGGGTGTCGTCGAGCGCACCTTCTCCTCGATCAACACCCTGTTCTGCCAGCACGTCGCCGGCTACGTCGGCTCCAACGTCACCCGCCGCGGCCAGGACGTCGAGGCCGTCTGGACCATCGCGGAACTTGCCGACCTCTTCCAGGAATGGGTTATCGCCTGCTGGCAAACCCGGCCCCACGACGGGCTGCGCAGCCCGTTCCTGCCCGGCCGGGCGCTCTCGCCGAACGACGTCTACGCGCTGCTGGTCTCCCGCTCGGGACATCTGCCGGTCTGCCTGAGCGGAGACGACTACATCGAACTGCTGCCGGTGGAGTGGCGGAAGATCAACGACCACGGGATCACCATCGACTACCGCACCTACGACTGCCGGGAGCTGGGCCCCTACCGGCGTCAGCCGTCCGGTGTCGACGTCAAAGGCAACCTCTGGGAGGTCCATCACGACCCCTACGACCTCTCCCACGTCTGGGTACGCGACACCCGGGCCGGGGGCTGGATCACGGTCCCGTGGACCCGGCTGGGCACGGTCTCGGCCCCGTTCGCCGACTTCACCTGGCGCCACGCTCGGTCGCTGCTGGCCGCGCGGGGAGCGGATACCACCGACGAGGGCGCCATCGCGGCGGCGGTCGAGGACCTGCTGACCCGGGCCGGGACAGGCCCTGACCGGCGGATCGCCGCCCGCACCCGGGCCGCCTCCGCGGTCCCCGGCCGCCCGGTCGAGGTCTCGCCGGAGACGGTGGAGGAGGCGGAGCCGGACGACGAGGCGGTGGGCAAGGTCATCCCCTTCGGGGTGTTCGACGCCTTCACCGACGGCAGCCGCTGATGACGCACCTGCTGGAGCCGGAAGAAGTCGACTACCCGCTGACCACCAAGGAGGGCTGGGCCGCGTTCGTCGCCGAGACCATCGCACCGCCGGTCGTCCTGCCGCCTTCGGCCCTGCAGCGGCTGCCGGAGTCCGAACGGGCGGACTACGACCGGGCCCGGGAGGACTACCACGCTCAACTGGTGATCGTCTCCACCCCGACGATCCGCCATGTCGCCGCGACCGGCCGCAAGCGCATCCTGCTCAACCGGCACCAGTACTCCGCCCGCCGGGGATTGATCGTCTCGGGGCCGGCCGGGACCGGGAAGACCACCGCGATCACGCAACTGGGCAAGAACTACGAACAATTGGGGCGGCGCCGGGGAGAGATCCCGTCGAAGGCCCTGCCGGTCGTCTATGTCACCGTCCCGCCAGCCGCCACTCCGAAGATGCTGGCCATCGAGTTCGCCCGGTTCACCGGCCTGCCGCTGCCGTCGCGCTACAGCCAGGTGGAGGTCACCAACAAGGTCTGCGATCTGCTCTGCACCCTCGGCTGCCGTCTCGTGCTCATCGATGAGTTGCACAATCTCGACATCGGTACGCGGGTCGGCGCCGAGGCATCCGACCAGATCAAGTACCTCTCCGAGCGCATCCCTGCGACCTTCGTCCTGGCCGGTGTCGATGTCGAGGGCACCGGTCTGTTCGCCGGACGGCGCGGCGGGCAGATCGCCAGCCGCTACAGCCTCATCCCCACCAGCCCATTCCGCCACAAGACCGAGGAACAGCGCAGCTCTTGGCGATCGCTGGTCGCGACACTGGAGGAATCCCTGCGGTTGCATGCCCACCGGCCGGGCACCTTGCTGAAGCTGAGCAGCTATCTGCACGACCGCACCGGCGGCATGATCGGAAGCCTGTCCCACCTCGTCCGCGAAGCCGCCCTGGACGCCATCCTCGACGGCAGCGAGCGCATCACCCGGGCGTCGCTGGAACGGGTCGACCTGGACGAGAGCGCCGAGCAGCAGAACCTCCCGCGCGCACGCCGGCGCCGGACCCGCATCGAGAAACGGGCCGCGTGACCACCCGGCTGCGGGCGCTACCGCTCACGCCGCCGCCCGTTCACGGCGAGACGATCGGCTCCTACCTGAACCGGCTCGCCGACGCCAACCACCTCACCATCGGGCACCTCTCATCCCTGATCGGCCCGTCGCGACAGCACCGCCGTGACGACAACCGGGTCGGCTACCGGACCCCGGAGGGGCTGTCACGGCTCGCCGCCCTGACCAGCCGGAGCCCGGCCTCCCTGATCCACGCGATGCCCCCACTCGGCACAATCGGGAACCCGATCCGGCGGCTGCCACTGTCCGCCACCGAGGAGGTCATCGAGCCGCGGCGCCGCCCGGCCTGCCGCCCCTGCATGGCCCGCCGCCACGTCCGCGGTCTCGTCATCCGCAGCACACCGCACCATGAAGGCGTCTGTCACCGGCACCGCCGATGGCTCCTCGGAGACGAACAGCACAGACTCACGCGACTACCTGAGGTTCTCCAAGCCAACCGCCAACATCAGCGGATCGCTCGCCGAGGAACCCACCCCTCCACCGCGCTGGCCTACGTCGGTGCCCGCGACCGCCTGATCAAGTGGTTCACCAACGAAGTCGGCAGCCCGCTGCTTCGGCAGCGTTGGAACCGCCGACTCGACGTGCTGGGCGAGGACCCGTTCGGTGATCCCCACCGCCCCTCCGAGGCCCGGATCGAACTGGTCACCTATCCCGAAGCCGTCGTCCTCACCCGCCTGTTCGCCTCACCCCACTGGCGAAACCACCGACCGAGACGGCACAACGCTTCGGCATCGCTCCCCAGCAACTCCCGTCGGACCTGGGCCGGAAACGTGACTGAGCACCTCAGGGCCGCGGGGCCCGGGATCGGCTGAGCCGGTGTGTCAGACCCAGCCCTTACGATGCCCAGCTGTGACCGAAGACATGCTCAACTACGCGCAGCCCGGCCCCTTCACGACTTTGGATGCGGCGCAACTCCCGCTCATCGAGGGACTGCCAGACGACCCCGTCGGCATCTGCGCCGCCGTTCAGGGACTGGTCATCCAGCCCATGGAAGCCGCGGCGTTAGGGATTCCCGAGGACCGGATCGCGGAGAAGAACATCCGGCCGGTCAACGCACTGATTGCCGCGCTGACTGCCCTGGATCCGGCTCCACTGCACCGGCCTCGAACGCCCGAAACACGCGTGATCGGCACCTGCCGTCACTTCGCCACGATCGCCTGCGCGATCCTGCGGGCGCGAGGTGTCACCTCCCGCGCCCGGTGCGGTTTCGGCACCTACTTCCAGGAGGGGCGCGGCTTCGACCACTGGATCACCGAGTACTGGGACGATGACCAGCGCCGATGGGTTCGCGTCGACACCGAACATCTCGGCAAGGACTTCGTCGCTCGCCCAGACGACCTCGCTCCGGGCGAGTTCCTCACCGGCGGCGAGGCATGGGCCCAATACCGAAGCGGCATGATCGATCCGCACACGTTCGGGGTGGTCGGCACCGATCATGCCTGGGGGCCGCATGAGATCAGCGGCAACGTGGTCCGCGACCTCGCCGCACTCCGCAAGCAGGAGACACTGCCCTGGGACGAGTGGGGCCGCATGACCGCAGCCTACGAGGGCAAGACCGGACCGGACTACGACCAGCTGATCGACGTGGTCGCCGGCGCCTGCTCCAAGGACGATCCGTTGGCTTTGATACGTCTGTCCGCCAACCCGGACCTGGCCGTTCCCCAGCACATCATCGGTTGAGAGGTCGGGAACCGACTGGCGGAGGTTCAGTCGACGCCGAGCGCCGCAGTGGCCAACTGCGGCGCGCAGCCACAGGAAACTGTCACCTTGAGTGCGAACCCTGAAAGCAGGCGTCTCACCATCCTGACGATTCCCAGCTCAGCAAGCACCACCCCGCCATGATCGATGAGACGCGTACTCGGCGCTGGCCGCAGCCCTTCCGGGACGCCTTGTCTCGCCCTCCGCGAGTCGCGACTCAACCTGTCACCCCGCAGGTCAGCGGCCTCACTTCTTCAAGATCTAATGAGACGGGACAGATGCGACATCGACCGTGAGACCGTCCGGGTGCTCACGCCGGGCGGTCGTCACTCGTCGCCAGGGTGCTCCTTCCGCCATCTCCAGGACCAGAGATGGGCGGCCCGATGGTCGTCCTTGAAGCCATCACCAAGAGGCCCCACCCGCTCGATGGCCTCGCCGGTGTGCGGGTCGTCGCGCAGGGCGAGACCGTAAGCGGCCTCCAGACGCACGAGTTGGTCGTCGTCACCGAGCAACGCCACTAAGGCGTCGGCGACGACAGGTGTACGGTCCGGGGAGACGGCCAGCGCCCCCGCGGCCGCGCCTCGCACACGGGCATCCGGTGCCTCGCCCAGCGGCAGCAGCGCCCGGGTGGTCTCCTGGAGGAGGCCGCCGTCCCGCATGCTCAACGTGCAGGCCCTGAGCCGCACCTCGGCGTCGGGGTCACTCATGAGGGTGAGCAGAGCGGCCCGGGCCGCGGGCGATCGGGGCCCGTGGTCGCCCCAGAGGGCGTAGGGCACCTCGCGGCGTACGCGCGGGTCGGGATGGCCGGCGTAGCGAAGGAAGATGGCCTCCTGGTCCGGATGGTCGTGTCCGGTGAAGACGTCGAGCACCTTCGCGAGCATCTCGCCGTCCGTTTCCTCGGCTGCCCAGGCGGCCAGGAATTCGCTCTCCTCCTTCTCGTAGGAGGAGCCGGTGTCGAAGATCCCCCGCCTCCACAGGTAGTCCGCCACGAACAGACGATGCACCCGGTCCGGGTCGTGACGATGGGCCACTACGGCAGACCAGGTCTCGAAGCTGCGGCGCTGGGAGAGGATCCAGCAGACCGTGGACCAGTCCACATGCTCCTCATCCCGATGCTCGACAGCGCGGGCGATCAGCTCGTCGACTGGGGTCAGAACACGGAAGGCCCACTCCAGCGAGGTCAGGATGGCACCGTGCCCGACCCGCGCGACGAGGCCACCGACCGAGACCTGATCGATCCAGTCGTATTCGCCGTCCTTGACCCGGGCCGTCGCGGCCGGAACCGGCGTGCCTGTCCTGCGCCGTAGTTCCTCGGCCGCGCCCGTCTCGTACCAGCTGCGGGCCAGGGCGAGCAGACGTTCACGGGCGGGCTCCGCAAGCCGCAGCCGGGGCTCCTTGCCCAGCACCGCCGAGAAGACCGCCGGCGAGCCTCCGTCGATGGCACGCCACAGCGGCGTGGACCCGTCCGGCAGCACCCGGTCGGGGTCCGCGCCGCCCTCTACCAACGCCTCGGCGACCGCATCGTCATACGCCGCCACCGCCACGCACAGCACCGGCAGCCCGTTCGCGTCCACCGCGTCCGGATCCGCGCCCCTATCCAAAAGATCCCGCACCGCCTCGGCGTCCCCGGCCCGAACCGCCGACCTGAGCCGACCGTCGAGTCCCTCCTCGCCCATGTTCCCGTCCCCCGTTCCAAATGACATCGCCCTCCCGCCTTCCGTGAAGGCGGGAGGCCTGAGAGCCCCACAGGACGGCATTCTCAAACCACTTGGCAGCCCCGCAGATCACAGACGCGCCACCTGCCAACTCGATTGCGATCGGACAGCCCAGGTCACAGGATCGACGGCCTGCACCGCCCAGCGCGGACGATCGAGAAGACGACACGGGCGGGAGACTCCAGCGTCCGACACGTCGTGAGACAGCAGACGAAGCCGCAGGCCACGAGGGCGGCATCCGACACGAACGGCTAGAACCTACACCCTCAGCCTACGGTCTCCCCCGCTGCACGGCATGGCCTCCGCCCCGCCCTGACCTGCGCACGATGGTGGTGGCCGCGTCCTGCAGCGCCACCACCATTCCGTGTTCCGACTGAGTGGAGCGCTGTGGCCAGGCTGGCTAAGCCATCGACGATGTGCAGTGAAGTGTCCGGGCGGCAGATCGGGCAGGCCGGTACCCCGTCGGTGGTGAGGAGGCGGCGGGCGTCGCCTGGGCCGATCGGCTGTTTCCGGCGGCCGGCCATCCCGCAGTCGCCGGCATGCACGGCCAGCGGGTGCCCCGTGGCGCGGTTGAGTTCGAGGACCCAGTCCGGCGCCGGCGGGCGGCGGGCCCGGCCGCGCTCCTCTTCGGCCTGCCGCTGCCGCAGGCCAGCGGCCTTGCGGTCGATGCGCTCCAGCCACATGGCATGCTAGATCCGCAGCGTCTGGAGCCGATCCAGGTCGTCCGGAAGATCCCGCGAGTTATCGAACACATTTTTTATTCTAGGCACGTGATCACGCACTTCGCGCTCGCGTGTTCGATTTTCCGTTCGATAGCGTGGCGGGGGAGGTGAGCGCCGGATGAGTGTCCTGTGCCAACGAACCTTGAGCGTGTGTCATTGAAGGCTGAGTGCGGGGAGAATCTGGCCCGGATACTCAGGACATGGAATTCGTCTTCTTCATGACCCTTCCCGGACTGGTCGTCGTGCTGACGTTGCTGGCCTTCGTTGACCAGCTGTTGATCCGCGCGGGACGGGCCGGGGTGCTGCCATGGCGGAACAGTGCACGTCAGGGCCAGATATCGGCGACCGGGTTCGAGCAGCTGCACGCGAGTCTGTCGCCGGGCAAGCAGAACGAGCTGAAGGAGCGCCAGTCGGCACTGGTCCTACCGGACAACGAGGATGATGGGGCTCCGCCGAACAGGACCACGGTCGATCTGGACGGAGGAACCGCGGTCGTCCGGATGCCCCGATCCGGCCAGTAGAAGGCGAGTAGCGGTGCGAAGAGGGCCGTTGAAGCCGACGGTGTCCGCCGAGCGGATCCGGGTCGCGCTGGTGGAGGCCCGCCCGGTCGGGCTGAGCTTCCGGCAGCTGGTCGCGGCGGCCGAGCTGTCGCCTTCCCAGACCCGGCGGGGCCTGGGCATCTTGCGGGACATCGCAGCAACGCGTTCGCCCGGCTGATCACCGGTACCATCGGCCCGCACGCCGATCTGGACCCGGACGACGAGTGGGTGCAGCTGGTCCTGGCAACGCCGCTACTACGCGGCCGGAACGCTGGAAGCCTCCCGCGTCGCGGAACTGGAGGCGCTGGGGATGGTGTGATCGGTCCAAGCCTCGGCGTGGGAGGCCGGCCTCGCCGTCGCACGCTCGTACGCCGCAGTGCACGGGCATCTCCTCCCGCCGACCACGGCCGTGTGGGGCGGCGACAACTTCCCCCTCGGTTTCTGGGTCAAGAACGCCCGTGCCGCGGCCCGCAAGGCGGCCGAGAACGCCGAACGACGTGCCGCCGGGGAAACGGGCCTCTCCTACGCCGGAGAACTGTCACAGGCCCGTACGGAGGCCCTGGCCGACCTGGACCCAGGATGGTGCCCGGTGTGGGACATCTCCTGGCAACGCAGCTACCGGCTCGTGCTCGCTCACGCCAAGGCCGGCGGCGCACTCCCGGCCGGGCCCGGTGAACTCATCGTCCAAGGGGAAGACTTGGGGGTGTGGATCACCGGCCAGCGGGTGGGGTGGGACAGGCTCATGCCCGCGCAGCAGTGGCTCCTGGAGGCGATCGGCATCCAACCCGCAGTGGAGGGTGTGCCGGTGCCGGGCACGCCCCGCACGCAGGATGCCCGATGGAACGCCAGCCTTGCGGCCGCACGGCAGTTCCACGCACGCGAAGGCCACCTGACCGTGCCCCGCAAGCACGTGGAGGACGTCAACGGCGAGCCAAGCTCGGGGCGTTCCTCGACAACACCCGCCGCCGCGCCACGAAGCTGAGCCCCCAGCGCCGCGCCCACCTTGACCAGCTCGGCATGCGCTGGTAGACGGAGGCCGGACACGACGTTGCCCGCCCCCCAGAACTCGGGGGGCGGGCCATGATGCGTTTGGGGAGCTGGCGGCGAGGCTCCGGGTCGCGCCCTGGGTCACATCCTGGGTCGCGTCGGCGGCGGGGCCCGGTGAAGGCAAAACAGCAGATCAGGATGCTTCTTTCGTGCTGCCACGCACGCCGACTACTTCCCTGCGAGGCCCTGCGTGGCAGCACCGGCCTGGTTCCGCCGGTCCTGCAACCGCGGAGCCATGCACATGCTGCGCCCCGGCCGCACCCAGCCGGACCCGGTTCGGGCAAGGACCGCATCGCCGGTCGCAGAACGCCGGGTGGGCCGCACACCTCGCCCGCCCGTCAGTTCCACCCGCGAAAAGATCACCTGTGCCCGGCCCGCGGGGATCGTTGACGAGAGCCTGGCGGGCGAGGTCGGCATCGATGGGCTTGCCGCTCATGAACCCCTTGGTGCAGCTGCTGGTGTGGACGAGCGCGGCCTGCCGGGCGCTCTCGGGGCGTTCGACGATGTAGCGGGTCAGCAGACGGCCAGCGGCTCACGACGGTCGGTGGGGGCGGGGGGCCGCTTCGGCGCTGAGATCACGGGACGCGGGATGGCCATGCGCTCGGCACGGGAGAGCGCGGCCACCACCGCGCCACTCTGGAGACGCAGGTAGGTGGCGACGGTGTCGGTGTCGGCGAGTTGCTTGTCGAGGTACGCCAGGATCGCACGCAGGCGCGGGGCATCTGGCGGCAACTCGTTCATGAGTTCGATTCTAGCTCCAGCGCCTCGGGATACAGCATCGCCTCGCACCGGGGATGCTGGAAGCTGCGCTCGACTCCCGCCGAGGGACCAACGCCGATCCGCTGCCTCAACTCGTCGGCCGCTGTTGGGTCGCCCAGTCAAGGATGTATAGGAAGCCATTCGTGCGGCGAGAACATGCCGTGGTGGTGCCAAAGAAACTCCGGGACGGGCCCAGCGGCTCTGTCGTCCGCTTCAGAATGCGATCGTGTCACGCACGAGTGACAATGGATGAGAGCGTCGGCCGTATCTATGACGTAGCGAAACCCCGAACGGCGGCGAATTTGAAGGTAATTCGCCAGCCTTCAAGGCGCCGCTTAATTCGGGTCTCTTGCGTGTCTCATTCTTCCGGAATTCGATCCTGCGAGGGTGAAGAATATGGACATGAAGCTCGAAGTTATTGTGCTCCCGGTCTCCGATGTCGATCGAGCCAAGAGCTTCTACGAGGCAGCGGGGTTCCGAATGGACGTTGATAATACGTTCAGTGACGACTATCGGCTGGTGCACCTCACACCTCCCGGCTCCGCGTGCTCGATCATCTTCGGCAAGGGCGTGATCGACGCTGCTCCCGGTTCAGCCCAGGGCCTTTATCTCATCGTCACGGATGTCGAGCAGGCGCGCGCGGAACTCGTAAGCCGCGGCATCAAGGTCAGCGACGTTTTCCACGATGCAGGGGGACTCCTTCACCACGGCCACGAGGCCGGAGATGCCGTGCACCGGGGCGCTGGCCAGGAACGGATCGCGGGCCCGAACCCGGACCGGACGTCCTACGCCTCCTACGCCACCTTCAGCGATCCGGACGGCAACGGGTGGGTGCTCCAGGAGATCACTCAGCGGCAGCCCGGCCGGTAACTCCGGGCATCACGGGAGCGTTACAACCAATTCGCGCACGTCGACCTCTGTCGGCAGCACGCGTTCCGTGCTGCTGACAGAGGTCGACGTGCGGAGACGAATTACGGTTGACCGGCTGCGGCGGTTTCCGCCTTATAGCACGGGTCGCACGTGATCCGCCGGGCTTCTGGCGCCCCAGTGGATGCGGGCGCGCCTGGAATCGGTTCGCAGGTGGCGTGCGCATGCCTACCGCAGACGCCGGCCCCGCACCGTGCGCACACGGCAGCGGCGATGTCCGGGGTGGCTGGAACGGTCGAGGCGTGAATTTCGAGAAAGCAGTCATAGCAGTGCATGGTGACCGGCCTGTCTGAGTGTTGATGCTCGCTACCGACATAGTATGCGGACCATTTATCATGTGCCCAGGGGACTCGCCCATGACCAATCCGGGCCGTCATATGCGGTCGATATTTTGTGAAATTCGTTTTAGTTGTTGTCGGTCGAAGGGGAGCCGCTAATGACTCCTGTGGTTGCCGGGAAACGACTGGATGCTGATATGAGCCTCTGACTTAAGCCGAGTGGAAGCAGGTTTTTTCGGTGGTCGGCGTGGACGCAGCGCTACGGGGCCAAGTGGCTGCACAGCTGTACCGGTTATTGCCGGTCTTCGGTCCGTTGTGGTACCGGGTCCGGCTCCAGTGTGGTGAGCGCGTCGACCAGTTCCTCCAGGTCTGCTCCGAGTGGGGTGTCGCAGTCCCAGACGGCTTCGTAGGCAAGTTCGACCGGGGATCCGGACTGCAGGAGGGGGCGGCAGTTCGTGTGTTCGTGGGTGATTTTGGAGCGGGGGAGGAGGGCTGCGCCGAGGCCGAGGGCCGCCCACTCGTCCACGGCCCGGAAGCTGGCGGCTTCTCCGGGATAGGTGCGCAGTGACAGGTTGCTGTCGCGGAAGAGGTCCGTGGTGAAGGTGGTCAGGCCGCAGGTGCGCGGGCCGAGGATGTAGGCAGCGTCGGCTACCTCCTTCAGTTCGACCGGACCGTCTTCTGCCGAGGCTGCGGTGTCGACGACGACCACCGGTTCATGGGCGATCACGCGATGTCGGAACCTGGGCAGACCGGGTACGGCGGGGACGAGGATGATGTCCAGAAGGCCCGCCTGAAGGTCCTTGGTCAGGGGTTCGTGGTCTGCTTCGCGCAGGATCAGGTCGCTGGGACGCTCCAGAGTGCGGGCTGCCTGATATGCCCGGCCCACCAGTTCGGCGCCGATCAAGGGGGACACGCCCATGCGGATGGGCTCGACGGCGGGCTGGGCCAGCCGCTGGGTCTCGGCGAGGAGGGTGTCCAGGTCGTCCAGGACGCGGTCGATCAGCGGCAGGATCTGCTCGCCGTGCGGTGTGGGTCGGACTCCCCGGGGCGAGCGGTCGAAGAGCTTGACGCCGAACTCCTCCTCCAGCCGGGCCACGCCGTTGGACAGGGACGGCTGGGTCACGCCGTAGGCCCGCGCGGCGGCGCTGAACGAGTTCGTGCGGGACACGGCCTGCACGTAGCGCAATGTCTCGATGTTCACGACTGCAGTCTCTCCTTAGGGCATAGGAACCCGCTATATCCACATTCGCCCTGATCCTCTACCGCCGCCACAGAGGGCGCCCTACAGTCGAGGCATCCCCGAAGCAGAGGGACGGACCGGCGCCGCGAGGTTCCGGATCATGGGGGCGAGCAGGCGCCTCACGCGAGCAGCCGGCTCAGCGCCCCGAGTGCTTACTTGCATTCCGCAAGCAAGGATTTTACCCCGCAACCAGGAGGGGCGGCCGCCGCTCCGTGCGCCGGGCCGACCGTAAACAGTCCCTTTTGTAAAGACATCTTGTAATTCACGAATCCTGAGGGATTTGTGCTGTACCTAAGGAGCGCCACAGCATGTCCACAAACACTCTCGACTTCACCGGACGCAAGCTCGTCGTCATCGGCGGCACCAGCGGCATGGGCCTGGCCTCCGCACGCCGGGTGCTCGAAGGAGGCGGCACCGCCGTCGTCACCGGCCGGAGCCAGAACAGTGCGGACAAGGCGGTCGGTGAACTGGCCGAGTACGGCAAGGCCGTCGGTCTGGCCGTCGACCTGTTCGACCGTGCCGCCGTCGACCGTCTGCGCGAGGAGCTGACGGAGCAGCACTCCGACGCGACCCTGCTCGTCAACGCCGCCGGTGTCTTCGAGCCCAAGACGTTCCTGGACCACAGCCCGGAGGACTACGACCGCTACCAGGCCATCACCCGGGCCTTCTACTTCATCACCCAGACCGTCACCGGCAACATGATCGTCCGCGGGAACAAGGGTGCCGTGGTCAACATCGGCGGCATGCTGGCGCACCAGGCCATGGCCGCGACCCCGTCGTCGGCGTACTCGGTGGCCAAGGCGGGCCTGCACTCCCTCACGCAGCACCTCGCCATGGAGCTGGCGCCGTACGGGATCCGGGTCAACACCGTGGCTCCCGCGGTGGTGCGCACTCCCATCTACGAGGCGTTCATCCCGAAGGAAGAGATCGACTCCGTGCTCGACGGCCTCAACAGCTTCCACCCCCTGGGCCGGGTCGGAACCCCCGACGATGTCGCTCCCACCGTGGCGTTCCTGCTGTCCGACCAGACGGACTGGATCACCGGGGCCACCTGGGACGTCGACGGCGGCGTCCGGGCCGGCCGCAACATCTACTGACGGCCGCTCCCCCGCCGACTTCCCCTCCCCACACCGGCTACGGGACCCGCAGGTCCCTGCGCGGTCGACATCACAGGAGCATCGTGTCCTACCACGAGCACACCGACCACCAGTACGCCAAGCACATCCGCGCCGGCGCCCCCGACGCCTTCAAGGCGTTCGTGGCCTGGGACAACCAGGTCCTGCGCGGCAGCAACAACGTCATCCCGCCCAAGTACACCGAACTCATGGCCGTCGCCGTGGCCCTGACCACTCAGTGCGCGTACTGCATCGAGGCACACACCAAGGCGGCGCGCTCCGCCGGCGCAACGCAGCAGGAACTCGCGGAGACCATCATGACGTCCGCCGCCCTGCGCGCGGGCGGCAGCTACGCCCACGGGTTCATGGCCATGAAGTTCTTCGAAGAAGAGGGTGACAAGACCGCTTCGTGACCTTCTGGAGCCGACAACTGCGCCGGCCGGTGGTCAGAGCGCCGCGCCGGGACACAACCCGCGCATCCAGCCGCAGGCCGTGACGGCCGGCGCTCGCCTCCATGGCATCCCCCCACTCAGAGAGAGGCAGCAGCCATGTCTGTCATCAACGAAATCGACGTAAGTGCCCTTCAGGACAGCGCCGACACCCTCCGGGCCAAGCCCGGACTTGCCCGGGCGACCTTCACCGTCGGCGGTTCCTGGCAGGGCGGCTACCGGATCACCACGCAGACGGGTCCCCTGACCCAGGGCGGCAGCCGCGACGACACGCGCGTGGCGAAGTTCGAAATGTCCAGCGACGAGCCCACCGCGGCCCTCGGCACCGACACCGCACCCACGCCGGCTGAATACGTCCTGCACGCACTGGCCGGCTGCTACACGGTCACCACCACCACGCACGCAGCCCTGCTGGGCATCGAGCTCAGGGCGATCCGCCTGGACCTCGAGGCCGACATCGACATGCGCGGCTTCCTGGGGATCGCCCCCTCGGTCCGTCCCGGACTGCAGCAGATCCGCGTACGCGTCGACCTCGACGCCCCCGACGCCACCCGCGAACAGCTCGAAGAACTGATCGCCCTCGTCCAAGAGCGTTCGGCCATCCGGGACACCCTCGCCAACCCCGTCGACGTCGTCACCACGCTTGCCTGACCCAGCAGGCCCACCCCGACCGCACCGATGACGGCTGCGCCCTCGGCACTTCGGCGAGGGCGCCTGTCTGACTCCCTCGCACGGGTCCGGCGTCCGCCTGCCACCTCGAGTCTGGGCGCCGTCGCATGTCCGACGCCGGCAGAGCAGCCGCCGAACGGGACACCGGCGGGCGGAGCAGTTCGGCTCATCCGCAGGCCCAGGCCGGAGCTCTCGTCAGAGCGAGGCGCCCACACGGCAGCGCCTCTGGCACGCCGCAGGAACTCACCTACCGCAGCGCAACCGAGAAATCCCTCCGCACGGACTGCCGAACCCACAGACCCCAACTTTCGGAGAAATCACACACCATGGAATTCGGGATCTTCGGCGTCGGCGACGTCACGCGTGACCCGATCACCGGCCACACCCCCAGCGAAGCAGAGCGCATCGACTCGGTCATACGTACCGCCAAGCACGCCGAGGATGTGGGACTGGACGTCTTCGCCATCGGCGAGCACCACAACCCGCCCTTCATCCCCTCCTCACCGACCACCCTTCTCGCCCACATCGCGGCCATGACAGAGCGGATCACGCTCAGTACCTCAGTCACCCTCATCACCACGAACGACCCGGTACGCATCGCCGAGGAGTACGCGATGCTCCAGCACCTCGCCAAGGGCCGGGTCGACCTGGTGATCGGCCGGGGCAATACCGTCACCGTCTATCCATGGTTCGGCCAGGACATCCGCAAGGGCCTGGAACTCGCCCTGGAGAACTACAACCTGCTCCACCGGCTCTGGCGGGAGGACGTAGTCGACTGGGACGGAAACTTCCGCTCCGCGCTTCAGGGCTTCACGTCCACACCACGCCCGCTCGACGACGTACCGCCGTTCGTCTGGCACGGCTCCATCCGCACACCGGAGATCGCCGAGCAGGCCGCCTACTACGGCAACGGCTTCTTCGCGAACAACATCCTCGCCCCGCACGGGCACTTCGAGCGACTCGTCGACCTCTACCGACAGCGCTTCGCCCACTACGGCCACGGGACCGCGCAGCAGGCGATCATCGGGCTCGGCGGGCAGGTACACATTGCCAAGAGGTCGCAGGACGCAATCAAGTCGTTCCGGGCCTACTTCAACGCCTTTCCCCTGTTCAGGAACAACTCACTTGAGGAGTAGCAAGGCATCGCTGAGCGTCCCGCCGTT
Organism: Streptomyces sp. NPDC001507; assembly: GCF_042894765.1. Taxonomy (NCBI): domain Bacteria; kingdom Bacillati; phylum Actinomycetota; class Actinomycetes; order Kitasatosporales; family Streptomycetaceae; genus Streptomyces; species Streptomyces sp. NPDC001507. The sequence continues at coordinate 79,190 of NZ_JBIAVV010000019.1, forward strand.
TCGTTGCCCAGCCTCGAGGTGGCCACAGGCCGTGCCGCCAGTTGGTGAAGTGCCCAGGTTTCACTGGGCCTGATCCTGCGCGCAAGCGTGTGAGGATGTCCTCGCGCGCGAGGACGGGCGTGCAAGCGGACAAGGGGGGTTCAGTGGGGTTTGTTGCTGGCGATCAGCTTGTGTGGAGCCGGTGGTGGGGACCGGAGCAAGCCGAAACCCAGTTGTTCGGGGGTGTGCTGCCCGATCCGCGTGACGACTACGCGCGCTTCGTCAATGGGCATTTGAAGGAGCTGAGGGACTTCGCGGCGTGTCGGGCGCTGGTGTTGCTGGGTGAGCCGGGGGCGGGGAAATCGTCCGAACTGGAGAAGGAGATCCTGCGGAGGAGGTCTTCGGGTGAGTATGTCGAACCCATCCTGTTGCGGGAGTTCTTGACCGCGAGCGAGGTGCGGGAGGCGGTCCGTGACGCGGTCGCCAGGTGGCGTGGGGCTGGTTCGCCGGGCGATCTGAGCTTGGCGTTCGACGGCTTCGACGAGCCGCTGTTCGCCATCGGCAACCTGGCTGATGTGCTGGAACGGGAGCTGGCCCGGCTCGATCCCGACCGCCTGCGTGTGCTGATCACCAGCAGGAGGTCGGTGTGGCGGGGACGACTGGAGACGGCTTTCGCCCGATGGTGGCCCGGTTCAGCCTCGATGGCACTGGTTCTGGCACCACTGACGATGCGGGACATCCGGCAGGCCGCGGCCACGGAGCTCACCGACCCGGACGGCTTTGTTGCGTCGCTGAAGAGGGCCGGGGTGCAGTTGCTGGCGGCCTCCCCCATGACGCTTCGTCTGCTGCTGGCGGCGTACGTGAAAGGGGATATGCCGGCGCAGCGCAGGCACATCTACGCTCTGGGCGTTGAAGGGCTGGCCGCGGAGGCCAACGCGGACCGAGCGGATCAGGGCCGGGAGGGCCCGCCGCTGAGGCAGCGACTTTCGGCCGCGCAGCAGCTGGCTGCGGTCAGCCTGCTGTCGGGATGCGCCCAGTTGATCCGGCGGGCCCGGCCTCTGCAGGAGGAGGGGGTGTTGGGCCTGGACGACGTGGCCGATGCCGAAGAGTCCCTCGATGCGCTCGACGCCGTCTTCGACAGCGCGCTGCTCACGGATGGCAGAGCGGGCAGGGCGTGGACGCATCGCAGCGTCCAAGAGTTCCTCACCGCGCGGCGGTGTGAGGGACTGCCTTTGGCGAGCGTGCAAAATCTGCTGGCCGATCCGGCGCGCCCGGACCGGGTCTTGCCACAACTGGCAGGAGTTGCGGCGTGGTTGGCGGCCTTGCGTGCCGATGTGGTGGAGTGGCTGGTCGCTGCGGAGCCCGAGGTGCTGATGCAGGCCGATCTGCGGGGTTTTTCGGAGGCTGAGCGGGCCCGGGTGGCCGGGGCGATCGTGGCGAAGTTGTCTGTCGCTCCAATGCCGGGCATTCGCTCCGGCTACGCCGGGCTGTTGCATGCCGGCCTCGGCGCGCAGCTCGCCCCTCTGCTGCGGGCGGGCCGGCCGGCATGGCAGCAGCAGGAAGCCGCCCTCGTTGTCCAGGCAACCGGGCTGCGTGAGCTTGACGTGCAGCTCATGGACCTGATCGAAGGGATCGTCGCCGGGCGGGGCAGAGCAGACTACGACGATCACATCCGTGCGGCGGAATGGGCTGCCCGGGCCCTTCAGGGGACCCAGGACTCCCAGGTCCTTGACCGGGCCCGACGCCTTGCCGCGGATGCCGAACGGCCCTGGCCGGTGCGCGCTGAGCTGCTGCCCGTGTTGTGGCCGGGGCACGTCGATATGCCGTGGCTGCTGGGGGCGGTGGCGGAGGTCGACCGGGCACCGCGCAGCAGCATGGGGCGGCGGGTGGTGGCCATGCTGGCGCGTCAGGCGCAGGCGGGCCGGTGCAGCATCGAAGATCTTGACGCATGGGCAGCGCCCCTCTCCTCGGGTGCTCATGCGGATCCTGCGGTGCGGCGGATGCTCGGCCGCACCGCCTGGGTGGCCGTCCAGACTTCTCCGGTCGGCAGCAGTGCATGGCGTGTGGGTGCAAGGCTGCTGGATGCGCAGTGGGCCGCGAATCGCTCGCTGCAGGGGGTCAGTGCCGAGGAGATCACCGCGCTGAAGCCGGAGCGGCGCCAGCAGCTGGTGAAGGATCTGGTGCATCAGGCGGGGAACGGGTATGCGGTCGCGGCGCGGATGCGGGACGTGGGCATGCTGCGCGTCGAGGATGTCGAGTGGTGGCTGGAGGACCTGCGACAAGTCAGGGCGGAGCACGTCAGCAGCGCACCGGCGTTCTTCGCCCTGGATGTGCTGGCGGACGCCGTCGATGAACAGGACGCAGCCCGAGTCGTTGCTGCGGCCGAGGCAGCCACCCCACGGTGGGAGGCTCTGGCCGCGCGCTTCGCTCCCACCACGCGCGCCGAACGCGCCCATCAGCGGCAGGTGCCCGGACGAGGCGACAGTCGGCACTGGAGTGCCGAAGATGCCCTGGGCGAGACGGAGTTCGCCGCATTGATGCGAGCCTTGCACCGTGATGTGGCCGTTTCGGGCGGACCACGGCCTGTACCCGCCTGGCCTGCCCTGACCGAAGCCCAGCAACATGCCGTCGCCGAGCGGGCCCTGTCGTTTTTGTGTACCGGCCCGGACGCCACGGACGAGGTCAGCGCCGACCTCATCACCGACGCCTGCCAGGTGATCGAGGCCTGCGATCGTACCCTGCTCGACCGTGTGCCGGCCGCCCACTGGCTGCAGTGGCTGCCGGGTCTGTGGGAGGTGCCGGGCGGCTACATACTGCTGTCTTCGGCGCTTAAGCGGGCCGCCGCGTACGACGAGGGCGCCACGATCGCGTTTCTCGCACAGACGATGACCTCGGACGTGGCTGCCGTCGCCTTCCAGCAAAGGCATATGCGACTGCCGCAACTCAGTGCTCAGGCATTGGACCGCCTCAACGAGGGGCGGCACCCCTCGGGCCAAGCCCTGGCCGCGCTTCTCGACATCGCCGCCGCAGCGCTGCCCGTAGAGACGGCCAAAACAGCTCTGGGTCTGTTGCAACGCAGCGCCTGTGCGGACAACGACACGGATGCCTCCGCTGACCGGGACACCGCGGTGGCGTCAGGTGCCTGCCTGGCCGCGTGCCCGATGACGACGTCCGTGTTCAACGGCCTGATCAAGATTTTCGAGGACGACGTCCGACTCGCGCGGGACATCATCGACCAGGCCCACAGGAACGCGAACAACGCCTGGTCCGCTCTGACCCCGTCGCAGCGCGGACGGCTGTACCTGTGGGCGCACCGGGCACTTCCTCGGCAGCAGGTGGCTCCCGGTCGCATCGTGCGCAGCAGTCCTGTCGACGAATTCGCCTCCACCGTTGTGGGCCCGCTCATCGCGCAGCCCTCCCTGGACAACGCCGCCATCCTGGACGACCTCGCCTCGCAGACCGGAAGCGTGTGGCTGCACGCGGACGCGGTGCAGATGCGGGACACCGTGCGAGCCCAGGCATGGCTGCCCCCCACCGTCCAGGAGATTCAGGAGGTCCTCACCTCGCCCTCCCGGCGGATCATCGGGTCCCGGGAACAGCTCGCTGCCGTGATCGCCGAGGCGCTGGGGGACATCGCTGACGACCTGCGTGCCGACCGGGCGCTGCGCGCCCAGCTCTGGCATCGCCAGCGCCGGGACAACGACTGGATCAGCTATGTGCCCGCGGAAGAGCGCGAGGTGTCGACCTGGCTGGCCCGTGAGCTGGAGCGTCGGCTGCGGGAGAGGGCGGCCGTCTTGCGAGAGGTCGAGATCAACCCGCGCCTTGCGGAAACCGATGGCGATATCCCCGACCTGCTGGCCGTCGCCCACACCACCGGTGGCCAGGCGCTGTCCGTGCCTGGCGAGGTGAAGTGCAGTTGGCACAGACAGGTCGTCACCGCCATCCGGGACCAGCTCGGCCTGCGCTACCTGCAAGGCCCGGAAGGGACGACGGGCGTGTATGTGGCTGTCTACTTCGGTGGCAGCGCCTGGGACACCGGCGACAGCCGACGCGCGCAGTCAGCCCGCCGTAACCTGGACCGGCTCCGGCAAGAACTCCGTCAGCATGCAGCCGATCTGGGCGGGCAAGGCATCACCGCCCATGTCTGCGTTCTGGATGCCTCGTTGGAAGCCGATGCCCCGTCCGACCAGAGACCGGGATGAGCGGGCCAGACCTGCGTGATCGCTCAGCCTGGGCTGTCGGCAGCCGCATGCGCCGGCGAGCAGCAGCCTCTCCCCCCGCTGGCGCATGCACCTATGCCAAGACCCTGGCCAAGGGATCCTTCACTGTGTCCTGCAGCCCGTAGCGGTGGCCGAAGCGTCGCGGGAGAGGCCCCTCCCTCCGGGTCTCATTCGTTCATTTTGCCGAAGGGAACGTGCACGCTGGGGGTACTTCGGGAGGTTCCGGCCAAGTGGCTGACCTGATCGTCGAAGAAGATATGGGGCTTGAGCACTTGCATGATCTTGCTCTTGTCTATGCCGCCGAGGAAGAAGGCGTCGTTGACGGTCACGCCCCATCCCTTCAGGCTGCGCACCGCACGTTCGTGGGCAGGTGCGTTGCGGGCGGTGACAAGTGAGACGTGAACGCGGATCTTGTAGTCCGGGTCTGTGGTGCGTTGCTCTTCTTCCCGCCGCTGGAGCCGGTTGACGTTGGCGAGGAAGTCTCGCAGCGGGCCCGGGTCGTGCGGCGTGGCAGCGTTCACGCTCTCGTGGGAACGAAAGCCTTCGATGCCATCGGCTTGGAAGACCTGCTCCGAGGAGTCGTCGGCGAGGACTCCGTCAAAGTCGAAGGCGATCCGCAGATCCTGGTCGCCGGTGTCATCGGCTGCCGCGGGGCCAAGCACGCGGCCCGCAGGTAGACCCAGGGCGACCGCCTCGCGGACATCAGTTTCGTTCGCGGACAGGAACAAAGACATGTTCAGGGCCGGTATGAAGCGGTAGGGCGAGCGCCCCTGCATGAAGATGGCCCGGCTGATCGCCAGGCCGTGCGCCTCGATGGACCGCATGACCCGCAGCCCGGTGTCGGGGTCGTTGCGCGACAGGACGATGACCTCTACCAGCGGATCGTCGGGTGAGCTCAGATCGTTCAGAGACAGCAGGCGGCGGATGAAAGGGAAGGCGACCCCCGTGCTCAGAGTGTCCTCCAGGTGCTCTTCCTGGTAGGCCCGGTAGGACTCTTCTCCTTGTTCACGGAAGACAGCGTCCGCCTCTGCGAGGTCGAAGAGGGCGCTGGAGGCGATCCCGATCACCAGGCGGTTGGCAAGCTCGTAGGGTGGCACGAGTCCCTCCTATCCCAATTCAAACATGCGTCTCAATTATGACATCGGGGTGCGCGTGACCGCCGTGCGTTGTACAGGCGGCGCGGCAGCGTGCCGGAGACTGGTGATGGAGGGCTTCGGTGCGGCGGCGGCCTGGAGGGACTGACGCGGGCACATGATCATCGGCGAAACAGGCGGCAGCGGCGGACCACGGCACTGCAGCCCGGCAGGCCGTCCCTTCAGCCGAGCAGCGGCCGGAGCCGGGCACGGGACGCGAACGGGCACGACCTCGTGGCGCCAGCTCTCGACGTTCTTGGGGCGACAGCAGCGCTGGCGTCAGCGGCGCTTCCTACGGATGGTGTCGGCCCTCGCGAAGTCCTCAGGCTCCTCGTCCATCAGCAGACCGTCGGGATCCACCAGCGGCGCCACCACCGGGTGAAGGTCATGTCCGGCAGGATCGTCCTGGCCGTCGTGCCAGCGTGCAACCGCCCGGCCTGCGCCCGCGACCAGGTCGGCGAGTTGGAGAGAGGCGTGGTCCTCCGATCGGCCGCGGACCAGATCCTGGAGGTGGTTTCCGCTGATGAGGCCGTGAACGACGCCCACGGCCGTGGCCCCGCGCTCCAGGACGTCGAGTTTGTCGTCGGTCAGTAGCCGCTGGTCGTCAGCGAGGACCTGGAGCTTGCCGCCGTATCGCATCGAGGCGTGGAGAATGACCGTGGGCACCGCCGTGACGAGGGGGTCCATAGAGTCATCGAGCAGTCCGTGTTCTCCGGTCGGTGTGGCCTTGGCCGGACGCTCACGGGCGAATTTCTCGGCTTCCGGGCGGGTCTTGCGCAGCATTTCCAGGACTTTTGCCGCTTTCTTCGCTTGGGGCGCTTTGCGGCGGCGGGCGTAGGCGTGGGACTCCTGGAAGACGGTGAAGAGATCGTCGACACTGACGTGGTCGCCCGTGCGGTTCCTCTTGGAGAAGAAGCCCACGGCGGTGGCGATGAGCCGGTCGAAGCCGGCACGGCCCAACGCACGGGGTCCTTCGGTGGCCAGGTCCAGGGCGAGTTGCCGGGCCATGCCGTTGCTGACGATGTCGTAGCCCAGGGTGTTGAACCGTTCCTCCAGCAGGAGGTCGACGAGTTTGGCCGCAACGAAGTAGTGCTTGTCGATCACATACACCGAGGCACGGTCGTGCAGGGCCCCGCCGGGGGCCAGCAGTTCGCCCAGGAGGCGGCGGCGCTGGCTGGCTCCTCCGCCGGCGAACATCTTCTGGAACTTCACCTCTGGCGCGGACTTCTGTATCCCCGCCTCGCGTCGCAGGGTGTCCAGGATCGTGGCGGCGTCAGCATCGTCGATGGCTACTGAACCCAGGATCATGTAGCGGTCGCCGTTGTGGAGCTGATCACCGTCGTAGCTGGACTCGTCGATGGCGATCCACCGGCCGGTGCCGGCATGGTCGTCGGTGGGTGCCTGGCGGTTGCGGCGGCTGAAGTTCGCTCCGAGCAGTCCGGTCCCGACGTTCGGCGTATGGTCACGTTCGATCATGCCGACATACTCGGCGTACGGGGTCCCGTGGACAAGCCGCAGCGTGTGCTCCGCCCGTCGTCAAGAACGCGGCCTTGCGCCGTGGGTACGCTGTGCCAGGAAGCGACCCGCTGGCCCGCGCCGAAGGCCGGCTGGATGCGCGTGGCGACCTGGTGGGCGGCATCCGCGACGCCTCCCCTGTGGTCGGCCTGGTCGCCCGGCTGCCGAGCGGGGGCGCCAAGTCGTCTCTCTCCCCCCACACACACGGCCACGATGCGCGCACCGCCACCCCACCAGCGGCGAGAGCGGGACCCGCGAAGTCACCGCATTGGCGGATACGCCGAACTCCTGGAAATACACGTCCAGTTGGCGTATGAGGGAAACTGCTTGGCTCATGGTGCAAAGAGCGCTGATACTTCGTCGAATGACGAACGAGTCACCCCGTTACGGCATACGTGCCATCGCGTGGAGCACCGTCCAGGCCGACCGGTACCCCGATCATCGCCCCGACACCGCGTACTGGGACGACGGTGAGGCCGCGGAACTGAACCGGCTCCGGGGTCTGGTGGTGGTGCAGGCCGCGGAGACCGAGGCAGTGCTCGGCAGGATCCTCTCCCGCCTCGACCCTGCTGCCCGTACCGACCAGCCGGCGGGGCGGCTGGTGCACAACATACGGCAGAAGATCGACGGCTTCTGCGACACGGAGTGGCCACCGGCGCTTGACCTCATCGACGCCGCCGTCAGGAGGCGTAACAGAGTGGTTCACGACAGTCCGACGGTCGGCAGGGTCTGGCGTGAGTACGCAACCGGCGGCGGCGCATGGGTCCATGTCGTGACGATGCTGGGTGACGACTACTGCGACACCGGGACCCTTGTGGATGACCTGGCCCTCCAGCAGGACGCGACCGCCGCCGCCGTGGAGCTTCTCAACTGCCTGACCGTCCCGACATCGTCTCCGTAACGCGCCGGCTCAGTGAGCGGGGCGGCCTGGTCAACGAGACGCAGGTTCGTCGACCGAGCCGGCTCGCCCGATATTCAAGATCGTTTATCCGGGGTGCTGCTACAGGGCGCCGGAGGCCATCGCGCGATCGCGCAGGGTTCGCAGGCTGATGCGCGCCCCCTCCTCGTCTTCGATGTGCCATTCGTTCATGCCCTGGCAGGTCTTGGTGCCGCGGGCGACAGCGCCGGCTTCGTCGACCCGGCCGTAGGGGGTGCCGCCGGTTGCGGTGAGGACGATACCGCCGTCTTCGTCGATGGTGGCCCAGTGGTCGGTGGAGCGGTAGGTGAGCACGATCCGTGTGCCGGCGGTGAGGATCTGGGCTGCGACCATTCTGGCGACGTCCGTGCGGCGGCGCACGGCAGCAGGCCTGCGCCGGGCGATGGCAGGGCGTGTCTGGGCAGGCGGCTGGTCGGAGCTGCCTGGTTCGCTGGGCAAGGGGATGGGCAGGCCCAGACGCTCGGGGTTCCAGATGTGTTCGAACAGGTTCAGATACAGGTCCTGGCGGGTCTGGACGATGGAGGTCATCGTCTCCCGGGGGCCGAACGGCCTGAGGGATTTGTCGAACTTGTGGGTCTTGATGAAGTCGCGCAGCAGCGGGTTCCGCTGGTCGTAGCCGGGGGCGATGCCCAGCAGGACGTTGCTGCGAGCATAGTAGACGGCCTTGTCGTTCAGGGGCAGGTCGTTGGTGCTGGAGTTCTCGCGCCCCATCAGCAGGGCGAGGCCGCCGAGTTGGTTGCGGCGGCTGCGGAAGACGACAGGGTCGGGGATCTCCTCCTGCACGCGGTGGTGGTGGTTCGCCCACAGGTGCTCGATGTGGAAGCGGTCCCGGTCCAGGTAGGCGAGCACATCGTGCGACCGCTGGCAGGCCTCGCTCGTGTCTCACGGCACTGGAACCGCTTTATCTGCCGTCCGGAAAAGGCGGGGGTGGGACCGCAGGGGGCTGTACCGGCTCAGGCCTGATGGAGGCTTCGGTGGGTATACGCCATGCCTGGATCAGCTGACCCAGTCGGCGGGCCGGTGTCTCGCTGGGGATGAACAGGACCACCGCGACCAGAACCAGGGCGCCTGCCAGGAGTGCTCCGGTCGTCCACGCGGACAGGCCGCCACCGGCCATGCCCATCGCGACGGCGGCCGCCGCGCCCAGCACACCGCCGATCCGGGCCGCGGTGCTCACGGTCGCCGTTCCCGACAGGCCGGACGGCGCAGTGTCCAGGACAGCCTGGGGGTGCTGATCAGGACTCGGAGAGTGAAGCGGGTGCGGGTGCGGCGGGTGGGGAGGGCGGCCAGTTCGGCGCGCCATTCCTCGCTCCACCGTGCGCGCGTCGGGGTGGGAAGGAACAGGGCCAGCAGGGCCAGCATGCGGGTGGTGACCGCGAACGCGGTGGAGGTGGGCCGGAGGACGGCCGAGGAGAGGTCGTGCAGTTCACGACTCACGTCGGTCAGGCCTGCGGCGCGCGCCAACGGCGCGAGCACTTCGAACGTCTCACGCGCCACGAGGTAGCGCCTGGTCGGGGCGACGAAGGCGATGGTGCGCATGTTGTGCAACCGGTCGGCGAGGCGGATGGCCAGGACGGCCTCCTCACGTGTCGGCGTGAGCGCCCGCGGCCTCGTGGTGCCGAAGTGGACGGCGGTGAGCGGGATCGCGCCGAGCTTGGCGGTGCGGACGGCCGAGATCAGATCGGCGGTCTCCTGCCCGAAGCGCTCGGCGACGCGGCCCGGCGGGCAGGCGGTGTCGTCGATGTCGTGCAGCACCGCAGCGCAGATCACGGCCGGCGGCATGCCGGTATCGGCGACGATCGTGGCAACGGCGAGGCAGTGGGTGAGGAACGGGTCGCCGCTGCGGCGGGTCTGGCCCGCGTGCCAGACGGCGGCCTCATCGTGGGCATGCCGGATGAGCCAGGTGTCGGCGTCCGGGTGGTGCGCATGCACGGCGGTCAGGATGCCGTCCAGGGACGGGGCAGCGGAACGGCGCCTGAACGGTCGCGGTGCTAACCGGCGTCGGGCCGTCATGACACTCCCCCGTCGGCGGCCGGCCGGGCGGCCCACCCCGGCAGGGGCTGTTTGCGGGTCCGGTAGGCGCGGGCGAGGGCGTCGCGCGCACGCTCGGCACCGTCCTCGGTGATCCGGTAGAAGCGACGGCGCGGACGGCCGGCTTCCTCGTGTACGGCGGGGTCTTCCCAGGTGCTGTCCACCCAGCCGACCTGTTCCAGGCGGGCAAGGATCGGATAGATCGTGCCCGACGGCAGTCCCGCCAGCTCGCACAACTCAAGGCCGTAGCGCTCTTTGGCGGGGTCTTCCAGCAAGGCCCGCAGTACCAGTTGGGTCTGCAGGGTCATACGCAAACTACCCATACTCGTATTCTACATAGCCCATATAAAGGCTGTCTAGAGCTAGTGAAACCCGGCAGACTCCTACGTGGGCGAGACGCAACGCGATAGCGTCATGGCCGGCGCGGGCCGTGGCCGGTGCCCGGCTGCCGCCGGACGAACCGACCAGCCCCAGGAGGCCGTTGTGGATCTCACCCCCGGCGAGCAGGACGCCATCGCCGCCCACGCGTCCGCCCTGGGACTGTCTCCGGATGAATACATCCACCGGACGGCAGCCGAGCGGGCCCTGGACTGGCAACGCGAGCGTGAAGCCTTCCAGGCCCTGGCGCGGCGGCGCGGCCGTACGGCCGCGGAACTGGTACACCGTGGCAGCTTCGCCGACCACGCTCTCTGACCAGAGCCTCCTGTTTTCGGAGCCGGCCGCCGCCCTGGCAACGTGGACGCCGACTGCTGCCCCGTGTCCCCGGAGCTCACCCGAGCGGACAGCGTCGACCGAGCAGCAGCCACAGCGGCTGGCACACCCTCGCGGGCACTGCCGGGAACGGGGCAGCCGAGGGCTTGCCACAAACCGAGCGGGATCAGCACTCGCTCGACGACAGGGCAGTTCCTTACGACGCCATCGCAGTCATCGTCCTGTGAAGTGGTGCCGGAGATCAGCCGCTGGGCCGGAACCGGAGCGCCGACCAGGTGTCGTCGATGGCGATCTGCCGTACGGGCCGCACGCCCTGCTCGCTGAGCGCGGCGGCCAAAGTGTCGCGGTTGAGGTCTGTGCCGAGCTTCCCGCCCTTGGGGCAGGCCACCCAGGCGAGGGCATCGCACCGGGCGGCGGCGAGCGCTGCCTGCATGTCCGCCCCCTCTGCGCCTTCTTAGAGAGCTTAAACGCCCGTTGTGCCCTCGGGAAGGGGAGGGCACAACGGGCGTTCCGGCTGTTACGAGGTGCCGTCGGCTATCTCGTGCAGAAGGTCCTTGTACTCCGAGTGGCCTCGTACGTAGCGGCAGTCGCCGCTATAAGCGTCGACGACTACTCCAGGGCTACCGCCGAACCTTGGTCTTCCACGCGGAGCCGGTGGGCTGACGGTGATCTGGAACAGGTAGAGACCGGACTTCGAAATCCCTCGAAAGAGGAATCCCCATTCCAATCCATCTTTTTCGGGGAGGTTACGGGACCCGAATTCTTGTGCGGCCAGAGTGGCCGCCTCCAGGGTGATCATTGTCCACCACCCCCAGTGTGCATGAGCTCCCAGTGATCCCAGTCCATGTCAGCGTATCCACCTGCTTGCCCGTCGAGGAACTTCACGTTCCCACCATGGTTCACCGCGTTGAAGAAGTGGCCTATATCCGCACCCTCATTCCAGGCGAAAATCACTCCTCGTGCTCCATCGCCTGCCTTGAGCAGTTCGTTGGCGACCCCTGCCGCACCGTCCTCTTGATACTTGAATGTACTTCCGAAGTACTCTTCCAACACCTCAGGAGCCAACACACCACTGTCCCATGCTTTCATGGGTTTACCCGCCAGTGTGCTGTCGGTTGCAATAGCACAGGCTCCGCAGTTGTACCAGTTCCTGGGTGCGCCGTGTTCTGCCGCGTTGATGGACTTGAGGGAGCCGCCCACTGCGGCCCCGCCGATCGTTATGCTCCCGCCGGATGCCCCGCCAGTCGCTGTCTCCACGATCTCCGCAGCACACACCGGGGCCGCGGCCAGGCATCCCGGGGCCACGACGGCGGCCACCGGAGCGGGACTGTCCTAAAGATTGTGTATGCCCCGGTGTGACCCGTCTGGCATGAGGTGTCCCCTCTGCTGGGAAGGATCACGGATGGGCATCAAGGACG
>NZ_JBIAVV010000020.1:0-88006 GCF_042894765.1 Streptomyces sp. NPDC001507
CAAGGACCAACCACCAAAGGCGACTTCGGCCCGTGTCCACCCGCCGATCGCCAACAGCCTGACATTGACGCGAAGAAAGCCGTGGCCCGCTTGAGAAGTCCCACGTCCTCCCGTAGGCGGCGGTTCTCCCGCCGCAAGGCGGCCAGTTGTTCGCGTTCGCTGCTGGTCAGGCCGTCACGCTCGCCGGCATCGACCTCGGCCTGCCCTGACCCAGTCGCACACCGCGGCCTCGGTCAGGTCGAGGCCCTTGGCTACCTGGCCGACAGAGCGGTCACCGCGTCAGCACAGCTCGACGATCTTGGCCTTGAACTCAGGCGTGAAGGAGCGGCGGGGACGCGGCATCTTCCCCATGCTCTCCATGATGGACATCATCCTTCCGGGGTCGAAGCCCCTGATCTTCGATGTCCGTCAGAGCGGATCAAGCCCAGAACGGAATCCGCGCAGCGTGAGCTCCAGGTACCTGGTATCCAATGCACGCATTCGCTGGCCCGACTCGGCCCGAGGCCAGGAGGCTGCGCAAGACTTCCTCAAGCACCACGCGTGCGTGCCGCGCGTCACCGAAGGAACAACCGTGGCAGTCGCACTCCGCATCCTGCGGATACAGCCGTCCCGCACAAAGATCAGGTACCGCCGCAGCGCCCGGTCGGTTGCACCCAGGTAGAGGTAGTAGTCGCCTGAGAGCCGCTCTATCTGGTCTGTCGCGACGTTGGTTCGGGCAGAGAGGCCCCGGATGCGGTCTGGAGGCAAGCATCAGCATGCCAGCAACACCCACGGTTCGATGACTGACCAGCCAGGACGCCGCATCCGGCACACTACCGCCTGAGGCGGAGCAGCGGGACAGCCCTTTAGTGTGCAAGAACAAGCCGAAGCCGAGGACGTAAGCTCAGGTCTACCCGTGGATTGGATACCGTCCGTCTTCCTACGGACACCGGGCGTTTGCTGTGCCATTGCCTGATTCGACTCTTCTCGATCTCTGTGGAGCCCGCAGCGCCCTAACTGCTACTACTCTAAAACCCCACTTTAGGGAAATCCAGTCAATATTAATAACTGCTTAGTTAAGGCAGCCTTAGTGTTTGTCTTGATTTCTCGCATCGGCCTCATTGAAGGCTCCCCTGCCTTCGGGGATAGCCTTCAAGGGTTCTTGAGATTCGGTAGTGCGACGGGGACTTGCAACTTCATGAGTGGGCCTCGGGTCCTTCGCCGGGCGTGCCCGTGGGGCTGGCAAGGGACAGTGCGGTGGCGTTCCACAGCTGCAGCAGGCTGTTGACCGCTTGGCGGCCGGCGCGGTTGGAGCCGACGGTGGACTGAGACGGTCCGAAGCCGACCAGGTGCACGCGTGGTTCGGCGGCCACCTGGGTGCCGCGCATGGTGATCCCGCCGAGCTCGTTGCGCAGCATGAGGGGCTCCAGATGTGCCAGGGCGGCCTTGAAACCCGTGGCCCACAGAATGGCGTCGAGGGCCGTGAACGAACCGTCTGCCTCGCGGACGCCGTCGGGTTCGATGGCGGTGAACATGGATCGACGCTTCAGGGCCCCGCGTTGCTTCGCCGCCAGCGCGTACCGGGTCCAGGCCAGGTCGGTGTAGGAGACGACGCTGCCGGTGGGTCTGCCCGCTTCGACGTCGGCGGCAACCTTGGCGACGATCTCACGGCCGGCAACCTCGCGCTCGAACTCGCCCTCGCGGAAAACGGGTTCGCGACGCGTGTACCAGAACGTGGTGGCCACCCGTGAGATCTCCTCCAGTTGCTGGAGTGCCGAGATGCCGCCGCCGACGACGGCGACCCGCAGGCCGGCGAACCGGTCGGCCGAGACATAGTCATGGGTGTGCACCTGGATGCCGGTGAAGGTCTCCTGCCCCGGGTAGTGGGGGCGGACGGGGTTTGTCCATGTGCCCGTGGCGTTGATGACCGCCCGGGTGGTCCACGTCCCCGCGCTGGACTCCACCACCAGTTCTCCGTCGGGGCGGTCGTCCGCGGTCCGTATGGAGGTGACGGTGACCGGACGCAGGATCGGCAGGCCGGTCGCCTGCTCGAAGGCGGCGAAATAGCGAGGCACCGCCATGCGGCTGGGCTCGTCGGGGTCGACGGGTGGTTGCGGGAAGTCGGGCAGGTCGAAGATGCCGTTCACGGTGCCCATCCGCAGCGATTCCCAGCGGTGACGCCACGCCCCGCCGGGTGCCGATTCGGCGTCGAGTACCACGAAGGTCCGGTCATCGTCGGAGGCGTGCGGGCCGGTCAGGGCGCTGGCGAAGCCGCGCCGCTTGAGGTGGTAGCCGGCCGAGAGCCCCGACTGTCCGCCTCCTATGACCACCACCGTCGCACGTCGGCCTGATCGCTTGTATCCCGCCCGTCCCCTGTCCAGGGCGGGTGCGTCAACGTGCACCGGCCTGGTCACCTCCTTGAGGGCGTGCGCTTTTGCCGGTGGCGAGTCGCATGAGGTCGGTCGTGAAGTCGACGTCGTCCAGGGATCGCTCTGCCCGCGTGGCGTTGCCGCTGAACTGGTGGTCGTAGCCGCTCCAGTTGGTGTCAGCGATCTGCTGGCCGGCTTCGCTGCGCAGCAGGACGGAGAGCTCTTGTGCGGCTCGGGCGATGCGCTTGCCGAGGTCGGTCGATGCCCAGTCCTCGGGTGCGGCGTACAGGGAGGTGGGCACCGGGATGGTGCGCAGAAAAGCGAACAGCGGCCGGAGCTGGTCGTCGACGACCATGGCGTGTCGGGCGCTTTGGCCCGTCGCGGCGAGGACGACCGGTTTGGCGATGAGCAGGTCGTTGTCGATCAGGTCGGCAAACGACTTGAACAGGCCGCTGATCCCCGCCTTGTAGACCGGGGTGGCGGCGATGACCGCGTCGGTGCGGGCGAGCAGCTCCATGGCGGACTGCACCTTCGGGTTCAGCATGCCGGAGACGATGCCCTGCGCGACGTCCGTGGCGAGCGGACCGAGATCGATCGAGCGCACGGTGGCTGCCGTGCCCGACGCCGCGAGCGTGTCGACCGTCTTTTGGGCTATGCGGTCGGCGAGCAACCGGGTCGAGGAGGGATCGCTGACGCCGGCGTTGACGACGGCGATCGTCAACGAGGCCGCGGCGGGGGTGAGGTCGTTCACGGAGTGTCCCTCGCGGGTGCTTTCGTGGGGTGGTCGGCGGTGGCCGGGGCCGCGGCGAGAAGTGTGCGGCCGAGCTCGCGCAGCGTCTCCAGTTGTTCGCGGCTCAGGGCCCGGGTCATCGCGGTCGTGACATGCCGCGCGTGGGTGCGGCCGAGGCGCTGTTGCACTTCACGGCCTTCGGCGGTGAGAACGATGCGGCAGGCGCGGGCGTCGTCGGGATCGGGCCGCCGTTCGACGAGCCCCCGCTTCTCCAGGCGGGCGACGAGCCGGGACACCCCCGCCTGGGTGAGCAGAGCGTCGTCGATCAGGTCGGTGATCCGCAAGCCGTCCCTCGCTCCGGCCAGCGCGTAGAGCACGCCGTACTCGCGCGGCGGGAAGCCACCCCAGTCGCCCTCGTACTCGAACTCGCGCGCGAGGGTTGCCTGGGCCCGGAACATCGCCTCCCATGCCTCGTTTGCCAGTCGGCTGACGCCGGCCATCAGAACGCCGCCGGGAAGCTGGCTTCGACGGCCGGGTCGCTGTCCTGGTACGGCGAGGTGCCCGACAGGTTGTCGCCCCGGTTCGGGTTCGGCCGCGGCTGACGCGGCTCGGCGTCGCCGTACTTCGCCCTGACCAGGGAAGCGTGCGTCGGAGCGTCGGGGACACCGGGCTTGCGGCGGGCCGCCATCTCCTTGCGCAGCACGGGCACCACCTCAGTGCCCAGCAGTTCGACCTGTTCCAACGCCACGTCGAGGGGCAGGCCGAGGGCGTCGACCGAGAAGAGCTGGCGTTGGTAGTCCCCGAAGCCCTCCTGGAAGGTGAGGACCTTCTCGATCACCTCCTGCGGGCTGCCGACGGTCAGCGGCGTGCCCGCCATGTAGTCCTCCAGCTTCGAGCCGCGGAAGATCGGGTAGTTCTCGAAATAGGGCCGATAGGTGTTGACCGCGTCCTGGGAGCGCCTGGCGACGAACGCCTGGCCGCCCAGCCCGACGATGGCCTGCTCGGCGGTGCCGTGGCCGTAGTGCTCGTACCGCCGCCGGTAGAGCTCGACGATCGGCTTGAAATGGAAGTTCGGGGCCAGGACGTGGTTGGCGAAGAACCCGTTGCCGTAGTACGCCGCCTGCTCGGCCGTCTCAGGGCTGCGGATCGAGCCGTGCCACACGAACGGCGGGACGTCGTCCAGCGGACGCGGGGTGGAGGTGAAGCCCTGCAGCGGGGTGCGGAACTTTCCTTCCCAGTCGATCACGTCCTCGCGCCACAGCCGGTGAAGCAGGTTGTAGTTCTCCAGGGCAAGGGGGACACCCTGGCGGATGTCCTTCCCGAACCACGGATACACGGGCACGGTGTTCCCGCGGCCGAGCATCAGGTCCAGCCGCCCCTTGGCGACGTGCTGCACCATCGCGTAGTCCTCGGCGATCTTCACCGGGTCGTTGGTCGTGATCAGGGTCACCGCGGTGCTCAGAATGATCCGGTCCGTCAGTGCCGCGATGTGGGCGAGGAGGGCCGGCGGCGAGGACATCACGAACGGTGGATTGTGGTGCTCGCCCAGCGCGAAGACATCGAGGCCCACCTCGTCGGCCCGCCGGGCGATCTTGATCAGGTTACTGATCCGCTCCGCCTCGCTCTGGGTGTGTCCCGTGGTCGGGTCGGGCGAGATGTCACCGACCCCGAAGATGCCGAACTGCACGGTGTTCTCCTTGCTGATACATGACTTCGCATGCAAATCAAACAACATGACTGAGCATGTATTCCCCCTGGGGCCGACCAGCAGCGCTGTGATCCCCGCCATGGCTCGTACGGGGGCTCGGGCACCTCGGCACTGCCGAGGGCGTCCGTGTCCCTGCCGGACTGCAGACACCTAGCGAGACGGCCCGCATCGACAGCGGAGCGGCGACCGCGGACAAGGGGCGCTGGCGAGACGGACGAAGGCTCCGCACACCGCCCCGAGGGGAACGCTGCTCTTCGGCCGACTTGGTCCTCGTCCCGGTGACATGTCGACGCCCTATGAGCTCTACGCCGAGACGGACGCCGCTTCGAACCCGCACAACCCGCCGCGAGCACAGCCTGACAAGCCCATGGGAAAGTCTGCCTTCATGCACCGGCGGTACCGCGGTCGGTCGGGTCTGATGGTTACGTCAGTGTGGTATCCGGCACCGCATCGTCCGCAGGGGGGCATCGAGTCTTCCAAGGGGCTGGGACGTCATCGCTGGACCTTCGAGCGCACCATGGCCTGGCTAGCGGGTTGCCGGCGTCTGCATCGCCGTTGCGAAGGCGAGGCCAGCCACTTTCTAGCCTTCGCGGGTGTCGCCTGCACCCTCGTCTGCTGCTGCCGGCTGGCGAGGTGAGCTGACCGGTGGACTATTGACAGACCCACAGAGCAGGTCAGGGTAATCCTCGTCTGTCATCTGTGGAGGGTCTCAGTCGTCCGCTTGGGATATGTCAGCGTCTGGCATCCGTCACTCCTCTTGAATGGTCGTGCGGGAACGTTGGTTGAGCAGCACCACGCCGCTGATGACGACGGCGCCGCCCGCCACTTCGAGCAGATGGGGAACCTCGGACAGCCACACGAATGCGACGACCAGTGCGACGGGCGGCACCAGGTAGAGGGCGCCGGTGGAGACGGCGAGCGGCAGCCGGGCCACGGCATAGCCCCAGATCACGAATCCCACGGCGGAGGGCAGCAGGCCGAGGTACGCCACCGAGACGAGCGCTGCCGACGAGGCACTGGCGACGGCACCCACTGTCGCTGGAAGCAGCGGCAACGCGAAGACCGTCCCTGCCGCCATCGCATACGTCGCGACCTCGACACCGCTGTAGCGGAGCAGGAGAGGCTTGGACACGCAGTGGTACGCCCCCTGCACGACGGCGGCCGCCAGGACCGCGAGCGCATTGAGAGAAAATCCCGTGGAGCCGCCTCCCAGCGCGACGACCACACACCCTCCGAGCGCGACGCCGCTGCCGATGATCACGAGGCGTGTCAGTGCTTCGGACAGGAACGCCCTGCCCAGCAGAAGGCTGAAGACGGGGGCGATGGAGATGAGCATGCTGGCGGTGCCGGCGGACACGTGCACCTCGCCCCAGTTGAGCAGCACCTGGTAGCCGGTCATGCCGGTAGCCCCGGCAAGGGCGATCAACGGCAGGTCGCTGCGCCGCGGACGCCGAACGCCGAGCAAGGGTGCCACCGCTGTCAGGACGACGGAGGCAATGGCCAGCCTCAGCAAGGACAGTCCGGCCACTCCGAGGCCGTCGACCCCGACGCGGATGGCCGGAAAAGCCGAGGCCCAGAGGACGACGACCCCTGCCAGGGCGAGGAAGCTGCGGCTGCCGGTGCTGCTGCTCATGGGAACGACGATGCCCCGCCCAATGACAAAGATCCAGTTACTTGTTCTTGGACTACCAATAAGGATTGCTTACGTATTTCGGAAGCGGCCCGCCTGGCGTCTGGGTCCCGCTTGGCGCCTGCCTGCGGGCCGGGCGTTGGAGAACATCTGCACTCGGCCACCGTCGCTGCCGTCGGCGAGGTGCCCCTCAACCGGCTCCGGCATGCCGTACGTGCCTTCCCGACGATCAGCGAGGTCTGGCTGCGGCTGCTGGAGGCCTGTCGCACGCAGTGAGGCCGGCCAGAAGCGCGGCTTATGGCCCGCCTCGCTTCCTGCCCGCCCACGGAGCCATTACCTCTGCTTACCCCTCGGACGTTCGGGAGGTGATGTTCGTACGGCCGAGGGCGTTCTCCCCGGTCAGTGCGATGACGAAGTCCTCCAGGTCGGCGCCGAGGGGTGTGTCGCAGTCCCAGACGGCTTCATAGGCGATCTCGACGGGTTTCCCGGCCCGGAGCAGGGGACGGCAGCCGGCGTGCTCGTGCGTGACCTTGGAGCGGGGTAGGAGCGCGGCCCCGAGGCCCATGGCTGCCCACTCGTCGACCGCGCGGAAGCTGGCGGCTTCACCCGGATACGCGCGCAGCGCCAGGTCGTGGCTGCGGAAGAGTTCGGTGGTGAAAGTGGTCAGTCCGCAGGTGGGAGGCCCAAGGATGTAGGCGGCGTCTGTCGCGTCCTCCAGCTCGACCGGACTGTCGGCCGCGACGGCGGCAGGGTCGATCACGACTATCGGTTCCCGGGCGACGACATGATGGCGCATGGCAGGCATGCCGGGCACGGCGGGGACGAGGACGATGTCCAGGCGGCCCGCCTGCAGGTCACTGCGCAGCGGATCGAGGTCCGCCTCCCTCAGGACGAGATCACGCGGGGGCACCAGACTGCGGGCCGCGTCGAAGGCGCGGGCGACGAGTTCCGCTCCGACCAGGGGTGACACACCCATGCGAATCGTTTCGACGGCCGGGCCGGCCAGCCGCTGGGCCTGGGCGGCCAGCATGTCGAGAGAGCCGAGAGCATGGTCGATCAGGGGCAGAATCCGTGCGCCGTGCTCGGTGGGCCTCACGCCGCGGGGTGAGCGGTCGAAGAGCTTCACGCCCAGCTCTTTCTCCAGCCGTGCGACGCCGTTGGACAGCGCTGGTTGCGTCACGCCGTAAGCCCGTGCTGCCGCACTGAAGGACTCCGTTCGAAAGACGGCCTGGGCGTAGCGCAGCGCCTCGATATTCACGCCTCTCCCTTTCCTGGGCATAGCCAAAAGCTATATCTGCATCACCAAAGATCCTCTACCGGAGCTGCGCGGGGCGATCTACGGTCGAGGACATCGCCGGGATGGGGGCCTCAGCAGATCGGTTCAGCCCAACTTACGCATGGGTAAAAAACCACTAACTGGACCTTAGTCCTGTATTACCGCATTGTGTGGCGTAAGGGGACAAACACCCACACCGCTTCTGCGGTTTCCGGGCCACATCCGCTCCAGTGCGGCAGGCCTGGCCTGTTCCGGCGAACGGACCCCACCGGTGGATCCGGCGACGCCACCTCGAGTACGCCGGCCGTCGTGTCCCGCCCCCGGCCACCAACTTGCAAAGCCACCAGATTCAGGAGAGAACCATGCCCACCAACGCTTTCGATTTCACCGGGCGGAAGGTCGTCGTGATCGGCGGTACCAGCGGCATGGGGCTGGCTTCCGCCCGCCGTGTCCTCGAGGGCGGCGGCAACGCCGTCGTGACCGGCCGGTCCGAAGCCAGCGCCGCAAAGGCGGTGGCCGAACTGGCTTTCTACGGGAAAGCGGTCGGACTGGCCGTCGACCTGTTCGACCCCGCCTCCGTGGACCGCCTGCGCGACACGCTGACCGAGCAGCACGCCGATGCCACGCTGCTCGTCAACGCCGCAGGCGTCTTCGAGCCAAAGACCTTCCTCGCGCACACCGAGGAGGACTACGACCGCTACCAGGCCATCACTCGGGCCTTCTACTTCATCACCCAGACCGTCGCCAGCAACATGATCGCCCGCGGCAGCAAGGGAGCCGTCGTCAACATCGGTGGCATGCTGGCGCACCAGGCCATGGCCGCCACGCCGTCCTCGGCGTACTCCGTGGCCAAGGCCGGCCTGCACTCCCTCACCCAGCACCTGGCCATGGAGCTGGCCCCGTACGGCATCCGCGTCAACACCGTCGCCCCGGCCGTGGTGCGCACCCCGATCTACGAGGCGTTCATGCCGAAGGACGAGATCCCCGCCATGCTCGAATCCCTCAACTCCTTCCACCCCATCGGCCGCGTCGGAAACCCCGAGGACGTCGCTCCCGCCATCGCCTTGCTCCTCTCCGACCAGGCCGACTGGGTCACCGGCGCCACCTGGGACGTCGACGGCGGCGTCCGGGCCGGACGCAACAAGTACTGACCGGTCCTCCCACCCCGCTCACCAGCCGACAGCAAAGGAGCACGCCGTGTCCTACCACGAACACACCGACCACCAGTACGCCAAGCACATCCGCGCCGGCGCCCCGGAAGCCTTCAAGGCGTTCATGGCCTTCGACAACCAGGTCCTGCGTGGCAGCGACAAGGTCATTTCGCCCAAGCACACCGAACTCATGGCCGTGGCCGTGGCGTTGACCACCCAGTGCGCCTACTGCATCGAGGCACACACCAAGGCCGCACACTCCGCAGGCGCCACCCAGCAAGAACTGGCGGAAACCGTCATGATCGCCGCGGCACTGCGCGCGGGCGGTGGATACGCGCACGGCTTCATGGCCATGAAGTTCTTCGACCAGGCCGAGCAGAACAACGCTCTGTGACCTGACATGGGAACCATGCCGACGACCACTTCTGCCGGCCTGCGGTGAGCGCCGCGCCCCGGACGCAGCCCCCGCAACTCGGCTGTGAGCACGGCGGCCGGAGCTCACGGCAGGCCGCCCCTATGCGACGAAGGAGACCACACCGATGACCGACATCAATGAGGTCGACGTCCGTGCCCTGCGGGACAGCGCCGACGCCATGCGAGCCGATCCCGGCCTCGGCCGGGCCACATTCGCCATCGACGGTTCGTGGCAGGGCGGCTACCGCATCACCACGCGGACGGGTGCTCTGAACCAGGGCGGCGAACGCGACGAGACGCGCGTCGCGAAGTTCGCGATGCACAGCGACGAACCGACGGCGTCGCTGGGCACCGACACCGCACCCACACCCGCTGAATACGTGCTGCACGCGCTCGCCGGCTGCTACACCGTCACCATCACCACGCACGCCGCCCTGCAGGGCATCGAGCTCAAGGCCATCGGTCTGGAACTCGAAGCCGACATCGACATGCGCGGGTTCCTCGGAATCGCCCCCTCGGTTCGACCGGGCCTTCAGCAGATCCGCGTGCGCGTCGACCTCGACGCTCCCGACGCCACCCCCGAGCAACTCCAGGAACTCATCTCCCTCGTTCAGAAGCGCTCGGCCATCCGCGACACCCTCGCCAACCCGGTCGACGTCCACACCACACTCGCCTGAGTAGAGCACCAGGCGTCAACTGCGGCGATCCAAGTGCCAAGGAGCTTCCCGATGAAGCTTCTATGTCCGGTCAACCCCCAATTCAGCCGCGGCGGCGTTGTTGAGGTGTCGGTAGAAGCGGCGGGCGAGGTATCGCTTGAGGCAGCGGCGGACCTCACGGTCTGTCTTGCCCTCTGTGCCCCGTCGGTCGGAGTAGGCGCGGGTCTGGGGGTGATGAAGCATGCGGACCATGGCGATGACGTTCAGGGCCCGGTTGAGACGCCTGTCGCCGCCGCGGTTGAGTCGGTGGCGGGTGGTGTTCCCCGAGGATGCGGGTATGGGGTTCACGCCCGCGAGGGCGGCGAAAGCGGCTTCGTCACGGACCCGTCCCGGGTGGGACCAGGCACCAGGACGGTGGCGGGACCGATGCCGGTTTCCTGGAGAAGGCCGGCGGCGGGGCTGGCGTCGACGAGCTCGCCCGTCCGGTTCATGTTGTCCGAGAGCTCGGCGTCAAGGGTGAGGATCCTCTTGGCGAGCCGGACGGCTTCGGTGCGGGCGATGGTGGTTGCAAGGTCTTCCTCGCGGGGGTGCCAGCGGGCGATCTCGCTGATCTTCTTCACGCCGAGGGGACGCCGGGCATCGATACCGAGGTCGGCGACGCGCACGAGGGCGGTCAGGGCGTTCACGGCTCGGGTCCGCTCACCGGTGAGTTCGGCGCGGGCGGTGAGGAGGATCTGCGCTGCCGCCCGGACCCCCTCGTCCATCCGCGGAGTGCGCAATTGCTCTTCGGCGAGCGGGAGTACGGCTGCGGCGATGCGTCGGGCGTCGATCGGGTCGGACTTGCCGATCCCGCGCCGGCCGGTGCGGCCCATACGGGCGGCTTCGGCCACCTGGTAGCCGGGGAGTGCCGTCTGGCGGGCGATCTGGGCCCCGTAGCTGCCGACGCCCTCGATGACCCACAGGGCGCCAAGGTCCCCGCCGGTGCGGCGTGCGGCCCAGGCGATCGCACGGGCCCTGCCGGCGTGGGTGTTGGGGAGGGTCTCCGTGCCCAGGTGCCCGCCGTTGGCGGCGAGTACGGCGTAGGTATGAGTCCTGGCGTGGGTGTCAACGCCGATAACGAACGAACGTGTGTGGGCGACAATGCTGTCCACGCGATCTGGGTTCCTCTCCGTCAGACGGTGATCCCGGTCGCCGTGGACCAGTGCCGTGCCCGGGAGAGGTCACTTCGAGGCAGAACTGTGACGGGCCACGACCCCGGTGGGTCGGGCAGGCTTCTGACTTGTTGAATCGAGTCCAGATGCTCGGTCTGCAGCCGTAGCGTCCAGGGTGTCGGTCGGCACGGGCTCGCAGTGCTTCTTGCCGCCTTCGGGCTGGCTCACTGATAGCGTGCCGCCACCGGCCGACACCCGCGCGGTGTGGCTCGACAGAGGCATGAAGGTGACACGGTGACTTCAAGTCAGGGTGCCCGCCGCACTCTCCTTCCTGTCTCATCGAGTGCGAAGGCAGCAGCCTGTGATCCTGATCGGCATCGATCCCCACAAGTCGTCCCACACCGCCGTCGCCGTCGACGCCGGCCACCAGGTGGCCCAGCGCCGGTTCGTCGTCAACGCCGGGACCTTCGGCCAGTTGATGCGCTGGTGCGCGCAGTGGCCCGACCGTCGTTTCGCGGTCGAGGGAGCCGGCGGCCTGGGCCGTACGCTCGCCCAGCAGCTGGCCGCCGCGGGCGAGAACGTCGTCGATGTGCCCTCCACCCTCTCGGCGCGAGCCCGGCTGCTGGCCACCGGCGGCGACCGCAAAACCGACGCGAAAGACGCCCTCCACATCGCTCAGGTCGCTCTCTTCCGCCATGACCTGCGCCCCGTGGTCCAGGAAGACCAGACCACGATCCTGCGGCTGCTGACCGAGCGGCGAGACGACCTGGTCCACGAACGCACCCGCGTCCTGAACCGGCTCCACGCCGTCCTTCGCGATCTGCTGCCTGGCGGTGCCCCCACCGGGCTGTCGGCAGACAAGGCCGCCGTCCTGATGAAGGGGATCCGGCCGGTCACGGCCACCGACAACTGCCGCCGAGACATAGCCCGTGACCTGCTGGCCGACCTGCGCAGACTGGACCGGCAGGTCAAGGACAACGAAGCCGAAATGCGCGAGGCCCTCGCCGCGACCCACACCACGCTGACCACCCTGCCGGGCCTGGGCACCGTACTGGCCGCGAAGGTCATCGGCCACATCGGGGACATCAGCCGCTTCCAGACAGAGCACCACTTCGCCAGCTACACGGGCAGCGCACCCCTGGATGCCTCCAGCGGCAACAACGTCCGCCACCGGCTCAACACCGGCGGCAACCGCGCGCTGAACTCGGTGCTGCACACGATCGCCGTCTGCCAGATTCGCGACGGCGGGCGCGGACAGAACTACTACCTCCGCAAGATCGCTGAGGGGAAGACGCCTTCGGAGTCCCGCAGGGCTCTCAAGCGACGCCTGTCCAACGTGGTCTACCGGATCATGAAACGAGACCAACAGAACCACCTCGCTCAAGCCGCTTGACACACAGAGGCGCTATCAGGCCACCGAGGTGGGCCGGGCCGGCGCCGGCCACCCACCACAGGCGGACAGTTCACTAGCAAGGCACCCTTGAGGGCCACTGTTGTCACGAGTCACGACTTCGGTGAGGCGACCGACGTCAACCCTGCCAGCCGGTCCCGGACCAGCCACCCAACAGATTCACAGCTGATGTCAAGCCGCTTTCGTGGCAGTGTCGTCCCCGGGGGCCAGGCGAAGCGCGTCCAAAGGCGCGGTCCAGGAACTGCGACCCGGCTCGAGTGCGCAGATGATCGAGTACGGCCAGCCGGGAACAGGGATGTGTTGGTCCTTTCCCCGGCCGTAGGTGTGACACAGATCCGCTGCGGTGAGGTGTGGGCATCGGGGCGTAGCCAGCAGGTGATGTCGATGGTCAGGACCGGCCTGCCGTCGGCGGCCTGGGGCAGTGGGATTGCGGCCAGGGCTGCTGCAGCCGGCTGGTATCGACGCGGCCACGGGCGACGGCGGCGTAGAGCCCGCCGTGACCGCGGCGGTGCTCGCCGGCCAACGACAGCTCGGCCAGTGATCTCACCGGCCCGTCGCCGCACAGGATGGCGTCAGCCAGGTCGAACAAAGCATCCGAACGAGCGGTGAGACAGGAGTAGAACTCGCCCCGGAAGCATGACAGTTCAGCCAACGCCTCTTGTCGGGCATCGCGATACAGCAGGATCATCCTCACGGCCTTCGTGCTGGACGTGTGTGTTCCTTGGCCGGAGCACATGTTCAGACGAAGGCCGCTTTAGCGTACGGCGGTTACCGCACCGAGCGATCAAGTTCGAGGCACTATTCGACGTCGGCCGTTAAGGATCAGGTTAGGCGGACCGGCTGGCGGCCGCGTCACACGCGCGACGCGGCCGCCAGCCCGCCGCCAGAAGCGCAACAACCAATGGAGTGATGACAGCGTGCGGAAGAGCCAGCCGACTCGCCCATCCCGCCCTGAGCCCTGGAGGCGTCGGTTGTGCGCGACGGCGCACTGCTGTATGCCGTTGTGCGCCTGCGTGCTGTGCCCCGTGCGGCAGACCGGCAGCCCGGTGGGGGAGCATCGATGCCGGTGCCCATGGAGCGACAGCCTCGCCCTAGGGGGACGGGGATCCGCCAGGTGTTCCACCGCCGGTATCTGGCCTGCATTGTCATAGGGCAAGCAGTGGAACCGACGGCCGGGAGACAGGCTGATGGACGTGGGATCCCCTCCGGATCCCTCGTAGCTCGTCCCCGGTTGATTCGGAGTTTCCGGATCGCAGATCACGGACATGGCCTGCGGCCGCCTGGTCGGCGGAAGCGCGGCATGTCACAAGGAGATGACTATGAACAGGTGGATCAGGCGCGTCTCGATCGCTCTCGCTTCTGCGGCGATGGCAGGCGGAGCCCTTCTCGGTGCCGGCGGCTCGGCGTCAGCGGCGACGGCTTCGGGGTCCGTAGAGCGCGCGCAGACCTCGATCGCCGTCTTCGGGACCGACGGCGGACGTGACGGCTACCGCGACGACGGGTACGGAAGCGGTCACTACGGGGAACGGGGCAACGGCCGGGCCGGAGACCGTGGCTGGTACACGGACGACGACCGTCGAGGCCACCACCACCATGGCCGGCACCACCACCGCACGGGGGAAGAGTGGTGGGACGGTCGCCACCTGTGCGTCTGGGATGGGGACCGGTGGGTCGAGGTGACGTGGCGGCACGACGTCGATGTCGACCGCTGGTCCTGGGACCAGTTCGTGTGGTACGTGAACCACCGCTGATGCCGCCCAGGCCACGGGGTCGGCTTGACGTGTCGCAAGGACGCGGCCTGAGGGTTGCGTCCCGTTGGATGGCCGCTGGCCGGACCGGAGTCGGCCCGGGCTGATGAGCTCGCTTCCCGGCCGAACGGGGTACACGCGGCGGCCGCGTGCGCTGTTTCGTCTTCCGATCCTTCCGGCTGTGCTGCCATGTTGCCGCCATGTCTCATGCTGCGAAGCGCACGGGGAGCGACCGGAGTGCCCGGCGAGCGGAAAGAGGCAAGTGAGGCACAGGTGAGATCGGAACGAACCGTGGCGTCCGAGCTGCCCGTGCGGCTTCTCGTGTCACACGTGTCGGTGTCGATGCGTGTGGCACTGCGGTACGAGGCGGATGATCCCTATGTAGTCCGTGCCGCCTTCCATCCCCTGGGCCGGGGTGGGACGGTTGAGTGGTTCCTCAGCCGTGACATGCTGGCTCAGGCCCTGCGCGGACACATCGGGCAAGCAGATGTGCGGATGTGGCCGACAGGCGGCGCGGGACGCGAGGCGCTGTGCATCGCTCTTCGTTCGCCTGCGGGATCGGCCCTGCTCGAACTCCCCGCGCGGGGCGAGGAATCCTTCCTGCACGAAACGCGGTCCGTGGTGCCGCCGGGGGCCGAGTCCAGCCGGTTCGACCTGGACGCCGGGCTGGCACAGTTGCTGGCGGGGAGCTGAACGCCTGCCCTGGATGGTGGCGCCCCCTTGGGCGTCAGGTTGCGGTTGCCGACCGCGGCCCCCCGGGTCCGCTGTATGTCCTGTTGCCCGGCGGCCTCGCCTGCGGTGGCGGGCCGTGCCTTCTCGGGGCGGTCGAGAGTGGTGAGGGTTCGCTCGGCCTCCGGGGGGCAGCGGGAGCTCGGGCAACTCGTGGACGCACTCGGCGCAGAAGGCGTCGAGCACAGGTGAAAATGGCGGCGCCGGGCGGTGGGGGCAACGGTGCGTGTGGTCTGGATGATCCCGGCCTGGGACCAGATCACGAAGACGATGTCTTCCGGGGTGACGTCGTTGCGGAGGACACCCTGCTCCTGGGCGTTGCGGAAGATCTGAGCACCCAGTTCTTCCGTGCTCTCGAACATTATCCTGCCCAGGGCGTGGACGGGCAGCCGCACCGTGCCACGTAGTCGAAGGCGCTGTCACAGGCCTGCAGCTCACAGAATCTTTCCTCAAAACCCCTCCCAGGCGTCGTCCATGGCTGCGGCCTCTCGGCGGCGCCGAGCAGCTCCGGGAACTTCGCGGCGAACAGCTCTTCGACCAAGTCGAGCCGGTTGGGGAAGTGGCGGTAGAGCATTCCGATCGCGGCTCTGGCCTCGCGGGCGACGCCCTCCAGAGAAGCATTCAGGCCCTGCTCGGCGAAGGCCTTGCGGGCGGCGGCCATGAGGGAGCCAGGGACGCTCCACCAACGCACCCCCGGTTCGAGTGACAGCTGCGTGACCTCGGCCGCTGGCATGGCGGGAGTCCGCACCAACGCCGCCTACGCGGCTGCCAGAGCAGCCCAGATCTCACTGATCCGCAGGGCCG
This sequence comes from Streptomyces sp. NPDC001507, assembly GCF_042894765.1. Taxonomy (NCBI): domain Bacteria; kingdom Bacillati; phylum Actinomycetota; class Actinomycetes; order Kitasatosporales; family Streptomycetaceae; genus Streptomyces; species Streptomyces sp. NPDC001507. Next base: position 15,757 of record NZ_JBIAVV010000020.1, read on the forward strand.
CCGCGGAATTCGCAACCGAGGTCTGCTGTCCCCCTGCTCCATGAAGCAATCCTTCTTTGTTCCCAAAGCGTAAGTAACTGGACATCTCGTTTTGCTCGATGCACCGTAAATCGTGTGAACGCAACCACCGGCAACCGCAGCTCCCGTGAAGGGGGCGTTTATGTCCTGCCGTCGCAGGGTCCGAACGCCCGGACGGCTTGGCCTGTGCGCCCGGGTACCCCCAACCCGTCACAATGCGAAAGCAGTAGGCCATCCGGCCTCGGGCCCCGTATTCAGTATGTCGGCAATGGTCCGTTTTCCTGGGGTTGGCGAGGATCGGCCTCGGCTGCTGGACCAGCAGGCCGGCTCGCCGATCGTCCCGGGCGAGATGCTCGGACCGGGAGGTCGTCACGTGGACCGGGACGCCGAGGGCGAAACGTCCATCTGGCGGCTGCGGTCATGGGTGTCCGCTCTGACCGGGGCGGGACGCGTGGGCAGCTCGATTGTTTGCATTGATTGCCGCTGTGTTGAGCGTTGCCGGGAAGCCTGGCTGTGGGGCATTTCTACAGCAAAACTGGCGCCCAGTTGGAAAGAGTGAGGTGGACATGCGATTCGGAATCTTCGGCGTGGGAGATGGGTTTGCCCATGACTGAATTCGCAGAGGAGATCAGGTCAGGCGAGATGTCGTTTCTGCGATCACGCCGAGAACAACTTAAACCCGAACAAGTGGGTTTGCCCTCCTTTGGTCGGCGACGGACTCCTGGGTTGCGGCGGGAGGAGCTCGCTGCGCTCGCCGGCTTGAGTGTCGAGTACCTGGAACGGCTGGAGCAGGGCCGGGATACCAATCCCTCACATGCGGTGCTCGCCGCGCTTGCCGAGGCGCTGCAGCTCTCCGACAGCGAGAGGCAGCACCTTGCGACGTTGGCCATGAAACGTCACAGCGCCGCGCTCTTGCCGCCTCCCCGTCCGGTAAGCGATGACACACGACCCATGGTGCGTACGCTGCTGGACCATCTAGAGCCCATGCCGGCGAGCGTGTTCGGGCCGATCTGCAACATTGTGGCATGGAACAGCACATGGGAAGCCCTGGTCAGGCCGCTGGGGGTGCTGGATGAAGAATCGCCCAATTTGATTCGCTACCACTTCCTGAATCCCAGGGCGCGCGAGATATTCACCCAAAGCGACTGGGCTGCCAAGGCGGACGAGCTGGTTGGCTGGCTGCGGGCTGCCCAACCGGACTGGGGTAGCGCTGATGAGTTTCACGCGCTGGTCGACGGCTTGGGCTTGGTCCCAGAGTTCACGTCGCGATGGGCTGCCCACCCGGTTGCTGAATACACGCAGCCTTCCGACACAATTTTCTCCCACCCCGATGCCGGAATCCTGGGCATCACTACCGAGGTGCTCCTCGTCGGGGAGGCGGGTCAATGGCTCCAGATGTTGATCCCGGCCGATGAGGGGACCGCGTCCGCCATCAATGCCCCTGCTCCGGGCTGACCGCGAGCCGTGAGCGGGCCCTCAGCGGAATCGCCTCGCCAACCCGAAGCAGGTCAGCCCTGGCCGCGGCAGCACTTGGCGACTTTGTCGAGGATCTCGGCGGCGGTCTTCGGTGGTCTTCGTGCAGATGAACGGCCGCGGGTGTGTTCCAGGTCTGCGGGTCAGGCTTGGATGTCACGTTCGAGGGCTTGGACGGAGCGGTGGACGTTATCCCGGAGGCTCGTGTGGGTGAGGTCGGCAAACCATCTTTCCACCGGACGGGCTGAGGTCGTTACTGACTTCGGCTCGTCAGGGAGTCGGTACGGATGCAGGCGGCCGAGTTGGGGGCCCGCACGATCGCGTGTGGATCCGTCCCGAGGCCGGCTCAGTCGCACCGGCATACCTCCTCGCCCTCGGTTCGCCTGCTTGCCCAATGACGATGCAGGCCAGGCACCGGCGGTGGAACCCCGGGCTGATCCCCGTCCTCGCAGGGCGGGGGAGTCTTTCGTGGGCTGCGGCATCGAGCGGACGGCCTTTTCGGCCTCATGGACATTGGCCGACTTGCCCGCGGCCCCCTATCTGCCCGGCTGACGTCACGCACGTCGCCTCACTCGCTCACGCACGAAGCTCTCAGGCAAGCGGTCAAGGAGTCTGCGTCGCCGGGCGACACGATGTGGTGCCCAACAAGCGGCAGCCCCGCCCTGCGGGGACGGGGATCAGCCTGGCGTTCCACCACCGATACCTGGCCTGCATCGTCATAAGGCAAGCAGTTGAACCGAAGGCGAGGAGTCAGACTGATGAACATCAGGCCGATGCGATCGTGGATTCACGACAGCAGGGGCAAGGTGCTGCGGCAGGCGCAGGCAGGAGTGCCCGACGGCACAGCCGAGACCCTGCAGGAAACCGTCCGGCTGGTCGAAGCCGCTGGCGACTTGGCCGAGCCCGTAGTCTCCGAGGCTACCGATGAGTCCCAGACCGAAAGAGGCGTCACGGCCGCGACCGCAGACACCGGCCGCCTCGCCTTCGTCCTGAAAAACAACAGCTACGCGGGAGAGTTCCCACTCACCCAGGACTACTCCGCCGACCCACGGAACCTGATGATCGCCATCGTCGTGCGCGGCACCGTCCTGTCACGGGGCCGGCATCGCGGGCGAGCAGCGGTGGACCGTGTGCCGAACCTCTGGCTTTCCGGCCAAGGACGGCATCGCCGCCCTGCCGCTCTCCACGGCCCAGGAAAGGCAGCAGTGAGCCGGGTACCGTCCTGAGACCGCCACTACGCAAAACGCTGGCGCTGTGAACGGCTCTGTCACCGCTGCGCCGGATCCAGCCGAACTCGTAGTGCTCTTCGAGCGCGTGGCCACGCCATTCATCGACCAGTTGTACGCGGCGGCAGTGCAGATGACCCGCGACCGCGGTGATGCCGAGGACCTGATTCAGGAGACCTATCGGAGGGCGTTCGACGCCTTCGGGTCATTCGCTTGGACGACAAATCTGAGGATGTGGCTGTTCCAGGTCTTGGCCGACACCTCGCTCGATGCTTGTGGTGAGCCGCAGCCCCCCGTGCGCTCAAGCTCCCTGCCGGGACGCCCCGTCGGCCGGTTGCCGGAACCAACGCACTCCACGTTGCGGGTTTCCCAGACCGCTCAGGCGCAGGCTTTGGGCCGGCTGCCAGACCATGAGGTGAAAGCTGCGCTTCGGCAACTCCCGCGAAAGCTCGCCATCGTTGTACACCTGGCTGATGTTGAGGAGTTCTCTCACATGGAGATCGCGGAGATCCTCCGCGTCCCCTCCAGCACCGTGCGGTCCCGGTTGCACTACGGGCGACGATGTCTGCGGGGGCTGCTCACCGACGCCGCTCGCCGACGCGGTCTTCTCAGTCGCACGGGCAAGGGCTCTGTCGGAGACTCGGCTGCGCCGTGAGGCGTGGAATCCGCGCGTGGGTGGAGCCTGCACCGTCGTTCCGTCGCGGCTGGACCGCGGTCCGCATGTGTCCGCACGTGCAGAAACTCCCGGATCGGGTTGATCTTGCCGGTCGACAGGCTGGAGTGAGGACGGCGGCGTCACCGCAAGACCTCAGGGCGAATAGGTGGCAAAAGCCGCACGATCCGCGCATGGGCGGAGCGCAGGGAAGGCTGCACGCCCTGCCAGCTGCTCCCGCTGCGGCTCGGGCTCGAGCAGCCAGCGGCAACACAGACTCACGTAACTTCTGCGAAATTGAACCACCAATCAGGTAAGGCGAACATGGGACCCCTGGCCGCAGCGGCACCTGGTGCCGCTGCATCGCACCGTAGAACCAGCGCGCAGCTCCTCGTGCCGCTGTCGGTCGTGCATACGGTGAGCAAGCGATGCCCGCTGCTGACCGATGACGGTCTGCCGTCCTCCCGCCAGGCCTCGGCACCGCACGTACGTGCCCTCAGGGAGTACGTCACCGACGCCTGGAGCGGACACCACGCGGGCGTCCAAGGCAGCCGCCACATTGTTGAGGACACGCGATGAGGGTGGTCGCGTTCTGCGCGCGGCGCCCCCGCTGCGCGGTGTCCAGGGCTTTGCTGGGTCGTTCACCACGTCTGTCGCGGCCGTCGGGAGCCTCATCCCGCATCGTCCTGCGGATCGGTATCGTCATAGGGGCCGTCCTCGGCTACTTCGGTGTCAGAGGACTGACAGACAGCTCGCAGGTCACGGCGTTGCACGACGCCGCACGAGTCGAGGCGGCCGAGCGGGGCCTGCACCTTGACTGGGAGCCCACCGTGCAGAGCCTGGTGGTCAACGACCAGGCCATCACTCGAATCCTCAACTGGATTTACATCTTCGGCCACTGGCCGGTTATCGCTCTCACCCTGATTTGGTTGTTGTCCCGGCACCCGGAGCTGTACGTAAGGGCGGCCTGCGCGATGCTGCTCTCCGGGGCGGTCGGTCTCGTCGCCTTCGCCGTGTTCCCGGTGGCCCCGCCCCGGCTGGCGGCCCTGGGTATGACCGACACCGTCACCGAACAGTCCCACGCCTACCGGGTGCTGCAGCCGCCCGCCTTCACCAACCAGTACGCGGCGATGCCCAGTCTCCACGTCGGCTGGAACCTGCTCATGACGCTGGCGATCCTCGCCGCCACCAGGACGATCTGGCTGCGTGTCCTGGCTGTGGCGCTCACCGTGTCCATGGACGCCACGGTCGTCCTGACCGCCAATCACTATGTGCTCGATGCGTTTGCGGGCGCGGTCCTGGCGCAACTGAGCTGGTATGTGGCAGGACGTCTTCAAGCCCTGGCCACGCGTCGGCACCGGCCCACGGAGCAGGACCAAGACGAGCTGTCACCTCCGGTCCTTGTGCCGCTGCGAAGAGGCTGACCACAGTGGATCTCCCCACCTCGTCGAGACCCCCGGCGTGTGGCCGTGTGCTGCCATCAGGGCCGATCGGTGCCTCTTATGCAAGCGTCGATCCCCGTTCGCTCGTCGGAGAGCTGCGCGCGGCGGTGGGGTCCGCGGCCGAGTGGCTCCGCCGCGACACCAAGCAGGTGCAGACCCGAACCCGAGACCGACACCCTGCAGAAGGCCGTCCGGCGCGGCGCGGAGCGCGGAGAGGTGCCCGCCGACCATCCGGCGTCGGAATACATCCCCGCACAGCTGACAGGTACGGCACGCCTCTGCCCGGTCCTGGAGAGACGGTAGGCGGATGAGGAGTACCGCACATGCTTCGTCGACGTGGCGGTGCCTCTCCGGCTCGGATTGACGTAAGGCCCAGGTCGCTGTCCGTGGGATGACCGGACGACGGCCTGTTCGCGCCGCATCGTGGGGACGGTGCGGCGCACCCGGGCCGGGTGGGGTTCCTCCTGAGCGCAGAGGAACTCCACCCGGCTGTCGGCGAGCAGGACCTCGGCATTGCGCTGGGTCGTGTCCTGGCTGGTGCCAATCGCCAAATTCCCCGCTGCTCGCTGCGACTTGGACCGCCTGGACGACCTGGAACCATTGCCCGGCGGCATCACTGCGCACCTGGACGCCGGCTACGACCCAGGCCGAGACCCGCGCCCTGCTTGACGAGCGCGGCCTGCACGGTTGCGTCGCGCACAATGGCGATACGGCACGATCCTGGCCAGTCAGCGTTGAGAACCCGAACGCACCCAGGCTTGGCAGAACGCCTTCTACCGCCTCGCCTGCTGCTACGAGCGGCGCGCCACCGTCATCTTCTGCCGCGGCAGGCCGTTGAACAGGCCGTGGACGGGGTGGTCGAGCACGTGGAGCGCACCCACGCCTGACAGAACGACTTCTACCGGCTCACGGGCCGTGACCTGTGGATGTACTGGTCGGCCCAGGCGCTGACGATGCGGGCGGCCCGCTGCGCTTGTCCTCGTACGGTCAGGAGATGGTCCGCTCCTTCGAGCGAGACGAAGCTTCGCGGGTGTCGTGCCTCGCGGAAGATCTCTCCCGCGTTGGCGATGTCGACGGTATTGTCGGTAGGCGAATGCAGGACGAGTAGCGGAACGTGCAACTCGCGTATCCGGTCACGCAGACGAGCATGGCGGACGTCGTCGACGAAGGCACGCTTGAGGACCAGGGTCCTCCCGCCGACGAACCACTCGTGCGACCCTTCACTGAGAACGCGATCCACGACCGCGTTGTACTGCCCTTCGACGTGGCTGGGGTCGACAGGTGCTCCGATCGTGGCGACCGCGCGGACACCGGTTGTCTCGGCCGCTGCGGCGATGGCGGCGGCGCCTCCCCACGAGTGCCCCACCAGCAGGTCTGCTGGAGTGCCCCGCTCTGCCATCAACGTTGCCGCACGTACCGTGTCCTGGACCTTGATGGTGAAGGAACCGTCCCCCCAGTCGCCGTCGGAGTCTCCGATCCCGAGGTTGTCGTAGCGCAGCATCCCGATGCCCTCGCGTGCCAGCTGCTTGCTGACGCGCGAGGCGGCCGGCGAGTTCTTGCCGAGTGTGAATCCGTGGACGAAGATTCCCCAGCCCCGGATCTCGCCGTCTGGCAGATCGATTTCTCCTGCCAGTTCCGGGCCGACGATGCTGTTGAATCTCACTTTTTCAGTCATGTCGTTGATCACCTAGGCATGGAGCTGTTCGCGGGGTCGGGGAGATGAGAGCGAGACCGGCGGGTGCCACGCGCGTGCTCCGCGCCAGCAAGCAGTGAGTGCGGTGCTTGTCATTGTCGGCGCGTCAGAGGGTGGCTTGTGGACGGCGGCCGGCTGGGTGGTGAGCAGCTAGCAGTCTCAGGGCTGCAAGTCCCTACAAGGACTCGTGGGCCCGCCTCAGATCGGCTAGACGAACCGCCGGATGCGGGGCCTCCATGTCCGGTGGTTGGGGGAAGGGGGAGGGCCGAGCGAACCGGTCCTACCCGATCGGCAAGTTCTCGCGTGGGCGTGCTCGGTGAGGTGAGCGGGGGATCGGAGCGCGGCTGATTCTGTCAGGGCACATGCGCCGTACCCAGTAACCGGGGCATAGGCATCGAGGGCGGACAGCACCTGCCAGGCCGTGGCAGTCGCGGCAGTGATGACCGGCAGGTCGACGCCTGCTTCGGCGGCGGGAATCGCCTCCGCTGACGGCATCTGCACGCAGGCACTCAGCACGGCGGCGTCGGCGCCCCGAGCGGCGAGTCGGCGCGCGAGTTGCGGCAACTGTCCTCATCGAGGCGTCCGATGGCAAGGTTGTCATCCGTCTCCAGGCGATCGCGTCCTGGACCTCGATGCAGTCGATCACGCGGGCTGTGAGCGGCTTGAGGTACGGGGTCATGAGTGAGACTTTGCGGGCACCGATGTGGTGCAGCCCGGCGACGAGGGCTCCCGCGCTCGAGACGACGTCCACGGCTGCATCAGGGTCTGTTGACGTCTTGGTGAGCGGCCTCTCGATGTGACGGTGCGCGAGGCGGCCCTGTGGTGGTGGCGACCAGGCAGGCGTAGGGCATGACGTCCACGGACGCGTCAGCCAGCTCGACCGCTGCACGATTGGCGTCCGCGTCCATGGCGGCGAGCTCGCTTTCGCTGACTGTCTTCATCCGCTGCCCCCTCCGGCGACGAGGGCTGTCCTGCCTGCGTACTGATAGGTCGTTTCTTTGTGTTTTCTTTTTTGCTTTGTCGGGCGCCTGCGGGCGACGACCGCCCGCAGGCGCCCGGCGCCCGCAGGTGTTTGTCGCCGAGGGGGCACTGCGGCCCGCGGGGCATTGGGGCTGAGGCCGTGTCAGTAGCGGAAATTTTTCGGGAGGTTGGCCTCGCTGCGCAGCACCTCACCGTCGGGGGATCCGACCGCCTGCGCCGCCTGCGGCGTGAGCACGATCGGCCACTGGGTCTCCACCATGACCATCATTCCCTCGGACTTCTCCGGTACGAGGTCGGCCTGGGTGGCGGCCTCCCAGATGGGTTCTCCCATCCCGTGCGCGGTCATCATGTTGGTCAGCGTGCTGATGCCCTGCCGGTAGCCGCCCGGATTCGGCGCCTCCTCGATCACGCCGACCCACTCGGTGCTCACGTTGCGGTGGTACCACGGGGGCCGGAAGGTGTTCTCGGCAACCGACCACACGGACGGCACGATGAGGAAGTCGATGTTGGGCAGGCCCGGTGTGCTGGTCGTCGAAGTGAGCGCCGTCAGCAGCGAAGGATCCGGGTGGTCGTAACTGACCGTGCCCAGGGCCTGGAAGTCATAGAGGTTGTAGACGAAGGGGACGCTGTTCCCGTGCCACGCCACGACGTCCAGCGGAGAGTGGTCGTAGGTGGCGCTCCAGAGATTCCCGGCGACCTTGTGGATCACCTCGAACGGCCGCTCTTCGTCGTCGTAGGCGGCGACGGGGGCACGGAAATCGCGGGCGTTCGCCAGTCCCGTGGCGCCGATGAGGCCGAGTTCCGGGAGGGCGAACGGCGTGCCGAAGTTCTCGCACACATAGCCGCGGACGAACGACGGGGCCTCTTCCTGACCAGCGGTACCCAGGATCTCGACGCGGAACTTGACGCCACGGGGAATCAGGGCGACCGAGCCGGGCTCCACGCTCAGCAGGCCGAGTTCGGTGTGGATGAGCAGGCCGCCCAGCTCGGGCATGATCAGTATTTCGCCGTCGGCATTGCTGAACACGCGGTCCGTCATGGACGTGTCGGCCGTGTAGTAATGGAGCGCCATGCCGCTACGCAGGGCGGGATCGCCGTTGCCGCCCAGGGTCCACAGGCCCGAGACGAAATCGGTTCCCGGCGCAGGTGCCGGCCTCGGCGCCCAGAACAGCAGCCTCGGCTCCACGGGAACCTGCGTGAACGGCGGCGTGAGCAGGGTCCCGTGATCGATGCGCGTGAAAGGCGGGTGCACGATCGACGGACGGATGCGGTAGAGCCAGGTGCGGCGAGTGATCGGCCGGAGTTCGGTGAACGCCGTGCCGGACAGCAGCTCCGTGTACAAGCCGTATGCAGGGTGCTGAGGGTTGTTGTGTCCCCTCGGCAGCGCCCCCACCAGGGCCTCACTGCTGTGCTCGTTGCCGAAACCGATGGAGTAGCTCAGCGAGGCCGCCCTCTTGCGGGCCTGTTGCCGCACCCGAGCCTCTGCCGCGATCTCCTCAGGGGTGGCTGTCATTTGAAGGTCCTTTCGCGTTGAGCTTTGCCCGATACGTCTCACCGTTCGGGCGCTGTGATGTTCGTGGCACACGCAGTCGTATGGCGCCGGTTGTAGTAGGCGAGCCGGCGGAACAGCTCGAGCCGCGTCTGGGCCTTCGAGGTCCAGCTCCCGCTTCAGACCCTGGAGGGGGCATTGCCGTGGCTCGGTCCGACGCGCCCCGTGCTGCGGCGGATGCCGTGTCGTCGGCAGGCGTCGGCGAAGCTCGGGCTCACGTATGGGGCGCCGCTGTCCGTGTGGAATACGACGCCGTTGACGTGGCCGCCGTGAACGGCGACTGCCATCTCGATCGCGTCGGGCCGAGCCAGTTCCTCAGCCGGACTTTGGCCGGCCCCGGCGACGCGTTATTCGGACGTGTGCTGGACGGTGTCCTTGCGGACCCATGTGCGCAGAGGGGTGTCCACTCCCAACGCTCAGCCTCGACATCCGGTGCTTCCCGGTAATTGCGGCACTACCCGCCAGCGTGCTCACCGGTAGGCAACCCGCGTCAAGTTACGCGGGGGGGGGGGATCGGTCCTCGGCTCCCGGACAGTCACGGTCCCGAACGCTTCATGCGCTCTACTCGGTCCGGATCCATCTCGCTTGCCTGTGGTCTCACGGCGCCTGTGCCGGCCGCTTACCGGCCTGCTCGTGCAGGAAGGTTATCTCCATGGACACCAGGTACTGCTCGACCTCCTTCGCCATCGTCTGGGTGTGAGACTGGTTCACGTGGGTCTGGAAGGCGGCTTCGTCAGGGTAGAACTCGTAGATGACACGCTGGAGGGGCTCGTTGTCGGGGATGTGGTTGACATAGACCAAGGCGCCCGGCTCCTCACGGACGCCTTCCAGCGTGCGAGCCACAAGGGCGTCGAAGTGCCGGGCGGCGTCGGCGTCGCGGATGGTGCAGCGTACGATGAGCGCGTACCCATTTTTTGTCATGGGTCCTCCTGAAGTGCCGTAATACGGAAGAGTGATGGTGCCGGCCGGTGCCTGTGTGAGCGCATCGGCTTTTGCGGCCAGTGGGGCGTTCTTCGGGGTCTCCTCTGAGGTGGCGGTCACGACCGCTTCCGCCTGATCGGCCCGATGGCGGGCGGACTTCCCGGCCGGAACTGTCCACCAGACCGTCCCCCCGCTAGGCCGGGGACCGACTGCAACAACTGGTGCAGGACCCCGGCCGATCAATGTCTCGGTGATCCCGGGGGTGGTCTGCGCGGTGACCTCCGCTGTGGTCGTCGACGTCTGGGGCCAGCTCCCGGCGACTGGGCAGGTCGCTCGTGTGACAACTGGTGGTGGGCGCTTACTGTTGCACCGATCCCCTCACGACGTTCCATTCGCGCACGCGGAAGGTTGCCTGGCCGGAGCGGATGAGCGGGCTGTCCTGATAGATGTCTCGCACCTGCTCGAGGGAGTCACAGCGTAGGACGGCCATACCGCCACGGCCGTCGACGAACGGGCCCGCGAGCACGAGGGTGCCCGCGTCGTACAGCTCGTCCAGGAGGACTCCCTGCGCTGCACCCACTTTCTGGTCCGGCGGTCCGCCCGGGAACTCAAGCGTTACGACGAATTGCTTCACAAGATCCTCCACATTGCTGGTCGACCGAGATAACAGTTCTCTTGGTCCATGCCCGACCGGTGTGGTGGCGGGGCGCCCCCACCACACCGGTCAGATGATTTGCTCAGCGGTTCTCCGCCGCGGGGAAGCGCGGAGCGAGCCATTCGACGAGGGTCTGCAGGGCCTTCTCCCGCTCCGGGAGGGGGAGGCCGAAGTGGTCGGCTTCGATGAAGTGCATCGTCTTGTCCTCGGCCGGGCTGGCGTGGAACTGTGTCTGGTTGTCGTCGGGGAAGGCGAGGTTGTCCCCGGTGAAGTTGATCACGAGCAGTGGTTCGTGCACTGACTCCACCGTCTTGAGCAGGTTGGCCCGTGTCGACAGTCCTGACCAGGTGCTCAGCCACGCGCGCGGTGTGATCAGCCGGCCGAACCCGTTGGGCGCGTAGTTCGTCTCGTCCGGTCGGGGCCCGAGAATCGAGGCGGGCTTGCGGGTGGACTTCCAGGAGTGCAGGCTCACGTCCAGGAACGCCGGGTCGGCCTCGGTCCGGTGGACGACCATGTACTGGCCGACCAGTGCGCGGCGGGTGATGTAGTTGCGCTCCTCCAGCGGCAGGTCGGCGAACCCCGGCTCCTGCGTCCGCTGCCGGTGGCGCTGCTGGTCGGCGATCAACCCGCGGGCCCGGGCGTCGAGTCGGGCCACGCGGGCCCGCTGCGCCGCGCGGTAGCGCTCCAGGAATTCCTCGGAGTAGGTGCTGGGCTCCGGGGGTTCGCGGAACCCGTTCGCCGGGTTGTACATGTCCAGGTCCGGATCCACCGCCAGCGGATCGTCTTCGTCGATCACCGAAGGGTCGATGCCGGTCAGCATGAACGCTCCCTGGCCGGGGTGCGCTGCGAGCAGGACGAACCCATCGGCGCCGGGCATCTCCACCGCGTTGAGATCCAGCGGCTCCCCGGCCGCGGTGTCCGTCAGCCGCCCCGGCGGTGCCGTGCTCGCCTGCTGCTGGTAGAACGCCAGAAGCGATCCACCGCCGCTGTTGCCCAGCAGCACGATCTTCTCGAAGCCGCGCTCGTTCTTCAGATGGCTCAGCCCGACCGCGAGATCGAGCAACACCCGCTCGTGCTCGCAGTCGACGTCGTTGTTCAGGCTCCGGGGCTGGTGGACATAGAAGGCATACCCGGCCTCCAGGACCGCCGGAGCGGCGTAGTGTCGGCTCATGTCGCCCCGGGGATGCGACGCCACCACGACCGTCCGCTCGCCGCCCCGGGCGTAGAGGATTCCGCGTGAGGCGACACCGTCAGAGGCGTTGACCGGGATGACCGTCGTTTCGGTCCCTGCGGGCAGCGCATCGAAATCGATGATGCCGACGCCCACAGTGCTGATCTTCTTCTGCTGCTCAGTCATTGTCCGGTACCTCGAATGCGTCGTTGTCTGTGATCGTTGCTGGGCCGAGCCCCACCCGGAATATCTGCTCCTCGCGCTTCTTGGCCTGCGCCTCCGGCGTGGGGGTCAACGATTGCGCCGTGTCCACGAAAATGAACTCGAAGTCCGCACGGTCGCCCGGCTTGATGTTCTTGCGAAGCTCCTCCTCGACCGAGGTGGGAAGGCCGTGGTGCAGCCCCCGCGGCGTGAGCGAAACGCTGGCTGGGGCTATGGGCAGCCCGAGAGCTGTCCCGCTGTGCGTGAACATGAACTCGTCGTAGTCCATGTTGCGGTGGTACGGCGGGAATTGCTCCGCGTCCGGAGCCGCCTCGAGCGGACGGGGGAGGAGATTGCCCACGACGACAGTCGACGTGGCGAAAATACTGTGTGCGCTCGGCATGAGATGGATGCGGTCGCTGGTGATCGGCCGAAAGTCCCGGATGTTGATCTTGAATGGGAACAGGTCGCCCTTCCACCCCTCGGCGTCGATCGGGTCGAAGTCGTAGAACGCCGAGGTGTACTCACCCTGCAGCTTGATCCGTACGGGCCACTCGCCGTCCTCGGTACGGCCGTCGCCCAGCTCGTCCAGGGCCGGGGAGGGTACATACAACAGGGCCGGGTCGAACGGAGCGCGGCGACCCAGCGGGCCGATGTCGGCGAAGCCGAGCTCCTCGGTCGTCTCGACGATCAGGAAGTAGTTCACCGGACCAGTGGGGCGAATCCGGTATGTCACGCCCTTCGGCATGACGACGTAATCACCGGGCTCGTAGGGGATCGGGCCGAACTCGGTGTAGAAGGCGCCCGTGCCCTCGTGCACGAAGTACAGTTCGTCCCCGTCGGCGTTGCGCGCCGAATAGGTCATGTTGGCGGTGCGCCGGCTCACCCAGATGGAGACATCGGGATTGTGGAACAGCCGCAGCGGGCCGCCATTGGCGTGCGTCAGGTCGGAGGGCTCCAGCAGCCGCCCGTCGATGTCGAGGTGGTTCCCGCTTCCCTCGGCGCGCTTCCAGGCGGTCGGTTCGTTGCGTCGGTACAGGTGTGCGTCTCGGCCCTCGAAGCCATGCCGCGTGAGCATGTCCTCATGCAGGTCACCCACCTCGTGCCGGGCCACGCCTGCCTGCCGCAGCACCGTGCCCCTGCTGTGGTGAATCCACGATCGCATCGGCCTGATGTCCATAGGACTGTCTCCTTCGACTGTGTCCGACCGTTGGGCATGACGATGGACGCGACGTGCTCCGTGGTGGAACGCCGCAGGGATACGGGTACTCGCAGGGAGACGCTGCCGCCACGCCGGCGCTGTTGGGTATTGCCGAGCCATGCGAACCGCACGACCTTCGTGCGTGAGCGCCCTGAGGTGCCGCGCGTGACGTTCTGGTCGGGCCTGCGTGGGTCCATGGGCAGGCAGGCCCGACCTCAGCGAAACCGATGGACGTCCACCCGGTGCCGCGCCTGCGAGAAGGAGCCTCGCCCTGCGAGTACGCCTACTCCTGGGGCGTTCCACCACAGGTACGCGGCGTGCATCGTCATGGTGAGCGGTCGAAGCAGAGCGCAAGGAGACAGCCCGGTGTGATCGGGCGGGCCGGGCGGGATTCACAATCCCGGGTGCCGGCGAAAACAACGGATGCCCTATTCACCACCTCTCGTCCGCGCGAGTCGCCGGTGGTCTTGCCGGCGACTCACGCGCGGTCCGATGAGCGGCGTCATCTGTGCGTCGCAGCACAGACCACCAGTGCCGATCCACACTTACAACGAGAGGCGACTATCGATGAGTTCATACCGCGTGGGACTGTTGGTGCCGAGTTCCAACACAACGATGGAGACCGAGGTTCCCGAGGTGTTGCGCCGGGTGGCGGCCACAACCGGCGACCGGTTCACGTTCCACTCCAGCCGGATGCGGATGAAGACGGTGAGTGAAAGCGAGCTCGCCGCGATGAACGCGGACGCCGATCGCGCGACGGTCGAGCTGGCCGATGCGTCCGTGGATGTGATGGCCTACGCATGTCTGGTCGCCATCATGGCTCAGGGCCCTGGCGCCCACCGTGACATCGAAAAGCGGCTCACCAAGACGTCGGCGGAGGCGGGTGCAGCTGTGGACGTCGTGTCGAGCGCAGGGGCTCTCGTTGCCGGGCTGCACCACATCGGTGCCCGCAAGGTCTCCCTCGTGACCCCGTACCTCAAACCTCTCACCGCACGCGTAGTCGAGTACATCGAGGAAGAAGGCATCGAGGTCCAGGATGCGATCAGTTTGGAGGTGGACGACAACCTCGCCGTCGGGCGCCTCGACCAGGGACAGCTGCCGGACATTGCGCGTCGGCTCGACACGCGCGGGGCCGACGCCGTGGTGCTGAGTGCGTGCGTTCAGATGCCGTCACTGGAGGCCATTCCCGCCGCCGAAGCCGCCGTCGACCTGCCAGTCATCACTGCTGCCACCGCTACGTCCTGGCAGGTGCTGTCCGCGCTCGGGGCCTACGCCTCAGTCCCAGGGTCTGGCGCACTGTTCAAGGGCTGAGCCCGGGCGGATTTCCGAGGAAGGCTGACAACAGCCATGGCCTGTGAGGACCGCTTCGGCGAACGAATGATCCTGTGCGGCGGCACGTGGGGGCGAGCCCGTCCCGCCCCCACCTCGCGAGCGCGCAGGTGTCTCATGCCTGGACCGCATTCCGTACTCATCATTTCCTGAAGAAGGAGTCGGCCGTGACGGCTGAATCTGCCGGGGAGCTTCGCGATGACGCTCTGAGACGACTTGGCGCCCCTGAGCGCTCGCTCAAGACCGATCCCCAGGTGCATCCAGGTGCCGTAGCGGCGCTGGCGCCGTTCGGGCTCGACCAGTTGGCGTCGGCGCCACCGGTGAGTTTCCGTTCCGCACGTGCGGAGCTTCTGCAATTCGCCGTCGCTGCCGAATCCGGCTCCGAGCCGATGTTCGACACGATGAACGCCGGCCTACCTGAAGTCGAGGGCGTCACAACCGAGACGCACACCGTCACGGCAGCGGATGGCCATCAGATCCAGCTGTACGTGACCCGTCCGGAGACCGTGGAGAGCCGGCTGCCGTGCCTTTACCACATACACGGCGGCGGCATGGTCATCACGGGGGCCACGAGCGCCGGCTACACCCGCTGGCGGCAAGAACTTGCCGCTACCGGCCTGGTCGTCATTGGTGTCGAGTTCCGCAATGGCGCGGGCAAGCTCGGGCCGCATCCGTACCCGGCCGGGCTCGAGGACTGTGCAGCCGGCTTGCAGTGGGCCGCGACGCATGCCGCCGAGCTGGGGGTGTCGAACATCGTGGTATCGGGCGAGTCAGGTGGCGCGAACCTCGCTCTCGCGCTGACCATCAAGGCCAAACGGGAGGGCTTCCTCTCCATGATCTCCGGGGTGTATGCCCAATGCCCCTACATCTACGGTAAGTGGGCCCATGACGGCGAGGAGCTGCCATCGCTGGCCGACTACGACGGGTACGTCCTCGAGCGCGACATGATGCAGGTACTCGCCGAGATCTACGACCCGGGTTCGGAGAACTCCGACGAGGCGACCTGCTGGCCCTCCCGGGCCACGACCGCCGACCTGGAAGGGCTCCCGCCGCACGTGATCTCGGTCAACGAGGTCGACCCGTTGCGGGACGAGGGACTCGACTACTACCGCAAGCTGCTCGCGGCGGGCGTCCGGGCGGTGGGCTGGATGAACATGGGGCTGCCCCACGTCGGAGAGACCCTCTTCCGTGTGGCGCTGCCCGATGTCTACGCCGCAAACGTCCGCAGCATCAGCAGCTTCGCTTATTCCCTGCGGCGCCCGGCGCCATGAATGTGAGGAATCCGCCGTTGTTCCAGTCGGCGATGCCAACAACGGCCGTGATGAGCGGTGCGATCCGGTTCCCGGCGTGGAAGCCGGCTTTCTCACCGATGCGCCGACGCAGAGAGGCGACGGGCAAGGGACTGCGCGCCGGCGCTGAGCTGCTCAGGGTTGGCCAAGCGGCTGCACTGTGGCCTGCTCGCGGTATGCCGTCGGCCCGGAGTGCTACCGCGACGGGGCGATGTCGAGGGGTGCGGAGAGAAGTGCATTGATGGCGGGCGTGGTGTTTTCGTCGGGCAGCCACAGCTGGAGCCAGTGGTCGGCCTCTCCAACGCGGAGAACCTCGACAGCGACGTGCAGGACTCCGGCATCGGGGTGGAAAAGACGCTTGACGCTTGACTGCTGGTATGCGATCGGGTGGGCAGCCCATCGGCGCGCGAACTCGGGCACCGCGCCCAGTTCGTCGACCAGGGCACGGAACTCGTTGTCCTCGCCCCAGTCCGTTTGGGCGGAGCGCAGCCAGCCGACCAGCTCGTCCGCGGCAGCTGCCCAATCGTTGTCGGCGAATACCCGGCGCCCCCGGGGGTTCAGAAAGTGATTGCGGAGCAAGTTGGGAGGGTCCTCATCCAGCACTCCCAGCGGCCTGACCACGGTTTCCCACGCCTTGTTCCATGCCACAACGTTGCAGATCGGCCCGAGCAGGAACGCCGGGGTGGGATCAAGATGATCCAGCAGTACACGCACCGTCGGGCGTGGCTCATCACTGACCGGGCGGGGAGCCGGCCAGAGCTCGGCGCTGTGCCGTTTCATGGCCAGCATCGCAAGGTGGCGTTTGTCGCCATCGGAGAGCCGCAGTGCCTGGGCAAGAGCGGCGAGCACCGCGACGGAGGGATTGAGGTTCCGGCCCTGCTCCAGCCGTTCCAGGTATTCCACACTCAAGCCGGCGAGCGTGGCGAGCTCCACTCGCCGCAGCCCGGGGGTTCGCCGCCGGCCAGAGGAAGACAACCCCACGAGTTCAGGTTTCAACTGTTCCCGGCGTGATCGCAGGAATGCCGCCAGCTCGCTCTTATCGGTCATCCCTCCATGATGCTTCCCGGTCCGCGCCGTATCCTCCCCCTCTGGTTACCATGATCGAATCGACCGGTCGCCGTCTGCGGCGACCTCCCCGGTGAGGGGCACCCGCTAAAGCCAATGCCGTTGTTTTAGGGCTCGGCATGTTGGGGGCGTTGGACGCGGACTGCTCGGGTGCCGGCGCGGGTGGGCTGGGGCCAGCCATGGTGGTCGGCCCGTTTGAGCCGGTAGTTGGACATCTTGCGTTTGACGACCCGGGGCTGGCTCCGCGGTCGTCTGGGCGGCAGGAGGCGTTCGAGCAGGTCGTGCTGAAGCAGGACGAGGGATCTGACCAGCAGCTCAGGGGGAAAAGCTGCCCGGCGTGACGGTCACGCTGCGCCGGGCAGAGCGCAGGTTTCGGTGAACGAGACCCGGTCGGGATCCAGGCCGCGGGTGGCGGCGGTTCTCACCATCAGCTCGCGCAGCGCGTGGTGGACCAGCCGGTGCGCCCAGATCTGCTGCAGGACACCGTCGGGCGTCTTGCTGGTGAGCACGGTGCGGGCTCCGCGTTGATGGGTCTTGAGCTCGGCAAAGACGGCCTCCGCCTCCCAGCGTTCCTGGTAGAGCGCGGCCAGCTGGCGGGCGGGAAAGCGACGGGCGTCGAGCAGGGTGGTCACCAGCCGGCAGTCCTCGCCCGGGCCGCCGGTGCCGTGCAGCTGATAGGCGACCACCCGCACCGTGACCGGATCACGGTGCGCTCGATCGGTGGCGGCGTGAATGCGCGAGAGCCAGGACCCGTCCCGCAACTGCCGCTCCACGGGCAGGACCCGATTGGCGGGCACCCGCCACAACAGGTCGGCACCGCTGTCGGTGAAGGCCCGCCACAACGGCACGCCGAGGAACTCGCGGTCCGCCAGAACCAGTTCGCCGGGCCCGCAGGAACGGGGCAGGCGGCTGACCAGGGTGACTTCGCCGGTGCGGCAACCGGCCAGCTCGGCATCCAGGTCGAGGTGGGTGCCCACCTCGACCAAACACGGTCGCAGTGAGCTGAGGCGTCGATGACGCTCGCGGTCGTCCGGTCGATCGGTACAGCGAGGCGACTGGCGACGGCACAGGAGTATGAGGACTTCGAGCAGGAGCTGGTTGACCAGTTCCTGCTCGCGGGCGTCGGCGCCGGGATGGCGGACAGTTCCATCGCCGACGACCGGCGGGCGATCTTCGAGTTCGTGCGGTTCCTCGGCCGCCCGGTATGGACCACGGGCCCGGAGGACGCCGACCGGTTCCTCGCGGATCAGCGCAAGGCCAAGCGACTCGCGCACAGCACAGTCCAGAGCAGGGCGTGGACGCTTGCGCAGTTCTTCGACTTCCTGATCGCCCGCTACCAGGGCGACATCCACGCGCTGGCCGGTCATGTGCTGGTGCAGCCGATCGACGAGTTCAACCGTCCGGCGAAGAGCGAATACGGAACGCAGCGGATTCCGCCCTCGGAGGCGGAGGTGGACCAGCTGTTCAGCGGGTGGCGGGAGTCTCTGGGCGGGGCGCGGAAGTTCTTGCCCGCCGCCCGGGACTGCATAGCCGCTTCGCTGTGGCGACGCGTCGGGATGCGGATGACCGAGACGCTCATGCTGGACATCCGAGACTGGCGGCCGGACCTCGGCGACTTTGGCAAGCTGCACGTCCGGCACGGCAAGGGCAACCGCGGGCGTGGGCCGAAGGGCCGACTGGTGCCGGCGATCAACTCGGCCGACGCGCTGATGGACTGGTGGCTTGGGGACGTACGACACCAGTTCGGTGACGACTACGCCACCCCCGATGCCCCGATGCTCCCCAGCGAGCGCCGTGACCCCCTCACAGGGTTCTGCCTCCGGCCGGTGACGACGCGCTGCGGTCGGGCCTGAAGGCTGCGGTGGCGACCTTCCTTCCCGCCTGGGCCGGGCGGCTGACACCGCACGTGCTGCGGCACTTCTGCGCGTCCTCGCTCTACCTGCAAGGCGTCGACTTGAAGGCGGTCCAAGAGCTTTTGGGCCACGAATGGCTGTCCACTACGCCACGTCCACGAGAACCACATCGAGCAGACGTGGGCGACGGCGAACCAGCAGGTCACAGACCGGCTGGGCCTGGGCTGAGGAAGAGATTTGCGCTGGAACTTGCGGATGAAAGCCGCCGAGCAGGGGATCTGGAAGTCCACCGAGATGCGTCGGCGCCTGGCGGAGACCGGACTGGAGATCAGCGCGGGCAAGATGTCGGCGCTGTGGACGGGGACGCCCACCACCGTCCGGCTCGGTGACCTTACATCTTCTGCCTGGTGCTGAAGTGCATGACGGCAGATTTGTTGTCCACGAGTCGGAGGTGGCGGCGGCCAGGCGGCCGCAGGCCGAATCGCAGGCGGCGACCGGGTCTACGTCGGTGGTGCCGCGGCTGGGCCGCGGCCGGACCCTTCCACCGCTCTGATGGCACCGCCGAGGATCTGCCCACGGTGCTGGCAGCGGCCGGTGTCGAGCCAGGGCGCGAAGTACTGCCACCGCTGCCGGCCGCAACCGTGCGACTCGCCACCGTGCCGTCAGTGCGGATCGACCGAGGGCTACTGGACCGCCTTCAAGTGCCCTAACTGTTACCGCGGTTCGTCAGCCGACGTCCGATGTCCTGCCCGGACTGCTTTGCCTGGGAGATGCTGCGGCGCTACGGCCGGATGTGCGTCGGGTGCAGGGGCTGGCGTCGGCTCTACCCGAACGCCGACTCGTGCCGGATCTGCGGGCGCATCCTGCACCTGGGCGGGACCGGCGCGTGCCGGCTATGCACCAAGCAAGCCCAGAAGCTGCGGCCCCGCCGCCACGACTTGGATTTGGAAGGGACGAACCGGTACGGGCAGCAGCTGTACTTCGCGGACACCGAACGGCGCTTGCAGCTGCTGAATCCGAAATCGTCGCGGTGTCGGCCGGAGCCGGTCCCGGAGCCTCTGCCCCCGCTGGTGCCAGCGTGGCACCGGCAGCTCGCCCTGTTCCCTCCGCCCGGCCGGGACATGCGGCGCGGTCAGGAGCGCGGCTTTCCTGACGGTGACGCACCCGAGGTCGCGACAGCCCTGAAGGCCGCTGTCGATGGCTACGCGCGACGCCACGGGCTGGAGTACAGCACCGCCTGGGGCCTGGACCGCGGACTACGGGTCCTGCTGAGCATCCAGGACACGCCCGGCACGCGGTTCCTGGCGTCCGACGTCCTATTGCTGCGGGACCTGATGTTGCCCGTCAGGCCCCTGCTGAGGTTGCTCGCCCAGGTCGACATGCTCGACGACGACCGCACGCCGAACATCATCCCCTGGTTCCGCGAGCGCACCGCCGGTCTCCCCGAGCCGATGCTCGGCGAGCTCACCACCTGGTTCGAGCTGAAGCTGCCCGGCAGTACCACCGCACCCCACGTGAAAGCGCGACCACATCGGTGGATTCAGCGGATGGTGAACAAAGCGCTGCCCGCCCTGCGGGCGTGGGCGGACCAGGGCAAGGACTCACTGAGGTCCATCACCCGGGCCGACGTCCTTGCTGTACTGCCCGACAGCGGGACGCCACGCGTCGACATGCTCCAGGGCCTGCGGCACATCCTGCGACCGTTGAAGACCCAGCGGGTCATCTTCACCGACCCCACCGCCCGGATCTTCTGCGGCATGCCGACCACCACGATCCCCCTGCCGGTCGAGGTCGACGACCTCCGCAGAGTCCTCCACGACCAGGAGGGGCCGCGGGCGGCCCTGGCCGCCTTGGCCATCTTCCACGCGCTCACCTCTGGGCAGCTGCGCATGCTCAAGACCACAGACCTGCGCGATGGGCGGCTGTTCCTGCCGAACCGGACTGTCCTGCTCGCCGAACTCGTGCGTAGTCGTCTGGCGGCCTACCTGAACTACCGGAACCGGCGCTGGCCCCGCACCGCAAACCCCCACCTGTTCGTCTCCCAGACCACGGGCTGCGGCGTGGAGCCGGTCAGTCACGTCTGGATCAATGACGTGCTCGGTATGCCCCCCCAGCCGCCTCCGCCACGAGGCCGAGGCCACCGGCGGCGACCCTCGCCGCATCTGCGACCTGTTCGGCTTGTCCGTCGGCGCGGCTCTGCGCTACACCGGCACCGTCGACCAACCCGGCCTCATCGAACATAGCCTCCGCAACGCGGGACCGGCACCGAAGCCAGGGCCCGAGTAGCCACACCCGACGGAATCGACACCGAGCACGTGCTGAGGAGCCGTGTAAGGGTCAAGGGTTGGGGTCGCCGCTGTGGCCGAAGACAAGCGCGGCTTTCACCGTGTCCAGATGCTCAGGACACGAGAAGTACGCCTTCCGCTTGCGGAACAGGCCCCGCGACTTCGAGACACGATGCGTAGCCCATTCAGGCGTGTCGAAATCGGCCGTCTCCGGCCGCCGGTAGGTACAGCCTTGGATGTCACAGCCTGGAGGAACCATCCGTGAAGGGTCGATGAGGTACAGCGCGTTCTCCACCACGTCACGCGTGGTCATGCCTATCTCACGGCGCTGAGCGGGGGTGATGTAGGCGATCTCCTGGGTGACGACGAGCGTCCCGTGTATGAGCTCCTGATGCTGCGACATGAGCGGACCCTACTCAGGGCGCGGCCCCTTGCGGAACGGCACTCAGCCGTCCGTCACTCGTCCGGGGTTTCAGCCTGGCCCTCGGTTCGGCGGGCCTGAACGAACCCGAGCCCGCTCCAGTACCGTTCTGGACGCACCACCCGCGAGTTCGGCTACGAGCCCCCTTCGGAAAACTCGAACCCACGGCCTTTGGCCATTTCGTCGAGGAGGTCGATCCAGGCGGTGCGGTCGCTGGGGGTGGGGGTGTCGGCGACCCAGACGTGCTCCTGCTGGAAGAGCAGGACGCCGCCGAGCAGGGCGCAGTGTTCGGCCTGCCACAGGTAGTGGCGGTCGGGCAGTCCGGCCGGCCCGCCCTTGAGCTCGAAGCGGTGGCCCTCCAGGGTGAGGTCACCGGTCAGCGGCTCGATGTCGACCAGGCGGGTGGGCAGGTTCGGGCCGAGCGCGGCCCAGGCCTTGAGCTTGCCCTCGTAGGAGTGCTGGATGTGCTCGATGACGATCGGGGTGGCGACGAACTTCGCCTCGGGGAAGGCGTCGGCGACGGCCTCCGCGCCGAAGTAGAAGTCCGGGTCGCCATGGGAGCTGAACACGGTGGTGAGGGTCTTGCCCGAGTCGAGGATCTCGGCGACCAGGCGGTGGCCATCGGCGCGGGTGAAGCCAGCGTCCACCTTGATGTTCCCACGTCCTTCCACGCGGAGACCACGGACATCAACCGATGCAGTGGGCACCCCGAGGCTCGGATTACCAAAATTGATCTTGACGATCCCGACCGCCCAGTAACTCACCTCCGACTGGTAACGGTTGGTTCCTCCGTCCGACTGGTGCCTCAACAGGGCGCGACGCCAGGCAGGAGACCTGGAATGTAACGTCTACGCCGAGCGATTGGGCCTCGGCGGCGACCCATCCATCAGCTCGTCCCCTCCGACGAGGGAGGGCAGTAGCCACGTCAATACAGCGGTGCCTGTGCTGACCACGTGAGCGCAGCGAGCCCGGCGGGGCCGCCGATGTGTAGCCGGTGACCGCCCGAGGTGGTATGCACGATGCTGGTGACAGGTGCTGCTGTGATCAGGGAGCGGACCAGCCGTCCCGTCCGGGGGTCCCACAGGCTCAGGCCGCTGGCGGTCCCGGCGGCCAGCAGCGCCGAGCCGCTGCCCTGCGCGAGGGCAAGCATGTCGTGGACGGGGGGAACCTCAAAGCGGCGGATCTCGTTCCAGCCGTCCGGGTTCCACAGCCTGACTCCCCGGGAGGTGGCGATAGCCACCGCCGTGGTGCCCGAGGACAGCGGAAGGAGGCAGGCGGCGCGTACCACCGCGGTGGGCGCCAGCGGGCGGGCCTCCTGCACACTCTGCCCGGTGACGAGGTCCCACACGGTGATCTTCCCCCGGCCCAGGCCGGCGACGAGACACTGATCTGGGTGAGAGGGCAGCGCCAGCAGGTGGGTGACGGGAACGTACTTGCTCAAAGGGATGAACTGTCTCTGCCTCGCCTGCAGGGAGAGTGTGTCGACCCCCAGGTCGTGCCCCAGGACCAGACAGGTCCGCCCGTCCGGCAGTTGCACCGTGATACTCGTGTGGTAGTCGTGCCCGTTCCCGAGGTCCTCGACGGTGTCGGACGACGGATTCCACTGGATTACACGGCTGCGCCGATAGGCGCCACCGCGCTGGGTGAAGACGACGGAGGGAATCTCGGCCTGGCCGGGAACCGCCTCCATGATGCCGACCGGACCCCGTAGGCCCCAACCGAAGAGCGGACGGTGGGTGGTTGGATCCAGGAGAACCACGTGCGCGGGCAGGCAAGCCGCGACCAGTTCTCTGCCGTCTGGCGTCTGCGCAACCTTCAGGCCGGCTTTGGTGACAGCCGGTACGGCAACGTCCGGGAGACTGCGGGTCTGCCCCGTCCTGTGCAGGAGGATGCCTTCGTCGCTGGCGGCGACCAGGGCCAGAGGGCCATCGGGTGTGCGCACGCCCGCCACCCGCGAGACGGTACGGGCCAAGAACCGGGATGTCCGGTCGGGTCGCTCGGCCGCGGTGTCCCACACGGTGATCGTGTGGTTGTCCCAGACTCCCAAAAGGGTGGCACCGTTCGGCAGGGGAACGGGCAGCGCCTTGCCGCCCGGGGTGAAACGGCGAGCAACCAGTTCACCGGAGAACGGGTCGAGCAGATCGACGTGCTGGGTTTTGCGGACCACAGCAAGGACGTCGCAGCCTGACGGGCCGGTAACGGCCGTCAACGAACGCACGGTGGTGGGTCTCAGAGCGACGGGCAGGGTTTGCAGGGTGAGCGGGTTGAACAGGACCGGCTTGTTACTGGACTGCTCCAGCAGTCTCCAGCTCGCCCCAGCCGTGTCCCCGACCCAGCAGCCTCTGGTGAGGTCGAGGCGTGCGTCGGGCAGCTGCACACGCCTGTGTGTCTGCTCCGACGGCGCCCAAGTCACTATCTCCCGCCGCGTGCAAACCGCCAGCAGCCAACGGTCGAAACCCTCGCGCAGCACGCGTACCTCGCGGGCGCGGGCCAGGGACAGCCAGGCCAGCTGCTGCCCTGACAGAGGGTCGAAGACGCCTGCACCCTCGACGGTGGCGGCGGCAAGGAAGGTCCGGCCGCTGTTTCCTGCCAGGACGGCCAGGTCCGACACGGTGGCGCAGGAGATCTGAACCAGCCGTTGTCCGCTGCTGTCCCAGACCCCGATGCCGTCGCGGGCGCCCGCCGCGATCAGCCCGCGTCCGTCCTCGGTGTTCCACGTGCATAGTCCGCGCACATGCCCGGGGAGGAATCCCACGACATTGCCGCCCGGCTGCCAGCCGACGGCTGTCGGAGTCAGCACAGGGGCGGCGACGAGGGGAAGAATGCCATTGACCGCTCGGCAGGTTCTCCACCGCCACCGTTTTGCCCGCCAGTTCGAACAGACGGTTCCTTCAGAGGGCCGGCGACCCCCTTATGGCCGCGGCGCCGAGCAGCGGTCAACCGGCAGCGCCCCGGTGTGAGCGGACCGCATCGTCCACCCGTGGCCTCTCCGCGTGCACGCTGTCTGTACGCAACCTGGGGGAGTTGGGAACATGAGCAGACAACCGGGCAGGTGGGGAGTGGTGTCATGGGTTCGGACGAGATCAGGTCCCAGGGCTTCAGCCTGAAGGAACTGTTCCGTGACGTGACCTACGAGATCGACTACTACCAGCGCGACTACACCTGGGGCGAGGACGAAGTCCGCACGCTGCTGCGGGATCTGTGCGGATCGTTCAGGAACTGGTCCGCCAACCCGTCCTACCTGCGTCGGCCGCACACCGCACCGCAATACTTCCTGGGGCCGTTCGTCTACTACGAGCCCTCCAGGAACCGGCGCTATCTGGTCGACGGGCAGCAGCGCTTCGTCACGCTGCACCTGCTCTTCCTGCAGCTGCGGCTGGCGGCACAGGAGCGCGCGGACACCCGGGCCGTCGACCGGCTCAACCGGGTGATCACGACTGACGGAGAGCACTTCTCGCTCGGCATCACCGATCACGAACCCGTCCTGCGCGCGGTCGCCGACGCCCGCACCTACGAAACAGGCGTGGGGGATTCGCTCTCCCGCCGCAATCTGTGGGCGCGCAGCCGACAGATCGAATCTCAGCTCGCGGAAGAACTCGACGCAGAAAACCTGACCCGGTTCACCGAGTGGCTGCTGGACCGGGTGATCCTGGTCGGGATCCGCGCGGCCAGTGCCGACCACGGCTACCGGATGTTCGAGACGATGAACGACCGCGGCGCCCGCCTCACCGCCGTGGACCTCCTCAAGAGCCACCTGCTCTCCCACGTCGGAGCGAACGAGGACCAACTGAACACCCAATGGCACGAGATGCTGCGGGAACTGGCCACCGACCGGGAAGACCATGCAGCCGCATCCCGCTTCATCAAGGCCTTCCTGCTGGCCCGCTGCGCACGCGAGGGCCAGCAGGAGGACCGCCGGCAGATCGACAGCAACCTCAACGTATGGGTCCGCCAGAACGCCGCCCACCTGCGCCTGGTACCCGAACGCCCCGACAACTTTCTGAACTTCGTGCAGGACCTGCTGAAGTCGGCCAGACTCTTTCGGCCCTTCCTGGCCGCCGGCCGCGCGCTCAAGACAGGCGGCGACCGCCTGGAGACGGTGCTCTTCAACGAACGCAACGGACTCACCTGCCAGGCCGTCGCCATCCTCGCCGCCATCGACCCCGACGACCGGCCCTCTGACGCCAAGGACAAAGGCCGCCTCGTCGCCGACTACGTGGACCGCTGGTACGCCCTGAGGGTCCTGCAGGACCTGCCCGTGCAGTCCGCCGACGCAGACGCCCTTGCCCACGACACGCTTGTCCCGGTCCTGCGCAGGTGCCGCACCGTGGCCGACGTCGCCGCCGCGCTCGGCGACCTCCTCACCCAGGATCCGGGCTCGATCCGCGACGCGGTCACGCTCGGGCTGCGCGGCAACAACGCCCACCAGATCCGCTATCTGCTGGCCCGGGCCACCGCCTACGTCGAAGAGGCCTGCCAGCGCCCCCACGACGTGCTCGCCTACCTAGACGGGGATCGGTTCCACATCGAGCACCTGTGGGCCAACCATCACCACCGCGTGAAGGAGGAAATACCTGACCCCGTCGTCTTCCGCAGCCGCCGCAACCAACTGGGCGGTCTGGGCCTGCTGATGGGCCGCGAGAACTCATCCATCAACGACCTGCCCCTGCACGACAAGGCCGCCTACTACGCCCGCAGCAACGTCCTGCTGGGCATCATCGCCCCCGGCTACGACCAGCGAAACCCGCTGCTGCGCGAGTTCATCAAGACCCACAAGCTCGACAAGGTCCTCAGGCCGTTCGGCCCCCGGGAGACGATGACCTCCGTCGTCCAGACCCGCCAGGAGCTGTATCTGGGCCTGTTCGAACACATCTGGAACCCTGAGCGCCTCGGCCTGCCCATCACCCCAGCCTGCGAGCCAGAAGACGGCACTCAGCCGCCGGCCCGGCCCCGCCAGGCCGCCACGCAGCGCCGGCCGGTGGTCGGGCGCCGCCGCACTGACGTCGCCCGCATGGTCGCCGCCCAGATCCTCATCGCCGGCACACGGATCGTGCTCACCTACCGCTCCACCGATCACTGGGCCACCATCGATGAAGACGGCGGCATCATCCTCACCGCGACCGGCGGCACCCCCTACGGCCGGGTCGACGAAGCCGGCGCTGTCGCCCGCGGCACCAAAACCTGCCAGGGCATGAACGAATGGCACATCGAAGACGAGGAAGGAGTCCGCATCAGCCTGCGCACCCTGCGCGATCGCGCGGTGGCCTCCGGCGCCCTCTAACCCCTCCCGGCATCGCCGAAGCCGGCTGCCGTCCCCTTCTTTGCGGGCGGGCAGGAAGTCAACCGCATTCACCGGCCCGCACCGGTCGCTACCCTCGTGGCAAAACCGGCTGGCAACGACGGGAGCACGAACGGCCGATGGCTGATACCCCCGCGCCCGAGAACGCGATTACATCCTGGGATGTCCCGGACCTGCCCGGGCAGGTGCTGGCCGCCCCCGCGGGCAGCCGCCTGTTCCTGCTCCCGGACACGACCCTCGACGGCGTCGGCATCTACCGGGACGACGTGGCCGGCCTGGTCAAGACGATGAGGCATCAGGGCCTGGACGTCGACTTCGCCCTGCCGCGGGAAGACAGGCGCTATCTCAGCGAGTACGGGGCCATCGATGTGGTGGCCGTGATCGCCGTTGCTGTCGCGGGCGACCTCAGCACTGAGGTCGTCAAGAGCATCGCCCGGCTCGTGTGGCACCGGGCCCGCTCCGCCCTCGGCGGCGGATGCACACCGCAGCAGGTCGACTCCGCCCCCGTGACCGTCAAGGCCGCTGAGGTGACACGGAACGGGGATGAGATCGTCATCCGCGGTCTGGAGGTCAGCGGCCGGGCCGCCGACATCGAAGGCCTTTTCCGCAACGCCCTGTCCGCTCCCGGCCCCACGGCACTGCCTCCCGCGGCTCCGGATGCCACCGGGGAGGCGGACCCTCCCGCATGAGATTCGCCGGACGTCTCATCCGCACTGGCGTGCCCCTGCCACCCGCCGGGGGGCCAGGCCGCCAGGCGATGATGCGACAGGAAGGAATCGCGAGTCTGAGGCAGTCCATGCGCCTGTACGGGCAGTGCTGTCGCAGCATGTCCCAGACCTGGGGCCTGTCCCTGTCGCAGCTCCCGTCGTGGGAGGCCACCACCGAAGCCATTGACCGGCGCGGACTTCGCACCATGAAGGCGCAGCAGCTGTACCTCACACGAGTGTGGTCTCAGGCCGAGCGCCGGCTGCGGCGAGGCATCAACCGGTTCACGCGCCCCCAGGTCACCCTCGCGGGGCCGGTGTCACTGCGGGCCGCCGGAACCGAGCACCGCCGGTATCAGGGGATGGCACGGGCCCTGCAGATGCCGCCCCTTACGCAGGCGTCCTCCCGACTGTGGCCCGAACTTGAGGACTGGGCGCGGACATCGCTGGCCCGGGCCGTCGATGCCTTCAACTTTCTGGAGGACACCGACCTCGCCGAGCTGGCGCATCAGCATTCACATCACGTCGCCGCACTGGTCGGAGGCATCTTTGGCTGCGACATCGAGTACAGCGAGGACAGCTACTGGGACACCTGCCCCCTGTCTTTGATGCACCGCAGATCGGGCCTGTCCATCGGCTTCACCGCGATACGGCTGTGCTCCCTGTGCGGGAATGACCTCGATGAATGTGAGCACCTGCTCGACACCCGGTACCCACTTATTGTCCGCCACACCCCGGAAGGCACCTGCAACGCATGCGGGCGCCGCAGCTGTCCTCATACGGACGGCCAAAGCGTTCTTGCCTACCCCCGCCCAGTCATGGCCGAGGGACAGATCCACGAAGTAAGCATGGTGTCTCGGCCGAGAGACCCCCTGGCCCGATTCACGAAGATCGAATTCGATGTGCAGGAGCTCGCGCACAGCCTGGGACAGGAGCCGAACGGCCAGCCTCTGCGGTGCTTGCGCTGCCTGCATTCGTGCGAAGGGTTCAGCGGGCAGGATGCGGCAGGCACAGAGCTTCCGTCCGGGCGCAGTCCGGATAGACTCATCCGAAGCGCAGGCGCAGACATCGTGTCGGCCTCACAGGGGATTTGATCTTCGTATTCCGGCACACCCGCGCACCGTGTTTCGTCGGCTTCCCTTGCCTTCCGTTCAGGCGCCCCCTGCATCAAAGGGGCCGGGCAGCGGATGGGCATTGATGGACCGGGTCAGGGATTGGCCGGTTCGGGCTGGCTTTCGGTCTCGGCGGATGCTGGCTGCGTCGCGTCGGCCGCCGTGTAGAAGACAGAGGAGCCCTGTTTGGTGCGCTGGGCCCGGCTCTTGGCCATGAGCCCTTCGAGCGTGGTGCGCACGACGGTGGTCTTGATGGTGCGCTCGGGGTGTTGCTGACCCAGTGCGGTGGCGATTTCGGCAGCGGAGCGGGGTTCGTTCTGGCCCGCCAGGTGTTCACGCACGAGGTCGACAAGCGTCGGCGATGCTGACGGTGCGGCCGCCGCCTTCGCGGCCTTCTTGCCAGTTCGCTTCCCTTCCGCGGGGGACTTCTTGGCCGTGCCCGATGCGCCTGCTGCCTGCTGGCGGGCGGCCGGCACTGTCGCGACGGGTTCAGGCGCAGCGGTCGTCCCGGAGACGCCGAGGGCTTGCTGGATATTCACCAGAACGGTGTGGTCGTGCCGCAGAGCAGCCAACTGCGCCTGAAGCGCTTCGATTTCACCGCTGAGGCGTTCTTGCTCCTTGAGGTTGCGTTCAAGGTCGCCGGTCACCTGCGCGCTGTACTGCGAGGTCAGGTCGGTGGTTTCGGACATGGCGCTCACACCCTTTCTGGGCACCGCGGTCAGCGAGTGCGTGGCGTCTGCGGATGCTTTTCCGCTTGTTGCTGTGAGAGCAGTAGCAGTTACCGCCGCACAGTTCTGTGTAGCGATACTACGCATGGCACCTGCGTTGTTCTCGGTTGCCGCTGAGACCCGGCAGACTCATCCCTCAGTGCGCAGAGCTCTTGGCGGAGCCGAGGAGGCGCTGGTGATGCGACGCCGGCTGCCAGTGCACTTCGTCGGTGTCCCGCTGATGGTGCCAGGCCGACAGGGTGCGGCCGGCCACCAGCCGGTCGAGCAGTTCTCCTGTCTGCTGGGGGGAGTGGCCGCACAGGCGGGCAAGGACGTCCAGGTCGACTCCGCGGCGGTCATGGGCGGAGGTGTGAGCGGCCAGCACGAGCGCGGTCAGTCGCACGGCCGGCGGTGCGGTGGCCGGCGCGGCCAATGGTGCGGGGTGAAGGGCCCAGTGGGCGGCGTGGCAGCGGGTACGGCGGCCGGGAACGTGGTCCAGGAGCGTGACATCACGCAGCTGCACCTGAATCGGCGCTGATTTGAGGTCGGGCAGATGGAGCCAGTGGGCCTGGGCCAACTCCTGCCACAGTTCTGTGTGTCCGCGCAGCCGCATGGCCCGCAGGAGGCCGTGCGGTACCCGCAGGCGCCCGTGGGTGTCTGCGCGCAGGGCGCACTGCAGAGCGAGAAGCCGGGCGCCGGGGGAGGTGAACCGGGGCAGTGCGGTGGCCAGGTAGGTGAGCATCTCCCGTACCCGCAGCGGCTCCTCGGATGCCGAGCGGGGCTTTACGGGCGTGGGGGACGGCGGGCAGTTGGACAGCCGTGGCCGGCGGGGGCCGAGGACCGTGTCCGGCACGATGGCGGTGTGGCTGGTCGCGGCCGCGCAGGCGGCGCAGACGTCGGCCAGCCGCCAGGTGCGGCCGCTGTGGTCGCGGGTGAGAGCGAGCAGAACGGGGCCGGCGCAGCCGCGGTGACGCGGATGCCACGAGCACCCGCGTTCCCGGCACTGGCAGATCCGCAGGTGCCCGGGCAGCACATCGGTGCGGGCGTGACAGGCCAGATGCGCCAGGGCGGCGGACCGCGCGGACGCCGCCCCGAGGGGCGCCGCGTGTGGGGTGCAGCGTGTGCAGACAAGGCGTGGCGTGCCTGCCCGGGAACGCAGTTGCACCGTCCAGATACGCCGCACCGCGACGTGCCCACCGGCAAGCCTCATCGGCGGGTTGCCCTCCTGTCGTTCACTGCCGCCGTGGCCGGTGCGTACCGGGGAAAGGCACCCGGCCGGACGCACAGACGGGCAGATTCCCAAACCGTCAGCGGCACTCTCTCGCAGAAACCGAAAGTGCAGAAATTCGCACTGACAGGGCGGGTGGCGGGACCGTCGGATAGTCGAGTGTCGATCTTCCAGCCCGATCCCGACCTCACCGCCCTGCGCGTAACGCTGGCGCGTCTGAGGAACGACCGCGGCTGGACCTTCGACGAACTCGCTGATCGCAGCGGCCTGGCCCGGCGCACCGTCATTGACCTCGAACACGGCCGCGGCGCTGGCAACATCACCACCTGGCACGCCCTCGCGCACGCCCTCGACGTCCCCATCGGGGAACTCCTCGGCGCCCTCTGTGACAACCACACCCCGCCCGGCACGCCGCACGCCTGACCGCGCGTCTCCTCGCCGAGAACGGTGCCGCAAAATCACCCGAACGGTGAACCGCGCTAGAACATGTGACGGTTCGTCAGCTCACCTGTTCGAGCAGGTGGGGCCGTCCGGGGGACACCACAGCCGCCACGTGCCCCACCGCTGAATGCGGCCTGGCACGGTCCCCGCCATGTGCCTCAACTACACCCCCACCGGCCGCCACTGGGACGGCAGTCCACGCACTACGCATCCACGCCGCTGTCTCCACGTGGCCGCAGAGGGCCCGAGCCGTCTGCTGCGCCACGGCCACAGCGGCATCTGCCGCAGCTGCGGCCACCGCATCGACATCTATCCGCGCCCCGACCAGCGGCCCATCGCCCTTCACCCCACCGAACTCACCACCCACAGCGTCCCGGCGACCTGCCGCTGGCACCTCAGCAGTGGCATCGCCCACCCTCACGACGACGGCAGTGACTGGTGCCGCATCCCGCACGCCGCCCTCTGCCCGGCCCTCACCCCCCACTGCCAGACCAGTCCATACATGAACGAGCTGCGCCGCCAACTCGCGGTCCGCACCCGCCGTCTGATCGACACCGGCCACCTCACCCCCCTCCCGACCGACACGCCGCCAGCCATCACCGGCCACCCCGCCCGTCCGGTCGTGAGCATGCTGCTGGACCGCTACCTCTCCGGCGCCACCTTCGAGCACATCCGCTGCGTGGCCCAGACCCGCCACCGGCAGCGGTGCCCCCAGCCCGTCCTGCACCCCGACAGCCCGGCCGGAACCTGGCGACTGCTGCCCACGGGCCCACGCCGCCACCACCAACCACTCCTCCCCGACAGCCTGATGGCCGTCTACGACCTCGGTTTCCTGCCCCACGCCGAACAGCGCGCCGCTGGCGCACCCAACGCTGCCCCAACCATGCCGCCCTCAGCGCCGCCGCCGACCTCACTCTGACCACCTGGCAGATCTTCGACCCGTTCCGGCACGCAGCCCACGTCCACACCCGCCTGCCGCACCCCGCGGCCGACCGGCGCCGGCAGGGATGACCATGCCGCACCACGCTCTGGAAATCACCCTCACCCGCCCCCTCTCCTCGGCAGCCCTGCTCCACGCCGCCCGCCTGCTCCCGCTCGCCGCCAACCACGACGCCACCCGCCTCATGGCACTCCTGCCCGCCAAGACCCCCCGCCGGGCCCTCCGCCGGCTGCGCCACCGACTCGGGGACCGGCTGCCCATCGACGTGATCACCATGCACTACCCGGACGCCGACCACCACGTGCTGCTCAACGTCGCCTTGCCATCCGCCGTACACGCCGCCCTCACCGCCCAAGCCCGGCGCGCCGCACAGACACCCGAACGCTTCGTGGAACTGGCCCTGCACCGGGCCCTGGCCGAACACGCCGACCAGGAAACCGACCGCCTCCACCGCGAGGTACGCCAACTCCTCGCCCACACCAGCCCCGGCTACCTGCTGTCCGCCGTCGGCCGGGCGCTCACCCGACTCCCCGAAAGCCCCACCCCATGAAACCCACCGACGAACAGACCGCCGCCGCCGATGCCTTCCACGCCGGCGACCACCTCGCCCTGCAGGCCGGCGCGGGCACCGGTAAGACCACCACCCTCGCCCTGCTCGCCCGCGCCACTACCCGCCGCGGCCGCTACCTTGCCTACAACCGGGTCATCGCCCAGGACGCCCGCGCCCGCTTCCCCAACACCGTGCAGTGCAAGACCGCCCACGCCCTCGCCTACGCGGCCGTCGGCCACCGCTACACCCGCCGTCTGAACGCACCCCGCCGCCCGGCCTGGCAGACCGGTCAGGCCCTCGGCCTGGCCAAAGCCGTCCGCATCGGCGACCGCGAGATCTCCCAACGGGCCCTGTCCAACGCCGCCCTGCGCACCGTCGCCCACTTCTGCCACACTGCGGACGAGGCCATCACCCGCCACCATGTACCCCGCCTGCGCGGTCTGGACGATCCCGACCTGCACGCCGAACTCGCCGCCCACATCGTGCCGTTCGCCCGCAAAGCCTGGGCTGACCTGCAGCATCCGGACGAAGGCGCCGTCCGCTTCGACCACGACCACTACCTCAAGATCTGGGCCCTTGCCCGGCCCCGCGTCCAGGCCGACTTCCTGCTGTTGGACGAGGCCCAGGACACCAACCCCGTCGTCGAACAGATCTTCCTCAACCAGCGCGAGCACACCCAACTGGTCATGGTCGGCGACTCCGCCCAGGCCATCTACCACTGGCGCGGCGCCAAAGACGTCATGACCGGCTTCGACGGCACCCACCTGATCCTGTCCCAGTCCTTCCGCTTCGGCCCCGCCCTCGCCGCCGAGGCGAACCGCTGGCTGCACCTCGCCGACGCCCCCATCCGCCTCACCGGCACCCCCGCCGTGCCCACCGAACTCGGCCCCGTCACCCAGCCGGACGCCGTGCTGTGCCGCACCAACGTCGGCGCCATGGCCCACGTCATGACCCTCATGGAAGCCGGCTACCGGGTTGCCCTGGCCGGGGGAGGGGGCAGCCTGCAGGCCCTGGCCCTCGCAGCCCGCGACCTGAAGGAAGGCCGCCGCACGCAACACCCCGAACTCATCCTCTTCCCCACATGGGGCGATCTGCAGGATTACGCCGCCCACGACCCGGCCGGCCGCGACCTGCAGCCCCTGGTCAACCTCGTCGACACCCACGGCACCGAGGCCATCCTCGCCGCCGTCGCCCACCTTGCCCCCGAGCCGCACGCCCAAGTCACCGTCTCCACCGCCCACAAGGCGAAAGGACGTGAATGGCCCCGCGTGCTCATCGCGGACGACTTCGCCCGTCCCAAGGACAACCCGCCCGACGAACAGACAGGCCCCGCGCCGGCACCCGATCCCATCGACGACGCCGAAGCCCGCCTGGCCTATGTAGCCGTCACCCGCACCCGCCAACGCCTCGATCTGGGCGGCCTGTCCTGGATCCACGATCACCCCGAAGGCACCCGCGGCTCCTAAACAACAACCCGGCGTCAGCTATCGCGTCCGGTGCGTCTTGCGGGTCCTGAGTCGTGTCCGACGGCACTGCCGGGTGACACCGGAAAGTAATGGCAGTTGGTGGATGACTATGTCAGGCGACGGGATCGGTCACGGGTACGAGGTCGGCGAGGCTGGCTGAGGAAGGACCGCTTGGCGGCCTCGAACAGCTGGGCCACGCGGTGGTGCTCCTGGTTGGGGCTGATCGGTGATCGCGGCGGTCACTGAGCGGGCGGCCTGCCGGGCGGGCGCTTCTCGATGCCCCGGAGAGCCCAGCGTGCATCGGCCTGTCGGAGCGAGTGACGGATGCGCCGGGTTCAAGCGGTACAGCTGAGGTAGATCCAGCCGCCGAGAAACAGGGCGGGGAGACAGCAGGTGATGAGCGTGGGGCGTATGTGCCAGGAGAACCATTCCAGGCAGCGTGGGAAGATCCTGGTCGGTGCGACGGCGTTGTGGCGGTGGGTGCGGTCGAACAGCAGGCTTGAGGGAGCCACACCGCTGATGTCTTTGATCTGTTGTCCGAGGCTGGACATGTGGGTGCGCCACGTCTTGATCCACTGGTAGGAACTGACGGCTACCAGCAGCCAGCCTGCGCACAGGGTCATGCCGAAGAAGGCCAGCCAGTGCCGGTCGACGGTGCTGCGCTGACCCGCGACGAAGGCCACCAGGGCGCTTTGGACTACCAGAAAGAGGTTCATGCGGCTGGAGTGCAGTTCCAGGTCCGCATCGTAGTGCTGTTGGGCGAGTTCGTAGGCCTTCCACAACTCAGGAAGCGGAGCGAGGGCAGGTGGATTCACGGGGTCGGGCGCCGTCATCCGGCACCGCCCTGCGAGACAGGCTGCATGACGGCCTGGACGGCTTCCACGGCCGTGGACACTTCGATGAACAGCCCTGCTTCCGGCGATGCGGCGGACTGCGCGGGAAGATCCCAGCCGTGCAGTGAGACGACCAGCTTTCCGGCATGCAGGGCCAGGGCTATCTCGCTGAGGGCGCCCCAGCTGCCGCCCACGGCGATGAGCGCGTCGCAGCTGTTGACCAGGACCCCGTTGCGCAGCTCGCCGAGCCCGGTTGCCAGGACATGTGTGAGGTACCGGTTGCCCAAGGTACGGTCACCGCCGGGAAGGACACCCACTACGACACCGCCGGCGGCACTGACGCCCTCGGCGCATGCCTCCATCACGCCGCCGAGGCCTCCGCACACGACGACCGCACCGTGCTCTGCCAGCAGGTTCCCCACCTGTCGGGCCAGGGACGCCTCGTAACTGGTGGCGGCGCCGGGCCCGACCACGGCAATGTACGGGGGGACAGGGGGGAGGGGATCGGCCATGCACCTCTCCAATGCCGCACGGTGCGCTGTGCATGTCGCGGGGACGCTGAAGCAGCGATGGGTCTGGGCAGACGTACCCACGCCTCGCCCGCGCCACGCATGCGGCCGTGGCCCACCAAGCCGTAGGTCTTGGGTCTGCCAAACCGGCGGATGAGTCAGCGCCGACTGGGGTACGGTGTTGCGCGGTCAGGCCCGGGCCTTCGTTCGCAGCGACGGCACCAGCCGATCCCATCAACTTCCTTGCCACCGCCCGGGGATGCGCTCGTACCGCGTCGACCAGCGGGTGTCCATTTCCGTGCACAGCACGCCTGCCGGCCGGGCCGCGCACGGGACATGCCATGTGGAGACTTCGCGATGACCGCATTGCCCCGTACGGCCCGGGCCGTCGACTTCCTGTGCGAGCACACCCCCAGCAAGAGCCGCGTGATGGCCCTACTCGACCACGATCACGCCCCCCGTTCCCTGACCGCCGTCCTGACCTGCAAGGAACCCGACCACGCGTACGAGGCCGTCGACATCCTGCGCCGTGTCCTGGCCAGGCGCGAGGCCACGTGCGCCGACGACGAACTGCGGGCATTGACCGCCGTCATGCCCGACGCGCCTGCCGGCTCGCTGCGCCAGGCCGTCACCCACGCCGCGAGCGGGACCTGGCCGACCGGCCCAGGGGTGCTCTACGAAGTCGCCGACCCAGAGGACCTCGAATCCGACGCCGCGCAGGAGACCGCGTCCGTGCCGTTCGAGCTGACCAGCCACCCGCGGCTCGCAGACCTGCCGGGGAAGGTCGTGAGGATCGCCCGCCTCTACGAGTTCCACGTCACCGACGAGGACGCCTTGATCCGGGCCGCGACCGATCGCGGGTGGGAGCCCTTGCTGGCGACCGAGTTGGGAGACGACGACCCGCGTGATCTCGTCGGCGCCGTCATGACGCTCACCGACGATTTGAATGTCCCCGGCGCGCGAACCCTGGAGGACCAGAGCGTCGCCGAAGTCCTCAGCTCCGAGGACGGGGACGAACTCGCGGACTGGAACCCGTCCCCGGTTACGATCCGGTTCCACCACGGATGGCGGCTGCGCTACGAGCGTAGCCGTCCCGCTGCCAAGACGCAGACAGCGAACTACGCGGCGCTGTTCCCGATCCGCGAGTGCGACTGTGCCGGCGAGTCGGAAGACTGCGAGGCCTGCGGATGGCAGCTGACGCCCCGCACGGCTGACCTGCTGAGCACGGCCCTGTCGGTGCTCGCAGACCATGCCTTCGACGACGCCGACAGGCTGGGCGATCAATACCTGCCGGACGCTCACTCCACCGGCTGGGCCGTCTTCGACCGCCTCCCGCCGCTGACCCGGTCCGCTGATCACCGCTGGCGTCGGCGCATGGCCAGGGCCTTCGACGACCTCGCCGACGACCTGGACAAGGGCCGCTGGCCCGAACCCACCTGCACCGCCGAGGAAATGGCCCTCCACCTGGCCATCGAAGACGCCCCCACCTACCTCGAGGACCGGCCCGCAGACGATGAACATCACATCCTGCCCCGGCACGAGGACGACTACAGCTGGGATGGCTGCTCCGACCTCCTCTTCCAAGACCACGATGTTCTGATGCTCTTCGACGCATCCCTTGCCGGGATCGAGGAGCCCGACAACCCGGCGAACCAGCGCCTGGGAGCGGGAGACCTCCGTGTGGACTCCTGGTTTGAGCCCTTCGGCAACGGCGCGGCCCGCGATCCGCGACGGGGCTTCCGCCGATAGCAGACCCGCACCCTCTTGCCCGGCCTGCGGCCCGCCTGCAGCCCCGCGCGGCCGACCGAACCGGTCCTGCCGTGGCCGCGGCCACCACCGGCCGCGGCCACTCACCGCTTCCGGCGGGTCATCCGGTGGCGTCGTCGCTGTCCCAGTCGACGGTGCGCCGGTATTCGGGGTGATTTTTGTCCATCTGGATGGCGGCGTGGATGGGCAGAGGATGCCGCGTGCGGTGTTCCCAGGCCAGGGCGTGGTTGCACAGCCGCGCCGCGGTCAGGGCGTAGGGCAGGGCGTCATCCCCGGCGGGGCGTTCGATGACGGCAATCTCGGTGGCGGTCAGATTGTGCCAGGTCTCGGCCTGCAGCTCCTGGTCATCACACAGCCAACGGCCCTGGCTGCGGCCGGACTTGGCTGAGGGGGTCTTTCCGTCCATCTGGTGCGGGCGGCGGCTCATGATGAACGTGGTGTCGGTGCCGTCGAGTTGAAACAGTGCGTTGCTGGTCTTGTCGCCGTCGCTCGCGGTGCCGTTCTCGTCGATCTCGTGGAAGAGCGCGGGCAGGGGGATGCTGGGGTCGGCGCTGGAGGTGGTGCGGATGACGGCACGCGGCCGGTGCTCGGGCGCAAGGGTGGCACCGGGCAGGGCGGGCCTGCCGTTGGCCAGGCCGTTGTGGTCGGGGAGCAGGTCGGCGTTCTTGTTCGAAAGCAGGGGCCACACGGGGCGGGTGGAGTCACCGGAGACGTAGAGGACGTAGCCGCACTCGAGGTGCCGGCTCAGTTCGTACAGGGCGTGGTCGATGCGGCGGGGCAGGGTGTCGTCGCCGCGGCTGCCCTCCGGGATGGGCCGGCTGCGGGACAGGCCCTGGGCGCGGGCGTAGTTGAACCAGCCGCCGTGGCCGCCTCGGCCGGCGGGAAGGTGGGCGAGGGCCTTCCACTGCTCGCCGACCGGCACGAAGGCGGTGAGGACCCACATGAGTTTGGGTTCCTCGGTGCGGTTGGTGTGCTTCTCGCCGAGCTGGGCGCGCATGTGCAGGCCGAGGTGGGCGACGCGGTCCTTGATCCCCTTTCCCGTGGAGATGGCGCGGGTCAGGCGGGGATGGACCAGGCCGGCGGAGCGCAGCATGTCCCCGATGGCGTGGTGGCCGGGGAAGTCCGCGGCGAGCTCCATGCCGAGGGCCTCGAGCGGGGTCTGGGCCTCGCGTTCCTTCTTCTTCGAGCGCCGCTTCTTTGTTTCGGGGGTCAGGAACTGGGCGAGCACGCCGTGCCGTGCCAGGTGGCGGGAGACCTCCGGCTTGGCATCGAGCGTGTACGGGTCGACGGTGCCGTCCTCCCCGCGGCGGGCGGCGCGCCGTTTGCGGCCCCAGTCCTTGGCGTCGTACTCGGTCTCGACCAGGGCCAGGACCCCGGTGTCTTCGGCCTGAAGTCCGGGCAGGGCGTCGGTGAGTGCGCCGCGCCGGTCATGGTGGCTGCCGTGGGACAGCAGCATGGGGGCCCGGTGCAGCAACACCTCGGTGCGGCAGCCGAGTTGCACGATTTCGTCGTCGGGCATGCCGTCGGCGAGGTGGGGCTGGTTGAAGTGGTAGGCAAGCAGGCGCTGCATGCGGGTGCGCATGTCCTGGTGCTGGTACAGGGCCAGGACACGCAGCTTGGAGCAGCTGGCGGCGGCCAGGATCTCTTTGAGGCTGGCGTCGTCGAGGAGGGTGGCATCGCGGCCGTACTCGGTCTTGCGGGCGCCCACCGAGAGGACTTTGGCGACCTGCCTGCCGTGGACGAGATCCTGCCCGGTGACGGTGGACAGGTGCTCGGCGAGGGCGGTGATGGTGTGCAGGCCGACGCCCTTGCCGATGGGGAACGACTTTGGGAAGGGGATCAGCGCGCGGAAGTTGCCTGGCGTGCCGGACAGGTCCATGGCGCTGAGGGGAAGGAACTCGGTGTCGTCCATGCTGCGCGGGAAGACGGGGTCGTCCATCAGCCGCACCCAGGCGTTCAGGGCCAGGCGGCTGGTGTGCTCGAGGTGGGTGTACTTGCCCGTGCCGCCCAGGTTCACACGCAGCAGCGGGGCGCCGGGGGAGCGGGGCGCCCACCAGGCGGTGCGGGCACCGTTGATCTGATTGCTCAGTCTCGACACGCGCGGTGTCATGACCACGAGCGGAACGGGAAGGGAGTGCAGCGACTTCATCGCCACCTCCACCCGCAGCGCGGCGTAGTGGCGTCTGATCTTCCACTCCTCGGCCTCCGTGGCCGCCCCGTCTGCCTTGGCTTCGCCCGTCTTCTCCTTGGCGGGCCGGGCCTCGAGCCAGGTGTTGGACCAGAGGTGTTCGGTGTCCCAGACCATCATGTTGTTCTCGGTGTCCGGGCGGAGCGGGATGGCGCGGCCGTCCACCGCCAGGTCGGTCCCGGCCAGGAGGGAGGCGAGGTTCCAGCTGGCCGCGTCCCACACCCAGCCGTCCGCGTCCACCGCGTGCGCTCCGAGGCGGACGTGGTCCCACACCGCCACCTGCTCGGGCTCCACCGAGGCGAACAGGTCGGCGAGGTCACTGGGGTGGGCCAGGGAGATCTCGTTCTGAGGTGTCTGCAGCAGAGCCTGCTCCCACAGCGCGACCGCGGCCCTCAGGTGGGCCGGCGGCAGCTTCTTGGACAGGGCAAGGAACTGCGGCGGCTTGCTCTTGCTGGTGGGATACAGCGATGCGCTGGTGGCGCCGCTGGCGCGCAGCACCATCAGCAGCCCGGCATAGGGCAAGTTGGCCTTCGAGCCGGTCTTGCCGTGGTAGATGGCACGCAGCTTCTTCCAGGCGGGCTCGATCTTCTCGGGGAGCCGGTACAGCCACACGGTGCCCATCAACGAGCTGGTCAACGGCGCGGCCAGCAGGGACATGCGGGTGTCATTCGACGGCATTACTGAGGTCCTTGGGCATCCGGGGTCGGGGCGGGGATGAGGGTGACGGGGTTGGGCAGCAGCAGGTCCTCGCTGTGGGCGAGGTCGAGCCAGGCGGTGAGGGTGGAGCCGTAGACGCGGCGCAGGATGTCCTGCTCCTCCGCATCCAGCTGGCCGTAGTAGGAGCGCAGCAGCCGGGGGAAGTCGCAGCCCAACTGCTGGTTGAAGAAGGCGTGGTCGACCAGGTACAGCTCGACGGGGGTGCCGCCGCGGCGTGCGCGCCCGGCCAGCTGGATGAGTTCGACGAGGATGCCCGCCAGGATCTCGGTCTTGAGGAACTTCGGCATGCGGGAGAACCGCGGGTCGGTGCGCAGCAGCAACTCCCGCTGGCGGACGGCTGCGCTCCGTTGGGAGGCGAGCATGCCGGCGGGATCGGCGCTGACGGTGCCGGCGGCGATGCCGCAGGCATTGATGCTCGCGTACATGACGGCCGGCTCGTGCAGGTGGGTGAGGGGGCGCACGCCCACCCACACCGAGGCGAGGGCTGAGCGGTCGGTGTGGGGGATGAGGATGTTCAGGCCGCGGGAGACCACCGACAGCGGCGCGCAGATCACCTTCACCCGTGGGTGGGTGGCGGGCAGGTCCTCAAGTTCGTCGATGGTCACCCGCACCACGCCCTCGGGCAGATGCACGGCCTTCCCGGAAGCGGCCTGGTTGCTGCTGACGAGGAGGGCGACCCATTCCGGGCGGCCGCACGCGGCCGCGATCCCGGCGGCCATCACCGCCGCGTGGAAGTAGGAGTTCCCGGCCAGCAGGGCCAGCTCCCGCAGCGGGTCGTTGCGGGCGACCTTCTCCAGGTGCGATGACATCTGGGTGTGCCACAGCCGTTCGGCGAGCTTGCGCAGCTCGGAGGGTTTGCGTTTCTCCTCCACGCCGCCGATCGAGATGGGCTGCCAGCCCACATCGGTGGACGACACGCTCCCGGCATGGGCGGTGACCGCGCCGGGGGCGGCGTCGGTCATCACATAGGCGGGCAGGGTGTGCACGTGCTGCAGGGCGGCCTTGGGGAAGAACGCGGTGGCGGACAGGCCCAGGACGCTGCGCCGTACCCCGGCGGTGGCCAGCGCGACGGTGTCGCCGAGGCGGACGGTGGAGGTGTGCGGGTCGCCGCCCAGGGACTGCAGCGAGAGGCGGCCGGTGCCGCTCGCATTCTTGTCGAGCTTGAATCCGTACAGGTTCTGTCCGAGCGGCCCGTAGGGAATCGGCTCGTCGCGGGGGAGCAGCCCCATGGTGGAGACCAGGTCGGTGGCCGCGTTCAGCTGCCCGAGCAGCGGCAGGATGGACCACTTCAGGGTGTGGAGCTCGTTGTGGAGCGCGCCGAGCCAGGCCCGCACGAGGAGGTCGTTGACCAGCGCGGCGCGTTGGGAGGCGGGCACGTGGAACGGCGCGTCGGCCAGGATGCGGGCGATGGAGTCCTTGAAGACCGCGAGTTTTCTGCTGCGGCGGGTGCCTTTGACCTTGCCGGCCAGGGCCTGGCGGATCTGATCGGCGAGCGGCTGCCAGCCCGCCAGCGGCTCGGCGTCGGACCGCTCACCCGGGAAGAGGGCCAGGTAGGCCTGGTGCACTGCTTCGGTGATCTCGGCGTCCGCCGAGGCGCCGGTCAGAAGACGGCACAGCTCGGCATCCTTCTTGCCCACCATGTACCAGCCGGAGCCCGGGCGATTTTGGCGCTCTTGTTCGGAGTCCAGGTAGAGGTGCCCGGTCAGGACGTTGTCCAGGAAGGTTTCGCTGAGCCGGCGCGCCTCCATCAACGGGCCGGTCACCAGCAGGTTCTCCAGCGCCGACAGGCCGCCCCGGTGTCGGTCGACCTCTTCCAGCCGCCCGGAGTGGCCCCGGCCGCGGCTGATGAGGGTGAACTCCTGCGCGCCCTGCGTGCACCAGGTGGACTGGAAGGCGTCGACCTCGTCGATGATCACGACGCGGCAGCGGCGCAGCACGAACTCCAGCACGCTCATGTCATGGACGACCCGCTCGCCGTCCACCTCGACGGGCACCTTGCAGCGTCCACGGATCAGGTTGTGGTGGTTGGTGACGATGATGTCGGCCTCGGCGGCCTGCCGGATGTGCTCGAAGCGCCGGCAGACGCCCATGCGCGGGCACAGATGCTTGCCGCCGTGCGCCGGCTCGGCGGGACCGTCGACCCACTCCAGCTGGGCGCAGGGGAGCATGGTGCGGTCCAGCCGTGGGCCGTCCACCTGCCAGCCGGTCATCTCGCAGCCGCCGGCGAACTGCTCGAAGCGGTCCTCGCGGCCCTGCGCGAAGGCGAGCGCGGCCTGGTCGTCGTGGCGTGAGGACGCCACCCATGCCACCACCCGCAGCGGCTTGCCGGCCCGCTCGGCAGCGTCTTGCACAGCGTCGGCCGTCTCCTCGAGCAGCCCATGGTCCGCAGCCAACTGCTCGGCTGTCCCCAGGCCTTCACGGATGCGGCCCACCACGATGAGGACCGGGCCCTGGCCACCGGCGGCCAGCAGGTGCGCCGCATCCCGCATCAGCACGCTCTTGCCCACGCCGGTGGGCGCATTCAGCAGCGTCATCGGCCCCGCGGGCAGCCGCAACTCTGCCGCCGTGCGCCCGTACGCGTCGGTGAGTCGGTCGAAGAACCCCTGAAGCAGACCGGGTTTCCACCCGAACTTCTCCGGCTTGGCCGCTGCCTGGCCCACCACGCGGTCCATCACCGCTTCCCGCGGCAGCCGCACCTCCTCAAGGAACGGCTCGGTGCGCAACCGGACCGGGGCCACGAAGACGTCCTTCTCGCTGGCAGGAATCTCCACCGTGTACAGACGCTCCCGCCCGAAGGCCCACAGGCCCTCGCCGGCCGTCGGTAGCGCCCTCTCCAGCACGGCCCGGTACTCCTCGGCCTCCTGGACGAGATGCTCGGCCAGGGTGAGGGGCTCCTGTGCGTGGCAGGCCACCAGCCAGTGGGTCTCGTCTGCGTTCGATTCTCCCGGAATCCGGAACAGCGCCGTGGGCGCCACCGCGTACTCCAGGACCGCCTCGCGGAACGTGTCCGGCTGCGCCAGGTCCCCCTCCTGCTTGAGCGCCTGCCACAGCCGGCCCACCAGCTCGTACTCGGCGCGCGGCAGTGACAGCCACCTTCCCCATGCATCGGTGCGCCGGGCGGCGAACATCTGCGCGAAGTCCAGCGGCACACCGCGACGGCCATCGACGGTCTCGAACGCGAAGTACTGCTCGGACAGGGCGAGATACGCAGCGACGGCGCAACGCTGCAACGCCTCACGGACATCGCCGCTCGTCACGACTCACCCCAGCACCAGCGAAGCACCTCGGCGACGAAGTCCTTGTCCGTCATCACTTCCATGTCCGGCCGCCCGGCAAGGCGCGCCTGCAGCAGCGGAAGATCGGACCGCTGCCGGTGGGGGACCACGATCGTCAGCGGCACCGGCGCGCCCAGCGCCGGACGCTCCAGCAGGGCATCGGCCAGGGCCCCGAAGGACCGCCACGCCTTCGCATCCACCCGCCACTGCCTGGCCACCAGCGGCTCGGCGGCCGTGATGCGCAGGTCGTAGCGGTCACCGTCCGGGTACATGAGGATGTCGAGACCGGCGATCCCCGTCAGCGCGTCCCGGATCGCGAATTCCATGCGCCCCGGCAGGGTCATGTACCGCCACACCGTCCGGGAGACCGCCAAGTAGTCGCCGGCAGCGGGGAAGCCCTCCACGCGAGTGGCGGAGCGGCCGCCGCCCTCCAGGACCGGAGGGCCACTGCCACCCCGCACCTGGCGGTAGGTGTACTGCACCCCCTCCAGCAGATGGGCGT
The DNA here is from genome assembly GCF_042894765.1 of Streptomyces sp. NPDC001507. Classification (NCBI taxonomy): domain Bacteria; kingdom Bacillati; phylum Actinomycetota; class Actinomycetes; order Kitasatosporales; family Streptomycetaceae; genus Streptomyces; species Streptomyces sp. NPDC001507. The sequence continues at coordinate 59,420 of NZ_JBIAVV010000020.1, forward strand.
CGCACGACACGGCGAAGACCCCCTGTCCGGCGGGCTGCGCGCGCATCGGCCAGGCACAGACAGGACACGGGAAACACCAGCCCGCCGCGTTGCACCACGGCCAGGACGAGACCGGCTCGAAGAACCCGAACCGCCCCCACAGCCCGCCCCACTTCTCCCAGAGCACGCCCTGCTCCGCCACCGGATCACTCGCCAGCAGCTCGCGCACCTTCGCGTAATCGTCCGGCAAAAGCCGCCGGATCTCCGCGTACAGCTGCTGCTCCTCCTGCTCGGCACGCAAGCGCGCCCAGGGCCAGTACTCCATCAACGCCTGCTGAGGCACGAGGTGTTCGCGGCCCAGGTCTTCCACTGCGTCGCACAGCAGGCCGTCCTGGTCCAGCAGCCTCATCTCGCCGAGCGGGTCACCGTCCTGGACGCAGGCGGGCAGGAGGGGCGCGAGCCCGTGGCGCAAGCCGCGCCGCAGCGCGCGCATGTCCAAGACCGAGGCTGCACCGGCGCCGTGTGCCGAGCGCAGAACTCCCAGGCAGTCGATGAGGCGGGCGGCTCGCTGGCCCGGATCGCCGGTGCGGTCCGCTTCCGCGACGGCGGCCGCGCAGCACGCGGTCAGCGCCAGGTCACGGCGCCATCGGAGGGTGTTCCGTTCCACAAGGCCCATAACGGGTAAATAAGCGAAAAAACTAATGAACCTCGCATACAGTGCCGATCGTGATCGTCAAGACCGCCCCATCGGCCCAGCAGGACGCCCCCTCACGCGAGACCACCGAGCACTGGCTGTGGGCCGCCGCCCCGGACACCCCCCTGACCGAGGACGACCACCCCTGGAGCGGCAAATGGCTCTGGTTCGCCCCGCTCAGCCTCCTTGACCGCTCCTGGGCCACGATCCGCACCGCAACCGAAGACGGCCTTCTCGGCTACCGCAGCAAAGCGGCCACGCTCATCAACACCCGCACCAAAAGCGACGACACCCGCCGCCCCATCTGCATCTACACCCGAGACTGGCGCAACATCGACGACGTTCAACGCGTCCTGACCAACCTGCGGTCCCTCGGCATCGTCGACGTCCTGCTCTACAAGACCGACAGCGACACCCACAGAGGCCGCTACGGCACCGGCGCCAGCACCTTCGTAGCGCCCGCCACCAAGATGAAACTGATCATCCCCAAACGCACCCGTGAAGCGCTCGAGCATCAGCACGCTGCGCGAGTCCAGGCCCGTAGGACTGCCGCGGCGCGCAGAGAGGCTCCCGTGCCCAAGCGCACCTGAACAGGCCGCCTGTGCTCCCGTGTGAAGAGAACAGACGCCGCTGCGGAGTCCGGCCACACAGCGGCGAAGCATCCGACATCACATGTGTCAGCGCTGCCGTTTTCCCAGTGCACAGGGCGGGCGGGACACACAGCTCTCAAGGGACGAGGGCGCCGGCGGGCAGGGACAGGCCGAGCCGGGGCAGACGTCCGGCGTGCGCGCGCAGATGGCGTGCTTCGGCGACCATGGCGGGGGCGAACACGCCCTCCTCGGGAGAGTGAGCCATCAGGCGGTGGTGGGCGCGGGCGCCGGCCAGTAGCGGGCGTGCCCAGGCAGGGACGGCGTGCAAAGGGCAGTGCCGATGGCCGACCCCGTGGAGCTTGATGGCGCAGACGTCGCCGGTGATGTCGAGGTCGCGGGTGAAGCGCAGGCTGCCCAGGCCGGCCCGGGTGAAGGCCAGCACGCTCAGCGCTCCGGCGATGAGCGGGTGCGCGAGAGCGGCCAGCGCGGCGGCCTCCTCGGAGCCGATCTTGAGGGCAGGGGCGGCTTGGACCAGCTGTGCCGTTGCCATCGCGCCGGTGCAAGGGGGAGCCGGGGGTCCGGGCCTCGTCGATGCCGCCCCGCTCCCGCGCGGCTGCGGGGCGGGCGCCTGCCTGGCGGCCACTGCCATTGCCGCCGCTCCCGTCATCGCCGGGAGAGCAGGAGGGAAGGACGGGCGCGCGGGTATCGGTCCCGGCTCGGCGAGAAGCGCCTCGAACTGGTCCCGGCCGCTGATACGGCGCTCCACACGGGCCAGCGCCGGCGGCAGTCCACGCGGCGGCTTCTGCCACAGCAGGGTCAGCTGAACTCCCGTCGACTCGCGCCAGGCGAGCAGTTGGTCGATGCGCCGACTGGTCAGCAGATGGGCCCGGGGGACCACAACGTGCCGCACCCCCATCGCGACACCCCAGGCAGCCGCGGCGAGCCACGCCGCGTTCACCGAGTCCAGCCACACATCGGGGGAGTTGGGCCCGGGGGCCAGCCGCTTGCCCAGCGCATACAGCATGTCGTGCGCCAGGGCGGCCGGGCTGACGCTGGCCGGCGTCGGCTGCACGGTGATGCGGCCTTCTGCGGGCCGGTGGGCCTGCAGCGCCGCCCGGGTGTAGAACAGGTCGTCCTCTTCGTCCACCACGATCGTCACGTCGCCGTAGACCACGGCCACCGCCTCCCTTCCGGCCGCCCACTGCACGGACTGGCCCCGGATGCGGAGACGCAAGGACCGGTCTGTGTGGAGTGCGAGGTTGTCGGCGGCGGCCCGGGCTCGCCGGGCCGCCGCGCATGCGGCGGCTGCTACATGCCGCCCAGCTTGCTGTACACCCAGTTGACGAGGTCATGCTTGACCTCGGTCAGGCCTTTCTTCTTCATACCGTTAAGCATGTGCTTGGTGATGGTGGCCCAGTTGCGGAAGTTGCCGTGGGCCGCGGCCCGGTCGATGTTGCGGATCATCTGCGGGTCCACTCCGGCCCACAGGGAGTGGAATGCCGGCAGCGTGCCGACGACTTCGGCCTCGGGCATGCGCGTGAACTTCTGCCAGATGAAGATCCGTGACGCCAGCATCGGTTCCCGCTTGAGGACCTTGTAGCAGCCATCGCCGCCGGCGAAGATCACCGCGATGTCGGTGTTGCGGTCGTCCCACAGGTGGCGCCAGTACTCGAACGAACTGCGGCCCATCCACTGGGCCTCGTCGCACACCAGCACGCGGAACGTCTGCGACAGCGTTTCCTTCAGAAGTGTATCGAATTCGATCGGCCGGGTCGGCGGTTCCCCGGGCAGCGCCAGGGCGTGAAACAGCCCGTGGCGGATGTCGCGGGGGGTCGGCCCCGAGCGCAGCTCCAGGCGGTAGGTGTTGTCGGGGGCGATCTTGCGCAGCGCCGAGTTCACCGACATCGTCTTGCCGTATCCGGCCGCTCCGTAGGCGACCATCATGGCCTTGGCGTCGATCGTCGCCTGCACGTCGTCCAGGGTCGTCATGAGCGTATCGGTGGCCACCAGGTGCGCATCGAGGCGGTGAAAGTGGTCCTCGTCCTCGGCGGGCAGCCTGCCGTAGTCCATGTCGCCGCTCACACGTTCTCCTCAGAGGTGTCGTCGTCCGGCTCGTCCGCGGCCGGGGAGACCGGGCGGGCCCAGCCGTCCGGGACGGGCTGGTGCGGGATGTAGCCGGGATCGGCCCGCCGCAGGTCCGCGGCGTTGGATTCGGAAAGTTCTGCCTCGGCCTCCGCCTCGGTCAGCGCACCCAGACGCTCGGGCGGGGCGGCGGTGGTGACGGCCTCGAAGCGCTCGCGGCGCAGCCGTGCAGCGGCCTTCATGTCCGCGCGAAGCCGCCGCGCCTTGGCGGTGCGGGCGTTGCGGACCTTTTTGACCTGCTCCTCGCTGGCCGCCTCGGCCAGAACGGCGCTGCCCAGGTGTACGCCGTCCAGGCCGAAGACCTCGATGGTCAGGTCATGATGGGGCAGGTGGCGCACCGCGACGCGGACGCCGGCCTGGCCGACCATCCAGGGGGCGATGTAGTGGCGGTTGCGCCACTGCACGCCCTGCGTGGTGATGGTGCGGGTGCGTCCGTCGTCCTCGAGCCCGAAATGGGCCAGCTGCTCGGCGGTAACGTCGTGCAGGGGAGTGGGGTCGCCCGACCACGCCTGCATCGGGGTGCGGCCGCCCAGCGCCCTGGGCTGGTGCTCGGTGTTCCACCAGTGCACCCACTTCAGCAGCAGCTCCACGAACGCCTCGAAGGAGAGCGCGGGCTCGTCCGGATCCGCGGTGCGCCCGCCGGTGAGCGTCTGCCGGTGCACGTAGCGCGGCATGGAGACGAACAGCATGTCCTCGACCGCACCGTTGAGCGCCTCGATGGTGCCCTTCAGATGAGGGCTGTAGGCCGGGAGATCGACGACGGGCACGGCGAAGGCGCCCAAGGCCGACGCGACGGTGGCACACAGGAACTCTTTGCCGCGGTCCACCCTGATCCGGCCCGGCAGGCCGCCGGCCGGGCCGAAGGGCTCGGCACGGTCCAGGGCCATCCGCAGGGCCGCCAGCACCCCATCCGCGCTGGGGGCGTGGGGCGTCACGGCCACCCCCGTGATGACTTTGGTGTGGCAGTCGATGAACCAGGTCACCCAGGGCTGCACGAGCTGGTCCTCGAGCAGCACGCGCACGGGCACACACTTGTGGTCGCCCTCCCAGGCGGCGTTGCGGTGCGCGGGAGGGCGCTGCCCGAACACGTCGAAGGCCCGCCGGGCGGCCTCCCCCTTGGCGAGCCCGGCCCGCTCCCCGGGCGTCAGGTCCCGGCGCAGCGCCCGGTGGAGCGTAGACAGCGACGGGGCCGCAGGCAGCTGCGGATCGTCCAGGGCCCGCTGCTTCAGCTCACGGTGCACGGCGGAGGCGTTGCCTCCCCACACCACCAGCAGCCGCCGCAGTTCAGGTGTGACGCGGAACCGTGTCCGGGACGCCGCATCGGCGTGGCCGGTGGCGCGCGCCTCGGCGACCCACCGCCACACCGCCCGCTCCGAGCGGCCCACGGCCGTGGCCACCAGCTTCACGTGCGCGCTGGTCAGCTCGCCGCTCTGGTCCAGCGACAGCAGCCGCGGCAGCGCGGCCAGCCGCCCCGTGCGGGCGGTGAACACCGCTTTTCCGGCACCCTGCGTGCCGGCAGAAGAGTCACTCATGCGGTCTGCTCCTTACATGGATACGAATCGTGGAAAGGACCGGAAGTGCCGTGCTTGCGCCGGGCGTTGGCGGGGTGCCGGAAGGCGGAGGGCACTGGCATTTCCCGGCCGTTTGTCAGGGCCGCGATGCGGCGTCATGCCGGGGGAGGGCGGGTACGGCGGAGCCGTCAGCCCGCACCGGCTGCGAGCGTCGGCGACTTCGCTTGGAGGGGGCGTGCTTCTCCAAGGCCCGGCTGCTCCAAGGGGCAGGCTTGTGCCGGGGCATCGGAGGCGGCCCGGCGCTGGCCGGCCTATTTGTGGCACTTGGGGTGGAAGACCGCGGTCGGCGCTGAGCTGAATGCTTGTCAGCGTCGGCCGCAGGGCTTCCTGATGCGCGCCTGCATGCACCGGGAGGACGTACGGGATGGGCCGGGCGCAGCAAAGGGAGGAGAACCACCGGTGTCCCAAGGCGCTGCCCTGGGGCGGACGGGCTCCTTGGCGCCACTGATGGCCGGCCCGGTGTTGCTCAGGCGTGTTCCAGCATGCGCCGGATCCCGTCGCGGATGATCGTGGCGCGTTGTTGCGGCGTGAGCCAGGTGGCCGTGGAGCCCTGGGCGGTCTTTTCGACGAACAGCACGTCTTCGACGGCGTCCGCCACCGGGTACAGGTGGCTGATGACCGCGAGGGTCTTGTCCTGGATTGCAGCATTGCTCAGGACGGGAAGGGTGGCCTCCAGTCGGTCGGAGTCCAGCGAGGCGAACCCTTCGTCCAAAAACAGGCTCTCCAGCTTGCTGTTGCTGCGGTTGTGAAGTTCCACGAATGCCAGTGCCAGCGCGAGGGAGGTCTGGAATTTCTCCCCGCCGGAGAGGGTTTCTCGGCCGCGCGTGAGATTCGTGGCGGACTCCACGATCTTGAAGTCCTCGGTGAACGCATAGAGCCCGGTGGAGATCTGCTGGAGGATCCTGCTCCCGTAGCGGAGCAGCGCATGGGTGCGCTGGTTTGTGAGATAGGTGAGGAACTTCGTGTCGGTGAGCTGGTCGCTCACTCTCCTCCAGACTGCGGCCTGTTCATCCGCGGCGGTGATGGCAGCGTCCAGTGCCTCGGCGTAGGGGATTTGGGACCGCGCGGTACGCAGGTCGGACTTGGCCTTGCCGTACGCTGCTTCCGCGTCGCTCGTCTTGCGGCTGAGCGGGTCGAGAACGGCGGGTGCCAGCAGGTCGCTCTTCTCCGGCACCGGGAAGCCTGGGTCATCGTCGGTTTTGTCGGCGTCGGCCCCGGCCTGGAGGGTGAGGTCCTTCTCGAACGCGTGGATGGCGTCCGTGGCTCGCTGCCCGGATTGTTTCAGTGCGCCCGCCAGTTGCCGGCTCAGGGAGACGAGGGCCTGGTAGTAGGCGTCGACGAAGGCCAGGTCGGATCCGTCCGGGGCGGGAGGCAGTTCTTTGGACGTCTCGCCGTCGAGGAGACCTTCGGCGTCGGTGGCGGCGTCCGCCCAGCGTTCCAGCTTCTTGATGAGATTGCGGGTGGGAGTCTCCACCTTGCGCTGGCGCCGTCCGTCAAGGGCCTGCCGGAGTTCGGCGTGCTCGGTGAGGGCCTGCTGTGCTTCGTCGCGTGCCTGTGCTGTCTGTTCGAGCTGTGCGAGGCGCTGACCGGCTGTCTCCAGCGCTGAGGCGATGTCCTTCGGGGAGGGGAGGTCCTGCGGTGTGTCCTGGGCGGGCCGTACCGAGGCTGGGAGGCCGGCGACCTCGGTCAGCAGTGTCTGCAGGTCACTCTCGTACTGCAGTTGGGTCTTCTCTAGCCGTTTGCGTTCACGCTGCAAGCGGCCGCGCTGGCGTTTGAGGTCGGCCCGGGCCGCCTCCTTCTCGGCCTGCGCGGTCGCCAGCTCTGCCTGGGCGCTCGTGTGGGCCGCGAGCGTTTCCGCTTCCTCAGCGCGCAGCGGCTGGACGAGTGTCTTGACCGCACGGGTGATCTGAGCCCGGTTCTTGGGGCCGCTGCCCGCGAGGGCACGCGCCTGCACGGCCGTCTGCCGGCTCAGCGTGTCCAGAGTCGTGGCCACGCCCGACACGACGTCCGGCCGCATCGTGTCCACCAGCTCCTGCAGCTGAAGCAGCGAAGTGTCCATGCGCTCGAGGGCGGCCAGATGCGCGCGCTGCTGCTTCTGGACCGTCTGCTCGGTCGCGCTCAGCTGGGCCGTTGCCTGCGCCGCGGCGGTGACAGCTGTGTTCACGGCTTTCGAGGACTTGGTGAGCTGACCTCTGGCCTTCCCAAGTGCCTTGCCGTCCAGGGGGGAGGGGGGAGTGAAGTCGCCTGGGAGGGGCCGGACGCAGACCGGGCAGGCGTCCCCTGGCGCCAGAGCGGAACCTGCCGTGTGGGCGGCTTCGCCGCGCTGCACCGCAGCAAGCGCCTCCTCGGCTTCTTCCCGTGCCTCGCGCAGCTGACGCAGCTCAGCCTCCAGCTTGTCGACGCGGCCGCGCTGCTCCTCGACTGCCTCGAGCGCCGTGTTGGCCGACTGCAGATGTGCCGCCGCGGCGGTGGCTTCCTGCAGCGGGCCCCGGACGGCCTCCTGGATCTGGTCGGTGTGTGCGCGGGCCTGGGTGACGGCATGCTGTGCCCGGTCGGCTTCCTCGAGGAGAACCGCCAGGCGCTGCTCGTGTTCGGCCAGCTCCTGCTGTGCTTGCGTGTGCTCCTGCTCATGTTCGCCGTGCTGCAGCTGCTCCTGTTCAAGCCGCTGCATCAGGGCGTCCAACCCGGCTGTACGGCGCGGCAGGCCGGACAGCACAGTCACCGCACCGGACAGGGACCGGACCGTGTCACCGGCCTGCGTGGCCGCCTCCAGGGCGGCCTGCGCCACCTCCAGCTTCTGGCTCAGATCGCGTCCGGCCGCTTCCTGCGCTGCGGCTTCGGCATCGAGCTCCGTCGTCGCCTTGGCCAGCGTGGCCAGGGTGACAGCCGCATCCGGGACGCTGCGCTCACGCAGCAGGCGTGCCGCCTTGTCCAGAGCGGCCTTGCGGTGCTTGTGTGCGGCGGCCCGCCCTTGTGCCGCGCGCAGAGCGGCCAGCCGCTCACGCCGGCTGGCCGCGAGGCCACGCGTACGCTCCACATCCAGCGCCGCCTGTGCGGCGACGGCATGGGGATCTCGCAAGAGGTCCGCCCGGGCGCTCCTGGCGTCGAAGATGCCCGCGCTCAAGCGCTCCAGTCGAACGCCGGCGTGCTTGCGCACACGTTCCAGTTCGCTGATGCCGAAGACGTGCCGCAGGATGTCGGCGCGGTCGCCCTTGTTCGCCGTGAGCAGGTTGTCGAACTTCCCCTGGGGCAGCAGGACCGTACTGACGAAGCCCTTCCAGTCCAGCCCGATGAGCTGTGTGACGGCTTCTGTCACCGCGCGCATGTTGTCGACCCGCAGGTCGGCGCCGCCTTCGGCCATGGACTCCAGAACAGCCTGCGGCTTCCTGCGGTTTGCATACAGGGTGCGCCGCACCCGCCACGGGCGGCCGTTCACGGAGAACTCGAACGTCACGTGCATGCTGGGGCTGCCGGTGCTGATCAGCTCATAGGCTTCGTCAGCTTTGCTCGACCACGAGCTCGCCCCGTACAGGCCGAAGGTGAACGCCTCAAGGAGAGTGGACTTCCCCGCGCCGGTAGGGCCCAGGATGGCGAACCGGCGCTTCCCGGTGAAGTCGATGGTGCAGGTGCCGGGGTAGCTGCGCATTCCGCTGACGATGAGCCGGCTGGGCTTCACGACGCCTCCGTCCAGGTGTTTTCCAGCGCAGCGCGGAGCATGTCCTCGGCCGGGACCGGGGGAAGCGTCTCGTCGTCGAGCTCGTTGAGCAGGTGGGTGAATGCGGTGACGGTGGCCTCTGCGGCAGCGCCGCTCACTCCCTCGGAGGCCAGGTAGGCGCGGAAGGCGTCGGGGAGTTCCGGCTCCTCGCCGGGATCACCGTCCATGACAGCCTCGGCGGCCGCCTCCCGTGCCGGTACGGGGTTGACGAGGATCGCGTTCGGGACGATCTCGGCGATCTTCTGGCTAAGGAGCCCGTCGGGCTCTTCGCCGGCGATTACCGCTTTGAGGAAGGTCCCGTCGTACTGGGCGGCCGCGGCCTTCAACTCCTCCAGGGTCCCGGGGAAGTGGGCCAGCCGTCGGCCGCTGGAGAGCCGGCGGGGCAACGCCCTTACCGGTCGTCCGGGGTCGGCGTCGACGATCACGACGCTTTTGGATTCGTCGGCTTCGCCGAAGTCCATGGCGAGCGGACTTCCCGCGTAGCGGGCGATGCACTTGGCGCCCCGCACCGGTTGCGGGCGATGGATGTGCCCGAGAGCGGCGTAGGAAACCTCCGGAAGATTCTCAGGGCCGGTTTCGAAGCCGTCGTCCACAGCCCGTTCGCTCGGGGAGCGTTGGGCGCCGGTGACGTACACGTGGGCCGCGAACAGCAGGATGTCCCGGTCGGGGTCGTACCCCTCGTGCATGGCCCTCATCAGCTCCGCCTGCAGCCCGCGCATCCCCTCGGCGTAGTCGGCGTACGACGTGCCGGTCGCGGAGTGCTGCCAGAAGTGGTTCGGATGCACGAACGGCAGGACGGCCAGGCGGATTCGCTGCTCACCGCCGCAGGCGTCGAAGGTGAGGACACCGCCGTCGTCCGCGGGGCGGAACCGGTCGGCGAAGAACAGGCCCCGGCCCCGCAAGGGGCCGTTCATGGAGCCGAAGAACTTGAAGTATGCGGGGGAGTCGTGGTTGCCGGCCAGGACCACGGTGGGGGCGATGGCGGCGAGTTCGATCAGGGTGTCCATGGCGCGCGACATGGCCCGGATGGTGGGACGGGAGTGGTGGAACAGATCGCCGCTGTGGACGATCAGATCCGGCTGGCTTTCCTGGGCGATGGCCACGATCTCGGCCAGGACGGTGTCGAAGTCCTCTTCGCGGGCGTGCCCGTGAAAGATGTGGCCTAAATGCCAGTCGGAGGTGTGGAGCAGTCTCATGCCTTCGTGCGCCCTTCTGGGAAGCGAGGCGTAGGAGAGCACCGATGGTGCCTTATGAGCCCGGGACTGTACACCAAATTCCCTGGAGTAAAACTGGAGGTCCCGAGTGACTGTTGGCGTCCGGGCATGGATGAACACATGACCGCTCTCAAGGAGCGCATGCAGCAACCGCAAGAGACGGCCCGGCAGGCACTCACGCAACACAGTACTTTCCAAGTGCCCCTTGTCCGTGCGGATTTGACACGCACCCAGCACGCCTGGGACGTTCTGTGCAGCTCGCGATGTCCCGGACACGGCCCAGCCGACGGTCACCCCTACGGTCACCCCTACGGTCGCCGAGGTCCCACCTGGTCGCGCCTGTGCGCGACCAAATCTCCAGGTGCCGACCGTCACCCTTTCCTGGAGTGAAACTGGGATATCCGAGAGACTGCTAGCATGCGGGCATGGATGAGCATCTGGTCGCACTCGAGAAGCGCATGCAGCAGCTGCAAGAGGCGCTCCGGCAGGCGCTCATGCAACACGACACCGCCCAAGTGCACTCCCTGGGCGAACAGCTGACACGCACTCGACACGCGTGGAACGTTCTGTGCGGGATCAGTGAGGTCCCGGACACGGCCCAGCCGGAGGTGCAGCCAGGGGTCCGGCCGGAGCCCGCGCTGGCAGTCGTCGAGCCGAACCAGGACGTGCCCGTACGCGACCAGGTCCACCAGGCGCTCGCCCTGCTCACCGTCCCCGCCTCGCCCAAACTGCTCAGCCAGGTCCACCAGGCGTTCTTCTCCACCCCGCTGAACACGGCACGCATGACCACCCTGCGCCGCGACGAGGAACGCTCCTTCCGCTCCGCCCCCTACGGCCGCGCCTACTACATCTGTCCCGCACTGACCTCCGATCTGCTCTCACCGGCCCGCGCGCTGCTCGCCCTGAGCACCTGGCCACTGGAGCAGCGCCTGGTGGGACCGCTCACCCAGCGCGTCCACTTCCTCACCTCAGCTGTGCGGCTCGCGGACGCCGCCGAACAGCTCGCCGGCGAGGCCGGGATGCCGCAGCCCGTCCAGCAACTGCTGCTGCACTACAGCCGCAACATCCACGACGACGCCCCCCGGGGCCCGCTCGACCTGGACGCGCTGCGCCGGGCCGCCACAGCGGAACTGGAGATCCACGCCGACGACGACGCCGACACCCGCGCCGAAGCGGCCCAGCGCGCACGTCAGCAACTCGGCGACGCGGAGCAGATCTTCGGCAACATCCTGCGCAACACCGCCCGCCTGCGCCGTACTTCGTAAACCACCTCTGCAACCAGCACGGCTGTGCCCTGTCCCGCCAAGGAAATCAGTGAGCTCGCTCGACGCACGACTGGGCGTATTACGCGGAACCGCTGCGCCCATCCCGCACAATGCACGCACCCTGGCGGCGCTGACCGCCAATCCGAGCTGCGACCGCCGCTCCCTGCTGGATGCGGCCGGCATCGACAAAGACGCCCTCGCCGCCCATCTGGATCTCCCGCGGCCGCTGAGAAAATCCCAGCTCGCCCTCGACTACGGCCTCGCCTTCGAACGCCAGGTCACCGCTCAAGCCGGAGCCCCGCTGGTGCCGCTGCTCCGCCAAGCACTGGGCCTGAGCGTGCCGGAGGTGTCCTACGAGGACGTCAACAGCGTCGCCAGCGATGACGACAAGTCCCCTCTGCGGCTGCGCCGCGTCCACACCCGCTCCCGCATCCGCAGAGCAGCACACGGCAGGTCGGACCCCCGCACCCTGCTCGACCACCCTGTACTGCGTCTGACCGTCGCCGGCCACCAGGCCTACCTCGAACCCGACGTCATCGCCTTCCAGCGCGAGGGCGTCTTCTATGTCGTAGAGATCAAATCCTTCCCCGTCATCCACGGACAGTCCGACCCCATCAAGGCCAACGCAGCGCTGACCCAGGCCGCCGCCTACGTCCTGGCCCTGCGGGAACTCCTCGCCCAGGACGGTCTCCCCCCAGAGCGCGTCTCCGACACCGTGGTCCTCGTCAACCCGCGCAACTTCACCCGCCACCCCACCGCCACGCCCTTCAGCGCCCACAAGCAGATCAAGAACCTGAGCCGCCACCTCGACAGACTGCGGCGCCTGCCCGAACTGCTGGACAAAGTTCCCCCCGACACCACCTTCGACCTGGCGCCCGGCCCCGACCAGAAACCGACCCGGCCCCGCGGTGAACTCGTTGCCGCGCTCGCCACCGTGCGGCCCAACTACACCCCCGGCTGCCGCCGCCACTGCGACCTGGCCTTCCACTGCCGCACCGAAGCCCGCCACCAGGGCAAGCCCGCCGCCCTGGGCACCGCAGTCCGCGAGGACCTCGCGGGAATCGACACCATCGCCACGGCCCTGGCCCTCACCGACGGCCACCTGCACCCCTCACGAGGCCAGAAAGACCTCACCCAGGCCCTGCGCCACGCACAGCGCATCCACGCAGACCTCCAGACGGACACCACATGATCCGCCTCACCTCACTCCTGCGCATGCGCGCCGCCGCCACCGGCAACGCCCAACGCGCCAGCCAGCTGCGCCACTTCCACCTCAGCGACCAGCCGCTGATGCTGCTGGCACTGAAACAGACCGGGCCCGCCGCACGACCGCTGGCCGTCATGCTGGGCACCGACCCGCACCGCCCCCAACTCCTGCTCGCCCCGCCATCAGGCAGCACCACTCCCATGCTCGCTTCCCTGGCAGACGCCGTCACCGCCTACATCGACGCCTGCCAGCGGCACAGCGAACACCTGCCCGCCACCTCCAGCAAGCCGGCCCGCCGCCGCTACACCGACGCTCCCCAGATCCTCGTCCCCAACCCCCAGACCGTGCAGCACCTGAAAGACCTCGGAGACGACCTGAGGTTCCGCACCGCCGATGACCACCATCCCGGCTCCCGGGCCGTCCAGCGCCTGGGACACTGGCTCACCTATCTCACCGACCGCGCCGACCTGGTCGGCTCAGCCGCCCTCATCCCCATGACCAGCTTCCTTGGCATGCACTGGATCAGCGGCCAAAGCCCCCTCGAGGACGAGGACCTGGCCACCCTGCTGGCCTGGATCGACCCGCCCCGCCACACCGCCTCCGGACGCGACGCCGCACTGGCAGCAGAAGACCCGGCCACCCACCGCCCAGCGGGACCGGTCACCGACGCCGCCTTCGACAACGACCACCTGGCGCCCCTGTTCGACGCCTACGCCCGCGCCCGGCGACAAGCCCTGGCCCAGGAGCAGACCCGCATCCTGCGAGAACTCGAGCGCCTGCTGGCCACCTATCTGCAGCCCACCTGGGACCTCATGTGGCATGCCTACGCACTCCTGCAGGCCCTCCCCGAAGCCGAGAGCACCGCACGCCGCTGGGACCACGAACGCACCGCCTTCACCGACGAATGCCTGCACCTGGCCCAGGACGGACGCCCCCGGCCGGCCCGCGACCACGCCGTCGCCGCCGCCGTCCGCCTGGCCCACATGGAACACGCAGCCGCCGCCTTCGCCGCCGAACGCACCGCCGACGACCCCTTCGCACGAGCCGAACTGCGCACCACCGGCGAAGCCTTCGGCGGCACCGTCACCGCGATCGACTCCAAGCACACCCTGCGCGGGCCCACCGGACGGCCACAATGGCGGCCCCGGTTCACCGTGTCCACCTCCGACCCGCTGCGCATGGAACCCGGCCAACTCCTGACCTGCCACGCCTACCGCAAGGCCGGCTACAAGATCTGCGAGATCACTCCCGCCGACGGCGACACTCTCGTCGAACTCGAGATCACCGCAGGCATGGGCCACGCCGACCGTCCCACCTACGATGTCCTGCCCGAAGCCGGTGCCTTCCTCGTGTTCACCATCGCACCGGATGCCTACCGGATGCCGGAATTTCCCTCACGAGACCAGACCCCCTGGACCCATGGCGGGCCTCCTGCCGACCATCCGGACGACAGCGACGAGGACGAGAGTGAGGAAGAACAGTGACACCTCCCCACCAGCCCTCGCCGCAGCAGCAGATGGATACGGCTGCCCGCGCCATCCTGGAGCAACTGCCCACGCTCACCCACCGCGGAATCGTCGTGCACTCCCCGCCCGGCGCCGGCAAATCCACCCTGGTCGCCCGAGCCGCCGACGCCCTCGCGCAGTCCAGCGCCCCCTGCCCCGTCATCGCCCAGACCAACAGCCAGGTCGACCAACTCCTACGACGACTCGCCCGGCACCACCCGCATCTGCGCACCGCCCGGCTCACCGCAACGGAACACTCAGTCCCGCACGACCTGCAGGCACATCCCGGCATCCGTATCGCTACCCGCATCGAAGCCCTTGAGAAGACGGCCGACGTCATCGTGGGAACCGCCATGAAATGGGCCACGGTCACCGACCGCCGATGGCCCTGGGCGATCATCGACGAGGCCTACCAGATGCGTTCCGACATGCTTTTGTGGACCGCCGGCCTCTTTGACCGGGCCCTCTTCGTCGGAGATCCCGGCCAACTCGACCCCTTCTCCGCGGTCGAAACCGACCGCTTCCAAGGGCTGCCCCATGACCCCATGAACAGCGCGGTCGCCGTCCTGCTCGGCAACAACCGAGACCTGCCCGTCCACTTTCTGCCCGTGTCCTGGCGCCTGCCGCCCTCAGCCGTCCCCCTGATCAGCGACGCCTTCTACCCCTTCACGCCCTTCCACGCCGGAAGCCGTGAAGCCGACCGCACCCTCACGTTCTCCATCCGCGGCATGCGTACCCCTACCGACGAGGTCATCGAACACGCCGCCCGAACCGGATGGGCACTGTGCGAACTACCGGCCCGCATCACCGGCCAGCACGACATCGAAGCCTTCCAGGCCGTCCTCGGCATCGCCGAGCGGCTGCTGGCCCGGCGCGCCACCACCACCTGCGAGGAAAACCCCGAAGGCCACGTCCTGCAGCCGGGGGACATCGCCATCGGCACCGCCCACCGCAGCCAGGCCCACCACATCCGCGCCCTCCTGGCCCGCCAGTACCCCCACCTCCACGGCGTCACCGTCGACACCGCCAACCGACTCCAAGGCTGCGAATTCAGGCTCACCATCGTCCTGCACCCCCTCTCCGGCCGCGGCGACGCCTCCGCCTTCCACCTGGAAGCCGGCCGCCTGTGCGTACTCACCTCACGCCACCGCCACGCCTGCATCGTCGTGGCCCGCGCCGGCATCGCCGAACTCCTCGACGCCCACCCCTCCAACGACCCCGCACAACCCGGAGCCGCCTCCCAGGTCGCCGACGGCTGGGAGGCCAACCACACCGTCCTCGCCCACCTGACCGAGCACACCGTCCACGCCCGGGCACAGCCCGGCCGCCGACGCGGATGAGCAGTCCCCGGCACGCACCCGCAGCGCGCGCATCGACCTGCCCTCACCCGCGGTTGCGCACCACACCACAAACGATCATGATGCGGCGTGCCGACCAGTCGCTGTGGCAGCTGTCGCACACGCTCTTGCGCCATCCTCCCGGCCAATCGTCGCGGGTGCGGATGCGGCCGGGTGCGCCGCAGAACTCACAGGTGCGCTCCGCCTCCACCTCGGCAAGAACGATCAGGCTCCTCAGCCTGTCGGCGCTGCCCGGCGGCCCTTCCACGTAGACGCGCAGGCCGCCGAGCTTCTCCCTGAGATCGAGGAGACGATAGCCGGGAAAAACCGCGCGGATCTGTTCATGCAGACGCTCCAGCAGCCCCTGCCAGCCCGGCCTCACTGCGTGGATCCGCGCAGGGATCTGTACCGGGCGCGCAACAGGGTCAGCGGGGTCCTCAGCCATTGCTCCATCCTTGCGCACCGCCGGGTGCTGCGACTCAGCCCACGCGGGGTGCCAGCTGCGTGACGCGCATGAGCACGCGCCCGGCGGCTGAACCCATGTCCGCTCAGCACCGCAGACGCGCGCATGGCCCCGGGATGTCAGTGGGGTACTGGACACTGGTCGTGCGTGACTGCGGCAGCCAGACCAGGGGGAACGACGTGAGTGACGATGCCGTCCAGCTCGAGAAGCGTATCCGCTTCGCCTTGAGCGTCCTCGGCGAGAGCAACAGCCACCACGAGTTCGAGGCCCTGTGCCTGGGCCTGGCCCGCCGCAGGATCACCAGCAATCTGCTGCCGGCGACCGGCCCCGTCAGCAGCGGCGGGGACCAGGGCCGGGACGCCGAAAGCCACTGGAGCAACATTCCCCGGGAGCTGCCCGGCACGTCCCTGTTCGCGTCGCTGGCCTCCACCCAGCGGGTGGTGATGGCCTGCACCATCCAGGCCACCGACATCCCCGGCAAGATCCGAAAGGATCTGGCATCGATCTGCGGGCAGGGCACCCCCGTTGACCGCGTCATCTACTTCACGGTGACCGCAGTGCCCACCGGGAAGCGGCACGACCTGATCGACGAAGCCGCCCGGACGCACCAGGTCGAACTCGAGATCTGGGACGCGGCCGCCCTCGCCCTCCACCTCGCCGACTACGACCTGTTCTACCTCGCCGTCCAGTACCTTCACCTGCCCTCCGACCTCGCTCCACCGCGCCCGGACGGAGCCGGCCAACTGCCCGACTGGTATGTCGAAGCCCGCCGGCGATGGCAGGCCAACGACGAACCGGCCCGCACCCTGGGTGACCTGGTGGACCTGCGGGGCCCGCTGCGCCACGCCACCTTCCACGACGAGGCCCGGGCCGATCTGCCGGAATGGATCGGCCATGCACGTGCCCTGCTGGCCGCCGCAGCGGGAGAGCACACCGCCCTGCGCGCCCGCTACGAGATCGTCGTGGCCACCCTGCGCGGCCTCGGCGACATGCACCCGACGGACCAACTGGTCCGCGACTTCTTCGACACGGTCACCGCCGACGACACCCTCACCGACCCCGGAATTCTCGAGGACGCCGTTGTGCTCCTCCAATACGGATTCGGGGCGTTGGTGCGCCGCCTCACCGCGCTGACCGCAGAGGACCTGTGCGGCTGGCAGCACCTGCTGGCAGACAAGATCGACCGCCTGCTGGTTGCGGACCCGCCCCCCAACGCCATGGCCCATCTGCTGGCCATGCGGGCCCGCCTGGCCCTGCACGCCGACATGACCGCCGGCCTCGAATCCGTGCCCGAGGACCTGCCGACCGTCGCAGAGGTCACCGCATCCGTCCGCGAAGCGGTAGAAGCCGGCGGGCCGATCCCTGCCCTGCAGTCGGAGCCCCCTCTCACGGACCTCGACACCGGCATGCGCATCCTGCTCCGGCTGGGCCACCACCTGGACAACGCGCCGCTGTTCCCCATCGAGCACACCGCCGACCTCTTCGACTACCTCACCCCCGTACTGGTGGACCACCCCCTGTACCGGGAGGTCCGTGACCTGCTCGATCAGGCCACCGACCGGGTCACCGGCCAGAGTGCACGCGGCGAACGCGCCCAGTCACGGGGCCACGCCCTGATCAAGAGCGGCCGCATCCCGCAAGCGCTCCAGGAGATCCACGAAGCCAAGGCCAACTGGCTGCGTGGCGACACCCTCGAGGGCGGCCTGATCATGCTGCTGCTGTGCGCGCGCCTCTACAGCGAACTCGGCCTGCCCATCGCGGCCAAGCAGTACGCGCTCGCAGCCGCCACCGCCGCGACATCCGCACCCGCCCCGGAACTCAACCGCTTCGTCCCCCGCGGGATCATCCTCGCCGCCCAGTACGACCGCCAGGCCGGAAACTGGATCTCCGCCACCCGCCTGTTCTGCATCGGCCTCATGGCGCAGAACTCCTACTGCGACGAGCCGTACAACCACGAACGCTACCCTTACGTCTGGGACATGATGGGCAATCAGGCGCTCACCCTGCGCGTAGCCGACGCGGTGAGGCCCGGCTTCGTCCCCCTGCTCCGCACGATCACCGCCTCGGCGGGCATCGACACCATCATCGACGACCTGCTCGCCTCGACCGCAGACGTCCTCACAGCAGCCGAAGAGACGTACGCCGAGGAGGCCGACGCCCACGGTGTGGGACGGCCCTTCAGTGACGCGGGCCCCACACGCCGCTATGCCTGGAACGCGCTCGGCGTCGACTGGGAGATCACCTGCCCGAACGACCGGCTGTCGGTGCTGGCCGCGGAACGCTACACCGCAGCACTCCAGGTGTTCCTCGGCGAACTCGCCGTAGGAGACCCGCTGCTCCTGCCCGGCAGTCTGAGCGTCGCGATCCGCGCAGACACCACCCTGCCCCACGACCAGCCCGCAGTCTGCGACCAGAGCGCCGACCGGGATACCAACCGGTGGAGGCTGCGCCTGCCCACAATCGCCCCCGCGGACGTGGAAACAGAACCGTCCCGTCTGCTCACCGCCCTGGTCAAGGTGGTGCTCTCCCAGTCGCTGCTCTCCGACGAGGCCTTCATGCACCTCGTCGAGCAGGCGCTCGCCAGCGGCCTCTGGCACAAGCTCTTCGTCGGCCGCCCCTACGACGAACTGGCCGACTTCCTGAAAGCCGACGACTACCAGACGATGGCTACGCTCGCCGACCCGGCCGTCGGAGCAGGCACACCGCGCGGCCAGGCGAAACCGGCTGCCCTGCCGGCCCGGACCGGGCCCGGACCCGGCTACGAGCACGAGACAGCCCTCGACACCGTCCGCAACCGCTATGCCAACTTGCTCCCCATCGTGCGCTACACCCTTCCCCGCCTGGCCGCAGACCCCGGCTTCCGGCGAACAGCCACGCAGCTGAGGCAGGAAGGGTGGCGCGACTGGCACCTGCTGACCGCCATCGCCAACGCGGCCGGAAACCATCGCGCCCAGCAGCAGGGCCTGCGCCCCTCCCCGGGTGATTTCCCCGAACACCGAGCTCGCATCCTCGCCGCCATGCAGGCCCCCGAACGTCCTCACGACCCGCCTGTCCCTGCCCAGGCATTCACCGAACACGCCCTGCGCTCCCACCTGTCCGTGGCTGCGGTCAGCACCGCGCGCGGCCTCGGCCTCGCCATCCGCCCCGGCCGGGTCGACTCCCAGGCACTGCTGTCGGTGCTCGGCGACCGGTACGGCTACTGGACGGACGACATCGAGCACACGGACCCGTTCGGCTGGCCAGCCCTGGAGGACGACACGATCTGACCCGCCAGGGCGTGTGCGCAGGTCTTCCAGGGGGGCATGCCGGACCGCCGCGGCAGAGCGCGGGATGGCGCGTGCCGTCTCCACGCCGGGGACGGCCGACTCGCACCGCCGCGACAGATCGACGACGCACCTATCCATCCCGGTCCGGCCCGGGTGTCTGCCGCAGCCGATGGACCGCAGGAAGGCGGTACGGCCAGCAGACGCCCGGACCGGAGGTGAGGTGTGGCCAGAGATCAGGTGGCGCGCAGGCGGCTCACGGTGCCGGTGAGGTCGAAGAGCTGGTTGCGGGTGCCATCGAGCCACTGCTGGGTCACGGTGCCGGTCGGGCCGAGATGGAGTGCGTAGGCGGTCAGCGCCGTATCAGCGAGGGTCAGCTGCTCCGAGACGTTCGTCTCGTGCTGATCATTCGTGATGATCTTCTCAGGGCGCCGGTTGTGCCAGGCATGACGCAGCCACTTGTCGGTGGCGGGCACCGGTTCGCCGTTCTTGGTGACCGGCTCGTAGCGGGTGCCGTTCGGCGGCGGGCTGTCCTGGACGACCTGGGGCGGGATGACAGCGCCCTGGGACTGCCAGTAGGTGGCGACGATGGCTTCGGCCTGGCGTCGGCCCCATGCGGCTCGCGGAGCGGCGCCGTCGGTGAGCATGCGGTTGACGAAGGCACTGGCCTGGCCGCGCGGCCGGGTGCTGGCCTGGGAGCCGTAGGCGGCCTGCAGAATCCCGCTGGCGGTTGCCGCGATCAGCGTGCGGACGCGCGCCTCGGCCAGAGCCGCCGTCCGCAGCCGCGGCGTCGGATTGCCGGTGATGTCGTCGATGACTTCGCGGAACGATCGCTGCACGGGCTCCGTGGGCAGGCTGTTCGAACCAACCAGCAGGGACTGTGCCGCGGCCGCGTGATACTCGGCCTTCGCGCGGGGCAGGCAACGCCGCACAAGGTGTGCGACGACCTCACCCCTGTTGTGCACCTGCGGGCTGCCGGCGCCACCGTTCAGGCCGAGAGCCTCGTAGACACGCTGGGCGGCGGCCGTCCTCCGGCTGAACGCCCACACCGCGAGCAGGGCCAGGTACTCCAGCTCCAGTCCGGCAGGGCGGCCGGAGGGAAGCTTGAGGTACCGCGCGATCGTCCGGCCGTAACCGGGGACGGCATCCAGGACTCCGGCGTCGGCGAGTTGGTCCACGGCCTGCTCGGCGAGCCGCGCCGCCCCGGTCCCGCCCGGCAGCGAGGTGGCGTCGTTGTGGATGGACTCGTAGCGCCGGGTGATGGACGCGGAGAAGTCTGCGCGCTCCTGCTCCCGGTAACCGGCGACCACCACGGAGGCCGTGGTGGTCCAGCTGTTCACCGCCTCCAGAGCGAGCCTGGCCGGGATGCTGACCTCCCGGTCCCGGCCCTTGTGCCGGACGGTGAAGTCGACAGTGCCGGACGACGTATCCGTCTCGTTCAGCGCGGCCCGCGCGGCGCGTACCGCCGCGCCGAGGTGGTCCAGAACGAGGATCTGCTCCTGGGCGGGCAGGGTCGTGAATGCCAGGACGTCATAGGGGAGACCGGTTTCCTGGCAGAACCGGCACAGGGCGTCCAGCTTGGCGGCGACCCGGCCGTGGCCGTCGATCACCAGCAGGCCCCTTGCCAAGATCTTTCCGGAACTGTCCACGACGCGGGCCAGGGCTACGTCTGCTGGTCGGCGCTGGCCTTCGGTGGTGACCGTCGCGATGGAGCGGCCCGCCATGCTGAGCCGTACCTGCTCGAGCGCCCACCGCTGCCGTGCCGCAGTCCAGTCCAGCGCCTGCGGCCCGGAGGCCAGGAGCTCCAGGACCGCAGTCTTGTCCGGTGCGGTCGCAGCAGGGAAGGGCCGCGCGCCGAGGATCTCCTCGGCGCCGCTGTAGTCGCTCTGCTCCAGGTCCCGGATGTTGGAGACGAGCAGGAGATCGAGAGTGTAGAGCCGGGTACTGGGGGCGAGGACCTGCCGGACACCGGCCAGTACGCCGCCGTTGAGGAAGCCCAGTTCCTCCCCGGTGCCGGCGAAGTCCGCGGGGAACAGCGGGCGTACGGCGCCCGGTTCCACACATGCTCGAGCGAAGATCGCGCTGCCGTCGTTGTCTGGAATCCAGTCCGCCTGAAAGACGGCGGGACAACCGCGGATGTTCTTCTGCAGGTGCTCAGTGGCGTCCGTGGGGGCCCGCTCGGGGATCGTGGGCAGGACCATGTTGGCCGTGCTGTCCATCGGAGTTTCTGCCTTCGGTCGGCAGGACCGGAGCAGCACGTGCCGCCCGGTCCGTGACGTGGAAGGGCGCACAGGGTTTTCCTGTGCTCCCGGCCAGATCGGATCCCGGCCGTAGCCGGGCCTGCGCCTGGGCCGGCCGCGTACGGAGGCATCAGGGTGCGATTCCGGCCTTGGCCGGACCTGGCGATCCCGAACCGTGCCCGTACGGGGCGCGATGAACGGCGAGCCTAGCGCAATAGCTGTGTGCTCCGTACTCCATTTCGATCAGAGGGAGTTGAGCGTCATCGCGGGGGCGAGCGGGCAGAACCTGTCGCCGCGTCCCGGACGTTGTCCTTCCGCTGGAGCAGCAACCGTGTGGCCCCGCCGCTGTGATGGCTTACGGGGGAGTAGTCATGCGCGGCCGCCCAGGGCCCAGCCCGAGCGCGTCGGCTCGAGGGCGACCGAGTCTTCATCGTGTGCTCCTGCCGATGAGCCCGAGGACGAGACCGATAGACAAAACGCAGACCGTCGAGCGGGCCGCTCTCCGCGCTCTGCTGAAGGCCATGGCGGAACCTGTCACCCATGGAGCGGGCCGCCGCTCACGCCTGACGGCCCCCGAGCTGAGGGCATGCCGCACCGTCACCCTCCGGAGGCAGGACCAGGCCCCGCGATCACCCGAGACCCCGACCGCAGCGTTACATAATTCAGCGGCGAGCGTTACATAACTTCGGGCGAAGATTATGTACCGTCAGCTAGACTGGATGGCGGCGTTACATTTTTGACGGCACGGTCGCTCCGCACCCCCTCGGCGGCCCACTGCCCGACCTGTCCCTCGCAACCCGCTTACCGCTTCTGCTCTTGGAGTCCCCGGGTGTCCTCCTCGCGTTCATCCCACGCCGCCGATGAGGCGTCTTCCGGCGCGGCCGTGCCGGACAACCCCGCCCACGCCGCCCCTCCTGTAGCCCCGACGGAGCCGTCCGACCCGGCTCCGCGCTGGGCAGGCCACTGGCCCCTGAGTTTCCCTGAAAACGCCGGCCGCCGACACGACGAGGACAGTCAACCCGAGTCAGCTGAGGGCCCGTTGGAAGAGCGGAGAACAACCACCACCGCCCCTGACGCGGGAACACCACACGCTCTGGCGCGCACCCGCCCGGCGACGCTGCACGGGGCCCGCAACGCACTCAAGCAGCTGATCGACGCCGCCATCCAAGGGCACCCCACCCCCCTGACGCGCGGCCCGCACCACGCTCTGCTCACCACCCCCGCCCACGCAACCGAACTGGGCTGGGACCTCATCCAAGCCCCCACCCACAGCATCGCGGACGCCCGCAGACAACTCGGGGATCTGGTCCAGTTCGGCGCCGAGGGCCACCCCCAGGTGCTGTGCCGCCACAAGACCCCCGTCGCCGTACTGATCGCCGCGGCCGCGGACGGTACCCCCGCCCCGCCCGCACCTCACGCCGAGCCCGCGCCTGACACAGCGGCCCCGGCGGCAACATCAGCCCCGGACTCCACCCCACCCCCCGAGGGCCTGCAGACAGTCCAGAACCCCCTTCCGGCCACACCAGCAGACGAAGCCGACAAAGACCTCGCACCCGCGCCGGCAACTACCCCTGCCGAAACGGCCATTGCCCCCACCACGTCCTCGGAACCCCAGCTGGAACCGGCACCTCACGACACGCCTGCACTCGCCGATACGCCCCCCGCCTCACCCGGCACCACCCCAGCCCCACCGACCGCCCCCACCGGCTCGCCAGCCGCTGCCGACCCCAGCCCCGCCGCTCCCGCACTCCACCACCCGCTCACACCGCCGACCGCCCTCCCCAAACCCCCCTCGACCCCGCCCGAGCCGAGCCCGCCGGCCCCCGCTCCCGCAATGCCCGGCACCGGCCACGAGACCGCCCTCCCAGCCGGCGGCCCAGCCATCGCTGCGCCGCGCACCCCGCGACGCCTGGCCGCGCTCGCCCAAGCCCTCGACACCGTCCTCCCGACCACCGCCCCCACCGGCGAAACCACCACACCCACACCCCTGATGGGCCTGTCGACCGGCATCCGCGCCCTGGACGACGTCCTCGGCGGACTCCAGCCCGGCCGCTTCTACCTCGTCGCCGGCGCCCCGGGCGCCGGATCCAGCCTGATCGCCACCGCCGCCGCCCGCACCAGCGCCCTCGACCAGCACCAACCCGTCCTGTACGCCGCCTCCGGACTCACCCGCGCCGACATCGCCGCACGCATCGTCGCCGCACACCTGCCCGTCGACTACCGCCGCCTGCGAGCCGGCCGCCTCACCCCCACCGAACAGGACGACACCGCAGCCCTCCACCACCACCTGGCCCAAGCCCCGCTCTACATCGACGACGGCACCGACCTGACCACAGACGCGATCGCAGAAAGCGTCCCGGACCTGCCGGGCCTGGCCCTCGTCGTGGTCGACCGCCTCCAGACCACCGAGGACCCCCGGCTGCCGCTGTCCGGCCCGGCCCAGATCACCGACGCCGCCCAGGCCCTCGCCCACCTGGCCCGCACCCACGAACTCCCCGTCCTCACCGCCGTCGACACCGACGACCCTCACCTGATCGCCGCGCTCAGCCTCGACATCACCATCACCCTGACCCGCGACGCCGACCAGATCCACGCCACCGTCACCGAACGCGACCTCGGCCCGCAGGCCACCCTCACCCTCCACGCCGACCTCGCCCACGCCCGCATCACCGACCCCTACGCCAGTCCCGTCACCCCCACTTCAGCACCCCAGACGCCCCCGACTACGACCCCGCACGCCCCTACGCCGACCCCGCAGACGCCTCTCCAAGCCCCCCCCGGCCCCTCCCCGGACCCCACGGCCACCCAGCCCGCCCCGACGGCCCACACCGCCGCCTCACGCAGGCCATCGCCCCGCCGCACCCCCGCCGCACCCCCGCCCCAGGGCGGCTACGCGAACCGGGACTACAGCTACTTCACCAGCATGATCACCCGTGCCGTCGACGAAGCCCTCCACGACCACGACGGCGAAATCACCGCCGCCACCGAAGCCCTGGTGAAAAAGGCCGTTCCGAACGCCATGGCCCTGTTCGAAGCGACCCGCGTCGGCGGAAATTACGAGCACACCGTCTACCCGGAAACCCTCGAATTCCTCCGGAAGAAAACCAAGGACGGCGCCGACGAAATCTGGGAAGGCCGCCACAACTGGACCAACACCCACCTCACGGAAGCCCTCCAAAACGGCACCCATCCCCCGATCACCGTCAACGCCCTCGACACCAACGCCAGCTTCCTGTCCGCCTTCAAGACCCACCTGCCCATCGGCGCTCTCATCCACGACCCCCACGGCGGCTTCGACCCCAAACGCTCCGGCATCTACCGCCTCCCCGCCCGCCCCACCTGGCACCACCCCGACCTGCCCGACCCCATCGGCAACCGCCGCGAAGACGGCCCCGTCCTCCTCGACGACGCCACCATCCGCCTCCTCATCCGCTGCGCCCGCCTCGGCCTGTGCGAGGCCCCGCACATCACCGAATGCTGGACCTCCGGCGCCAGCGAAGGACTCCTGGAAAAATTCCGCCGCGTCCTGACCGAGGCCCGAACCAGCGCCCTCAAAACCGACGACACGGTGACCGTCGAATACATCAAAGCCATGTACTCGAAATTCACCTCCACCATCGGAGAATCAAGCGTCAACCGCGACATCCGCCGACCCGACTGGATGCACATCATCCGCTCCCAGGCATTCGCCAACCTCTGGTATAAATCCCACCGGGCCCACAGCAACGGACTGACCGTCGTCCGCGTCCGCGGCACCGACGAACTCCACGTCGCCGGCGACTGGCGCACCGTCTTCACCGAAGGCCGCCTCACCACCCAGATGAAACAAAAAGACCAGTACCCCCTGCCGAGGAAGAGCGCCCGATAGATGTCGACCGACGGATGGAAAAACTTCGGCAACTACGGCGCAGACCGCGACCCCGGAAACGTCCACGGAAAAATCGCCCTCGCCCGCGCTCTCGAAGACGCCCTCGAACGCCTGATCATCGACGGCGGAATCAAATCCCCCGTCGACACCCGCCGCGGCCTGAAAGCCCGCATGCGCTACCTCACCACCACCAAAGGCGGCCCCCAGGCCCTGGCCGACGCCGGCATCCACGCCACCCCCACAACGATCCGCGCCTGGACCCGCGGCACCCAGCGCCCGCGCGCCGCCAACCTCGAAGCGATCGACACCGCCTACTGGAACCTGCGCGCCCACAACGTGCTCGCCAACCCCGGCGCCCTCAAGCAACACCTCAACCGAGGCGGCCGCGGCACCCGCATCGAGATCCACCCCGTCAACCAGGCAGCCGTCGACGAGCCACGCCGCCGCGACAACCTGAGGATCCAGCACCGGCAGGTCCGCTACATCTGGGACGACGCCGTCGACGCCCTCGTCGCCAACGACCTGGACACCATGGAAGACCTCTGGGA
This sequence comes from Streptomyces sp. NPDC001507, assembly GCF_042894765.1. Classification (NCBI taxonomy): domain Bacteria; kingdom Bacillati; phylum Actinomycetota; class Actinomycetes; order Kitasatosporales; family Streptomycetaceae; genus Streptomyces; species Streptomyces sp. NPDC001507. Next base: position 85,021 of record NZ_JBIAVV010000020.1, read on the forward strand.
CGACGTCATCGCCGAACTCGACTCCGACTGGGGCGCCTACACCTACGTCTCCTACATCGGCATCGGCGCCTGACACGACCACCTGCAGCCTGCCTCACCGGCTCAAGACGGCGTCCAGCGACCCAACGACTCCCGGACCCTGTGGATGCTGTTGCCGGATCCTCCACCGCAAGAGAGCCATTCCCGCACGAGTAGTTGGCCAGCTACCCGGAGCACCTGCAGTCGGCCCGACCGGCCGCCTCCCCTCCAGGCCAGGCCGCATACGGAGCGGATCCCCCCACCCCGTCTTTGAGCCTCGGCCCGCACCATGCCCCAGACCGACGCCCCCGATGCCGGGCGGCCGGATGCCGGTTCAGCGACGTACAGGCCGCTCCTTGACCGATCGGAGCTGAGCGGCGGGGTCGTCGTAGGGGAGCAGTGAACTCTGCTCGACGAAGGACGTGATGACGGGCCACAGGCCCTCGCCCGCGTCGGAGGGGTTGCCTTCGTGACGTTCGGCGACGGCTGCTGCCGCACCAGCCAGGAGGTCGGCGAGCTGGATGGAGGGGTGGTCGACAGAGCTGCCGCGGACGACGGCGGCGACATCGGCACCGCGTTCCCGTGTCAGCAGGGTCATGCCGACAGGAGCGCAGGCGTACTCGTGCACGGTCCGCAGGGCGTCGTCGGTGAGCATCTGCTGTTCATCGGTGAGGACACTGACACGGCCGAGGCGGCGGTCCCACCGGCGGGCCGTCTGGGCAACTGCGGGGATGAGCATCTCCAGCTGCGGAAATACTGGGTCGGCCGGGTCCTCGTGGAAGGTGGCGGCGTAGTCGCGGGCTCCGCGCAGCCGGGCCAACAGCGCGGTGACCGCTTTCCTCGTCGAAGCCGCCCACGCCTGATCGAGGGCGGCCACGAACACGCCCAGCGCCTCGTCCTGCTGGCTCGTGCCGCGCCGGGAGGCCAGCGTCACGAACGCGGACATCAGCTCCTGGAACAGGGTGCCGCGCAGAGCCCGCGGTCCTTCGAGCGCGAGCGTGCGCGCCAGAGCACGGGCCTTTCCATCGGCGTACAGGTTCCCTCCTTCGTCGTGCTCCTTCTCTTCCAGCAGCAGGTCGATCACTTTCGCTGCTGCCGCGTACTCCTTGTCGACCACGTACACCGAGCACCTGTCGTGGAGCGCACCGCCGGGCTCCCACAGCTGCTGCAGCAGCGACCACCGGTTGGTGCGATTCTTGAACAGGTCGAATTTCAGTTCCTTGGCCTGCCGGATTCCGGCCTGGTCCCGCAGCTGCTGGATGAGCGCGGCTGCTTCGACGTCATCGACGGCGATGGAGGCGTAGACCAGGAACCGGCGCCGACGGCCGATGAGTTGCTCACCGTCCCAGCCGGACTCGTCGCAGGCGATCCACCGCCCATGGTCCGCACCGTCTGTGGTGGCTTCGGGCTGGTTCAGCTGGGTGTACTTCTCTCCGGTCAGCGGCACGACGGCATTCTCCCTGCCGCCCGGAATCCGCCCGCACCGGGATCGAGGCGGGCAGGCCGCCCGTACAGCGCCAGGGGCAGCGGGCAGGCACTGCTGGCCGTCTCTTTGGGAAGGGGCAGCGCCCTCTCCGCGTTCCTCGGGACGCTGCCCGCACTGCTCCGTGCCCGCCGCTCACCCACATCCGTCGAGATCACCCTTGCAGACGGCCGCAGCACCAAGGTCACCGCCGACTCCGCCGAGGACGCCCGGACCCTGCTGGAGGCGGCCATGCGCGAACACGTGAACCCGCCGCAGCCGTGACCGTCCAGATGCCGGGCCCCCGCAGTTCGCGGGCCGTCCTCATCGGCACATCCGCCTACGACAGTCCGGACTTCAAACCCCTGCTGGCCGTGCGCAACAACCTCGAGGTGCTCCAGGAACTCCTCACCGCGGACAGCGGGGCGTTCACGCCCGGCAGGTGCACCGTCGTTCAGGATTCGTCGGACCCGCGGGGCGTGTGCCGCAACGATCCGGGACGCGGCCCGCGAGGCATCAGCCGGCAGGCGGCGTCATGCTCTGAAGCGGTGACAGCTTCCTCGACCAGAGCATCGTTGCGGGTGCTGCACCCATCACGGTCCGCGTCGATCCAGAGCCGGAACCGTCCGCTCGTAGCCCGTACGGTCCTCGGACTGGAGAGGAAGCGCAGCCAGGGCCTCGCGCACGGGCAACGCGACCGTGTCGCCGCGCCCAACGGCTCGAGCGCTCGCGGGGGCGAGCACGGACACCGCGGCAGCCACGGCCGGACGGCGGCAGAATGCAAGACGCGACTCCTTCATTGTCTGGCCGCTCCGTCTCACGCCGACCGCCAGACTGCTCGAAAGCACCGTCGGGCGGTACCACAGCGATCGAAACCGGCGGAATACCCAAAGGCCCTACTGTCCTCCCACAAATATAATTAAGTTCCGATGTTCCGCTTCACGATACAATTATTCACCCTTTGGATAGCACCATCCGGATAGAATCGGTACCGAACAACCGACGCCCCACAAGAAAAACAGGAAATGTAACGGGAGCGAATGCGCCAGAAATATAATTACTCTCTCGGCGAATTCACAGGATCCCCTCCGAAAGGTTTTCTTCCCTCCCCTTTCAGGCACAAGAGGTCCAGACCACCACTACCAGTACAGAGAGTAACCGTTACATAATTTATGTATGGATCACGAGCGTTACATAATGGGTACATTTTCGGAGGCAGAGGAGCCCCGAGGGGCTGCTTCCAACGCAAGCAGCTTCCACCCTGCCGCCAACAATTGAGCTTCTCACGAGACAAAGCCCCAGTTCAAAGCCATATAAGAACACTCAAAGCTCAAACGACCCCGCCACTCCAATTATGTAACGCGGGCGGCCGACCGGCGAGGGCTGGCCCATCCTCGTAGCCAGCCTGTAATGCTGCGGAGCAGCGTTACAATCCGTCGCGGAGCGACGGCGCAACGCTCCGTCACGTAGTGACGGCGCGTCATGTCTCCGGAGGAGACGGCGCGC
>NZ_JBIAVV010000021.1:0-43089 GCF_042894765.1 Streptomyces sp. NPDC001507
CAAGGACCAACCACCAAAGGCGACTTCGGCCCGTGTCCACCCGCCGATCGCCAACAGCCTGACATTGACGCGAAGAAAGCCGTGGCCCGCTTGAGGATCTCCACGTCCTCCCGCAGCCTGCGGTTCTCCCGCCGCAGTGCGGCCAGTTCCTCGCGTTCGCCGCTGGTCAGACCGTCCCGCTCGCCGGCGTCGACCTCTGCCTGCTTGACCCAGTCCCGCACCGCGGTCTCGGTCAGGTCGAAGTCCTTGGCGATCTGACCGACCGAGCGGTCACCCCGCCGGCACAGCTCGACTATCTCGGCCTTGAACTCCGGCGTGAACGAGCGGCGAGGGCGAGGCTTCTTCTTCCCCATGCTCTCCATGATGGACATCATCCTTCCGGGACCGAAGCCCCTGATCTCTGATGTCCGTCAAAGCGAATCAAGCCCACACAGTTATGCCGATAGCCGCGACACCGGAGCGAACGCTCGACTCTTCCGGGCGGCCATCCGCCGTGTTATGGGTGGAACAGGCCAAGCACGATCGTCGCGAGCAGAGTGACGCTGGCGCCGGGTTCGGCACAGCCCCGCAGTTGTAGGTCCCGCGGCCCGAGCGAACAAAGGTAGTGCTGCGACGGGTCACCACCTGCGACAGTTCTCAGATGGCGAAGCTCCCCATCGACCCCCTCCAGTTGGAGCGCACGGTCGTCGAACTCGCGGCCGCGGCTTTCAAAAATGCGCGCGGCCTGCTCACCAGCGCCCAGGCCGTCCTGGATCAGCGTCAGTGGCCGACGTCCTTCTCCATAGCTGCCCTGGCCCTTGAAGAGGTCGGCAAGGCGACTTTGTGCATGACGATGCTCGCCATGCCCCCCGCGGTACGCGGGGAATTCCGCCCCGACTTCACCAAGGCGTTCACCAATCACCAGACCAAGGCTGAGTTCGCGCACTTGGTCTTGGCCGTGGGCGGCGATGAGGTGCCAGCCCACCTCGAACAGCTGGTGGACGACGTGATCGCGTCTGCCCGCCGTACCAACGCCGTTGCCGCGTCAGGTCCGGCAGAGGCCGCCGCCGCCGAGCCGGACGACTTGCTTGACTTCCTCCGCCAGTGGCAGAGGGGGGTCGACTTCGACGCGCTTGGGACGTACGTCGAGGCGTCCCCGGACGAGTTCATCTCTCACTTGCGAGCCTTCCTCCGTGACGACGGGCCCCCGCCGGCCCTGCTCCTCGGCACCGCTCTCGCCGAGCAGGTTGCCTCGGCCGACGCCCGCGCCGCACTGCCAGCAGGCCCGGATCCGCTGTCGGCCGACGCCGAGCAGCTCGGCACGACACCGCAGCTGTAGCGTTCATCTGACTGTCCGCCACGTTCCCCACCGGCCGGCTGCTCGGCTTCGCCGCCGCGGCGGCGAGCGGGGAGCGTCAGCGCGTCCAAGTGATGCGTAGGAGACGCTGGCGGTGTCGGAGGCGCAGGTACCCTTACCGGGCATGACAACTTCAAATGCCCACGGGGACACCCCCAGGCAGCACCGGCCACCCGTCAACGAAGTGGACCCCGGCGGCGCCCCCGCCGTCATCGAGAAGAACCTCGCCGCGGACATCGCTGCGGCTGTCGGGACGCCGGCCGCCATCGCGGCCGGCGTCAAGTACGGTCTGCAGTCGCTGGACAACCTGGTGACCCAGCGGGCGGAGACCCGGCGCGAGCAGCTCCGCCAGGACGGCGAGACCTCTCGCGCCATGATTGCCGCGGCCCAGAACCCGCCGGCGAGCCCGCCGGAGCCGCCGCAGCAGTGACCCGGTGCTGAACGTCCAGCCCGTCCAGGGGTGGTCGTCGGTGTGGGTACCACAAGGGTGCTGGACAGTCCGTGATGCGGATCTACCCGGGCCCGCGTGGGCGCCTGGCCTGACGGTCAGACAACGCGCAGGGGGACCCGAAGACCTTGACCCCCTTGAGCCGAGCTCTTCGGGGCCCCAAGGGGTGGTCTGCCGACTGCCATAGCGCCAGGCAATCTGTGTCTGATGGGTACCGTCGGGTGCCTGGCTCTACTCCTGAACGAGGTCGTAGACAGCCCGTTGAGGGTCGGTTTTGACGATGAGCCCGTCCGTGCACAGGTCGCGCAGGATCTGCCGGACCCGTTTCTCCGCTGCTCGTTGATCTTCCCACGCGTGACCGTGGTCGCCCAGAGCCTTGATGGCACGCTGCGGATCCCAGGTGCCGCCGAGGGCGCGAATCGCCTGGGCGAGGACATGCCGGTCGGGATGATCCTTCTTGCGGTGGTTGGAGATGCTGGCAGGGGCACCGCTGTAGTTGCAGTCGGCACACTTCTCCCACGAGCAGTCCGGATCGGCAACGGCGGCGTGGCGGACAGAATGGTGCGAGCCGAAGCCGTGGGCGTGGAGCAGCTGAGCGACGGATCCGTCGTACTTGAGGGCCATGAGCGCTGCTTCGGCGATCTTGTCGTGGCCGGCGGCGAAGAACTTGCCCAGGCCGACGTCCTTCCCGCAGCCGCACCAGCACTTGCCGGTCGGGATGAGGCGAGGCTTCTCACTGCTTGGCATGAATCCAAGGTATCAACCCTTGGATTGAAGTCAAGGAGTAAATCCAAGGGTTGCGTCGGCGTAAGCAGGCGCACAGCTGCAAGCCGACTTCATGCACAGCAGGGTCAGCGGCGCGCGTCGCACGGCCGAACGCTAAGCGTGGACTGGGTTTGTTGAGACAGGCCGACAGGATTCGGGGTGTGACGGGTTCCCGGCTGTCCCGTCTCAGGCGACCTGGTTCCTGCCTCAGATGATCTTGTAGGGCCAGGCGTCCGGCTCTCTGGTTCTGCTTGCAGCCTGACTATGGTGACGGTCGTGGAGACCTCTCACTTTCCCTTGGCCATACGTGCATGCTGGCTCTCGTGGATCGCGGTCCACGGCGCCAGCCAAGCTGATCTTGTCGCGCAACTTGGCCTCAGGAACGTGCGCGAGACAACCTGGGCGGACGGTGTCGATCTCATCGACGAGGTTGCGCACAGCGGCGAGGAGCGATTTTCAACAGTCGTGATCACCCCATCAATCGAGGGATGGACCTTGATCGTCGGGGCGTGGTGCGGGCTTCCCTATCTGACGCGCACCGACCTCGTCACGGACCTGTGCCAACAGCTGAGCTCGGAATTTGGACGAGCTCAGGCCTACTTCCATAGCGAGCAGAACGACGGCGAGGCGTGGCTGATCACCGAAGGCGGCACCATCCTCAGGCGGTGGATCGCCGAATATCCTGAGCTGGCACTGGGCGAGCCTTTTGGCGTCGAACGCCGCCTTCTGGATGCGTTCGGCATCCCAGGTAAGCCCGAAGACCTCGACCCCGAAGATGACCTGGCCAGCAGTTGGGCAGCTACTTGGGGCGACTGCGACGCGCCGACCGTCGCTGCGGAATCGAGCCTTGATCCCCGGCAGATCGGGTCGGACACCAGCGTATCTGGAATCGTCCTCGTCGCCGACACGGCTTGAGGCGGGGCCCAGCACGCTGAACTGCGCGACTAGGTTCGCTGAGGTAGAAGCCCGAACGACTCGGTTCGTTGAGAAAGCGACTTGATTTAGTGAGACGGGACAGGGCCCTTCGACAGATCCTGTGGCTGGAGCCGCCCCTGCGCCACCACGACCGTATCGTCAGTGGTCGACTCGCCCTCGGACACAGAGTTGCCCCACGTAGCCCGGTTTCGGGGCAGGGGACATTGGCACCCGCTTGCGACCTCCGGTCGGGGCGGGTGTTCGTCGTTTCGGTGTCTCGGGTTGGACTCTCCCTTCGATCGGCGTTTCGGCGGCTTCGGTCCGCTTATGGCGATCCTCTCTGTGTCGGGTGTCTCCGCGGTCAGGGTTCTGGTCGCGGGATCGTAGGTCAGGGTGATCTCCTCGTTGCGCAGGTGGGCTATTGCCTGGGCCGGTGTCGGCGGCGCCGGGTCACGGCTCACGGGTGCCGGCCCTGGAGGATCCAGGCGGCTGGTGAGGCGGAGGTGCAGGGCCTGCAGATGCGGCAGGACCTGGTCTTCGCGCAGGTAGGCGTTGGGAACGCGACCGGGGTCGGGCCGGGTGGCGCTGGTGTGGCCGTGGCGGCACCGGTAGCCAGGCCGGTGGTGAGTCCAGTGGGACTCCATGCGGCGGCCGCAGACACGGTGTTCCAGCGCAGGACGTCGCGGTGGCCGAGGGTGGTGTTGGCGGGGTCGACGAGGTCGTGGTCGGTGCGCTGGCGGTTCCAGACCTGGCGGCCGGTGTAGCGGGGATTGGCGAGGATGGACCGCACCGTGTTCAGCACCCAGCGCTGACCGTTGCGGTGCGGGTTTCGGACGGGGTCGGCAGCTGCCGGGCACGGGATACCGGCGTCGTTAAGAGCGCGTGTGGTGCGGGCGATGCTGTGCCCGGCCAGGCGCTGGGCGAAGATCCAGGACACGATCGGCCCGCACTCGGGGTCGACGTCCAGACGCTGCATGCGTACACCGCGACGGGCCAGCGCCCGGTTGGGGTGCGGGCCGGCATCGACGAGGCGGTAGCCGTAGGGTGGGCGGCCGCCGAGGTAGCGGCCTTGGTCGCGGGTCTGCACGGTCATCGCGGCCCGCACCCGGATCCGGGCACGGGCGATCTCCCGCTTGGACAGGATGCCGAGCAGGATCATCAGCTCCTCCTGCCCGGCGGTCTGCGGATCCACCGCACCGCCCAGCTCCGGCACCCACACCTCAATGCCGTAGTGGTCGAAGAGCGGAGCCATGGTCGCGAACTGGTTACCGTAGAAGGCACGTTCACTGGAGCCGATGACGACCGCATCGAAAATCCGGTCAGGGTCGGCCATCGCCGCCAGCAGGGCCGCCGCCTCGGGGCGACGGGCCCAGGGAACGGTACGGCTGCGCCCGGTGTCGAAGAACTCGGCGACGATCCGTCCATGTCCGGAGACCAGAGCCTGAGCGCCGAGCAGTTGCCAGGCCCGTGAGGTGTGCGGGTCCTGATGGTCCGACGTACGCGTCAGCTGACCTGGAGACCGACCGCCAGCGTCAGTTCAAGGACCCGGTGCGGTGATGCGAGATCCGGAAACAGCTCCCGCAGCTGCGACATCCGGTACCGGACCGTCTGGGGATGGACGAACAACGCCGCCGCCACCTCGTCCCGTCTGCCCTGGTGCAGCAGCCACGCCCGCAACGTCTCCTCCAGTCGCCGTGCGGTCGCGACAGGCAGGGTCCGCAACGGTGTGAGGGCTCGGGCACGCAGGTCTGCGAACGCGCCCACGTCGGCGCTCAGCACCAGCTCGGGCAGGTGGTCCTCGGTGTCGCGAATATCAGAGGAGAGGGAGCGCGCGCGTAGGGCTCGTGCGTACGAGGCGGACGCGCGAGTCCATGGCCGGGCCGGGCCGACCACGGCGGTGCGGTCGGTCAGCTGCCGCAAGAGATGTGACCGGTCGGCATCGGGGACGAGCAGCACACCGGTGGCGTCCGGCAGATCGTCGAGGACGAGGGTGCTGGGGTCGAACGCGCGGTAGGCGGGCCGGGCCTGGGCGCCCGGCAGCAGGACCGCCGTCAGCGAAACCGGAGGCTGCCACCCGGCCCGTTGAGCAGAGGCCAGCAGCACGTCCGGGCTCGCTCCGGCGAGGAGGTCGCGGGCCAGGTGCTCCAGGTGACGCTCGTGATCCCTGCCCCGGGCGGCCAGTTCGTCGGCGTGGCCCGCGGCGCTCGCCGCGGAGAGCTCGTCGATGTAGGCGAAGGTCAGTTCGGCGAACTTGGCGACCTCGGCGGCGGGCAGGCCTGCGGGTACGGCACCCGCAGCCAGGCAGCGCCAGGCCACACGGGCGCCGACGCGGTAGGCGCTGAGCAGGGCGTCCATCGAACGGCCGTCGCGCACCTCGCCGCGGCCCAGCTCGTAGGCCGCGTCACCGCCGTCGCCGCCCGTGGCGTTCCCGCTGGCGAGGTCCAGATAGTGCCCCAGGGCGGTGCGGACGGCTCGGCGGATGGTGGCGCCCATGTGGCCCGTAAGGGCGTTGGCATAGGGAGGGACCTCGTCGATGATCGCCTGGACGACCTCGTCGGCGGTGGCCTTCAGCCCAGCCCGAAGAACGGTGACCGTCGTCTCATCCAGAGCCAGTTCGCTGACCCTCCGGATCACATGGTTCACGTTTTATTCCCTGCGAACAATTCTGCCGTACAGATTTACGTCCTGCGGTCAGGACCTTACGCCCTGAGGCACAGCAAGCTGGAGCCATGACGAGTACAGCCCTCCGCAGCAGGGCGTGGAAACTGCTGGAGATGGCCACGACGCCGCTGCTGCCGTCGGACTACCTCGACCTGGTCAGTCCGCTGCGTGCGGGCGCCGACCTGCGCGGGCGCATCGAGGCCGTGCACCCCGAGACGGGTGACGCCGCGACCATCGTGATCAGACCGGGACGGGGATGGCGCGGCCACACAGCCGGTCAGTACGTGCGGATCGGGGTTGACGTCGACGGGGTGCGCCTGTGGCGCGCCTACTCCATCACCTCGCCGACGAACCGCCAGGACGGCCGCGTCACGATCACCGTGAAGGCGATCCCGGACGGCAAGGTCAGCAACCACCTGGTCCTCAGGGCGACTCCGGGCACACTGATCCAGCTCGACCAGGCGACCGGTGACTTCGTGCTGCCGCAGGCCAAGCCGGCCAAGGTGCTCTATCTGACGGCCGGCAGCGGCATCACGCCCGTGATGGGCATGCTGCGCGACACCGAGTTCGACGACGTCGTCATGGTCCACTGCGCGCCACGGCCACAAGACGTGATCTTCCGCAACGAACTGCACGACCTGGTCGCGGACAAGAAGCTGCGGCTCACCGAGGTGCATACCGACACGGACGGCATGCTCGACATCGCCCGTCTCGACGAACTCGTGCCCGACTGGGCCGAGCGCGAGACCTGGGCCTGCGGGCCCGCGGGCCTGCTCGACGCCGCCGAAGAGCACTGGACCGAGCACGGAGTCCAAGAGCGCCTGCACACCGAACGCTTCCGCCCCGGCATCGTCGTCGCCGGCGACGGCGGCGAGGTCACGTTCAGCGCCACCGGCAAGACAGTCGACGCGGACGGCGCCACGCCGTTGCTGGACATCGGCGAGGAGGCCGGCGTGCTCATGCCCTCCGGGTGCCGCATGGGCATCTGCTTCGGCTGCGTCACGCCGCTCAAGTCGGGCGCCGTCCGCGACCTGCGCACCGGTGAGATCACCGAGGCCGAGCCGGGCGTCCTCATCCAGACCTGCGTGTCCGCCGCGGCGGGCCCCTGCGACATCGAACGGTAGGAGCACCTTGACCGCCATCGACCCCACCGCCCACCTGACCGCGGAGCAGATCGAGGAGCTCGGCCGCGAGCTGGACTCGATCCGCGACGAGGTGATCGCCGGCCGCGGCGAGAAGGACGCCGCCTACATCCGTAAGGTCATCTCGGCGCAGCGCAAGCTCGAGCTGGTCAGCAGGGGCGTGCTGCTGTTCTCGATCTTCCCGCCCGCGTGGCTGCTCGGCACCGCCGGGCTGTCCGTGGCGAAGATCATGGACAACATGGAGATCGGCCACAACGTCCTGCACGGCCAGTGGGACTGGATGCGGGACCCGAAGATCCACTCCACCACCTGGGAGTGGGACCACGTCTCACCGGCCGACCAGTGGAAGCACTCGCACAACGAGCTGCACCACACCTACACCAACGTGATCGGCAAGGACAACGACCTCGGCTACGGCATCATGCGCGTCGACGAGGACCAGAAGTGGCACCCGTTCCACCTCGGCCAGCCGCTGTGGAACTTCGTCAACGCCTGCTTCTTCGAGTACGGCATCGCGGCGTACGACCTGGAGCTCGGCAAGAACCTGCACAAGCGCCGCCGCAAGGACCCGGAGTTCCGCGCGCGGGCCAGGGCCGTGGGCCGCAAGATCCGCAAGCAGGTGCTCAAGGACTACGTGATCCACCCGCTGCTGTCGGGCCCGTCGTGCCTCACCACGCTCGCCGCCACGTTCACCGCGAACCTGGTCCGCAACATCTGGTCCCACTCGGTGATCATGTGCGGGCATTTCCCGGAGGGCGTGCAGGTCTTCGAACGCAGGTCGATCAAGGGCGAGACGCGCGGCCAGTGGTACCTGCGCCAGATGATGGGCTCGGCGAACATCAGCGGCAGCAGGGCCATGCACTTCATGACCGGCAACCTGTCGCACCAGATCGAGCACCACCTGTTCCCGGACCTGCCGAGCAACCGGTACGCCGAGGTCGCGGTGAAGGTGCGCGCGCTGTTCGAAAAGTACGAGCTGGAGTACGTCACCGGGCCGCTGCCCAAGCAGGTGTTCTCCGCGTGGCGCAAGGTCTTTCGGCTCTCGCTGCCGAACAAGAAGCCCGAGGTCAAGACGCCGGACCGGGAACAGGAGCTCGTCGCGGCCTGATCCCGGGACTGGTTCAGATCTTTCAGCCGTACCGGCGGCACCGCCGGGCTCGGTGAGATCCGGTGCGGACGGTGGGCGACCTCGACGTCAGACCGTACGACACGGGAGGGATCCGGAGGTGTCTTGTTCTTCGTGCCGCAGGTCGGCGCCGTGACGGCCGGTCAGCTTGGAGCATGGCCGGGTGATCGCGTCCATGCTGTACAAGGAGCCTTTCCAACCTCGTGAGGTGTACGCCGGGTTGGACGCGGAGGGCGGTACAACGAAGTGAAGCTCCTGGCAGACGGGTTCACGACCAAGATCACCCGTTGGCGACCAGGAGCCTTCGTGCTTGTCTGCCCGTCCGGGATCGACCTGTCCGGTTCGAGCCTGCGGCTCCTCGCGCGTCACCTGCGCCGGCGCCGTCGTGAGATCGGCAGTCGATGGTGACGCCTGTCCACAGGCCGCCAGGCCCTGCTCACGCTCGGGCACCTGCGGTGCGGCGATGTATCCGGCGGTGCATCGCGTTCAGGTCGTCGTCCCGCTGCGGGGCCGCGTGACCGGGGTCAGGACCGCGACCTCCCAGCCGAAGCCCACCAGCAGTCGGCCGTCCGGGGTGAGTTTCACCGCATGGACGGGCGCGGGGAACACCAAGGGATGTCCGGTCGGGCGGCCGGTGGTCAGGTCCCACACCCGCACCGTCCCGTTCCGGCTGCCGCTGGCGGCGATCGGACGGCCGTCCGCCACTCCCGTCGCCACCGCCCGCACCTCTTCGGTGTGGCTGATGTGGGGGGCGCCGACGGGGCGCCCGGTAGTCAGGTCCCACACGCGCACCGTCCCGTCCCTGCTTCCGGTAACGGCGACCGGGCCACTGTCCACCACCGCGGTCGCCACCGCCGTTCCCATCGCCCTGACCAAGCCGATGCGGCCGGTCAGCGGATCGCCGACCGGGCGTCCAGTGGTCAGGTCCCAGACCCGCACCGTCGTGTCCCAACTTCCGGTGACCGCGACCGGGCGACCTCGCACCACTGCGGTCGCCACCGACCCCACCAGGCCGTAGTGGCCGGTGAGGGGCTCGCCGACGGGGCGGGTGGTGGTCAGGTCCCACACCCAGATCGTTCCGTCGTGTCCGCCGGCGACGGCCACCGGGGTCCCGGCCAGCACCGCCGTCGCCAGTGACCACACCGGCCCGGTGTGGCCGACGAGGGGTTGCCCCAAGGGCGCGCCGGTGGCCAGGTCCCACACCCGCACCGTTCCTTCCCAGCCACTGGTGAGGACGACCGTGCGGTCGTCCACCACGGCGGTGGCCAGCGCCTCCACGATGAAGGAGCCGGTGACGGGTGCGGCGGCGGGCCGACCGGTGGCCAGGTCCCAGACCCGCACGGTCGCGTCCCGGCTGCTGGTGACCGCGACCGGGCGGCCGTCCACCACCGCCTCGGCCACGGCTCGCCCGTGGTCGGTGTGGCCGATGCGGGGGGCGCCGACGGGGCGGCCGGGTGACAGGTCCCAGACGCGCACTTCTCCGTCCTCGTTGCCGCCGGTGAGAGCGACCTGACGACCGTTCACCTCCGCGGTGGCCGCCGCCCACACCCCGTCGACATGGCCGGCCAGCGGTCTGCCGATGGGGCGGCCGGTGGTCAGGTCCCACACCCGCACCATCCCGGCCTGGCCACCGCCGACCGCGACAGGACGGCCCTGCACCGTCCCGGTGGCCAGTGCCTGCACCCCGTCGGGGGCGCCGGTGAGGGGTTCGCCGCGCAGGCGCCCGGTGGTCAGGTCCCACACCCGCACCGTCCCGTCATGGCTGCCGCTGACAGCCACCGGACGACCGTCCACCACCGCGGTGGCCAGGGCCCGCACCCCTGAGCTGTGACCGGTGAGCGGTTCGCCGACCGGGTGGCCGGTGGCCGGGTCCCACACCCGCACCGTCCCCTCCCAGGTGCCGGCGACGGCGACCGGGCGGCCGTCCACGCCCCCCGCCGCCAGCGCCTCCACCGGGCCGTCGCGGCCGCTGAGGGGCTTGCCGACGGGCCGGCCGTTGGTCAGGTCCCACACCCGCACGGTCCCGTCCCGGCTGCTGCTCATGCCGAGCGGGCACCCGTCGGACACCACCGTCGCCACCGCTGTGACGACTGCGGTGTGGCCGGTGAGGGGTGTGCTGACGGGGCGTCCGGTGGTCAGGTCCCAGAGCCGTACGGTCCCGTCCCGGCTGCCTCCGAAGACAACCGGGCAGTCCCGCACCACAGCCGTCGCCACCGCGCACACCTCGCCGTCCAGGCCGGTGAGGAGTTCGCCGACGGGACTCCCGGCGGCCAGGTCCCACACCCGCACCGTGCGGTCGTAGCTGCTGCAGGTGACGGCGATCGGGCGCCCCCCGACGATCCCCGTCGCCACCCCGCGCACGCGCTCGGTGTGGCCGATCAGAGCCTGACGGAACCGGTGGTCGACCGTGCTGCCGGTGGCCCAGGCCACCTCCCATCGTCTGTCCGCACCGTCGTCGACCGGCACGGCGCTGATCCGCGCCGACAGGCCCGGAGCCCCGTAGCGGGCGGCGTCCAGCGCCAGCATCTGCCGACGCACCCCCGGACCCGCCTGCCGGTGCAGATGCGCCGATGCCCGGTACACCGCTGCCGCCAACCGCCCGGCGGGCCCAGTGGCTGCTGCCAACAGTTCGAGCACCGCCTCGGGGTCGGCGTGTACCAGGAATGCCGGATCGAGGAACTTGGCTTCCGCACCGGCGGATTCGGCGTCAGCGCCCTCGACGCCCAGGCCATCGGACCAGCCGTGCATGCCATCGCCCCCCATCAGCGCATCAGCCCCTCAAGGCGCGGCTCAGCCGGGCGGCTGCGGCGCAGGCGAAGACGCACCCCTCGCCACAGGGCCCACGCCAGACCGAGCACGAGCGGGACCTGGAGAACCTGCTGGACCACCGCGGGGCCGGGGGCGCTTCCCCGCTCGGCCGGGGCCAACCCCCGGGTGTCGACGGTCACCATGTAGGTGCCACCCACCACCCAGTGCCAGCCGACGAGGGTGCCCCCCTGGATCGGGGCCAACGGTGGGCCGTCGAGGACGGAGACGGTGTAGGTCTCGGTACTCCCACCGCTCATGCCGTCCTCGGCTGCCTGGACCCCCAGGACCGTGACGTGTTCGGTGCGCCCGTGCTGGTGCAACTCCTGCTGGTCCAGCTCGGACCTCTGCAGGACCAAAGCCGCCAGCAGACACAGCACGCCCAGGACCCACCGCAGGCCCAAGCGGCAGACGCCAGGAAGCAAGCAGGCACCCAGGAGCACCAGCACGCCCAGGAGGTCCATCCACTCGGCCTGGCTGAAGAAGGAGGTACGTGCGATCAGGCGCACGATCGCCCACAACCCGCACGCGCCCCCGACGCTTGCCGCAGCGGGACCCAGCCGTCGGATGAACGCTCCTGCCGTGGGGAGCCGTGGGCCCGACGGGCTTCGTACGGCGTCCTCTTCGTCCGTGCCCATACCCGTCCTCCACGCAACCCGCATGGTCCCCGGCAGCCACCGCACGAGGCTTCGACTCCACAAAGTAGAGATCGTTCAACGATCCTACAAGAGGTCATCCCTGCGGACGTAGGCATCCCTCCGCCCTGGAATCCCCAACTGGGCAGATGGGGGCAGGTTTTGTTCAACGAGCATTCGAGGCACTCAGCGGATCCGGTGACGGTCGAGGAAGACGGATGGGCACAGCGCACTCGGCTCGTGGGTTGCCGGACTGGAGAGGGACCAAGACCAGCTCGGTCGCGGCAGCACCGCTGAGCGGGTGGCCGGTGTGCTACGCCGACGAGAGACCGAGGGTGATATCCCGCCCGGAACACGGTTGTCCGAGGAAGTCGTGGGGGCGGCCTTGGGCGTGTCCCGCAACACCTTGCGTGAGGCCTTTTGGCTGCTGACCCATGAGCGGCTGCTGGTTCACGAGTTGAACCGCGGCGTATTCGTACGCACCTTGGACGGCGACGACGTGGCACAGCTGTACCGGCTGCGCCGACTCGTGGAGGGCGCGGCCGTGCGGGAGGTGGCCGGCGCCCCCGACCGGGTGATCGAGGAGATCCGCGCATCCGTGGAGGAGGGCGAGCGGGCGGCAGCCGAGCAGCGCCGGCCCCATGTCGCCACCGCCGATCTGCATTTCCACCACGGCATCGTACGGCTGGCCGAATCACCACGACTGGCGGACTTCATGCTCCGCATCCACGCCGAACTGCGCCTGGCCTTCCATGCCATGGGCGACCTGCGGCGCTTCCACGCGCCCTGCCTCATCCGCAACCGTGAACTCTCGGCAGCCCTGGAGGCCCGGGACGCCCAGCAGGCAGAACTCCTGCTGTCGGTCTACCTCGTCGACGCCGAACGGCAACTGCTGCGCGCCTTCGCCGACCGTGAACCGCTTTCATCCTCAGGCTGACGTGGCCAGGTGAAGGGTCAGGGCTGCTTGGAGACCGGCCGAGGCGGGGTGGTGCGCCTGCGCGAGAGGATATGCCCCGCCGGCAACCTCGCCGTGCGCTGGTCCGGGCAGGAGGTACACCCTGCATCTCGAGGCACGGACGAGGCTCGCTCGACCCCGAGTTCTGGAAGTCTGCGGGGCACGGGGTACTGCTGGAAGCGAACTTGGGTCTGGCCTTGCCGGCCGACTACAAGCACTGCTATGCGAGTTGTTTCCGGCGCTCGAACTCGGCAACTTCATGGCCTTCGGAGGGCCTGACCCCGGCCATGAGCATCTCTGGCCGAAAGGCGCACACGAGGAGCTCGACATCATCGACGAGTGGCTCGGGTACGCCAACCTGACCGTCCCCATGCACACGTATCCCGCGCCGGGCGGCCTGCTGCCGTGGTCGACGCCGAACGAGGGTGACATCTTCCTGTGGAGCACCGGTGGGGAAGGGCCGGAGGAGTGGACGGTCACGGTTGCCTCACGCAACGGTGCCTGGTGGCACTACGACGGCGGGGTGGCCCAGTTCATGGCGGACCTGGTCAGCGGCAGGCTGGAGCTGTGGGGGCTACCGTCGGTGAGCTGCGAGGTGAGTGCCTGAGGAGCCGGCGGACGCGGCAGGTCGCCGATGAGCGGCAATGCCGACGCAGCGGGGAAGTGCGTCGACGGCTTCAAGCTCCCGTGTCCCCGCAAGTCGTACGAGGGGTATTGACGGACCTCGACGACACCTTAAGATCACTGCTGCTCGAAGTACCGATCGCTGTACGAGATACCGAACAAGGTCGGTTGGCGGCTTCGACGGGCTGCCCTGTTCCGGCCGGTACGCAACGCAACGGTCTGTCACAAAGGAATGAGCCGCATGCCTGCAGAATCCGGAGTGCCGCGCAGAACTGTCCTCACCGTCCTGGGCGCCGCCTCCCTCGCCGGGACCTTCGCCGCCGGTCCCGCCGGGGCCGCCGAACTCACCGGCACAGCCCCGAGCGCCACTGCCGCGGACCTCCCCGCCGCAGCCGCCCACTGGACCTTCGACGAAGGCTCCGGCACCTTGGCCGCAGACTCCTCCGGCAACGGTCGCACCGCGGCGATCCAGGGCGCGGCCGGCTGGGACACCGGCAAGGTCGGCCCCCACAGCCTGAGCCTCAAGGCGGGCGGCAACGCCACGGCGTCCGGGCCGGCCCTCGACACCTCCCAGGCGTTCTCGGTGGGCGCCTGGGTCAACCTCGCTCAACTCGGCGGTTACCAGACCGCCGTCAGCATCGACGGCAAGGTCGTCAGCGCCTTCTACCTGGGGCTGCGCGACGACACCGGCACCTTCGCCTTCGCCCGGCTCGACTCGGACGCCACTCAGAGTGCCGCGGTGGCGGCCGCCGCTTCAGCGCCCACCACCGGCACCTGGACCCACCTGGTCGGCGTCAGCGACCCGACCGCCGGTGTCATTCGCCTCTACGTCAACGGCGTTCTGGAGGGGGAGACCGCCTATGCCGCGGGCTGGGCCGGCAGCGGAGACACCGCCATCGGCCGTGCGCTCTACGGCGGTGGGCAGGTCGACCAGTGGCACGGCCTGATCGACGACGTGTGGATGTTCCCGTCCGTCCTCACCTCCGCCCAGATCGCGGCACTGGCCGGCGTCCCGGTGGAGACCACGACGCCGCTGCTGAGCGTGGACGTCGGCACCCCCGCGCATGCCGTGTCGCCGATCCTTCCGGGCCTGATGTTCGAGGAAATCAACCACTCCGGCGAGGGCGGCATCTACGCGGAGCTGGTGCAGAACCGCTCGATGATGGCCAGCGACACGTCGCCCGTCCACTGGTCCGCCGTCGGCGGAACGACCCTCGCCCTCGACACCGCCGCCCCGCTCAACGCCGCACTCGACCGTTCCCTCAAGGTGGTGCTGGCCGGCAGCACCGGCGCCGGAAACCGGGCCGGTGTCGCCAACGACGGCTTCTGGGGGATACCCGTGCGGCCCAGAACCACTTACACCGCCCGTCTGTTCGCCAAGGCTTCGCGACGCATCGGTCCGCTCACGGTGGCCATCGAGTCGGCGGACGGCGCGACGGTGTACGCATCCGCCCACGTGCCCCACATCGGCACCGTCTTCCCAGATCGCCCGTTCGAGTTGACCCTGCGCACCAGTTCGCGTACCCCCGTGGTCGGTGACGCAAGGCTGACCGTCACCACGGCCGACGCCGAGGCGGCGGGCGAGACCCTGTGGCTCCAGCACGTGTCCCTCTTCCCGCCCACGTACAACAACCGGCCCAACGGCCTGCGTATCGACCTGATGGACAAACTGGTCGCTCTGAAGCCGAAGTTCCTGCGCTTCCCCGGCGGAAACTTCGTCGAAGGCAACACCGTTGCGACACGGTTCAACTGGAAGAACACCATCGGTCCGGCCTGGGAGCGCCCCGGCCACATGGACGACGCCTGGGGCTACTGGTCCACGGACGGCCTCGGACTCCTCGAATACCTGCAATGGGTCGAGGACATGCACGCCCAGCCGGTCCTCGCCGTCTACGCCGGCTACTCGCTCAAGGGCGAACACGTCACCGGCGACGCGCTGGGGCCGTTCGTCCAGGACGCACTCGACGAGATCGAGTACGTCACCGGTCCTGTCACCAGCGCCTGGGGCGCACAACGTGCCGCCGACGGACATCCGGAGCCGTTCCCGCTGGAGTTCGTGGAGATCGGCAACGAGGACTGGTTCGACTCCTCCGGGTCCTACAACGAGCGGTTCGCTGCCTTCTACGACGCGATCAAGGCGAAGTACCCGCAGCTGAAGCTGATCGCCACGACGTCCGTGACGAGCCGCACCCCGGACCTGATCGACGAGCACTACTACCTCGCGCCGTCCGCTGCCCAGGCCTCCACCCACAAGTACGACAACCGGGACCGCAATTCGACCAAGGTATTCGTCGGAGAGTGGGCCGCGCAGGAGGGCCGCCCCACACCCGACCTCAACGCGGCGCTCGGCGACGCCGCTTGGCTGGCCGGCCTGATCCGCAACTCGGACCAGGTCCTCATGGAGTGCTACGCGCCGCTCTTCTCCCACGTCGAGAACAACGTCTGGGCCACCAACCTGATCGCCTACGACAACCTGACCAGCTACGTGTCGCCCAGCTACTGGGCACAGCACATGCTGACGAGCAGGGTCGGCAACACGGTGCTGCCGGCCACCGCGCGGGCGCTGCCCGGCCTGGCCACTGTGGCCACCCGTTCCAGGAACCGCCTTTACCTGGCGGTCGTCAACTCCGGGACGGAGAAGGTGAACGTGCCGGTCGAGCTGAAGGGGCTGCTGAAGGGGGTCAAGAGGCGTGCCACCGCAACGGTCCTGACCGGCCCCTCGCGCGCCACGACCAACACGCTCACAGACCCCGACACGTTGGTGCCCAGGACGAGCACCGTGACCGGCGCGGCAGCGTCCTTCACCAGCACCGTGCCGCCGCTCTCGGTCACCGTACTGGAACTCGTCCTGACCTGATCGGTCACTGCCCGACCACCTCTGCTTCTCGGCGCACGTCGGTTTCAGAAGCAGCGCTTGCCTTGCGTCACCACGGCCGTACCGTCAACGGTCAACTCCCCCCTCGGACACCATTGCCCCCCGAGTCCCGTTTCACGGGCAGGGCAGACCGACACCCGCCTCCGGCTCCCGGCCGGGCGCGGGTGTTCTGTCGTATCGGCGGCCTATGACTTCCTGGCACATGCGCTTGTGTGTGCCGCTGCGGCGCCGGTCAGCCGATGGCGCTCCTTTCTCGTCGTGGGGTGTCTGCGGTCAGGGTCCGGGCGGGCGGGTCGAAGATCATGGAAATTGATTCGGTGCGTCGGTACTCGACGGCGGAGGCCGGTGATGGTGGAGCTGTCGATGCGTTGAGGTCGGCCTCGTGGTCGGTGAGACGGATGGAGGGGAGCCCGGACTGTGTCAAGAGCTGCGTCGGAACACGCCGTCCAGCAGGAACCGCATCGCTGCCGGCCCTGCCGTGGAGGATGGTCAGGTTCCTCAGCTCGACGCGGGCGTTGTTGAACGTCACCGTAGTGCCCGCATCATGGCCGTCGAGAACGGCGTTGCCCAGGCCGATCAATTTCAGGTCGGTGTTGATGACGAAGTTGCCGAAGCAGACACCTTTGATCTGCAGCGTCGCCCCAGCCTGCGGATTGAAGAGCGCGAGCTGCAGGGCGTTGGGGTTGTGCTCGCAGTCGACCACGGTGTCATGGTCGGTGGCCGCGGCCGGTCCTGTTTCGGCAGGCAGGCCGTTCCCGCCGCCACCAGCACTGCCGCAGCCGTCACCCAACGAGGGGCCATCCGCCTGTCCACTCGAACAACCGCTGCATCTGCCCTCGCGGCGGCCGTGGCAGCCCCGCCGTACCACCGGTCGATCCTTTCCGCGCACCGCGGTCAGAGGGCGTCGACGCCGCTCACCTTCCAACCGTCGGAGGTGCGGGTGAGCGTCATACGCACCCGGTTCAGGTCCAGCCGGGGCTCCGGGACCTGGGTGCTGCTGGTGACCTGGTTGACGAAGAGCAGGACGACGGCCCGGTCCGGTGTGGCCGACACGACGGAGACCGCCGGGGCGCCGCCGTCGGCGGGTGTGGCGACGGTCGCCTTCACCACGCCGTGGTACTTCGTCGCGGTCGGCGCGACCACCGCCTTCGTGGTCTTGCCGTACTGGTCGCGGAAGTGCCCGGTCAGCAGGGCGCGGGCCCGGGAGAAGTCCCGGTCCAGGTGCCGGTAGTCGTACGACAGCACGACCGGCGCCGCCTGCCGAGCGGCCGCGAGGGCCTCGCCGCGGGCCTGTTCCGCCTGCCGCCCCTGCCGGTACTGCCACCCGAGTACGGCGGCCGCGACCAGGGCCGCCACGAGGACGACGCCCAGCACCGCGGTGAGCACGTTCCGCCCGGCCTTGCGCGGGGGCGCGCCGTCCTCCGGCTGCTCCACCTCGGGCGACTCGGGCGACTCGGGCTCCGGCGGGTCCTCCCAGCCGTTCGCCGGAGGTTCGATGAGCAGGGTGCGCCCGGAGAGAGTCTGCTCTTCCTGGCAGGCACCGCGCTCGGCGCGCTTGGCCGCCGCGCGGGCGGCCGCGGTCATGGTGCGGCGGGCCGGTGAGCCGGTGCGGGAGGTCGGTTTCGCCATGGTGTCTCTTCTCATCGATGGCCTCACGGGCGGGTCAGCCCACGAACGCGACGTCGGAGGTCAGCCAGCGGCCGTCCACGCGCGAGAGGTCGAGCTGGAGCCGGTAGGTGCGCGCCTGCCCCTCGGGCGCGGCGCTGTTGGTCACCTTGCTGTCGGCCACGACCAGGACCCGGGCCGAGCGCGCGTCGGACCGCACGATGCCCGCGTCCAGGACCTGTCCCTCGGACACCGACTTGTTCTGCGCAACCAGCTTCGTCAGCTGTGCGGTCTGCGCGGCGAACTCCTTCTTGAACTCGCCGGTGGCGCCCTTGAGCACATCGCCGCTGTCCCGGTCGTAGTGCCGGTAGTCGAGCGAGGTGAAGTTCAGCGCCGACTGGCGGGCCGCCGCCAGGATGTCCTGACGGCGCTGTTCCGCCGCGCGCTGGTCGGACAGCTTCAGGCCCAGCCAGACACACAGCACGGTCGTCAGCACGGTCGCGGCGACGAGCCCCGCCGACAGCAGCCTCATGTGTCCGCCTCTCATGCCATCGGTCCCACGAGCAGCCATTGCCACGACTCCTTTCCGAACACGGTCTGTTCCCCGCCCGTCGAGCCGATCTCGAAGGGCGTTCCGTCCGGGCCGGTCACGGTGCCGGTCTCCGGGTCGTACGGGGCCACGAACGCGCTCTGGCCGGCGCTGTACCGACCCGTCGTCGCGCCGGGCGCGTTCTGCGCTCCGCGCACCGAGCTCTTGCTGCCGCGCGGCACCGTGCAGCGCGCGTCGGTGTTCGCCGGGCGCGTGCCGGTGTCGGCGGGGTCGCGCCGCTGGGTGCCGTAGCCCTGGGTGCATGCGGGAGGGTCGTCGGCGTTCACGGTCATCCCGAAGTGGGTGGTGCCGTCGCCGGGGATGACCGTGTAGCTGCCCGCGACCGTGAGCGGGAGTGTGACCAGGGCCTGTTCGACGCCGGGCAGCCGGGCCAGGGTGATCTGGCCGCCGCTGATGAGGTTGGCCAGCAGGACCGGCACCTGCGGCCGGGTGGACTTCAGCAGGGAGTCCAACTGCTGTGCGGCGGGCGCGGTGTTGTCGATGAGCCTGCGCAGATCGCCGTCGCTCGACTTCAGCTGCTCGGTGAGCGTGGCCAGGTCGCGGGAGAACGACCTGATGGCCGAGCCCTGGTCGGCCTGGGTCTTGAGCACCTTCCGCGAATCCTCGATCAGTGAGACCGTCTGGGGGAGCGACTCGGACGCCGACTCCACCAGCGCGTTGCCGGAGTCCACCAGCCGGCTCAGGTTCGGTCCGGTGCCGGCGAAGGCCTTGCCCAACTCGTCCACGGTGACCCGCAGATCGTCCTTGCCGACCGAGTTGACCAGCCGGTCCAGGCTGAGGACCAGGTCGGTGACCGGCAGCGGGGTCCGGGTGCGGTTGCGCGGGATCGGGCTGCCGTCCATGAGGTACGGCCCGCCCGGCCGCCGTGGCTGGAGGTCGACGTACTGCTCGCCCACCGCCGAACGGTCGGCGACCACCGCGAGTGTGTCGGCGGGGATCCTCGGGGCGCCGTCCTCGATCTTCAGTGCCACCGAGACCCCGGACCCGGTCAGCCGCAGATCGCCCACGCGGCCCACCGGCACGCCCCGGTAGGTGACCTCGGCGCCGGGGAAGACGCCCCCGGACTCGGCGAAGTCGGCGCGCACGGTGTAGCCGCGGTGCAGGACGTCGTCCACCAGGCCCGTGTACCGGGCGCCGACGTAGGACACCCCGAGGGCGGTGACGGTGGCGAAGGCGAGCAACTGGGCCCTGACCGTACGTGTGATCACGGCAGTATCCCCTTCAGCATCAGCTCGGCGAGGCCGAGATCGACCCCCGGCGGGAGGCGACGCGAGCCGTCCCCGGTGCCGTACGCAGCCGTGCACACCGGCGGGCACAGCAGGGTGCTGCCGTCGGAGGGCGTCGAGGGTACGGCGGGCGCGGAGGGGACGGGGGGCACGGACGGGGTGCCCGGCAGGGACGGGACGGACGGGAGAGGGGTGGGAGTGGGGAGAACGGGAAGATGCGGTGTCCCGGGTGCCGGAGGCTTCCCGCCGTTGCCCGGCTTGCCGGTCACGTTGCCGTACAGGTCCGCCAGGTCGAGGTCGGCGGTGATCCCGAGGTTGACGTAGTCGCCCTTGACGGCGTCCGTCGCGTTGCGCGGGAACGGGTAAGTGGTCAGGAGCTCAAGGGAGTCGGGCAGGTCGTCGCCCGCCTTGTTCAGCTGCTGCAGGATGGGCTGGAGCTTCTTCAGGTTGGCGACGGTGTCGTCGTGGGAGGCGTTCACCACCCTGGTGCCGGTCTTGCCCAGTGCCGACAGCGCGGTGAGCATCTTCGTCAGGTCCTTGCGCTGGTCGGCGAGGGCCTTCAGGGCGGGCGGAATGGTGTCGACGGCCAGGGCGATCGTCTTCTTCTCGGCCTTCAGCCGCTTCGCCAGCCGGTCGACGCCCTTGAGCGCGCGCACGATCTCCGCCCGCTGGTCGTCGAGGCCGCCGAGGAACGTGTCGAGTTGCTTCAGCAGGGACCTGACCCGGTCCTCGCGGCCGCTGAGGGCCTTGTTCAGCTCGACGGTGATCGTCTTCAGCTGGGCCACCCCGCCGCCGTTGAGCAGCGCGGACAGGGCCGACAGCACCTCCTCGACCTCCGGGTTGCGGCCGCTGCGGGACAGCGGGATGCGGTCGCCGTCGTGGAGCCGTCCGACGGGTCGCGTGCCGGTCGGTGCGGACAGGGCGACGTACTTCTCGCCGAGCATGCTGGTCTGCCTCAGATCGGCGACGGCGTTGCCGGGCAGCTTCACCGAGTCGGCGATGCGTAGCCGTACCCGCGCGTGCCAGCCGTCCAGTTCCACCTTCTCCACCGCGCCGACGGTGACGTCGTCGACCTTGACCGCCGACTGCGGCACCAGATCCAGGACGTCCCGGAAGTCGACGGTGACGTGGTAGGCGTGACCGTCCGAGGCGGCGCCGCCGGGGAGCGGAACGTCGTACCAGCCGTTGAACTCGCAGCCGGTCAGCAGCAGCGTGCCGACCGCCGCCCAGGCGGCCACCCGCCCCTTGCGCCGCACGCTCATGCCGGTGCCCCCAGAATCCCGCCGAGGGTCTTGTCGACCGTGCCCGTCGACGGCGGGGCCGACGGAACCTCGGGCAGGGAGTCGAAGAGCTTCTTCAGCCCGGCACAGTTGTCGTGGTCGTCGCCGGTCGTCTTCAGGATCGAGCAGAGAACGGAGGACGGATCCTGCGAGGTCTGCGCGTTGTTGCGGGTGTCGAGGGTGCCGGCGGCGGGGTCGTAGGCGTTCTGCAGGTTCGACAGGCCCGTGGGGGCGACGGTCAACAGCTCCTCCAGAGCGTCCCGTTGGGTGACGAGGACCTTGGTGACCTTGGCCAGGCCCTGCACGTCCGAGGTCAGCGCCTTCTTGTTGCCCTTCACGAAGCCGGACACGTCGCCGAGTGCGGCGGCCAGGTACTTCAGCGCGGCCGCGAGATCCTTGCGCTCCCCGGCGAGCTGCCCGGCCACGTCGGCGAGGTCGGTGTTGAACGACCGCACGCTGGTGTCGTCCGCCGCCAGTGCGGCCGTGAACACCTGAAGGTTCCGCACGGTCCCGAACAGGTCGCCCCGCCCGTCGGACAGCGTGGTGACCGCCTGGGACAGGTCCTCCACCGTCTGGTTGAGGTTCTCGCCCTGCCCCTGGAGGTTGTCCGCGCTCACCCCGAGCAGCCGGGACAGCGCTCCCTTCTTGTTGGCGCCGTTCGGGCCGAGTGCCTCGGCGGTGGTGTGCAGGCTGTCGAAGATCCGGTCCAGCTCGACGGGGACGGCCGTACGGGACTCGGGGATGACGCCTCCGTCCCGCAGCACCGCGCCCTTGCGGTACACCGGCAGCAACTGCACGTAACGGTCGCTGACCACCGAGGAGTTGATGATGGCGGCCTGTGCGTCGGCGGGGACCTTGCGGCTCCGGTCGTATTCCAGCTCCACCCGTACCCGGTCGCCCTCCGGCGTGATCTTCTTGACCTCGCCGATGCGGACGCCGAGGACGCGGACGTCGGAGCCGGGGTAGATGCCGACGGTGCGCGGGAAGTACGCCGTGACGCGGACGGGGGCGGGGCCCGGCCAGAGGACGACGGCGAGGCCGATGACGATCGCGAGCGCGGTGAACAGGGCCAGGAGTCTGCGGGTCATCGGGTGCCTCCCGTCCGTGGCGTGACCGGGGCGGCGACCAGGTTCTGGATGTAGGAGTCGAACCAGCGGCCGTTGCCGAGGGTGTTGGTGAAGAGCCGTACGTAGGGGGCGAGGAGCCGGACGCTGCGGTCGAGGCTGGCCTGGTTGCGTTCGAGCATCGTCACGAAGGTGTTGAGGTTCTTCAGTGCGGGCCCGATCTCCTTGCTGTTGTCGTCGACCAGGCCGGACAGCTCGATGCCGAGCAGCGCGGAGCTCTTGAGCAGCTTGTGGATCGCCGCACGCCGCTCGTCGATCTCCTTGAACAGGGCGTCACCGTCCTTCACCAGCGCGGAGAAGTCCTTCGTGTGAC
Organism: Streptomyces sp. NPDC001507; assembly: GCF_042894765.1. Classification (NCBI taxonomy): domain Bacteria; kingdom Bacillati; phylum Actinomycetota; class Actinomycetes; order Kitasatosporales; family Streptomycetaceae; genus Streptomyces; species Streptomyces sp. NPDC001507. The sequence goes on from NZ_JBIAVV010000021.1 coordinate 22,446, forward strand.
CGGCCAGCACCTTGGTGACTCCGTTCGCATGGTCGAGGAGCCCGCGCAGTGCCTGGTCACGGGCGGCGACGGTCCGGGAGATCCGCGACAGCCCCTTGATCGACGCCCGCACTTCCTCGGGGGAGTCCTGGAAGGTGACGGAGATCGTGTCCAGTGCCTTCGCGAGCCGGTCCGTGTCGATCTCCTCGGTGGTGGTCGTCAGGTCACTGAAGGCCTGGACGACGTCGTACGCCGACACGGTCCGCCGGAGTGGGATCTCGCGGTCCGGCCTCAACTGGCCTGGCCCCTTCGGGTACAGGGCCAGGTACTTCGCGCCGAGGATCGTCTTGACACGGATCGACGCACCCGTGTCGGTACCGAATGCCGGATGGCCCTTCACTTTGAAGGTCACCTTGACGTGGTCGCCCTCCAGGTCGACGCCCTCGACCTTGCCGACCTTGACCCCGGCGATCCGTACCTCGTCGCCCGGCTTGAGCCCGCCGGCCTCGGAGAAGGCCGCGCTGTAGGTGTCGCCGCCGCCGATCAGCGGCAGGCTGTCGGCGTTGAAGGCGGCAACGGTGAGCAGCGCGAGGACGGTGAGGCCGACGGCACCCACGACAACCGGGTTCTGCTCGCGGAACGGCTTGAGGCGTGGGCGCCTGAGCCGGATCCTGGGCAGCTTGGGCGGCAGGACCCGGACTTTCACGAGGGGTTCGGGGCGGGGTTTGCGTTTGGGCAGCAGTCTGGGGAGTCGCGGCAGCTTGGGCGGCAGGACGCGTACCTTCACCAGCGGCTCGGGGCGGCGGACCTTGCGCCGCCTGATGCGCATGCTCATCCGCCGCACCTCGCCTGCGCCACGTGCAGCTCCGGGCTGATCACCTGCTTGGTCTTCGGCAGCACGATCCGGCCGTCGAAGTCGCAGAGGTAGAAGTTGAACCACGAGCCGTACGAGGCGGTCCCCGTCAGCTTGTCGAGCTTGTTCGGCAGCCGCTTCAGGACGCCCTCCACGGTGTTCTCGTTCTTGTTCAGCGTTCCGGCGAGATCGCCGAGCCCGGCGATGTCGTCCTTCAGCGGTGGACGCGCGTCCTTCAGCAGCCCCGACGTGACGTCCGTGAGGTCGCCGATGCTCACCAGCGACTCCCCGATGGGCTTGCGGTCGGCGGACAGCCCCGAGACCACCCGGCGCAGCTGCGTGAGCAGCCCGGAGAAGCGGGAGCCGCGCTTGTCGAGCGTCTCCAGGACGGTGTTGAGGTTGTCGATCACCGATCCGATCAGCTTGTCGCGGTCGGCGAGGGTGCTGGTGAGCGAGGCGGTGTGCGCGAGCAGGCTGTTCACCGTGCCGCCCTCGCCCTGGAGGGTCTGGACGATCTCGGTGGCCAGTTGGTTGACGTCGCTCGGGCTGAGCGCGGCGAACAGCGGCTTGAAGCCGTTCAGCAGGGCGTTGAGGTCCAGCGCCGGCTGGGTCCGGGACAACGGGATCGTGCCGCCCGGCCGCAGCCGCGCGGTGACGTCCCCCGTGCCCTCGGTGAGCGCGATGTACCGCTGCCCGACCAGGTTGCGGTAGCGGACGACCGCACGGGTCCCGGCGAGCAGCGGCCGGTCCGCGCTGACGGTGAACGTGACCTCCGCCAGGGTCCGGTCCTTGATCCGGATGCCGTCGACCTCCCCCACCCGCACTCCGGCCACCCGGATGTCGTCGCCGGTCTCCAGCCCGGTGACGTCGGTGAACACCGCGTGATAGGTGTCCTTGGGGGTGAAGGAGACGTTGACGATGGTGGCGGCGAGCAGCGCCGTCGCCGCGATCGTGACCAGCGCGAAGAGGCTGAACTTGACCAGCGGGGCGGCGGTCTGCCGGGCTCCTGACCTGCTCATCCGACACTCACCGCCGTTCCGCGCGCGAGCGGCCCGAACAGCAGGGTCGCCACGGGCGGCACCTGGTCCGCGGGGACGCCCATGACGGGGGCCACGAGCGAGCCGACGGCCCGCTGCTCGGCCCGGGTGGCGGACACGCCGACATCTCCGGGGAGGGCGCCGGCGCCGGAACCTCCGGCCGACGTACCGTCGTCGAGGTGCGGCTTCGGCCCGGGTACCTGCGGATGCGGCAGACCGCGGCAGTTCGGACCGGACCGTTCGCCGTACACCGGCTCCTCACCGGGCCGGTACGCCCCCTGCGGCCGGACCACCTCAAGGGTGATCCGCATCTCGCCGCCCCGGAACGCGTCCTCCGACGCCTTCTCCTGCCGGACCAGGCCCTGGAACAGGCACGGGTACTCGGGGGAGTAGCGGGCGAACAGCTCCAGCGTGGGGCGGGAGACCCGGCCCAGGGTGATCAGCCGGTCGCCGTTCTCGGACAGGAAGTCGTTCGCCGTGCCCGCCACGGAGGCGGTCGCGCGCAGAGCCGAGGCCAACCGGTCCCTCTTCTCGACGATCGTCCGGCTGGTGGTGACCGTGTTGCGCAGGATCCGCATCAGGTCGGGGGCGGCGTCGCCGTACACCTCGGCGACGTCCGCGAACCGTGTGATGTCCTCCTTGAGGGAGGGCATGTGCGGGTTGAGGCGGCGCAGATAGCCCTCGACCCGGACGAGGTTGTCGCCGATCCGGTCGCCGCGGCCCTCCAGAGCGGTGGCGAACGCCGAGAGCGTGGCGTTGAGTTCGCCCGGCTGGACCGTCCGCAGCAGCGGCAGCAGGTCGTTCATCAGCTGCTGTACCTCGATGCCGACCGTGGTCCGGTCCTGAGTGATGACGTCCCCGGCGCGGATGGGCCGGACCGCCGACCCGGCGGGCGGCACGAGATCGACGTACTTCTCGCCGAAGAGTGTCTTGGGCAGCAGCCGCGCGTGTACGTCCGAGGGGATGTACGCGACGTACTCCGGCTTGAGCGCGATGTCGAGCGTGGCCTTCGTCCCGTCCGCGTGCGCCGCCCGGACCTCGCCGACCAGCAGCCCGCGCAGCTTGACGTCGGCGCGCGGCTCCAGCTGGTTGCCGAGCGCGTCGGCCTCCAGCGTGATGTGCACGACCGGCGTGAACGCCTGCTCGTAGACGGCCACGGCGAGCGACAGCAGCAGCGCGAGCACGGCGATGAACGCGACGCCGTACAACCTGAGTCTCAGTGCTCTCATCGGCCTCACCCCGCGATCCGTACAGTCGTGTTGGCGCCCCAGATCGCGAGGCTCAGGAAGAAGTCCAGGACGTTGATGGCGACGATCGAGGTCCGCACCGCACGGCCGACCGCGACGCCGACGCCCGCCGGGCCGCCGCTCGCGTGGTAGCCGTAGTAGCAGTGCACCAGGATGATCAGGACGGCGAAGACGATCACCTTGCCGAAGGACCAGAAGACGTCCACCGGTGGCAGGTACTGGTGGAAGTAGTGGTCGTAGGTGCCCGTCGACTGCCCGTAGTAACCGGTCGTGATGGTGCGGGCGGCGAGGTACGAGGACAACAGCCCGATCACGTACAGCGGGATCACCGCGACGAAGCCGGCGATCATCCGCGTCGTCACCAGGAACGGCAGCGACGGGACGCCCATCACCTCCAGCGCGTCGGTCTCCTCGCTGATCCGCATCGCACCGAGCTGCGCGGTGAACCCGGCGCCGACCGTCGCGGACAGGGCGAGTCCGGCCACCAGCGGGGCGATCTCCCGGGTGTTGAAGTACGCCGACAGGAACGCGACGAAGTTGGAGGTGCCGAGCTGGTTGAGGGCCGCGTAGCCCTGGAGGCCGACCTCGGTTCCGGTGAAGAAGGAGAGGAAGGCGATCACGCCGACCGTGCCGCCGACGACGGCGAGGGCGCCCCGGCCGAAGCTCACCTCGGCGAGCAGCCGCAGGATCTCCTTCTTGTAGCGGCGGACGGTGCGGCCCGTCCAGGCCAGTGAGCGCCCGTAGAAGGAGAGCTGGGATCCGAGCTCTTCGAGAGCGTCCAGTGGACGGCTGAGAAGTCGCATTGGCTAACCCCTCTGCGGGACGACCTGGAAGTACACCGCGGTCATCACGAAGTTGGTCACGAACAGCAACATGAAGGTGATCACGACCGACTGGTTGACCGCGTCGCCCACGCCCTTCGGCCCGCCCTGCGCGGTCAGCCCCTTGTAGGAGGCGACGATCGCGGCGATCGCCCCGAACACCAGCGCCTTCAGCTCGGCCGCCCACAGGTCGTCCAGCTGGGCGAGGGTGGTGAAGGAGGCCAGGTAGGCGCCGGGTGTGCCGTTCTGCAGGATGACGTTGAAGAAATAACCGCCCGCGACGCCGACGACCGACACCAGACCGTTGAGCAGCACGGCCACCACCATCGAGGCCAGCACGCGCGGCACCACCAGCCGGTGGATCGGGTCGATGCCGAGCACCTGCATCGCGTCGATCTCGTCCCGGATCTTGCGCGCCCCGAGGTCCGCGCAGATCGCCGTGCCTCCCGCGCCCGCGATCAGCAGCGCCGTGACGATCGGCGAGGCCTCGCGCAGCACCGCGAGCACGGACGCGGCCCCGGAGAACGACTGGGCGCCGAGCTGCCGGGTCAGGCTGCCGATCTGGAGCGCGATGACGGCGCCGAAGGGGATGGACACGAGGGCGGTGGGCAGGATCGTGACACTCGCGACGAACCACGCCTGCTGGATGAACTCCCGTGCCTGGAAAGGCCGTCTGGGCAGGGTCCGGACGACGTCCAGGGCCATCGCGAACAGGTTGCCCGAGCGCCGCAGCGCACCGGTGGGGGACAGGCTCATGCGTCGGCCACCTCCCTGCGCTGCAGCTCGGCCTCCCGTGTCGCGATCGCCTCCCAGCGGGGCGGTCGGGTGATGCCGGGGCCCGGCAGCAGGCGGGGGGTCAGGGGCCTGCCGCCGGGAGGGCTGGTGGGTTCCTGGATCTGGGCGAGTTCCTGTTCGACCTGGGCCGCGTCCTTCTCCTCCGCCATGCCGATCGGCCCCTGCATCCGGCCGTTCAGGAACTGGCGGACGACGGGCTCGTCGCTGGTCAGCAGCTGTTCGCGGGGCCCGAACATCACCAGCTCGCGCCGGAACAACAGCCCGATGTTGTCGGGGACCTGGCGGGCGGAGGCGATGTCGTGGGTGACGATGAGGAAGGTCGCGTCGATCTGCGCGTTGAGGTCGACGATGAGCTGGTTGAGGTAGGCCACGCGCACCGGGTCGAGGCCGGAGTCCGGCTCGTCGAAGAGGATGATCTCCGGGTCCAGGACCAGCGCCCGGGCGAGCCCGGCGCGTTTGCGCATACCGCCGGAGATCTCGCCGGGCAGCTTGGCCTCGGCACCGAGCAGCCCGACCATCTCCATCTTCTCGAGCACGATCCGGCGGATCTCGCTGTCCGACTTGCGGGTGTGCTCGTGCAGGGGGAAGGCGATGTTGTCGTACAGGTTCATCGAGCCGAACAGCGCGCCGTCCTGGAACAGCACGCCGAACAACTTCCGCACCTCGTACAGATCGTGCTCACGCAGTTTGGTGATGTCCCGCCCGGCCACCGTGACCGAGCCGCGGTCCGGCTTGAGCAGGCCGACGAGCGTCTTGAGGAACACCGACTTGCCCGTCCCGGATGGGCCGAGCATGACCGAGACCTCCCCGGCGGGCAGCGTCAGTGAGACGTCCTGCCAGATGACCTGGTGACCGAAGGACTTGGTCAGCCCTTCCACACAGATCTCGACACCCATCCGGTCCCGCCCTTCGCCCGTGCCCTCGCCCGTGAACAGCTCCGACGACTGCTCTACGGGGAGGGGCGGGGCGTCCGTCGCGGCGGACCCGGATTTTTTTCGGACTGGTTTCGCGGGCCCTACGGCAGCTTCACGGGAGGCGTACTCGCGGTGGGCACGAAGCGCGGGGCGGACGGCACGGCGTCAGGGGCCGGGACCGGCGCGACCGACGGCGGCGAGGGGACGGCCGACGCAACCGGAAGGTCCGGAACCCGCGGGACCGCGGGAACCGACACGCTCGGAAGCGAGGCCGCCGGGACGGCAGGCAGGGCAGGCAGGGCCGGCACGGATGGCAGGGACATCTTCGCCGACGACCCGTCGGCAGTGGACGCGGCCGGCCGGTGCACACGGCCCGCCGGCCCGCGTGCGCCTTCGGGCGTCCCGGGGACCCGCACCCGGGCCGTGCTGTCCGACCGGATCGCCCCGGCACCGGCGGACACCGCCGGCCGGGGCGCCGGCCCCTTCCCGCCGCCGCCCAGCGCGTACGGCAGCGCGAAGCCCGCCACCACCAGCGTCGCCGCCGCCGAGGCCATGGCCACCGCCTGCGCCTTGCCGCCCGCGTGCGGCCGGCCGCGTCCCAGCAGGAACAGCACGAGCCCGAGCGTCCCGGCCAGCGAGGCGCGCAGCGTTCGCCGGGCGCGGGCCAGCAGGGACTCGACGGTCCGGTAGCTCAGCCCCATACGCACGGCGACCTGGCCGACGTCCAGGCCCTCCGACTTCAGCCGCAGCGCCTCCGCCTGCCGGGCGGGCAGCTCGCCGCTGCGCACGGCGAGCCACTTCGCCTCGGCCCGGTCGCACACCGCATCCTCGACGGGTACCGGGCTCGGCGCGACGAGTGTGGGGCGGCTGCCCACCTCGGCCTCGCGGTTGACCTGCCGGTGCCGGTCGACGCACAGCCGCATCGTCACCGTCGTCAGCCAGGCCCCGAGCCGCTCGTCGTCGAGGTCCGGGCGCTCCGCGGCCCGCAGCATCGCCTCGTGCACGGCGTCCTCGGCGTCCTCCTGGCTCACCGACCGCCGCCTGGCCACCCTGAGCAGCTGCTCGCGTTGGCTCCACATGCGCAGCCAACGCTCGTCGTCGGCCGCTGTGTCCGCAGGCATGTCCGTCGCCATGAGAGCCCCTTCGCACTCACCCGCCGATCCTGTGCTTCCGGCGGGTCGCGACATTACCCCCGAGTAGTGGCAGTTGTGGAGGGGGAGACGTCCATCGTGTTCCAGCCGTTGCCGGTGGTCAGCGGCCCCGCGTCGGGCAGCACACCGCCGCCGGGCAGCGTGAGGGTCGGTTCGGGGACGGGAACCAGCGGCGGCCCGGACTCCGTGGGGACGCCGGCCTTGGGGGACGGGCTGGGGGTGAGCGAGGCGGGCGGGGCCGACGGCGTGTGCGAAGGACCAGGGCCCGGCTTCCGGTCGTCCGACGGCTTCGGACTCTTCGGGTTCTTCGGGCGGTCGGGCTTCGGCCGGTCTGACCGGGATCCGCCGGACGCGTCCGGCACCACGCGGTGTCCGGTCAGGTAGTACGCGTACCACGCCTTGACGGTGCGCAGATAGGCGTCGGAGTGGTTGTAGCCCAGGATCGCCCGGCCCAGGTCGGCGGGGTTCGACAGGTCCCGGCCGCCCGCGCACAGATAGCGGCCGGCGGCGAGCGCCGCATCGTAGACGTTGTTCGGGTCGGTCCGTCCGTCGCCGTTGCCGTCCGCTCCCCAGCGGGCCCAGGTGGACGGGATGAACTGCATCGGGCCGACCGCGCGGTCGTACAGCCTGTCCCCGTCGTACGCGCCGCCGTCGGTGTCCGCCACGACGGCGAAGGCGCCGCCGGTCAGCCGCGGGCCGAGAATGGGCGTAACGGTCGTCCCGTCCGGGGTCACCCGGCCGCCCCGTGCCTGCCCGGACTCCACCTGGCCGATCGCGGCCAGCAGCTGCCAGCGCAGTCCGCAGCGCGGCGCGCTGCGCGCCAGCTCCTCCTCGGCACGCCGGTACGCGGCGAAGACGCTCGCGGGCAGGGCACCGCCGCCCGTCACTCCCTGTGCCGAGCCCTTCTTCCGCGTCCGCAGCGGAGGAAGGCCGGGGCGGTACGGGGTGTCGCCGGACACGCTGAGGCCGTGTTCGGCGGGAGCCGCCGCACGCGCGGGCTCCACGGCCTCGGCCGAGACCGCCCTCGGCGCCTGCGACGCGGCCAGCACGGCCATCGCCGCCGCCGCGATCGCCGTACCCCTGGCACCCCTCAGTGCCCCCTTGAGTGCACGCGCTGTCACTGTGCAGTCCCCTCCGTCCCCTCCGTGGCGAATCCGTCGTCTGCTCTACGCGGCCGGAGGGCAGGTCCGTCGCAGGAAACCGGGGGCACGGGAGGCGCATGCCGATCTGGCGGTCGCAGGGGCCGTCGAGGCCGGCGCCGCCGGCGATCAGCTCGTCGACCTGCCAGGTGCCGGCGCCGGGGCAGCCGGTGAGGGCTTCGGCGGTGGCGTGTGTCGGCAACCGCCCCGCCGGGCGCTGTACACCGACTTCGACGCGACGCCCGGGCCGAACGCGTCGGCCACCTCGTCCTGGATCAGCTTTCACCACTGCCCACCCCGGCCAGCGCCGCGGATGCGGCGCCGGTGCGGGGGGCCGTGGCACGCCGACCGTCCTCTGCGTAGGTGGGCGCCCGCTGAGTCGGTTTTTGCCAGGTGAGCCCGGTCCCGATCTGGCGCGACCTGGAAGTCTTCGTGCAACTGCTGGCGCGCAACGCCACCGGTGAGCCGATGGTCCCCTACACCAGCAGCTGGACCGGAGTCACGGACGGCGACGGGCTGCGCACCTTCCACATGGTCCTGGTCGACAATGGCCGCACCCGCGCGCTGGCCGACCCGGTCGGACGGCAGGGCTGCGCTGCATCCGCTGCGGTGCCTGCACGAACGTCTGTCCCGTCTACGAACGCACCGGCGGCCACTCCTACGTTCGGTCTAACCCGGACCCATCGGCGCGATCCTCAATCCCCTGCTCAAGGGGCCCGACGACCCCCAGACCGCCTCACTGCCGTACGCCTCCACACTGTGCGGCGCCTGCAACGACGTCTGCCCCGTCCGCATCCGCTTCACTGACGTCCTGTTCAAGCTCCGCTCGGACGTCGCCGAAGGCAAGTACGGTTTTATCTGTCCCGGCGAGGTAGAAGCGATGCTGCGCGGTGTGCTGGACAGCGGCATGTCTGCCCCCGAGCGCGAGTTGCGTGTGCGCCCTGCGGATGCCTCCCCAAGCGTTCGGGTAGTGGGGCTCTCGGCATTCCGCCTTCGGGACCGGCAAGGGGCCGTCCTGGGTGTGGCGGCGGCGGTGATCGATGTCGGCGAGCGGGAGAAAGCACGGACGTTCGCCCGCGGCGTCTCTCTGCGCGCAGCGCAGCCTGATACATCCTCTCCGGGAAGGTGGCGGAACGGGACGGTGAATGCGCAGCCAGTGGCGCGAAGGCGGCAGGCTGTCGTACTCTTATCCGGAACTGGTTCCGGTTGCCAGTTGCACGAAGGGAGTCGGCATTGACCGGCAACAAGGGGGACACGGCACGCTCCCGCCGACCGCTGCGGGCCGACGCACAACGCAACGAGGACCGACTGCTGGAAGCGGCAGCGGCCGCCTTCGCCCGCGAGGGGGCGGGCGCCTCGGTCAAGGACATCGCCAAAGCGGCCGGAGTCGGCGTCGGCACTCTCTACCGCCGGTTCCCGTCCAAGGAACTACTGGTCGCGGCGATCTACCGACTCGAGGTACAGCGCCTGTGCGAAGCGGCGCCGCACCTGGCGACCACACAGGCACCCGTGGACGCGCTGCGGACTTGGATGGAACGCTTCATCGACTTCATGGCCGCCAAGCAGGGGATGGCCGACGCGCTCCGCGTGGTGCTGACCGACGACAGTGAGAAGCTGCAGACCCGGGCCATGCTCGCCGAAGCCATCGACCACCTGCTCACACCGGCAGGGGGCCCGTCGGTGGCACGGCCGGAAATCAAGGCCCAGGACATCCTGATGGCCCTCGGCGGGATCAGCCTCATGGCCGGCAACGAGAACCAGCGCGACCTGGCCACCCGACTCATCGACCTACTCCTGCACGGCATCGTGAAGAACTGACACGATCTCCCCGCCTGACCCTCGATCCACCCCATGAATTCCGATCGTCGCCTTCGGGTTTGTTCAGGGTGATCTTTCGGGGTGTGGGCAGCGGCGGTTGTCGGGTGGCCGTCCGGCGCGGGGTCTCCAAGGTCTTTCGAGTCATGGGCGGGCGGAGGGGTTGCGCTGTCAGGTGAGCATGCGTTGTCCGGTCGCTGTCCACAGGTCGGTGAAGTCGGCTTCCCGGCGCCAGTGTTCGGGCAGGTGGAGTGTGAGGCGGCGGGCGCCGGTGGCGGTCCGGGCGGGGATGTCGACCAGGTGGCGGCGGATGGTGCCGGTCCGTGCCTTGGCGTGGAAGGCGGAGGCGAGGTGGCTGGCGGCGCGGGTGGGGTTGTAGACGGTGGCGGCGAGGGTGAGCCAGGCGGCGTTCGCGGTGAACTTGCCCGAGGGCAGGTGGGCGAGTGCGGAGTCTGTTCTGCGGGACCAAGTGGGCCGGCGACCACCACGATGTCGCCCTGGTCGACACCGCGGAGCCCTGTTAGCCCGGGCCCGGATCACCGACGACGCTGTTGGTCTGCAGCTGCTGCTCGGCGAGCACGGCGACGCTGCAGGCACCCCGCCCGCGGTCGCGATCGAAACCTCCGGCGGCCTGCTCGTAGCCTGCCTCCGAGCCACCCAGCGCCCCGTCTACGCAATCAACCCCATGGCCGCCGCCCGCTACCGCGACCGACACGCGGTCGCCCGCAACAAGTCCGACCACCTCGACGCGATGGTCCTAGCAAACATCCTTCGCGCCCGACATGGCCGCCCACCGGCCGCTGCCTCACAACGATGAACTCGCCGAGGCCGTCGCGGTCTTGGCCAGAGCACAGCAAGACGCCGTCTGGGACCGCACTCAGGCAGCCAACTATCTCCGCTCCCACCTGTGCGAATACTTCACCGGCTTCCTCACCGCCTTCCAGTCCTCATGCGAGGGACTGTGCTCCCCGCTCGCGCGTGTGGTCCTGGCCGCTGCGGCCGCTCCTTATGAAGGCCGGCCGCCAGCGCAGCGTCGAGGCTGAAGTCGACCGGCTACGTGAGGCCTTCCGACTGGTGCGCAATCCGACCCGCACGCAGCTGATCCGCAGCTGTGCGGCCTGGCGGTCGGACGAGACCGCGTTCCGCGACCCCATATCGGCGACCCGCATCGCGCTCATGCACCGCCCGGGAGAGCCTGCTACCTGATCAAGAAGGACAGCAGGGGCTGTCAGTGGGCGGGGCCGAGTGCGATGTCGTGTCCGAGCTGCTGGCCGGCCCGGTCCACGAGCAGGAACTGGGCATACGGTGCGTGCTGTGAGGAGGAGGCGATCAGGGTGTATGCCCCCGGGGGAAGCCCGGTGATCTGGTAGCGGCCGTGCACCGTCCTGCCTTGCGTCCAGCGCTTGCCCTGGCCGGTCACCACGGTGATCCACGCCTCGCAGCCGCCGGGGTGCAACGGGCAGCGCAACGTGCCGCTGACAGTGACCGTGTCAGCGGTGTGCGCCGGGTCCAGCGCGTGGGCGGCTCGTTCTGGTGCGTCGGCCCTGTCGGCGGGACGGGACGGGCCGGCGGCCCCTCCGGCCCGATGGCGGCCGTGTCCCTGTGCGGCCACCCGGGGGGTGGGGGATGCCACGTCCGAGTGGCCGGCGGCGGTGGGGTCGGCAGCCGCCGACTGCGGCGCGATGGTCACGCTCAGGCCGACGGTGTCTGCCAGGTTCGCCAGCACCTCATCCAGGGCGGACAGTTCCCGAAGGGCGACACCGAGCCGCTCAGCTTCCCGCCCGGTAGGGGCGTTCAACAGGAGGGATTCGGTTTCGCGGATCATCGGACCGACCCGGGTCCACCCACCGCTGCGCCGCCCCGTCGTGATCTGCTCCTGCAGGGCGTGCAGGGAATCGGTGAAGACCTCGGTGATCTGCTCCGCTCGGGCACGCAGTGGGGCGGCGAGGTCGATGTCGGCGGCGGTGGCCAGGGCGTGTGCGTGCTGGGTTGCGGTGCCGAACAGGGCGAGGAGGTTCTCGTTGCGGCGCCCGCGCACCCCCAGCGGCATGCGGACCAGCGGCTTTAGCGCGTCTCGCAGTTGAAAGAGGGCGGCATCCACGCCGCGGGCCGCACCACGCAGCCGGGTCGGTGCCTCGGGGTCCCGCCAGCGCTCGGCGACCTGAGCGATGAGCTGCTCCAGTGCGGAGAGGTAGCCACGCTTGGCCTCGCGGTCGATCTTCCTGTTCGACACAGGGAAGATGACGGCGGCGCACACGGTGGCGATCACGATGCCCACGCCGTTGTCGATCAGCCGCTTTGTCAACAGCCAGTTCATGTCGGAGTACGGCATGCTCAGGCCGTACAGCTGGGTCAGCGCGGCGACGAGCCCGACGACGAAGTAGGCGTATTGCCGCTGCATCCCCCATACGCACAGGGACATCGCAACCGCGATGAACGCCGTGGTCTGGTACAGGTGGCCCGGACCGATCAGATGGAGCGCGCCGATCCCCAGCACCGCCCCGACGACCGTTCCGAGCAGCCGGTGCGCGAGTTTGCGCAGCCGGTCCGGTGTGGTGCTGACACCGAACAAGGACAGCATCACCCCGCTGACGCCCCAGTAGAAGTGGCCCGGGTCGATCGCGTCGGTGATCGGGCAGACGATGGCGATGGCGATCGCGGTCTGCAGCGGTGTGCGCAGAGAGGGCACGGCACCCCGCCAGCCCCTGGCGCCGTGGACCATCCCCGCACGCTGTGCGACCAGCGCGGTTCCGGCCGGGCGGTTTTGCACCAGCACCACGGTCTTTCGGAACGGGACCCTGGCGCGCTCCGTGGGTGAGTTCTCTCCCAGGTTCAGCCAGCACGCGAGTGCGTCGGCGAAGGCATCGAGCAGATCGCCGACCCGGCGGGCCAGCGCGCGGACCTCGGCCTCCTCGGCGCTCATGCCTTCCTGACCGGCACCGGCTTGCTGCCGGATCAGGTCGGCGGCCGGGCGCAGCGCGTCGGCCCGGCCCAGGTGCGTGTCCCGAGCGATGACCAGGCTGACAACCATCGCCTCGCGCAACCGGGTGGGCACGTGACGGGACGCCAGCTGCTGCACGGCTTTTCCGATGCCCTGCAGGGCGAGCTCAGCGTCGAAGAGGTACTGGTGCAGGAGCTCGGCGGTGTGCGGATCGGCCGCCACCGCGGGTTGGTCGAGGTGGCCGTCGATGGTCAGCGTGGTGATGTTCAGCCGCCGCAGCGTGCGCCGCATACGCCTCACCGCCCTGGCCCGGTTGGCGTCCGGAGTCAGGGCGACCGATGCGGTTTCGGTGACCCGCCGCGCCTCGACCAGAAAGGCGCGCTGGATGCGCAGCAAGTCCTCGCGCGGCATGGGATAGCACAGCACGAGCCAGGCGACCAGCATGGCAACCGTGGTGGCGATGCCGAGGATGAGGATCCGCCACCACAGGGCCAACGGGATCGGCGCTACCATGCCGAACATGCTGGCGGCGAACATCATGGTGCCGGCGGTCAGCCAGATCGGACCGAAGCGCGCCAGCACGAAGATCACGGCCGCCAGCAGCCCTATCAGGCACATGCTGAGTATCCGGTGGGGATGCAGCCACAGGACAAGCGGCAATACCGCGGAGAACGGCAGCGGCATCCACAAGATGGCGCGGGCCAGACGCAGCGGGGTCTTCTCGGCAACCAGGAAGCAACTCAGAAATCCCGTGAGGCCGCCCAGAAGCATGCTCAAGAACACGGGCACGCCCAGCGGGTCGGACAGCTCGTAGCCAGCCGTCAAGGCGACCGACATGGACACCAGTGCACGCCAGCCCGCTTGGAGCTGGAGTAGCCCGGGGTCTGCGGCGAGCACCCAGTCCCACCAGCGTCTCGGCCCGCTGACCCGGTGCGGGACGTGGATCGGGGGCGGCCCGGCGGCGTCCACCGCCGCGTCCGCTTGGGGGGTCTCCGTAGCTGACGTGCTCAACTGTCCTCCATGGCAAGTGTTTGTGCGATCATGCGAATAGCACCGCGCGGGCCAGCGCGACGGCGCGTTCCGAGTTCAGTCGCCGTCGCGACTGGCAGTCAGGCACCGCGGTAGTGCCCTGCGTGCGGTGGAGCAGCGAGATACGGGGCGGGCACCGATCGCCGCTGCGCGACGGCGGGCTCGGGCAGGGTCGACGCTGATATCGGCCAGGCGCGCGCCTGGTTCCGGACTCGATGGGCAGCGCGCCTGCGCCGGTGTGGTCCTGGCGCGGGGGTGCGCCAGGACTCGCGCATCCCCGGGGCCGGAGGCGCGTCGGTTAGAAGTTCCCTACCACAGGGTGCGGGACGTAGGGTGCCTCGAGTTGGGCCACCTCGTCGTCGGTCAGGCTGACTTCCAGCGCGGCCAGTGCGTCGTTGAGGTGGCCGGGCTTGCCCGCACCCACGATCGGGGCGGATATCACCGGGTTGCGCAGCAGCCACGCGAGCGCGACCTGCGCCCGAGGAATGCTCCGCGCGGCGGCGATCTTGGCGACCTGCTCGACGACCGCCCTGTCGGCGGTTTCGGTGGCGTTGTACAGGGTGTCGCCGAAGGCGTCGGCCGAGGACCGGTCGGTCACCGTGTCCCAGTCCCGGGTGAGGCGCCCACGGGCCAGCGGACTCCACGGGATGACACCGACCCCCTGGTCGGCGCACAGGGGCAGCATCTCGCGCTCTTCCTCGCGGTTCAGCAGGTTGTAGTGGTCCTGCATGGACACAAAGCGCGCCCACCCGTTCATCTTCTGCAGGTACAAGGCCTTGCTGAACTGCCAGGCGTACATGGACGAGGCGCCGATGTAGCGGACCTTGCCGGCCTTCACCACGTCGTGCAGTGCCTCGAGGGTTTCCTCCATCGGCACCTTCGGGTCCAGACGGTGGATCTGGTAGAGGTCGATGTAGTCGGTGCCCAGACGGGTGAGGCTGGCGTCGACCTCGGTGAAGATCGCCTTACGGGACAGTCCGCTGCCGTTCGGCCCCGGACGCATGACGCCACAGACCTTGGTCGCGACAACGACCTCGTCGCGGCGGGCGAAATCCCTGACGGCGCGCCCCAGGATCTCCTCGCTCGAGCCATCCGAGTAGACGTTCGCCGTGTCGAAGAAATTGATACCCGCCTCGATCGCCTGCTTGAGGATCGACCGGCTCTCCTCCTCGGGCATGCTCCACGACGGGTAACCGCGTTCCGGTTCACCGAAGGTCATACAGCCCAGGCAGATGGGTGAGATGTCGAGACCGGTATGACCGAGCTTCACATATTCCATGTTGATGTCACTCTCTGGGTATCACAGGCAATGGAATGCCACCGGCCCTAACGTTCTGATGTCGCCTCAGCTGCGAGGCTGCGGGGGGCGGCGTGCTGCGGGCCCCGTACCGGCGCGGGATCGTCGGCGCCGGCACAGGGGCCTCGCAAGGGGATTGCCGGAGGGAGGGCCCGTCCAGCGGTTTCGTCCGTGGTCTGTTACCAGGTCTGGTCGCCGGCGCGGACGAGGATCTCGTTGACGGCGACCCGGCGGTCCCGGGTGACGATGTAGGACACCGCGTCGGCGATGTCCTCGGGGCGCAGCATCTCCATGCCCTCAACCTGCTTCTCGATCGTCTGCCGCACCCCGTCGCGCAGGTGCGAGCTGAGCTCCGTGGCCACGGTGCCGGGCTCGACCACGCTCACCCGCACGCGCTTTTGCATGACCTCCTGCCGCAGCGCCTCGGTGAATCCGTTGACGCCGAACTTGGTCAGGTTGTAGACGGCAGTCCCGGGCCGGGCCACCCGGCCCGCGGTGGAACTGATGTTGACCAGGTCCGCCACCCGGCGCGGGGAGTCCTCTGCCGCTCGCAGGAGGTGCGGCAGCGCAGCGTGGGTGACATACAGCAGGCCCTGGACATTGATCTCCAGCATGCGCTCCCACTCCTCGAGCGGGGAGTCCACCGCCTGCCCGACGCCCATGGTTCCGGCGTTGTTGACGACCGTGTCCAGGCGCCCGAACTCGGCCACCACAGCCTCCACTGCCGCCGCGGCCTGCTGCTGGTCGGTGATGTCCGCGGTGACCACGAAGGCCCGCCCGCCATCGGCGCGGACCTTGTCCGCGAGTTCCTCCAGCCGCTCGCGCCGCCGTCCGAGGACGGCGACGGCCGTGCCCTCAGCGGCGAGGCTGCGCGCCGTCGCCTCGCCGATGCCACTGCTGGCGCCGGTCACCAGCGCCACCGTGTTCTGCAGTCGTCCAGTCATGATGTCTTCCTCCATGTGTGGTGATCGCGGCCTGACAGGCCGCAGGTTGTAGCGGGCCGCGGCCGACGGACGTTTGGGCGGGGCCCAAGCGCGGGCCCGCGTTGTCGCCGTACCGAGTGCGGTGGGAAGTGCCGCCGCTCCGACCCCTCGATCTCGGCCCCCGTGCGGGGCGGCCTGGGCGCGCAAGAGGCTGCCCGTGGTCCAGTTGCGGCCGCCGATGTGCGGGCGAGGGCTTGTGGGTGGTGGCGGTTCAGTGGGTGTGTTGCAGCAGTTCGACGAGGTTGCCCTCGGGGTCGGCGATGTAGGCGAAGCGGATCCCGGGCCGCCGGGCCGGTGCCGGCGGGGAGATAGTGCGGGCGCCGCAGGCGACCGCGTTGGAAACCGCCGCCTCCAGGTCGTCCACGGTCAGGGCCCAGTGGAAGTAGCCCTGGACGCCTGCGCCCTCGACCAGATCGGCGAAGTGCTGCGGTGCCGAGCCGACGCGCTCGGTCAGTTCGACCGAGGCGCCGCCGGGGCCGATGAGGAGCACGATGCGGATACCGGCCTCGGGAAACTCGGTCCGGTACCTGTCGTGGAAGCCGAACGCCTCGATGTAGAAGCGGCGTTGCCGGTCGAGGTCGGCGACCGACAGCCCGATGTGATCAAAGGAGACCGTGGACATGGCCAGTTGTAATGCCTTACCGGTCAGCGCGCCGTGTATCCGCCGTCGACCGGGAGGGCCGCGCCGGTGACGAAGGTGGACCGGTCGGAGCACAGCCACAGGACGGCGTCGGCGATCTCTTCGGGTTCGGCGATCCTGCCGATCGGATGGGCTGCCACCCGGGCCGCCATCACCTCCGGCGAGCGTCCTTCGACGATCAGCGGCGTGTTGACCAGGCCGACGACGAGGGCATTGACCCGGATGCCGCTCGGCCCGTAGTCGAGTGCGGCGGTTCGGGTCAGCCCGATGACGCCGTGCTTGGCCGCGGTGTATCCGGCGAAGCCCGCCACTCCCACCACGCTCGCCCCGGAGCCGACATTGACAATGGAGCCGAAGCCCTGCGCCTGCATCTGACGCAGCTGGTACTTCATCGACAGGAACGTCCCCCGCAGATCGGTGGCAATCATGCGGTCGAAGGTCTCGCTGGGGTAGTCAGCCAACTTCCGCAGATCGTCTCCGCCGCTGATCCCGGCGCTGTTGACACCGAAATCCAGCCGCTCGGAGTCTCCGACAGCCACCTCGACCGCTTGCGCGACCGACTGCTCGTCGCTGACATCACACGCCACGTGGCGGGCGGTGCCACCGGCTTCGGTGATCATCCGAACGGTCTCCTCCAGAGTGGCCACCGTGCGTCCGGCGACCGTCACGGTGCAGCCGGCCGCGGCCAGGGCGAGTGCCGAGGCCCGGCCGATACCGGTGCCGCCGCCGGTGACCAGCGCCGTGGTGCCCTCGAAAGATTTGTCCATGATCTCTTTCCTGTCTTCCCTGCCTGATCCTGTTCGGGTGGCGTAGCTCTTCAGTGAGGCCGGAGCCGGGGAGCGCGTCGGCGGGATCGTCCCGGGTGACCTCGATCACGTCGCGGGAGACCTGCCGGTGGGCGTCGCCCGCGCCCCTGTGGTGGTTGCTTCGGGTTCCGATGGCGGCAAGGAGCCGGTCATGCATGACACCGCCGGACGGGCCGGAGTGCGGCCGCTCGCGGAGAAGCCCGATGTCGCAGTACCCTGCCATCCGGAACCAGTTCCGGTTGAACCATAAGCGGAACTGGTTCCGGTTGCAAGTGTGGCGGGAAGAGGACCGGGACTGGCCGACGACGACAGGGGCGGCCCCGACGACAGGGCCGTCACCGTGTGACAGCCCAGGTAATCGCGAGTCGGCGCACAACCCCGCGGTAGCTCGGGGTCGTTGAAGCCAACGAGCGGTTCCGGACGCCCTGGCGGCACAGATGCACGCGCTCTCGCCCACACAGACCAAACTCGCCGTCTCCTGCGGGCGACTACTTCGCACAGGTTCCGGCAATAGGCGGACAACCGGATCGCATACCGGCGGCATGGCTCTGACATGACAGGGGCGGGGTGACAGTCATCCGCGCGGTGCTGCCGGTTCTGGCCTCAGGCCTGGTTGCACGGCCCGGGGCGGACGTCCGAAGCGCGTCCCCCCGGCGCAGACCGTGCGGCCACCGGCATGAACGCCAACATCCGCACCATCGGCGGTGCCATCGGAGCCGCTGTGATGAGCAGCCTCGTGACCGGTCGGCTGCAGCCCTCCGGCCTGCCGTACGGCTCCGGCTACACCCACGGTTTCGCCCTGCTGACCGGTGCCTGCCTGGCGGCCACGCTCGTCGCGCTACTCGTCCCGGCCCGCCGCGCGGCACGGCAGCCCACCGCAGCGGAGCCAGTGCCGCAGTCGGCCTGACGCTGACATCGGTGGACCACCAGCCGGCCGCATCCCCCGAACACCACATTCGCTCCTTCGGGGGATGCACGATTGGGGACACGTCGTGCGAGATGGTCGCGTCGGGGTTCCCGGTACCTGACCGACGCCGCCGGGTTGCGTCCTGAGAAGTCGTGTACGGGCTCCCATCTGATCCGAACTCCTTGCCGAGGATGCGGGCGGCCTCCGTCCAGGGCTCACCGCCGACGCCGGTGATCAGGGTGAACCGGCCGTTTCCGCCCAGGTCCAGGCCAGGTCCAGGGTGGACGGATTGCGGGTGCCCGCGGAGAGCCAGGCGTGCGGGAGCTTGGCGCCGGGGCGGGTGCTCGGCTGGAAGTGCAGCTCGGGGTCGCGTGCGAAGCCGGGTACTCGGTGCCGTCCGGGACGATCGCGGCGGAGGCGTAGCGCTGGAGGTCCACGCCATGGGCGTTGAACTCGTATGCCTTGAAGGCGATCGCCTCCCGCAGCCGCGCCCGCTGCTCCTCGGCCTCCGTAGCGGCGTCCTTGCGGGCGGCGATGTTCCGCCACAGCTGCTCGAGGGTCTGCGGCGCCAGGCCGCCGAGCGCCTCGAAGACGGGTGCCGTCTCACCGATGGACTGGTTGGCCCGAGTGACGACCTGCTCGCCGACCGGTGCCCGCTCGTCACTGCAGGTGTCCAGCAGGGACGGGGACGCGGTGCCGTCCAGGACGAGCTTCAGCTTCCGCGCCAGGTTGTGGGAGTCCTGGATGGAGGTGTTGGAGCCCAGCCCGTTGGCAGAACACCCGGCCGCTGGAGCACGTCTCGGCGTACATCTCGTTGACCGTCCACGCGGAGGACGACTCGATGGTCACCGGGATCTCGTCGTCGCCGATCAGCTTGCGGACGACGGACAGGGCGTACTCCTCGGTGAGGTCCGGCGGCCCGGCGTCGGCGTCGTAGCCCCACACGATCAGCCACTCGTTCCACGTCCGTACGCAGCGCACCAGGCCGGCGCCGATGCCGCCCACGGTCGCGCCGGGCGCCAGCACCCAGTAAAGGGCGGCGGGTCGGTGCGCCACGTACTTGGTGAGGTCCGCGTCGAAGACGATGTTGATGGTGCCGGCCACGCCCATCTGGCCGCCCATCGGCAGCCCGGCGTCCTCGGCCACCTTGCTGCGGCCGCCGTCCGCGCCGATCTGGTACTTGGCGCGGATGGTGTACGTGTCGCCGCGCAGCCGGTCGCGGACCAGGGCGGTCACGTCCTCGGCGTCCTGCTCGTGCGACAGGTACTCGGTGCCGAAACGCAGTTGGCTTCCGCGTGCCATGGCCCCGTTCACGAGCACCGGCTCCATGAGGCGCTGAAGGCATGTCGCACATGCGGGTGGGGCTCGCCGGCTCGTGCGCGGCCTGCACGAGCGGTTCGTTGCCCCAGGACCTCAGCCGGCCGAACTCCTCGCCCGCGATGGTGGTGCAGAAGACGGTGTTGCCCATCAGATGCTGCGGGGTGGCCTGGGCGATCACATCCTCTTCGACACCCAGGTCACGCAGCACTTCCATGGTGCGCTGGTTGGTGATGTGCGCCCGGGCGGCGTGGCGCGAGGCGTGAGTAGCGGGTGACCATGACGTTCGGCACGCCAGAGGTGCTCAGCGCCAGTGCGGCGCTCGCTCCCGCGGGCCCGCTTCCCATGATGAGCACATCGGTCTCGACGGTCGGCACGGTTGTCATCGGGACGTGTCCTCCCCATCCGCCAGTCGCTTGTTCAGCCAGGTCATCAGTGCCTCGGCCACGTCGTCGGAGTTCTTCTCGCCCATGGGCAGGTGACCGTTGCCCGTGAGCCCCAGGTCCGCCAGGCGCAGCAACTCGACGTCGGCACCGGCCTGGACGAGGTAGTCGGCGACACCGTGCTGGAACGCCGCGAACGGCGAGGCGTGGGCCGCGACCACGGCGATCGGGAAGCCCTGGAGCCCTGGCAGGGACCGCACGGCGCCTGCCTCTTCGTCCTGGACGAGACAGTCCTGCAGCCCGTCGCCCCCGCCTCGCGCAGCCGAAGCACGGCCGGTCCGATACGGTCCAGCAACTCGGCCCCGCAGCGTCGCATCTGCTCTTCGTTCTCGGCGAAGGTGGGCGGGCTCGGGCCCTGGCTCGCCATCACCTGGTCCAGCGCGGAGTCGTCGCCGATCTCGCCGCCCCCAGGCCACTGGCCACCAGGTTGTCCCGCCCCCGTTATGTTTTCCGCGGTCCTGCAAGAGGGCCGCTGGCCTCCGGGCCCGGCATGACTGTTCCCCCCTGTCGAGCGGATGACCTGGGGGGTG
>NZ_JBIAVV010000022.1:0-30878 GCF_042894765.1 Streptomyces sp. NPDC001507
CAACGGCGTCGTCGAGCAGACCCGCCGGCACGCCGCGATCGCCGCCCTGCTGCGCGTCCCGCACGTCGTCCTCGCCGTCAACAAGATGGACCTGGCCGGCTACGAGCGGGCCGCGTTCGAGCGGATCGTGGCCGACTTCACCGCCCAGACCGCCGAGCTGGGGCTCCCCGAGGTCACCGCGATCCCGGTCTCGGCGCTGGTGGGTGACAACGTCGTCGACCGTTCCGCGCACATGGACTGGTACGACGGCCCCGCGCTCCTGGAGCACCTGGAGAACGTCCCGGTGGCCGCGGACGCCGCCGACGCCCCGGCCCGCTTCCCGGTCCAGTACGTCATCCGGCACGGCGACGTCCGTCACTACGCGGGCCAGCTGGTCTCGGGCTCGCTGCGGGTCGGCGACCGGGTCACCGTGCATCCGTCCGGCGAGACCTCCGAGATCGCGGGGATCGACGTGCTCGGCACCGAGGCCGGGGCGGCTCACGCCCCGCAGTCCGTCGGGATACGCCTGGCCGACCAGCGGGACGTCTCCCGCGGTGACATGATCACCGCGGGTCCGGAGGCGCCGGTGCTCACCCAGAAGGTGACGGCGGCCGTGTGCCATCTGGCCGACCGGCCGCTCCGGGTCGGCGACCGGGTGCTGCTCAAGCACGCCACCCGGACCGTCAAGGCGATCGTCCGGGACCTGGGCGGCACGGCCCGGCTGACCGCCAACGACCTGGGCCGGATCACGCTGCGCAGCGCCGAGCCGCTGCCTCTGGACGCCTACGCGGTCTCCCGCCGTACCGGCGCGTTCATCCTGATCGACCCGGCGGACGGCGCGACGCTGACCGCGGGGATGGTCGACCTCGGCTGAGCCGCCCAGCCGCGAAAGAGCCCCCGGCTTCCGGGGGCTCTTTCGTATGGACCGCGTCACAAGGTCACGGCGCGTCAATAACGCGGTAACAGTGGAGCCCGATGTGCGAGAGGGGCCCACGGGCGGGGTAAGCCACCCGTTACCGGGACGAAGGTCCCGTCAGGGGGGCGCCGACAGCGTCCGGGACGGGGCCCGTACCATTCCTACAGTTGAAAGCAGGACAAGCAGTGATCGCCTGCGCCATGAACGGAATCGCCGTGTACGAACCACCTTCCGCCGCCTCCTGGCGTATCGCGCTGCCGCACACCGTCGCGGCCGTGCCGGTCGCCCGTGCCCTGGTGCGCTCGGCGATGGAGGAGGCGGAGCACGCGCCCGACGCCGACACGGCCGAGCTGCTCACGGCGGAGCTGGTCGCCAACGCCGTGGAACACACCGCCGGCAAGGGGCCGATAGAGCTGGTCGTCGAGCTGGTGGCGGGGGGCTGCAGGGTCGAGGTGCACGACCCGGACCCGGCGCCGCCCGGCCATCTGACCCGTCCGGTGATCGAGGAGCCCGACCCCATGCAGGAGGGCGGGCGCGGCCTGCTGCTGATCCGCGCGCTGAGCTCGTCCTGCGGGCACCGCCCCACCGCGTCCGGCAAGGCGGTGTGGTTCAGGCTTCCTGCAGTACCGCGTCAGTGGCGTCCGGCGTAGCCGCCCCGGCGGTGGCCAGCGTGGAGTTCCGGCGCCCGTAGCCGATGTAGACCAGCAGGCCCACGGCCAGGAAGACGGCGAACTGGATCCAGGTCGTCCACCCGGTCTCGTACATCAGATAGAGGCAGAAGCCGACGCCCAGCAGCGGGGCGACCGGGTAGAGCGGCACCCGGAAGGAACGGGCGAGGGCCGGTTCGCGGCGGCGCAGGGCGATCACGGCGATGTTCACCACGGCCATGATCGCGAGGGTGCCGATGGTGCACAGGTTCATCACCGCGTCCAGCGAGGCGAAGGCCGCCGGGAGCGCGAAGACGGCCGCGACGATGAGGGTGCCGGCCACCGGGGTGGCGGTCTTCGGGGAGACCTTCTCGAAGACGCGCGGGATCAGGCCGTCCCGGGACATGGACATCAGGATGCGGGTCTGGCCGTACATCACCGCGAGGACGACGGAGGCGATGGCGACGACCGCGCCGAAGGCGATCACACCGCCGCCGACCGTGGACCCGGTGACCTGGTTGACCACGTAGGAGAGGGCGGCGGGACGGCCGGCGACCCGGCCGCCGCCGATGGCACCGATGGCGGCCAGCGCGACCGCGCAGTACAGCAGGGTGACCACGCCCATGCAGACGAGGATGGCGACCGGGATGTCCCGGCGCGGGTTCTTCGCCTCCTCACCGGCCGTGGTGATCGCGTCGAAGCCGATGTACGAGAAGAACGCGGCGGTGGTGCCCGCGCCGATGCCGCCGAGGCCCGCCGGGGAGAACGGCACGAGGTTGCCGTCCTTGAAGGCGCTGAAGCCGATCGCGCAGAACGCGAGCAGGATGACCAGCTTCACGGCGGCCATGGCGGCGGTGGCCCGGGCGCTCTCCCGTACCCCGCGCACCAGCAGGACGGCGGCCATCGCGATCACGATCACGGCGGGGAGGTTGACGATCCCGCCGTCACCGGGGCCGGCGGACAGGGCGTGCGGGAGCTGGAGGCCGGTGAGGCTGTGCAGCAGCTCGTTGACGTACTGGCTCCAGCCGACCGCGACGGCGGAGATCGAGATGCCGTACTCCAGGAGCAGGCACCAGCCGACCAGGAAGGCGGTGGACTCGCCGAGTCCGGCGTAGGCGAAGGAGTACGACGACCCGGAGACCGGGATCGCGCCGCCCAGCTCGGCGAAGGAGAGGGCGGTGAAGACGCAGGTGACCGCGGCGAGCACGAAGGAGACGACGACGGCCGGGCCGGCCTGGGCGACCGAGTCGGAGAGGCCGACGAAGATGCCGGTGCCGACGATCGCGCCGATGCCGAAGCAGATCAGCTGGAACAGGCCCATCGTGCGGCGGAGGCCGTGACCCTCCCGGTCGGCGCCGGATTCGGCCACCAGGAGGTGCGGGGACTTGATGCGGGGCATGCGGGTGGTGCTCGTTTCTGGTGGTGCGGGTGCGATCCGGGGTCGGTCGCGGCGGCGGCTCCGGCGTGGGGTGGTGCCGGGCCGCCGCACAGCATAGAGGCAATGAACAGTGCTGGTCAGGCGAGTGTGGCCACCAGCACGGCCTTGATGGTGTGCATCCGGTTCTCGGCCTCGTCGAAGACCACCGAGTGCTCGGACTCGAACACCTCGTCGGTGACTTCCAGTTCGGTCAGCCCGTGCCGCTCGTGGATCTCCCGGCCGACGACGGTGCCGAGGTCGTGGAAGGCCGGCAGGCAGTGCAGGAACTTCACGTCGGGGTTGCCGGTGGCGCGCAGCACGTCCATGGTGACGGCGTACGGCCCGAGCAGCGCGATGCGCTCGTCCCAGACCTCCTTGGGCTCGCCCATCGACACCCAGACGTCGGTGGCGACGAAGTCGGCGTCGCGCACCCCGTCCTTCACGTTCTCGGTGAGCGTGATCCGGGCGCCGGACGCGCCGGCCAGCTGCTGGGCCAGCTCGACGATGGTGTCGTCCGGCCACAGCAGGCGGGGCGCGACGATCCGGACGTCCATGCCGAGCAGGGCGCCGGTGACGAGGTAGGAGTTGCCCATGTTGTACCGGGCGTCGCCGAGGTAGGCGAAGGCGATCTCGGCGAGCGGCTTGTCGCTGTGCTCGGTCATGGTGAGCACGTCGGCGAGCATCTGGGTGGGGTGCCACTCGTCGGTGAGGCCGTTGTAGACGGGCACCCCCGCGAACGCGGCGAGCTCCTCGACGACGCCCTGGCCGTGCCCGCGGTACTCGATGGCGTCGTACATCCGGCCGAGGACCCGGGCGGTGTCCTTCACCGACTCCTTGTGCCCGAGCTGCGATCCGGCCGGGTCGAGGTAGGTGGTGGCGGCGCCCTGGTCGGCGGCGGCGACCTCGAAGGCGCAGCGGGTACGGGTGGAGGTCTTCGCGAAGACCAGCGCGATGTTCTTCCCGCGCAGGTACTGCGTCTCGGTCCCGGCCTTCTTGGCCGCCTTCAGCTCGGCGGCCAGCTCGACCAGCCCGCGGAACTCCTCCTGGGTGAAGTCCAGCTCCTTGAGGAAGTGGCGGCCGGCGAGGGCGGTCGGGACAGTCGCCATGGGGGCGCTCCAGCGGGGGTCGGCTTCGAGTACCTTGGAAGTCTATACGATGTTCCACATTTCTATACAGGCCCGTCGGCCAGCCCGATCGGCACGTTCTCATACTGCGCCCGGCCGCGCCGATCAGCGGCATGGTCGACCCGCGCCGGATCAGGCCGTCGCGCCGTCGGCGCACCCGCGTACCGCGTGGCGCGGTCGGCGGCACCGCCTCGCCCGGCAGGCGGTCCCCCTCCCGGGCCACCGGGCCGTACCACGAGAGACAGCGGCTTACGCGGCTTGCGCGGCGTTCCTCACACGGCGTCCCGCTGCACCGGGCAGCTCATGCACCGCGGCCCGCCCCTCCCCCGCCCCAGTTCGCTCCCGGGGATCTCGATCACCTCGATGCCCTGCTTGCGCAGGTGGGTGTTGGTGGTGGAGTTGCGTTCGTAGGCGACCACGACGCCGGGCTCGACGGCGAGGACGTTGCAGCCGTCGTCCCACTGTTCGCGTTCGGCGGCGTGCACGTCCTGGGTGGCGGTCAGGACCCGGATCTCGCTGAGGCCGAGGGCGGCGGCGATCGCCCGGTGCATGTGCTCCGGCGGGTGGTCGGTGACCTTGAGCTCCTTCTCGCCGGCGCCCGGTTCGATGGTGTACGAGCGGAGCATGCCGAGCCCGGCGTACTGGGTGAAGGTGTCGCCGTCGACCATCGTCATCACGGTGTCGAGGTGCATGAAGGCGCGCCGCTTCGGCATGTCCAGGGCGACGATGGTCTGCGCCGAGCCGGCCGCGAACAGCTTGTGCGCGAGCATCTCGACGGCCTGCGGGGTGGTGCGCTCGCTCATGCCGATCAGGACCGCGCCGTTGCCGATCACCAGGACGTCGCCGCCCTCGATGGTGGAGGGGTAGGCGGCCTGCCCCTCCGACCAGACGTGGAACGTTTCGCCACGGAAGAGCGGGTGGTGGCGGTAGATCGCCTCGAAGTGCACGGTCTCGCGCTGCCGGGCGGGCCAGCGCATGGCGTTGATGGAGACGCCGTCGTAGACCCAGGCGGAGGTGTCGCGGGTGAAGAGGTGGTTGGGGAGCGGTTCGAGGAGGAAGTCGTCGAGGTCCATGGCGTGGAAGCGGACCGAGGTGGGCTCCTCGTGGGCGGCCAGGAACTCCCGCTTGGTCATGCCGCCGACCACCGCCTCGGCCAGCTCGGCCGCCGGCAGCTGCTCGAAGGCGGCGCGCAGGTGGTCGGTGGCGAGCGGGCCGTACTCCTTCTCGTCGAAGACCCGGTCCAGGACGAGGGTGCGGGCGGCCGCGATCGCCAGCGCCTCTTCGAGCAGGTCGCCGAAGAGATGGACGGCGACCCCGCGGTCACGCAGCACGTCGGCGAAGCCGTCGTGCTCGGCCCTGGCCCGGCGCACCCAGAGGACGTCGTCGAAGAGGAGGGCGTCCTTGTTGCTCGGGGTGAGCCTTTTGAGCTCCAGATCCGGCCGGTGGAGTATGACGCGGCGCAGCCGCCCGGCCTCGGAGTCGACGTGGAATCCCATGCCTCCATCCTGACCATCGACGACCGCGTTCACCCCCTGCGTCGGCCGTTTCTTGGTTCTCGTCCTCTTGACGACAAACGGACTCCGGGATTATGGTCACCATGACTCTTAAAGCGAGGGGGCGGAACCGATGGCCGACATCACCCGGCGCCTGGGCTGGCGCCATCTGCGCGGCGCGCCGACGGCGCACGTCAGACACCACCGGGGCGAGAAACTGCTGCACGACGGGCCCGGGCTCAGCTTCTGGTTCCGCGCGCTGACCGCGGCGATCTCCGAGGTCCCGGTCGACGACCGGGAACTCGCGATGACCTTCCACGCCCGTACGGCCGACTTCCAGGACGTCGCGGTCCAGGCGACCGTCACCTACCGCGTCGGCGACCCGGCCGTCGCGGCCGCCCGACTCGACTTCTCCATCGACCCGGACACCGGGGTCTGGCGCGGCACCCCGCTCGAACAGCTCGGCACCCTCCTCACGGAGACGGCCCAGCAGCACGCGCTGGACGCGCTGGCCCGGACCCCGCTGGCGGAGGCGCTGGTCGACGGGGTGGCGGTGGTCCGGGAGCGGGTCGCGGCCGGCCTGGCGGCGGAACCGCGGCTGCCCGCCACCGGCATCGAGGTGGTGGCCGTCCGCGTGATGGCGCTGCGGCCCGAGCCCGAGGTGGAGCGGGCGCTGCGCACCCCGGCCCGCGAGCAGATCCAGCAGGAAGCCGACCGGGCGACGTACGAGCGGCGCGCGGTGGCCGTCGAGCGGGAGCGGGCGATCGCCGAGAACGAGCTGGCGAGCCAGATCGAACTGGCCCGCCGCGAGGAACAGCTGGTCGAGCAGCGGGGCACCAACGCACGGCGCGAGGCGGAGGAGAACGCGGCGGCCGACGCGGTCCTCGCGGAGGCGGAGGCGGCCCGGACGGTGAAGCTGGCGGAGGCGGAGGCCGCCAGATCCGTGAAGCTGGCGGACGCGGAGGCGGCGCGCACGGTACGGCTTGCCGAGGCGGAGGCCTCCCGGTCGGTGAAGCTGGGCGAGGCGGAGGCGGCGCGGGCGGTCACGCTGGCGCGGGCCGAGGCCGCGGGGGCCCGGGAGGTCGGCGAGGCGCGGGCCGCGGCACAGGCGGCCTGGCTGCGCGTGCACGGCGAGGCGGACGTGGCCACGCTGCACGCCCTCACCGGCGCCCGGCTCGCCGAGAACCTGCCGCGCATCGACAGCGTGACCGTGTCGCCCGACGTGCTGACCGGGCTGCTCGCCAGGCTGGGCGGGGAGCGGGAATGAGCCTCGCGCCGCGGGCCGTGCTCGTCCACCGGACCACGGAGTACGAGGAGCTGGTGGCCCGGCACGGCACGCACGGCCAGGCCGCCTTCTTCCTCGCCTCCCGGGGCCGGGACATGGCCGAGGTCGCCGAACGCCACCGGCGTACCCGGCGGGCGCTCGCCGAGGTGACCTCGGCGGTGCCGCTGGCCTGGCGCCAGGCCCGGGTCGAGCGGGCCGACCTGGACCGCTTCCTGTTCGCACCCGAGGACGTGGTCGTGGTGGTCGGGCAGGACGGGCTGGTGGCGAACGTGGCCAAGTACCTGGACGGCCAGCCGGTGATCGGCATCGACACCGACCCCGGCCGCAACCCGGGGGTGCTGGTACGGCACCGCCCGGAGCAGGCGCCCGTCCTGCTGGCCTCGGTGGGCGCCACGGCCACCGGTGCCGACGAGCTGACGATGGTCGAGGCGGTCGCCGACGACACGCAGCGGCTCGTGGCGCTCAACGAGATCTACCTCGGTACCGCCGGTCATCAGACCGCCCGATACCGCCTGGGCCTGGAGGGCGACGGGGGTGTCGTCGAGGCCCAGGCCTCCTCCGGGGTGCTGGTGGGCACCGGCACGGGGGCCACCGGCTGGCTGCGCTCGGTGTGGCAGGAGCGCGGTGCCCGGCTGCCGTTGCCCGCCCCCTCGGAGGACCGCCTCCTCTGGTTCGTCCGGGAGGCCTGGCCCTCGCCGGCGACCGGGACCTCCCTGGTCGCCGGCGAGCTGACGGCCTCGGCGGCCCTGACCCTCACGGTCGAGTCGGACCGCCTGATCGCCTTCGGCGACGGCATCGAGACCGACGCCCTGGAGCTGACCTGGGGGCAGACGGTCCGGGTGGGGGCGTGCGCGCGGCGGCTCCGGCTGGTCGGCTGACCGGCCGGAGGCCGCCGCTCACAGCCGCGGGTCGACCGGCTCCGACTCCAGGGCCAGGACCCCGAAGACCGCCTCGTGCACGCGCCACAGCGGCTCGCCGTCCGCGAGGCGGTCCAGGGCCTCCAGGCCGAGGGCGTACTCGCGGATCGCCAGGGACCGCTTGTGGTTGAGGAAGCGGCCCCGCAGGCGGGTGAGGTTGTCGGGGCGGGTGTACTCGGGGCCGTAGATGATCCGCAGGTACTCCCGGCCGCGGCACTTGATGCCGGGCTGGACGAGGCGGCCCTGCGGGTCGCGGACCACCGCACCGGCCGGCTTGACGACCATGCCCTCGCCGCCCCGGCCGGTCATCTCCAGCCACCAGTCGACGCCCGCCCGTACCGACTCCGGGTCGCCGGTGTCGACGTGCAGGCGGCGGGTGGTCTGCAGCAGGCCGGTGGGGTCGTGCTCCACCAGCCGGTCCAGGAGGGCGAGCTGCTCGTCGTGCGGGAGCGCGGCGAGGGAGCGGCCCTGAACCGCGAGGATCTGGAAGGGGGCGAGGCGCACCCCGTCCAGGCCGTCGGTGGTCCAGCAGTACCGGCGGTAGGCGTCGGTGAACGCGGCGGCGTCGGCGGCGCGTTCACGCTGCCGGTCGCGCAGCCCGCCGATGTCGACACCGCGTCCCGCCGCCCGCTCCAGGGCGGCCAGCGCACCCGGGAAGACCGCGCCGGAGGCGGCACCGACGGCCGCGTACTGGGTGCGCAGCAGGCCGGAGGCCTTGAGCGACCAGGGCAGCAGTTCGGCGTCGAGCAGGATCCAGTCGGTGGCGAGTTCGTCCCAGAGACCGGCCGCGTCGACCGAGGCGCGGATGCGCCCGAGGATCTCCTCGGTGACCAACTCGTCGGCGAAGAACGGGCGGCCGGTGCGGGTGTAGAGGGAGCCGGTCGGGCCGGGGGCGACGCCGAAGCGCTTGTGCGCGGCCTCCGCGTCCCGGCACACCAGCGCCACCGCCCGCGAGCCCATGTGCTTCTCCTCGCACACCACCCGGGCGACCCCGTCCGCGGCGTACTGGGCGAAGGCCTCCGCCGGGTGCTCCAGATAGCCCTCCACGTGGCTGGTGGCCGTCGGGGCCATGGTCGGCGGCAGGTACGGCAGCAGGCGCGGGTCGATCGCGAAGCGGCTCATCACCTCCAGGGCGGCCGCCGCGTTCTCCTCGCGGACCGCGATCCGGCCCTGGTACCGGGTCTCGACGACACGGCGCCCGTGGACGTCCGCCAGGTCCAGCGGGCGTCCGTCCTGGCCGCCGGGCGCCTCGGTCCGCAGCGGACGGGCCGGCTCGTACCAGACCCGCTCGGCCGGTACGTCGACCAGTTCCCGCTCCGGCCAGCGCAGCGCGGTCAGCTTGCCGCCGAAGACGGCTCCCGTGTCCACGCAGATCGTGTTGTTCAGCCAGCTGGCCTCCGGGACCGGGGTGTGGCCGTAGACGACGGCCGCGCGGCCCCGGTAGTCCTCGGCCCACGGGTAGCGCACCGGCAGGCCGAACTCGTCGGTCTCGCCGGTCGTCTCGCCGTACAGCGCGTGCGAGCGGACCCGGCCGGAGGTGCGGCCGTGGTACTTCTCGGGCAGCCCGGCGTGGCAGACGACCAGCTTCCCGCCGTCGAGGACGTAGTGGCTGACCAGTCCGTCGATGAACTCCCTCACCTGTGCCCTGAACTCCTCGCTCTCGCCGTCCATCTGCTCGATGGTCTCGGCGAGTCCGTGGGTGTGCTGGACCTTGCGGCCCTTGAGGTGACGGCCGTACTTGTTCTCGTGGTTGCCGGGCACGCACAGGGCGTTGCCCGACCCGACCATCGACATCACGCGGCGCAGCACGCCGGGGCTGTCCGGGCCGCGGTCGACGAGGTCGCCGACGAAGACGGCGGTACGGCCCTCGGGGTGCACACCGTCCTGGTAGCCCAGCTTGGCGAGCAGGGACTCCAGTTCGCTCGCGCAGCCGTGGATGTCGCCGACGATGTCGAAGGGGCCGGTGAGGTGGGTGAGGTCGTTGAACCGCCTCTCGGTGACGACGGTCGCCGACTCGATCTCCTCGACACCGCGCAGGACGTGCACCTTGCGGAAGCCCTCGCGCTCCAGGTGCCTGACGGAGCGGCGGAGTTCGCGGATGTGGCGCTGGATGACCCGGCGCGGCATGTCGGCCCGGTCGGTGCGGGCCGCGTTGCGCTCGGCGCACACCTCCTCGGGCACGTCGAGCACGACGGCGATGGGCAGCACGTCGTACCGCTTGGCCAGGTCGATCAGCTGGCGCCGGGAGTCCTGCTGCACGCTGGTCGCGTCGACGACCGTGCGGCGGCCGGCGGCCAGCCGCTTGCCCGCGATGTAGTGCAGGACGTCGAAGGCGTCCTTGGTGGCGCCCTGGTCGTTCTCGTCGTCGGAGACCAGGCCCCGGCAGAAGTCGGAGGAGATGACCTCCGTGGGCTTGAAGTGGCGCCGGGCGAAGGTGGACTTGCCGGAGCCGGAGGCGCCGACGAGGACGACCAGGGAGAGGTCGGTGACGGGCAGGACCCGCCCGGTGCGCTGTGTCTCGGTCATGCCGCCTTCGCCTCCTTCGCAGAGAACGTGAATGTGGCCATCTGGGTGGGCGGGCCGACCTCGGGGTCGTCCGGGCCCACGGGGGTGAACTCGACGTCGTAGCCGTGGAGTCCGGCGACCCGGCGGGCCCAGCCGCGGAACTCCTCGCGGGTCCACTCGAAGCGGTGGTCGCCGTGCCGGGTGTGGCCGGCGGGGAGGGTCTCCCAGCGGACGTTGTACTCGACGTTCGGGGTGGTGACGAGGACCGTGCGCGGGCGGGCGGCGCCGAACACGGCGTACTCCAGGGCGGGCAGCCGGGGCAGGTCGAGGTGTTCGATCACCTCGCTGAGCACGGCCGCGTCGTATCCCTTGAGCCGCTTGTCGGTGTAGGCGAGCGAACCCTGGAAGAGGGTGACGCGGGCGGCCTGCCGCTCCCCCATGCGGTCCAGCTTGAGCCGCCGGGAGGCGATGGTGAGCGCCCGCATCGACACGTCGACGCCGACGATCTCGGTGAAGGACGGGTCCTTCAGCATCGCCTGCACCAACTGTCCCTGGCCGCAGCCGAGGTCGAGGACCCGGGCGGCGCCGCAGCGCCGGAGCGCGTCGAGGATCGCCTCCCGGCGCTGCACGGCGAGCGGGGTCGGCTTCTCCTCGGTCTCCGCCTCCTCCTCGACCGCGTTGTCGATCTCCTCGACCTCGCTGTCGTCGGCCTCGGCGAGCCGGACCAGTTCGAGCCGCTCCATCGCCTGCCGGGTCAGCGACCAGCGGCGGGACAGGTAGCGGCTGGTGATGAGCTTCTGCTCGGGGTGGCCGGGCAGCCAGCCCTCGCCCGCGCGCAGCAGCTTGTCGACCTCCTCGGCGGAGACCCAGTAGTGCTTGGTGTCGTCGAGGACGGGGAGCAGGACGTAGAGGTGGCGCAGCGCCTCGGAGAGGGTCAGCGCCTCGGACTCCAGGACCAGGCCGACGTAGCGCGAGGCGCCCCACTCCGGGAACTCGGCGTCCAGGGCGACCGGTTCGGCGGTCACCGTCCAGCCGAGCGGCTCGAAGAGGTGCCGTACCAGGTCGGGGCCGCCGCGGGCGGGCAGCGCGGGCACCTCGATCCGCAACGGCCGTGTCCGCGCCGGGGCTTCGGGGCGGGCCTTGCAGACGCCGCGCATCGCGCTGGAGAAGACGTTGCCGATCGCCACGGCGAGCAGTGAGGAGGCCGCGTACGGGCGGTCGTTGACGTACTGCGCGAGCGCCGCGTCGGGTGCACCGCCACGGCCCTTGCCCTTGCCGCGCCGGACCAGGGCCACCGCGTCCACCTCCAGCAGCAGCGCGGCCGTGCAGCGCTCCGCATCCGCCTCGGGGTAGAAGACGTGCGCGACGCCGTGCGAGGTGGTGAAGGACTGCGCGTTGCCGGGGTGCTTGTGCAGCAGGAACCCGAGGTCGGTCGCGGGGCGTTCGGGGGTGCCGGTGGTGGTGATCGTCAGGAACACGGTGGGTCGCCTCGAAAAGGATCAGGAAAGGACGCGAACGCGCTGGTCGTGCGCTTGTTCGCGGTTCCAACGTAGCCGGGGACACGGGGCGGGTGCGCGGAATTTCCGCGGGAGCCTGTCGTGACGGCAGGCGGTGATCTCCGAGTCCTCTCGGGGCGGGCTGCGCGGACCCGTACGGTCGGGGCGTCCGCGAGGGGGTGGTGGCGGGTGGTCAGTGCCGGGGCTCGTCGTCGCCGAGGTCGGGCAAGCCGGCCAGCAGGTGTTCGGCGCCGCCTTCGAGCGCCCGGGCGTGCTCTTCCGAGCGGGGAAGCATGGTCTTCTCGTAGTCGTGGAGGGCGTCGTCGACGGTCGCCGCGTTCGCCAGGGCCAGCGCGAGGTCGCTCGCGTCGAGCATGGCGAGGTTGACGCCGACGCCCAGCGGCGGCATGAGGTGGGCGGCGTCGCCGAGCAGGGTCACGGTCGGGTCGTGCTGCCAGGTGTGCGGCACGGGCAGGGCGAAGATCGGGCGGTCGACGTAGGGGCCGTCGTTGTCGGTGATCAGTTGCTTCATGCGGGGTGCCCAGTGGGCGTAGCGCTCCAGGAGCCGGGCGCGGACGGCGTCGGTGTCCTTCGGCGTCAGTCCGCTCGCGGTGATCCAGTCGGCCGGGACCCGCTGGATCAGGTAGACGCGGACGTGGTCGTCGCCGTTGCGCTGGGCGAACATGCCGCGTTCGCCGTCGGCGGCGTGCGCGCCGCCCTGGCCGACCAGTTCGGCGATGCCGGGGTGACGCGCTTCGACGTCGGAGAACCACGCCTCCAGGAAGCTGATCCCGCTGTATCCGGGGACGGCCGGCGAGACGGCCGGGCGCACCCGGGAGAAGGCTCCGTCGGCCCCGACGACCAGGTCGGTCTCGGCGGTGGTGCCGTCGGTGAAGTGCAGCAGGCGCGGCCCCTGGGCGGGGCCGCCGACGCGGTCCAGGCCGTGGCCCCAGCGCACCGTGCCGGGCTGGAGGGAGTTGAGCAGCAGGTCGCGCAGCCGGCCGCGGTCGATCTCCGGTTTGAACAGTTCGTCGGGTTCGGGGATGTGGTGGGAGGTGATCACGCCGGTCGGGTCCATCCGGCGCATCTCCTGCCCTTCGGGGCGGGACAACTTGAAGAACTCGTCGAGCAGACCGGCTTCACGCAGCGCGATCTGGCCGTTGTCGGCGTGCAGGTCGAGGGTGCCGCCCTGGTCGCGTGCGTCGGGGCCGGTGTCGCGGTCGTAGACCGTGACCGCGATTCCGTGCCGCTGAAGGATGCGGGCGCAGGTCAGCCCGCCGGGTCCGGCTCCGATGATGCTGATCCGGGCGTGCGTGGGGTGCGGGGAGGTCATGGGTTCGTCCTTGGCTGGAGGTTGGGGCGGCAGGCCTGTGCCTGCATTGCCGGTCTCGAAAAGTAGAGTAGATAGAAAAGTAGAACGTGACAACTCTTATTCGGATGACACTTTCGGATAGACTCGCCGCATGACCGAGCCCGTTGTCAGCCGCCGCGAGCGCAAGAAGGCCGCCACCCGGCAGGCGATCGCCGACGCCGCCCTCCGACTCTTCCTGGAGCGCGGCTACGACCACGTGAGCATCAAAGAGATCGCCGAAGCCGCGGACGTGTCGACCGCCACGGTCTTCAAGCACTTCACCGGCAAGGAAGCCCTTGTGTTCGACCAGGAAGAGGACACGGACGCGCGCCTGGCCGCGGCCGTGCGAGAACGGCCCGCAGGGCGGAGCGTCCTCGACGCCCTGCGCGAGCACGTCCTCGCCACCTGGCTGCCGATCGCCACACACCCGCAGAGAGCGGAGTTCACCCGCCTGGTCAACACCACCCCGGTGCTGCGCGCCTACGCCGAGCGCATGTGGACCCGGCACGCCGACACCCTCGCCGCGGCCATCGCCGACGAGTACGGCGTGGATCACGACGACCTCGCCTGCGCCGCCCTGGCCCGCTTCGTCCTGGAGGTCCCCGGCCTGGCTCAGCGTCAGGAGGACCGCAGAGCAGCCGTCGAGGGGGTCTTCGACATCCTCACCAACGGCTGGCAGCCGCCCGGGACACCGGCGCGGCACCCGTGACGACGGGTGAGCCGATCGCATCCGGCTGCCGACCCGGGTGATTCACGGCTGTCGAGCAGGTGCTGTACGGGTTATGTGGATGCGGCCCGGACGGCCCTCGGAGATCACGGCCTGCCGCCGGGAGGACCCGCCGCTCACCTGCGGGCGGCGGGCCGCCCGGCGACATCGGCGGCCTGCGGGTTCGCACGGATCCGGGACAGACGACCGAGCCGGTGCGGGCCCTGCTGGTGCAGACGAACCGTGAAGTCGCGCGCCGGCGAACGATCCTGCCGGTGGACCACCGCTCCCCGCGGGCCCTGGGGGCGCCACCGAACCGGCATCACCGGCCCCGCTCAGCGGCCGGCCAGCTTCCAGGCGCCGACGCCCAGCTTGCCCGTGGTCCCGAGATCCAGACCCGGCGTGACCGTCACGGCCGCTGCACCCGGCTTCGCCATGACCCGGACGTAGGGCACGTTCACGGCCGCGCCCGCCAGGGTCGTGTTGCGGAGACGGCGGCGGGGTCTGCGCATCCGGCCACCTCATCAGGGCGGACACCGGACGACTGTGACGGAACCCATAGCTCCGGTCACAGCCCTGTCACGGCGGGCCGGATGCGCGAACCCGGGCGGCTACGACAGCTGCGACTGGACCTGGGCGGAGATCAGCTCCAGGTGGTCCAGGTCGGAGAGGTCGAGGATCTGGAGGTAGAAGCGGCCGGAGCCGATCTCGGCGTAGCGGCCGATCTTCTCGACGACCTCGGCGGGGGTACCGGCCAGGCCGTTCTCCTTCAGTTCGGCGACCTCGCGGCCGATCGCGGCGGCGCGGCGGGCGACCTCCTGGTCGTCCTTGCCGACGCAGACGACGAGGGCGTTGGAGTACGTCAGCTCGTCCGCCCCGCGCCCTGCCGCCTCGACGGCGGCCCGCACCCGGCCGAACTGCCGCTCGCTGTCCTCGACGGAGGCGAACGGCATGTTGAACTCGTCGGCGTACCGCGCGGTCAGCTTCGGGGTGCGGGTGGCACCGTGGCCGCCGATCAGCACCGGGATCCGCGCCTGGGCGGGCTTGGGCAGCGCGGGCGAGCCGGTGAGGTCGTAGTAGGTGCCGTGGAAGTCGAAGGTGTCGCCGAGCTTGGTCTCCCAGAGTCCGGTGACGATCGCCAGCTGCTCCTCCAGGCGGCCGAACTTCTCCTTCGGGAAGGGGATGCCGTACGCCTTGTGCTCCTCCTCGAACCAGCCCGCGCCGAGGCCCAGTTCGACCCGGCCGCCGGACATCTGGTCGACCTGGGCGACCTGGATGGCGAGCACGCCGGGCAGCCGGAAGGTTGCCGCGGTCATCAGGGTGCCGAGGCGGATCCGCTTCGTCTCGCGGGCGAGGCCGGCGAGGGTGATCCAGGCGTCGGTGGGGCCGGGCAGGCCGTCCACGTCGCCCATCTTCAGATAGTGGTCGGAGCGGAAGAAGGCGTCGAAACCGAGGTCTTCGGTGGCCTTGGCGACGGCGAGGAGGGTGTCGTAGCTCGCGCCCTGCTGGGGCTCGGTGAAGATACGAAGGTCCATACACCCATCCTGCACGGCCCCCGCCCCGTCGACCGCATCGGCACCGCCCGTCGGGGGCGGCCACCCCCGGGTGAATGCCGTCAACGGCGGGCCCGTGGAGCGGTGACCGGCCTCCGCGGTGATCGTTGGGTGGGGGGAGCCGGGCCGTCCGGCACCCGCGCCGGACGGCCGCCGTCGCCGCGCGTCGTTCGTGGCCCGCCACCGACGGCGGGCCGGGGGGCCGAGGAGGCCGTCTTGTCCGAAGAGTCCGTTCCACAGCAGGGTGGCCCCTCGTCCGGTCAGCCGAAGGGGCTGCTCCAGCAGATGGAGGAACTCATGGCGGCGTTGAACGCAGACCTCTCCGCACTGGACGCGGACCTGCAGCGGCCCCCGCGGGAAAAGGCCGATCTCGGCCGGGAGGCGCGTCCCAGGCCCTAGGGCTGCCGGGCGAGGGGGACGGGGGCCGGTGTGTCGTTCGTCCGCCGGCCGGTGGGGGTTCACGCAGTTCCCCGCGCCCCTGAAGGGGGGCGGTCACCCCGGTGCCTTGAGGGGCGGGAACTGCGCGACCAGCCACGGCGGCGCCGCGGACGAACGACGACGCCTCGCGGCTCTTCGAGCGGAAACGCTCACCCGTCGCGGACCTCCTCCCGGGCCGCCAGTTTGCGGAGCATCTCCAGGACCCGGTCCCGGGACTCGTCGGCCGCGTCGATGGCCTCCATGCACTGCCAGTACGTCGCCTCGTCGGCCGCGGCGCTGGCCATGCCGACCAGGGCGATGCCGGCCTCGGCGAGGAGGCCGCCGAGGCTCAGCAGGGTCTGGCGGGCGTCGTCCAGTTCGGTCAGCTGGGCGGCGCGCAGGGTGCCGGGGTCCAGGTCGGGGGTGCCCAGCACGCCGCAGCCGCGGCCCGCCAGCTCGGTCAGGCCGAGGGCCTCGCCGCGCAGCTCGGGCGGGCCGGAGACGGCCAGCCGGCTGCCGATCGCCTGGGCCAGGGCCTGGGCCTGCCACACCTCGGTCATCATCTCCGGAACGCCCGCGCCGTGCGCCAGCGCCTGTCTGCTCGCCACGATGAGCCGCATCGCGTCCATCCGTCGCCCCGTCCCCGTCGGTCCGAACTGCCTTGCCGCACTCAGTAGTTCACTACCCAGAGTGAGGGTTTCCGAGACGCGGAACCAGAGGAAGAGGGAAATCTGTGGACAACAATTCGGATTCGGGCGGGGTGATGGCTACTGAGTGTTAAACCGGAGTACGGGACTCCTCACCACGGGTGCCTGATGGACCGTCAGACGGGCGGGAAGCGCTGCTCGTTGCGGTCGATCTTCGCGGCGAGCGCGGCCAGCGGGTCCACGTCCAGGACGTCGCAGAGCTGGAGGAGATAGGCGAGGACGTCGGCGACCTCGTCCAGGACCCGGTGGGCGGTGCCGGGGTCGGCCATCACCCGGGACGACTCCTCCGGGGTCAGCCACTGGAAGATCTCGACCAGTTCGGACGCCTCCACGCTGAGGGCGGAGGCCAGGTTCTTGGGGGTGTGGTACTGCCGCCAGTCGCGGGCGGCGGCGAACTCGGCCAGCCTGCGCTGGAGTCCCGCCACGTCCAGGGGTTCTTCGGTCACGCGTCCAGGTGTACCACTGTGATCGCCGCCGCCTCGGCCCAGGACGCGTCGCTCACCGCGCCGACCAGCCGGATGTGGCCGCGCTCGCCCATCACGACGGCCGTACGCAGGAGTTCGGCCCGCTGGCCCGGGTCGAGGCCGCGATCGAAGCCGTCGGCGAGGACGGTGAGGCCGCGCATGGCGTCGGGAACCTCGCCCGGCTCGTCGACCGCGAGGACGCCGGGCCCGGTGAAGAGGACCAGAGCGAGGGCGAGGTAGCGCAGTTCGCCGTCGCCGAGCCGGTCCAGTTCCGTGCGCCGGCCGTCGCCGCGGTCGAGGAGCGCCCGTACCGTGCCGTCGCCGAGCGGTTCGGCGAGCAGGTCGACGACGGGTCCGGCGCAGCCGGTGCGCACCGCGTCGACGAGCAGGCCGTGCCGGCGGCCGCATTCGGCGCGGGTGCGCCACAGGACGTCGGCGAGGTTGTCGCAGCCGCGCAGCAGCCGGCCGGAGCCGGTGCGGACGGGGGCGCGCATGCCGTCGGGCCGCGGGTCGCAGGGGAACACCGACCGCAGGGCGACGACCATCTGCTCGGCGGCGGCGAGGACCCGCCGCTGCCCGTCCGTCTTCCCGGCGACACGCAGCGGCAGCAGGGCGGTGCCGAGGCGGTCGTCGGGGAGCGGGGCCCGGGTCACCGGCGCGGAGCCCGCGGTGTGCCAGGCGGCCTGCACGGCCGGGCGGCTCGGGTCGCGCAGCGCGGTCTCCAGGAGCACCTGGCCGGCCGCGGTCAGCCGTTCGCCGACGATGCGCAGTTCGGGCTCGGCCTGGACGGCGAGGTCGAGCCGGACCGGCCCCTCGGCGCCCTCGGCCGTACAGCCGATGCGGAAGCCCCGGCGCCGCTGCGCGTCCGGCCGGGCGCCCTCCGGCACCAGCGCGCCCGGGTCCGGGAAGACCTCCGCGAGCGCGGCGCCGCCCCCGAGCCGGGCGAGCGCCTCGTAGGCGGCGAGCGCCGTGCTCTTCCCGCTCCCGCTGGGCCCGGCGAACAGGGTGACCTGCCCGACGGGAAAGGTCGCCCCACGGTGCCGGGCGAAGGCGGAGAGCCGGAGCTCGGTGACGCGGGGGCGCGGATCACGACGGGGGGTGGTGGCGGGCGCCGGGCGGGGGGCGGGTGCGGCGGCCGGTGGCGTTTCCGTGCGGGCCGAGCGGGCGCGCGGGACGGTCTCCTCCGGAGGACCGGCGGGCGGGCCGGAGCGTGCCGGGCGGGCCCGCCCGGGAGCCGGACCATC
Organism: Streptomyces sp. NPDC001507; assembly: GCF_042894765.1. Taxonomy (NCBI): domain Bacteria; kingdom Bacillati; phylum Actinomycetota; class Actinomycetes; order Kitasatosporales; family Streptomycetaceae; genus Streptomyces; species Streptomyces sp. NPDC001507. Next base: position 18,222 of record NZ_JBIAVV010000022.1, read on the forward strand.
GGCCTCCGCGGACACGTTCGGCGCCGTCGACGGCACCCTGCCCTCGGACGACAGTGGGAGCGACGGCGACGGGGCCGGCGTATCGCCCGCAGCGGGACGGGCGGAGGGAGAAGGGCGGGACGCGGGCGAGGCGGAGGGCACGGCCATATGCGGACCGTAGGCCTCCGGCCGCCCGGCGAACCGTTCCGCCGGTCGGCCCTTCCTTCGAACGGGGGATGCGAGGCCCGTCCCGCGGATCGGCCCGGCCGCCTCGCCGGACCGGCGGTCAGCTCCCGGAGACCCCTGCCCCCTCCATCAGCCCGCCGACCTCCGTGCCGGGCGGGGTGAGGAGGAAGACGTTGCGGTCGACCCGGTGCATTCCGCTGGCCAGGCCGAAGACCACGCCCGTGCTGAAGTCGAGGACGCGCTTGGCGACCTCCGTCTCGGCGCCGGTGAGGTCGAGCAGGACCGGTATCCCGGCCATCAGCGTCTCGGCGACGTCACGGGCGTCGGCGAAGACGTTGACGCGCAGGACGACGAAACGGCGGCGCGTCTCGGTCTCCGCGTCCGGCAGCGCCCGGTGGTCCACCGCCGACGGCCAGGCGTCGCGGCCCCGTAGCGGCACCACCTGGGCGAGCCCCTCCCACTGTTCATCGGTGACGTCGTAACGGCTCACCGGCTCCCCCTGACCTGACTCGCACTCGATGCCTGCACCAGCCAATTCTTACGCCAAGTCACCCGTTCGGCCCAACAGCGACACGAGGCGCGAGCGTTTCCGGGCCCCCGGACAGGAAAGAAGTGATCGTGTCACTATTCAGGCGATTGCCGCGCATTAGGGGCCTCTTACCGCCCTCACACCGGACTCTTCTCCTCCTGGCGCTCCCCGTTCACCGCCTGCGATTACCGTCCGGTCCGTGCACTTGGCAGAAACACAACAGGTGACACCCGGCCGGCGGACACAGTCGGCGGTGTCCGCCGCTCCGGGCGATGCCGGAGCCCCCGCCCCCTGGCACCGCGTCCTGACCCTCCTCGCCGACATCGGTCTGTTCATCGGCACCCGGTCGGCGTGGACGCAGGCGGTGACGCACCACGAGGTCCTGGGCGCCCTGATCTCCCTCTGCTACGTCTCGATCCTGGTGACCGGGGTGCTGACGCTGACCGTCCGCAGCACCCGGTCGCTGGCCCGCCTCGACCTGGTGGTCCTGGTCACGGCGGTGACGCTGGCGCTGTGCGCCTGGGTGCTGAACCACAACGGCGGCGACGAGGGCGTCCTCACCACCCAGGCCGCCAGGGAACTCGTCGCCGGCCACCCGGTGTACGGACAGCCCTGGCCCTGGCTGTTCGGCGGCAAGGGGGTCGCCCTCACGCCGACGATAGGCGGGAGTTACGACTACACCTACGGCTATCCCCCGCTGGCCCCGCTGCTGACCGTCCCGTTCCTGTGGCTCGGCCACCAAGGCGCCCCCGCGACGGCGGTGTGCACGGGTGCCCTGATCGCCGGCACGGTCGCGCTGTGGCGGATGCTGCCGGTGCCGTGGCGGTCGGCGGCGACGCTGTCCTGCCTGGGCTTCGGTTTCCTCTCCACGTACTCCCGGGTCGGCTACCCGGCGGTCATCGCCCTGGCGCTGCTGATCCCGGTGGTGGTGCGCTGGCCGCGGATCGGGCAGGGCGGCCGGCTGGGATGGGCCGGGATCGCGCGGGCCGCGTGCCTGGGGGCCGCGTGCACGGCGCAGCAGCTGCCGTGGTTCGTCACGCCGTTCCTGTTGGCCGGCGTCTACGCGGTGCGGCGCGGGGAACTGGGCGGCCGGGCCGCCGCCCTGGTGGTCCTGCGGGTCACCGGCGTGGCCGTCACGGTGTGGCTGCTGATCAACGCGTACTTCATCGCCTCCGAGCCCGGCCGCTGGCTGGGCGGGATCGCGCTGCCGCTCACCCAGGGTGCCGTGGTGCACGGCCAGGGCCTGGTGGACATCACGCTCTACTACACGAACGGCAGCGACCGCATCGACTGGTACTCGCACGCGAGCATGCTCCTCGCGGCGGCCCTGCTGGCCCTGTTCGTGCTCTTCGTGCGGCGTCTGGGCCCGGCGGCGACCGTGCTGCCCTGGCTCGCCTTCTTCCTGGCGACCCGCTCCCAGGACGGCTACTACCTGATGATGACCCCGCTGTGGCTGGCGGCGGCCGTGACCGTCCCGCTCTCGGAGTTCGAGCACGCCTGGCAGCCTCGTCCGGCCCTGCTGTCCGGGCCCCGCCGCCGCCCCGCCCTGGTCGCGACGGTCGTCCTGCTGCTCACCCCGGCGCTGGCCAGCGCGGCGCTCGCGGTGACCGGGCGGCCGCCGCTGCGGATGGAGATCACCGCTCTGCGGCGCACCGGGCACCAGGCCGAGGTGGTCAGGTCGATGACGCTCAAGGTGGTCAACACGGGGAGCGTGCCGCTCACCCCGCACTACACGCTCACCACCGGCCAGGGCATGAGCAAGTACTGGCTGCTGGTGCGGGGTCCGGCGACGATCCCCGGGCACGGCACGGCGAGTGTCGAGCTCAAGCCGCCGAACGGCCGGTTCGGCATCCCCGCCAAGCCGAGCACCCGGATCCGGCTGCGTGCCTTCACCGCGGACCCGCAGACACTGTCCAGCCAGGACGTCAAGCTCCGCAGGACGGCCCGCTGAGCGCTCCGCCGGCCGCCGGGGCGCTTCAGGCCGCCGTGCGGGTGAAGCGCAGGGTGGCGGTCACCGTCGTCGGGCCGCCCATCATGCGCATCTGGTTGAAGGTGATGCCGAACTCCTCGCGCACCACCTGGAACTCGGCCTCCAGCGTGAGCCCGTCGGCGTCCGCCGTGACCAGCTTCGCGGTGGCCTGCTGCGGCCTGCTGATGCCGCGGACGGTGAGCTGACCGTCGACCTGGACCTCGTCACCGGTGTGCCGGGCGCTGCGCACCGCGAAGGTGATCTCCGGGTGGTTGTCGGCGTCGAAGAAGTCGGCCGAGCGCAGGTGGTCGTCGCGCTTCTTGTTCTTGGTGTCCAGCGAGGTCGCGTCGATCGACAGGGTGCCGCTGGCGGTGCCGTCGGCGGCCACCTCGCCCCGGCCGGTGACGCCCGCGAAGGTGCCCTTGACGGTGACCAGGCCCCAGAAGGTCTTGTGCCGGACGGCGACGGTGGAGGCGGTCGGGTCGAGCTGCCAGAGGCCGGTTTCCACGGTGACGGTCATGGCCGTACTCCGATCCATTGATGGTTCAAATTTGGATGACTACAGGGATGGCTGCACGCTAGCCCAATATCCAAATTTGGACAACAGGTAGACTCGACGCCATGGCCGCCGCCCAGGAACACCCCGCAGAGCTGCCCGAATGCCCGTCCCACGCGGGCGGCGGGCTGCTCCCGGCCGAACTGCGCGCCTGGATGCTGCTGCTGGCCGCGACCGGTGCCGTCGAGCAGCGGCTGCGGTCGGTCGTGAAGGAGACCCTGGACGTCTCGCACGACGAGTTCCTGATCCTGTGCCTGCTGGCCGAAGTGGAGCGCGAGGGGCTGCGGATGACCCGGATCGCCGAGCTCCTGGGCCGCCCCAAGACCCGCCTCACCTACCAGATCGCCTGCCTCCAGCACGCCGGCCTGGTCACCCGCAAGGCCGCCTGCGGGGACAAGCGGGGCATCGAGGTCGCCCTCACCGACAAGGCCCGCCGCCAGATCCGGGACGCCTCCGCCGCCCTCGCCGAGACGGTCGGCCAGGCGGTCGGCCACGTCATCGGTCCGGAGCAGCGCGAGGCGCTGTGCGCGCTGATCCCGGAGCTCGCCGACGACACGCCCCGGCCGTAAGAATCCGGCCACTTCGCCCCCTGGAGGCGCAGGTCACAACCACGGAGAGGGCAAGGTCACAGCCCTGCCACCCGTGCACTTTTAGTGCTCTGCCCTAGCATCCGAGCATGACGGTCCTGCCTGACGACGGGCTCTCACTGGCCGCCGAGTTCCCTGACGCGACGCAAGAGCAGTGGCACCGCCTGGTCGAGGGTGTGCTGCGCAAGTCCGGCAGGGAAGTCTCGGGCGAGGCCGCCGAGGACGCCCTGTCCACGACGCTGGAGGACGGGCTGCGCACCCGTCCCCTGTACACCGCGCGCGACTCCGCACCCGACCCCGGTCGGCCCGGCTTCGCGCCGTACGTGCGCGGCGGCCGTCCGGAGGGCGGCGTCGCGAGCGGCTGGGACGTACGGCAGCGGCACACCGCGGCTCCCGACGGCGCGCTCCTGGCCGACCTGGAGAACGGCGTCACCTCGCTCTGGCTGCTCGCGGGCCGGGGCGGCATCCCCGTGTCCGGCCTCGCCCGCGCCCTCGACGGCGTCCACCTGGACCTCGCCCCGGTGGTCCTGGACGCCGGCCAGGACACCGAGGCGGCGGCGGCCGAGCTGTTCCGGCTGTACGACGAGAAGGGCGTCGACCCGAAGGCGGTGCGCGGCAGCCTGGGCGCCGACCCGCTGGGGTACGAGGCACGCACCGGCACCGCCCTCCCCTTCGCTCCCGTCGCCGAACTGGCGAAGCGCTGCGCCGCGGAGTTCCCGGGCCTGCGCGCGCTGACCGTGGACGCGCTGCCGTACCACGAGGCGGGCGGCTCGGCCGCGCAGGAGCTGGGCGCCTCGCTGGCCACCGGCGTGGCCTGCCTGCGCGAGCTGACCGAGGCCGGCCTCGGCATCGAACAGGCCCTCGGGCAGCTGGAGTTCCGGTACGCGGCGACCGCCGACCAGTTCCTGACCATCGCCAAGCTGCGCGCGGCCCGCCGGCTGTGGGCGCGGGTCGCCGAGGTCAGCGGGGCCGCCGGCGCGGGCGCGCAGGTGCAGCACGCGGTCACCTCGCCGGTGATGATGAGCCGCCGCGACCCGTGGGTGAACATGCTCCGTACGACGGTCGCGACGCTGGCCGCCGGGGTGGGCGGCGCCGACTCCGTCACCGTGCTGCCGTTCGACCACGCGATCGGCCTGCCCGACGCGTTCGCCCGCCGGATCGCCCGCAACACCTCGACGATCCTCATCGAGGAGTCCCACCTGGCCCGGGTCATCGACCCGGCGGGCGGCTCCTGGTACGTCGAGAAGCTCACCGACGAACTCGCCCACGCGGCCTGGGAGTTCTTCCGGAGCATCGAGCGGGACGGCGGCCAGGCGGCGGTGCTGCGCTCCGGCCGCCTGCGCACCGACCTCGCGACCACCTGGGCCGAGCGCTCCAAGAAGCTCGCCAAGCGCCGTGAACCCGTCACCGGCGTCAGCGAGTTCCCCTTCCTCGCCGAGAAGCCGGTCGTGCGCGAACCGGCGCCCGAGCCGCCGTCGGGCGGCCTCCCCCGGGTCCGCCGCGACGAGGCCTACGAGGAGCTGCGCGCCCGCTCGGACGCCCATCTCGCGGCGACCGGCAGCCGCCCGCGGATCTACCTGGCCACGCTCGGCCCGGCCGCCGCGTACACCGCGCGCGCCGGCTTCGCCGCCAACCTCTTCCAGGCCGGCGGCATCGAACCCGTCACCGAGGGCAGTTTCGAGGAGAGCGGCGCCACCGAGGCGGTGCTCTGCTCCAGCGACGCCCTCTACGCCGAACAGGCCGAGCGGACCGCCGCATCGCTGAAGGCGGCCGGTGCCCGGCACGTGGTGCTCGCGGGCCGGGGCGAGTTCGCCGGTGTCGACTCCTACGTCTTCGCGGGCTGCGACGCCGTGGCCGTGCTGTCCGAGACCCTCGACCGCATGGGAGTGTCCTGATGGGAATCCCCGACTTCTCCGGCATCGAGCTGGGGACCCCCGTCACCGACGGCAGCCCCGAGGAGTGGCGGGCGGCCGGCGGTGACCTGCCGCTCTGGGAGACCCCGGAGGGCATCGGGGTCAAGCCGCTCTACACCGGCCGTGACCTGGAGGGCCTGGACTTCCTCGGGACCTACCCGGGCATCGCGCCGTACCTGCGCGGCCCGTACCCGACGATGTACGTCAACCAGCCCTGGACCATCCGCCAGTACGCGGGCTTCTCCACCGCCGAGGAGTCCAACGCGTTCTACCGGCGCAACCTGGCCGCCGGCCAGAAGGGCCTGTCGGTCGCCTTCGACCTGCCCACGCACCGGGGTTACGACAGCGACCACCCGCGGGTGACCGGTGACGTCGGCATGGCGGGTGTCGCGATCGACTCGATCTACGACATGCGCCAGCTGTTCGACGGCATCCCGCTGGACCGGATGACCGTGTCGATGACGATGAACGGCGCGGTGCTCCCCGTACTCGCCCTCTACATCGTGGCGGCGGAGGAGCAGGGCGTACCGCCCGAGAAGCTGGCCGGGACCATCCAGAACGACATCCTCAAGGAGTTCATGGTCCGCAACACCTACATCTATCCGCCGAAGCCGTCGATGCGGATCATCTCCGACATCTTCGCGTACACCTCGCAGCGGATGCCGCGCTACAACTCGATCTCCATCTCCGGCTACCACATCCAGGAGGCGGGCGCGACGGCCGACCTGGAGCTGGCGTACACGCTCGCGGACGGCGTCGAGTACATCCGGGCGGGCCGCGAAGCCGGCCTGGACGTGGACGCGTTCGCGCCCCGGCTCTCCTTCTTCTGGGCGATCGGCATGAACTTCTTCATGGAGATCGCCAAGTTGCGGGCGGCCCGGCTGCTGTGGGCCAAGCTGGTCGGCCAGTTCGAGCCGAAGAACACCAAGTCCCTGTCCCTGCGCACCCATTCGCAGACCTCGGGCTGGTCGCTGACCGCGCAGGACGTCTTCAACAACGTCACGCGCACGGCCGTGGAGGCGATGGCGGCGACCCAGGGCCACACCCAGTCGCTGCACACCAACGCCCTCGACGAGGCCCTCGCGCTCCCCACCGACTTCTCCGCGCGCATCGCCCGCAACACCCAGCTGCTCATCCAGCAGGAGTCGGGCACCACCCGGGTCATCGACCCGTGGGGCGGCAGCGCGTACGTGGAGCGGCTGACCTACGACCTCGCCCGCAAGGCCTGGGCGCACATCCAGGAGGTCGAGGCGGCGGGCGGCATGGCCAAGGCGATCGACGCCGGCATTCCCAAGCTGCGCATCGAGGAGGCGGCGGCCCGCACCCAGGCCCGGATCGACTCGGGGCGGCAGCCGGTGATCGGCGTCAACAAGTACCGGGTGGACAGCGACGAGCAGATCGAGGTCCTCAAGGTAGACAACTCCTCGGTGCGGGCCCAGCAGATCGAGAAGCTGCGGCGGCTGCGCGCGGAGCGGGACGAGACGGCCTGCCGGGACGCGCTCGACGCGCTGACCCGGGCGGCGGACGGCGACGGCAACCTGCTGGAACTGGCGGTGCACGCGGCCCGTGCCAAGGCGACCGTCGGCGAGATCTCGGACGCCCTGGAGAAGGTGTACGGCCGGCACGCGAGCCAGATCCGTACGATCTCCGGTGTGTACCGCAACGAAGCAGGCGAGTCCCCGAACGTGGACCGCACCCGGGCCCTGGTCGACGCGTTCGACGAGGCCGAGGGGCGCCGCCCGCGCATCCTGGTCGCCAAGATGGGCCAGGACGGTCACGACCGCGGCCAGAAGGTGATCGCGACCGCCTTCGCCGACCTCGGCTTCGACGTCGACGTCGGCCCGCTGTTCCAGACCCCGGAGGAGGTCGCCCGCCAGGCGGTGGAGGCGGACGTCCACGTGGTCGGCGTGTCCTCGCTGGCGGCCGGTCACCTCACCCTCGTACCGGCGCTGCGTGAGCAGCTCGCCGAGGAGGGCCGGGCGGACATCATGATCGTGGTCGGCGGGGTGATCCCGCCGCAGGACGTGCCGACCCTCCTGGAGATGGGCGCCACGGCCGTGTTCCCGCCCGGGACGGTGATTCCGGACGCGGCCTACGACCTGGTGAAGCGGCTGTCGGCGGAACTCGGGCACGAGCTGTGATCGATGTCGACGCCTATGTGAAGGGTGTGCTCGACGGACGGCGCGCGGTGATCGCCCGCGCCATCACCCTCGTCGAGTCCACCCGGCCACAACACCGGGCGTCGGCGCAGGAGTTGCTCACCGAGCTGCTCCCGCACAGCGGCCGGGCCCGGCGGATCGGCGTCAGCGGGGTGCCCGGCGTGGGCAAGTCGACGTTCATCGACGCGTTCGGCACGCTGCTGACGGGGCTGGGCCACCGGGTCGCGGTGCTGGCCGTGGACCCGTCGTCCACGCGCACCGGCGGTTCGATCCTCGGCGACAAGACGCGCATGGAGCGCCTCGCCGTCGACCCGAACGCCTTCGTCCGCCCCTCCCCCAGCGCGGGCACCCTCGGCGGGGTCGCGAAGGCGACCCGCGAGTCGATGGTGGTCATGGAGGCCGCCGGATACGACGTGATCCTGGTCGAGACCGTCGGCGTCGGCCAGTCCGAGACCGCGGTCGCCGACATGGTCGACTCCTTCCTGCTGCTCAGCCTGGCCCGTACCGGTGACCAGCTCCAGGGCATCAAGAAGGGCGTCCTGGAGCTGGCCGACGTGATCGCCGTCAACAAGGCGGACGGCCCGCACGAGCGCGACGCCCGGTCCGCGGCCCGGGAACTGGCGGGCGCGCTGCGCCTGATGCACGGCAAGGAGGCCTTCTGGACTCCCCCGGTGCTGAGTTGCAGCGCCCGGGAGTCGACCGGCCTGGAGCTGGTCTGGGAGCGCCTCGAACAGCACCGGGCGCTGCTGGACTCCACCGGGCGGCTCGCCGAGAAGCGGCGTGAGCAGCAGGTGGGCTGGACCTGGTCGATGGTCCGGGACGACCTGCTCGGCCGGCTCGCCGCCCACCCGGCGGTGCGGGCGGCCGCCCCCGGCCTCGAACAGCAGGTCAGGGACGGCATATTGACGGCGACACTGGCCGCCGAGCGCATCCTGCAGGCGTTCGGCGAACCGGCCGAGGGGCCTCAGGCCAGCTGATCCTGGAGCGCCTCGCGGGCCCTGGCCACCCGGGAGCGGACCGTGCCGACGGGGCAGTCGCTGACCTCGGCGGCCTCCGCGTACGGCAGCCCGACGAGCTGGGTGAGGACGAACGCCTCGCGCCGTTCGTCGGGCAGCGCCGCCAGGAGGCCGAGGAGCGCGACGCCTTCGTCGAACCCCGGCAGCCCGGACGGCTGGGCCCGCTCGACCGCCTGCTGCCAGTCGGGGACGTCCGCCGGGCGGGGCCTGGCGGCGGCGTACCGGTGGCTGTCCACGACGGCCCGGCGGGCGATCGACAGCAGCCAGGAACGGGCCGAGCCGTGGCCTTCGAAACGGTGCAGGCTGCCCAGCGCGCGCAGGAACGTGTCCTGCGCGAGGTCGTCGACGGCCTGCGGGTCGGCGCAGAGATGGGCGACGTACCTGAGGACGTCGCGGTGCAGGGCCCGTACGAACGCGTCCACGGCGGCCGCGTCCCCGGACCGGGCGGCAAGAGCCCAGGCCGTGATCGACGCGTCGCGTTTCTCGGTCGCCTCGGTGCGTGCGGGCAGGACGGAAGTGATCACTCGGTGTCCTTGCGAGAAAGGTGAGGGGGGAGGCGGCCGAGTCCTCAAGCGGGCGTGCGGCCGCCGTGTTCGTCCGGGGCGCGTACGGACGGCCCCGGACCACCAGCTGTCGTCAGGCGACAGCCGTCCGCACGGGCGGACCCCGGGAAGTGATCGCGTGGACGAGGAGCCGGAGCCGCGGCGCCCGGTCCGAACGCCGGCGGCGCAGCCGGGGGCGCGGCCGCTCGGGGGTGGCGGGCAGGGCGAGCAGCAGCCGTAGCGGGGCGACGAGGCGGCCGGCGACGGCCCGGACGATGCGGAACGCCGCGCGTTCGCCGTGGCCGAGCCAGAGGCCGCACAGCAGCGCGGCGAGCAGGTGGGCGGCGAACATGCCGGTGGAGGCGGCGCCGCCGGTGCCGAAGCCCAGGTATTCGACGGGGCCGGCGTGGGCTGGGCCCATGTGCATCGACCCCATGTTCATGGCGGCCATGTCCATGTGGGTGTCCATACGCATGGAGCCCAGGGAGGCGGTGTGGGTGGTCCACACCTGGGCCGCGGAGAAGCCGGAGTGCAGGGCCGTCTGGGTGCCGACTGCGGCGGACACGACCAGCGGCAGCCCGCGTTCACGACCCGACAGGGCCCAGCCGAGGGCCCCGGTGAGCGCCAGGGCGGCGGCCAGCGCCCAGGCGGGCACCCGGCTGCCGGACATCAGGACGTGGCCCAGGGCGGCGAGCAGCACGCAGACGGCCGCGAACACCGCGGACCGTGTCGTGCGTGCGCACCATCCTGCCGTCATGGCGCATCATCCTCGCAGCCGGGGCCGACCTGTCGGGGAGTGGTACGGCGATCCACAGCCGGTGCGCTCAACTCACAGGCCGGGCGGGAAGTTTCACAGCGGCCGTGTGCCGGCTGCGGGCCGGTGGGGGCTGGTCGCGCAGTTCCCCGCGCCCCTGGGGGCGCTGTAGCCGCCGCATCTCCCCAGCCGCGGGCAAGTCGTGCCTCCCCGAGTGCCTCAAGGGCCTGGGCGGTGCCCCCAGGCGGCACGGGTGGGCGCGGCGGCACCCTGCAAGCGCCGGTAAGCGTCCCCCCAGCCGCAGCCCAGTTCAACCACTCGCCCACGGCCCCTCTGGCACCGCCGTCCGTACCCGCGCCCGCGTCACGTCGACCTCGATCGTGCGGTCGTCGTCCAGGTCCTCCCGGACCCGGCGCAGTCGTCCCGCCCCGTCGATCCAGTACCTCAGCGGGGCGTCGCCGGCGGAGAAGACGTCGTAGCGACGGCCGTCGATCCGGTCCGTGCCCAGGTGGCGGCGGCCCGAGCGGGCGATCCGGTGCGCGTCGTCCGGGCGGGCGGCGGCCAGGGACAGCGTCAGCCGCAGGGCCGTGTCCAGCGAGGCCGGCCCGTAGCCGCGGCGAATCCACGCCGTCGGTCGCAGCCGCGCGGCGTCCCGTACCGCCTCCGCCGTCGACGCCGGCCGCGCCAGCGGGCCCGCGCTGCCGTCCGCCTTGGGCCGGGCGACCTCCAGCCCGGCGCCGTCCCACGCCAGCAGCCCCCGCTCCGCCGCGTCCCCGGTGTCGAACCAGCCCACCGCCCGGTGCCGGTGCTCGTCGACCACCGCGCGGACCACGGCCGTACCGCCGGGCAGCGGAGCCCGTACCGTCACCTCGGCCGGGCTGTCCCGGTACGCGTGGAGCGGCGTGAGGGCCATGCGGCGGGCCTCGTCGACGGAGAGCGGGCGGGGGTCGTCGCCCTCCGCGAGGAGGAACGGCAGCGCACCGCACACCCCTGTCACCGCGACGAGGGCCGTCCAGGTCCAGGGGGATCGCATCCGTGCTCGTACGCTCGTCGCCGCTGTCCGCATGACATGTACCTACACGCGGACGGGCCGCGCCCGGTGGGCACCGGTGCGCGGCCCGCTCGGCGTCACCCGTGCGGGGTGCGCCGTTTGCCCCACGGGTCAGCCGACCGAGCCGGCCGCCTCCCTGATGACGCGGGTGACCACGTCGGGACGGGTGACGAGGGACAGGTGGCCCGCCTTCACCTCGGCGGCGTGCGCGCCCGCGCGGCGGGCCATCCCCGGCTGCTCGGCAGGGACGACGCCGGTCGGTCCGGAGGTGGGTCGCATGCGCTTCTTCCCTCGTCGGTCAGGCGGTGACGTTGCGGACGGCCTCGCGGATCAGGTCCGCGACCTTCTTGGGGTGGGCGAGCATGACCAGGTGGGAGGAGTCGACCTCGACCGTGGTCATGCCGGCGCGCTCGTAGCCGAAGCGCTCGACGTCGGGGTTGATGGTGTGGTCCGAGGACGACACCAGGCCCCAGGACGGCTTGGTCCTCCACGCCGCTACCGGGGCCGCCTCGGCGAAGGCCGCGCCGGCCAGCGGGCGCTGGGAGACGGCGAGCACCCGGGCGAGCTCCGGGTCCACGTCGGCGGCGAAGATCGCGGGGAACCTGTCGACGTCGACGGTGACGTCGGTGCCGGGCTCGTCCGAGCCCGCGACCGGGAACGGCGTGTACACCAGGGCCGCGGCGAGCTCGGAGTCCGGGAACCGGCCCTGCAGTTCGCCGAGGCTCTCGCCCTCCTCCAGGGCGTAGCCGGCCAGGTAGACCAAGGCCTGCACGTTCTCCTCGGCGCCCGCGACGGTGATGACGGCACCGCCGTAGGAGTGGCCCACCAGGACGACGGGACCGGGAATCGCGCGGACCACCGAGGCGATGTAGGCGGAGTCGCCGGTGAGGCTGCGGTTGGGCACGGCCGGGACGAGCACCTTCAGACCGTCGGCCAGCAGCTCGGGGACGACCCGGGCGAAGCTGGACGCATCGGCGAAGGCACCGTGCACGAGGACGACGGTGGGCGTTGAGTCGGTCATGGGAGTTCCTTGCGGTGCGGGGTCTGGGCGGGCGGCTAGCGCGGGTCGACGCCGATGTCGGTGTCGACGTCGTAGGCGGCTTCCGCGTGGTCGGGCGCGGGGTGCGCGAGGTCGGTCCCCATGTCGAAGGCCGCCGTCCCGATGGCCTCCTCCAGTTCCGCTTCCTCGCGCTCCGCCTTGGCCCGGCGGTGGTGCTCGGTCAGCCGGTCCTTGAGGTGCCGCAGGCGCGGGTGGCCGTCGTGGGCGGACGGCTCCGGCGACGATTCCGGCGGCTCGTTGTTGGTCACGCCGGTGCCCGGATCAGGCGGTGTGGAGGGCCGTGTGCAGGGTGCGTACGGCGAGGTTGATGGCGGCTTCGGCGGCGTGGGTCTCGCGCAGGGCGTTGAGCATGACGA
>NZ_JBIAVV010000023.1:0-29931 GCF_042894765.1 Streptomyces sp. NPDC001507
CGTCCTTGATGCCCATCCGTGATCCTTCCCAGCAGAGGGGACACCTCATGCCAGACGGGTCACACCGGGGCATACACAATCTTTAGGACAGTCCCCGGCCGGGTTCTCTTCACTGGTCTCAATGTGGTGGTGAGTGTGGGGAAGCAGGGGTGTCAGGTTCTTTGTGGCGTTCCGACGCGTCCTGCAGCAGCTGGCGCATGCTGCTGATCGTGCGTTCCAGGCGGGCGGCGGTGGTCCTTACCGTCGCCCGCGATGCCTGTGCCTGGAGTTCTCCCCTCAGGACGAGTGCCTGCGTCTCGGCGTCGGACAACAGGGTGGACAGCTGGGCCAGCAGATCGGTCTCGGTCTCGGTGCGTAACAAGGTTGCCTGTTTGCGTAGTTGCACGTTCGTTTGGTGCAGGCCGACGAAGATGTTCGCCTTGGCGCGCAGCACCCAGGGTTCGTACGGCCGCGACAGATAGTCCACGGCACCGGCCGCATATCCTCGGAAGGTGGCGTGGGGACTCGTTCCGGCCGCGCTGACGAAGATGATCGGGGTGTCGCGAGTCCGGTGACGGCGTTTGATGTGCGCGGCGGTCTGGTAGCCGTCCATTCCCGACATCTGGATGGCGAGCAGAATGAGGGCGAATTCGTCGTCGTTCAGCGCCTTGAGTGCGTCCTCGCCCGACGAGGCTCGGATGAGTGTCTGGTCGAGCGCATCGAGGGCGGCCTCCAGGGCCAGCAGGTTCTCCGGCTGGTCGTCGACCAGAAGGATCTTGGCCTTCGTGTCTGCCGCGGAGGGCAGTGCGGGGTGCCTGGTGTCCGTCCTCTGAGCCGCAGGTGGCTGTGGGTGGACCCGTTCCTGGGGTTCCGGGGCCGGGGGAGGCTGGTCGGCGGGTGGAGAGTCGATGTGTGTGGCGACGCCGAGGCGTTTCAGCAGCCGTTCCTCCAGTTGAGCAAAAGACCGTTCGGGTGCGCCGACGGCGTCGGTACCTCCCGGGTGCGTAACCCAGGCGGTGAAGCTCGGGGAGTGCCGGACAGACGCTGCCAGGCGGTCGGCGATCAGGCGTGCGGTGCGCAGTAACTCGCGGGCGGGGAGTGTGCCGAGGAGGATGCGCCGTGCGTCGTCGGAGAAGTCGAAGAACTCCGGCTGCGGCGACCAACCGGTGGTGTCCTCAGCGGTGTTGTGCATGAGGCCACCGAGGAAGACCTCTACGAGGTGCCCGGTGTCCGTCGGAGGGCCAAGGGCTTCCTGCACCATGCGCATGACGGTCGGAGTGACGGGCGCCACGGCCGCGAGGTGAGCGGCGAGCCGATACGCTTCCGGGCTGGCCGCGTCGCGGAAGCGCAGTACGGCTTCGTCGTCCGGACCGTGCCGGGGCTCGGCGTGACGCCGGGGTTGAGTGACGGACCGCCCGATGTCCCACAGCGGCAGCACCGCGGTCGCGCTGGGTGAGGCAACCAGCCGGGCCCAGTCGCCGACGGAGGCCAGGGTGGGTTCGAGAACCGGGACGGGGACGGAGTCGAAGCCGACGAGATCCGCCGGCAGTGTCGGGTCGGTGACGTGCCAGGCGGTGGTGGGACCGCCCCTGCGGACACTGGTGACGTGCCACAGCCGAGTCGTGATGCCGGAGTTCCCCCAGAGCCGAGCGGGCAGCGCCTGCAGGATCGCGGTGGGTTGCCGTCGGGCCCACAGGGCTGCTGCCTCGCTCATCCGGCCGTCCCACCAGGCGTCGCCGACACCGTCGCTGACCACGAGGACAAGGGTGCCGCCGGTGGGGTCGCAGAGTGCGGCCGGCGGAAGGTAGGGACCTTGCTGCCGGTGGGGGCGGTTACTCAGCAACGGGGCGTGGGGACCTCGGGTGTTGAGTCCGAGTACGCGGACGTCCCGGAAGGCCCCGGCCCGTTCCATCAGTGTGCGGATCTCGGAGGCCAGACGCTTCCACAGGACCATTGACACGCCGTCGTCGACCAGCAGGGCGAGGGAGAGCCAGCGGCTACGGGCGGGGCTCATTACAGTCTCAGGCAGACCCGTCTCGGCCATGGCGTCCACCGTCCGTGCCACGTCCAGTTCCTGACGGTGCCGATCGGGAAGCCGCTGCCGCAGTGGCCGTAGCGCCTTGCCGAGCGTGAGATGACGGCTGGGCAGGATAGGGGGGCCCGGAGCGCGTACGGCGTGCGCTCGGTGTGGCGCGCGCTCCGCCTTGCCGCTGTCCTTGCCCCTCGGGGCCGCGTGCAGCGGGAAAAGGCGGCGCGGGGCGACGCCCGGCGGCAGGTGCAGGCCCGATGGCGCGGAATCGTCCCCGCCGGGGACTCGGCGCTCACCCTGCTCGGCGGCCTGCCGCGAGGGGGCGGCCGGGGCCGGACGTCGGGCCAACGGAGCGACGTCGCCCGGCAGGTTGCTGGCCAGCCACAGGACGTCGAGGAGTTCCTCGTCGGTGAGGGCGACGCCGCTTCTAGTCAGGATCTCTCTCAGACGTCCCAGCATGCCCTCATACCGCCCCGCCGAGTTGGTGCAGAACGGCGTCGAGCAGTCCGCCGGCGTCCAGATCGACGCCGCCCTTGCGCAGGAAGATTGCGTTGAGGAGCTGATCGGTCGCGAGTTCGCCGGGCGCGCGGCGGCCGAGGAACTCCTCCAGCAGGTCATCGATGTCGTGGAGCGCCTCGGGGCCGAGGTGCGCGGCGACGATGTCCCGCAGTCGCTCCTCGTCGGGCTCGGGCAGGTCGAGACGGACGCACCGTCGGAGGAAGGCGGGCGGGAACTCGCGTTCACCGTTGCTGGTGATGACCACGACGGGGAACTCACGGCAGCGGACGCGGCCGCGGACGACGGCGGCCGACGCATTTGGATCGTCGGTCCGGACGTGGACCGTGGCATGTTCCTCGGAGAGGCGGCTGAGCTCCGGAATCTCGAACTCGCCCTCCTCGAACACGGTGAGCAGGTCGTTGGGCAGATCGACGTCCCCCTTGTCCAGCTCGTCGACGAGTAGGACCCTGGGGCGTTCATGGGCCAGCAACGCGCTGCCCAGAGGCCCGAGTCGAACGTACTGGCCGATGCCCGGTTCGGAGCCGTCCATGTCTCGGCGGAGGTTCGCTTCCCGCATTCGGCCGATCGCGTCGTAGTTGTAGAGGGCGTCCTCCAGGGTCGAGCGGCTGTTGATCGGCCAGTGCAGGACGGGGCCGAGGGCGAGTTCGAGGGCGATCGCGTGGGCCAGGGAGGACTTTCCGGTACCGGGGTGCCCCGTGACCAGCAAAGGCCGGCGAAGGTGGAGAGCGGCGTTGACGATGTCCGCGTCGTCGGGGTCGATCAGGTACGGGCGGTGGCGTGCGGTCTGCGAGCCATCGGGCTCCTCCGGGTGGAATCGGCGCCACGGCGGGGCGGGCGGGAAGGTGACCGCGCGGGACAACCCATCGCCCCGGAAGAGCCGCCAGTCACCGTCGCTGGACGGGGTGGACTGGCCGGTGGCAGCGGATTCTGCGGCGGTCATGACGCGTGAGCTCCTTCTTGGGGGTCCTGCAGGGTCAGCGATTCGGGCCGCGGTCGCCGGCCGTGCTCCTCCCAAACGAGTGCGGGGCGCGCGGGGTGCGTCTCCGGCTCGTCGAACGCCGTCCCGCGGAAGACGCGGACCCGCTCTGGTAGATCGCCGAGCGGGCCAGTGAGGTCCAGCTGTTGCAGCCCGGCCGCGTCTGCGGGGTAGTCGGCCCGCCGGTCCCAGAGGACGACCGGGACGCCAAGGGCCAGGCAGAGTTCGAGCAGTGCGTCCCGCTGTTGCGGGGAACCGTGGAGCACGACCTGGGTGGCGTCACGGTGAGTGGTCTGCAGCAGCCGCCTAAGCCGTGGCCGAGTGACATGGTCGTCGTCGACCACCAAGGGGGCCGCGCATCCGCTCTCCCAGCGCCGCCGGTGCTCGCGTTCCCTGCCGCGCACCAGGTCGCTCATCTCCGGGCAACTCAGGGTGATGCAGAACTCGGCGCCGATCGGCTGGTCGGGCACGAACTCGTTGGGTGCCCCGGGGTTCCATTCGTCGATGGGCAGATGGAGGCTGTCACGGGCCACTAGAACCGTCACGTGGGGCGCGGCAGTCGGGCCGAGTTCGTCCGCGACGACCTCGACGGCGTCGCGCACCCGCCGGGCCACCTCCTCAGGTGTCCTCGGCGCGCTCTCCGCCTCGTGGAGAGGGGTGTGCGTGCCGTCGGCACGGGCGAGCAGGATGCGGCAGTAGTAGCTCTCGCTCGGTGCGGTCCGCGCGCGGGAAACTTCGACAACGACGCGGGAGAAGGGGGGCGACTGCCGGGCAGCCCAGCGGCCGGCGTCGGTGCGGCGCTCGGCAAGCGCCGCTGGATGGATGCCGGTCCGGGCGGCCACCTGATCGGACCAGCTGCGCAGCTCCGCCCCCGCTTCCCTTCCCAGGGCGGCGGCCACGCATTCGACCAGGCGGAGCAGGGCAGGTACGGGCGGTGTGCCGTCCGGTACGCGCTCGCTGTCGGAGACGGTCTCCAGGTGCTCGACGACGTTCTCGAGGTCGTCGGTGAAGAGATGCGTGCGGTTCAACTGGTCGGGCAGCCAGGTGTAGCGCAGGGCCTCGCGGGCGGCGCGAGGTATCAGCGTGGGCTGCTCCTTGCAGATGCCGCGGAGCAGTTCCAGTAAGTGCTCGCACTCGTCCAGGGACAGGAGCAGGCACAGTCCGCCAGCACGGGCGCGGGTGAGGACGTCCGTCAGGTGGGTGCGCTCGTCCTCGCCGGTGAGGGCCGAGGCCAGGGTGCTGCTGAGGGAGGGCAGGGCGCGGGGATGGGCCGCCACGAGTGCCGCGAGGTCGGGCATGGTCGGTTCATGGCCGTCAGGGACGGTGTATCCGAGCCGCCGTGCGAGGGCGCGGGCATGTGCTGCGTAGGTGAACCGGCCGCTGAGCATCGACCACAGGAGCCGCTCCGTTTCCTGCTCGGCGGGGCTGCGTTGCGTCGAAGGCCGGGCCGTCGGGAGGACAGCGCCAATCTCGGCCAGGTGGGGCGGACCGTCGGCGTACTGTCGCAGAAGTGCCTCGAAGTCGCCGTCCTGGACGAAGCAATATGCCGGGACGGCCCGCAGGCGGCGGTTGCCGTAGGACCGGTCATCGCGAATCACCACGCCTACCAGGTGGTCCTCGCAGAACACTGCGGTTCCCGAGGCGCCCCCCCAGGCCTTGCGGCCGTCGTCACGGAGGCTGGGTGCAGGCTCCTGGTCGAGTGCGTAAAGACCGCGAGCCCCGGAGGACAGCGGAGGCAGGACCCCTCGGAGGTGTTCGGCGTCGCGACCGTCTTCTGCGGATGCCAGTGGAAAGCCCAGTCCCTCGTAGCGCAGCGGGGCCGCGCCCACGGGGTGTCCCCATCGAACCGACCCTGATACCTCGATCTCGTCGTCTGTGAGCAGCAGGGCGACGTCCAGGTCCTGCGGATGGATCCAGATCTGCTCCGCTCCGGTGCGTAAAGTCTCACCGCGACCCGGATGCCCCACTCTGACCTGGATTTCCTCCCAGTAGGCGCCGCTGTCGCCGTCCCGGAGGATGTGCGCGGCAGTGAGCACCAGTCGAGGTGCGACGAGATAGCCGGAGCCGACGCGATGACGCTGCCGCGTGGTCCCGCTGCGGATCATCACCAGTCTGCGCGGGTCCATCACTCCTCGTCCCAGGACCCGGTTTCCGTATCGCTGATCTCGGGACTGGAGCCGCCGCGGGCCCGATCCCGGACCGACAGTTTCAGCGTCAGTCTGTGGGCGCGGACGGTGGAGTGCTCACCGCCCGCGCCGACGGTGGCCACACCGAAGCTGACCTTGCCGTCCCCCTTGCCGCTGTTGCGCAGCTCCAGGTGCAGATCTAGTTCGGCCTCCTCGATGCCGAACGCAAATTGCTGACCTGCCCCCAAGTCCTGCGCCTGATAGAGCTCCTGCCGCAGTTCCTCGATCGCCGCAGCAAGACCGATCTCAGCCATCCGACCCCCCAACGCGCACCGTGCCTTTGGGGCAGTCTGCCAAGGATTTGAGCTCGGGCGCCCGGGCTTCGGGGGAACGGGCGCGTCAGGGTGCTTGTCCGGCGGGTGATACGGGTCCGCGCTCGCCGTTGCGCGACATCCCCCACAACGATCCGCTGCACCACATTGAGAACGGGGACAGTCAGATCCGGCGCCGGCCACGCGCGCCCGTGCCACGACGAAGGCGGGCTGGTGCGCATACTCGGCGGATGCCGTAGACCTCGATCACAGGGGGTGAGCTGTACCGAGATTTGTGACCTCTCCGTTCCAGGAGAGTCCAATCGGGATGTGCGTGACGTGCGGCGGGGTTGTACCAAGGCGCCGGAATATTCATTTAGGGCAGTGCTTTGGCCCAGGCCAAGGCGTTGGGGCAGCCTGCTTTTGCTGCACCTTCGCAGGCTTGTCGGAGGGTGGGTGTGAGGGCAGGGTTGCCGGTGGCGATGAGTGCGTGCAGGACTGAGCTGATCTCCTCGCACACTGCGACCGGGCCGTTGAGGTGCGTCAGGACGTGGGCGGCGAGCTGGGCGGTTTCGGCGGGGTGTTCGGCCAGGACTGGTGAGTCTTTGAGGTTGCGGAAGAAGAGGAAGGCTCCGGGGAAGCGCGAGGGTGACTTCACGAGAAGGCCGACTGCTTCGGGGAAAAGGTCCCCTGCGGGGAGGACCCAGTCGAGCATCTGTCCGCCTTCGTCGGCGGTGAGTCGGACGGGGCGGTTGTCCAGGCGCCGGGCCCAGTAGTCCTTGATCCAGCGTTCCCAGTTGCCCTGGGCTTCGGCTGGCTGCAGTTTGTTGAGTCGCCAGCCGATGTGCTGCGCCCACAGTCTGCGGTCGGTGCCGTTTGAGGAGCTGAGGAAGGCGGTGAGGATTCCGTGCTCTGGCTGGGCGGCGGTGGCACTGTACAGGCACAGGTCGGCGACATGGTTGATCAGCGTCGGCCGCAACCGCTCGTCCTGGATGTGGGTGAAGCCCTGCAGGAGCGAGGGACGTAGCAGTTCAAGGACACGCTCGTTCCAGTACGGGGCGGCCAGGTAACCGGTCCACGCGGCCCGCGCCGTGACGGTCTCGGCGGCCCAGTCGAAGGCGGGGAGCAGGTGCGCGGTCGTCCAGTTCTCGTCGATTGCGACCAGAGCCGGGAGGTTACGGTCCGGGAGAAATTCGCGTCGTGGGTTGGCGAGCGCAGGAAGATTCCGGGCGCCCGGATCACGCTCGCCGACGAGACGACCGGCCAGGAACTGGTGATCTGGTCGCAGGAGAACTGACCTGGCCCCTCCGCGGAGTGCCGGACCGCCTTCTTCACGGCCTGCTACAGCTCGTACCGGTTCAGCCCGGCCTCCCTGGCGTGCGCGCCGATCGCGGCCTGGGCAGCTGCGGACGCATCGCGCCACCGTAGCCACTGAGCGGCGCGCTCATCGTCGTCCGGGAGGCCGACCAGACGACCTCGTTCTTCTCCAGCCGTGCGTTCCAGCTCGATCGGATTTTCGGAGATGTCCACGTGCGCGGATCTTATGAGGCGATCGGGCTACCCTGGGTACCGGACTGGCCGCTGACCAAGCGCGACGGACGTCTATCGCGGGTCGCCACCGCGCACGAGTTTCACGAGCAGTTCGGTGTCCCGAAGGTCGGGAAGTACGGTCTCGGCACCAGCGTCTCGCAGGGCCGCTTCGTCGCTGCGACCGGACGCAACAGCGATGACTCGCACATCGCTGGAGTGCGCTGCTTCGACGTCAGCCGGAGTATCCCCGATCACTACTGCATCCGCAGGGGACACCTGGGCGCGGCGAAGGGCCAGCTTCACGAGCTTTGAGCGCTGGTCGTCGTCTTCCCCGTAGGCGCCAAGGTTCCAGAGAATGTGCTGGTCGAGGCCGAACACTTGCAGCTTGATCTCGGCAACGGGGCGGATGTTGCCCGTGACGACGGTCTGCCGGATGCCATCGGCGGCGAGTAGTTCCAGGGCCGCTGCGGCGCCGGGCAGAGCGTGGCCGCGTTCGCGCAGGTCGGCTGCCTGGAGGAGATGTTCACCTGCCAACGCGGCTGCGAACCGTTCGAAGTCCTCGCGGTCGGTGGCCAAGCCCTGGAGCTTCGCGGTTTCTCTGAAGATGACGGCCTCCGTGATGCCGTCGATCTTGGCTTGCTTCCGCATGGTCAGTCCCGTGGTGCGCTGGAAGGCGGCGGCAGACAGCTCGCGGCCCACACCGCGCGTGTCGATCAAGGTGTGGTCGATGTCCCACAGGACCAGTTGCACCATCGAACCTCCTCAACTATCCATCGCGCAACGGAACATTATCCGTCACCCGAATGTCTTCGGGCTCTGCGTGAAGCAACGCACGCGGCCTTACGCTGACGGTACGAGACGCGCGCGTGAAAGGGGACGGGGCGGTGTCCTTAGCGAAGCTGCCCGTCGGTCAGAGGATCAAGCACTACCGGCGGAAGAACGGGAATCGCACGCAAGTGGCCATCGCCGGCCTATGCGGTATCACCGAACGCTACCTGCAACTGATCGAAGCCGGGAAGAAGATCCCCTCGCCGGACGTCCTTGCACGCATCGCAGCCGAACTGGGCGTCCCCCTTTCGGCGCTGCTCGCCGAAGAGCCGATGGAGGAGACGTCGGCTCCCCTCACGGCGGCTCCAGAGGTCGCCCGCGCGCTGATGGGCTATGGGCTGTCGATCAGCGCGGATCCTGCCAGTCCTGCCCATCTCAGGGAACGCGTGGAAGCGGTCTGGAGCTCTTGGCAGTCCTCAAAGGAACGGTTCTCGGAGGCGGCCCAAGTCCTTCCTGACCTGATCGCCGACGTCGAACACGCGGTCCGGGTGCACCGTCGCGGCATGGACGCCCGGGTGCGCCGGGAGGTCCTGCGCATTGCGGCGGACCTGTATGGACTGCTCCGGTCATACTGTCGACGTGCCGGGCGCCTAGACCTCTCACTCATGGTCGCCGACCGGGCAATCCGAGCAGCCGAGGACGCTGATGATCCCGTACGCATGGCGGCGGCACAGTGGAACCTCGGCCACGTCCTGCTCTCTCATCAAGAGGCTGCTGCAGTCGAAGAAGCCAAGGACATCGCAGTTCGCGCGATCGAAGACCTCGGACATGTGCCGCCCACGAAGGAGACCGCCGCCATGGCGGGAGCCCTGGAGCTGGTAGCCGTGGTGTCCGACGCGAACCGCCGGCGCTGGTGGGATGCGCGCGATCGGCTGGAGCGGCGGGCCGTTCCCCTGGCCAAGAAGGTCGGGGAGGGGGCCAACGTTCAGTGGACAGCCTTCGGGCCCATGAACGTGCACATGCACGCCATGAGCATTGAGATGTTGGCCGGAGAGGCGTCCGAAGGGCTACGCCTCGCAGACAAGATTGACACGAGTGTGTTGTCCAGCCGTGAGCGGCAGTTCACATTCGGCCTGGAGCTTGCCAGGTGCTACGACCTTCGGAGAGAGGACGCGGCCGCTCTGGTTCACTTGCTCGACCTGGAGGATCTGGCCCCGGAGGATCTGGCCCGCAGCCCACTCGCCAGACGCATGATCCTTGATCTTCAGAAGCGGGTGCGCCCCACCTTCCGCCGCCAGGTCACCGACCTCGCTGGGCGTCTCCAACTGCTCTGATCCTCACGAACTCCTAGTTCACCCGAACTCTTAGTTCGGGTAGCGCTGTTGAAATCGCCATACCTTCGCTGCACATCGCAAGCGAGGGGCGGATGACGGATGCTCAGCCAGACTGAACTGGAGTTGCACCCGGGTGGGATGCAACTGGCTCCCGTAGGGGTCCATTGGGATGTCGTGAAGGTCGGTCGGCACATCGCCGTCCGTGCGATCGAGCGAATCGAGACGCCAGGTGCCGTCGCCGTGGACCCTGCTCCCGCCGAGCCGGTGCTCTACTTTTTCGTTCCGTTGGGTAGCGCGGCTGTCTGGAACGTGCCTGAGACCACCGCACTGGGATTGAAGACCCACCTCGTGCTCCCATCCGCTGGCAAGGAGGCGCCTCCGGGCCCCTATTGGCTCATCGGCCAGGCCCAGGGGCTGACCCCGGCTGCTGTGCTTCGTCAGGCCTTGGAGGCGGTCCGGTGAGCGCCAGTGACCCCGCGACCTCGTTGGCTGACGCTGACACGATTGGCGAGACGCCAGAGATCGTCCGGGACACCGAGGCCATCGCAATGCCGATGGTGGCCCCAGGGGAAGCTGATCCGGCTGAGCCAACCTTCGAGCCGAGGATCGGCGACACGGTTCGGGACGTCGGCACGGGCAAGATCGGCAAGGTGATGGCCGCTGTAGGCACCTACGTGCAGCTGCGGCCGGTCCACGGGGGCATTGAGTGGGACGCGAAACCGGAGGACCTCAGGCCGGTCTCCGTCGCCGAGGCCCTTGGACCCGCCGTCGCCGCTGCGAATGCCCGCTCCAGGGGCGAACTGTAGTGGTCATGGCAGTCGGCACCGAGGCGGAGAACCTCTCTGCGGAATGCGCTCTGGCCGCCAGGCCGGGCTACAGCGACCTGCACGCGCAGTGCCGCCAGACCAAGGACATCCCGCTGCCCAACTACGCGGGAATCCTGCTGGCCGCCAGCTGCGACTGCTCCTGCCACCGGCGCACGAGTGCCACTCGCTGACCACAGCATTACAGCCCGCCCTCGCCCTGGTGCTGGCGTGGACGCCGATCTGAAGCACCTCCATGGCGGCCGCTCCGGGTTAGGGCCGCACCCAAGCTCGCCTCACCGGGCCACCGTCGAGCCCGTGAGGTGAGGCGTCCGCCTCGCCGGGTCTTCGGAAGCGTCCGGCGGGGCGGTTCCGTACGAAGGCCGCCCTGCCCGCAACGGATCGTGACTCGGCCGGGTGGTGACCGCAACTACCGGGAGGACAAACCTTAATGACCGTCGCACTGGACGCCTTGGCGCCCACGAAACCCAGCCCCGTGACGTTCCTCGAACTGGAGATCACGGGCCGCTGCCAGCTCACCTGTTCGTCTCTCTGCTACGCGAAGGCCGGCCCGACCGGAGGGCACGGCAGCATGACTGCCGACGACTGGAAACGGCTCATCGGGGAGGCGGCCGCGGCCGGCGTGAAGAAGGTGCAGTTCATTGGCGGCGAGCCGTCCCTGCACCCTGACTTCGAGGCGCTCGTGCACCGCGCCCTCGCGCTTGGCCTCCACGTCCAGGTTTACAGCAACCTCTACCGCGTGAGGCACCAGCACTGGGAACTGTTCGCCCACCCCAAGGTGTCCCTGGCGACGTCGTACTACAGCGACGTGGCAGAGGAGCACGAGCGGGTGACCGGCCGCAGGGGCTCTCACGGTGCGACCCGTGCGAACATCGTTCAGGCCGTCAACCGCGGCATCCTCTTGCAGGTCGGCATCGTCGAGGTGTTCGAGGGGCAGCGAGTCACGGAGGCTCGCGAGGAACTGCTCGCGCTCGGTGTACGCATGGTGAACACCGACCGCGTCCGCAGTGTTGGCCGGGCCGAGATCCATGTCCCGGGCACCGGGGACCTGTGCGGGCGCTGCGCCGACGGGCGCGCCGCGGTGATGACCGACGGCACCGTCACCCCGTGCGTCCTGGGCCGCTTCCTCGGCACGGGCAACGCGAAGACCGAGGGGCTGGCTGCCGTCCTGGGCGGCCAGAGGTGGGCGGACACCGCAGCGAGCATCCCGCGGCGCCCCGTCGCTGCGGCCGGCTGCACGCCCGCCGACTCGAACGACTGCGACCCGGCGAACACCGAAGCCTGCGACCCTGCATACGACTAGGACGAGAGGCCGGTGACAGACGATGGACTGGGAGACGCATGCATGGCGTCTGGCGACGGGCGTGGTCCGGCCGGAGTCTCGCTGGTACAGGGCGCTGGCAACGACCCCGCGGCACCTGTTCGTTCCCCGCTGGTGGGAGAACTCCGACGGCCTGTGGAGGTTGCGCGACGGTGTGTCCGATCCCGACGCGTGGATGTGGGCGACCTACACGGATCAGACCCTGGTGACCCGCGTCGGCCCGTTGCACGCCGACCAGGCCGAGCCGGGGGCCGTGCTCAAGACGGGCAGCCCGACTTCGTCGTCGACGCTGCCGGGTCTGGTCGTGACCATGTACCGGCACGCCATGATTGCCGACACCTCCCGTGTGCTGGTGACGACGGGGACCGGGTACGGCACGGCGCTCCTGTGCCGGCGACTCGGCGATGGGGCGGTCACCAGTGTTGACGTCGACGCCAGCCTCGTGCAGAAGGCTGATGAGCGGCTCGCCGCTATCGGCCTGCGCCCGCAGATGGTGTGTGCCGACATCACCGGGCCTCTCCCCGAAGACGTCGACCGGATCGTGTCCACAGTCTCCGTGCGGCCTGTCCCGGCCTCGTGGCTGACCGCTCTGCGCCCCGGAGGCCGGCTCGTCACCACGATCGCGGGCACCGGCCTGATCCTCGTCGCGGACAAGACCGAGGACGGAGGCGCCGTCGGCCGCATCACCTCCGACCCCGCCGGGTTCATGCGCACCCGGCACGGTGCGGACTACGAGGACGGGGCGAGGGAGGTGTGGGAGAAGGCTCGTTCGACCGACGGGGACGAGGTGACGATGAGCCGGTACCCGCTCCTCTACGTGCCAGACTCGTGGGACGTCATGTCGATGCTCGAACTCCTCGAGCCGGGCATCGAGCACCACACCGAGACCGCTGGCGACGTGCGCACCGTGTGGATGGTGCACCTCGACGGTTCCTGGGCCCGCGCCACGGCCACCGGATTCCTCGGCGCGCCCATCGTGCACCAGGGCGGCCCACGCCGCCTCTGGGACGCGCTGGAGAAGATCCGGAACCGGCTCAACCGGGAAGGCACGCTGCCGGTGTACGGGGCGCGGGCCCGCGTCGACCCGGAAGGGACCCTGGTCCTCTCGCGAGGCAAGTGGTCGGTGACGGTCCGCTGACCGCTGACGCATGGCCTCGCTCGTTCGCTACCGCGGCGAAGTTTCCGAAGCCCTTCTTGATGGCCAGCTGGCGGAGGGCGGTGTAGGAGCCGGTGAAGCTGATGCCGGCGGTGGTCATCGTGCCGGTCAGGGTCACGCCGATGAGGATGCGGTGTGTCCTGGTGAGCCTTAATGCCGGGCTGTCGCGCCTCACCGTTGGCCAACCTCAGTGGTGCTGGTGTGGGGTGGTGGGTTGTTCAGGAGGTGGTGGATGAGCTGGGAGGTTTCGGTCTCCAGTGAGCAGTCCAGTGTGTGGTTGATCTGTTGGATGCGGGAGATTGCTGTGTGGAGTCCTTGCCGGTTGCCGGCTGTGTGTTCGATGCGGAGCCAGTCGCGGTAGAGGAGTTCTGCTGTGTCGTCGATGTCGAGGCCGGTCGCGATGGCGCGGCGGGCCGCGGTGAGGTCGTGGTGCGGGCCGGGGGGTGTGCGGTGGGTGGCCACGGTGTGTGCGACGTCGGTGATGCGGGTGATCATGTCCTGCACGTACGGTTCGGCCCAGGGGAGCGGTTTGCCTCCGAAGGGGCGGCCGCGGACCAGGGCGAGTGCCTTCTCCAGGTCGGTGAGACCGGGGGGCCCGAGCGGCAGGGCGTGTTCGGTGAGTTGCAGGAAGCGTGTCCAGTCGCAGCGCACTGCGGGGGCGAGCCGGTAGGGGTCTTCTCCGGAGCTGCGGCGCGGCACGTAGGGGTTGCCGGCCGTGTCGTTGCCCAGGGACCGGCGCAGGCCCTGGATCCGGGCGTTGAGGGTGCTCGTCGACCAGGGGCTTGCGGGATCCATGTCGTGGCACAGTGCGTCTGCGCTGCGGCCCGGCCGGAAGAACAGCAGGGCGGCGAGCTGGGCCATCCTTGGGCCGTGGCCGGTGTTGTCGACGCCGGTCACTTCGAGGGGGCCCAGCACCCTGATCTCCGGGGCATGCAGATCATGCGCCTCGCCCTCTGCCCCGTTGGATGGTGCGCCGCCGGTGACGGCAGCGTCCGCGCCGTCTTCGGTGCCCTGGCGGCTCTCGGCGCGCGGGGCCGCCGGCACTGCGGGGGCCGGGTCATGCTCCTTCTCGGTCTGCGGTGCCGGCGCCGTGGTGGGCAGGAGACGCAGCCCCGACGGATCGGTGGTGGCGGCGAGCAGGGCGGGGAAGACCTCGCCGCTCATGTCTGCTGCTGTCGCTGTGGGGGCAGGTGCGGTCGTCTCGGGTTCGGCGGCTGCCGCAGGTGCGAGGGGTTGCACGGTGCCGGGCTCGTCCGGGACGTCTTGCCACGGGCCATCGGCCGGGTGGGCCGGCTGCGCGGACACTCGTAGCGCCGTGGTGATCTGAAGGTAGGCGGCGTGCTCCAGGCGCTGCACGGTGATCTCGGTGCCGGCGGCGTCGAGATGCTGGGGTTGGCTGACCGAGGCGTTGAGGATCTCCGCGTCCGGGAAGTGCGCGGCTGCCGTGCTCGCCGGTGCGATGAGGGTGACGGGTACGGTGGGGGATTTGTCGATGACGTCGGCGAGCTTCCACGCGGTGTCCGGGTCCAGGGCCGACGCGCACAGCACCAGGTAGGGCTGATGGCTGGTCTCGGGCATCTGGTGTGCTTCCAGGAGGCGTTCGCTCAGGTCGCGGAGCGCGTGCGGGGCCTGCCGCATGTGGGCGATCCGCGCGGTGGGCAGTAGTTGCGGCAGGTCCTTCCCGAACCCCACCGTCACGACCTCGGCTTGGCCGGCCCAGGGGCTCATGGCGAGTTCGAGGGCGAGTGAGGTGCACACCTCGGTGATGTGGAGCGGGTTGCCGTCCAGCAGCAGGGCGGGCACCTGGGCGAGGTTGAGCAGCAGCAGGTCACCCGCCCGCGTGCTGCCGATCGTGGCCAGGCCCGGGTAGGGAGCCGGTACGTCGCGGGCGGTGTCCTCGTCCAGGAGGACGGCGCCGGATCCCAGGACCCACCATCCGTCGTCCCCGGAGACGAAGGGTGCCGGCGGCTCCTGGGCCGAGTCCTCGGGCAGGACCTCGACGCTCCGCGCGCCGATCCGTGCGGCCCGCAGCGCGGGCAGGACCGCCACCTGGTCCGGGGGGAGGTGGTGGGCGAGGGTCCGCAGGGCTGCGTCCAGCCGGGCGGCTGCGCCGGGTTCGGCGGCCGCCGCAAGGGTGGCCTCGGCGGGAGAGGTCTGCGAGGCGATCGCGATCCTCTCGCCGGGCCGGCGGCGGCGGCGCTGCAGTGTGCGTCGCAGGGCGAGCGCACCGGTGGCAGCGGCGGCCAGGAGAGCACCGGCGCCGAGAACGGTGCGTAAGTCCAGCGGGCCGTCGGCCGGTGCCGGTACCGGCGGCGGTGCGACCGTGGGGGAGGCCGCAGAGCCCGATGCCGACGCCGACGCCGACGCCGACGCCGGCGCCGAGGCCGGCGGTGAGGCGGGCGCGGAGGCGCCGCTGCTGGGCTGCGGCGTCGCGGTCGCCGTCTCCGAGGGAGAGCCCTGTTCCTGCCCGGGCTGCTGGGCGGGCGGGCTGCTGGGCACGCTGGGAGCCGGCGACGTGGGAGCGGTGGTGTGGCTTGGCGTGGGAGTCTGCTCGCCCCCACCGCTCGGCGCCTGCTCGCTGTCTGGTTGCTGGGTGCTCGGGGGAGCGGTCTCCCGGCTGTGGCTGCTGTTTCCCTTTTGGGAGCCTGTGGTGCGGGGCGTGTTGCGGGGCGGCTTGGTCCGGTCGGGCTGAGTACCGGGTACGGTGACCTGCTGCCCTGGATAGATCATGTCCGGGTCGGTGATCTGGGGGAGGCCGTGCGGCTGTGGTCTGCCCTTGCTGGCGTCGAACAGCTCCGGCCAGGCGCTGCCGTCGCCGAGTTCCTCCTGCGCGATTTTCGAGAGGTAGTCGCCGGGGTGGACGGTGACGGCGTGCTCGCTTCCCTCGTCGGCGGCCGCGGACTGTCCGCCGAACTGGGTGCGCGCCCCTGGCGCCGTCCCCGCGCTGTCGGGCATCTGTAGCTGCCAGCCGGGCTGGAGGAAGCTGTTCGCGCGGAAGGTTGTGCCGTCGGGCATGACGCGGCCTTCGTTCAGGTCGGCGATCTCTCGCCACCGCTCGCCGTTGCCCAGTTCGTGTTCGGCGATGCCCCACAGGCTCTGCGCGGGCCGGGTCTCGCGCACCGTGTACACCGGTCGCGACGTCGACGCCTTCGCGTTGGACGGCGAGGCTTGCCCGGCCTGAGCGGTCACGGAAGCCTGGGCTGGTGTGTGGCCGGGAATGAGGGCTGCGGAGGTGGCCGGCGCGGCCTGGGCGGGTGAGGCGAGGGCCGAACTGGCGGGCAGCAGTACGAGGATGCTGCCGATCAGCAGGGCGGCCGCGCGCTGACCGGCGCCAAGGCCGCGCGGGGCGTGCCAGGTTAGGCCGCGCAGCTGAGCGGCCAGCTCGCGCACGGTGCAGAACGCGAACTGCGCCCATCCGATCCAGCCCACCGCGACGAGTAGCAGCAGGAACGCCGCGCCGGTGTCCTGCCGGTCGAGCAGGTGCGTGGCGTCGTCGTGGGCGGCCGCCCAGAGGATGGGGGTGACCCGGGCGAGCAGCAGCGGCAGTCCGGCGATCGTGCAGGCCAGTACCAGCAGACTCAAAACGGCCTTGAGGATCCGGGCCACAGTGCGGGTCGCCGCCGTAGCGGGGGAGGGGGTGGTGCGCATCAGTTTCCTTCGGGAGCGGTGACGCCGTGCAGGAGGGTGGCCTTGCCGTGCCCGGTCACTGACAACGAGCCGATCCCGACTGCCGACAGGAACTTCGTGGCGTACGAGCCGGTGACCGTGACGGTGAGGGTCTTGCCGTCGCCGGAGACGCTGACCGTGCCGGTGGCGCCGGCGGAGCGCAGGTAGGACTGGGCGGCGGCGGAAGCGGCCTGCGGGTCGACGACGATCGCCTTCCCGCTGATGGCGTCGGCGGGATCGATGGCCTGCCCGCCGGCCCGGGCGGCTTCGCCGGCGATGTAGTCGGCGCGTTCGGTGGCACGCATCGTGCTGCCGCCGTCGACGGCGACGCCGATGATCCCGATCAGAGCGACGACGCAGATGGCGACAAAAACAGTGACACCGCCCGTGTCGTCCAGCCGCGCCCGGCGCAGCCCGAGCTGACGGAAGATCATCAGTCACCTCGCTGCCGGTACTGGTCCACCACCGAGGTCGCCGTCGAGGTCAGCGTCTTCGCCCCGGGCACGCCGGGAAGCAGGAGGTCGGACAGATCGACCGTGCAGACCACGGTCGCGGTGACCGTGCCGATCTGCCCCACCGGCACGCTGAGTCCGCTCGTGTTGATGCTGACCCTGCTCGACGCGCACGTGATGCCCTGATCGGTGAGGGATTCGGCAGCCGCCGCCCGGGCGGCGCTCTGGGCGGCTGCCGCCGTGCGGTGGATGGAGGCCTCCCGGGCCGCGTCCTCGGCCGCAGCGTCGATCTTCGCGCCGGAGGTGACGATCCTGCCGCCCGCGAGGGCCATACACAGGAACATGATCAATGCCGGGAGGACGATCGCCGCTTCGACGGCGGCGCTGCCCTTGTCGCTGCGCAGTCTGCGTGCCAGGCGGGCCACTGATCGCATGTGCTTCACCCCCCGGGGACGGTCCAGCGTTCTGCCGGGCCGGACGCCGACTGCGTGATCGTGAGGCCGGGAACGCCCGGGATCATCGACAGGGCCGTGCCGGACACCTGGACGTGCACCCGCTGCCCGGTACTGCTCGCGGCGACGCTGTATCCGCGCAGGCTGTCGCCCGCGGTGCGGCCCAGCACGTTCCGTGCCTGGGCGGCGCCGTCGGCGGGGCCCGCCTGGTAGGCACGCGCGGCGGTCAGGCCTTCGCGGGCAGCGGTCAGGGCGATCTGCCGTGCGTAGTACCACAGGGAGGCCTGGATGACGGCGATGGTGGCGAGCAGTACGAACGGGAACACGATCGCCATCTGGATGGACGTGTCCCCGCGGTCCTCTCGCCAGCGCCGCCCCTGCCACCAGTTCGTCAGCCGTGCCGGTGGTGTCATCACAGGCTGCTGAGCTTGCCGTTGTACTTGGCGATGACCACGGCGATGGTCCCGGCGATCAGGACGGCGCCGGTGACGGCGGCCACCCAGATGATGACGGTCGTGGTGGAGATGTCGCCACGGTCCGGCCGGCGGGCGGCCTCCTCCAGGCCCTCCTTGAGACGCGTGGTCACGCTGAGGACCGCGCCGTTGGCGCGCGCCCAGATGGGCGCGCCCCGGCCGCCACGCCCCGGCCCGTGGGATGCGCTGGCCGGGACGGTGCGCGCGGACGTGGTCGTCCGGATCACAGCACGGCGGGTGCGGGCTGCAGTGTGCTTCATGTTCCTTACCTCTCTTAAGCGTTGGACGAGCCGGGGGTGGGGGTCAGACGGTCAGCATGCGGATCACCGCGGGGAAGGCCATCAGCAGCATCACCAGCACCGCGAGAAGGGCTCCGGGAGCGGTCATCTTTTCGCTGGCCGCATTCGCCTCGGCGGCCTGGTCAGCGAGGAGTTCGGCGTTGAGGGCGGTGGTCCGGGCCCGCAGCGCCTTGTAGACGGCGGCGCCGTCGGTGGCGCTGCCGCGCATGATGTCGGCGACGTCGTCCAGGACGGGCAGCTGATATTCGGCGGCCAGCTCGGTGAGCGCCTGGTACGGGGGGATCTTCTCCAGCCGGGCTCGGCGCAGCGCGCCCTGCAGATACAGGAAGGGCCAGCCCTCGCCGACTGCGGCGGCCTTCTCCAGGGCCTCGGCGGGGCCGGCGTCGGCGGCCCGCTTGAGTGCGACCAGGTCGAGGTAGGCGGACAGCGCGTGCGCGAATTCCTCCCGCGCCCGCTTGGCCTGGTCCCGCACGGCAAGATCCGGGGTGATGAACAGCAGCGCGGCGACGATGAGTCCGACGATGCCGGGCACGTAGAACGGCAGGCCCACGCCCGCGACGATCCACGGAATCGTCGCGATCACCGGGCAGAGCAGGCCCAGGGCTGCGAGCGCGGTCTTCTTGAGCATGAACTGGCCCGCCCCCTGCCCCAGCAGGGCCAGGTCGGTGGTCGGGACCCGCACGCCCGGCAGACGTTCGAGCCGGGCCAGCAGCCAGCGCCCCCACACCTCGTCGCGGTCCAGTTCCGGCTCGGGCATCGTCAGCGACGCCGGAGCGCTCCGCTTGAGGGCCGGGCCCAACGCGGGCTGCGGCTGCAGGAGTTCCCGGATCAGCAGCGCGACGCCGGCGCCGACCGTACCGCCGGTGAGTACCACGGGGATCAGGTTCACGGGGTGGCTCCTTCCGGCTCCCGGGCGGCGATCGGCAGGTCCGGCTCCAGCGCGGGGGCGGGCAGCCGGACGGCGCTGGCCGGGTCGGTGACCAGGAAGCGGGGGATGCGGCGGAAGTGGCCGAGCTGCCGCATCAGGGCGAGCACGCCGACGAAGGCGGCCGTCAGGAAGGCCAGCACGAGCTGGCCGAGGAGGGTGGAGTACGGCTTCGTGTAGCTGGGCACGAAGAAGCCCGCGACCACCACTGCGACGGTGATGATGGTCATCCACCGCACCGTCGTCCGCGGTTTGGCCCGGTCGGCCTCGATGGCGCGTTTCCTGGCGACCTCCTCGCGCACCGTGTTCGACAGGTCCTCCAGCGCCTGAGCCAGCCCCGGGCCGCGGTCGCCCACCGCCAGGATGAGCGCGGCGGTCACCTTGTCCGCGGTGACGTCGTCCAGTTCGTCGGCGAACGCACGGAGCGCCCCCTCGGGGCGCCACCCCAGACGCAGCCGGTCGGACAGGGTGACGATCTGCGGGGCCAGCGCGTCCGGTGCCCCCTGACGGCTGGTGATCATCGCCTGCTCCAGGCCCATACCGAGGCGCAGCAGACCGGCCAGCCGCTGCGTCCACTCGCTCAGGCCCTCCAGCTGCCCGATCCGCTCCTTGGCCATCTGCGCGGGCGTGATCAGCCACGGCACCCCGACGACGGCCGCGCCGAGCAGGGCACCGCCGACGAAGTTCCCCGAGACGAGCCACACGACCACGAAGACCACGACGGCCGCGACGATGAGGGTCCGCCGGCGCAGCCGGGCGTCTTCGCCCTGGGGCTGCGGCCCGTGCAGGGCCGCCCGCCAGCGCCGGCGCAGCGGCTCTGGGCGCGGCGCCGTGGTGCCCACGAGACCCGCGATGACGCCGATCAGCCCGCCGACCACGGCCATGCCGCTGAGCAGTGCGAACAGCAGGATCATCGGCTCACCCCCACCTTCAGCGGCAGCGGCGCCGGCCAGGCCCCGTACGGCTGCTGGAGCAGCGACGAGTCGAAGCCGACGCGCCGCAGGTCATCGATACATCCCGGGTCCATGCGGGGCACCGCCCGCACCTCGTCGAACTCGAGGCCGGGGGAGAAGATCTCGTTGGTGGCGGGCCGGCCGTTCTCGCCGATCCCGGTGAGCTCCAGGACGTGGGAGACGTAGCGGTGGCGGCGGCCGCCGATCTGCGTCTCATCGGTCATGTCGACGTAAACGATCATGTCGAGGCCGTTGGCGGTCTGCCGGTAGGCGAGCTGCTCGGAGAGGTTCTCCTGGGCGAGCGCGTACAGCTCGGCGATCCGGTCGAAGATGATGTCCGGGCGCCGGGCGTGGATCGTGCACAGGTTGCCGCCCGACCCGTTCGTCAAAGCCTGCATCATCGCGACCACCTCGGGGCCGCGGACCTCGCCGACCACGATCCGCTCCAGCGACATCCGCAGCGCCGGATGCATCAGGTCCAGCAGGGTGACCTCGCCGGCGCCGCGGCCGGTGGCGTCCTTCTCCCCGTTGGACTCCCGCCCGATCAGGGACACGACCTGCCGGTGGTAGCCGTTGGCGTGGGCGAACAGTTCGTCCTCGGTCTGGATGGTCGCGAACCGCGTCTCCGGGTCGAACTCCTTGAGCATCGCCCGCAGCAGGGTGGTCTTCCCGGCCTTCTGCTTGCCCGCGATCATGATGTTCTTCTCGGCGCGGACGGCCGCGCCGAGAAACTCCCGCAGGATCGGGTCGATCGTGCCCAGCCGGACCAGGTCGTCGAGATCCGCGTGGGAGACCCGGTGGCGGCGGATGACCGCGTAGGTCATCGGCCCGAGCCCGGTGATGGCCTGGAGACGGGAGCCGTCCGGCAAGGACAGCGCGAGGGTGGGGCTCGCGGTGGAGATGGTGCGCTCGCTGTGCCCGGAACCCCTGGCCAACTCCCGCAGCAGCTCAAGGAGTTCCTCTTCGGAGTCGGCGATCGCAGGGACCTGGCGGCGTTCGCCGTCACCGAAGTCGAGCCACACCTCGCGCGGCCCCTGGATGATGATGTCCTCGACCCGGTCGTCGTCCAGGTACGGCTGGAGCCGGCCGGCCCGAAAGAGCAGGTCGTACACGGCGCGGCGCAGGGCCTCGTCCTGCTGCGGGGGCATCGCCGCGGCGTCCGACCACAGCGCGACGGCCTCGGCGATCCAGTTCAGGCAGCGCTGCTCTTCGCTGGCCCGGTCCATCCCGGGCTGGGACTTCAGGAGTTCCTCACGCTGCTTGGCGACCTGGGACGCGATCTCACGGGCCGCCCGGTGGTCGACGGTGACCTGCGGCGCCGCCGTCCCGAGGACGCGGGTGCTTGCAGCGGCACCGGCAGGCGCGGGCGTGCCGTTGGCCTGGGGCAGCGGTGCCACCGTCGGGTCGGGGTGCAGGGGCCTAGCGTGCACGGGTCACCTCTTCGTCTGCGGCGTGCGGGCCACGCGGATCGAGGCGGGCCCGGCGCAGCGCGGCCCGCTGGACCAGCGCGGTACTGCCGGCGCGAGCGGCCTTCATCAGCGGCGACCTGGTGAAATGACGCGGCTGTTCCACGCCGTCGGACAGCACACGGGCGTCCTTCGGCGCGTACGGCAGCGTGGCCACCACGGGCACCTGCAGCACGCGCTGTACTTCGCCCGCGGGATACGGACCTTCGCTGATCATCAGCACGCCGACGTCACCGACGCGTTCCTCCAGCGCACGCACCCGGCTCTCCGCCGCCTGCAGACAGCGCAGGGTGTTGCGGACCACCACGAACGTGGCGTCGGCCTGCTCGGCCAGCACCCCCGACGGTCCGTACGCTCCGCGCCGGCCGAGGTCGATCAGGACGTCGTGACCATGGTCCGCCTCGATACCGCGGAACATCTGCGCCAGCATCTTCCACACCTGACCCAGGCTCGCCGACTGCGCGGGATCGGTGAGGCCGGGCAGCAGCAGCCGGTCATGCGGGGACTCCCTCTGCCCGTCGTCACTGCTCAGGTCGATCAACTGCCGCCAGAAGGCCTCGCCGAACTCGTTCTTGCGCGCGGC
Organism: Streptomyces sp. NPDC001507; assembly: GCF_042894765.1. Lineage (NCBI taxonomy): Bacteria > Bacillati > Actinomycetota > Actinomycetes > Kitasatosporales > Streptomycetaceae > Streptomyces > Streptomyces sp. NPDC001507. The sequence continues at coordinate 22,143 of NZ_JBIAVV010000023.1, forward strand.
AACGCTGAGGTTGCGCAGGCCGTACCGGTCGCCGAGCGTGCCCTGCAGCAGGCCGTGCAGCACGGCTCCGCCGTCCGGGTCACACTCGGCCAGGATCATCCGCCGCCCCGCCTCCAGCGGCCACGACAGCAACAGAGCGAGGGCACTCGTGGTCACACCAGGTGCCCCGCTGCACCCGGCGAGCGCGATCACAGCCATCAGCTGCCGTCCGGAGCAGCGAGGACCAGGCGCAGAGTGCCGGCCGACTCCCACGCGGCGGCCGTCGGGCCCTCGGCGGCGGCCGTGGCCACGTCGACGACCACGATGCCCGTACCGGGAGCGGCACCGGACGCCTTCACGACCCGACCGCCGATGGTCTGCGGCAGCACGTCGGACGTCTTGCCGGTATCCGTATCCGTCGTTCCCTGAGCAGGGACGTGTACCAGCTGCACCCTCTGGCCCGGCACCAGAGCAGTGGCCGGGATCTCCTTGGGCTCCAGGCCGATCGGCACCAGCTGCTCACCTGCCTTGACCAGCGCGTCCTTCGTCACCTGTGAGGCCGCAAGCAAGGTGCCGGGCTTGAGCTCTACAGCGGCCCGTTTGCCCACCACCGATTTGAGGTCGTCGGTGCGGACCGCCTTGACGGCGGGGTCCAGGGCGACGGACGCCCTGCCGAGGTCGTTCTCGGTGAGCACCTGACCGACCTGGACGTCGCGGACCACAGTCACCACGTCGGTGCGATCGCCGACCTGGAGCAGTAGAACGGCAACTCCAGCGCCTCCGGCAGCGATCAGAGCGAGTGACAGGGCGATGACGCCCGGTCGTCGCCTGCGCGCCGAAACACGAGGCGGCGTCACTGGGCCGGCCACGCGTCCCTGCGAGGGCACTCCCAATGGCATGTCTACCTTCGTCTTGCTCAACGCTTGGATCCTTCCGGTCCTCGCGGCCTGCTATCGGACGACCTGCACTTCACCGACGGCCACTTGCTCCTGGGTCTGCCTGACCTCTGTGAACTGGCCTGTCTCGCCACCCCCGGTCACCTGCCAGTTCACCGACCAGGTGGCGGTTGCGGTTACGGCGTATTTCGCACCGGGTGACGCCGCCGACGCCGTCGCGTACATGTGGCCGCACGTCGGGGAAGTCTGCTTGCCGTACGACGCCGCGTACGGTGTGCCGGGCCCCTGGCAGGTCACGGTGTTGCCGTCGCCCATCGTCCAGTCGATCTTGCTTACCTTGGCGGTGGCGGTGACCGTCACGCCTGCGAGCGTGGCGGAAGCGGAGTTCGGCCCGTACGTGGTCGGGCTCTGAGTGACCCACATCCACATGGGCATGCCGACCACGTAGCGTCCTGTGGGCTTCGGGCTGGCGATGGCGGGCCCCGTGAGCAGCATGCGGTCGACGGCCTCACGGGCCAGCTGCTCCGGATCGACGGTCGTGGTGGGCGCGTTGGCGGACCAGAAGACCTGCTGGTCTCCGGGAGCGAGTATGAAGCCGCCGGTTGCCGCCGGCTTACTGATGAGGCACACCCGGGCGTAGATCGCGCCGTCTCCGCGCTTGTGCCCTTGCCAGACCGGGTCGCCGGCTGGAGGTTGCGGGTCGAGCCGTTGTACGACACATTTCTGCGGCCGAGACTTCTGCTTCCCGCTGCCCGTCTTACCGTTGGAGGACTGGCTCGTGTCGCTGCCTGGCGATGCCGGCTCTTGACGGCAAACAGTGACGAAAGAGCTCGCTCCCGCGCAGTCGCCGCCGATGACCGGGTCGTCACCGGCGAAGGCCGGTAACGCTGCGGAGGCGAGCAGCGTGGCGATCATGCTCGTGACGGTTGCTAACGCTGAACGTCTCAGCATGAGCGAGATCCGTCTGGTGTCAGGTCCGTGATCATCCACTGCTCCCCCCACTTCTCCGCTGTCGCTGTTGCCACGTATCGCAGGCGCTGATTCGAAGGAAATGCCTGGACCTTGCCGGTCTTCTTGTTCACGGTCCGCCACTTGGAGATGTCCAGGCAGTCCTGAAGACGCGCCGTGGGTACCTTCGCCGTAAGCGACAGGGTGGTCACTGTCACGTCGTGACTCGGGCTGCCTGTCGTAGCAGTTCCAGCCTTTTGCATCACCAGCACGTCACCCATGGCGCGTGTGAGCGCCTTCTTCGTGGCGTACTTCTTCAGATCGGTGCCCGTGATGTCAGCCTGGGCGTAGGCCTTCGTCTGTTCCTGCCAGTAGCGGTTGTACGCAGCCAGCACCGCGGCCTTCTCCGTGGCCTGCGGGGCGTTTGCGGGCGAAGCGGAACTGGCGGGTTTGCTGGTGCTCGTTGACGGCGCCGGGCTGGCGGCTGGGCCATCGTTGCTGCAGGCCGCGAGGGAACTCAGGCCGAGCACCACCAGCAAGGAACTCGCACAGGTGCGGATGCGTACCGTCGTACGCCGCGAGCGGCGCAGTGAAAGGCGTGTCACGTTGTCTCCCCGTACGGCGCGGTGCGATGACCGTGCGTCCAGTTGCAGGTGCGCGGAAAATCCGGGAGAACGGCCGGTTTAGCTGCAGTGATCTGTTTGCGTGACCGTAAGGTTACGCATATGCCAGTCAACTTCCCAGCTTGATATTCGAGTTCACACGTACAACTGAGGACGTATCCGGTCACTTTCGGAACAGGATGTCGACTTGTAGTTCTGTGGCTTCGCTCGTTGCGCCCGCACATCATCAAGGCGCGTTCGCCGGACCGAATGTTGTGGTGTCCCAACTGGTCATAGCTCTGCTTCCTTTCGGTGAGGGGGCGGGAGCCGGTCATGGCGGCGGAGGGCTCGCGCCGGGCAGCGTGAATTCACAGCTGCCCGACCTGCGGCCACACGGTGATGACGTCGCCGTCGAGGGTGACGTGCCGTCCGGGGAAGCGGTCGCGCACCGCGCGCAGGTCGGCGAGGTCGAAGTCGCCGATCCCGTGGACCACGCACGCGGTCCCGACGTACGAGACGTCCCACGTCCGGGTGGGCCATCCGGCTTCGACGATCGTTACCATGGTGCGAACCTGGCCAGCAGGGTGCGACATGCGAAGTCCCCTAACATCAGTGCACAGCAGGGAGTTTCCGAGAACCAACCTCGCCGTGCAGTAGTAAACTAGATGTTCGCGTGAGCAAATCTCAAGAGGTTTGTGAGGCAGTTGCAAGGCTGCGACATTCGGGCCCCGGCCAACGGGGAGTCACAGCTCGGTCCATGGCCGCGAACCGCCTCGGGCGAGCGGAACCCAGACGTCAGCGGTGGGCCCCCGCTCCTCGAGGTCCTCCAGGACGGCCGCGCCCATCGGCACCTGTCGGGCCAGCGTGCCCACGAGGGGATGCTCCGCCACCATGGCCTGCAGGTCGCTGATCCGGTTGCCCAGGACGTACCGGGAAGCCCCGGTCAGCACGAACAACACCCTTGGAAACACCGGATACCAGCGCAGCCACACCGCCCCAGCAGCCGCGGGCTGCCGCGACCGCGGCCGGCCGACGGGCTGCGGCTCGTACGACCACAGCCGCGCATACTCGATCAGCTTGGAAGCTAGCCGCTCACTGCCCATCGTCGCCCGGTCGACCTCGACGAACGCCCGCAGCTTGGTGCGCTCATTGCCCTCCAGGAGCGTGTAGTGCATCACCGCGTCCGTAATGATCCGCTCGCCGTCGCCGAGCGGGTGGGCGACCTCCGGGGTCCAGTCCAGGTGGCCGTGCTCGTCGCCGCGGCGGCGCGCGTCGGTGACGAACGCGAGATGGCTGCGGACCACGGTCAAGGTGTGCGGAGTCTTCAGCGACGCAGCCGTCGCCGAACTGATCGGGTACGCGGGGCGTCCCCGCAGGGCGGGGAAGTCCTTGATCAGCCGGGCGCCCTCGCTGGTGAGGTACCAGGCGCGGGACCGGTTGGAGGCTGGCAGCACGGTGTAGTCCACCAGGCCGTCGCGGCGCAGCTTGTTCAGCGGTGCGGAGACGGTCTGCCGCGCCGCGCCGGGGCGCAGCAACTCGTGGAGCTGGTGGGTGGTCGCCATCCGGTGCTGGCCGAGCAGGGTCAGGAGCTGATGCGGCAGCGGCTCGAGCGGGCTTGGTGTACGCACGGACGGCACGGTCTCGAAGGCGGTGGTCACTTGTAGTTCCTCTTCTTCAGGCGGACGGCTGGCTGAGCGGCGGAGGTGAGCTGGGCGAGGAAGTCGCTCACCTGGGTGAGCTGGTTCTCGGCCTGGTCTGTGAGCTGGTCCAGTGGGGCGGCGCCAGCCGTGGCCCGGGCGGCGCGCTCCAGCGCCCCGACGTGGCCGGGGCGGGCGTAGTCGGCAAAGACGTCGTCCAGGTGAGGGCCGGTGATCCGCACGGGACCGACGCGACGGCCGGAAACGGTCAGCGACATGTAGTGCTCGAACCGGTCCAGTGCGGCGACGACATCCGGGCTGGGACGGTCGCCCCACTCCGCAGTGATCGGCGAGACCGCGGACTGCGAGCCCGCGGTGGACGCCAGGGTGGAGGCGTTCTGCACCAGCGACAGCCGCACCGGGATGGGAAGGCGGGCCAGCAGCTGGGTCATGCCGTGGACGTGGACTTTGTACTTGCGGAAGTCTTCGAACATCGCGGCGATCGTCTCCGGGGCCGCGCCGGTCAGGGTGATCAGCTCGTCGAAGTACGGGCGGAACGGCACCCGCTGGCTTTCCGGGGTGTCTCTCCTCGAGCGCACTGCCCGCAGCAGATCCCGGGCGAGCAGCGCGGTGATCAGCCGGTCGGTGGGCCCGTTCCCGCCCGGGCACACCCACACGATCATCCGTGAGTCCATCGCGGCCCGGATGTTGTAGATGCCGGCCGGCTGCCCGAGGAAGGCCCGGGTGACGGGGTTCGCGGCCAGGCGGGCGATGGGGTTGAGGACGACGGCGAACGCGTCGGTGGGCAGCGTCGGGAACACCGTCCGCCACCACGAGAGGGTCTCTTCGTCCAGGCGACCCTCGACCGTTTTGAGTGCCGTCGTACGGAACACCGGGTCGGTGAGGAGGGACCGGAGGTGAAAGACGGTGGCCTGGTCCTCCGGCCGCCCGGCCTGGCATGCGGTCTCGTTGACGGCCACCAGCACCGCCAGAGAGGCGGTGAGGATGGTGAGCGCGCGGGGAGCGGTGGCGTCGTCCCAGCCGAGCACGGACGCGTAGGCGTCGGCGGTCGCCTCGACGACCTCGTGGGCCATCTGGCCCTGGTGCATGCCGATCGGGTTCCAGCAGCCGAGCTGCGGAGCAGGCCCGGCCGCGTTGAGGTCGATCAGGGCGATCCGCTGCATCAGGTGGTCATGGGCGAGGAACGGCAGGGCGCGCGGCCAGGAGTCGCGGTGCGGGTCGACGAACAGGAGGCCGCCGCCGGAGTGGGCCCAGCCGATCGCCTGGGCGAGCGCGCGTTCCGTTTTGCCCCCGCCCGCCTTGCCCACTCCGACCTCGAACAGCGTCTCTCGCGCGTAGGTGGCGACCAGGCGGCGGCGGCCGTCCGGGCCGCGATAGATGCCCTGCAGCAACAGCTCCGGATTCCCGTGCTCGAACGACGGCAGGTCGCCGGCGAGCAGGGGAAGACGACAGTGCATCGTGGGTGGCTTGAGCAGGCCCGTCAGCTCGTCCAACCGGACCCAGTTCGTACGGGGTGGCTGGCAGTGCCCCAGATTCCACCGGCGTTCGAAGCCGCGCCGGCTGGGCCAACGGTCCGCCCCGAACCGCCACGGGCCCACTCTCCAGCCCCGCATCGCCCACCGCGAGCCGCCGCCGAACACATCGAGCGCGGCCTGCAGCTGCGCCAACCGGGCCTGCGCGCGGCCCTCGGTGTTGGACGCGCACATCACCAGCAGCTGCACCCGGACCAGGTGATCGTCCTCGGCGAGCTTGCCCAGCGCCTCCTCGGGGTCCACCCGGCGCGGGACCGGCGGCATCACCAGTCGGCGCCCACCCCCGCCCTGTTTCCCGGCGACCAGCTGCTGCAGTTGCCAGGTCAGCGAGTCCTCGATGCCGGTGGCGTCCTGCCGCACCCAGCGGGTGGCCCGCTGGGCCTCCCGCCGCTCCGCACGGCGCGCATTGCTCATCAATTGCAGACGACGCGCCCGCAGCGCCCACTTGGGGGCCCGCTGGATGTCGAGCCGGATCTCGGCGAGATCCCCCAGCTCGGCCCGCAGGTCCGAGACGGCATCGATCAGCGGCTGCAACGGGTCCGGGCTCAGCGGAACCTCGCGCAGGGGTGCGGTCGGCGTGCCGCGCAGGATGAACTCCGCCCGCACCACGTGGTCACGGGGCTTGTCGACGAGAGGCCGGGACCGGTTCACGGTGACGGCCGGACCGAACGGAGTGATCGAAAGCAGGCGTTCGCCGCCGGCCGGGCCTTCGATGCGATAGCGCAGCGGGCTTGAGCCGTCGGCGCGCAGCCGGATCTGCACCGCCTTTGACCGGCGCGGGGCCCACCACGGCATGCTCGTCGAGGCCCGGGCGAGCTGAACACCCCGCCGGAAGATCTCTTCCAGACCCGGGTCGAAGTGCCGCGACGGTACGAGCTCCAGCGCCATCCGTTCAGCCGAGGCTTTCCGCGCCAGATGGCGCACCACCGCCTCGCTCGCGGCCCAGACCGCCACGGCGGCCAAGGCCATCACCCACCAGTAGGCGATCACCCAGCCTGCGGCGTGCACGATGCCCAAGACGAGGCCGAGTACCTGGCCGGATGCCGATACGGAGGCCTGGTTGGTCAGGTACGGGGTTGCGGAGTCCACGTTGATGCTCCCTTCTTCGAAGTGGTGCGGGTGAAGTGCCAGTCGGCGATGCGGAGATCAGTGAAGGTGCCGCCGCGGTCCGTGCCGGCCCACACCAGGTGGACCACCGCCTTGCCTGGGCCGCCGTCGCGGCGGGCGATCGCCGCTTGGATACGAAACCGGGTCGCGGAGAACGCCGGGACGACCACCTGGCCCGTATCCGGGAAGAGCTCGGGCCACTGGGCGCGGCCGACTCCGGTGGCGTCCGCGCGCAGCAGCGCTCGCCCGGCGGTAAGCAGTTCACGCTCGTCGGCAGCGGGAAGGTCGGCAGGCCAGGCCCCCTCCAGGGAGCGCTGGACGGACTGGTCGCCGGCCACCCCCTCGCCGTGCGGCGGCAGAGGCGACGGAGCGACGGCTGGCGGCGACGCGGTGCCCGGCTCGGAGGGCAGCGTGCGGACGGACGGCCGTACGACCACGGGGGCTGCGGAAACCGGCGACGAACGCGGCGCTGACGATGCGGTCGACGACACGACCGCGGCCGGTGTTCCCTGATCGTGCGGCACGCCCAGCAGAGCGACGCCGGCAATGACGAGTACGACGGTGCTCAACACGAGCAGACGCGGTGAACGCGGGGGAGTGGTCACAGCAGCCGTGCTCCCCCCGCGTAGCCCGACATCGTGCTGATCGAGTCCAGGCGGACGACGGTGCCCGGACGGGCGGCGTTGATCATCCGACCGTTCCCCGCATAGATCCCGACGTGATAGATGGTGGAGTCGCGTCCGGGGGCGTAGGCGAAAAAGACAAGGTCACCCGCTTTGAGGACACCTGTGCCGAGGCTGGAGGGGATCCGCTGCCCGACACTGGCCTGCGCGGCGGCGGTCCGGGGCAGCTGGATGCCGGCCTGGGCGTAGGCGTACAGGGCCAGCCCCGAGCAGTCGAAGCCCTTGTTGGCAGTGCCGCTCTTCCCGCTGGGGGAGCAGCAGATCCCGTACGAGGGGCCTTTCGCGGTGCTGATGGCCTGCGGGGGAGTGTCAGTTGTGCATCGTCATCTGCGTGTCAGTGGCGCAGGCTCGGTGACCTGGTGGTTGCTGCTGACGGGTGGTGCC
>NZ_JBIAVV010000024.1:0-9830 GCF_042894765.1 Streptomyces sp. NPDC001507
CAACCGACCACCAGGGCGGGGAGGCGACTTCGAGGTCTCCCCGCCCCTGCCCGAGGGAAACCGATGGCCGTCACCCCGACGGTGAAGCCGCCGGACCTGGTGGGTGCATTCGAGACGGAGGCCCTGCCGCACCGCGCCCACCTCCTGGCCGCGGCCCGGCGCCTGACCCGCTCGCACACCGACGCCGAGGACCTCCTCCAGGAGACCTGTCTGAAGGCGTTCCGTTCCTTCCACCAGTACCGGCCCGGCACCGACATCCGTGCCTGGCTGCACCAGATCCTGATCACCACCTTCATCAACGACCACCGCCGCCGCCGAGCCAGGCCGCACAGCACCGAACCCCTCGACGAGAACCTGCACTTCCGTCCGGACACCGGGCCGCCGGTCTCCGCCGAGGAGCAGTACCTGGCCCGGTTCGCGCACCCCGACATCGGCACGGCGCTGCGCTCGCTGCCCGAGGAGTACGCGGCGGTGCTGCGGCTCGCGGACATCGAGGGCCTCGCCTACCAGGAGATCGCCGAGATCCTCGGCGTCCCCACCGGGACGGTGGGTTCGCGGGTGCACCGCGGACGCCGCCGGATGCGGGAGCTGCTGCCCCAACTCGACCCACGCCGTATCGGTCCCGCACCATCCACCCCTGCGAAGGAGCCCCTGACATGAACGCAATCGACAGACGTACCCTGCTCGGCCGCGGTGCGGCCGTGGCCGGTGGCGCGGCGGTGGCCGGAGCCCTGCTGCCCGCGGACGCCCACGCCGCGGCCGGGGCGGTCGGTCCCGGCACCGGCGCCGGCACCGGGAGCACGGTGACCCCCGGGGACTCCCGCTATCCGACCCTGAGGACCGGGAACAACCAGCGGTTCGTCGCCACCCCGGACTACGTGAAGATGATCCGCTCCTCGGCCGACGCCGAACAGGCGTTGGCCAAGGCCGTACGGAACGGCAAGCGGATCTCGGTGCGCAGCGGCGGCCACTGCTTCGCCGACTTCACCAGCAACCCCGACGTCGAGGTGATCCTGGACTTCTCCGAGATGACCGGGGTCGGCTGGGACCCCGCCATGCGCGCCTTCTACGTGGAGCCGGGCGCGCGGTTGCTCAATGTGTACGAGGCCCTGTTCAAGGGCTGGGGCGTCACCGTGCCGGGCGGCATCTGCTACAGCGTCGGCGCCGGAGGACACATCGCCGGCGGCGGGTACGGTCTGCTGTCCCGAGCCCACGGCCTGGTCGTCGACCATCTCTACGCGGTCGAGGTGGTGGTGGCCGACGCGGCCGGCCGGACCCGTACCGTCCGGGCGACCCGCGAGGCCGACGACCCCGACCGGGACCTGTGGTGGGCGCACACGGGAGGCGGCGGCGGCAACTTCGGGCTGGTCACCCGCTACTGGTTCCGCTCACCGGACGCCCGCGGCCCCGAGCCGTCCGACCTGCTGGTGAAGGCACCGGCGACGGTGCTGGTCAGCGCCGTCGACATCCCTTGGGACGGTCTGGACGAGAAGACGTTCAAACGGCTGGTGTACAACTTCGGGGCCTGGCACGAGCAGCACAGCGCCCCGGACAGTCCCTACCGGCATCTCAGCAGCCTGTTCAACGTCTCCGCCAAGGCTCACGGCAGCCTGGGGATGTTCACCCAGATCGACGCCTCGGTCCCCGGCGCCCGCGAGATGCTCGACTCCTTCATGGCGGCGGTGACCAGCGGCACCGGTGTGGAACTTCGCTCGCTGGACCGCGGCAACGGCGAGCTGCCGGCCATGCCGGGGCTGCACGAGCCCCGGGAGCTGCCCTGGCTCCAGGCCACCCGGCTGGTCGGCACGGACAACCCGACGATCACCAACCCCACCTCGCGCGGCGGCCACAAGTCCGCGTACATGCGTCGCAACTTCAGCGAGGACCAGCTCACGGCGCTCTACCGGTACATGACCCGGCCGGACTTCACCAACCCGGACACCATGCTGGTGCTGTTCTCGTTCGGCGGCCGGGTGAACGCCGTCGAGGAGCACGCCAGCGCCAACGCCCAGCGTTCCGCCGTGTTCAAGATGTGCTTCCAGACCTTCTGGAACGACCCGGCGGAGGACGACTTCTATCTGGGCTGGCTCCGGGATCTCTACGGTGAATTCTTCGCGGCCAGCAACGGTGTACCGGAAATCAATGACGCCACCGACGGCTGCTATATCAACTATCCGGACCGCGATATGACCGACCCGCGGTACAACCGCTCCGGCACGCCGTGGACGACTCTGTACTACAAGGGCAACTATCCGAGACTTCAGCAGGTCAAGCGGCGCTACGACCCTACGAACCTGTTCCGGCACTCCATGTCCATAGCTCCCGCACGGAGCTGATACAACACACCTGAAAGGCCCCTGGCCGGCGCCGCTCACAGGAGCGGCGCCGGCTTTTCTCATGCCCGGAGCCCACTGCTTCGTACAACCGGGAAAACGCACGCGTTGACCCTCCGTCCGCCCCGATGGAATTCTATTTCTCGTCAGTGCAGCACATCAGGAGAAGGAATTCGACCATGCTGATGGATTGGACGGTGAGAAAGAAATGCGAACTGTTTCGGTGGTCATAGGCACCCGGCCGGAGGCCATCAAGATGGCTCCCGTGATCAGGGCGCTCCAGGCGCATCCCGGTCTCGACCCGGTGGTCATCTCGACCGGGCAGCACCGGCAGATGCTGGACGAGACCCTCGACGCCTTCGGTCTGGCGGCCGACATCGACCTCCAGGTGATGGCCCCCCGGCAGACCCTCTCCCAGGTGACGGCCCGCATCCTCAACGGACTCGAAGCGCGGCTCCCCGGCCTCGGCGCCGACGCCCTGCTGGTGCACGGCGACACGGCGACGACACTGGCCGGCGCCCTGGCGGGCTTCCACCACGGGGTCCCGGTCGTCCACGTCGAGGCCGGACTGCGCAGCGGCGAGCTCTCCTCGCCGTTCCCCGAGGAGGGCAACCGGCGACTGGTCGGCCAGATCTCGGCGCTGCACCTGGCGCCCACCCCGGCCAACCGTGCCAACCTGCTCTGCGAGGGCATCCCGGACGAGACCATCGTCGTCACCGGCAACACCGTGATCGACGCCCTGCGCTGGGCCGGCGAACATGCCGTCGAGTACGGCGACCCCGCCCTGCGGGACCTCGACGAGGACCCCCGCCGGGTCGTCCTTGCGTCCGCCCACCGCCGGGACGCCTGGCCCCAACTCGCGGAGATCGCGGCCGCGTTCCGCCGCATCGCGGACGAGCCCTGCACCCGGGTGGTGATCCCGCTGCACCGCAATCCCGCGGTGCGCCAGGCGATCCTGCCGGTCGTCGCGGGCCACCCGGACATCACCGTCACCGACCCGCTGCCGTACCTGAGCTTCATGAAGCTGCTCAAGCGGGCCGATCTGATCGTCTCCGACAGCAGCGGCGCCCAGGAGGAGGGCCCGGCGCTCGGCAAGCCCACCCTGGTGCTCAGCGAGGTGACCGAGCGCAGCGAGGCCGTGGTGGCCGGCACCGCCAAGCTGGTCGGCAAGACCACCGAGCGGATCGTCGCCGCCACCCTCGAACTGCTGCGGGACCCGGTCGCCTACGACCGGATGGCCGGCGCCGCCAACCCCTACGGGGACGGCAGGGCCGCCCGGCGCACCGTCGACGCGGTGGCCTGCTTCCTCGGCCTCGGCGACCGTCCCGAGCCGTTCGTGCCCGAGACCCCGGTCGACCAGTTCGCCGCCGAACTCGCCCGCAGCGCCGACTACGAGCGGCACGCGCCCCAGCCGACCCTTTGAGCACCGAGGACCCGTCATGAACCGGAACACCGTCCGCACCCTGGAGCTGGGCGCCGAAGACATCCCGTCGCTGCTGGTGGAGAACGTCGACCACTACCGGGTGCGGGGGCCCGCCGTAGTGGTCAACCCCCATCCGGAACCCGTCCTGCTCGACGTCGAACCGCGGGTGACGATCCCGGCCCTGTCCTCCACGATCCTGGCGGACACCACGATCGTCGGCGCGCCCTCCGTGCTGGTCCTCGGCCTCCCGGAGCGGCCGGCCGCCGAGGTCGTCCGGGCGCCGGGCTGGCATCCGCTGGGTGAGCTGCTGCCGCCGCCGGACCCGGCCGACCCGACGGAGTTCCCCCGGCACACCCCGCTGTGGAAGGGCCCGCAGGACGGTGCCGGTACGGCCCGGCTGGACGCGCCCCACCTGCTCGGCGAGCGCCCGGACCGGGGCGCCGAGGAGACCTACGAGATCCGGGTGAACCTCTGGTACGCCCCGGCCGGCACGGACTGCGCCATCCACAACCGGCACGACTTCATCGAGGTCCACACCCAGATCGCCGGGGTGGGCCGGATGCAGAAGTTCCACGCCCACGACCACCGCACCCTCTACCAGGACATCCCGATGGCCCCGGGCTACACCACCCCGCAGCCGTTCTGCCGTACCGCCCCGGGCGGCGGCTACCACTACCCCTGGCACCAGTACCGCGCCGACACCGACTGCGTCTGGCTCGCCGTCGAGTACCACCGCCCCGCCCGCTGACCCGCCTTCCCGAGAGGACCCACGCCATGACCGAGAAGCACCGCACCGCTCCGATCCCGCCGGTCTTCGCCCCGGAGGTCGTCGCCGAACAACTGCGCGACGGCTACTGGCTGGAGGCCCCCGACATCGACCAGGACGGCCGCCCCGACCTGTTCGGTTACGGTCTGCGCCTCGGCGAGATCTACTGGTACCAGAACGACGACCACTGGACCCGCCGGCTGATCGCGGACGGCATCAGGATGCCGGTCGGCGCCGACTTCGCCGACATCAGCGGCAACGGCCACCCGGACGTGGTCCTCTGCTACGAGCTGTACGGTCCGATCGGCACCATCCACGACCCGGACCCGGCCGGCGGCAAGATCGACTGGCTGGAGAACCCGGGCGGCCCTGACAAGGACGAGTCCCGCTGGAAGCGGCACTACGTCGGGCGGGCCACCGGTATGCACCGGCTGCGCGTCGGGCACTTCACCCGCACCGACCGGCTCCAGATCGTCGGCGTCCCGATCGTCGCCGAGGCCGACGTGCACGCGGTGCTGCCGGTGGTGGTCTTCACCCAGCCCGACGATGTGCACACCGCCGCGGAATGGCCGATGGAGACCATCGACGACAGCCACTTCCGGATGATCCACGGCGCCGAGAAGAAGGCCGGGCTGATACCCGGCTCGGACCTCGACTCGCTGCTTTTCGCCTCCGACGAGGGCGTCACCTGGCTCTACTTCGACGAGGCGACCGGCCAGTGGGTGCGCAGGCTCATCGGCACCGGCGAGACCACCCAGTTCGAGGCGACCGGGTTCCGGGGCAGCGGGGACGTCAATGCCGGCCGGATCGGCGACGACCCGATGGCGTACGTCGCGGCCGTCGAGCCCTTCCACGGCAACACCGTCGCCGTCTACGCCAGGACGGGCACCGACGAGCGGGGCGAACCCGTCTGGTCCCGCACCCTGCTGGACGTGTACGGCGACCCCAACGAGAGCGGCGAGGGACCCGGCCACCAGATCGTCTGCGCGGACTTCGACGGCGACGGCGAGGACGAGTTCCTGGTGGCGCTGCGCGGCCCGTGGCCCTGGCAGGGCGTCATGTACTACAAGGCCATCGACCTGGCGGCGGGCGTCTGGGCCAAGTGGCGGGTCGGCGAGGAATCCGTCGCCCGGATCGCCACCGGCGACTTCGACGGGGACGGCCGCCTGGACTTCGCGACCATCGCCTACTCCGTCCAGAACTACTACGTGGCCAAGGACGCCAAGATCATGCTCTACCGGAACCGGACGCCGCGCGGCGACGCCGAGTAGACCCCCTGCCCCGACCTCCGCGGACGCCGCCCGGCCCGCCCGTCCCACCCGGCCGGGCCGGGCGGCACCGCCCTCAGCAGAAAGCCGTCGCCATGTCCTCCGCCGTCGTACCGCCGGGCACCTCCCGCCCCGGGAGCAGACCGTCGAAGCTGCCCTCGCTCACCGGACTCCGGTTCTTCGCCGCGCTCCTGGTGTTCTTCTTCCACTCCTCCCTCTCCAACAGCCCCGTCCCGCCGAACGGTCCGGTCAACCCGTTCGCCGACGACTCCCTGGCCCGCGTCTACGCCAGGACCTTCGTCTCCACCGGCTACATGGGCGTCTCGTTCTTCTTCGTGCTCTCCGGCTTCGTCCTGGCCTGGTCCGCACGGCCCGGTGAGCGGGTCACCGCCTTCTGGCGCCGCCGGATGACCAAGATCTTCCCCAACCATCTGGTCGTCGCCGCCGCGGTCACGGTGCTGTTCGCCGGGGCGGCCGTCACCGGCGTCTCCGAGTGGCTGCCGAACCTGCTGCTGATCCACACGTTCTTCCCGCAGGCATCGATCAACCTCAGCCTCAATCCGCCCAGTTGGTCCCTCGGCAGCGAGCTGCTCTTCTATCTGCTGTTCCCGCTGCTGATCGTCCCGATCCGCAGGCTGCGCGGCGGCGCGCTGTGGGCCTGGTCGGCCGTGATGGTCGCCGGTACCGTCGCCGTCCAGCTCGTCTCGACGTACCTGGTGCCCGACACGCCCAAGTCGGCGATCACCCCGGTCTCCGACGCGCAGTTCTGGTTCGGGTACCTGTTCCCGCCCGGCCGGCTCTTCGAGTTCGTGCTCGGCGCGCTGCTCGCCCGGATCGTGCTGACCGGTCGCTGGCCCCGCCGGATCGGCGTCCGCCTCTCGCTCGTCCTGGTCGCGGCCGGGTACGGGGCCACCTACTTCGTGCCGTTCCAGTACACCTTCGTCACGGCCACCGTCGTACCGATCGGCCTGCTGATCGCGTCGGTCGCCGACGGCGACGCCCGCGCCCGCGGCGGCTGGCTGCGCAGCCGCCCCATGGTCTGGCTCGGCGAGGTCTCCTTCGGCTTCTACCTGGTCCAGGGCGTCACCATCTTCTACCTGCGCAGCCTGCTCGGCTCGGAGCCGTTCAGCACCCCGGTGGCGGTGGCCGTCGTCGTCCTGTTCTTCGCGGCCTCGCTGCTCGCCGGCTGGCTCCTGTACCGCTTCGTGGAGATGCCCGCCATGCGCCGCTTCGCCCGCGCCCGGCGCCCCGCGCCCCCGGCGGCCACCCCGGCACCGGCGGCCGTACCGGCCCGGCGCACGGTGTCCGCCGCCGCACCGGACGGCGAACGGGAACTGACCTGAGTCCGGGGAGACTGACCTGAACCCAGGGAAGGAAACCGCCCCGGGTCCCGGGGCGGGAAGCTCTTTCCCTCCCGTGCGAAGTGCCCCGTCCTCCCGGAGGACGGGGCACTTCGCACGCGTACGCGGCTCAGCCGGCGGCAGCCGCCACCGGTGCGCCGGACCGCGTGCCGGACAGTCCGAAGCCCTCGGCCAGCAGCCGGTAGGAGCGCGCCCGGTCGGCCGGGTCCTGGGTCAGGGTGTTGACCATCAGCTCGGACACCCCGTGTTCCTCGGCCAGCGCCCGCAGCCGGGGGACGACCTCCTCGGGCGTACCGAAGATCATCGACCGCCTGCGCTCGGCAGCCCGTTCCGCTTCAAGTCCGGTCCATCGGTCCGCCCGTACGCTCGCCGTCGAGGGCAGCGGACGGTCGTCGCCGAGGTCCTTGCGGGCCCGCCACAACAGCATCGACCCGGCCAGTTCCTCGGCCCGCGCCCGGGTGTCGGCGAGCACCGCGCGTACGGCCAGCACCCCGCCGTGCCCGTCCCCGGGCACCGCACGGGCCTGGGCGCTCCGGTACGCGTGCAGTGCCTGGACGCCCGGTCCCGGTACCAGGAAGTGCGCGAAGGCGTAGCCCACGCCCAGCTCGCCGGCGGCCCTGGCCGAACCGGCGCCAGCCCCCAGCAGCCACAGCTCCGGCGGCACCGGCGGCACCGCCGTCACGGCGCGCGGGCCGTCGTCCGGGCCGCCCGGCCGCAGCAGCGCGCGCAGCTCCCGCAGCCGTTCCGGGAAGTCCCCGGCCGGTCCGCCGGACCGTCCGATGCCCATGTCGACCCGGCCCGGGTGGAGAGCGGACAGCACCGCGAACACCTCGGCGACCTTCAGCGCCGGATAGCGCGGCAGCAGCACCCCTCCGGTGCCGACCCGGATCCGGTCGGTCGCCGCGAGGACGGCTCCGGCCAGCATCTCAGGGGCGCTCCCGGCGAAACCCGGCGAGTGGTGGTGCTCGGCCACCCAGTACCGGGTGAAGCCCAGCCGGTCGGCGTCGCGGGCCAGGTCGAGGGAGGCCCGCAGCGCGTCGGCGCCGGTGTGCCCCTCGCCGACCGGGGACTGGTCGAGAACGGAGATCCGCACGCCGCTCACGCCTCCTTCCGGCTGCTCGGGCCAGGCCGGCCGCCCTGCCCGGGCCGGTCCTCGACGATCGCCGGGACGATGCGGTAGTCGCGCTGGAACACCAGGTTGTGCAGGTCGGCGGAGGCGATCGCGCGCAGGGTGGGCACCTCGGCGGCCGCCTGCTCCTCGGTGAAGACGTTCAGCGGCCAGTCGGCCACCGTGGCGCCGCGCAGATGCGGATGGTGGAAGCCCCGTCCGTAGTGCGCCATCAGCGTGATCGGCTGGATGTCCGTCTCCCGCTGCTCCGGCCAGGACAGCGTCCACAGCGCCGCGAGGCCGCCGTCCGGGGTGCGGCCCACGCCGGTGGCCTCGACGGTTCCGGTGTCGCGCAGCATCTCGTGGTCGAACTCCCGCAGCACCCGGCGGGCGTACGGGTCCAGCAGCGTGACCGCCTCGTGGAACAGCCTTTCCTTGCTCTGCCGGGAGACGGCGTCCCCGTGGGTGCCGTCGCGCAGGTCCCCGAAGTGGCGGCCCAGGGCCTCCAGGTGCGCGGGCGCCCCCGGGACCGGCGGTGATACAGGGTGCGTGGTCACTTGTCCTCCTGGTGTGCGATGTGGTCGGCGGTCTCGGCGAATCGGGCCGCGACCATCCGGCCCAGCCACTGGCGCATCGGATGCGCCCGGTCGGCGTCCCGGTGCCGGGACGGCATGACCAGCGCGGCGTGCGGGGTCTGGTGGAACAGCCGCAGGGAAGTCCGCACCCCCGCCCGCCGTAGGGTCTCCGCGTACCCGCGTACGTCGTCCAGCACCGGGTCGTGGTCGCCGACGGCGAGGACGGCCGGGGCCACGCCGGTGACGTCCGCGGCCTCCAGCGGGGTGGAGTACAGGACGTTCCCGCCGGTCCGCCGGGACAGCGGCGCGCTGCCCCGGTACCGGAGCCAGGCGGTGCGCAGCTGCTCGGCGGAGGGGTACGCGGTGGCGTCCGCCCCGTACGAGGGGTTGCGGCAGGCCGGGTCGAACGGCGGGTAGGCGAGGAACTGGCCGGCCAGCGGCTCACCGGAGTCCCGCAGGACCAGGGCGGCCGAGGCGGCGAGCGTCCCGCCGGAGCTGTCGCCGCCGACGGCCACCAGTGGGGCGCCGTTCTCCCGGATCGCCTCGCGCCGTGCCCAGCGCACCGCGGCCAGCACGTCCAGCAGCCCGGACGGGTGCCGGTGCTCGGGGGCGAGCCGGTAGTCGACGCTGACCACGGCGCTGCCGGAGAAGCGGGCGAGGTCCGAGGTGACCTCGTGCCACTGGGCCGCCGAACCGTACTGCCAGCTTCCGCCGTGCGCCCAGACCAGCCAGCCGACGGGCCCGGCGGCCGGCCGGTAGACCCGTGCCGGTACCCGGTGGCCCTGCGACGGCAGCAGCACCTCCTTCCAGCCGGCGGTGCCCTGCGAGGGGGTGTGCCGGAGGTCCGGGACACGCTTCACGACGTTCTCCTTTCCGGGACCGCCCGCCGTGGCCGGGGGTGCGGTGGCGGCGGGGTCCCCTTCGGCACTGTGCAGAGCCGTACGGCTGACGCCAACCGGCAGTTGGCCAGGTCGCACCGCGATCCGCCGTACGGGA
>NZ_JBIAVV010000025.1:0-7156 GCF_042894765.1 Streptomyces sp. NPDC001507
CTCACACGGTCGAGGACGTGCTGGTACGGCGTGCCGTCGGCCTCGGGGAACACCGTCCGCAGACTCTCGTGCCGGGCCACCACGTCACCGAGGGCGGCCCACAGCGCGTCACGGTCCAACTCGCCGTTCAGCGTCAGAGTCAGCGGGATGTTGTAGGTGGCGCTCGGCCCCTCCATCTTGCGCAGGAACCACAGCCGCCGCTGGGCGAACGACAGGGGCACGGCGTCGGGCAATTGCTGCTTGGTCAGGGCGAGCCGTGCGGGCCCGGCGGTGTCGAGCCGGGCCGCGACCGCGCCCGCGGTCCGTGCCTCGAAGAGCGTGCGCAGGCCGATCTCGACGCTGAACGCAGCACGGATGCGGGCGATGAGGCGGGTGGCCAACAGCGAGTGGCCGCCGAGCTCGAAGAAGTCGTCGTCCACGTCGACGCGGGACAGCCCCAGTACCTGTGCGAACAGATCGCAGACGATCTGCTCCTGCGGCGTGCGCGCCCCTCGGCCCGATCCGGTCGACGCGAACTCCGGCACGGGCAGGGCGGCGCGGTCCAGCTTGCCGTTGGCGGTCAGCGGCAGGCGGTCCAGGAGTGCGACGGCCGATGGCACCATATGTTCGGGCAGCCGCCCACGGACGAACTCCCGTGCTTCCTCGGGCCGCAGGGCCTCCCGGGGCACCACATAGGCCACCAGCCGGGCCCTGCCGGACTGGTCCTCGCGGACGACTACGGCGGCCTGGGTGATGTGGGGGTGCTCGGTAAGGACGTTCTCGATCTCGCCGGGTTCGATGCGGAAGCCGCGGATCTTGACCTGGTGGTCGGCGCGGCCGACGAACTCCAGCTCGCCGTCCTGGTTCCAGCGCACGAGGTCACCGGTGCGGTACATCCGCGCGCCCGGCTCGGACGCGTACGGGTCCGCCACGAACCGCTCGGCCGTCAAGCCGGGCTTGCCCAGATAGCCGCGGGCGACACCGGCCCCCGCGATGTACAGCTCCCCCACCACGCCGGGCGCCACCAGCTCCAGCCCCGAACCCAGGACGTAAGCCCGGGTGTCGGCGATCGGCCGGCCGATCGGCGCGGTGAGCGGCCAGCTGTCGGCGTCTTCGCTCAGGGTGTGTGCCGTGACCACATGGGTCTCGGTGGGGCCGTAGTGGTTGTGCAGCGCGCGTTCTGGTGCCGAGGCGTGAAACTCGCGGACGACGCGGCTCAGCGTAAGGGCCTCGCCGGCCTGCGCGATGGTCCGCAGCCGGGGCAGCGCACGTCCCTGCTCGACGGCTGCCTCGGCGACGGCCTCCAGGACGAGGTTGGGCGCGAAGAGTTCCTCCACTTCGTGCTCGTCCAGCCACTCGACGAACCGGGCCGCGTCCCGCCGGACGTCCTCGTCCGGGATCACCAGGGTCTTGCCGAACATCAGGGCCGACAGCATCTCCTGCGCGGAGACGTCGAAGCTGATGGCCGTGAACTGCGCAGTTCTGGTGCCGGGTTCGCCGCCGATCGCCTCGTGGTGCCACTCCAGCAGGTTCACCAGTGCGCCCGCGGGCATGACGACGCCTTTGGGTCGGCCGGTGGAGCCGGAGGTGTAGATGACGTAGGCGGGATTCTCGGGCGCGAGAGCGGTGACGGGATTGCCGGAGGGCTGATCCGTCACGTCGAGCGCGTCCAGCAGCAGCACCGGCGTCGCGGCGACGGTGTCCGCCGGAGGACGGTGCCCGGTCGTCGTCAGCACAAGAACGGGCCGCGCATCGCCGACCATGTGAGCCACCCGAGCCGCCGGATAGGCCGGATCAAGAGGCAGGTAGGCCGCGCCCGCCTTCAGCACCGCCAAGACCGCGACGACCAGGTCCGCACTGCGAGGCAGCGCCACCGCCACCACGTCCTCCGGACCGACACCACGCCCCACCAGCACATGAGCCAGCCGGTTCGCCCGCTCGTTCAACTCCCCGTACGACAGCGTGGAACCCTCCCACACCACCGCCGCCGCACCCGGCGCCGCCACCACCCGCGCCTCGAACAACTCCGGCAACGTCACCCGCGACGACACCACAGCAGCCGACCCCGCCAGCACAGCCGCCCGCTCCTGCGCGGACAGCAGATCCATCCGCCCGATCGGCCGGGAGGAATCCGTGACGACGAGGTCGAGCACCCGGATCAACCGGTCGACGAACCCGGCGGCCGTCGTCTCGCCGAACAGGTCGTCGCGGTAGTCCAGGCGGAGGTACAGACGACGACCCGGGGCAGCGATCAGGGTCAGGGGATAGTGCGTCGCGTCCCGCCCGCGACCCAGGTCAGGGGTGATCCGCAGCCCGGTCTCCGGCCGCTCGCCGGGGTCGTCCCACGGGTAGTTCTCGAAGACCAGGGAGGTGTCGAAGAGGTCGCCCAGACCGGCCAGTTGCTGGATGCGGGCGAGTCCGAGGTGGTGGTGTCCGGTGAGCCGCGACTGCGCGCTCTGCACCTGTTCGACGGTGGTCAGCAGGGACTGCGCCGGGTTGAGGGACACCCGCACCGGCACCATGTTGATGAGCAGCCCCACCATGCTCTCGACGCCGGGCAGTTGAGGGTCGCGCCCGGCCACGACGGCCCCGAACACGATGTCGTCGTGGCCGGTGCGTCGGCTCAGCACAAGCCCCCAGGCGGCCTGGAGCACGGTGTTCAGGGTCACCCCGTGCCGGCGCGCCCAGTCGGCCAGCGCTGCTGTGCGGTCCTCGTCCAGCTCCACGGTGATCCGCTCCGGCATCAGTCCGGGACGGCCCGGGTCCACCGGGGCGAGCAGCGTCGGCTGTTCGAGTCCGCCGAGCGCCTCCCGCCAGGCGGCCTCCGCCGCCGGCTGGTCCTGCTGCGCGAGCCATCCCAGGTACTGCCGGTAGGGGGCCACTCGGGGCAGAACGGTGGTGTCGCCCTGGCTGTCGTACAGCGTGGTCAGCTCGCGCACGAGCAGTGGCGTCGACCAGCCGTCGAGCAGGATGTGGTGGGTGGTCATGATGAGGCGGTGGCTTTCGGCGGCCAGGCGCACCAGGAAGAAGCGCAGCAGGGGCGGCTCGGCCAGGTCGAACCGGCGGGCGTGCTCCTTGGCGGTGAGCCGGGCCAGCTCCGCCTCCGCGTCGGCCTCGGGAAGCGGCGACAGGTCGAACTCGTCCCATGGAACGTCGACCTGGCGTGGTATCAGCTGTACGGTGCGGCCGGAGTCCACCTGCCGGAATCCGGCGCGCAGGTTCGGGTGCCGTTGGACGAGCGCGAGCACGGCGGCCCGCAGCCGCGCCGCGTCGAGGACGCCCTCGATGGTGAAGACGTGCTGCACCGCGTAGACGTCCGCGCCGTCCTGCGCGTAGCGGGAGTGGAACAGCAGCCCCTCCTGCATCGGGGAGAGGGGGAGGATGTCTTCCAGGCCCGACGACGTCATTTCTGCACCCTCCACGCTGCTTCGAGCTGCTCGATGTCGTGCTGGCTGAGTTCGGTCAGGGGGAAGTCCGAGGGGCTGTGGCCGCCGGTGCCGGAGCGCTCGCCGTGCCGGACCAGTCCGCGGATCGCCCGGAACCAGTGGTCGGCCAGGGCTCGGACGTGCCGTTCGGTCCACAGATCCGGCGCCCAGGTCCAGACGGCCTCCAGTTCCGGCCCGTCCGGGATGTCGCGGACCATGCTGTTCACCTCAACCCCGTGCGCCAGGGCGGTCGCCGGGTCGGCGCCGCTCAGCAGACCCGTCTCGGCGGCCACCGTCCATTCCGGGCGGCCGGGGACCACCGGGGCGCCCGCCGAGGGGAACCGGCCGAGGTAGTTGAATCCGAGTTGCGGTACGGCGAGCCCGGCCAGCTCCGGCGCGGTGTCGGGATTGAGGTGCCGCAGCAGGCCGTAGCCGATGCCACGGTCGGGCAGGGAGCGGACCTGTTCCTTCACTCGTTTCAGGGCCTGTCCGAGCGACGGCCCGCCGTCGACGACCTCTTCCCACGCCAGCGGGCCGGGGTCGACACGGACGGGATACAACGAGGTGAACCACCCCACGGTGCGCGAGAGGTCCACGCCCTCGACGATCTCCTCGCGCCCGTGGCCCTCCACGTCCACGAGGAGAGCCGTGTGCCGCCCGCGTGCATGGGTCCGGCGCCACTGGGCGACCGCCAGGGCGAGCGCGGTGAGCAGGACGTCGTCGACCTTCGCGTGGAAGGCCGTGGGCACCGTCGTCAGGAGCGGGGTGGTGACCTCGGGCGGCAGGGAGAGCGTTAGCTCACGGGCCCGGCCCACGGTGTCCCGCGCGGCATCGAGCCGGCCAGTGGTCAGCGGTGGGTCGGCCGCGGTGAGCAGTCCGGTCCACAGCGCCGCCTCGGCGGTGCGGGCCGGCTTCCGGGCCTCGACCGTGAGGAGACTCGTCCAGCGACGCAGGGAGGTGCCCACCGGGTCCAGCCGTGGGGGACGGCCGCCCCCGACGGACTCGCAGGCGGCGATGAGATCGGGAAGCAGGATCCGCCAGGACACCCCGTCGACGACGAGATGGTTGACGACGATCAGCAGCCTGCCCCGTTCGGCCGGTCCGGCGTCGAACCAGACCACCTGAACCAGCAGGCTGCGCTCGGCCGACAGCCGGTGGGACGCCGCCTCCGCCTGTGCGCGGACCAGCGTCGCATCGACGGCCGCACCGGTGGTGTCGACACGATGCACCACGTCCGCAGCCGACACGGACCCCACCGGGCCCACCTCAAGCGACCACGCCCCGTTGTCCTGACCGCTGTGTTTCCGGGTCAACCGCAGCGCGTCGTGGTGGTCCACGAGCCCCTGCACGGCCGCGACGAGGTGGTCCTCGCGCAACCCTGCCGGCACCTCCAGCAGCATCGCCTGGTGAAACGCGTCGATGTCGCCACCGCGCGCGTCGAACCAGCGCATGATCGGCGTCGGTTCCAGCTCTCCCACGCCGGAGTCGCCGGAATCGGGTGCCGACACGGGCAGTTCCTCGGCGATCTCGGCCAGTCCGGCCGCGGTCCGCCGCTCGAAGACGTCCCGGACCGCCAGTCCGACACCCGCCGAGCGAGCGAGGCTGACCAGCCGGATCGAGACGATGCTGTCGCCGCCGAGCGCGAAGAAGTCGTCGTCGGGGCCGACGTTGTCCACGCCCAGGGCCTGCGCGACCAGCGTCCCCAGCAGTCGCTCGCGCTCGGTCCGCGGTTCACGACGCGGCACATCCGCCCGCGCGCCCTGATCGGGTTCGGGCAGCGCGGCCCGGTCGAGCTTGCCGTTGGCCGTCAACGGCAGCCGGTCGAGGGTGACGTACGTGGACGGCGCCATGTACTCGGGCAGCCGCTGCCGCACGAACTCCCGCAGATCTGCCGGTGTTTCACCGGTGTCGGGGACGACATAGGCGATCAGGCGGGTGCTGCCGGTCTGGTCGTGGTGGGCGACCACGGCGGCCTGGCCGATCGCGGGATGATCGGTGAGGACGTTCTCGATCTCGCCGGGCTCGATCCGGAAACCACGGACCTTCACCTGCTGGTCGGCACGGCCCATGTACTCCAGATCCCCGCCGGCGTTGACACGCACCAGGTCACCCGTGCGGTACATGCGCCCGCCCGGCTCAAGACCGTAGGGATCGGCGACGAACCGCTCGGCCGTCATACCGGGCTTGTTGAGATAGCCGCGGGCCAGACCGTCCCCGGCGACGTACAGCTCGCCGCACACCTGCGGCACCACCGGCCGCAGGTGTGCGTCCAGCACGTAGACACGGGTGTTGGCCATCGGACGGCCGATCGGCACCGTCGCACCCCCGGTGTACGGACGCGGCACGGGGTGACGAGTGGCGAACGTGGTCGTCTCCGTCGGCCCGTAGCCGTCCACCACCGTCAACGCCGGGCAGGCCTCCTGCAGGCGCTGCACCGTGGCACCGGAGACGGCCTCACCCCCGCTCCACACCTGCCGAACACCCGACAGCGCGTCCACGGCGTGCTCGGCGACCACGTTCAGCAGAGAACTGGTCAGCCACAACGCGGTGATGTCCTGGCTGGAGACGGTGTGCCGCAGGGCCGGGACGTCCAGGTCCCCGGCCGGTGCCACCACAACGGTCCCGCCGCTCAGCAGCGGCACCCACAACTCGTACGTGGAAGCGTCGAACGCGGCCGGCGAATGCAGCAACACCCGCTCATGCGCCGAACGGTCGAACCGCGGGTCCAGAGCCAGAGCGGCGACATTGCGATGCGTCACCACGATCCCCTTGGGCGCACCCGTCGAACCCGAGGTGTACATCACATACGCCACATCCCCAGACCCCACACCCACCCTGGGATCACCAGGGTCGGTCCCATGGGACCGAGGAGACTCGATGTGGAGCAACTCCACGGCCTCGGCACCTGATTCCGGAACCGACCGTTCGTCGGTGATCAGCAGGCGCGCGCCGGTGTCGGCCAGGACATGGCGGATGCGGTCGGCCGGATAGCGGACGTCGAGGGGCACATAGACCGCGCCGGCCTTGATCAGACCCAGCACCGTGGTAACCGTTGCGATCGAACGCTCAAGGAGGACACCGACCGCGTCACCGGGCCGCACTCCCCTGCCGATCACCTCATGCGCGAACCGGCTCGCGAGCGCGTCGAGCTGTGCGTACGTGAGCGTGACGGCGCCGTCGGTGACCGCCGGGGCATCGGGCGTCTCAGCCACCTGCCGGACGAACAGCTCGCCCAGGGAGACCTCCGGCACGGCATGCACCGTGTCGTTGAACTCGACCACGGCACGGCGGTGTTCATCGGGGGTGAGCATGTCGATGTCGGCCAGAGGACGGTCGGGATCGGACACGGCCGCGTCCAACAGCCTCAGCCAACGGTCGAACAGGGCCTGCACGGTCGGCGCGTCGTAGATGTCACTGGAGTACTCGATCGCACCGCTGATGCCCTGCGGCTCGCCATGGGCGCTGCGCTGCTCGGCGAGGCTGAAGAACAGATCGAACTTCGCCGTACCCGTCCTGCCCAGCTCGACCCCGGCTCGCAGTCCGGGAAGCTCCAGCTCGGTCTCGGGGGCGTTCTGGAGGGCGAGCATGACCTGGAACAGCGGGTGGTGCGACAAAGTGCGGGTCGGGTTGAGCAGCTCGACCAGGTACTCGAAGGGGACGTCCTGGTGCGCGTAGGCGGCCAGACTCCGCTCCCGCACCCGAGCGATCAACTCAGCGAACGTCGGATCACCGGACGTGTCCGTGCGCAGCAC
>NZ_JBIAVV010000026.1:0-1218 GCF_042894765.1 Streptomyces sp. NPDC001507
ACGGTCGTTGCCTCAGAACTAACACAGTGGACGCGAGCAACTGAGGACAAGCCCTCGGCCTATTAGTACCGGTCACCTCCACCAGTTACCTGGCTTCCAGATCCGGCCTATCAACCCAGTCGTCTACTGGGAGCCTTACCCCATCAAGTGGGTGGGAGTCCTCATCTCGAAGCAGGCTTCCCGCTTAGATGCTTTCAGCGGTTATCCCTCCCGAACGTAGCCAACCAGCCATGCCCTTGGCAGAACAACTGGCACACCAGAGGTTCGTCCGTCCCGGTCCTCTCGTACTAGGGACAGCCCTTCTCAAGACTCCTACGCGCACAGCGGATAGGGACCGAACTGTCTCACGACGTTCTAAACCCAGCTCGCGTACCGCTTTAATGGGCGAACAGCCCAACCCTTGGGACCGACTCCAGCCCCAGGATGCGACGAGCCGACATCGAGGTGCCAAACCATCCCGTCGATATGGACTCTTGGGGAAGATCAGCCTGTTATCCCCGGGGTACCTTTTATCCGTTGAGCGACGGCGCTTCCACAAGCCACCGCCGGATCACTAGTCCCGACTTTCGTCCCTGCTCGACCCGTCGGTCTCACAGTCAAGCTCCCTTGTGCACTTACACTCAACACCTGATTGCCAACCAGGCTGAGGGAACCTTTGGGCGCCTCCGTTACTCTTTAGGAGGCAACCGCCCCAGTTAAACTACCCATCAGACACTGTCCCTGATCCGGATCACGGACCCAGGTTAGACATCCAGCACGACCAGACTGGTATTTCAACGACGACTCCACAACCACTGGCGTGGCCGCTTCAAAGTCTCCCAGCTATCCTACACAAGCCGAACCGAACACCAATATCAAACTGTAGTAAAGGTCCCGGGGTCTTTCCGTCCTGCTGCGCGAAACGAGCATCTTTACTCGTAGTGCAATTTCACCGGGCCTATGGTTGAGACAGTCGAGAAGTCGTTACGCCATTCGTGCAGGTCGGAACTTACCCGACAAGGAATTTCGCTACCTTAGGATGGTTATAGTTACCACCGCCGTTTACTGGCGCTTAAGTTCTCAGCTTCGCCCCACCGAAATGGAGCTAACCGGTCCCCTTAACGTTCCAGCACCGGGCAGGCGTCAGTCCGTATACATCGCCTTACGGCTTCGCACGGACCTGTGTTTTTAGTAAACAGTCGCTTCTCGCTGGTCTCTGCGGCCACCCCCAGCTCGAAC
>NZ_JBIAVV010000026.1:1313-2903 GCF_042894765.1 Streptomyces sp. NPDC001507
TGGTTCGATGTTTGACGCTTCACAGCGGGTACCGGAATATCAACCGGTTATCCATCGACTACGCCTGTCGGCCTCGCCTTAGGTCCCGACTTACCCTGGGCAGATCAGCTTGACCCAGGAACCCTTAGTCAATCGGCGCACACGTTTCCCACGTGTGAATCGCTACTCATGCCTGCATTCTCACTCGTCAACCGTCCACAACTACCTTCCGGTGCTGCTTCACCCGGCAGACGACGCTCCCCTACCCATCACGATCCCCGTTGGGGGTACATATCGCAATGACACGACTTCGGCGGTACGCTTGAGCCCCGCTACATTGTCGGCGCGGAATCACTAGACCAGTGAGCTATTACGCACTCTTTCAAGGGTGGCTGCTTCTAAGCCAACCTCCTGGTTGTCTCTGCGACTCCACATCCTTTCCCACTTAGCGTACGCTTAGGGGCCTTAGTCGATGCTCTGGGCTGTTTCCCTCTCGACCATGGAGCTTATCCCCCACAGTCTCACTGCCGCGCTCTCACTTACCGGCATTCGGAGTTTGGCTAAGGTCAGTAACCCGGTAGGGCCCATCGCCTATCCAGTGCTCTACCTCCGGCAAGAAACACACGACGCTGCACCTAAATGCATTTCGGGGAGAACCAGCTATCACGGAGTTTGATTGGCCTTTCACCCCTAACCACAGGTCATCCCCCAGGTTTTCAACCCTGGTGGGTTCGGTCCTCCACGAAGTCTTACCTCCGCTTCAACCTGCCCATGGCTAGATCACTCCGCTTCGGGTCTTGAGCGTGCTACTCCAACGCCCTGTTCGGACTCGCTTTCGCTACGGCTACCCCACACGGGTTAACCTCGCAACACACCGCAAACTCGCAGGCTCATTCTTCAAAAGGCACGCAGTCACACCACAAGGATGCTCCCACGGCTTGTAGGCACACGGTTTCAGGTACTATTTCACTCCCCTCCCGGGGTACTTTTCACCATTCCCTCACGGTACTATCCGCTATCGGTCACCAGGGAATATTTAGGCTTAGCGGGTGGTCCCGCCAGATTCACACGGGATTTCTCGGGCCCCGTGCTACTTGGGTGTCTCTCAAACGAGCCGCTGATGTTTCAGCTACGGGGGTCTTACCCTCTACGCCGGACCTTTCGCATGTCCTTCGCCTACATCAACGGTTTCTGACTCGTCCTGCCGCCGGCAGACGACAGAAGAGAGATCCCACAACCCCGTATACGCAACCCCTGCCGGGTCTCACACGCATACGGTTTGGCCTCATCCGGTTTCGCTCGCCACTACTCCCGGAATCACGGTTGTTTTCTCTTCCTGAGGGTACTGAGATGTTTCACTTCCCCTCGTTCCCTCCACACTGCCTATGAGTTCAGCAGCGGGTGACAGCCCATGACGACTGCCGGGTTTCCCCATTCGGAAACCCCCGGATCAAAGCCTGGTTGACGACTCCCCGGGGACTATCGCGGCCTCCCACGTCCTTCATCGGTTCCTGGTGCCAAGGCATCCACCGTGCGCCCTTAAAAACTTGGCCACAGATGCTCGCGTCCACTGTGCAGTTCTCAAACAACGACCAGCCACCCATCACCCCA
>NZ_JBIAVV010000027.1:0-3662 GCF_042894765.1 Streptomyces sp. NPDC001507
CTGTTCGACCGTTGGCTGCATTTCCTCGATATCGCCACCACCCACCCCGACCAGCCCCTCAACCACATCGACATCCTCACCCCCGACGAACACCGGCAGTTGCTCGGCACCTGGCTGGAGACCGAGACCGAGGTCGGGCAGAAGCTGCTGCCGGTCCGCCTCGCCGAGCAGGCCGCCGCCACCCCTGACGCCGTGGCCGTGATCGCCGGGGACACCTCCCTGACGTATGCGGAGCTTGACCGCCGCGCCAACCGCCTCGCGCACGTCCTGTTGCGCCGGGGCGCGGGTCCGGACCGGGTGGTCGCGCTGGCTCTGCCGCGTTCGGCCGAGCTGGTGGTCGCCCTGTCGGCCGTGCTCAAGAGCGGTGCCGCGTACCTGCCACTGGACCCGGACCACCCGGCCGGCCGCCTCGCCTATGTACTCCAGGACGCACGGCCCGCCCTGTTGCTCACCACACTGGCGACCGACTCCCGGACACCGGACCGTGGTTCGGCGGAACGACTGGTGTTGGACTCCCCGGACGTACACGCACTTCTGGCCGCCTGCCCCGACACCGACCCGGCCGAGACCGGACACGCAGCACCGCAGGCCCCCGAGGCTGCCGCGTACGTGATCTACACGTCAGGCTCGACCGGTCGTCCCAAGGGGGTGGTCGTACCGCACGCGCAGCTGCTCAACTTCCTGGAAGCGATGCGGCGCAAGGTCCCGCTCCGGACGGGAGAACGGCTGCTCGCGGTCACCACGGTGGCGTTCGACATCGCCGCGCTGGAGCTGTACCACCCCCTCCTGTCGGGCGCCACGGTCGTCCTCGCCTCCAAGGAGGCCGTCCCTCAACCGTCCGCCGTGCTCGACCTGATCGCCCGGCACGGCGTCACGGTGGTACAGGGCACCCCCTCGCTGTGGCAGCTGCTCGTGGCGCACGAGCCGGAGGCGCTGCGGGGCCTGCGTGTCCTCGTCGGCGGTGAGGCGCTACCCACCCCGCTCGCCGAGTCGATGCGCACGCTCACCGACGACGTGACCAACCTGTACGGCCCCACCGAGACCACCATCTGGTCGACCGCCGCGGACCTCGGCGGCGGCGCGGGCGCACCGCCCATCGGCCGGCCGATCGCCAACACGCGGACATACGTGCTGGGTTCGCGGCTGGAATTGGTGGCGCCCGGTGTGGTGGGGGAGCTGTACATCGCGGGATCCGGCGTCGCCCGCGGCTATCTGGGCAAGCCCGGCTTGACGTCCGAGCGGTTCGTGGCGGACCCGTACGCTCCCGAACCCGGTGCTCGTATGTACCGCACCGGTGACCTGGTGCGGTGGAACCAGGAGGGCGAGCTGGAGTTCGTCGGGCGCGTCGACCACCAGGTCAAGATCCGCGGTTTCCGCATCGAACTCGGCGAGATCGAGGAGGTCCTCACCGATCACACGGACATCGCGCAGGCAGCCGTCGTCGTCCGCGAGGACCAGCCCGGTGACTCCCGACTCGTCGCCTACGTCGTCGCCGACACCTCGGCGCGCGACCACGACGAGGCTGTGGAGCAGGACCAGCTCAGCGAGTGGCAGAACCTGTACGACGCCGTGTACACCGCCGCGGAGCAGACGGCCTTCGGTGAGAACTTCGCCAGCTGGAACAGCAGTTACGACGGCCGGCCGATCCCGTTGCCCGAGATGCGGGAGTGGCGGGACACGACCGTCGACCGCATCCGGTCCCTCAGGCCGCGCCGCGTCCTCGAAATCGGTGTCGGCACCGGCCTGCTCCTGGCCCGGCTGGCGCCCGAGTGCGAGGAGTACTGGGGCACCGACTTCTCCCGCACCGTCATCGACGAACTCCGGCGGCACGTCGACGCCGATCCCGTCCTGGCCACCCGGGTCCATCTCCGCACCCAGCCCGCCCACGACTTCGGCGACCTTCCGCAGGGCCACTTCGACACGATCGTGCTCAATTCCGTGGCCCAGTACTTCCCGAACGCCGGTTACCTGGAACAGGTCGTCCATCACGCGCTCCGCGCCCTCACCCCCGGTGGCGCGCTGTTCCTGGGCGACCTGCGTAATCCGCGGTTGCTGCGGACCTTCGCCTCGGGTGTGCAGACGGCGCGTGCCGAGGACCCTAGCGACACGTCCGAGATCCGCCGTGCCGTCGAGCAGAGCCTGGTCCTGGAGAAGGAACTCCTCGTCGACCCCGAGTACTTCAGCGCCCTCGCTCACCACGTCCCGGACCTGGCGGGCACCGACATCCAGCTCAAGCGCGGCACCGCCCACAACGAACTCACCCGCTACCGCTACGACGCCACCCTGTACAAGACCGGCATCACCACCCACCCCATCACCGACGCCCCCACCCGACCCTGGCTCACGCACGCCGACGCCCAAGCCAACCTCGTCGGTCTGAGGCAACAGATGGCAGCCGAACGGCCGGCGGAACTTCGCCTGACCGGCGTCCCGAACCCCCGCCTCGTCCACGAACTCGCCATGCGGCAGGCCCTCGAAGACGGCACACCCCTGCCCGACCGCCCCGCCGCTTCACTCATCGGCCTTGAGGCCTTCCACACCCTGGGCGGCGAGCACGGCTACTGGACCGCCATCACCTGGAACACCCAGGACACCGACACCGTGGACGTCGTCTTCGTCGACCGAACTAGGCTGTCCGGCCGTGCCCCCGTCGGCACCTACGCCGCGTTCCCCACCAGCGCGTCCACCGCACCCCTGTCCACGTGGGCGACCAACCCCGCCGCCCGCCGCAGCACCGGTGCCCTGCTCGCCAAGCTCCGTGAGCACACCCGCGACCATCTGCCCGACTACATGGTCCCCTCGGCCATCGTTCCCCTCGACCGGCTCCCCCTGACCGCCAACGGCAAGCTGGACCGCGCCGCCCTGCCCGCGCCGGAGTTCGCGTCGACCGGTTCGGGCCGAGGGGCGCGCACGCCGCAGGAGCAGATCGTGTGCGATCTGTTCGCGCAGGTGTTGGGGCTGCCGCGGATCGGCGTCGAGGACGACTTCTTCGACCTGGGCGGGCACTCGCTGCTGGCCACCCGCCTCATCGCCCAGATCCGTGCCGCGTTCGGCGTGGAGCTGGAGTTGCGCGCACTGTTCGAGGGCCCGACGCCGGCCGCGGTGGCGGCACTCCTCGACACTGCTGCCCCCGGACGCCTGGCCCTCACCGTTCGCCGGCGACCCGAGGTCATGCCGCTGTCCTTCGCCCAGCGCCGGCTGTGGTTCATCCACAAGATGGAGGGGCCGAGCGCCACCTACAACATCCCACTGGCCCTGCGGCTGAACGGCGAGTTGGACCGTGACGCGCTGCGGGGTGCCCTCGGCGACGTGGTGGCCCGGCACGAGAGCCTACGGACGGTGTTCCCCGAGGCCGAGGGCATCCCCTGCCAGCAGGTGCTGTCACCCGAGGCGGCCGTCCCGCACCTCACCGTCCACCCCACGACCGAGTCCGAGCTGCCGGACGCACTGAAGTCGGCCGCCCGCCACCCCTTCGACCTGGCGACCGAGACCCCGCTGCGCGCCGACCTCTTCGCACTCTCGGCGCAGGAGCGGGTACTGCTTCTGGTTGTGCATCACATCGCGGGCGATGGTTGGTCGTTGGGTCCGCTCGCGGCCGATCTTACGCGTGCGTATACGGCGCGGGTGGAGGGGCGGGTGCCGGAGTGGTCTGCGTTGCCGGT
>NZ_JBIAVV010000028.1:0-1493 GCF_042894765.1 Streptomyces sp. NPDC001507
CCCCCGTTATGTTTTCCGCGGTCCTGCAAGAGGGCCGCTGGCCTCCGGGCCCGGCATGACTGTTCCCCCCTGTCGAGCGGATGACCTGGGGGGTGGTGTCACCGGGCCCGGGAGGCGCCGTTGGAGACGCTGATGAGAGGTCCGACTACCGCCTGGCCTGGCGCAATGCCCGGCCGCTTGCGGGCGGCAGGTCTGCATAACGTGGATGCGCGCATACGACGCCAACACCCTGGCCAGCACCGCACGAACCCCGCTCGGGAGGATGGGTTGGACGACATCGACGACGTGGGCGTCTTCCTCGGCCTGGACGTCGGCAAGAGCGCCCATCACGGGCACGGGCTGACTCCGGCAGGGAAGAAGGTCTTCGACAAGCAGCTGCCCAACAGCGAGCCGAAGCTGCGGGCCGTCTTCGAGAAGCTGGCCGCGAAGTTCGGCACCGTGCTGGTGATCGTGGACCAGCCCGCCTCCATCGGAGCACTCCCGCTGACGGTCGCCCGGGACGCCGGCTGCAAGGTCGCCTACCTGCCCGGTCTGTCCATGCGGCGGATCGCCGATCTTTACCCGGGCGAGGCGAAGACCGACGCGAAGGACGCCGCGGTGATCGCGGACGCAGCCCGGACCATGCCGCACACCCTGCGCTCGCTCCAGCTGACCGACGAGATCACCGCCGAGCTGACCGTGCTGGTGGGCTTCGACCAGGACCTCGCCGCCGAGGCGACCCGCACCTCCAACCGGATACGCGGCCTGCTCACCCAGTTCCACCCCAGCCTGGAGCGCGTCCTCGGCCCGCGCCTGGACCACCCTGCGGTGACCTGGCTGCTGGAACGCTACGGATCCCCGGCCAGCTTGCGAAAGGCCGGTCGTCGCAGGCTCGTTGAGGTGATCCGGCCCAAGGCCCCGCGCATGGCCGCCCGCCTGATCGACGAGGTCTTCGACGCGCTCGACGAGCAGACCGTCGTCGTTCCCGGCACCGGCACCCTCGACGTCGTGATCCCGTCCCTGGCCCGTTCGCTCGCGGCCGTCCACGAACAGCGCAGGGCCCTGGAAGCGCAGATCGGACAGCTGCTGGAGGCTCACCCTCTTTCCGCGGTCCTGACCTCGATTCCGGGGGTCGCGGTCAGGACCGCCGCCACCTTGCTGGTCACCGTCGGCGACGGCACCAGCTTCCCCACCGCCGCTCACCTGGCCTCCTACGCCGGCCTCGCCCCGACCACCAAGTCGTCGGGGACCTCGATCCACGGGGAACACGCGCCACGAGGTGGCAACCGGCTGCTGAAACGGGCGATGTTCCTGTCCGCGTTCGCCGCACTGCACGACCCCGCCTCCCGCGCCTACTACGACCGATGCCGGGCCCGCGGAAAGACCCACACTCAGGCACTTCTCCGCCTGGCCCGACAGCGGATCAACGTGCTGTTCGCAATGCTCCGCGACGGCACCTTCTACGAACCCAGAACCCCACGCCTCACTTGACGAAAGACATAGAGGCACCCCCC
>NZ_JBIAVV010000029.1:0-1480 GCF_042894765.1 Streptomyces sp. NPDC001507
TCAACCGCATCCGCGACGACAACCCACCCGGAACACCCCCACCCCCCGCACCAGACCCCACCGACCCCTCCACCGCACCATCCACAACAGACATGAGATCCCCTTCGAGACGCTGAGATTCCGGGACGCCGAAACGCCGGGAGGCGCCGACGGAAGGAATCCTGCGGCCGGGGCCGGGAGCTACCCAGACCCCAGAACCGACTCGCCTGGCGCTGACGGGCCGGGCCCTGGGTGGTCAGATCCTGACCACCCAGGACGGGAAGGAGACGGACCCCGCGCCCGTTGGACAAAGAGCACGGTCCAGCGCACCGGATTCACGGGAGGGACACCCCATGCCTGACTTCTCCGAGCTGAGCGACTTCCTGCGCAGCCGCCGAGCCGCTCTCACCCCCGAGGAGATCGGGCTGCCGCAGTTCGCGGAGCGCCGCCGGGTGCCCGGTCTGCGCCGCGAGGAGGTGGCGCTGGCGGCCGGCCTGAGCGTCACCCACTACACCCGGCTGGAGCAGGGCCGCACGGTCCAGGTGTCCGACGCGGTCCTGGACGCCATCGCCCGCACCCTGCGGCTGACGCCGGACGAGTACAGCCATCTGATGGACCTGGCCCGGCCGGCGGCGGCCACCTCCCGGCGCGCCCAGCCGCCGCGCGCCGCCTGCGCCGACCACGGGGTCCGCCAGCTCATCGACACCTTCGCCGACACCCCCGCCCTGGTCCTGGACCGGCACAACGACATCCTCGCCTGGAACGCCATGGGGCACCTGCTGCTGGCCATGCACCTGGACTTCGACGCGCCCGAACACCCGTCGCGGCGGCCGAACCTGACCCGGATGCTCTTCCTCGACGAACGCACCCGGGACCTGTATCCGCAGTGGCACGAGGAGGCGCAGCTCGCGGTGGCCTCCCTGCGGCTGGTGGCCGGCCGCTATCCCCAGGACAAGCAGCTCGCCGAGCTGGTCGGCGAACTCATCATGAACAGCGAGGAGTTCGCGCAGCGCTGGGCCCGGCATCCGGTGCGCACCTGTGTCGCCGGCACCAAGGAGATGGTCCATCCCCTGGCGGGTTCCATGGAGTTGTCGTTCCAGAGCCTGCTGGTGCCGGGCGCGGCGGGCCAGCGCATGATCGCCTACACGGCCCGCGTGGGCACCGAGTCCGAGGCGGCCCTGCGGCTGCTCTCCTCCACTCTCCGGGTACCGGAGGCGGGCATCGGGAGCCCCGTCCGCTGACCCTGTCCTCTCCCGTCTCCCCCCGTCCCTCCGTCTCCTCCCGTCTCCTCCCGCACAACCCCGGCAAGTTGCCGAAGCCGCCGGTCGTACGCCCGTATCCCTCGGACCACGGCGACGCGCAGGGCTAACGTCGCCGCGCGGTGACACCCCGCCCGGCCGGCCGCTCCCCCGTTATGTTTTCCGCGGTCCTGCAAGAGGGCCGCTGGCCTCCGGGCCCGGCATGACTGTTCCCCCCTGTCGAGCGGATGACCTGGGGGGTG
>NZ_JBIAVV010000030.1:0-1451 GCF_042894765.1 Streptomyces sp. NPDC001507
CATGTCTGTTGTGGATGGTGCGGTGGAGGGGTCGGTGGGGTCTGGTGCGGGGGGTGGGGGTGTTCCGGGTGGGTTGTCGTCGCGGATGCGGTTGACGTTGGTGGTGTTGCTGGTGGCGCAGTTCATGCTGGCGGTGGATTTCTCGATCCTGAATGTGGCGTTGCCGGTGATCGGGCGGGGGTTGGGGTTCTCGCTGGGGAATCTGCAGTGGATCGCGACGGCGTTCGCGTTGTGCGCGGCGGGGTTCACGTTGTTGTTCGGGCGGGTGGCGGATCTGTTCGGGCGGCGGCGGTTGTTCCTGGGTGGTCTGGCGGTGCTGGGGCTGGCGTCGTTGGCGGGTGGGCTGGCGACCGGTCCTGAGGTGCTGATCGTGGCCCGGGTGCTGCAGGGGCTGGCGACGGCGGCGGTGACGCCGGCGGGGCTGTCGCTGCTGACGACGTCGTTCCCGGAGGGTCCGTTGCGGCAGAAGGCGCTGGGTTTGAACGGGGCGCTGATGTCGGCGGGGTTCACCACGGGTGCGGTTCTGGGCGGGGTGCTGACGGATCTGCTGTCGTGGCGGTGGTCGTTCTTCATCAACGTGCCGGTGGCGGCGGCGGTGCTGGTGATCGCGCCGATGGTGCTGTCGGAGTCGCGTCCCGCGGAGCGGCCGCGGCTGGACGTGCCGGGGGCCCTGGCGGTGACGCTGGGTCTGCTGGCGGTGGTTCTGGGCTTCACGCGGGCGGGGGAGCACGGCTGGGGTGATGCGGCCGCGCTGGGGATCCTGGCGGCGGGTGTGGTGCTGCTGGTGGTGTTCTACTTCGTGGAACGGCGGGCGGTGGCGCCGCTGGTCCCGGTGAGTGTGCTGGGCCGGCGCACGGTCGCGTTCGGGAACGTCGCGGGGGTGCTGGCGTTCGTGACGGAGACCTCGCTGGTGTTCTTGATGACGCTGTATCTGCAGAAGGTGCTGGGGTTCTCGCCGCTGGCGGCGGGTCTGTCGTTCGGGGTGCTGGGGCTCGGCACGGTCGCGGGCGGGGTGGTGGCCCCGCGGTTCATCGGCCGGGCGGGCACCCGGGCGGCGCTGGTGACGGGGGCGCTGGTGCAGACGGTCGCGACGGGCGCGTTGCTCGCCCTGGGCACGACGCATGCGAGTCTGGGGCTGCTGCTGCCGGCCACGTTCGTGGGCGGGGTGGGCAACATGCTGCTGATCGTGGGGTTCATGGTGACCGCGACGAGCGGGCTGCCCGATCACGAGCAGGGCATGGCGACCGGGCTGGCCACGATGAGCCAGCAGATCGGTATCACCATGGGCACCCCGGTGATGAGCGCGATCGCGACCGGCGCGATGACGACCGCCACGGTCACCGGGATCCTCCACGGCATCCGCACCGCCGTCGCGGTCAACACCGCCCTCGTCCTGGCCACCGCACTCATCGCCGCCCTCTTCCTGCGCACCCCCACCACCCAGGACTGAG
>NZ_JBIAVV010000031.1:0-1445 GCF_042894765.1 Streptomyces sp. NPDC001507
GGGACTGTCCTAAAGATTGTGTATGCCCCGGTGTGACCCGTCTGGCATGAGGTGTCCCCTCTGCTGGGAAGGATCACGGATGGGCATCAAGGACGAGCGGCCCCGCGAGAATTCGCACATCGTACGCACGGGGGCCGAGTTGGCGAGACTGACCGAGCTGGACCAGGAGTTGGCCGAGCAACTGGTGAACCGGGCCCGCGCTGAGGGGGTGAACCTGGTCGGGGAGAACGGCCTGCTGAAAGGACTGGTGAAGCTGGTCCTGGAGGGCGCGCTGGAGGCCGAGATGACCGAGCACCTCGGCTACGAGAAGGGCGATCGGGCCGGTGCCGGCTCGGGCAACTCGCGCAACGGCACCTCCCGCAAGCGGGTGCTGACCGATGTCGGCCCGGTCGAGCTGGACGTCCCGCGCGATCGGGCGGGAAGTTTCAGCCCGCAGATCGTGCCCAAGCACACGCGCCGCGTCGAGGGGTTCGACGAGGCCATCCTGTCCCTCTACGCCAAGGGCCTGACCACCGGCGAGATCCAGGCGCACCTTGCGGAGATCTACGACGTGGACGTCTCCCGCGATCTGATCTCGCGGGCCACCGACAAGGTCACCGAGGAGCTCGAAGCCTGGCGCCAGCGGCCGCTGGACCGCGTCTATGCCGTCCTCATGATCGACGCGATCGTCCTGAAAATCCGCGACGGTGCAGTCGCCAACCGACCCGTCTACATCGCGGTGGGTATCAATCTCGAAGGCGAACGGGACGTGCTGGGCATGTGGGTGGGTTCCGGCGGTGAGGGCGCCAAGCAGTGGATGGCCTGGCTGGCCGAGCTGAAGAACCGCGGCGTCGAGGACGTGCTGATCGCCTGCTGCGACGGGCTCAAGGGCCTGCCCGACTCGATCAGCAGCATCTGGCCCCTGGCCGACATCCAGCTCTGCGTGGTCCACATGGTCCGCAACAGCCTCAAGTACGCCTCCACCAAGCACTGGTCACAGATCGCCAAGGAACTCCGACAGGTCTACACGGCCGCCACCGCGGCTGCCGCTGAGCAGCGGTTCGCCGAGTTCGAAGAGACGTGGGGCGGCCGATATCCGGCCCTGATCGCGGTCTGGCGCAGAAACTGGGAACACTTCGTCATGTTCCTCCGCTTCCCACCCGAGATCAGAAAGATCGTCTACACGACGAACATGATCGAGAGCCTCAACTCCCGCTTCCGCCAGGCCACCCGCAGGCGCGGGCATTTCCCGAACGACGAGGCGGCTCTCAAGGTGCTCTACCTCGTCATCCGCGACCGCCAGCCCAACCGGCGCAACCCCACCGGCCGGACCCATAACTGGAAGGAGGCCATTAACATCCTCGCCGGCTACTACGGCGACCGCGTCACCGACAACCAGTAGCACCGCCACACCACACAGAAGAAGCGTCAGCACCAGGGCTTACACAAAGAAAAAGACACTCCCC
>NZ_JBIAVV010000032.1:0-1413 GCF_042894765.1 Streptomyces sp. NPDC001507
ACTCCGAGAAGTACCAGCTCAAACCCCGGGACTGGGCCCGCGCCGACACCGACGGCATCGCGCCCCTCATCACCCGCCTCAACACCGTCCGGCGCGAGAACCCGGCCCTGCGGCAGCTGCGCGACCTTAACTTCCACCACGCCGACCAGGACGCGGTGATCGTCTACAGCAAGCGGAGCGGATCGAACACGGTTCTGGTGGTCGTGAACCTCGACCCCCACCACACCCAGGAGGCCACGGTCTCGTTGGACATGCCGCAACTCGGCCTGAACTGGCACGAGTCGGTGCCGGTGCGCGACGAGCTCACCGGCGAAACCTACAACTGGGGCAGGGCCAACTATGTGCGCCTGGAACCGGGAAACCGGGCCGCGCACATCCTCACCGTCCTGCGACCGTCCCCGCGGATCGGAGGGTCACCCACACAATGATCGTCAACGAACCCGTCCCGGACACCTTCGAGGACACACCTGCCAAGGACCGGGACCCGGACTGGTTCAAACGCGCCGTCTTCTACGAGGTCCTGGTCCGCTCCTTCCAGGACAGCAACGGCGACGGCATCGGCGACCTCAAGGGCCTGACCGCCAAACTCGACTACCTGCAGTGGCTCGGCGTCGACTGCCTCTGGCTGCCGCCCTTCTTCAAGTCCCCGCTGCGGGACGGCGGTTACGACGTCTCCGACTACACGGCCGTCCTCCCCGAGTTCGGCGACCTCGCCGACTTCGTGGAGTTCGTCGACGCCGCCCACCAGCGCGGCATGCGCGTCATCATCGACTTCGTCATGAACCACACCAGCGACCAGCACCCGTGGTTCCAGGAGTCGCGCAAGGACCCCGACGGGCCGTACGGGGACTACTACGTCTGGGCGGACGACGACAAGCAGTACCAGGACGCCCGGATCATCTTCGTGGACACCGAGGTCTCCAACTGGACGTACGACCCGGTCCGCAAGCAGTACTACTGGCACCGCTTCTTCTCGCACCAGCCCGACCTCAACTACGAGAACCCCGCCGTCCAGGAGGAGATCCTCTCCGCGCTCCGGTTCTGGCTGGACCTCGGCATCGACGGGTTCCGGCTCGACGCCGTGCCGTACCTCTACCAGCGCGAGGGCACCAACTGCGAGAACCTGCCCGCGACCCACGACTTCCTGAAGCGGGTGCGCAAGGAGATCGACACGCAGTATCCGGACACCGTGCTGCTGGCGGAGGCGAACCAGTGGCCGGAGGACGTCGTCGACTACTTCGGTGACTACCGCAGCGGCGGGGACGAGTGCCACATGGCGTTCCATTTCCCGGTGATGCCGCGGATCTTCATGGCGGTACGGCGGGAATCCCGCTACCCCGTCTCGGAAATCCTCGCCAAGACCCCGGCCATTCCCTCCGGCTGCCAGTGGGGCATCTTCCTGCGCAACCACGA
>NZ_JBIAVV010000033.1:0-1403 GCF_042894765.1 Streptomyces sp. NPDC001507
CTCAAGCGGGCCACGGCTTTCTTCGCGTCAATGTCAGGCTGTTGGCGATCGGCGGGTGGACACGGGCCGAAGTCGCCTTTGGTGGTTGGTCCTTGATGTGCCGCCTTCCGGTGGCAAGGATCCTGTCGACCGGTGGGCTGGCTCGTTTCTTCGCTGCCCCGTGACGGTGGCTTGTCGGCGATGTGCCGCCCGCCGGTCGCAGGCCGTCCGGTGCGGTGTGGCTTGATAGGAGCGTGCCGCTGGCCCGATTGAGGCGTGCCCCCGGCGCCGGACGATCACCTGAGCATCCGGCATCGTCGCAGGGAGGCACGTTGATCGTCGTCGGGATAGACGGACACAAGAACACGCACACGCTGGTGGCGGTCGATCCGCTGGGAAAGCGGCTGGCGGAACTGACCGTGGCCGCCAGACCCGCCGGCCATCTCAAGGCTTTGGCGTGGCTGCACGACTTCGGTCCGGTGCTGGTGGCAGTCGAGGACTGCCGCCACTTGACCCGCCGATTCGAAGCCGACCTGCTCAACAGCGGACACGCGGTGGTGCGGGTGCACACCCGGCTGATGGCCGGCGCACGACGCTCGGCCCGGGAGCGCGGGAAGTCCGACCCGATCGATGCCGAGGCAGTGGCCCGGGTCGCTCTGCGCGAGCCCGACCTGCCCAAGGCGTGCTTGGACGGGCCGAGCCGTGACATCAAACTGCTGGTCGACCATCGGCGCACGCTGGTGGCCCAGCGCACCGCGATCGGCAACAAGCTGCGCTGGTTCCTGCACGAGCTCGACCCGGAGCTGGCCGTCGCCTCTCGTGGTCTGCGCCGCCTGTGCGTCCTGGACCACCTGGCCCAAGCCTTGATCCAGCATCGCGGGACGCTCGCGGCCATTGCTGCCGAACTGGTCGCGGACTGCCGCCGTCTCTCGGAACGCATCAACGCACTGGAGAGCCAGCTCCGTCGTCTGGTCACCGCCCGCGCACCGCATCTGCTCGAGGTCCCAGGCTGCGGCGTTCTAGGTGCCGCGGTCATCATCGGAGAGGCCGCAGACGCCACGCGGTTCGTCTCCAAGGCCGCCTTCGCCCGGTTCAACGGCACCGCCCCGATCCCCGTCTGGTCAGGCAACAAGGTCCGCGTTCGGCTCAACCGAGGCGGAAACCGCACCGTCAATCACGCTCTGCACATGATCGCCGTGACCCAGGTGCGAGGCGACGGCGAAGGCGCCGCCTACTTCGCCAAGCAACTCACCGCCGGCAAGACCAAGACGGAGGCCCTGCGCCTGCTACGGCGTCGCATCTCCGACCGCGTCTACCGAGCCTTGCTCGCCGACCAGGCCAACCTCGACCAACCCCTCAACCCGCTACCCCCAACGCCAATGAGCCTGGCCGCTTGACATAGGAGCATCAAGGAGACCCGGTGA